>NZ_JACHLY010000001.1:1395000-2810000 GCF_014204715.1 Streptomonospora salina
CGACGCCGGTTCCGCCTGCTCGCAGGACTGTGTCCCCGTCGGCCTCATATGTTAACCACAGATCGATCCCCGATGCAATACGGGGAGACGTTCCCCCGGGACCGGCCCCGCCGGCGGACCGGCGAAGCCGCCCGGTCCCGGGTCACAGCAGCTCGCCCAGCCTCCGGGCGAGCTTGCGGAAGGCGATCCCGCGGTGGCTGATGGCGTTCTTGTCTTCGGCGCTCATCTCGGCCGTGGTCCGCGCCTGTCCGTCGGGGACGAAGATCGGGTCATAGCCGAAACCGCCGGTCCCGCGGCGTCGGCGCAGCAGACTGCCGCGCAGCACGCCTTCGGCGGCCTCCTCGGTCTCCTCCCCGGGCCGGGGCGCGGTGCCGCGCGGCACGGCGAGCACGGCTGCGGCCACGAACTCGGCTCCGCGACGCTCGTCCGGGGTGTCGGCGAGCTGGTCCAGCACGAGGTCGAGGTTGGCCGCGTCCATGTCGCCGGACGCCGAGCCGAAGCGCCCGGACCAGCGCGCCGACAGCACCCCCGGCATCCCGTTGAGTGCGTCGACGCGCAACCCGGAGTCGTCGGCGATCGCCGGCAGCCCGGTATGGCGCGCGATCGCGCGCGCCTTGAGCCCCGCGTTGCCCGCGAACGTCGCTTCGGTCTCCGCGACCTCGGGGGCGTCGGGGTAGTCCGCCAGCCCGGCCACGTCGGCGTCCAGCCCCGCCCCGGCCAGGATCTCCCGCATCTCCGGCAGCTTCTTGGCGTTCCGGGTGGCCAGCACCACCGTGATGCGGTCGCTCATCCGGACAGCGCCTTCTTCTGGTGCTCGGTCAGCTCCGTGCAGCCGGAGACGGCCAGATCCAGCAGGCTGTCGAGCCGGGCGCGGTCGAACGGTGCGCCCTCGGCCGTGCCCTGCACCTCGACGAAGTCGCCCGACCCGGTGACCACGACGTTCATGTCGGTCTGGGCGACGGAGTCCTCCAGGTAGTTCAGGTCCAGGCGCGCCTGGTCCTGCACGATGCCCACGCTGATCGCCGACACCGAGTCCCTGAGCGGGTTGTTCTTCAGGTTGCGCTTCTTGCGCAGGTGCTTGAACGCATCGGACAGCGCCGTGTAGGCGCCGGTGATCGCCGCGGTGCGGGTGCCGCCGTCGGCCTGGAGCACGTCGCAGTCCAGTGTCACGGTGTGCTCGCCCATCGCCTTGAAATCGACGACGGCGCGCAGGGACCGCCCTACCAGGCGGGAGATCTCGTGGGTGCGGCCGCCGATCTTGCCCTTGACCGACTCCCGGGGGCCGCGGGTGTCGGTGGATCGGGGCAGCATCGCGTACTCGGCGGTGACCCAGCCCTCTCCGGTGCCGCGCCGCCAGCGCGGAACGCCGTCCTCGACGGTGGCCGCGCACAGCACGCGGGTGTCGCCGAACTCGATGAGGGCGGAGCCTTCCGCATGCCGCAGCCAGTTGCGGGTGATCGTTACGGGTCGCAGTTGGTTCGGAGCGCGTCCGTCGGGTCGTGCCATGCGCGAAAGCCTATCTGCGCGACAGCTTGAGGCGCGCCGCCGGACAGGCACGCGCGCCGCCGGCGCCACGAGGTATCCCTTGGCTTACGGTCACGCCGCACGCCCCCGGTTCGTGTCCGGAAGGTGACACCATGGGTGGTGCCGACGCGGTCGCGGATCGCGGGCGGCCTGAGCACCGCCGGATGTAGAGGGTCAGCACGCGATGAGATTCGTTCCGATAGAGGGATCGCGGACGCGGCTGGCCGTCGTCGCGGCCGTCGCCGCACTCACCGCCGGCGGGTGCGCGTCCGGTCCCGACGGCTCCTCCGATGCGGGATCGCCCTCGCCACACACGTCGGCGACGCCCTCCCCCGGATGGTCCGCCGTCGGCGGCGAGCCCGTTACCGGCCCCGCCCCCTCGCCCGACGCCGCCGAAGACGGCGAGGCCCGGGACCGCGGCGTCGATCCGCTGCCGCTGCCCGCCTCGTGCGACGCGACGGGCATCGAGGCGCACATGTCCGAGGCCGTCGACCGGCTGGAGCGCCCGGAGTTCACCGAGGTGCGCACCGAGAACCGGCTGGAGTGCTCCTGGGCCGGCTTCGACGCCAGCAACGGCAGCGAGGTCGTGATGGTGACCTTCACACCCGGCACGAGCGTTGTGGACTATCCCGGCCATGTGCCGGTGCGCGCCCGGCGCGACGACTCCTTCTTCACTACGGAGGCGCTGTCGGCGATGGGCGGGCTCGCGAAGTGGGACGCCGGCGAGATGTTCACCGGGGTGAATCTGCACCTGCCGGGCATGCTGGTGTCCACGACGAGCAATACCGAGCGGATCGAGACCCGCGCTCTGCTGGACGGAGCCACCGCGACCGCCCGGGAGATCCTCGCGGAGGCGCCGTTCCAGGAGGGCACCTCGGCGGCGCCGGCGAGTCCGGCCGCCGGTTCCGCACTTCCGGAGGGCGACGGCGGCGCCCCCTCCCGGTAGGACCCGGCGGGGGCGCCATAGGGACCGCCGGATCAGACCGGGTTCAGGGCGGTGTCGCCGATCTCGTAGACACCGCCGGAGCGGGCGAGGTCGATGGGCCCGTCGTAGGTGCTGCGCGCCTCGGCGACGGTGCACTCGTCGTCGTTCCAGGGCACCAGATGGGTCAGGAGCAGCCGCTGGGCCGCCGCGCGCGCCGCGTGCTCGCCCGCTTCACTGCCGGTGAGGTGCATGTCCTTGGGGTGCTCCCGGTGATCGTGGAAGGACGCCTCGCACAGGAACAGGTCGGTGCGGTCGGCGAGGGAGACCAGCTCGTCGCACGCGCCGGTGTCGCCGCTGTAGGCGAGGCTGCCGCCCCGGTGCTCCAGGCGGATCCCGAAGGCGTCGACCGGGTGGTTCACGCGGTCCAGGCGTGCGGTCATCGGACCGACGGAGATCTCACCGGGGGCGAGCTCGCGGAAGTCGAAGGTCTCGCGCATGCCGGGGTCGGAATCCAGGCCGTAGACCTCGGCCATCCGGTCGGCCACCCCCGGCGGACCGTACACCGGCAGGGGCGGTTTCGGACCGTCCGGCGCGAAGGTCCGGGCGACCCAGTAGGAGCAGAGGTCGAAGCAGTGGTCGGCGTGCAGATGGCTGAGATAGACGGCGTCGATCCCGTAGATGTCGGCGTAGCGCTGCAGCACGCCGAGCGCCCCGTTCCCCATGTCCAGCAAGAGCCGGAACCCCTCGGCCTCCACCAGATAGCAGGAAGCGGGGCTGGCCGGACCGGGGAAGCTTCCCGAAGAGCCGATGATGGTGAGTCGCACGGTGCATAGCCTTTTCACTGGGGTGCCTCCGCGGAGACGCACACGTGAAGCCGGTGTATCGCGTGGTGGGCCCCTGCGTGTTCTCCGTGTTACGGGTCTACCCCAACGACCGCACCAGCGGTACCGAATGTGGCTCGCGTCTCACGCGTGTTGAATCACATGTGAGTTGTTCACACATACCAACACACCTGTTTTTCCAGGTCAGATCGGTACAAACCGGAAGGTCTACCAATCCGACCGCGCAAGTTGGCGGCTCTGCGCCACCAGGGTTCCCTTCACATCCCACAGGTCCACGGTCTCGTCGAACCAGCCGTCGTTGACGGCGTCGGCACGCGCGCGGAACATCAGCGGGCCCGGTTGGGGCACCGCGCGCATGTGCCAGGTGAGTTCGACCGTGGGGGCCCAGCGCCAGGAGCCGAAGACGGTGACCACGGGCGGCAGGGCGTCGACGGCCAGCGGAAGGAACAGGGCGGGGTCGTCGCAGGCGGGGCCGCCGTCCTCCTCGCTGACGTGCAGGTAGCCGGCCAGGTCGGGCGCGGGCTCGGCTGCGCGGCCCCGCAGCCGCTGCCAGGACTCCTCGGTGTAGTACTGGGCGACCCGGCGGATGAAGGAGGGGGCCTCCTCGGCCCCGGCGCGCGGGTCGTAGACGCGGCACCGGGCCATGGGCGGCAGCTGCGGCGCGGCGACGGCGTACTCGGGAACCGCACCGGAGTCGATCTCGGCGGTGGCGAGGGTACCGGTCACACACGGCTTTCCCGCTTGGCGCAGCGTGACGCGCACGGTGGCGACGGTGCGTCCGGCCTTGAGGACCTCGGTCTCGACCGCGGCCGGACCGGCCCCGGCGGGGCGCAGGAAATTGAACGACGAGGAGACCGCGTGCGGGTGCGGGGAGGCCTCCAGCGCGGCGCGCTGCATGACGGCCATCATGTAGCCGCCGTTCATGGCCTGGCCGATGAGGTATCCGGCGTCGAGATCGGCGGTGTAGCCGCCTTCGGCGGAGGACGCGGTGACGGCGGTGGCGGTGTCGAATCGGGTCATGGGACCCATTGAACCGAACGCCGTTCTATTCGTGCCACCCGCCCCCGGTCTGCGCTCGCGACGACGGCGGCGGGGGATGCGGATACGGCTGCGGGCGGGCACCGGTCGCGCTCCGGATGCCCGCCCGCTCACCTGCCCGGCGCTCCGGGCCTAGGCCCAGAGTTGGCCGTCGATACGCTGCTCCGCCTCTTCGAGCGTCCCCTCGTAGGCGCCGGTGGAGAGGTACTTCCAGCCGGCGTCGGCGATGACGAATGCGATGTCGGCCTCCTCTCCGGCCTTGGCCGCCTTGGCGGCCATACCCATCGCGGCGTGCAGCGCACCGCCGGTGGAGATGCCCGCGAAGATGCCCTCGTTCTCCAGCAGCTCGCGAGTGCGCTTCAGCGCGGCGTCGGAGGGCACCGAGAAGCGGGTGGTGAGCACCGACTCGTCGTAGAGCTCGGGAACGAACCCCTCGTCGAGGTTGCGCAGCCCGTAGACCAGTTCGCCGTAGCGGGGCTCGGCGGCCACGATCTTGGTCCCGGGCCGCTGTTCGCGCAGGTACCGGCCGACCCCCATGAGGGTGCCGGTGGTGCCCAGACCGGCTACGAAGTGCGTGATCCCGGGAAGGTCGGCCAGCAGCTCGGGCCCGGTCGCCTCGTAGTGGGCACGGGCGTTGGCCGGGTTGCCGTACTGGTAGAGCATCGCCCAGTCGGGGTGCTCGGCGGCCATGGCTTTGGCGACCCGCACCGCCTCGTTGGAGCCGCCCTGGGCCGGGGAGTAGTGGATCTCGGCTCCCCACATCTCCAGCAGCTGGCGGCGTTCGGCCGAGGTGTTCTCCGGCATCACGCAGACCATCCGGTAGCCGCGCAGCTTGGCGACCATGGCGAGGGAGATGCCGGTGTTTCCGGAGGTCGGCTCCAGGATGGTGCAGCCCGGCGTGAGCACCCCGTCCTTTTCGCCCTGCTGGACCATGGCGAACGCGACGCGGTCCTTGATCGAGCCGGTGGGGTTGCGGTCCTCCAGCTTGGCCCACAGCCGCACGTCCGGCGACGGAGAGAGCCGGGGCAGCCCCACCAGCGGGGTGCCGCCCAGCGAGTCCAGGAGGGAGTCGAATCGCATGGCGGCGGTCAGCGCATACCGCCCGCGACCGCGGGCAGGATCGTGACGGTGTCGCCGTCGGCCACCGGGGCGTCCATCCCTCCGAGGAAGCGGACGTCCTCGTCGTTGAGGTAGACGTTGATGAAGCGGCGCAACTTGCCGTCGGCGACGATTCGCTCCTGCAGCCCGGGGTGGCGCTTGTCGAGGTCGGTGATGAGCTCGCCGAGGGAGGATCCCTCGCCCTCGACGGCCTTGGCGTCGCCGGTCAGGTTGCGCAGGATCGTGGGGATGCGGACCTCGATGGCCATGAGCGTTTCTCCGTAGCGTGTGGACGTCTGCGTCTGTGTGCTGTCGCGGGCGTGCGGACGCCGGCCGCGCCGCCCGTGGGCGCGCACTCTGTTGCTCTGGTTTCCAACAGGCCGGGCCTGGCGCTGATTCCGCACCGGAGCCGCGGGTTGCGCCCGGGGCGGGCGCGGGGACCGGTCCGACCGGCCGCGCCGCGGGCCGCCCTAGGCGGCGGGCTCGTCCTCGACGACCTCGACCGGCTCCTCGGTCACCTCGCCGTCCACGATGCGGTAGGAGCGGAACTCCTCGGTCTCGGGGTCGCGGGTGGAGACGAGTACGTAGTGGGCATGGGGCTCGGACGCGTAGGAGATGTCGGTGCGCGAAGGGTAGGCCTCGGTGGCGGTGTGGGAGTGGTACACGACCACGGGCTCCTCGTCGCGGTCGTCCATCTCGCGCCAGACCGTGAGCTGCTCCTTGGAGTCGAACCGGTAGAACGTCGGAGAGCGCTCGGCGTTGGCCATCTCGACGAACCGCTCGGGCCGGTCGGACCCCTCCGGGCCGGCGACGATGCCGCACGCCTCATCGGGGTGGTCGCGGCGCGAATGAGCGACGATCCGGTCGTAGATCGTGCGGTTGATCCTCAGCATGGGTCTCAGCGTAGCCGAGGAAATTTCCCTACCCACCCACTGGGTATGTCTTGTCGCCCCGGGTTCACTTCCCTCCTTCCGCGGCGTCGGACAGCGCCTCCACCAGGCTCTCCTGCAGCATGCCGAGCCAGTCGTACAGGTGCATGGCCGCGGCGTCGGTCTCGGGGACCGCGTCCTCACCGCGCAGGTAGGCGTCGTGGGTCTCCTCGTCGATCCCCAGCCGGGTCCCCAGGGCGAGCCGGACGTCGTTGAGGGACTTCATCCAGGCGTGGGCGCCGCCGGCGTCGAGGTCGACCCGCCCGCCGCCGTCGGCGGGCAGCGCGTCCAGGATCCGGCGGGCGTTCTCGCGCTTGTGCAGGCGCAGGCCGTCCTCGGTGTAGCGCCGGAAGTCGCCGGCGGCGCCGGCGTCGTCGCCGTAGGCGTCGGGGAAGAGCCGGGCGAGCACGGGATCGTCGGGCTTTTCGGCGTTGGCGCCGATGCCGACGATGCGCTCGAATTCGTCCTTCTCCGGCGGCGCTTCCACCAGGTCCAGGACGAGTCCGCCCATAGCGCGCAGAATATCGGCCTCGTCGGAGTCGAGGTCGATCACCACGCCGCCGCCGGCGGCGGCTCGGAATCCGAATGCCATCCAGGTCGCCTTTCCGCGGCCGCCCGTCACGTGTCCTGCTGCAGTGTGGCCCATAGGCCGTATTCGTGCAGGGTCGCGACGTCGCGCTCCATCTCTTCCCTGCTGCCGCTGGAGACCACGGCGCGGCCCTTGTGGTGGACGTCCAGCATGAGCTTGTGCGCCGTACCCCGGGGGTAGCCGAACACGGCCTGGAAGACGTAGGTGACATAGGACATCAGGTTGACCGGGTCGTTCCACACGATCGTCACCCACGGGAGGTCCGGCGCCGCACGCTCCTCGGTCTCGGGGCGCTCCAGACCGGCCGGGGCCGTACTCATGGGGTTCACCTGCCTCTGGTCACCGTCGTTCGGCTGTAGCTGCGCGGGGGCGGCCGCTGCGCGGCTGTCCGGGCCGCCGCGTTCCGCATCCGCTGCCCTCCATGGTGCCACTGTTGGAAGGCGGTTCTCGTGGGCAGAGTCATAGCAGGCGCCCTATTTTGATACTGATAGTCACAAACTAGGCTGATGCGCTATGACCCACGATGCGAGCAGCGCGCTCCTCACCGACAGGTACGAGTTGACGATGCTGCAAGGGGCACTGCAGAGCGGGGCCGCGGACCGGCGGTGCGTGTTCGAGATGTTCGCCCGCAGGCTCCCCGAGAATCGCGGCTACGGCGTCGTCGCCGGCACCGACCGGTTCCTGGAAGCGCTCCAGCGCTTCCGGTTCGACACCGCGGCGCTGGACTACCTCGCCGACACCGGCGGATTCGACGACGCCACGCTGCAGTGGCTGGCCGACTACCGCTTCACCGGCGACATCTGGGGCTACGGCGAGGGCGAGTGCTACTTCCCCGGATCGCCGATCCTCGCCGTCGAGGGCACCTTCGCCGAATCGGTGCTGCTGGAGACCGTCGCGCTGTCGGTCTACAACCACGACAGCGCCATCGCCTCGGCGGCCTCGCGCATGGCGCTGGCCGCCGGAGACCGTCCCATCATCGAAATGGGTTCGCGCCGCACCCACGAGATGTCGGCGGTGGCGGCGGCCCGCGCCTCCTACCTCACCGGGTTCGCCACGACGTCCAATCTGGAGGCGGGACGCCGGTACGGCATCCCCACGGCGGGCACCAGCGCACACTCGTTCGTACTGGTGCATGACACCGAGCAGGGGGCCTTCGAGGCGCAGCTGCGCGCCCTGGGCGAGGGCACCACGCTGCTGGTGGACACCTTCGACGTGGAGGAGGCGGTGCACACCGCCGTCGAACTGGGCGGCCCCGGGCTCGGCGGTGTGCGCGTCGACTCCGGCGACCTCGGCCGCACCGCTTACCGGGTGCGCCGCCAGCTGGACGCGCTCGGCGCACCCGACACCCGCGTCATCGTCACCGGCGACCTCGACGAGCACGCCATCCAAGCCCTGGCCGTCGCCCCCGTCGACGGCTACGGGGTCGGCACCGCGCTGGTGACCGGTTCCGGTTCGCCCACCGCGTCGCTGGTCTACAAGCTCGTCGCCCGATCCGCGCACGGCGGCGGCGAGGAACTGGTTCCGGTGGCCAAACGCTCGGTGGGCAAGCCCAGCAAGGGCGGGCGCAAGTGGGCCTCGCGCCGCACGGACGAGAACGGCGTCGCCACCGCCGAGTTCGTCCACGAGAAGCCGCCCCAGGACGAGCCGCGCCTGCGTCCGCTACAGCAGCGGCTGGTATCCGGCGGCGAGGTCGTGGGCCGCGAACCGATCGGGCAGGCGCGCGAGCGCCACGCCCGCTCCATCGCCGAGCTCCCCGAGACCGTCCGCCGCATGCACCGGGCCGAGCCCGTGATCCCGACCCTCTTCGAACAGCCCGCCCAGGTCTGAGTTCCGGGCCGGCGGGGCAGGCAAGGACACAGACGGATTCGGGCGGGCCGGCGCTACGGACCGGACACATCCGGCGCCGGGATCCGGCGGCGCCGCCCACCCGGCGGAAGGAGGACCGCTATGCGGGCATTGATCGTCGTCGACGTGCAGAACGACTTCTGCGAGGACGGAAGCCTGGCCGTGTCGGGCGGCGCCGCGGTGGCCGAGGCGGCGTCCGGACACATCGCCGACAACCGCGCCTCCTACGGAAGGATCGCCGCCACCCGCGACCACCACATCGATCCCGGCCCCCACTTCTCCGACGACCCCGACTTCGTGAACAGCTGGCCGCGGCACTGCGTCGCGGGCACGCACGGCGCCGAGTTCCATCCCGGCTTCGCGACCGGCGACGTCGGCGCCGTGTTCCGCAAGGGGCAGTACAGCTCGGGCTACAGCGGGTTCGAAGGCGAAACCGACGACGGCCGCACCCTGGAGGAGTGGCTGCGCGGCAACGGCGCCACCGCCGTCGACATCGTGGGCATCGCCACCGACCACTGCGTGCGGGCGACCGCGCAGGACGCCGCCGACCGCGGATTCGACACCCGCGTCCTGCTGGGGCTGACGGCCGGCGTCTCCCGCGCGAGCGTCGACGCCGCGCGGACCGGCATGGCCGCACACGGCGTACGGCTGGAGGGCGAACCCGTCGTAGCGGAATGAGGGGCTGTCGGGCGTCGGGGCGCGCGCGCCGCGCCGACGGACGCCCGCCGGTCTCTGAACGCCCGTCTCTGAACGCCCGTCTCTGAACACCCGGGCCGCGGGACCGCCGCCTGCGGTCCGGCGGCCCGGACGGCGGTCAGTCCCGCCGTACAGCGGTGAACAGGTAGTTGCGGTGCCCCTCGCGCACCCGGTCGGCGCTGCGCCATGCGCCGGCCACCCGTGCGCGCATGCTGTAGCCCAACTGCGCCAGCCGTTCGACCAGGTCGTCCGCGCGCGCACCGTACTTCGCCAGGTGGCGGTCCTCGATCTCCAGCAGCAGCGCCGGCCGGTGCCTGCGCAGTGTCGCCGCAGCACCGTCCAGCACCGCCAGCTCGGCGCCCTCGACGTCGGCCTTGACGAAGTCGACGCGCCGCTCGCCCGATTCGCCGACCAGCGTGTCGAGCGTGCTCACCCGCGTCTCGACGGTGCGCTCGGCGCCGAATTCGGCGTTGGGCCCCCGCCCGTGCGCCCCGGTCGTCAGGAAGGCGCGGCCGTGCACGGGCAGGCCGCGGCGCATCGGCAGGCTCAGCGTGCCGGCGCCCTCCTCGGCGCCGACGGCGCGGCGCAGGACGCGGACGTTGCGGGCCCCCAGCGTGCGCGCCGCCGAACGCAGGAACCGGGCCGGTCCGGGCAGCGGCTCCACGGCCCAGACCCGGCCACCGGGGCCGGCGAGACCGGCCAGGGCGAGGGTGTAGAGCCCGTATTCGGCGCCGATGTCCAGGCACACGTCGCCCGGCCGGACGATCTCGGCCAGACCGGCGACCTCGCGTTCGAGGAAGAACGCGTGCGGTGACAGACCGCGCAGCGCGGCGGCGACCGCCCGCACTCCGGGCGCACCGCCGGGTGCGGCACCGGACCGCAGCCGGGGGTGGGAATCAGAGGTCATGCGTCCTCACAGCAGCCGGGGGTCGGGGCGGTCTCCGCTCCGGAGACCGCCATGCTAGACCCGCTCGAACCCTCCAGTGCGCCGGACACCCCGGCCGCCCGCCGGGGCGGCCGGGAGTCGCCCGCGGCTCCGGTCCGGACTCCGCTCAGTCGATGCCGATCGCGCGGCGGACCTCGGCGAGGGTCGCTGCGGCGCGGCGGCGGGCGCGCCGGGCGCCGGTTTCCAGGATGTCGTCGAGTTCGCTTCCCGGCTCCATCAGCTCGCTGTAGCGCTCGCGCATCGGGCCGAACCGGGTGTCGATCTCGTCGAAGAGCTCGTTCTTGAGGTCGCCCCAGCCCATGCCGCCGGCCTCCAGGCGCTTGCGGACGTCGTCGGTGCGTTCGGGGGCGGCGAGGTAGGCCAGCAGCCGGAACGGAACGGAGCCGTCGGGGTCCTTGGGCTCCTCCACCGGGGTGGAGTCGGTGGGGATGCGCCGGACCAGCTTCTTGAGCTTGTTCTCCGGCATGAACAGCGGGATGTGGTTCTCGTAGGACTTGCTCATCTTCCGCCCGTCGACGCCGGGCAGGATGCTGCCGTCGCCCTCGGGGTAGGCGCCCTCGGGGACCGGGAAGCTGTAGTGCTCGCCGTAGAGGCGGTTGAACGCCTGGGCGATGTCGGCGGTGTACTCGATGTGCTGCGTCTGGTCGCGGCCGACGGGCACCACGTCGGTCTCCATGATGAGGATGTCGGCGGCCATGAGCACGGGGTAGTTGAACAGCCCCATGTTGATCCCGGAGTCGAGCTCGGAGCTGCCCGCCGCCTCGTTGCGGTCGCGCGCGGCCTTGTAGGCGTGCGCCCGGTTCATCAGCCCCTTGGGAGTGACCGTCGACAGGATGGTGGCCAGCTCGAAGACCTCGGGCACCGACGACTGGCGGTAGAGCACGGTGCGTTCGGGATCGAGCCCGCAGGCGAGCCAGGTGGCGGCGACCGACCGGATGTCCGCACGCAGTTTCTCCGGTTCCTTGACGGAATTCAGCGAATGGTAGTCCGCGAGGAAGTACAGGCTGTCGTTGGACTCGGCTGCGGTCAGCGCGGGCCGGATCGCGCCGTAGTAGTTGCCGAGGTGGGGCATGCCCGAGGTCTGGATGCCCGTGAGGTAGGTCTTGGTCGCTGCCATGCCGCCGAGTTTATCGGGGCGCAGGCGGGCACCGGCGTTCTCCCGCCGCCGGCGGCGGGACGGCGGCGCGGTCAGGGCCGGGGCTGTCGGCCCGCTTGCTGCTGCGGGTCGCGGAACGCCGTCCAGTGCTCGGACATGCGCTGGGCCTGTCCCGCGGTGAAACGGTCCAGGCAGGGGTCGTCGCTGTAGTTCATGAAGTTGTGCACGGGATCGGCGCCTTCGCGGTGGGGGCAGGTGTCGCGGCCTTCGGGGCAGCCGGAGGACTGCTCGGCCTCGTAGGGGGTGTCGTCGACGTAGTCGCCCGGATCGGTGCACCCGTTCTGGAACGTGTGGAAGAGGCCGAGCCAGTGCCCGGTCTCGTGCACGGCGGTGTAGCCCAGGTCGAAGCCCGCGTGGCCGCCGCCGGGGACGGTGCGCCGGTCGACCACCACGCCGTCGGCGGCGGGATCCTCCGGATACTCCTGGGGGAAGGCGGCCCGCCCCAGGACTCCGTCGCTCAGCGGGGCGATGTAGAGGTTGAGCGTCTCGGCGCCGCCCTGGCGCAGGCCGCTTTTGATCCGGTCCTCGTGGGCGCCGAAGTCCTCGAACCACGCGTCGTCGCCGGTACGGGTGAGGTCGGCGAGCCGGAATCCGAACCCGGTGTCGGCGCCGGAGTAGCCGCCGCCGTAGGCCGTGTCCAGCACGTCGATCTGCTCGCGCACGGTGCTGTCGGCGACGTCGCCCGTACCGTCTTCGGCGTGCACGATGTGCACTGCGACCGGCACGGTCGCATCCTGCCGGACCTGTCCGGGGCGCGTGCCCTGGCGTGCGCGCAGGGCGGCGCGCAGCTCGCGGTCGTACTCGGCGGCCTGTTCGGCGGTGAGGTGGCCGTCGTCGTCGCGGTGGTGCCCGCCGCCCGGCACGGGGCCGTCCTCGATCGGGCAGTCGGCGTGGCGAGCAGCGGGGGCGGCCGCCGCGGCGGGCGCAGCGGCAAGGGCACCGCCCGCCAGCGCTCCGGCACCGACGGCCAGGGCACCGCACAGGCACAGCACAGTGCCCGATTTGCCGCTGATGGCGTCACTCAGGGTCTTTCCACCGTAGTCCATACACACGGACGGTAGTGAATCGATAACGCACAATGTCGGGCGGCATGCCCAGCTTGCACAGTGTTTGCCGGTACTTGCGCGGCCGTCGCCCTGCACGGACCGGCCCCGCCGCGGCGGGCGGCACGGGTGCAGCAGACCGCCGCACCACACCCGGCTCCCGTCCGCCGTCCGCTCCGCTGCTCCGTGCTGCGGAGCCGCGGGCGCCCGCGCCCCGCCGGAGAAAACGACCTAGCGCTGCCCCGTGGCCCAGGCGCGGATCTTGGCGATGCGCTCACGGATCTGATCCTGGCTCGCCTGGGCGATGGGCGGGCCCCCGCAGACCCGGCGCAGCTCGCTGTGGATCACGCCGTGCGGCTGTCCGGTGCGGTGGTGCCAGGCCCCCACCAGCGAATTCAGCTCCTTGCGCAGGTCGGCGAGGACCTCGTGGGCGGGCGGACCGCTCTCCTGCTCCTCGGGGGCCTTGTGCTCGCCGGCCTTCTGCTCGGATTTGCGCTTGCGCAGCAGCTGGCTGACCTGCTCGGGCTCCAGGAGGCCGGGCAGGCCCAGGAAGTCCTCCTCCTCGGGCGAGTCCGGCGTGCCGCCGCCGAACTCCGAACCGTCGTAGAGCGCCCGGTCGAACTCGGCCGAGGCCTCCATGGTCTCGAAGGGCAGCTCGTCGCCGGCGTCGGGGGTGTCCCGCTTCTTCCGGGACTCCTCGACCAAGTCCTCTTCGAGGTCGCCGTCCTCGCGCAGAGGGCGGTCGAGCGCGTGGTCGCGCTCGCGCTCCAGCTCCCCGGCGTACTCCAGCAGGGTCGGCACCGAGGGCAGGAACACCGACGCCAGCTCGCCCCGCCGGCGGGTCCGCACGAAGCGCCCCACCACCTGGGCGAAGAACAGCGCCGTGCTGGTGGTGGTGGCGTAGACGCCCACCATCAGCCGCGGCACGTCGACTCCTTCGGAGACCATGCGCACCGCGACCATCCACCGGTCGTCGGAGTCGGCGAAGCGCTTGATCTTCTTGCTGGCGGTGGGGTCGTCGGAGAGCACCACGGTGGCGCCGCGCCCGGTGATCTGCCGCAGGATGCGGGCGTAGGCCCGCGCGTTCTCGTGGTCGGTGGCGATCACCAGGCCGCCGGCGTCCGGGTGGCTGTTGCGGACCTCGGTGAGCCTGCGGTCGGCGGCCGCCAGCACCTTCTTGATCCAGTCGCCCTTGGGATCCAGCGCCGCGCGCCACGCCTGGGCCAGCGCGTCCTGGGTGAGCGGTTCGCCCAGGTGCGCGGCCAGCTCGTCGCCGGCGGTGGTGCGCCAGCGCATCTCGCCGGAATAGGCCATGAACATCACCGGGCGCACGACGCCGTCGGCAAGCGCCGGCGCGTAACCGTAGCTGTAGTCCCAGGCGCAGCGCCGCACGCCGTTGGTGTCCTGCACGTACTCGACGAACGGGATCGGGTTGACGTCGGAGCGGAACGGCGTGCCCGTCAGCGCGAGCCGCCGCGCGGCGGGCTCGAACGCCTCGCGTACCGCCTCGCCCCAGGAGAGCGCGTCGCCGGCGTGGTGGATCTCGTCGAAGATCACCAGGGTGCGGCGGGATTCGGTGCGGTTGCGGTGGAGCATGGGGTGCGCCGCGATCTGCGCGTAGGTGACGGCCGCGCCGGTGTACTGCTTGCCCAGCGCACCCTGCCCGTTCTTGAACTCCGGATCGATCGCGATGCCGAACGCGGCCGCCGCCTCGGCCCATTGCTTCTTGAGGTGCTCGGTGGGACAGACGATGGTGACCGACCGCACGGCGTGGCGGGCCAGCAGCTCGGCGGCGAGGGTCAGCGCGAACGTGGTCTTGCCGGCGCCGGGAGTGGCCACCGCCAGGAAGTCGCGCGGCTCGCGGCGGAAGTACTCCCCGTAGGCCTCGCGCTGCCACTGCCGCAGTCCGCTCAGCCGGTCCTCGGTGTTGGTGTCGACAAGCGTCATGCTGAATTACCCCAGTTGCTCACGGGGACGAGGGTATCCCGCGCCGCCCCGGCGCATGCGGCGTGTCCACGGGTGCGTTCGTCACTCCGCGGCGCGCCGCGGGCGGAACCGCGGCGGTCGCCCCCGGCCACCCGGCCCTAGGGTGCCTCGACTGCGCCGTCGTTGAACGGCATATAGGGGTCGATCGCCGGGAAGACGTAGTACCACAGCCCTGCCGCGATCCCCGCGACCAGTACCGCCGCCAGCAGCAGGCGCACCGGCCAGGGGCCCGGCAGTACACGCCAGATCAGACCGTACATCGGCTGATCACTCCCCCTCTTGCCGGCGGTCCGGAGCCATGTCGGCGATGCTGTCGGGCATGCCGTCCTCCTTGGGGCGGGTGTCGGTCAGCTCGGCGTGGACGATCAGCCGGTGCGTGTTGTCGAGCTTGGGTGCGCAGGTCGTCAGTGTCAGCAGGCTGCGCTGCGGGTCGTCGTTGTTCTCGGAATCGAACGGGTCGGGGTCGACCACGTCGACCTCGTCGGGGGTGACCGTGCGCTCTTCGACGACTTCGTAGGTGTAGAAGTTGTCGCCGTCTTCGAGTACGAGCTCGTCGCCGTCCTCAAGCACGTCGAGGTCCCAGAAGATACCGGGGTTGCGGTGCCCGGCCACGGCGTAGTTGCCCTGCTCGCCGGCTGCGGTGGCGTCGCCGCCGGAGACGTCGCCGTCGCGGTAGTGGCCCGGGCTGTAGCGGATGTCCTCCTGGGATACGCCGTTGACGACGACCCACTTCAGATCCAGCTCGGGAACGTAGAGGCGGCTGTCGGCGGCGCCGGGCATGGCGCCGGCGTCGGGGCCCCCCTCCTCTTGCTGCTGCGACCAGCTCTCCTCCAGTCCTTGGGAGAGCTGCTGCTGCTCCTGGTCGGTCTCCAGCTGCTTGCCGTAGACCTCGTAGGCGGCGAAGAAGAGCATCAGCAGGCCGGCGGTGAACAGCAGCTCGCCGACGATGCGCACGACCCCGCGGGCGACGTCGCCGCCGCCGGTGCGCCGCTGCGGGGGCTTCCTGCGGCGTCCCCGGGCGCGGCCCCGGCGCTCGGTGCGGTGCGCATGCCGTTCTCTGGTGGAGACCATGTGACCTGCCGTCGGTTTCCGTCGCCGCCTGGGCACCCGCTCACGGTGAGCGGCGTCGCCGTGGCACGTGGGCGCGGGTGCGGCGGTCGGGGTGGTGGAGTCGGGTGGCCTCGGAGCGCATTCGGTACGCATTGGGCGTTCTTCGCCACGGGGCCCGAATGCGGCGATCGGCCCACAGTGGAGGGTACCGCTTCTGCGCGCCGGGGGCGGCGAACCCCGCCGAATCCGACGGAACCCGCATCACCGGGGATGCGCCGCCGCCGGCGCACGTTCGGCACGCGGGAAACACCGAGGGCGCGGGGCCTCGCGCCGCCGCGCCCGTCCGCTCCGAGCGGCCCCCGTGCCGGCCGCCGGCCGCAGCGCGCCTCCGGCCCCGGCGCAGCACAGCGCGCGGCCGCCGACCCGTGTACCCGGCCGGGACTCCTGCGGAACCGCGAGGTCAGCCCTTCATCATCTCCTCGTAGATCTCCTTGCACTCGGGGCAGACCGGGAACTTCTTCGGGTCGCGGTTGGGCACCCACACTTTGCCGCACAGGGCGATCACCGGATTGCCGGTTATGGCACTCTCGGTGATCTTGTCCTTCTGCACGTAATGCGCGAACCGCTCTCGGTCGCCGTCGTCGTGCGAAACATCCGGCTGAGTCTCGCTGTCCGGAAGCACCTTGTTGACAACGTCCATCAGGCTTTCTGCGGCGGGCCCCCCGGTCTTCAGACCGAGGAGAGCGCCGCTCCCTCCTCTCGGTTGGTATAGCCGCAACCGCCTCCCCGTCGGGGGAGGCGGACGTGGCGGTAGTGGATGTCTTTCACGATGCGGCGGGCCGTACGGACGGAGAAGCTGCCGTCGGGCCGCACTGCGGCCCGACCGGTGCGGGTCCCGGCGTTCCCGCCTGCGGGCGCGACGGCGCGGACGCGACCGCCCGGGGCGACGGCGAGGAACGTCCGCAGCGGCACCTCGGCCCGGGCCGGGATGTTCGCCGGTCGTGCGGACCCGGCCTGGAGGACGCCGGCAGTGCGGTCCTTCGGCCGGACGGTGCGGAGACCACGGCGGTGCACGACCGCGCGTACCTTCCGGGCCCCGGCGGGCGGGTACGGCTGGAGCGGAGGGCGGTGCCGGTCGAGCACGACCGCGTAGGGCTCGGACCGGGCGGGGGTCCCGCGGCCCTGCTCCCCGGCCCCGGAGGGGTCGGGGGCGGCGGCCCCGGGCCGCTGAGGAGGCACGGCCCGGCGGGTCTGCGGTCCTGTGTGGAACGTAGCCAACGGGGTCACCTCCCTAACCTGCCGGCCGGTGCCGGCAACGGCGGGCCACGGCCGATCGGGCCGAAAGCCCCCGCCTCCAAGCGGGGAACCCGTCACCGGACCCGCGCACCTCCTCCATGCTCGTTCCACGGTATCCGGCGGAGCCGACGCTCAGTTCAGAGTCGGGTCGTCGGGATAGGTCGATACCAAGGCGAGATCCCCGCCCTGGCGGCGCAGCACCCGCGGCCACAGCGACTCGGGGGCGGGGGAGAACACGTCCTCGGCCACCGCGGGCACGACATACCACGCGTCCTCGTCGATCTCACCGGCCAGCTGGCCCGCGTCCCACCCGGCGTAACCGGCGAACACGCGGAAGCGGCCGAGCGCACCGCCGAGGATCTCGGGCGGCGCGTCGAGGTCGACGACCCCCATCCCGTCGACCCGGGATTCCTCGTTCGGGGTGCCGTCGAGGGGGCGCCACCCCGGTGGGGCGTGGCCGCCGCCGGGCATGCCCAGCGCCAATCCGGACCCGGTCCCCACCGGGCCGCCGGAGAACATCACCGCGGGCTCGGTGGCCACTCCGCTCCAGTTCTCCAGGACCTCGTCCACCGCCACCTCCATGGGGCGGTTGACGATCACGCCGAGCGTGCCCTCGCCCGGATCGTCGTCGATGACGAACACCACCGCCCGGCGGAAATCGGGATCCTCCAGCACGGGGGTCGCCACCAGGAGGCTCCCGGTCAGAGTCGGCTCGTCCATGCTCCACGTCTACCCGCATCGCCCGGCGGAATCCAGTCCCGCGGCGCCCCCGGAGTCACCGCTGCGGCCGTGCGCGGCCGCCGCCGGCCGGACGCTCGGCGCGCCGGGCCTGCTCGCGCAGCGCCGCTTCGCGCACGGACGCGGCGACCTGCTGGGCCAGATCGGGCTGGAAGACGCTGGGGATGATGTAGTGCGGGCCCAACTCCTCGTCGGTGACGACGTCGGCGAGCGCCTTGGCCGCGGCCACCATCATGTCGGCGTCGACATGGTCGCTCTGGGCGTCGAGCAGGCCGCGGAAGACGCCGGGGAACACCAGCACGTTGTTGATCTGGTTGGGGTAGTCGCTGCGCCCGGTGGCCACCACGGAGGCGTGCAGGTGGGCGACCTCGGGGTCGACCTCGGGGTCGGGGTTGGCGAGCGCGAAGATGATGGAGTCGTCGTTCATCTCGGCGACGTCGGGGCCCTCCAGGACGTTGGGCGCCGAGACGCCGATGAACACGTCGGCTCCGCGCACCGCTCCGCGCAGGTCGCCGGTGTAGCCGTCGGGATTGGTGTTCTCGGCGATCCAGGCGAGGTTGGGGTCGAGGTCGCCGCGGCCGGAGTGCACCGCGCCGTGCACGTCGCAGACGACGATGTGCTCGGCGCCGGCGTGCATGAGCAGTTTGAGGATCGCGGTGCCCGCCGCTCCGGCTCCCGACATCGCGATGCGGACCCCGCCGAGGTCCTTTCCGAGCACCCGCAGCGCGTTGCGCAGCGCCGCCAGCACGACGATGGCGGTGCCGTGCTGGTCGTCGTGGAAGACGGGAATGTCCAGCAGGTCGCGCAGCCGCTCCTCGACCTCGAAGCAGCGGGGCGCGGAGATGTCCTCCAGGTTGATGCCGCCGAAGCCGGGGGCCATCAGCTGCACGGTGCGCACGATCTCGTCGACGTCCTGGGTGTCCAGGGCGATCGGCCAGGCGTCGATGTCGGCGAAGCGTTTGAACAGGGCCGATTTGCCCTCCATCACCGGCATGGCCGCCTGCGGGCCGATGTTGCCCAGTCCCAGCACCGCCGACCCGTCGGTGACCACGGCGACGCTGTTGCGCTTGACGGTGAGGCGGCGCGCGTCGTCGGGGTTGGCCGCGATGGCCTGGGAGACCCGGGCGACGCCGGGGGTGTAGGCCATGGACAGTTCGTCGCGGTTGCGCAGCGGCACCTTGGACTTCATCTCGATCTTGCCGCCGAGGTGCAGCAGGAAGGTGCGGTCGCTGACCTTGTGCACCGTGACGCCCTCGATCGCGCCCAGCGCGTCGACGATGGCCTGGGCGTGGTCGGTGTCGCGGGCGGCGCAGGTGACGTCGATCCGCAGCCGCTCGTGGCCCGCGGAGGCGACGTCCAGGGCGGTGATGACGCCACCCACGTGCTCGGCGGCGGTGGTGAGGCTGCCTACCGCGGCGCCGTGTCCGTCGAGCTCCAGGCGAACCGTGATGGAGTAGGAAACGCTGGGAAGGGTGGCCACGAAATGCTCCTTGGAATTCACGGATGTGCCGCGGGGCTGCCACAGGCCCGCAAAAGCCGGCGCGCGGGGTACGGCGGAGGCCGGGCGGCGCGATCATGCTGATTGGCGCCAGTGCCGCGGGCGGCCGCCGGGTGGCTGGCAGCGGAACGCGCTGACGGGCGGACGACGGCACCGGGGGTGCACTCCTCATAGTGCCATCGGCGCGCGTCCTGCGGCGCAGGTCCCGGGTGAGAATGCGGACACCCGCGCGGGCGCGGCGCGGGCCGCCCGGCCGCGGACGGGTCAGCGGTCGCGGGCGCGCTCGCGGGCCATCCGCTCGACGACGTCGACGCAGGCTTCCAGGGGCAGCGCGGTGGTGTCCAGCACCGCGTGGTACAGCGACGAGGAGGCCGGATCGGCCCTGTAGAACCGGCGGACGTAGGCCGCGCGGGCGCGGTCGTTGTCGCGCAGGTCGCGCATGGTGGGCGGGTTCCACGGCTCCGCGCCGCCGGCCCGGCCGCTCTCGCCGACCTCGCCGGCGCCCGGTGCGCTCTCGGGACCGGTCGCCTGTTCACGCAGTCGGGCGGACTGCGACAGGCGCCGCTCGGGCGGCCCGTCGAGGCGGACGTGCAGCACCCCGGGGGTGTCGGCCAGCACCAGCGCGCCGGCGCGCCCGAGGATCACGCCGCCGGACCGGGCCACCTCGCGGATGGTCTGCTCGGTGCGCTCGACGAACTCCCGGTCGAACAGGAGCCGCCCGCTGCCCTCGGCGGCGTGCACGTAACTCATGTCGACGCTGCCGGGCGTGACGGCGGGCATCCGCGCGACGCCGGCGAGCAGGCGCTGCAGGCCGGTGGGTGCGCGGTCGTCGTGTTCGAGCACGTCCTGCAGGGAGCACCCGATCTCGCGGGCGACCGCCGTGGGAACGGCGCGGTCGACGAAGGCGACGCCGAGCCGCTCGGCGACCGCCGGGCCGATCACGCTGCCGCCGGCCCCGAAGGCCGCCGATACCGTCACCACGTACGCCATAGCACTCACCGCCACGGTCGGACCCGGTGCCCGCCGTTTCGGGCACCCGTGCCCCCGTGGTACCCGGCGCGGGTCGCTCGGCCACCTCGCGGCGGCGGTCCCTCCCGCTGAGTGTCCCAGCGCGGGGCGCGGCCCGCGGCGGCGGACGGTGTGTCGGACCGGCCCGCCGCCGCGGAGGCGCCGGCGCAGCGCAGCGGTACCGCGCGGCCTCGGCGCCCGGTCGGCTCAGAACAGCGCGGAGGTGAGGGCGCGGCGGCCCTTGGCCACACGCGGGTCACCGCTCGGCAAGAGCTCGAACAGCGACAGCAGGTGCCCGCGCGCCTGGTCGCGGGAGTCGCCGCCGGTGCGCCGCACGGTGCCGACCAGACGCTCGAAGGCGTCCTCGACCTTGCCGCCGTACATGTCGATGTCGGCGACGTCGATCTGGGCCTGGACGTCGTCGGGGTCGTCGGCGGCGGCCTTGCGGCGCTCGTTCGCGTCACCGAGCTTGCTGACGCGCCCGTAGAGGCGGATGTGGGCGAGCTTGAGCTTGGCTTCCTCGTCGCTCGGGTCGGCCTCGACCGCCTTGGTGTAGACGGCCTCGGCGGCTTCGAAGTCGCCGCGCTGGAGGGCCTCCTGGGCCTCGGTGTCGGCGGCGCTCTGCTCGCCGGCCTCGCCCTCCTCTTCACCGGCCTCCTGGCGCTCGCCCAGGCCGCTGTACTCCTGGGGCAGCACGCCCTGCTCGCGCAGACCGTCGAAGATCTGGCCGAGCCACTCGCGCAACTGGTCGTAGTCGGCGGGACCGCTCGGTCCGGGCACGACCTGGCCGCCGATCACCATGGCGATCGTGGGTACCGCCTGTACCCGCATGGCCTGGGCGATCTGCGGGCTCGCCTGGACGTCGACCTTGGCTACGGCCCACTGGCCGCCGGCCTCGACGGCCAGCCGGTCCAGGGCGCGCTCGGTCTGGTCCGACTGCTCGGAACGCTGCTGGAGCACCGCCAGGACGATGGGTGCGTTCATCGAGCGTTCGAGGACTTCCTGTTGGAAGTTCTCCTCGGTGATATCGATGGCATACGGGTTGGCGTTGCCGGACGACTCGTCGGCCTGCCGCTTGGCCTCGCGATCCAAGGCCGCCTTGCGAGCTCCGAGGTCGACCGCGCTCTGCATGGAGTTGTCCGAAGGCTGCATGCTTCCATCCTGCCGCATACAGCGGCGCGACGGTGAATGTTGCGCGGCCCGGGCCGCCTGCGGCCACCGCCCGGGGCGCCGCGCCGGCCCGCGCAGGGTCCGGCGCGCCGTCCCGAGCGGGCGCCGGGCGCTGTCACAGGCGCGGTTCCTCGGTGTAGGTGCCGAACTCCTCGCCCATGGCCCTGCAGATCTCGCCGAGGGTGGCTTCGGCGCGCACGGCGTCGAGGATGACCGGGATCAGGTTGGGGCGGGCGGGGTCGCGCACCGCGGAGAGGAGTTCGGCCAGGGTCCGGTCGACGGCGGCCCGGTCGCGCCCCTCGCGGCGCCCGGCCAGGGTCTGCTTCTGCTCGCGCTCGATCTCGTGGCTGATGCGCAGGGTCTCGACCTCGCCGGTGACCGACTGAGTGTGGCGATTGACACCGACGATGCGCTTCTCGTCCTTCTCCAGGGCCTGCTGGTACTGGAACGCCGACTCGGCGATCTCGGAGGTGAACCACCCGTCGTCGATGCCGGCGAGGATCCCCGAGGTGATGGGCCCGATCCCGTGCTCGGCGTCGGCGCCGCCGCCCATGCGCTCGATGCGCTCGAAGATGCGCTCGGCTTCGGCTTCCATGCGGTCGGTCAGCGCCTCGATGTAGTAGGAGCCGCCCAGCGGGTCGGCGACGTTGACCACCCCGGTCTCCTCCCGCAGGACCTGCTGGGTGCGCAGCGCGATCTCGGCGGACTGCTCGGTGGGCAGCGCCAGGGTCTCGTCCAGGGCGTTGGTGTGCAGCGAGTTCGTGCCCCCGAGCACGGCCGACAGCGCCTCGACCGCGGTGCGCACCACGTTGTTGTAGGGCTGCTGGGCGGTCAGCGAGACACCCGCCGTCTGGGTGTGGAAACGCAGCCACTGGGCGCGCTCCTCGGTGGCGCCGAAGCGGTCGCGCATCCAGCGCGCCCAGATCCTTCGGGCGGCGCGGAATTTGGCGATTTCCTCGAAGAAGTCGACGTGGGCGTCGAAGAAGAACGACAGGCCGGGCGCGAAGCGGTTGACGTCCAGCCCGCGCGACAGCCCCAGTTCGACGTAGCCGAAACCGTCGGCCAGGGTGAACGCCAGCTCTTGGGCGGCCGTGGCACCGGCCTCGCGGATGTGGTAGCCCGACACCGACAGGGGTTTGAACGCGGGGATGCGTTCGCCGCAGTACTCCATCAGGTCGCCGATGAGGCGCAGGTGCGGCTCGGGCGGGTAGAGCCACTCCTTCTGGGCGATGTACTCCTTGAAGATGTCGGTCTGCAGAGTGCCGTCGAGTACGGAGGTGTCGGCGCCCTGGCGCTCGGCGGCGACCAGGTACATGCAGAAGACGGGGACGGCCGGGCCGCTGATGGTCATGGACGTGGTGACGTCGGTCAGCGGGATGCCGTCGAAGAGGACCTCCATATCGGCCGCGGAGTCCACGGCCACGCCGCAGTGGCCGACCTCGCCCAGAGCGATGGAGTCGTCGGAGTCGTAGCCCATGAGCGTGGGCATGTCGAAGGCCACCGACAGTCCGCCGCCGCCGTTCTCCAGGATCATCCGGTAGCGCTCGTTGGTCTGGCGCGCGTTGCCGAACCCGGCGAACTGGCGGATGGTCCAGGGGCGCCCGCGGTAGCCGGTGGCGTAGAGCCCGCGGGTGAAGGGGAACTCGCCCGGCCACCCGATCCGCTCGAAGCCGGGGGCCTCGGTGTCCTCCGGGGGCCCGTAGACGGGATCGACCGGTTCGCCCGAGAGCGTGGTCCGGGCCTCGGGGGCGCCGCCGCCCCGACCGCCGGAGCCGGGTGTGCGCGCCGCGTCGTAACGCGCCTGCCAGCGGGCGCGGCCCGCGGCGATGTCTTCAGGGTTGGCCATACTCCAATAGTAGGACGTCCAACTAAAAATGCATAGGTCGCCGCTGAGGCGTCCCGATTCATCCGGATCCGGCGCGCGGATAGTGCGGCGTGAGGCCCGCACAGCAGAAAAGGCCACGCGCCGGATGAAATCCCCGGCGTCGACCGCCGCCCCGGGCCATCCGCCGCCTCGCCGGACGGGCTACCGCCGAACACCGGAACCGATACCCGCCGGAAAAGCGGGGACGGCGGCCGCGCGGTTGACGCCGCCGATCCGGCGGTGAAGCATGTGCGGCCGATCCCCCACCCGGAAAGATCCCCATGACCGATGACCGAATCGCCGACGCCGATCCCGCCGAGGCGCGTGTCGACCTCGATTCCCTCCCCCGCCGCGCCCGCGCCATGCTGGAGCTGCTGGCGGTCCTGGGCCCATCGGACGTCCCCCGATCGATGCTGATCGAGGAACCCTCCGTGCACCTCTACATGGACGCGCCCCCGAGCAGCCCCCGCTCGATCCTCGGCAGGGTCGCGCAGTTCCGGTTCATCCGAAGCGACGGCAACGAGGCGGACCGGGCCCTGCGCCGACTCGCGAAGAAGGGGCCGGTGTCCCAGGCGAGCGCGGAGACCGTCGGCGCGACGGCGCCCGCCCGACGGGCGGCGCTGAAAGCGATGCCGGAGCGAGCGCGCGAACGCGCCGTACTCGCCCTCGCCCCTGCCCTCGACGACCAGTGGACCGCCTCCCTGGATGACGACTTCGAGGCACCGGAGGCGCCGGAGGTCGACGGGCCGATGCTGGCCCGCGCCGAGAACCTCATCGGCCTGGGGCGCGAGACGCTGCTGGCGGACTGGTCCGACGTCCTGGAAACCTACGGTTACCGGCCGGCCCACTCAAGCGACCGCACCTTCGACGAGGCCCTCGGCTTCTGGCGCGGCTTGGAATCCGACCTCGAACGCCTGCACGGCCCCGGTAGCGGCGTCCACGCCCGCGAGGAGCTGCAGCGCCCGCTGAGCAGCGGCGGAGGGCACCACGCCGAGGAGGCGATCGAGCTCTACACCGCGGACATCGCGACCTACCGCCGCGTCCACGGTCCCGAGCACGAGAACGTCTTCCTGGTCCGTGCCGGGCACGGCGCTGCCGTAGCCGCCGCAGGCCGGCACGACGAGGCCGCGGCCGAACTCGCATCGGCGCTCGCCGAGGCCGAAGCGGCCCACGGATCGGTGTCGCGCTCCGCCGGCCCTGTGCACATCGCGCTGGCAAAGGCCCACAGCGCCGCTGACCTCGGCGACGACGCGGTCGCGCAGCTCGAAGGCACGCTCGCCGCGTTCGCGCGTCCCGACGCCGAGAAGTCGGCAGACGTTCTCCGCATGCGCGCGGACATGGCCCGCGAACTCGAAGAGCTGGGCAGCGCCGACTCCGCAGCCGAAGCGTGCCGGAACCTGCGCACCGACGTGCGCGCGTCCCAGCGCCGCTTGAGCACCACCCGCGGCGCCCTTCTCGACCGGGTCGAGGCGATCCTCTCCCGTGTCGACGACACGACCGCCGCGTAACCGCAACGGCCGTCCCGACCGCATATCCCTGGAAAGGCACCTGTGACCCACGAGCGACCCGCCCCGGAACCCGCCGCGCCCTCCCGGCGCGCCCGCGCGCTGCTGGACATCGCGGCGCTGCTGGGCACGGGGGGATTCCCCGAGGACCTGCTGACCGCCTCCGGCGGCATCTTCGCTTACCTGGACGCCGCACCCGGTCAGCCGCGGATCCCCGGATTGGCCGGCCGGCTGCGCGACCGGCTGCGCAAGCGGACCGACGCCGGAGCGGTGCATGCGGCGCTGGCCGAGCTGCGCACGCTGGGATACGTGGCCGGCGACGGCTCCGGGACGGTCTTCGTCCACGAGTCGGCGCGGCGGAACATGCCCGCCGCGCCGGACGGCGAGGCCTTCGCCCGTGCCGTCGCCGCCGCCGCCGAGGCGCTGCACGACCACTGGCCGGACGCGCCCCCCGCCGACGAGCGCGCCGAGGCCGACCTGACGATGCTGGCCTGCACCGCGGCCCTGTCCGAGGCGGCGGGCGACACCCTGCTGGAGCAGAACACCGACCTGCTCTTCGCGGCCGGCCACCGGATGCGCGAGTCCCCGCAGTACTCGGCCGAGCAGGAGGCGGAGTTCTGGCAGCGGCTGCAGGACGATTGCGAGCGCGTGTCGGGCGCCGATTCCGAAGACGCGTTCGGGGTCCGGGAGCAGCTCGGCGGTGCGCTGCTGGCCCGCGGCGAGCAGTGGGCCGAGACCGCGGCACGGCATTACGACCTTCTCCTCGCCGACCGCAGCTCTGCCGTGGCGCCGGGGGACGAAGAGCTGCTGGCCACCCGGGCCAACCGCGGCGAGGCCCTGGCCCGGGCCGGGCGCGCCGAGGAGGCCGTGGCCGACCTGGAGGCGGCCCTCGCCGAGGCCGCGGACCACGGTGTGCCGCCGTGGCCGTGGACCGCCCACCTGCGCAGCCGCCTCGCCCTCGCCCACCGGCTGGCGGGCCGCCTCGACACCGCCCTGGCGCTGCGCATGGAGGAGGTCGAAACCGCGGAGCAACGCTGCGGCCGGACATCCGGCCAGGCGCTGTACGCCCGTCTGGACCTGGCCTGCGAGCTCCGCGACACCGATCTCACCGAGGACGCCGCCGAAGCTTTCCGGGAACTGCGCGAGGACTGCGGCCGGCTGCCCGCCCCCCTCGATCCCCTCCCGCGGCGCGTGTCCGAGGAGGCCCGGAGGGCGCTGGAGGGACTGGAGCACGCCGCGGGGTGAATCCGGCGATCAGCGGTTCAGGGCCCTGCCGGGTGCGGTGCCGCGCGCGGATCCGGGTGCGGCCGCCGCGCCCGGCGGGCGCCGGAGGCTACTCGTCCGCGCCGGTGCCGCCCGGGTCCCGGTCCGGGTGCTCGCCGCGGTGCAGGTCGCCGCGCTGTGCGGCGGGGAAGTCGCCGAACTCCACCCGGAGCTCGGCGAACAGGGAGTGGATCTGCCAAGCCTGTTCGTCGGAGTAGCAGTCCAGCCCGAAGTCCATGGCGACCAGGTCCTGTGTGGCCTGCTCGACGACCTCGCGGCCGCTGCCGGTGATCTCGGCCAGGGTGCCGCGGCCGTCGCTGGGGTTGGGCTTGCGGCGCACGAACCCCTGGCGCTCCAGCCGGTCGATGGTGTTGGTGACGCTGGTCGGGTGCACCATCAGCCGCTCGCCGATCTTGCCGAGCGGAAGCTCGCCGGTCGCGCTGAAGGTGAGCAGGACCAGCGCCTCGTAGCGCGCGAAGGTCAGCTCGTAGGGCTTCAGCGTGGTGTCGAGTTGGCCGATGAGGATCTGCTGGGCGCGCATGATCGAGGTGACGGCCGCCATCGAGGGGTTGGCTCCCCAATGGCGCGTCCAGTTGTCGTGCGCGCGCTCGATGGGATCGAAAGGAAGATTCAGCGGGTTGCCCACCCGGACACTGTATCGAGCCGCCGATGCCCCCATACCCGCAGAAACCGCTCGGCGGGCGACAGTTCGCAAGCCGAACCGCCCCGAAGCCGGTCGCACGGGCGCTTGTGCGCGCCGCGGCCGCTGCGGCGATCGGAGCACGATCGGGTCCCCCCCTTGAACTCGACAGTACTGATAGTAAAGTTTCCTAAAAATTATCCCCCGTCAGGACGGAGCGCGCCACCATGGCCACCCCCCGCCACCGACCTCCCGCACGGACCGCCGCCGCGGCCGCGATCCTCGTCGCCGTTCCCCTGGTGTCCGCGACCCAGGCGTCCACGGCCGCAGCCGACACCACCGCGCCGGGGACGCTCACCGTGACCCAGATCGAGAACGCCCGCTGGCCCGGCGGCTACCAGGCCGAGATCACCGTCGCCAACGGCACCGGCTCCCCGGTGAGCGACTGGACCGTCGACTTCTCCCTGCCCGACGGTGCACAGGTCGAGCACCTGTGGAACGCGTCCCTCGACGAGGACGGCGACGGCTACACCGCCACCCCGCCAGCATGGGGCGCCGCGATCCCCGCCGGCCAGAGCTACACCTTCGGCTACAACGGGGAACTCTCCGGACGCAGCACCGATTTCACCGCATGCACCGTCGACGGCGCGCCGTGCTCCGGCAACGAGTACCGCCAGGTCGGCTACTTCACCCAATGGGGCGCCGCCGACCGCGGCTATCTGGTCGAGGACCTGGTCGACAGCGGCCAAGCCGAGCGCCTCACCCACCTCAACTACGCCTTCGCCAACCTGGACGAGAACGGGCGCTGCTTCATGTCCGACGAGGACGGCGAAGGCGACGCCCACGCGGACTACGGCCGGACCTACCCCGCCGCCGAATCCGTCGACGGGGTCGCCGACTCCGCCGATCAGCGGCTGCGCGGCAGCTTCAACCAGCTCCGCGAGCTCAAAGAGCGCTTCCCCGACCTGCGCGTGAGCATCGCCATCGGCGGCTGGGCCTGGTCCGACCACTTCTCGGACGCGGCACTGCCCGAGAACCGCGAAGCCGCCGTGGAGTCCTGCGTGGACATGTTCCTGCGCGGCGACCTGCCCGAGCTCAACGGCGCCGGCGGCCGCGGCGCCGCGGCCGGCCTGTTCGACGGCATCGACCTCGACTGGGAGTGGCCCGCCACCCCGGGCGAGCCCGGCAACGTGGTCCGCCCGGAGGACAAGGAGAACTTCACCGCGCTGGTGCGGGAGTTCCGCGACCAGCTCGACGCGCTGGAGCGGGAGAAGGGCCGCGAGTTCGACCTGACCGCCTTCGTTCCCGCGAGCACCGGCGCCGTCGAGGCCGGCTACGAGGTCGGCAAGCTCGCCGACGAGTTCGACTTCATGAACGTGCAGGGCTACGACTTCGCCGGCGCGTGGAACCCCGCCTCCGGCCACCAGTCCAACGTCCGCGTCCCCGAAGGGGACCCCGCAGACGCCCCGCGCAGCTACGAGACCGTCGTCCAGACCTACCTGGACCGCGGCGCCGATCCCGAGGACCTGGTCATGGGCCTCCCGTTCTACGGCCGAGGCTGGACCGGCGTGCAGCCCGGACCGCGGGGCGACGGCCTCTGGGCCCAGGCCGACGGCGCCGCCTCCGGCGAGTGGGAGCCCGGGTTCAACGACTACAGCGTCCTCAAGGACTACGCCGGAACCGACGGTTTCGAGCTCTACCGCGACGACCGCGCGGGAACGGCCTGGCTCTACGACGGCACCGAATTCTGGAACTTCGACGACCCGACCGCCATCGCGCAGAAGGCCGCCTGGGCACGCGAAGCCGGACTCTCCGGCGTCATGAGCTGGTCGCTGGACGGCGACGACGCCCAGGGCAGTCTCACCCGAGCGTTCGACGGCGAACTGAACGGCCGCGGCTGACCCGCGCACCCGCTGCGCAGGGGCCGTCCGGGACGCACCGCGCCACCGGCCGGCCCCTGCCCGGGCCCGGACGGTCAGCTCTGCAGAGCGGCCAGGACCGTGTCGGCGGCCGCGTAGGGATCGGCGCCGGCGGCCACCTCGTCGGCGAGCGTGTCCAGCGCCGCGTGGCCGCGGACGTCGGCCAGCCGCCGGGTCAGCTCCTCCATGGCGATGCCCTCGATCTCGCGACGGGCGCGGTCGCGGCGGCGCGCGTGCAGCCCGCCTGAGGCCCGCAGGTGCTCGACGTGCTCGTCGAGTCGGGCGAGGAGGTCGGCGACCCCCTCGCCCGCGGCCGCGGTCATGCTCACCACTGGCGGCTTCCATTCGTCCGGCTCCCGGTCGACCTGGGCGACCATCTGGCGCAGGTCCCGCACGGCGGCCCGCGCTCCGTCGCGGTCGGCCTTGTTCACGGCGAGGACGTCAGCGACCTCCAGCACGCCGGCCTTGCCCGCCTGCACGCCGTCGCCCATTCCCGGCGCCGACAGCACGACGGTGGTGTCGGCGTGGGCGGCGATGTCGACCTCGGCCTGGCCCACCCCGACCGTCTCGACCAGCACCGCCCCGAATCCGGCGGCGTCGAGGACCCGCAGCGCGTGCGGCGCCGCCCACGACAACCCGCCGAGGTGGCCGCGGGTGGCCATCGATCTGATGTAGACGCCGGGGTCGGTGGCGTGCTCCTGCATCCGGACCCGGTCACCCAGCAGAGCGCCGCCGGTGAACGGCGAGGAGGGGTCGACGGCCAGCACGGCGACGCGGTCCCCGCGCTCTCGCAGAGCCGTGACCAGGGAACTGGTGGACGTGGACTTGCCGACGCCGGGCGCGCCGGTCAATCCGACGATCCGGGCGCGGCCGGTGTGGGCCGCCAGCCCCGAGACGATCTCCCGCAGCTCGGGCGCCGCATCCTCGACCAGAGAGATCGCCCGGGCGACCGCTCTCCGGTCCCCGTTCAGCACCCGCTGCACCAGGCCGCCGACGTCCATCGGGCTCCTTCCGCGCTCACCGAAGCCATTCGGGCATCCGAGTATCGCAATCCCGGGTTCCCGGGCGCACGCGCCCCTGCCCCCGGACGGCGAACGGCCGACCGCCGCGCCCGCCGAAATCCGCCGGGGCATACCGGCGGGCTCGGTACCCTCCGCCCGGAGCGGCGCAGGCGAGCGCGGGCGGGCCCGCGTCCGGACCGGCGCGCACCGACCGCGTCCGGGACCGGACGGCCCCGCCATGGCGGGGAGCGACGCCGAAGATGTCCTTCACCGACGAAGAGGCCGCGTATCTGCGCGAAAACCCGATGGGTCGCCTGGCGACCGTCGCACCGGACGGCTCGCCCGACGTCGTCCCGGTCGCCGTGGAGTTCGACGGCGCGTACCTGTGGGTGGGCGGTGGCTCCGCCGTCACCCGTACCCGCAAGTTCCGCAACGTCGCGGCCGGCGGTGAAAAAGTCGCCCTGGTCGTGGACGACACGGTGTCGTTCGCTCCCTTCACCGCCCGCGGTATCCGGATCTACGGCGCGGCTGAGCAGCCGTTCGAGCGCGTGGGGATGGTCGGACCCGGCGTCTACATGCGCATCGCGCCGACCGTGTCCTGGAGTTGGAACATGGCGGGCGAGCCCGTCGGCGAGACCTGGTACGCGACCCGGCGCGCCCATCACGGCCGGCACGGCCGGCCCCGCCGACGGGAGCGGACGGATCAGTCCAGCACCATGCCGACGACGGCGCCCGGCTCGCCTCCGGCTTGGGCGGCGAGGGCGCCGCCGGGGCGCCACACCCCCGAGCGGCCGAGAGTGCGGCTGTAGCCGCCGCCGGTCGGTCCGGCGAAGCTGGCGACCGCGACCCACATGCCGTGCTCCGCGGCGGCGCTCGCGGCCCGCTGCTGCTGGACCTGCGCGTCGTGGGCGTGCTCCAGGGTGGCGGCGATGTAGATGTCGGCACCCAGATCAGCGGTACCCGCGGCGTGCGCGGCGACGCCGAGGTCCTTGCAGACCGCCAAGCCGAGGCGGCGGCCGTCGACGTCGAGGACGGCGGGCCCGGCGCCGGGAGCGAACCGCTCCGGCTCGGCCCCGCCCAGCCACGTCTTGTCGTAGACGTGGGCGGCTCCGCCGCCGTCGACGGCGAGCACGGCGATGTGCACGGCACCGTCCCCGCCCCGGACGGGGGCGCCCGCAAGCGCGGTCGCGCCCGCCCGGGCACACGCCTGCACGATCGGCTCCAGCCGCGCGTCGTCGCAAGCGAGGGCGGGCGCGTCCAGTTCGTAGCCCGTCAGCGACAGCTCGGGGAAGACCACGACACGGGCTCCGGCGGTACGCACCGCCTCGGCGTGCGCGCGAGCGTTGGCCGCCGCGTCGCGCGCCCGGCACACGGGCTGGGCGAGTGCGATCGCCAGAGGTGCGCGCACGGGTACCGTCCGTTCTCCGCTCGCGAGGCCGGCTGCCGGGCTCCGGGTGCGGGCGCCGGGTGCGGGCGCCGGGCGGGGTCCGCCCCGCAACCGGCGCCCCTGCGGCGCGGCTCAGGCTCCGGGAACCTTCAGCAGCAGGGCGTCGCCCTGGCCGCCGCCCCCGCAGAGGGCGGCCGCTCCCAGCCCGCCGCCCCTGCGGCGGAGTTCGTAGACGGTGTGCAGGGCCAGCCTGGCGCCGGACATGCCGATCGGGTGGCCCAGGGCGATGGCGCCGCCGTCGGGGTTGACGGTTTCGGTGTCCTCGGGCAGGCCGAGGTCGCGCATCGACTGCAGGGCGACGCTGGCGAAGGCCTCGTTGATCTCGATCAGGTCGAGGTCGGAGGCTGCGGTGCCGGTCTTGCCCAGCGCGTGGCGGATGGCGTTGGAGGGCTGGGACTGCAGCGCGTTGTCGGGGCCGGCGACGTTGCCGTGCGCGCCGACCTCGGCGAGGATCCCGCAGCCCAGTTCCTCGGCCTTGGCCCGGCTCATCACGACCAGGGCGCAGGCGCCGTCGGAGATCTGCGAGGAGGTGCCGGCCGTGATGGTGCCGCCCTCGTCGAAGGCCGGGCGCAGGCGCCCCAGGCTCTCGGCGCTGGTTTCGGCCCGCACGCCTTCGTCTTCGGCGAACAGGCGGTCCTCGCCCTTGCGCTGGGGGATGCGCACCGGGGCGATCTCGTCTTCGAAGCGCCCGTCCTCGATGGCGGCGGCGGCCCGCTGGTGGGAGCGGGCGGCGAAGGCGTCCTGCTGTTCGCGGCCGATGCCCAGGCGTGCGTTGTGCCGCTCGGTCGAGGCGCCCATGGAGTCGCCGTCGAAGGCGTCGGTCAGCCCGTCGTGGGCGGTGGCGTCGAGGACCTCCACGGAGCCGTACTTGTAGCCCTGGCGCGCCTTGGGCAGCAGGTGGGGGGCATTGGTCATGGACTCCATGCCGCCGGCGACGACCACGTCGAACTCGCCCGCGCTGATGAGCTGGTCGGCCAGCGCGACGGCGTCCAGGCCCGACAGGCAGACCTTGTTGATCGTCAGCGAGGGCACGCTCATCGGGACGCCGGCCTGCACGGCGGCTTGGCGCGAGGGGATCTGGCCCTGGCCGGCCTGCAGGACCTGGCCCAGGACGACGTAGTCGACCCGGTCGCCGGGCACCCCGGCCCGCTGCAGGGCCGCCTCGATCGCGAAAGCCCCCAGCTGGACGGCTGAGAACCCGGACAGCGATCCGAGCAGGCGGCCGATCGGGGTCCGCGCCCCGCTGACGATGACGGATCCGGGCATTTGACGAGCCTCCGTTGCGTTCCTGTCCGACCTCGTCTGCCACGATACATACACGTCGTTCGGCGGATTCTGGAGAGGTGGAGCCCGTGCTGACCCGGATCGACCATATCGGCATCGCCTGTTTCGACCTGGATGCGACCGCGGACCTGTACCGCCGGGTGCACGGTTTCGAGGTCGCCCATGAGGAGGTCAACGAGGAGCAGGGCGTGCGCGAGGCAATGCTGCGCGTCAACGGCACCGACGACGGCCATGCGACCTACCTGCAGCTTCTGGAGCCGGTCCGCGAGGACTCCGCTGTAGCGAAGTTCCTGGCGCGGCACGGCGAAGGGGTGCACCACGTCGCCTTCGGCACCGGCGACGTCGCCGGTGCGTCCGCGGAGATCGGCGGCGCGGGGGTGCGGGTGCTGGACGCGGCCCCCCGCCCGGGGTCGATGGGCTCGTCCATCGCCTTCCTGCACCCCAAGGACTGCGGCGGGGTGCTGACCGAGCTGGTGCAGGCCGCCGGCCCCGAGGAGGACGAGCGGGGGTGAAGCGCCGGGACCGGCGGGTGCCCGGTCCGGCCCCTCTGCCGCTCCCGCTCCTGCCGCGAAGGGCGCGTGCGGGCGCCGCCGGTTATGCTGAAGGCGGCGCCGCGGGCCGCACGCGGCCGCCGGCGGCGCCGCCGGTACGCGGCACCGCGTGCGGCTGCCCGCTGCGGCGGATCCGTCACCGCGGAGTCCTCGCACGTCCGGTCCCCGTTCACGCGGCCGCCCCCGATCGAAATGCCGCGAACCCTCCTCCGCGGGGCGTTGAGCTTGATAAAGTCTGCTAGCTGCCGGAACTTCCGGTACGACCTGTCCCCCGCCCGTCACGGCCTACGGAGTCGGGCAAGCCGCGCACAGCGTCCACGTCCGTCGGCAAAGCCCATTCGCTCCCTTCCCTACCAAAGGAGCGAACTCGCCCACGGAGGGGCACTTCTCGGAGTACCCTCGCCGGGAACAACTCGCGAAACCGCTGGATCGTGGCGAGAGGAGCGGCCGCACGCGCCGACGCCGGGCCGCACACACCCCCGACTCGACACGAACACCCCCGTAAGTAGCCGTCTCGTCACTCGTTCAGGATTCCGCCACATGTCGTCGTCCGATATTGAAGCCCAGCTGACCAATTTCTTCGAGGAAGGCAACCAGGCCACCGAGTTCGACGTGGTCCTGCGCGGTTACGACCGGTCGCAGGTGCAAAGCTACGTCGACCAATTGAAAACCGAGCTCCAGCAGGCGCGGGAAGAATCCGAGCAGAGCCGCAACGACCTCTCCGAGGCCAAGGACCAGCTGCAAGAGCAGGAGCGCCCCACCTATTCCGGGCTGGGCGCCCGCATCGAGCAGCTGCTGCGCCTGGCCGAGGAGCAGGCGACCGAGCTGGTTCAGGGCGCCCGCGCCGAGGCCAACGACATCAAGTCCGAGGCCAAGATCGAGGCCGCCGAGATGCGCTCGGCCGCCGAGAACGAGGCCAACGACCTGCGCACGACGGCCCAGCGCGAGGCCGACGAGATGCGCTCCTCCGCCGAGAACGAGGCCGAGGAGATCCGCACGACCGCCCAGCGCGAGTCGGAGGAGCTGACCTCCACCACCGAGCGCGAGGTGCAGAAGAAGCGGTCGGCCGTCGACCACGAGATCGCCGAGAAGCGCGCCACGTTCGAGGGCGAGATCGCCAAGCTGCGCACCACCACCGAACGCGAGTGCGCCCAGGCGCGCGCTTCGGCCAAGCGCGAGCGGGACGAAACCCTGCAGACCGCCAAGCGCCAGTCCGACGAGATGCGGGCCCAGGCCCAGCGCACGCTGGAGGAAAGCGAAGCCAAGCGCGCGCAGGAAGAGGCCGAGTTCGAGATCCAGCTGGCCAGCCGCCGCGAGGAGGCTGAGCGCCAGGACGCCGAGCGCCTGGCCGCCGCGCAGGCCGCGACGCAGAAGCTGGTCTCCGAGGCCGAGGAGCGGGCCGCTAGCGCCGAACAGCGGGCCACCAAGGCCAGCAACCAGTCGGAGCAGACCCGGCGCGACGCCGAGCAGCACGCCAAGCAGCTCGTCAACAACGCCAAGAAGAACGCCGAACAGGTCAGTGCCGAGGCCAAGTCCAAGGCCGACCACCTGGTCAGCGACGCCAAGGCCGAGGCCGACCGCATCATGGGCGTCGCCCAGCAAGAGGTCGAGGAGATGAGCCGCCAGCGCGACAGCATCCAGTCGCACCTGGACCAGCTGCGCCAGCTCCTCGGCGGCGGCGGTGGGGACCCCTCGGCGGCCGCCGCACCCGCGGCGCCCGCGCCCGCGCAGGTGGCCTCCTCCGAGCCGGCCGCGGCGATCGAGTCGCAGAACGACGATCAGCAGTCCGCGGGCGAGAAGTCCGAGAAGCAACCGGTCACCGCCGCGTCCGGCAGCAAGGCCGACGACGAGGACTGGTGGCAGGAGTAGTCACCGCCCGCCGGACCGCTTCCGGGCGGAGGCGGCCCTGACACCGCGAATGGCCCCGGCCTCCCGGATCGCTCCGGGAGGCCGGGGCCTGCCTGTGTCGGGTGTCCGGTCCGCGGGGCGTCAGCCGGCGGAGGCCGCGCGCTCGTACGGGCCGTCCCACTCCACGGGCAGGGGCGCCGCGTCGGGCGCGACGTGCTCGACGACCGTGTTCAGCACGGTGCGCACGTAGGGCTCGCCCACCCACAGGTGCTTGGCGCCGTCCACTCCGATCACCTCGGCCTGGCGTACGCGCGCGAAGCGCTCGCGGGCCTCCTCCGGCCGCAGGTAGTCGTCGAACTCCGGCACCAGGGCCACCAGCGGTGTGCCGGCGTCGTTCCACACGTCCAGGTCGGAGTCGGCGGCCCGGTGCAGCGGCGGCGACAGCAGGATCGCGCCCTCGACCTCGGGATCGCAGCCCCACTTCAGCGCCAGCTCGGTGCCGAACGACCAGCCGAGCAGCCAGGGCCGGGGCAGTTCTTCGAATTCGGCGTACTCGATCGCGGCGGCCACGTCGTAGCGCTCGGTCTCGCCCTCGCCGAATTCGCCCTGGCTTTTGCCGTGGTGCGACTCGGTGCCGCGGGTGTTGAAGCGCAGCACCGCCACGTCGGCCAGCGCCGGCAGCCGGTAGGAGGCCTTGCGCAGCACGTGGCTGTCCATCATGCCTTCGGCCGTGGGCAGCGGGTGCAGGCACACGAGCGTGGCCGCGGGCCGGCGCCCCTCGGGCAGGGCCAGTTCGCCGACGAGCTCCAGGCCGTCGGCGGTGTGCAGGGTGACAGGGCGGCGCTCGGCGGGCAGCACCGTTGTGGCGCGGATCTGCATCGGTCCTCGGTTCGCAGAAGGGGCGGGCTCAGCTCCGGCGGGCGGGCCGGCGGGCCGCGGAGTCAGCGCCGCGGATAGCGCACGCCGCGATCGGCCCGGCGCTCCCAGCACGAGCTGTGCCAGTGGCGGCGGTCCCGACCGTCGCCGAACGGCCGCCATGCCACCACATGCGGCATGGACGGCGGGATCTCCTGGTAGCAGCCGGGGCAGCGGTAGGCCTTGGTCGCGGCGGATCCGGTGATCCGGCGGACGGCCCACTCGCCGTCGGGGCCGTTCTCCCGGCGCTCGGCTCCGGTGACGCGGTTGAACACGGCGTCCTCGCCGCCGGTCGGGCGGCGTCCTCCTTGGCGGCGGCGGGGCGTATTGCGGCGCGGACTCACCCTTCCAGGGTAGAGGCAGCCGCGAACCGCACCCGTCCCCGGCCCGGTCCACGCCGGGCCCGCAGGCGGCGCCGCCCGGCGGCGGGGCGGTCTTCAGCGCAGGCTGTCCTGCCCGGTGACTTCCATCGCCAGCAGCACCGGGGCTGCGGCGGCGGTGGTGAGGCGGGCCGGGGTCGGCGCTTCCAGCACCGCGCCGAACCACGGGATGCCGCGTTCCTCGAACAGCTCCACCGGGCCCTTGGGGTAGCCGCAGCCGAACCGCATGGCGGTGTCCACGTCGGCGGCCGAGGCGTAGCCGTCGCCGACCATCCGCAGCGCGTCGTTGACGTGCGGGACGAGCAGCATCGCCGCCAGGTCGAAGCCGAAGCTCTCCGAACGCACGGCCTGGGCGAGCGGCCCGGTCGGCGGCTCTTCGGCGGGGTCGGAGGGGCCGCTGTAGTCGTAGAAGCCGCGCCCGGCCTTGCGGCCCAGGCGCCCGGCGGCGACCATGCGCCGCAGCAGGGGAGTCGCCGCGTACCGCTGGATGCGGAACTCGTCCCACAGCACGTCCATGACCGCCAGGCACACGTCCACGCCGACGAGGTCGGCGAGTGTCAGCGGCCCCATCGGCAGGTCCGCGTCCTCGGTGACGGCGGCGTCGATCTCCTCGCGCGAGGCGATCTTGCGTTCGTAGGCCGAGATCGCGTCGTTGATGAACGGCACGAGCAGAGCGTTGGCGGCGAAACCCGCCCGGTCGGCGACGGTGACCGGGGTTTTGCCGATGCGCTTGGCCACCTCGGTGGCGATGTCGACGGTGGACTGGGAGGAGCTGATGGTGCTGACCACCTCGGTCAGTTTCATCACCGGAGCGGGGTTGAAGAAGTGCAGGCCCACGACCTTGTCGGGACGCCCGGTCAGCGCGGCGACCTCGGTGACCGACAGCGAGGAGGTGTTGGTCGCCAGGATCGTGCCCGGCGGACAGATGCGGTCGAGATCGGTGAAGACGTCGCGCTTGAAGTCCATGCGTTCGGGGACGGCCTCGACCACGAAGTCGGCGTCGCGCAGATCTTCGCGGTCGGTGGTGAAGGCGATGCGGTCGAGGATGCCGCTGCGCTCCTCGGATCCGAGCTTGCCCTTATCCACCGCTTTCGCCAGCGATCTGCGCACGTGATCGCGGCCGCGCTCCATGGCGGTGCCGTCGATCTCCACCCCCGACACCTGGAATCCGGCCCGGGCGAACACCTCGGCGATGCCGGCGCCCATGGTGCCCAGACCGACCACTCCGACCTTGTCAAATTCCTCCATGCGACCACCCTACGCGGTCGCCCGCGGGCGCTCGCGCACGGACGCCGCCGCAGAACCGGCACCGCGGCGCCGGTTCTGCGCGGAACCGGCGCCGCGGATTCCGCACTCCGCGGACCGCGGGCGCCGGTCAGCAGTCGACGAGCTCGGGCGACTGGTTGAGCAGTTGGGCGCGCGGCGAAGTGAACTCCTCGCGGGCGGCGTCGGCGCCGGGCTTGAACAGCGCGACGCGGTGGCAGTTCTGGAAGGCCAGCCGCATGCCGAAGTGGCGCTCCACGGCGTCGCGCATGGCGTCGCTGGCCAGCAGCCGCAGCAGCTGACCGCGCTCGGTCTCGCCGGGCGGGGGCACCTCGTTGGCTTCGTATTCGGCGTCGCCGGCCGCGGCCCGCTCGGCCAGCCCGCTGACCACGCTCCAGGCGTAGGGCAGCGATTCGCGGATGCAGGCGATGAAGTCGGTGTTGTCGACGGGGCCCTGCTCGGCCTTGCTCTGAAGTTCCGGCGAAACCGTCAGCGACATGGACGTCCCTCTCTCGTTGGCGACCGGGGCGAGACGCGAACGCCGCGGGCTGGGCCGTGCGGCGCCGGCGCTCTCGCACACCGGTGGCGACGTTAGTGATCCGTGCGCTCAGCGTCACGGGGCCGGGGAGCCACACCTGGCTACCCCCGGCGCTATACGAAAATAGTTTTCATTACCGTTAGCCGCCACCGGTTCGAGGGAATCGGCGGCACCGATGTCCGCGCGCCGGACGGCGCGCGCTCCACCGGCGCAGGGCGCCCGCGCCGTCCGGCCCGCACCGCCCCGCGCGCGTGGTTAGGATCGTGCAGCGTGAGACTCGTGATCGCCCGCTGCAGCGTCGACTACGTCGGACGCCTGACCGCCCACCTGCCCATGGCCCCGCGGCTGCTGCTGTTCAAGGCCGACGGCTCGGTCTCGGTGCACGCCGACGACCGCGCGTTCAAACCGCTGAACTGGATGAACCCGCCGTGCTCGGTCAGGGAGTCCACCGACGACGCGGGCACCGGGATCTGGACCGTCACCCACGACAAGTCCGGCGAGAAGCTGGTGCTGCGCATCGAGGAGATCCAGCACGACAGCAGCCACACGCTGGGCGCCGATCCCGGGCTGCAGAAGGACGGCGTCGAGGCCCACCTGCAGGAGTTGCTGGCCGAGCACATCACCACGCTGGGCGACGGCTACACCCTGATCCGCCGCGAGTACCCCACCGCGATCGGCCCCGTCGACATCCTCTGCCGCGACGGCGCGGGCGCCACCGTGGCCGTCGAGCTCAAACGGCGCGGCGACATCGACGGCGTCGAGCAGCTCACCCGGTACCTGGAACTGCTCAACCGCGACCCCTCCCTCAGCCCGGTCACGGGCGTCTTCGCCGCCCAGGAGATCAAGCCGCAGGCCCGCGTACTGGCTTCGGACCGCGGCATCGGGTGCGTGACCCTCGACTACGACGCACTGCGCGGCATCGAGCCCGACACCCCGCGCCTGTTCTGAGCCGCCTCCGGGATCCGGGAGTCCGCTGAACCGGCCCCCTCAGGGGCACGGCGACGGGTCCGGATGCGCGCAGCGCGTGCGCCCGCTTGCCGCCGAACACACCCCGCGCCGTCCAGCGGGGCCCCGCCCCCGGTGCTCGGCGAACCGTCTATGACACCACACAACTCCGGCACGGCGGAAGATCTCTGGCTGGATGCGGCAATCCCGGGCGTATCACCTTGCTCTCGGGTGTACGGCAGTGACAGAGTTCCCGATACTTCGCACGAATCGCGCCCGTCTCATCACCCCGAGTAGACGGGGGCACGCAGCAGGAGGACGCCAGTGCCCACACGCCAACGATCCCCCGAAACCCGGCGGCACCTTCCGCCGAGCGCCAAGCGCCTCGCCTCCGCGGGCGCCTCGGTCGCCCTGGTGCTGGGCCTGGGGCTCGCCCCCGGGACCGCGAACGCCGACGCAGCCGTACTGCCGACTCTGGTCACCACCGACGGCATCCGCGAGCACGTCGAGAACCTCAGCACCATCGCCGAGTACAACGGCGGCAACCGCGCCACCAACACCCCCGGGTACGACGTCGCCGCCGACTACGTCGCCGACCAGCTCAAGCGCGCGGGATACCGCCCCAAGCGCGAGAAATACGACTACGAGATGTGGGACGAGCACTCCGAGCCCGTCCTCACGCAGCTCTCCCCCGAGCACCGCGAATTCACGCCCGAAGACGACTTCGCCACCATGTCCTACTCGACCGCGGGCGACGTCACCGGGGCGGGGGTCGCCGTCGACTACGACAGCCAGGACAGCGGCTGCACCGCCGACGACTTCGCCGGCTTCCCCGACGGCGCCGTCGCCGTCGTCAAGCGGGGCAGCTGCACGTTCACGTCCAAGACCGCCAACGCCGCCGACGCCGGCGCCGCCGGGATCGTCATCGCCAACAACCAGGAGGGCGCGCTGCTCGGCACGGTCGGCGAGGAGTCGGCCATCCCGACGGTGGGTTCCACCGCCGAGACCGGCGACGCGCTCGCGGCGGCCGGCGACGGGCTGGAGCTGCGCGTGCGGGTCGACGCCTCGGTCACCGAGGAGACGTCCTACAACGTCGTCGCCGAGACCAAGGGCGGCGCGCGCGACAACGTCGTCATGGTGGGCGCCCACCTCGACAGCGTGCCCGAGGGCCCCGGAATGAACGACAACGCCAGCGGGACCGCGACCGTCCTGGAGACGGCTCAGCAGCTGGCCAAGCTGGGCGGACCGAACAACCGGGTGCGTTTCGCCTTCTGGGGCACCGAGGAGCAGGGGCTGATCGGCTCCACGAAATACGTCGAAGGGCTGAAGGAGAAGGAGCGCGAGCGCATCGCGCTCTACCTCAACTTCGACATGCTCGGTTCGCCCAACTACGGCCGCTTCGTCTACGACGGCCGCGGTGAGCTGGACGGATCGCTGCCGCCGCCCTCGGGGTCGGGCGCCATCCAGAAGACGTTCGAGGACTACTTCGAGCAGGAGGGGCTGGCCGCCGAGCCGACCGAGTTCAGCGGCCGCTCCGACTACAGCGCCTTCATGGAGGCCGGCATCGCCTCCGGCGGCCTGTTCAGCGGCGGCGACGGCACCAAGACCGAGGACCAGGCCGACGACTACGGCGGCACCGCCGGCGAGGACTTCGACCCGAACTACCACACCCCCGCCGACGACATCGACAACGTCAACTGGCGGGCGATCGACGAACTGTCCGGCGGCGTGGCCCACGCCGTGGAGACCTACTCCGAAAGCACCCTCCCGGTGAACGGCGTGGCTCCCCGGACCTTCCGGGACCGGGAGTTCCGGCCCGACCAGGTCGGAGACCTCTGGCTGCGGTAACCGACCGCCGCACGCATCGGGACGCGCCCGCGGGCGGGGAGCCGGATCCCCGCCCGCGGGCGCTCCTGCGGCCGATCGGCGCCCCGGTGAAGCCCCCGGACCCCACCGGGATCGGCCGCCCCGGAAGGGCCCCTCACCAGGGTGCGGGACCCGCGCGCCCCGGGGCCGCCGGGCGCCGCCGCCTAGAGTGGGCCCATGACCAAACCGGACTCGGACACCCCAGTCGTGCTGTCGAAGATCTACACGCGCGTCGGCGACGACGGAACCACCGCCCTGGGCGACATGAGCCGCACCGCCAAGACCGATACGCGCCTGATCGCCTACGCCGACGTCGAAGAGGCCAACGCCGCCATCGGGACCGCGCTCGCGATGGGCGGCGACGCCGTCTCCGACGACGTGCGCGCCGTACTCACCCGGATCCAGAACGAGCTGTTCGACCTGGGCGCCGACCTGTCCTGCCCGGTCGCACCGGCCGACGAGGAGGAGCAGGCCGAGTACCCGCCGCTGCGTGTCGAAAAGGCCTACGTCGACCGCCTTGAGCAGGAATGCGACCGCTACAACGCCGACCTGCCGACGCTGCGGAGCTTCCTGCTGCCGGGCGGATCACCCGCCGTCGCACTGATGCACCAGGCGCGCGTGGTCGCGCGCCGCGCGGAACGCGGCGCCTGGGCGGCGCTGGAGGAGTACGGCGACGGCGTGAACCCGCTGACGGCGCGCTACCTCAACCGGCTCTCCGATCTGCTGTTCATCCTGTGCCGAGTGCTGGGCCAGGACGGCTCGGAGGTGCTGTGGAAGCCGGGAGGCCACCGCTGAGGACGCCGGGCGGGCCCTAGTGCGGTGCGGCGGGGGACCGGTCCCCCGCCGCACCGCACGTCTCGAAAGGCCGGGCACGGTGCCCGGAGGCCCGGAGGCCCGGCGCCGTCAGGCCCCGCCGAGCTCGCGCTCGACCGCCTCGACCTTTCCGGTGAGGCCGTCGTCGACGCCTTCGCGGATGTCGGCTTTGAGAGTGAGGCTGACCCGTGACGCCCCCTCCCCCGCGGCGTCGACGGCGCGCTTGACGACGTCCATCACGTCGTCCCACTCGCCTTCGACGCTGGTGAACATCGCGTCTGTGCTGTTGGGCAGCCCGCTTTCGCGCACCACGCGTACCGCGCGGGCCACCGCCGGGGCGACGGAGTCGTCGCCGGATCCCATCGGACTCACGGAGAATGCAACGATCATGCCGCCACCCTAGGCGGGCGGCCGCGGATTCGTCCCGCGCCGTGCCCGGCACCGGCTCTGAGCGGATTCACGACTGCCAGTGCGTCCCCGGCGGCATCGACTCCAGCCACGAGAGGAACCCGGTCAGCGCGCCGTCGCTCATCGCCAGCTCGTAGACCGGCTCGGTGGGGTCGGAACCGTCGGCGCCGACCCACCCGACCTCGATGACCACCAGGTCCAGCGTCAATTCACGCAGATCTCCGGGCGTGGGCCGGCGCCGTCCCAGAACGACGAGGCCGCGGCGCGACAGCTCGGCTGCCGGCCGCGGCCACAGTGAGAAGACTCGGTACCAGCGCAGTTCCTCGCTCCCGTAGCGGGCGAGCCCCATACGCCAGGGAACATGCCGGGTTCCGCCCCCGGACCGCAGGTAGCACTCGACGGCGCCCCCGCTGCGCTCCAGGAAGTAGCGGCGGCCCGTGACGGCGAGCAGCGCTGCAACGGTCACGATGAGGAGCGCGATGAACAGCCATTCCGCCGCTCTGAACCACGGCTGGCCGAATATCAGCTCCTCCACCGGCGCACTCTCCCCGCTCAGCGCCTTCCGGCGCCGTTCATGCGCTCGCTCCGGCGGCCTGCAGGCGGCTGCGCGCCCGCGCCGCCCGGGCTTGGGCGTCCTCGTCCTCCACCAGGCTGCCTTCGGGCTCGGCGCCGCGCAGCGCGGCCTTCGCGCGCTCGACGTCCACGTCCTCGGCCAGTTCGGCGGTTTCGGCCATGATGGACACCCGGTCGCCCAGGGTCACCACCATGAACCCGCCGTGGACCGCCGCCCGCACCTCACCGGTCTCGCGGGCGCCCTGCACCCGGACCACGGACCCCGGCGCCAGCAGCGCCAGGATCGGCTGGTGCCCCGGCTGCACACCGACCTCACCGTCGACGGTCTTAGCGATGACCATATCGCCTTCGCCGGCCCACAGCTCCTGCTCCGGCGAGACGATCTCGACGAAAAGCTTCTTCGACACTGCCACAAACTCCTCTGCTAGTGGGCGGTCGCACGGGGCGCGGCCGGCCGGGTAGCCGGCCGCGCCCCGCTGAACGTCTAGCCCTGCAGCGTCTTGGCCTTCTCGACGGCCATCTCGATGTTGCCGACGTCGAGGAACGCCTGCTCGGGCAGGTGGTCGTACTCGCCGTCGCAGACCGCCTTGAACGAGGCGATGGTCTCCTCCAGCGGGACGAACACGCCCTCGTTGCCGGTGAACTTCTCCGCGACGAACATGTTCTGGGACAGGAACCGCTCCAGGCGGCGCGCCCGCTCGACGATGATCTTGTCCTCTTCGGACAGCTCGTCGATACCCAGAATCGCGATCTGGTCCTGCAGGTCGTTGTTGCGCTGCAGAATCCCGATGACCCGCTGCGCGACGTCGTAGTGCTCCTGGCCCACGTACTGCGGGTCGAGGATGCGCGAGGTCGACGCCAGCGGGTCCACCGCCGGGTAGATGCCCTTCTGCGAAATCGGCCGCGAGAGCTCGGTGGTGGCGTCCAGGTGGGCGAACGTGGTCGCCGGCGCCGGGTCGGTGTAGTCGTCCGCGGGGACGTAGATCGCCTGCATGGAGGTGATCGAATTGCCCCGCGTCGAGGTGATCCGCTCCTGGAGCTGGCCCATCTCGTCGGCCAGGTTGGGCTGGTAGCCCACTGCCGAGGGCATACGGCCCAGCAGGGTGGAGACCTCCTGGCCGGCCTGGGTGAAGCGGAAGATGTTGTCGATGAACAGCAGCACGTCCTGGTTCTGCACATCGCGGAAGTACTCCGCCATGGTCAGACCGGACAGCGCCACGCGCAGACGCGTGCCGGGCGGCTCGTCCATCTGGCCGAACACGAGGGCCGTGTCGGGCAGGACGCCCATCTCGCCCATCTCCAGGAAGAGGTCGGTGCCCTCACGGGTGCGCTCGCCGACGCCGGCGAACACCGACACACCGCCGAAGTTGCGGGCGATACGGGTGATCATCTCCTGGATGAGCACGGTCTTGCCGACACCGGCGCCGCCGAACAGGCCGATCTTGCCGCCCCGCACGTAGGGGGTCAGCAGGTCGAGGACCTTGACACCGGTCACCAGCATCTCGGTCTTGGACTCGAGCTGGTCGAACTGCGGAGCCTGGCGGTGGATCGGCCAGCGCTCCTTGCCTTCGAAGTCGGACTCGGGCACGTCCAGGGGCTGGCCCAGGACGTTGAACACGTGGCCCTTGACGTCGTCGCCCACCGGCACGCTGATGGGGCTGCCGGTGTCGCGGACCTCGGCCCCCCGGACCAGGCCGTCCTGGGGCTTCAGGCTGATCGTGCGCACCAGGTTGTCACCCAGGTGCTGGGCGACCTCCATGGTCACCGTCCTGGACTCGCCGCCCAGGACGACGTCGGTCTCCAGGGCGTGGTTCAGGGGAGGCAGGGCGCCGACCGGGAACTCCACGTCGACGACCGGGCCGGTGACCCGGGCGATCCGCCCGGTGGCCGTGCCAGGCGCGGCCGTCCCTTCAGCAGTCGCAGTCAATTCTTACTCACTTCCCGCGCTGGCACCAGCGAGCGCGTCGGCACCGCCGACGATCTCACTGATCTCGTTGGTGATCTCCGCCTGGCGGGCTTGGTTGGCCTGGCGGGTCAGGGTCTGGACAAGCTCCTCGGCGTTGTCGGTGGCCGCCTTCATCGCGTTGCGGCGCGAGGCCTGCTGCGAGGCGGCCGACTCCAGGAGCGCGAAATAGATCCGGTTCGCCACGTACTGGGGCAGCAGCTGGTTCAGCGCCTCCTCGGCGGAGGGCTCGAAGTCGTACAGCGGCTGGGCGCCCTGCTCGGCCTCCAGCACCTTCGGCTCGACCTCCTCCACCTCCAGCGGCAGGACACGATGGGAGGCCGCGTGCTGGGTGAGCATCGAGACGAACTTGGTGGTGACGATGTGGATCTCGTCCACTCCGCCCTCGGTTTCGGTGTCCCGGGTGAAGCGCTCCATGAGCACGTCGGCGATCTCCTTGGCGTCCTGATACGTCGGACGCTCGGTGATGTCCTCCCAGGTCCGCTCCATGGGACGCTTCCGGAACTCGTTGAAGGTGACGCCTTTGCGGCCCACCACGTACTGCAGGACCTCTTTGCCCTGGTTCTGCAGCAGGGTGTGCAGCCGCTCGGACTCCTTGATCGCGTTGGCGGTGAAGGCGCCGGCGAGCCCTTTGTCGCTGGTGATGACCAGGACGGCGGCCCGTGTCGGGTTCTCCGACTCCTCCAGCAGCGGGTGGTCCGAGACCCGCTGGGCCACGGCGGAGACCGAGCGGGTGATCTCCCGCGCGTAGGGCTCGGCCGCCTGCATCACCCGCTGTGCCTTGGTGATGCGGGTGGTGGCGATGAGCTCCATGGCGCGGGTGATCTTCGCCATCGACTTCGTCGATCGGATCCGCCGGCGGTAGACGCGAAGCTGTGCTCCCATTGGGCTACTTCCCGCTGCTCTTGGCGACCTTGATGGTCTCCTGGCCGACCTCGGACTCGTCGAGCGCCTCGGCCTCTTCCTCCGAGCCCAGCACGGTGCCGGCCGAGGTCTGGAAGGTCTTCTTGAACTCGGCGACGGCGTCCTTGACGGCGGCCTCGGTCTCGGGCTCGAACTTCCCGCTCTCGCGGATGTTGTCGAGGACCTTGGGGTGCTCGCGCGAGAGGTGGTCGAGGAAGTCGCTCTCGAAGCGGCTCACGTCCTCGACCGGGACGTCGTCCAGCTGGCCGTTGGTGCCCGCCCAGATGGAGACGACCTCCTTCTCCATCGGGAGCGGCGCGTACTGGCCCTGCTTGAGTACCTCCATGAGGCGCTCGCCGCGCTCCAGCTGCGCCTTGGACACCGCGTCCAAGTCCGAACCGAAGGCGGCGAAGGCCTCCAGCTCGCGGAACTGGGCCAGGCCCAGTCGCAGCGAACCGGTGGCGTTCTTCATCGCCTTGGTCTGGGCCGAACCGCCCACACGCGAGACCGATACGCCGACGTTGATCGCCGGGCGCTGGCCCTGGTTGAACAGGTCGGACTCCAGGAACACCTGGCCGTCGGTGATGGAGATCACGTTGGTGGGGATGTAGGCCGAGACGTCGTTGGCCTTGGTCTCGATGATCGGCAGGCCGGTCATCGACCCCGCGCCCATCTCGTCGGAGAGCTTGGCGCAGCGCTCCAGCAGGCGCGAGTGGAGGTAGAAGACGTCGCCGGGGTAGGCCTCGCGGCCCGGCGGACGGCGCAGCAGCAGGGATACGGACCGGTAGGCCTCGGCCTGCTTGGTGAGGTCGTCGAAGACGATCAGCACGTGCTTGCCGTCGTACATCCAGTGCTGGCCGATGGCCGAACCGGTGTAGGGGGCGAGGTACTTGAAGCCGGCCGGGTCGGAGGCGGGGGCCGCGACGATGGTGGTGTAGTCCATCGCACCGGCTTCCTCCAGTGCCCCCCGCACACCGGCGATGGTCGAGCCCTTCTGGCCGACGGCGACGTAGATGCAGCGCACCTGCTTGTCCGGGTCGCCCGACTCCCAGTTGCTCTTCTGGTTGATGATCGTGTCGACGCCGATCGCGGTCTTGCCGGTCTGGCGGTCGCCGATGATCAGCTGCCGCTGGCCGCGGCCGACCGGGGTCATCGAGTCGATGGCCTTGAGGCCGGTCTGCATCGGCTCCCCGACCGGCTGGCGCTCCATGACCGAGGGGGCCTGGACCTCCAGGTCGCGGCGCTCGGTCGTCTCGATCTCGCCCTGGCCGTCGATCGGGTTGCCCAGCGGGTCCACGACGCGGCCCAGGTAGTTGTCGCCCACCGGCACCGAGAGCACCCGGCCAGTGCGGCGCACCGACTGGCCTTCCTCGATCTGGGAGAACTCGCCGAGGACGATGGCACCGATCTCGCCGATCTCCAGGTTCTGGGCCAGGCCCAGAGTGCCGTCTTCGAATTGAAGCAGCTCGTTCGCCATCGCCGAGGGAAGGCCGCCGACGCGCGCGATCCCGTCACCGGTGTAGGTGACGGTGCCGATCTCCTCGCGCGCGGCGGCGTCGGGCTCGTACGACTGGACGAAGCGCTGCAGCGCGTTCCGGATCTCATCCGGCCGGATCGTCAGCTCCGCCATCTCACGTATGTCCTTGCTCTCGTATGGCGCCGCGTTCCCCGGCGCCGGTGCATTCTGCTTGGGGGTGGATCATCGCCTCAGCCGGCTAGGCGCCGCCGAACGTCGCTGATCCGCCCGGCGACCGTGCCGTCGATGACTTCGTCGCCGATGCGGACGGACACGCCGCCCACGATCGAGGGGTCGACGTCGATGTTCAGGTGGATCGGCCGCCCGTAGACCCGGGAAAGGCTGGCGCGCAGCCGCTCCTGCCGGTCCTCGCTCAGTGCGACCGCGGTGCGGACCAGCGCCACGTAGCGCTGCGCACGCTCGGCCACGAGCCGCCCGAAGTACTCCAAGCCGTCTTCCAGGGTACGACCCCGCGGATGCGTCACCGCCTGGGTGACCAACGCGGTCGTCGCCGGATCGGCCTTGTCCGCCAGCAGCTCCTCCACGACCGCGGTCTTGCGGACGTCGGGGACCGTCTCGTCGGTGAGCGCCGCACGCAGCTCGGTCTGGCCGGCGAGCACCCGGGTGAACCGGAAGAGCTCGTCCTCCAGGCCGGTGAGCCGCTGCTCGGTCTCGGCGCGGGCGATCGTCGCGAAGACGGCCGCCCGCTCGACCGCGTCGACCAGGTCGCGCGGACGCGACCACCGGGCCCCGACGACGTCGCCGACCACCATGACGGTCGACGGCGACGCTCGGGACTCCAGCAGCTCGCCGATCAGGCCGGACTTGGCTTCGGCCGTGTTGGCCGGGTCGGCCAGCCACCGCCGGAGCCCGTGCTCGCGTCCGAGCAGGGCCACGACCTCGAAGAGCTCGCGGCCCAGCGCCGCGGTGTCGGCGGACTCCAGCACGGTGCCGAGTCGCTGAGTCACCTCGTCCAGGGAGGCGCGGCTGATGCCCCGCATCAGCGCGCCTCGGCCTGCGAGGCGTTCTCGCTCTGCTCCAGCTCGTCCAGGAACCGGTCGATGACGCGGTTCTGGGCGGCGCTGTCGCCGAGCTGCTCGCCGACGATGCGCTCGGCCAGATCGGTCGACAGTGTGCCGATCTCGTTGCGCAGCTGAGCGAACGCGTGCTGGCGGTCGGCCTCGATCTGGGCGTGGGCGGCGTCGAGGACCCGCTGCGCCTCGGTCTGGGCCTCTTCGCGCGCCTCGGCGATGATCGAGGCGCGCTGCTCCTTGGCCTGTTCCAGCTCCCGGGCGTATTCGCGGTGCGCCTCGTCCAGCTTCTCGCGGTACTGCTGGCGGACTTCCTCCGCCTCCGCTTCAGCCTTGCGGGCGCGCTCGATGCCACCCTCGATCTGGTTCGCCCGCTCGTCGAGTGCGGACGTCAGTCGCGGCCACATCCGGTACACGACCAGGGCGAACAGGATGAAGGCGATCGCACCGAAAGTGAATTCGTCCCAGTGGATCTGCAGGATGCTCTCCTGCTCGGCTGCCAGATTCATGGCTGGCATCTCCTCCGCGTTGCTGGCCGTTTCTAACCCTGGATGAGCGCGAGGACGAAGCCGAGAATGGCCAGCGCCTCGACGACGGCGAAGCCGAAGATCATCTGGGTCTGCAGTACGCCGCGGGCCTCGGGCTGGCGGGCGATGGCCTGCACGCCCATGCCGAAGATGAGGCCGACGCCGATGCCGGGGCCGATGGCGGCGAGGCCGTAACCGATGGTCGCGAGGCTACCGGTGATTTCCATTGAATTCCCTTACTCGAAACACGCCGACGGATTCAGGTGCCGCCGGTCTGGCGTTGCCCTTTTGCGGACGTTGCCCTTTTGCGGACTGGGGTGACAGCTTGCGCGCACGTTGCCGGGGCTTCCCCTAGTGCGCGCCTTCGACCGCCTGACCGATGTAGACGGAGGAGAGCAGAACGAACACATAAGCCTGGACGGCCATGATGAACAGCTCGAAGACGGTGAAGACGAGGAACCCGATCAGGGCCAGCGCGGAGTAGCCCACCGAGACCGCGCCCAGAGCGCCGCCCATCTCGGTCAGCGGGTTGAACATGTAGAACCCGGCCGCGGCGAAGACCGCCAGCAGCAGGTGGCCGGCGAACATGACCGCGAAGAGCCGCAGTGCGTGGGTGAACGGGCGGATGACGAAGTTGGACAGCGCCTCGATGGGCGTGACCAGGATCAGCAGCGGTTTGGGGACGCCGCCGGGGACCAGGTGGGCCTTGAAGTGCCCGACCGTCCCGTTGCGGCGGATACCGGCGCCGTTCCACATCAGGTAGACGAACAGCGCGAGCATGACCGGGATCGCCAGGCTGGTGGTCACCGGCAGCTGCAGCCCGGGGATGGGGATGAGGCCCATGATGTTCATCGAGAAGATGAAGATGAACAGGGTCACCATGAGGGGCAGGTACTTGTCGCCCTCCTTGCCCATGGTGTTCCGGGTGATCTGGTTCCGGATGAACTCCACCAGCATCTCCGCCAGGCTCTGCCCGCGACCGGGCACGACCTTGGCGTTGCGCGTGGTGAAGTACCAGAATCCCGCCGAGATCAGCAGGGCCAGGATCAGGACTACGAAGTACTTGGTGATGCCCGCGGTGCCGGGGATGCCGAGATCCAGGTAGGGCTCGGGGAAGAACAGGCTGACCCCCGGAGGGTCGAAACCGCATCCGTGGGTGTTGAAGATGTGGCAGCCTTCTTCGGACGCGGCACTGTGCAGCCCGGCGGACACGTCGTTTTGTTGGTTCACCGCTCCTCGCTCGCTACACGGCCAGGGGTTCCCTCAGCGATGAAGTGGGCGTAGCTCAGGCGAACCCATTCGTCGTGACGCAACTCAATCCTCGATGTATTGGGCGGTACCGTGCCGCTCGCGTGGAGAGGCCGGCGACCGGACTGGACACTCAGGACCGGAAAAAACGGGCGTCGATCAGACCGATCGCGCCGCACCGGCCGGGAAGCGCACGGACCGGCGGTCACACTGCGGTCGGCCCCGGCACCCGGTTCGCCGACCGCCCCGCGCCGCCCCGCAGGAGTGCGTCTCCCAGCAGGCAGGTGAAGAACATCGCGCCGTCGGTGCTCGGCGTTCCGGGGGAATCGCCGACGCCCGCACGGTCCTTCGTCTCGCTCCGGAAGATAGCAGCAGGTGAATCTTGTTCGCACATCACCCCATACGGGTGGTTTCACCGGATTCACCGTCCGCCCCCCACACCCGAGCCGGCCGGAGAGTCCTCGGTGCCCGCGTCCCCGGTGCCGTCGGAAACGGGCTCCACGGTGAGCCGACGCACCCGCAGACCGGCGGTCGCCTGGCCGGCGAGCCAGGTGACCACGCAGGCCAGAGCGGTCAGCGCGAACGCGTTGTGGTGGAACGCCGTGGTGCCGCCGAAGAGCACGAGAGCCACCGCCAGGACGCCGATCTTGGTCGTGTAGACCAGGAAGGCGACAGGCAGCAGCAGATGGGGATGGCGCTGCCCAGTACGGGCGATGACGAACGCGGAGACGGCGAAGAACGCGAGGACGACTACCGCCGCCAGAGCGGCGCCGATCAGTCCTGCCACACCCGCCGCGACCGAGGATGCGACTGCCGCCGCTACCGCGACGGCGGCCGTGGGAATCGCGGCGCCGCGGAGGATCCGGGCGTCGTGTTCCTGCATGTAAGAGACTCCGGTGGCTGTGCTGTGGGGTGCTTGCTCGTGAAAGCTATCACAAGGATTCGGACCCCTGAGCACGGGTGGCCCCTCCGGTCACCCCTGCCGCTCGCGCGGAGTCGAGATCACCGACTGTCGTCGCAGGTCGCCGTATATGTCGCCGCAGCTTGGGAGCCGCGGGTCATGTGCCGTTGGGCTGGATTCGACCTCCCGTTCCGATCGGCGTCGCCGGCGTACGCACCATCTCCGCCCGCTACCCCGGCGGACCCGGCGCCGCGGACTCCGCTTTCGCCGCTGCGGCGGAGGAACGCGCGGCAGCGCTGCGGCGGCGCAGCCGCGGCAGGGTGATAAGCCCCACTGCGCAGGCGGCCACCAGCAGCGTGACGGCCAGCACCACGAACGGGGTGTCGAAGACCGACAGCGAAACCGAAGCGAACGCGATGATCGCGGCCCACAGGTACATCAGCAGCACCGCGCGGGCATGGGAGTGGCCCAACTCCAGCAGGCGGTGGTGCAGGTGCTTCTTGTCGGGGGCGAACGGCGACTTGCCCGCCATCGTGCGGCGCACCACCGCCAGGACCAGGTCGGCCAGCGGAAGCGCGATGACCAGCAGCGGCAGGAACACCGGCATGAACAGCGCGACGCCGTGCACGCTCGTGCGGCCGTCGGGGTAGAACTGTCCGGTCACCGTGATGGTGATCGACGTCAGCAGCAGCCCGAGCAGCATCGCGCCGGTATCGCCCATGAAGACGCGGGCGGGGTTGAAGTTGTGCAGCAGGAACCCGATGCACACCCCGGCCAGGATGATCGCGATCATGGCCGGGTAGGACTGGCGCTCGAAGCCCTGGTCGACGGCGGCCACGTAGTAGTAGGCGAAGAACGCGAACGAGGAGATCGCGACGATCCCCGCGGCCAGGCCGTCGAGTCCGTCGGCGAAGTTCACCGCGTTGATCGTCACCACGATCAGCAGGATCGAGACCAGAGCTCCCAGCCACGGCCCCAGCGAGAGCTGGGTACCCGGAACCGGCAGCCAGAGCATCTGCACCCCGGACCACACCATGATCCCCGCCGCCAGGGTCTGCCCGGCCAGCTTGGGGACGGGACCCATCCCCCACCGGTCGTCGATGATGCCGATGACGATGATCAGGGCACCGGCCAGCAGCAGACCCCGCCAGGTGTTGTAGACGAAGACGTCCTGCAGGTGCGGCAGCCGATAGGAGATCAGCATCGCCGCGGCGAACCCGCCGTAGATGGCGATCCCGCCCATCCGCGGGATGGGCTCGCTGTGCACGTCGCGGTCGCGCACCGGGGGCACAGCGCCCAAGGCGATCGCCGCTCGCCGCACGAAGGGCGTCAGCAGATGGGTGACCGCCAAGGCGATGACGAAGGTGAGCGCGTACTCACGCACGGCGTGTCAGGTGCCTTCCTCGGATTGCGCGCCGACGGTGGGGAGCCGGCGGGGGCGGTCGGCGTTTCGGCGCTGGGCTGTCGGCTTCTGCTGCTGTGGCGGCCGCCGGACGACCGCGGTGCAGACGAAACTAGCACTACTCGCCGCCGGAACGCGGCACCACGACACGGCCACGGAGCGTGACGCCCCTGGGGTGCAGCGCGGGATGCGGCGGACCCGTTCCCCCTGCCGGCCGGCCGCGGCGGGGCCCCGGGCCGCACCGCCGCACCCGGCGCGGGCACCGCCGGCGTTCCGGGCGGCCGAGCGCGGAAGCCACCGCCGGCCCCCGCACCGGGTGCGGGACACAACCCCCTGTACAGCAGGGCGTCCGCAGGGGTGCGGGGGCGGCAGGGCCGATCCCGCGTGGCGACCGGGCGACCGGGGCGATCTGCCGCGCGCGGCGGCGCGCCGCGTCGCGCCGGGGTCCGCACAGCTGATCCGGCGGCGCGCGGGCACCGGGCCGGACGCGGGCGCGCGGACCCGTCCGGTGGACGCGTTGCGTAACGCGCCCCGCTGTCGGTGCCCGGCCAGTCTTTGCGCTTTCTTAGCGCCCGCGGCGACGCGGTCCCGGCGGCACGCGGCGGATGCCGGTCCGCGCCGTCCGGAACCGGTCAGGACCGGTCGTCGCGCTCGGAATCGGCGGCCGGGACCGCTTCCCCGGATACGGGGGCACCCGACGCCGAACCGGTCGCTGGAGCCTCCTCAGTGCCTTCTGTGTCCTTTTCCGCGAATTCATCCGGAGCCGGGGCCGCCTCCGCGCCACCGGAGGGCTCTGCGCCGCCGGAAGGCTCGGCGCCCTCGTGCGCGTCCCGCTGCGGAACGCCGATCACCGTTCCGCAGACGGCACGCAGGCGCTGGATCGAAACGGCACCCTCGCGCAGGACGCGCGGGACGGCGTAGGTCAGGTCGACGATGGTCGACGGCGTATCGTCGTCGCACGCCCCGCCGTCCAGGTAGACGGCGACGTCGTCCGCCAACTGCTTGCGGGCCTCCTCGACCGTCGTGGCGGCGGCGCGGCCCGAGACGTTGGCACTGCTGACCGCCATGGGGCCGACCTCTTTCAGCAGCTCCAGGGCCACCGGATGCATCGGCATGCGCACCGCCACAGTGCCCTTGGTGTCGCCCAGGTCCCACGACAGGCTCGGCGCCGCGGAGCAGACGACGGTCAGCGGGCCCGGCCAGAACTCCTCGATGAGGTCCTGGCCGTAGTTGCCCATGTCCTCGATCAAGGCCTGCGCGGCCCGCACCGAGCCGACGAGGACGGGCGGCGGCATGTCGCGGCCCCGACCCTTGGCGCCGAGCAGCGCCGACACGGCCGCCGGGCTGAAGGCGTCGGCCCCGATGCCGTAGACGGTGTCGGTGGGCAGTACCACCAGTTCGCCCCGGCGGACGCTGGACGCCGCGTCGGCGATGCCGTCCGCACGCCCTTGCCCGTCAGCGCAGTCGTAACTGCGACTCACCCAGGTCACCCCATCTCTCGTCGGCGCCCGGCCGGGCGCGTCGGCCTGCCTGTACGGTGATCGGGCGGTCGGCCGCCCGCCACCGCCCTCATTCCTCGGCTCTGCGCATGACCACGAACCGGTCGCGGTGCGCGAGGTCCTTGCGGTTGCGGACGTCGCGCCAGCCGCTCCCCTCGGGGAACAGCCGCGGGATGTCGATGCCTTGCCCGTCGCCGTGCTCGATCGCCATGGCGCCGCCCGGGCGCAGCAGCCTGCGTCCCACCGCCTCCAGCTCGCGGATCGCGTCCAGGCCGTCGTCGCCGGCCCACAGCGCGCGGTCCGGGTCGTGGTTGGAGACCTCGGGCGGGATCCCCGCGGCCTCGGCCGTGGGCACGTACGGCGGGTTGGAGATCACCAGGTCCATCCGGCCGTCGAACTCGGCCAGCGCCGAACGCATGTCGGCACGGTGGGCGGTGACCCGGTCGGAACGGCCGCCGGCGTCGATGTTGCGCCGCGCCCAGCCCAGCGCGTCGGCGTCGACCTCGACCGCGTGGACCCGCGAACGCGGGACCTCCTGGGCGAGAGAGATGGCGATGGCGCCCGACCCGGTCCCCAAGTCGGCCACCACGGGGTCGGCGACGTCCATGGCACGCAGCGTGTCGATCGCCCAGCCGACCATGATCTCGGTCTCGGGGCGGGGGACGAAGACACCGGGCCCCACCTGGAGCTCCAGGTACCGGAAGTAGGCCAGGCCGGTGATGTGCTGCAGCGGTTCGCGCGCGGCGCGGCGGGCGACGCACTCCCAGTAGCGGGCGTCGAAATCGGCGTCGGCGACCTCGTGCAGCCCTCCTCGACGGACGCCGTGCACGAACGCCGCGAGCTCCTCGGCGTCGGTGCGTGGCGAGGGGACGCCCGACTCGGCCAGCCGCAGCGTGGCCCGGGCGACCTCGTCGAGCAGGAAGTTCATCGAGGTTCTGCGGCGGAACCCCCGGCCCTTCAGGCCGGGGAGGAAGCCGCTCCCTCCTTTCGGGTGGTATAGCCGTAGCCGTCCGCTCGCTGGAGCGGGCGGACGCGGCGATGGTGGACTCCTTGGGCGGTTCCGCGGGCGGTGGTGACGTTGAAGTATCCCCGAGCGCGTACGGCCACCCGGCCGGTGCAGGTGCCCTCGTTCTCGCCCGCGGGCGCGACCGCGCGGACGAGGTCGCCGGTCTGGTACCCGAAGAACGCCTTCTTCCGAGGCACGGCCGGCCGGGGGAACCCGTGACGGTCGGGGCGGGTGCGGGCGTGGGTGCCGCGGCCGGTGCAGGCGGCCGCCAGCACCCGGGTAACGGTATCGGTGACGGTATCGACCGTGCCCACGGCGAGCGCGTCGAGGGTGTGGGTCTTGGGCAGGTGGTTGCGGGCGCGGTTGTACTTGGTGCGTCCACCCGAGGCGATCCGGGTGGGCAGGCGGGACTCCAGCGCGCGCCACAGCGCCCACCGCACGGATTGGGCCGCGGCGGTATCGCGCAGTGGTGCCTCGGCCCGGGCGAGGATGCGTGCGGCGCCTTTGGCCAGGAGCTTGCGGGCCCGGGCGGGCGGGCACGGCTGCAACGGGCGGTGGTGCTTGTCGAGTACGAATACGTGCGGGTGCACCTCACGGTGCCTCTCCCCGGCCCCGGGGGGGCCGGGGGTGGCGCCCCCGGCGCCAGGTGAAGCGCCGGGGGGCTCCTCTCGCACATGTCCCGCACCCGGTGCGCTGCGGCGCTCGACGCCCGTTTCGTGCCCGCTCCGGGGCGTGTCTGCTGCGTCGGGTGCCAGAGCAGGCCGCTGAGGAGGCACGGCCCGGCGGGTCTGCGGTCCTGTGCGGAACGTAGCCAACGGGGTCACCTCCCTTGATGTTGGCTGGTGCTGGTAAAGGCGGCCCTCAACCACAGGGGCCGAAAGCCCGGGGCTTCAGCCCGGGATCCCTTTACGACTCGGCCTGCTCCAGCCTTTCCTTGGTGTCGGCGTCGATGAGCGCCCGGAGGACGCCGTCCAGGTTCCCGTCGAGGACCTGGTCGAGGTTGTAGGCCTTGTAGCCGACACGGTGATCGGAGATCCGGTTCTCCGGGAAATTGTAGGTGCGGACGCGCTCGGAGCGGTCGACGGTGCGCACCTGGCTCTTGCGCTCGGCCTCGGCCTCGGCGTCGGCGCTGGCCTGGGCCTCGGCGTAGAGGCGGGAGCGCAGGACGCGCATCGCCTGGTCCTTGTTCTGCAGCTGGCTCTTGCCGTTCTGGCACGAGACCACGAGGCCGCTGGGAAGGTGGGTGATGCGCACCGCGGAGTCGGTGGTGTTGACGCTCTGGCCACCGGGGCCCGAGGAGCGGAAGACGTCGATGCGCAGGTCGTTGTCGTGGATCTCGATCTCGACGTCCTCGACTTCGGGCACGACGAGGACGCCGGCGGCCGAGGTGTGGATGCGGCCCTGCGACTCGGTGACCGGCACGCGCTGCACGCGGTGCACCCCGCCCTCGAACTTGAGCTGGGGCCACACGCCCGTGCCGGGATCGGGGGTGCCCTTGTTCTTGAAGGCGATGGTGACGTCCTTGTACCCGCCGAGGTCGGAGAGCGTGGAGTCGATGATCTCGGTCTTCCACCCCTGGCGCTCGGCGTAGCGCAGGTACATGCGCACGAGGTCGCCGGCGAACAGCGCGGACTCTTCGCCGCCCTCGCCGGCCTTGACCTCCACGATGATGTTCTTCTCGTCGGCGGGGTCGCGCGGGATGAGCAGGTGGTGCAGGCGCTCGATCAGCTCCTCGCGCGTCTGTTCCAGCTGCCGGGCCTCGTCGGCGAAGGCGGAGTCCTCGCCCGAAAGCTCGCGTGCCGTGCCGAGGTCGGACTCGACCTGCATGAGTTCGCGGTAGGCGGCGATGACGGGTGTGAGCTGGGAGTAGCGCTTACTCAGGGCGCGCGCCCTCGCTTGGTCCGCGTGCACGGCAGGGTCGGCGAGCTGCTGTTCCAGTTCGTAGTACTCGCCTAGGAGGTCGTCCAGCTTCACGTTCGAATATCCAGCTTCCGTCGATGGCCGTCGGTGGCGTCGTGGCGGGGTGCGCGTCCGCTGCCCGGCGGCCCGGGAGCGGCCCCACCGGGTCGGACAGGGCCCACTACGAACAGCGGCGCCGGTCGCGCGGCCGAGGTTCGCCCCCGGCTGCGCGTTCCGACGCCGCGTGCGGAAGCTACTTGGCGCTGCGCTTGCCGAAGCGCTTCTCGAAGCGGGCGACCCGGCCGCCGGTGTCCATGATCTTCTGCTTGCCCGTGTAGAACGGGTGGCAGGCGGAGCAGATGTCGGCCCGGATCTCACCCGATGCGGCGGTGCTGCGGGTGGTGAAGGTGTTGCCGCAGGTGCAGGTGACCTGGGTCACGACGTAGTCGGGATGGATGTCGGCTTTCACTTGGATCTCCTCGCTATTGGCGGTCGCCGGGCGCACTCGGCAGGGCGCTGGGCTGCCGTTCTGACGGCGTGAACCGGTACCGCGGCGGTCGATATACCAGTTTGCCAGACCTTCGAACAAGAACCGACCAGCGGCTATTCCGATCCCGTCGTGCGGCAGCCGGATCCCGCGGCCGCAGCGGTCCGGCGGGGCGCCCCGGGGGGGGATTCCCGCAGTACCGCCGGGCGGCCGCCTCGCTGACGGGTGCGGGCACCGGCCATCCGCCCCCGGCCGCCTCCATCGGTGATGGGGGTTTGTCGAGGGACCTGCGGCTGGGGAGGCATCCCCGGGAACCACAAGCATCGCCGCCACCACAGAGGTTGCGGCAATGGGGCGCAACCTCTGTGGTGGCGGCGCAGAAACCGGCCGAAACCCGGAACACGACACGGCGCCGCCTCCCGGGCGGACCGGGAGGCGGCGCCGTGTTCACGTCCGGGCGCGTTCGGCGGTGCGGCGACCGCCGGCGCGGGGCGCCGGTACCGGGGAAGGCGGCTAGGACCGCCCCTTGCCTTCGGTCTCGTTGGAGCCGCCCACCGTGGTCTTCTGCACCTGCAGCAGGAACTCGGTGTTGCTCTGCGTGTCCTTCATCCGCTCCAAGAGCAGTTCCAGCGCCTGCTGGGTGTCGAGGGCCTGCAGCACGCGGCGGAGCTTCCAGACGATGTTGAGCTCCTCGCCCGACATCAGGATCTCCTCCTTGCGGGTACTGGAGGAGATGACGTCGACGGCCGGGAAGACCCGCTTGTCGGCCAGGCCGCGGCTGAGCTTCAGCTCCATGTTGCCGGTGCCCTTGAACTCCTCGAAGATGACCTCGTCCATCCGCGAGCCGGTCTCGACCAGCGCGGTCGCCAGGATGGTCAGGGAGCCGCCGTTCTCGATGTTGCGGGCCGCGCCGAAGAACCGCTTGGGCGGGTACAGCGCCGTGGAGTCGACACCGCCGGAGAGGATGCGCCCGCTCGCCGGTGCGGCCAGGTTGTAGGCGCGTCCCAGCCGCGTGATGGAGTCGAGCAGGACGACCACGTCCAGGCCCATCTCGACCAGCCGCTTGGCGCGGTCGATGGCGAGCTCGGCCACCGTGGTGTGGTCCTCGGCCGGACGGTCGAAGGTCGAATGGATGACCTCGCCCTTGACCGTGCGCTGCATGTCGGTGACCTCTTCCGGCCGCTCGTCGACGAGCACGACCATCAGGTGGGTCTCCGGGTTGTTCTCGGTGATCGCGTTGGCGACCGACTGCAGCACCATGGTCTTACCGGCCTTGGGCGGCGAGACGATGAGGCCGCGCTGGCCCTTGCCGATGGGCGCCACGAGGTCGATGATCCGCGTGGTCTGGATGTTGGGCTCGGTCTCCAGGCGCAGCCGGTCCTGCGGGTACAGCGGAACCAGCTTGGAGAACTCCTGGCGGTTGCGCGCCTGCTCGGGAGTCATCCCGTTGATGGTGTCCAGGCGCACCAGCGCGTTGAACTTCTCGCGCCGCTCGCCCTCGCGCGGCTGGCGCACCGCGCCGGTGATCGCGTCGCCCTTGCGCAGGCCGTTCTTGCGCACCTGGGCCAGGGAGACGTAGACGTCGTTGGCGCCGGGCAGGTAGCCGGTGGTGCGGACGAACGCGTAGTTGTCGAGGATGTCGAGTATCCCCGCGACCGGCAGCAGCACATCGTCGTCGCTGACGACGGGCTCGGAGTCCGGGCGGTCGCGGCGCCGGTCGCGGCGGTCCCGCCGGCGCCCGCGGCGGCGCCCGCCGCCGAAGTCGTCGTCGCCGCCCTGACCGGACTGGCCGCCCTGGCCGGACTGCTGACCGCCCTGACCGGACTGGCCGCCCTGGCCGCGGTTGCCGCCGCCCTGCTGCTGACCGCTGTCCTGGCTCTGCTGCTGGTTGTCGCCGCCGCCGGAGTCGTCGCGGTTTCCGCCGCGGTTGCGCCGGTTGCGCTGGCGCTCACGGCCGCCGCCCTGGCCGCCTTGGCCGGACTGGCCGCCTTGGCCGCCCTGGGAGTCGGACTTCTGGGAGTTGGATGTCTTCGTCACGCTACTCGCGGGGGTCGAGGGGTCGGTACCGTCCGAGGGCCGGTTCTGGTCTGCGGAGTCCTCACCGCGCTTGCGCGGGGACCTGCGGCTGCGAGCCGGCTTCTCGGAGCCGTCGGCCTGCGCGGACTCGGGTCCGCGCCCGCCCGGCTCGCTCTTGGCCGACTCGTTCTTGGCCGGCTCGCTCTTAGCCGACTCGCTCTTGGCCGGATCGTTCTTGGCCGGCTCGCTCTTGGCCGGCTTCGCCGCGGGTGCGCTCTGTCCGGCGTCGTCCTGCTGCCCGGCGCCCTTGTCGGTGCGGTCTCCGGACTGTTTGGCAGCGCCTTCGGACGGTTGCGCGGACACGGGACCGCCCTGCTTCGCCTCGATGGCGCTGATGATGTCGTTCTTGCGCATCCGCCCCGTACCCGTAATACCGAGACTCGACGCCAGCCGCTGCAGTTCGGTCAGCTTCAGCGCCGACAGGCCGGTACCGCCGGAACGGCTGGGCGACCGGGACTGCGTGCTCTTTCTGGACGATGTCGCGGCGTCGCCGGCATCCGCAGCGGACGCGGCCGTCTCCTGCTGCTGCTTGCTGACCGCCGCGTCCGTGTGGAATTCGGTGGTGTCGCTCACTAAGGGTCCTTCCCAAGGAGCGGGCTCTGGCCGTCATCGTGTCGCTGACGGCCGGCCCGGTGGTGCGAACCGGCGGGGGCCGGGTCGGGCATGCCCCACGCGGATGTGTCGGGAACCGTGGATCCCTACCCGATCGCGGCGGGCTCTGGGTACAGCCAGACGTGAGGGCGATGAGTCCGGTAGTGCCGCCCGTGAACCATTCTGCCGCCCTCGTCGGGCGAGTCGGCGGCACACTCAGGGTGGACGGATTCACGGGAGCGCCGCGAACTCAACACAGTGTGAACCGCGTGCAGTGATCGCATGGCCAAGACCACGTACACCTTGGACGCGGGAAACACTGTGGCGGATGAGCACACGCCCCGGATCGGGGCATCTGGTGCTTCACCCAGCCTAACATCACCGGAGCCCACAGCTATTCCTTGACACAGGTCCATGAACGGGGAGTTTCGATCCACGCTCCTGCCGGATCGATGGCTAAGGGGCGTATGTGCCAATGCTTACCCGCCCGCCGTCGGACTGAATCAACCAGGTCGTCACTGATTTCCGGCACACCCGGCGATTCCGCGGACGTAGCGGCGCCGTCCGCGGGACCGGCGTCGGCCAGCACGAGCACGGTGGGGCCTGCCCCGGAGACCACGGCCGCCAAGCCGTCGCGTTCGCGCAGTTCACGGGCGATACGCAGGCTCTCCGGCATCGCCGGCCGACGGTACCGCTCGTGCAGCCGGTCCTCGGTGGCCTCCAAGAGCAGCTCCGGATGGCCGGAAACGGCCGCGACCAGCAGCGCCGCACGCCCGGCCGTGAACGCCGCGTCGGCGTGGGGCACCGTCTCCGGCAGCAGGCCCCGCGCCTGCTCGGTCGACACCCGTTCGTCGGGGACGCACACGATCGGGCGCAGCCGCGCCGAAGCCGCCACACCGGCCGCGCACCAGTCCTCGCCGCCGCGCCAGGCGACGGTGAACCCGCCGTAGACGCACGGCGCCACGTTGTCGGGGTGGCCCTCGATGTCGGCGGCGAGCCGGAATACGCGGTCGCGGTCCAAGCGCAGGTCCTGCGGGTCCCTGCCGCTCAGCAGGGCGGTCGCGGCGATCACGCCGGTGACGATGGCCGAGGCCGAGGAGCCCAGTCCGCGCCCGTGCGGGATGCGGTTCCTGCAGTGCAGCCGCAGGCCCGGCATCGGCTCCCCCGCCTGTTCGAACACCGCCCGCATCGCGCGCACGATCAGGTGCGAGGAGTCCAGCGGTACCTCGCCGGCGCCCTCGCCCTCCACGTCGACGACCAGCCTGCCGTCACCCGTGATCCGGACGTCGGCCTCGTCGTAGAGGCCCAGCGCCAATCCGAGCGAGTCGAATCCGGGGCCGAGGTTGGCACTGGTGGCGGGGGTGCGCACATGCACCCCGGCGGGGCGCGTCTGGGGCATGCGGAAACTCTTTCCGTGGCTCGGGGCGTCGGGGGACGCGGACCCGCCGACGGCGGCGCACGGCCGCCGCGCGGGTGTCGCGGCGCAGCGGACCGGCGGGTCAGGCCAGCCCGAGTGCCGAAGCCGCCGTGGGGGCGTCGACGGGCACGGTCGTGGCGGTCGAGGCCCCGGCGATCGCCCAGTCGGGGTCCTTGAGGCCGTTTCCGGTCACCGTGCACACCACGCGCGTGCCACGCTCGATGTGGCCGGATTCGACCGACTGGAGCAGTCCGGCGACGCTCGCGGCGGAGGCGAGCTCGACGAAGACGCCTTCCTCGGCCGCGAGCATGCGGTAGGCGGACAGGATCTTGCGGTCGGTGACCGAGGCGATGCGGCCGCCGGACTCGTCGCGCGCCTGCTCGGCGTAGACCCACGAAGCGGGGTTGCCGATGCGGATCGCGGTGGCGATGGTGCGCGGCTTCTCGACGGGCGCGCCGTTGACGATCGGCGCCGCCCCGCTGGACTGGAAGCCGAACATGCGCGGGGCGGCGGTGGAGACGCCGCCGTCGGCGTACTCGCGGTAGCCCATCCAGTAGGCGCTGATGTTGCCGGCGTTGCCCACCGGCAGGCAGTGCACGTCGGGGGCGTCGCCGAGCGCGTCGACGACCTCGAACGCCGCGGTCTTCTGCCCCTGCAGCCGGTAGGGGTTGACCGAGTTCACCAGCGCGACCGGGTAGTCCACCGAGAGCTTGCGGGCGAGTTCGAGGCAGTCGTCGAAGTTGCCGTCGACCTGCAGCAGCTTCGCGCCGTGCACCAGCGCCTGGGCGAGTTTGCCCATGGCGATCTTGCCCTGGGGCACCAGTACCGCGCAGGTCATGCCCGCACGCACCGCGTAGGCGGCCGCGCTGGCGCTGGTGTTGCCGGTGGAGGCGCAGATGACGACCTTGGCGCCGTCCTCGGCCGCCTTGGTGATGGCCATGGTCATGCCGCGGTCCTTGAAGGAACCGGTGGGGTTGAGGCCCTCGACTTTGAGGAACACCTCGCACCCGGTCAGCTCGGAAACGCGCTTGGCCGGAACGAGCGGGGTTCCGCCCTCGTTCAGGGTGACGACCGAGGTGTTCGCTGTAACGGGGAGACGGTCGCGGTACTCCTCGACGACTCCCCGCCACGCCCGTGCCATGCTCACGACAGGGCCCTTTCGAGAGAAACGGGTGGATGCATCAGCCGATGCCGCGGGCGGGAGCGCGCCGCGGCGCGCGGTTCCCCTGCGGGTGTGCGCGTCGGCCGCGGCCGACGCCGGTCGGAACCGGACGCGCGGCCGCGGCACCGCCACCGAGTCTAGATCCCGGCGGGGACCGCGCGTGCATCCGACGCCCACTCGTCTCAGCTGTTGGGACGGCGTTTTCGGGGCGCCGCCCCGCCCCCGCGCACCGGGCGCACCGGGCCCGCCGCAGGACGGCCCCGCACGTGCCGGACCGGCGCGCGGAGGCGGGATCAGACGTCCTCGGAGAACGCCTCCACACGCATGAGACTGGCCACCGAACGCACCATGTCCAGCTCCCGCAGCCGCTCGACGGTCTCGGCCAGCGCGGAGTCGGGTGCGGGGTGGCTGACCAGCACCAGCTGGGCGTCCTCGCCCGAACCCTCCTGGCGGACGTTCTTGATGGAGACCCCCATCTCCGCGAAGACCTCAGCGCAGCGGGCCAGCACACCGGGACGGTCGGCCACGTCCAAGGAGATGTGGTACCGGGTGACCGTGTGGCCCATGGAATGCACAGGCAGCCCGGTGTCGTGGGCGCCCTCGCCCGCCGACGTGCCCGCCAACCGGTTGCGGGCCACGGCGACCAGGTCGCCCAGCACCGCGCTGGCCGTGGGCCCACCCCCGGCGCCGGGGCCGTAGAACATCAGCCGCCCTGCGGACTCGGCCTCGACGAACACCGCGTTGTAAGCCTCGGTGACCGCGGCCAGCGGGTGCCGGCGCGGCAGCATCACCGGGTGGACGCGCACGCCCACCGACGCGCCGTCCTCGGCGCGCTGGCAGATCGCCAGCAGCTTGACCACGCAGTCCATGGCCTTCGCGCTGGCGATGTCGCCGGCGGAGACCTCGGTGATGCCTTCGCGGTGCACGTCGGCCGCCGTGACGTTCTGGGTGTGGAACGCGAGCCTGGCCAGGATCGCGGCCTTGGCCGCGGCGTCGAAGCCCTCGACGTCGGCGGTGGGGTCGGCCTCGGCGTAGCCCAGGGTCTGGGCCTCCTCCAGCGACTCGGCGAAGCCGGCGCCCTGGGAGTCCATCCGGTCGAGGATGAAGTTCGTGGTGCCGTTGACGATACCCAGCACCCGCTGGACCCGGTCGCCGGCCAGCGACTCGCGCAGCGGGCGCAGCAGCGGGATCGCGCCGGCCACCGCGGCTTCGTAGTAGATGTCGACGTTGTTCTCACGCGCCGCGGCCAGCATCGTCGCGCCGTCCTCGGCCAACAGCGCCTTGTTGGCGGTGACGACGGACTTGCCCGCCTTGACCGCCTCCAGGATCAGCGACCGGGCGGGCTCGATGCCGCCGATGACCTCGACGACGAGGTCGATGTCGGGCCGTGTCACCAGCTCCGTGGCGTCGGTGGTGAACAGCCCGGGGTCGACGCCGGTGCCGCGCTCGCGCCCGAGGCGCCGGACGGCGATGCCGCCGACCTCCAAGGGTGTTCCCACCCGTGCGGCGAGTTCGGACGCCTGCTGGTCGACCAGCTGCACCACTTCCGCACCCACAACGCCGCATCCCAGCAGCGCCACCTTCATCGCCATAGAGGGGTGACTCCCACTTCTGTCACGTCGTGTCCGTCCGATTCGTCCGCCGCCGGCCCGGCGCAGGTACCCGGCCCCGTCAGCCTACGTCCAAGCGGAGGAGGTCCTCTTCGGTCTCCCGGCGCACGAGCGTCCGCGGGACGCCGTCGCGCACCGCGACCAGGGCCGGGCGCGGAAGATGGTTGTAGTTGCTGGCCATGGAGAAGCAGTAGGCACCGGTGGCGGCGACGGCGACCAGGTCGCCGGGGCGCACGTCGGCGGGCAGGTGCAGGTCGTGGACGATGATGTCGCCGCTTTCGCAGTGCTTGCCGACCAGGCGGGACAGCACCGGCTCGGCGCCGCTGGTGCGCGAGGCCATCGTGCAGGTGTACTCCGCGCCGTACAGGGCGGTGCGGATGTTGTCGCTCATGCCGCCGTCGACGCTGACATAGGTGCGGATGCCCTCGACGTCCTTGACGGTGCCGACCTCGTAGACGGTGATGCCGGCCGGCCCGGACAGGGCGCGGCCGGGCTCGACCGCGATGCGCGGCACGGCCAGCCCGTGGGCGTCGCACTCGCGCTGCACGATGGACAGCAGGCTTTTGGCGATGGTCCCGGGATCCAGCGGCGTGTCGTCGGAGACGTAGGCGATACCCAGTCCCCCGCCCAGGTCCAGCTCGGACAGCTCGACTCCGGTATCGCGGTGCACGCGGGTGAGGAACTCGGTGACGCGGCGCGCGGCCACCTCGAACCCGGCGGTGTCGAAGATCTGCGAACCGATGTGGGAGTGCAGACCGACGAGTTCGATGTGCTCGCAGGCCAGGACGCGCCGGACCGCCTCGGCGGCGGCGCCGGTGCTCAGCGCCAGACCGAACTTCTGGTCGTCGTGGGCGGTGGCGACGAACTCGTGGGTGTGGGCCTCCACACCCGTGGTCACGCGCACCAGCGCCGAGGGGGTGCTGCCGCGCTCGGCGGCGATGCGCTCCAAGCGCTCGATCTCGTCGAAGGAGTCGACGATGATGCGGCCGACTCCGGCCTCGACGGCGCGGGCGAGCTCGGCCTCGGACTTGTTGTTGCCGTGCATGCAGATGCGCTCGGGCGGCATCCCCCCGGCCAGCGCCACGTTCAGCTCGCCGCCGCTGCTCACGTCGAGCTTGAGGCCCTCTTCGTGCACCCACCGGACGACGGCCTTGGTGAGCAGGGCCTTACCGGCGTAGTAGACGTCGGCTTCGGCGTCGCTGAAGGCCTCGCGGTAGCTGCGGGCGCGCCGGCGGAAGTCGTCTTCGTCGAGCACGAACAGCGGTGTGCCGTATTCGGCGGCGAGGCGGCGCACCCCCGCGCCGCCGACGGTCAGTTCGCCGTCGGTGTCGTCGCGCCGGGCGGTGGCGGGCCAGACGCGCGGGTCCAGCCCCATCAGGTCGCGCGGCGGGGTGGGAGGGTTCTCCTCGGGCAGCACCTCCGCGTGGCGCGGTCCGGCGGGGTGGGCGTAACGGCTCATGGTGTCAGCGCTCTCGACGTGTCGGCGTTGTGGCGGCGTTCGTTCGGGGGGATCTCCGCGTCGACCGGGTTCCCGGGGTTTCCGGGACGCGCCGCGGCGCGCTCGCCGGAGTGCTCACAGCCTTGTGGGCGCGGGCACGCCGAGCAGGCGGAGTCCCGCGCGCAGGACACCGGCCGCGGCGGCGCACAGCCGCAGCCGACCGAGCTCCGACGCCGATCCCCCGCCCGCGGGTTCGCCGGCGGCCTCGACGGCGAGTCCGCTGGAACCCCGCCATTCATGGTAGGCAGCCGCCACACCTTCGAGGTATCTGACCAGCATATGGGGTTCGCCGCGCCGCCGGGCGGCGGCGAGGACCAGCGGACCGTCGTAGAGCGCACCCGCCAGGTCGGCGCCCGTCCCGTCCGGCTCCACCGCGGGACCGGGTGCGGCGGCCGCCGCTCCGGGGGCCGCCGCCTGCGCCTCGCGCGCCCAGCGCAGTGAGGAGACGGCGTGGGCATGGGCGTAGCGCAGCGCGAATGCGGGGTTGGCGCGGGTTCCCAGGGCCCAGGCGCCGGGGTGCTCGGCGGTGGGCACGGCGGGCAGTCCGGGGCCGGTGTCCTCTCCGGGGCGCGGGCGGTCGGCGGCCGCACGGCAGGAGGCCACGCGCGCGTCGGCCTCGCCGACGACCGCGAGCAGCCGCGCGGCGGGGGTGCCGCTCCCGGCGCCGTCGATGCGGGGATCGCGCCAGGAGACGTCGCCGGGAGCCGCACCGGAGGCGTCGGCGCCCGCGGCTGCGGCGGGCGCGTCGGGGACGGCCTGTATCCGGCGGCGCGCGTCCGCGCGCGCCAGCTGCCGGACCTCGTCGGCGGTGGCGGCGCCGTCCAACGGGGACAGGGCGGGGGCCGGCACGGGCGCGGTGCCCGCACCGTCCGGCGCGCGGCCGGGTTCGGGGACGGAACCGGCCCCGTCCAGGCGGCCCAGGCTGCGCAGGTAGTCCAGATAGCCGCCCAGGTACGCGGAGCCGTCGGCGGCGGCCGTGCCCGTCATCGCCGCCCGGGCGTCCGCGGCGACGTCGATCGCGACGAACCCGCCGCGTTCGACCCGGGCGCCGTCGATGCGGGAGGCGCCGCGCAGGAGTGCGGCGGCGGCCTCGGCCACCTGGGGCGCGCCGGTACCGAGGCGCCCGGCCAGGCGCAGCGGCAGCGCCGTCGCGTAGCGGGCGGCGCCGGCGGGCGCGGAGGCGCGCCGGGGCTCGGCCGGGGGGACGGTTTCCAGCGGGCACTCGGCGGCCGCGGCCACGGCGCGGCGCAGCAGCGCGTCCACGCGCCGGGGAGTCGCGCCTTCGGCGCGCCACCAGCGGTCGGAGGGGTCGAAACCGTCGTCGGCCACGGGTCAGCCGGCCTGTTCGGCCCGGCTGTTCTCCGCGAGCTCGCGGACCAGCCGGATGAGCTCGGTGGGGTCGAACGGCTTGGTCAGGTAGGCGTCGACGCCGAGTTCGCGTCCGCGCCGGATGTCGTCCTCCTGGGCGCGGGCGGTGATCAGCAGCACCCGCATCCCGCGGGTCGCGGGGTCTTCGCGCAGCCGCGAGGCCGCCACCCAGCCGTCGAGCCGGGGCATCATGATGTCCAGGGTGATCACATCCGGCCGGATCTCGCCCACGCGGGCGAGGCAGTCCTCGCCGTCAACAGCGGTGTGCACCTCGAAGCCTTCGAGCTGCAGGTTGACGGAGATCAGCTGCCTGATCACCTCGTTGTCGTCGACCACCAGTACCCGTGCCACACCATCACCCACGTGCGCGAGACTAGCGCCCCCGCGCCCGCCTCCGCTGGCGATCGGCCAAGCCCGCGGCTGTTGCACGATCCACCCTGCCGCGCCTGCTAGTCTGGATTCCGCACAGCGCCCCCTTAGCTCAGGGGATAGAGCAACGGCCTCCGGAGCCGTGTGCGGAGGTTCGAATCCTCCAGGGGGCACCGGCGCTTGCATCTTTCGACCAGCGGATTCGCTTATGCGGCCGCTGGTCTTTTCATGCCGTCCCGTGTCACCTGAGACCGGCTTTCGCGGATCTGTATGACCCCGCAGTGGACAGGACATTCGACGAAAATAACCGCGAATCGGGCGGAAATTCGACACGTTCCGCACCGCTTTTAGGTCAGCGACCTGTGGCGATTCGGGCAGATAGAACCCGAGACGCCCGGTTCGGACGTCCCGCTTCCGCGCCCGGCGCCGGCCGGCGGGGCGGACCGCGGCACCCGTGACGTCCGCGCGCTCCCGGATCGCAGCAGCCGACCCGACGCTCGCGCCGGGGACGACCGGCCGCCGCTGCGAACTCCCCGGCCGGTGCCGGCGGTACCGGACCGGTGCCGCGCACCCCAGCTCTCCGGTGTGGGCCACTCCTCCCGGCGGTGTGGCCAGGCTCTCGTACGCGCAGCGTGACTCTACACCTCACGTGAAAGTAGGCTTGCGGTCGCGCCGGATCCGCCGCGGCCTGTCGTACGCCGCCGCCCCCGACTCGCGGTCCGGCCGTGCTCGATCCCGCTCGTATACGGCAACGGTGCCGCTCACGGGCCCGCACCCGGTGCGGAGCCCCGGCGGGAGTCACGTCCCGACCCGCTATCGCATCCGACCACCGCACCCCGCTGTGTGCACGGCACAGGGGCGCATGCCGCCCTGCGCCGGACACGTTGTGTGCGCCCAGCAGAGATTGGTTCCATGCCTGCCCAGCAGACCCAGCGGACCGCCCGCATTCGCGGCGCGGCCCGGTCCCTGTCCGTGTCGCGACTGCGCACCGAGGTACTCGCGGGCCTCGTCGTCGCCCTCGCCCTGATCCCCGAGGCCATCTCGTTCTCGATCATCGCCGGCGTCGACCCCCGCGTCGGACTCTTCGCCTCCTTCACCATGGCGGTCTCCATCGCCTTCCTCGGCGGGCGCCCGGCCATGATCTCGGCGGCGACCGGGGCCATGGCGCTGGTCGTCGCGCCGCTGGCGCAGGAGCACGGCGTCGACTACCTGCTCGCCGCCACCGTCCTGGCCGGCGTCTTCCAGGTGGTCCTGGGGCTCCTCGGGGTGGCCAAGCTGATGCGGTTCGTCCCGCCCAGCGTGATGACCGGGTTCGTCAACGCCCTGGCCATCCTCATCTTCATGGCCCAAGTGCCGCACTTCGCCGGGGAGGGCTGGCCGGTCTACGCCCTCATCGCGGGCGGGCTGGCGATCATCTTCCTGCTGCCGCGCCTGACCACGGCGATTCCGGCGCCGCTGGTCGCCATCGTCGTACTGACCGGCATCGCCGTCGCCTCCGGGGTGAAGGTGCCCACCGTCGGCGACATGGGCGAACTGCCCTCCAGCTTCCCGGTCCCGTTCCTGCCCGACGTGCCGCTGAGCATGGACACGCTGCGCATCGTCGCCCCGTACTCCCTGACCCTGGCGCTGGTGGGGCTGATGGAGTCCCTGATGACCGCCAAGCTGGTCGACGACATCACCGAGACCCGCTCACCCAAGGGCCGCGAGGCCCGCGGCCAGGGCCTGGCCAACATCATCACCGGCTTCTTCGGCGGCATGGCCTCCTGCGCGATGATCGGCCAGACCATGATCAACGTGCGCTCCGGCGCCCGCACCCGCCTGTCCACGCTCATGGCCGGCGTGTTCCTGCTGATCCTGGTGGTGGTGCTGGGCGACGTCGTCGCCGTCATCCCCATGGCCGCCCTGGTCGCGGTCATGGTGTTCGTGTCCATCGCCACCATGGACTGGCACAGCATCGCCCCCGCCACCCTGCGGCGCATGCCCTGGACCGAGACGGCGGTCATGGTGGTCACGGTGGCGGTCGTGGTGGCCACGCACAACCTCGCGATCGGCGTGGTCGTGGGCGTGCTGACCTCGACGGCGCTGTTCGCCCGGGGGGTGGCAGACCTGTCCGGCGTCACCAGCGTGCTCGACCCCGACGGCGGCGTGCGGGTCTACTCGGTGCGCGGCGACCTCTTCTTCGCCTCCAGCAACGATCTGACCGCGGAGTTCAACTACACCGAGCAGAATGTGAACCGGGTGGTCATCGACCTCTCCCGCGCGCACATGTGGGACTCCTCGGCGGTGGCGGCGCTGGACCACGCGGTGGACAAGTTCGCCAAGCACGGCATCGACGCCGAGATCGCCGGACTGAACATCCCCAGCGAGGAACTGCACAAGGACCTGTCGGGCACGCTCAACTCCGCGCACTGAGGCGCGTGGTCGGCGCCGACCGCGGCGCCGACCACGGCACGCGTCCACGGCCGGGCTCCCCGCGGGGAGCCCGGCCGTTCGCCGTCGGCCGGTCCCGCGACCGCGTGCGGAGACGGGACCGGCCCCCGGCATCAGCCGGCGGCGGGCCCTCCGCCGCCCGCACGCGCATCGCCCATGCGGGAGCGCAGGGCCTGCTTGTCGATCTTGCCGACTCCGCTGCGCGGCAGCTCGCCGACGACGTCGATCCGCGCCGGGACCTTGTAGCGGGCGATCCGCTCTTCGAGGAAGCTGCGCAGCTCGTCGGCGCCGGGCGCGGCCCCGGGAACGGGCACCGCCACCGCCGCCCCGGCCTCGCCCCACACGTCGTCGGCGATACCGACCACGGCGCACTCGCGCACGGCGGGATGGGCGGCGAGGACGGCCTCGACCTCCGCCGGGTACACGTTCTCCCCACCGGTGATGTACATGTCCTTGACCCGGTCGACGATGCGGAAATAGCCGTCGCCGTCGACCTCGGCGGCGTCGCCGGTGTGCAGCCACCCTCCGCGCAGCGCCGCGGCGGTCTCGGCGGGGCGGCCGCGATAGCCCGGGGTGACATTGGGGCCCTCCACCAGCACCTCGGCGGGGCCCGGTCCGGTTCCGGCGGTGCGCACGTCGGTGAAGAACGCCGCCACACCGGCGCTTCCGGCCTTGCTCCCGCAGTCGGCCACAGGCAGCATCAGCGCACCCGGGGCCGCCTCGGTCAGCCCGTAGCCCTGCACGAACGCGAGGCCGCGGGCCCGGTAGCGCTCGATGAGCGGCGGCGGCACCGGCGCCCCGCCGCACATCAGCAGGCGCAGGCCGGACAGGTCCGCGCCGCTCCAGTGGTCCGAGCGCGCGATGCTCTCGTACATGGTGGGAACCCCGAACATCACCGTCACGCCCGCGTGCTCGATGAGGTCGAGGCTGCGTTCGGCGTCGAACCGCTCCTCCAGCAGCAGGCGCCCGCCTTTGAGCAGCACGGGCAGGCACAGCATGTTCAGCGCCGCCGTGTGGAACATCGGCGCACTGACCAGGGCGGTATCGGTACTGGCGAGGTCGGTGTCGACGACCGAGTTGACGCAGTTCCAGGTGACGTTGCCGTGGGTGAGCACCACTCCTTTGGGCCGGCCGGTGGATCCGGAGGTGTAGAGCAGCAGGAACGGATCGTCGGCTCCCACGGGCCGGTCGATCTCCCCGTCCGGCGCCGCGGCCAGCTCCCGCTCCAGGTCCGCGTCGCCTCCTGCTTCCTCTCCGCCGCCGGCGAGGAGGACGTCGCCCACCGGCCCGGCGTCGGCGAGCGCCGCGGCGTCGCCCCTGCGATCGGCGTCGGCGACGAGCAGGGCGGGGGCGCTGTCGGCGGCCAGCGCCTCCAGCTCGGTGTAGGCCAGGCGGGTGTTGAAGGGGGTGAACACGGCTCCCAGCAGTGCGGCGCCGAACATCGTCTCCAGAAACTCCGGCCGGTTGGCGCCGAGGTAGGCGACGCGGTCGCCTCGGGCCACCCCGCGCCGCTCCAGCGCGCGGGCCGTGCGCCGGGAGCGTTCGGCGAGTTCCCTGTAGGCGGTCGTGCGGCCGTCGTGCACGACCGCGGTGCGCGCGCCGGCCGCACGGGCGCGCCGAGCGGGCCAGGATCCGATGCCGTGGTTGCGCATTGCGGTCTCCCCGGAACGTGGGTGGCGGGTGTCGCCAGAGGCGGGCGGGCGTCGGACGGCTACCGGCGGATCACACCCGCCGGAGGTCGCGTTCGGAGGTCTCGGGGGTCAGCAGCACCGCCAGCGTCGCCAGCAGCGCCATCGCCGCGAGGTAGAGGCCCACGGCCGCCGAACCGCCCTGGGTCGCGAACAGGGCGGTGGCGACGATGGGCGCCAGTCCCCCGCCGAGCGCGTTGCCCACCTGGTAGCCGGTGGAGACGCCGCTGTAGCGGACGTGCGTGGGGAACAGCTCCGACAGCAGCGCGGACAGCGGGCCGTATTGGGCGGAGACGACGATGACGGCGAGGCTGCAGGCCAACAGCGCCCAGAGGAACGTCTCGCGCTCGAACATCGGGAAGAACAGCAGCACGAGCACGATCTGGGCGAATCCCCCGCCGATGAACACGCGCCGCCTGCCGAGCTTGTCGCTGAGCGCCGACCACCCCAGGACGGCGGCCAGTTGGACGGCGCTGGCGAGGATCACCACGACCAGCAGCGCGTTGCGGGAGTAGCTCAACTCGGTGGTGCCGTAGGACAGCGTGTACACGAGGACGATGTAGCCCAGGCCCGTGGACGCGGCGGTCGCGAACGCGGCGCGTACGATGCCCAGCGGGTGGCGCAGCAGGAGCTCCGACAGCGGCGCGGACCGCGGAGCGTCCTCGTCCTGCCGGCGCTGGTGCCGGTCCTCCTCGAACAGCGGGCTCTCGTTGACGCTCCGGCGGATGACGTAGCCGACGGCGAGGAGCACGACGCTGGCGAGGAAACCGAGCCGCCACCCCCATTGGGCGAACGCGTCGGCGGCCGTGGTCGAAGCGACCAGCATGACGAGGTTGGCGGCGATCGCCCCGGCGGGCACGCCGAGCTGGGGTGCGGCACCGAAGAGTCCGCGCCGTCCGGGCGGCGCGTGTTCGACGGCCATGAGCGCGGCGCCGCCCCATTCGGCGCCCACACCCAGCCCTTGGGCAAGCCGCAGCACGACGAGCAGGATCGGCGCGGCGGCGCCGATCTGGGCGTAGGTGGGAAGCAGCCCGATCAGGACCGTGGCCACACCCATGACCAGTAGCGACACCACGAGCATCCGCTTGCGTCCGAGGACCCGGTCGCCCAGGTGGCCGGCGACGATCCCGCCGATGGGCCGGGCGGCGAACCCGACGGCGAAGGAGGAGAGCGCGGCCAGTTGGCTGGCGAGTTCGTTGTCGGACGGGAAGAACTGGGGGCCGAAGACGAGGGCGGCCGCGGCGCCGTAGAGGAAGAAGTCGTACCACTCGATGCTGGTTCCGATGAAGCTGGCGAGCGCGATCTTGCGGGCCTCGCGGTGCCGAGTTGGGCTGTTTTCGGGAGGTGTGCTGGTCACGGCGTCTCCGTTCCAGACGGGGGGATGTGCCCCTGTGCGCGGGCCGATGCCGGGACGGAGGGCGGGGCGTGCCCTTTCGTCCCGGCGGCCGGATCCGCCGGGGTCAGCCGCGTGCGTAGCGGCCCAGGCCCGGACGGAAGGTCTTGTCGTCGAGGAACTGCTCCATGCCGTGGCTGCGCCCCTGTTCGGGGTCGCGGAACTGCGACTGCTCCAGCTTGGCGTAGAGGTAGTCCTCGGCCTGGTCCCAGTCCATTCCGGCGGCGAGCCTGTAGCCGGTTTTGGCGGCCTGGAGGACGACGGGGTTCATTCCGGCCAGGTGCGCCGCGAGCTCGCGGGTCCGCTCGCGCAGGCGCTCCCCCGGCACGGCCTCGTTGACCAGGCGCATCCGCTCGGCCGCCCGGCCGTCGAAGGTCTCGCCGGTCATGATGTGGTACAGCGCGTCGCGCTGGGGGACGACCGCCGCGAGCGCCCGGCTGACCACGCTGCCGGGCGGAATGCCCCAGTTGATCTCGGACAGGCCGAAGCCGGCGTCCTCGGCGGCCACGGCCAGGTCGCAGGCCACCAGCGGGGTGAACGCGCCGCCGAAGCACCAGCCGTTGACCATGGCCACGGTGGGCTTGGAGTACGTGGACAGCCGGCGCCACTGCCACTCCGCTGCGGTGCGCCGCACGCGCTTCTGCAGCGCGGGGTCGCCGGTGGCGTCGACGTCGCGGAAGTACTCCTTGAGGTCCATGCCGGCGCTCCAGGAGTCGCCCGCTCCGGTGAGGACCAGCACGCGGCAGCGCTCGTCGCCCTCCAGCGCGTCGAGGGTGGCGACCATCTCCTCGTTGAGGCGCGGGTTCATCGCGTTGCGCTTGTCGGGCCGATTGAGCGTCACCCAGGCGATGCCCGCGTCGAACTCGACGAGGACCGCCTCGCCCCAGGGCGGGGACGCGTCGCCGTTGTGGGCGGCCCGGTCCGCAGACTCCATGGCAAACTCCTTGATATAAGGGACCTTGAGATCTATGTAACAAGAACCTTGATACCGTGTCAATCATGATCGATTCCGCTCCTGCTCAGGTCACAGCCGAGGAATCCGAGCCGCGCATCATCTACCTGGTGAAAAGGATCGAGATGATCGCCCGGGCGCACCTGGACGGCGTCACCCGCGAGCAAGGGCTCACCACCCTGCAGTACACGGCCCTGAGCGTGCTGCGTGCCCAACCCGGGCTCTCGGCCGCGCAGCTGGCCCGGCGCTCCTTCGTCAGCCCTCAGGCCATGACCGAGATGGTCGGCGCACTGGAGGCCAAAGGCATGATCCGCCGCGAGCCCGACCCCGGAAACCGGCGCGTACTCCGCGCCTACCTGACCGACACGAGCCGCACCGCCCTGCACGCCTGCGACCGCGGCGCCGACCTCCTGGAGGAGCACATGCTGGGCGGCGTTTCCGCACAGGAGCGGGCCGCCCTGCGCCGGACCCTCGCCGCCTGCGCCGCGGAGCTCGACACGTTCGCCGGGGCCCCGGCCGCGCCCACCTGACGCCGGGCCGCTCCCGGCCCGCGGCCCCGCCCGCCCGGCCGGCCGACCCCGCTGGGATCCGGCCGGGCGCGGACGTGCGCCGGTCTTGTCCCGAGTGCCGGGCGCGCCGTATTTTCGTGGCACCCGCGGTCCCGGGGAGTTCAGCCGCTGTCACGAGAGAAGACGACATGGAAACCGCCCTCACCCCGCTGGAGTTCGCCCGCCGCACGCGCCGGCTGCATCCGCGGCGCGAAGCGGTCGTCGACCAGAGCGTGCGGCTGACCTACGAGCAGTTCTTCGACCGGTGCGACCGGTGGTCGGCGGCCCTGGAGCGGATGGGCGTGGGCAAGGGCGACCGCGTCGCCTACATCGCCCCCAACACCCACGCCCAGCTGGAGTCCTTCTACGCAGTCCCGCAGCTGGGCGCGGTGCTGGTGCCGATCAACTACCGGCTCTCCGCCGAGGACTTCGTCTACATCGTCAACCACTCCGGCGCCACGGTGCTGTGCGCCCACTCCGACCAACTCGCCGTGGTCGACGGCGTACGCGACCGGATGCCCGGCGTCGAGCACTTCGTCGCGCTGGAGGGTTCCGGCGAGGGCTGGCAGGACTACGAATCGCTCGTCGCCGCCACGCGGCCGGAGTTCACCCGGCCCGAGATCGCCGAGACCGACCTGCTGACGATCAACTACACCAGCGGCACCACCGCGCGCCCCAAGGGCGTGATGATCACCCACCGCAACGCCTACATGAACGTCGTCGGCACCCTGCTGCACCTGCGCATCGGGCTCGGCGAACGCTACCTGTGGACGCTGCCGATGTTCCACGCCAACGGGTGGACCTACACCTGGACGGTCACCGCCGCGGCCGCCGCGCACGTGTGCCTGCGCGCCATCGACCGCTCCCGCGTGTTCGAACTGGTCCGCGAGGAGGGGGTCACCTGGATGTGCGCCGCTCCCACGGTGCTGATCTTCCTGGCCAACACCCCCGAGGAGGAGCGCGGCGCGGTCCCGCCCGGCGTGCACGTCGTCACCGCCGGCGCCTCCCCCGCCGCCGACACCATCGAGCGGCTGGAGGGCACCTTCGGCTGGTCGGTCACCCACGTCTACGGGCTCACCGAGACCACGCCGTTCATCACCGTGTGCGAACCCCGGCCCGAGCACACCGGGCTGGACGTCGACGAGCGCGCCGCCGTCAAGGCCCGCCAGGGCGTCGAGCTGATCACCTCCGGTGAGCTCAAGGTCCTCTCCTCCGACGGCGGCGAGGTCCCTTGGGACGGCGCCGCGGTCGGCGAGATCGCCGTGCGCGGCAACGTCGTAATGGCCGGCTACTACAAAGACCCCGAATCCACCGAGAAGGTCATGGGCGACGGCTGGTTCCGCACCGGCGACGCCGCGGTTACCCACCCCGACGGGTTCGTCGAGATCCAGGACCGCATCAAGGACGTCATCATCTCCGGAGGCGAGAACATCTCCTCGGTCGAGGTCGAAGGCGTCCTGCTGCGCCACCCGGCCGTTCAGGAGGCCGCGATCGTGGGCGTGCCGCACGAACGGTGGGGCGAGACGCCCAAGGCCTCGGTCGTCCTGCACGACGGGGCCGCGGCCACCGAGGAGGAGCTGATCGGCTTCGCCCGCGACCGTCTCGCGCACTTCAAGGCGCCCACGCGGGTGGAGTTCGTGGACCAGCTGCCCAAGACCGCCACCGGCAAGATCCAGAAGTACGTGCTGCGTGAGGGCGCATCTGCGGTCTCCCGCCAGTAGTGCGCCGGGCCCGGCCGCGGCGGCCGGGCCCGGAACGACCGGTGCGGGCGGCCCGCACCCGCCCGCGGCCGCCGCACCGCACGGGTACGGCGGCCGCGCGGATCAGGCCTCGCCGGCCACGTCGATCACCAGCTTTCCGGTGGTGCGGCCCGTCTCCCCGGCGCGGTGCGCGTCGGCCAGGCGGTCCAGCGGAAAGACCTCGCTGACGTGCGGCCGCAGCCGTCCCGACTCCGCGAGATCGGCCACGGCCGTCATCCCGGCGTGGTCGGACTCCACCAGCATGGGCGCGGCGCGCACACCGCGCTTCTCGGCCTCGTCGAGGAGGCCTTCCGGCGGGATCGGCAGGATCGTCACCATCGTTCCGCCGCTGCGCAGCACACGCAGCGAGCCGAAGGCGGTGTCGCCGCCGATGGTGTCGAGCACGGCGTCGACCTCGCCGACCGCCTCGGTGAAGTCGGTCTCGCGGTAGTCGACGGGCTCGTCGACGCCGACCCCGCGCAGGAAGTCGTGCTTGCCGGAGCTGGCGGTGCCGAAGACGCGGGTGCCCAGGGCCGCGGCGATCTGCGTCGCGAAGTGGCCGACGCCGCCGGCGGCCGCGTGGACGAGCACGCTCTGGCCCTCCTCCAGGTGGGCGGTGTCGATCAGGGCCTGCAGGGCGGTCAGCGCCGCCAGCGGCATGGCGCCGGCCTCGACATGGGTCAGCCCGTCGGGCTTGTGGGCGAAGGAGCGCGCGGGGCCGGTGACGTACTCGGCGAAGGAGCCCGCCCCGTGGGGGTAGGGCAGCATGCCGAAGACTTCGTCTCCGGGCTCGAAGACGGTCACCCCGATACCGACGGCCTCCACCACGCCGGAGACGTCCCACCCCAGGACATAGGGCGGGTCGCCGAGGAACAGGCGGTCGGCCCGGTGCTTCCAGTCGGTGGGGTTGAGTCCGGCCGCGTGGACCCGCACCAGGATCTGCGAGGGGCCGGGCCGGGGGACGTCGAGTTCCACTTCGTGGAGCACGTCGGGTCCGCCGTGGGTTTTCTGGGACATTGCGCGCATGGTTGTGGCGGTCATTCGCTCAGCATCTCGTGCCCCGGCGCTGCGGCAAAACGGCTGGGCCGCGGGCGTGCGCGTGTCGCAGGCGCGGACGGACGCACGACGGCTCCCGCAACCGGGCGCGACGGCGGCGGAAACGGCGCCCTGCCGGCGTCCGTTCCGGCCGCCGGCAGGGCCCGGCGAGCGGGGACCGGTCCGGTTCCCACCCGGACCCGCCCCCGTGTCTGGCGTCCGCTCGCCTCACCCCCGCGTCACGGGGGCACGGCCGACGATAGATCCCCCCTGCGACATTCGGCGCCCGCATCCACAGAGCGGCCGTTTCGGGCGGGCGCGGCTCGGGGCGGGCGGCACCCGCCCGCCGCCGCGTGCATTCCTATCGCGCGGGCGTTCCGGTACCGTTCCACCGACCGGACCGGCCGCAGCACGGCGGTGTCCGGCACCGGAACGGCTGCGCAGGACGCCGCGGCGCGCCCGCTCGACTCCCGATGTTCGCTCGGGGTTGGCCCCCTGCTCATCCGCCGCCGGTACCTTCTGCGCGCAGTGCCTAGGGAGTGGAGTAATCGGTGGCAGAGCGGCTTGTCTTGCACATCGGAGTGCAGAAATCCGGAACGACCTATCTGCAGCAGATGATGCAGGACCGCACACAGGAGCTCGCCGCGCTCGGCGCGCTCTATCCGGTTCCGCCGCGGCGGCGAGCGGGCGCCACGCGGGTCAACTACCACGAGACCGCCACCTACGCGCTGCTGGGCGGCGAGTACTCCTGGGTGAGCGAGGAGCGCTCCGCCAAGGAGCGCGCGTGGTGGGAGAACCTGCAGAAGCAGGTGCGGTCGTGGGAGGGCACCGCGATCGTCTCCGCCGAGGCGCTGTCAGTGGTGCGCGCCGAGGCCGCCCGCACGACCGTCGACGCGCTGGGCGCCGCCGACACGCGGGTGTTCATCACCGCGCGCGGGCTGGGCAAACTGCTGCCGTCGGTGTGGCAGCAGCACATCCGCAACGGCAAGTCCAGCAGCTTCCATTCCTACCTGCGCCAACTGTCGCGCCAGCGCGACGCGGGCTGGGATCCGCTGGAGGAGGACCACTCCACCCACCTGTGGCGCGCGTTCGCGCTGGGGCGCCTCGCTCGGCGATGGGCCTCGATCGTGGGCACGGACAAGGTGACGGTCATCAGCAATCCCGGATCGCCCGCCGACCGGCTGTGGCACCGGTTCCTGGAGGCGGTCGAACTCGGCGACACCTCGGCGGTCCCCGCCCCCGACGACGCCACGACCGTGCACAGCGGGATCACCGCCCCCGAGGCCGAAGTGCTGCGTACGCTCAACTCCAACCTCTCCGGGGCGGAGTGGTCGCCGGACGACGCCCGGCGGCTCCGCGCCCGGATCATCGAGGGCTTCGCCCAGCGCTCCGAGCGCGGACCGCGGCTGGGCATCCCCGCACCGTTCCGCGCGTCGGTGGAGTCCTGGAGCCGCGCCGACATCGAAGATCTGCGCGAATCCGGGATCCGCGTCGTCGGCGACCTCGACGAGCTCGCCTACTCGGCCGACGCCGAGCCGCCCGAACCCGCCGCGAACGACGTCGCCGAGGCCGCCGGCAGCGCGGCGGCGACGGCCGCGGAATGGTCGCCGGGGCTGAAGAGTCCGCTGTCCAAGGCGGTTTGAGGGCCGCCCGGCCCGCGCGGCCCCGACGGGCGCGTAGGTGCACCTACTCTTCGGCGACGGCTTCGATCAGCACCGCTTGGGCCGGGAAGAGCCGGGGCATCGGCACACCGAGGTACCGCAGGGCCGCTCCGGTCAGCACCGGGGCGGGGGTGTCGGCGTGCAGCCACGCGGGCGCGCCCGCGTGGCCTCCGGCGGGGTCGCCCAGTTCGGTTCGGTGGTGCAGGGTGTAGTGCCGCTGCGGGTCGAGGCCGGGCAGGGCGGTGCGGCCGGGCTGCTCGGCGGGCGCCGTCTCCAGGCGCGCGAAGCAGTAGAGGGCGCGCTCGCCCGTCTGCGAGACCACACCGTGCAGCAGGGCGCCGGGGTCGGTGTCGTCGCTGCGTACGGTACGGCCGGTGTGCAGCAGCGGCCGGAACTCGCGGACCAGGCCGGACCACGCGGTCAGCGTGGCCAGATCCGCGCTCGCGCACGATTCGAACTCCACGCGGGGGTGGCGCTCGCGCAGCGAGTCCAGCAGGGCGTAGAGGGCGCGGGTCTGGCGGTGCACGCCGGGGACCCGCCCGGGACCCTCCTGCGGGCCGCCCGCTCCCTCGGTTCCGCCCCGACCGGGTGCACGCCTTCGTACAGGTCACGGTTGTGGTCCCACTTCACGTACCGGACGGGATAGCGCTGCAGCAGCGCGTCGAGCCGGTCGCGGACGTGCTGCCAGGTGTCGGGGCGGGCGATGTTCAGCACGTACTGGTGGCGCCACGAGCGGCCGGACCCGCCCGCGGGGTGCAGCAGCCGGTCGGGGCCGCTGCGGACGAGGTCGGAGTCGAGGTTGGCCATCTCCGGCTCCACCCACAGACCGAAGTCCATGCCCAGCGCCTGCACATGCTCCACGATCGGGTCCAGGCCCTGCGGCCAGGTGTCGGGGTCGACGCTCCAGTCGCCCAGGCCGCTGCGGTCGCTGCGCCGCCCCCGGAACCAGCCGTCGTCGAGCACGAAGCGCTCCACCCCCACCGCGGCGGCGCGGTCGGCCAGTGCGCGCAGCCGGTCCAGGTCGTGGTCGAAGTAGACCGCCTCCCAGGACGGCCGCGTGGGCGCCGGCGCCCTCGGGCAGCCGCTCGACGAGGTACTCCTGGTCCCCGCTCCACGCGACGTGCACGGCCCAGACTTCGCCCGTGCCGAACCCGAATCCGCGGGTTCCGGCGGCCATCAGCAGCGGGCTGTCGTGGCCGGGGCGGCCGCGCAGGGCGCGCCGCAGCACCGTGCCGTCGGCCATGTCGCGGCGCTGCGGGCTGCGCTCGCGCACCCACCGGCCGGTGAGGTCGAGGACCTCGTCGGCGCGGGCCGGCAGCGGGAGCAGTACGCGCAGTCCGGCGAGGTCGTAGGGCTCGCCGGGGCGTTCGGGGGTGGGGGAGTCCGCGCCGGCCGGTGCGAGGTCGGCCGCGGCGGTGGCGGTGGCCCGCAGCACCCCGCAGTCGTCGAGGCGGTAGCGCATCTCCACCGCGAGGCCGGTGCGGGGATCGTGCAGGTCCAGGACGAGGGTGTCGGCGGACGGGTCGGATCCGGTGCGGTGGCCGCGCCCGCGCGGTGGCCGCCCAGCCCCGGGGTTCCGGCCCAGGCGTCGGCTTCGGTGGGCAGCACCGTGAACCCGCGCGGAGTGTCGGGGGCGCTGCCGGGCACCGCGGGCACGGAGGTGGTGCGCAGGTGCTCGGCCAGTCCGGGGGTCACCGGCCCGGGGTCGGCGCCCCAGCGCAGCACCTCGGGCAGCCCGCCGCCGGCCCTGGGTGCGAGGTCGACGACCAGTCCCGTCCCGGACCGGCGCAGGACGGCCACAGGCTGGACCGGAGGACTCGAAGCGGTCACGATGCGCCTCCACACGGCGTCTGGGGAGCGGCGGGCCCGTACCCGACCCTAGACCAGCGCACCGCCCGGCGGGGCGGCGGGCGAAGCCGGGCCGGCCCTCGCGCGTCCCGACCGCACGTACCCGTTGCGCCGCGTCCTACGGTTCGATGATCGCCGCTCCGCCGGATCCGTAGGGGGCCGAGCGCAGTTCCAGCGAGACGATGCCCGTGCCCTCCGGCATCTCGAAGACCACGTCGGTTTCCGCGGAACCGCCGGGATTCAGATCGTCGCTGCAGTACGTGTCGCATGCGGCCCACGCCGCGTCGGCGTCGTCGGCGTACTGGTTCCCGTCGGCGTCGTAGGCGTAGGAGCCGCCCCAGTCGAAGTAGGCCGGGGCCGAGGACTCGTTGGTGATCCGGACGTTGACGACCACGTACTCGCTGCCCTCGGCGGCCCGGTCGGTGGTTCCCGCACCGTCGGTGATCACGCCGTCGTCGTCCACATAAGCTTCGTCGACGTGCATGGCGAAGACTCCGTCGTTTCCGGAGAGCCCGGCGAAGGCGTCCAGCGGCGGAGCGGATCCGGGCGGTGCCCCCTCCTCGCTCGGCGCGGCCCGCCCCCGGGGCCCAGGCTCCCCACCGGACTGGGGACCGGCTTCCGGAGGCGCCGACTCCGCAGGCGCCGGATCCGACCCGCCGCGCTCCGACTCGACCGCCGACGGCGAACCGGCCGCGGGCCTGGCCGCGTCGTCCCCCGCTGAACAGGCGGGCACCCCGATCAGCGCCGCGGACATCGCAACGGCGGCGAGGAGTTTCGGGTCCATGGTCGCTCCCCGAGCTCTCGAAGGCCGGGGACGGAAGTGGTGCCGGGTCTCGATGCAGGATCGCGGCCCGGCCCCGGTGCCCGCAGCGGGAGCGCGTCCGGCGCCCCGGGTACCCGAACGGAATCGGGGACGGAGACAGGCGCGAGCTTCGGCGTCCTCGGGCCGGTATTGAAGCCGGTGCTGCGGCGGCGTGTGGAAACCCGCCGCCGTGCGTGGCCGGTCGGTCCCTACGTAGTCGGGCTCCCGCGGGATCGCGGGGCCGAGCGGACCTTCGCCCCTCCCTTTCCCGCTCGGCCCCGGCCTGACACGGGCCGGGGGCCGTTTCGGGCGGGACCGCCCGTCGCTGTGCACCGCCAGCGGGCACCGGAGCGGCCGACCGGGCCCGGTACGCGGCGCACCCCGGGGAGGGCGGTCCGCGCTCTGCCGCGCGGGCCAGGTAGCGTGCGGCGTGGTGACCGGCGCGGTGGGCGCTCCGCGGGCAGCGCCGCAGCGAAAGGCCGTGCCGGGCGCCCACGGGGAGGAGGCGCCGATCCCGGTGTCGGCCGCCTCGGCGCCACTACCGAAACACCGCGAGGAGGGTACGCATGGAACTCGACATGGTCGTCGAGATCCCGCAGGGGTCGCAGAACAAGTACGAGATGGACCACAAGCTGGGCCGCATCCGGCTCGACCGGACCCTGTTCACGTCGACGCAGTACCCCGCGGACTACGGCTACATCCCCGACACGCTGGCCGAGGACGGCGAGCCGCTGGACGCCATCGTGCCGCTGGAGAAGCGCTCCTTCCCCGGCTGCTACGTGCGGGTGCGCCCCGTCGCGGTGTTCTGGATGCAGGACGAGCGGGGCCCCGACGCCAAGATCCTGTGCGTTCCGGTGGGCGACCCGCGCCAGGACCACATCCGCGACCTGCGCAACATGCCGGAGTTCCAGCTGCAGGAGATCACGCACTTCTTCGATATCTACAAGCGGCTGGAGCCGGGCAAGAGCTCGGAGGTCCGCGGTTGGCAGGACCGCGCCTCCGCCGAGGAGACGGTGGAGGCGGCTCAGCGCCGGGCCGAGGAGGCGGCGGGTGAAGCCGCCGCGTCCGCCGAGGCTCCCGCGAGCGCCGAAACCGAGGCGCCGCCGCTGTAAGGGCGGCCCCGGATGAGGGGACCGGCCCTGCGGTGCGGCACCGGACGGTCCGCGCGGGCCCGTGCGCCCCCCGGCGCGCGGGCCCGCGGCGTGCGGCGACGCGACCGGTCGCGCGTAGCCCGCATGCCCGCTCGCCGCGACCCGCGCAGTGCTTCTCCCCCGCTGTTCCCGGAGGGGTTCCGAGGTTCCCGGTTCTAGTCGAGCACGCCGTCCCACAGGGGGCGGGTTCGGGCGCACGGGTCGTCGACGACCGTCGATTCGGGCGCGTCGAAGCGCATGAGGGGGCGCCGCCGCCGATCCCACCGGGGCCAGTCGAGCTCGCCGGTGGAGGCGAAGCGGACCCAGGCGCCGTGCATGTCGTCGGCGATCTGCTGCGGTGCGTCCGGGCCCGCGAGGTTGCCGCCGTCGGCCAGGTTGTCGAAGACGAACGGGATCTCCAGGGCGTGGCACGCGCCCAGTCGGCCGCCGAGCCGCGGAGAGGGCCAGGCGAACTCGTAGCCGTAGGTGCGCCCGCTGCCGCCGGAGGCGGCGCGCGCGTCCAGCAAGCGCGAGGCGGGCATCCGGAAGACGGCGTCGGTGCCGATTCGGGAGAGGGCGTCGCCGGGGGTCGGGGCACGCTGGATGTAGGCCTCCACGGCCTCGGCGGAGAGCCCGAGCCCCGCGGCCTGGGCGGCGACGTGCTCGGGGCGGATGTGGTCGATCAGGCCGGGCACGGCCAGATAGAGCCGGTACTCCTCGGTGGTCGTTCCGATGAGGAGGTCCTTGTCGGCGGCTTCTCCCGCGCGCAGCGCGTCGATCGGGCGGGCGGTGAGCAGCTCGCCGTCGACGACCGGTGAGAACGGAAGCACGCCGAAGGCGGTCAGCCGCTCGCCCCAGAGCCCGGTGTCGGCGTCGCCGCGCAGCTCGGCGACGATGCGGGACTGCTCCTCCTGCAGCCGCTTCACCGGCACGTCGGCCAGTTCGGCGCGTGCGGAGCCCGCTCCCAGGCGCTCGGCGAGGACCCGTGCCACGGTCCGGGCGTCCTCGGCGTGCAGCGTGTTGTGTCCGGCGCCGGATTGGGCGACGGCCCGGCGGAACAGCGCGCGGGCGCGGGGGACGGCCATCAGGGTGGCGACGCTCATGGCGCCCGCGGACTCGCCGAAGATCGTGACCCGGTCGGGGTCGCCGCCGAACGCGGCGATGTTGTCGCGCACCCACTCCAGTGCGGCGATCTGGTCGAGTATCCCGCGGTTGGCGGGCGCGTCGTCGAACAGGGCGAACCCTTCCGCGCCCAACCGGTAGTTGACGGTGACCGCGACGACGCCGCTGCGGGCGAAGGCGCGCGCGTCGTAGCCGGGTTCGGCGCCGGAGCCGTTGGTGAACGCGCCGCCGTGGATCCACACCATGACCGGCAGTCCGCGCTCGCCGGTTCCGGGCGTCCACACGTTGAGGTTGAGGTACTCGTCACCGGGGATGCTGCGCTCGGGCAGCGCTTCGGCCATGCCGGACTCGTAGGGCGGGTGGGGCGCCGTCGGACCGTATTCCACGGCCTCGCGCACTCCCGTCCACGGCTCGGGCGGGCGGGGCGCCGCGAACCGCGCCTCCCCCACCGGCGGCGCCGCGTAGGGGATGCCGCGGAAGGCGCTGATCCCGCCTTCGACGGCACCGCTGACGCGACCGGACGCGGTCGTGGCCAAGGCCTCCATGAGCGCTCCCCACTGCGGTTGCCGGGCGGGCCGACGTCCGGCGCGCCCCCGTAGTCGTTCCTACGCAAACCGACCAGTCGGTGTCAACCGGGGCCGGGGGCGGGGTTTGCTCCCCTGGGGCGGGGTGACCCGCACGCGGATCCGTGTCTAGCCTTGCGGTGCGATGCGGCTGCCGGAACCGCGGCCGGGAGCCGACGAACAGCCCCCTCTCCGTGCGCCCGACGACCGCCCCCGACCGCCCCGGCCCGCGAACCGACGGGGCCGGCTGCGTGCGCACGCGTGCCCACCGATGCCACGAGGAGTACGCCGATGCCCCACGACGCGCCGTCGACCGACAACGCCCGCACAGCGTGGGCGGCTCTGGAGCCCGTCCACATCCTGGTGTACTTCGCCCCCGAAGCCCAGGCCCGCTACTCCGCCATCGGGCTGGAGGATCGCGCGACGAACTACTTCGCCGCGCGATCGGCGGCCATGGGCGCCGTCGGCCCCGGAACGGTGGCGGCGACGTTCTACAACTTCAACCCCGCGGCGGTGCGCTCGGTCATCCCCCGCGCCTGGTCGACGGCCTCGCCCGAGACGGTACTGGAGGCCCGCAACGACGCCGTCGACCAGGCGCTGCGCCGTATCCTCGGCGACGGGGCGGTGGCCTCGGAGGCGGTGCAGGAGGCCGCCGAGCTGGCCCGCACGGCGGCGCTGGCGGCCGCCGACCTCCCGCACGGCCGGCCGCTGTTCGCCGGCCACGCCGGCCTGGAGTGGCCCGGCGATCCGCACATGGTGCTGTGGCACGCCGCCACCCTGCTGCGGGAGTTCCGCGGCGACGGCCACATCGCGGCGCTCATCGACGCCGGGGTCAGCCCGCTGGACGCACTCGTGACGCACGCGGCCACAGGCGCGATCAAGCTCTCCTTCCTGCGCAAGAGCCGCGGCTGGAGCCGGGAGGACATGGACGCCGGCGTGCGCGGCGCCGTCGAGCGCGGCCTGGTCTCCGTCGACGAGGAGGGCACGCTGTCGCTGACCGACGCCGGCCGCACCCTGCGCAGCGCTCTGGAGGAGCGCACCGACGCCCTGTCGGTCGCGCCCTACGCCGCGATCGGGGCCACGGGCTGCGCGCGCCTCGCGGAGCTGGCCGAGTCCGTCGCGGAGCCGCTCAAGGCCGAGGGCATCCTGCCGGGTGCCCGGAAGGGATGAAGCTCAGGCGTGGGCGGACGTGCCCGGTCCGCCGGATCCGCCGGGTCCGGCTGAAAGCGATCTCGGGGTTTCCGCGTTCTCCGGCACTGCGCCGGTAACGACCCTGCGCCGGGCGGGACCGCCCTGTCGCCACCCGCGTACCCGACAGGCGCCGCGGCGGAGGCGCCGGCGGGGGCCGGCCGCGCACGCGCGACCGGCCCCCGCCGGACCGTGTCAGCGCCGGGCCTCGCGGATGCCGTCCATGTGCTCCTCCCCCCATTCCCCCAGCGGCCGCAGCGCCCGGTCGAGCTGGGCCCCTTCGGCCGTGAGGCTGTAAACCACCCTGGGCGGTACCTCCTGGTGGATCTCGCGGTGCACGACGCCGTCGTTTTCGAGTTCGCGCAGCTGCTGGGTGAGCACCTTCTCGGAGACACCCGGCAATTCGCGCCGCAGCTCGCCGGTCCGGCGCGGCTCGACGCTGAGCGCCCAGAGGATGAGGGGCTTCCACTTGCCGCCGACGACGGTGACGGCGGCGTCGAGCCCGCAGAGGAATTCGGCCATGGGGCACGCTCCCGGGTTGCACTGACCTGAAAGTAAGTACCGCACAAAATAGTGGGTACTTGTCGCATGTGGTGTACCGCCCCGAGGCTTTCCGTATGACGAATTCACCTTCACCGCACACGCAGTCCCCGGCCGTTTCGGTGATCGGGCTGGGCCCGATGGGCTCGGCTCTGGCACGCGGGTTCCTCGCCGGCGGCGTGCCCACCACGGTGTGGAACCGGACCCGCGCCAAGGCGGAGGCGCTGGCCCCGGAGGGCGCCGACGTGGCCGCCGACCCCGCCTCGGCGGCCCGTGCCGCCCACACGGTTGTCACGTGCCTGCGCGACCACGCGGCCACGCGCGAACTGCTCGCATCGCTTCCCGACGGGGCGCTTTCCGGGCGCACCGTGGTGGTACTCGCCTCCTCGACCCCCAACGAGGCCCGCGCGACCCGGGCCTGGGCCGACGCGCAGGGCGTCGACCTGCTCATCGGCGCGATCATGGTTCCGACCCCCCTGATCGGCACCGGGAACGCGCTGATCCTGTACAGCGGCGGACGGGATCTGCTGGACCGGAGCCGCCCCGTCCTGGAGACGGTCGCGCCCCGATCGGAGTACGTCGGCGACGACCCCGGATCGGCCGCCCTGCTCGACACCGGCATGCTCGACGTGTTCTTCGCGGGGATGACCGGGTTCCTGCACGCGAGCGCGATGGCGGCTGCGCAGGGGTCGAGCGCCGCGGTGTTCGCGCCGTGGGCCAAAGAGATGCTCGCGATCCTGCCCGCCACCTTCGACGGCCTGGCCGCCGATGTCGACGCCGGGCACCATCCCGGCCACCGGGACAACCTGGCCATGGAAGAGGCCGCGCTCGGCCACATCGTCCACACCAGCCGCGAGTCGGGACTGGACAGCCGGCTCCCCGAGCTCATGCACGGGCTGGCGCGCACCGCGGTCGAGCGCGGACACGGAGCCGACGGCTGGTCGCGTGTCGTGGACGTACTGCGCGCGGCACCCGAGCGGGAAAGCGCGCAGGGCGGGTGACCGCCGGGCGCCCGGGGCGGTGCGGCACGCTCCGGTCGGGTTCCTCGTAGGCTGCTCGGGTGCGCATGAGTGCGGCGAGTGAGCAGGGGCTGGGGACGGCCAACGAGGACCGGGTGCGCACCGGCGACGCGTGGGCGCTGGTGGTCGACGGGGCGACCGCGGCGCCGGGGGTCGACACCGGGTGCCGGCACGGCGTCCCGTGGCTGGTGGACCGGCTGGCCGCAGCGCTGGCCGCGGAACTGTCCGCCGACGGTCCGGCGCCGCCGGCCGACTGCCTGGCGGCGGCCATCGGCTCGGTCCGCCGCGCGCACGGCGGGGACTGCGATCTGGACAACCCCGACAGCCCGTCGGCCACGGTGGCCCTGGCCCGCCCCGAGCCGGCCGGTCCGGGCACTCCGCCCGGGCCGCGCCGGGTCGAGTACCTGGTCCTGGCCGACTGCACGGTGCTGCTGGCCGAGACCGACGGGGAGGTCGCCGCGGTCACCGACGACCGCGTGGATCGCCTGCCCGGCGGCCGCCCCTACAGCGCCGAGCTGGTGCGCGCCCACCGCAACGCCGAGGGCGGCTTCTGGGTCGCGGGCGCTGTGCCCGCGGCGGCCTACCGGGCGGTCACCGGGGTGTCGCGCACCGCGGGGGCGCGCTTCGCGCTGATGACCGACGGGTGTGCGCGGCTCGCGGACGTCTTCGGCCACCCGTGGCCGCAGGTCTGGCGCTGCCTGGAGTCCGGCGGCCCCGGTGCCCTCGTCGCCCGGGTGCGCACCGAGGAGGAGCGCCGCGGAGTGCCCGGCGGCAAGCGCCACGACGATGCGACGGCGGTCGCCGGCGCGTTCGATCCGCAGGCCGCCGCCCCGGACGTCACGGCCGGCGGGTGAACGGCCGGGGAACGCAGGAGTCAGGACTGCGCCGTGCGCAGCGCGGACGGGTTGTCCCAGCGGTCGACGGGATCGCCGGGCCCGGAGAATCCCGGCCGGCGCTTCTCCATGCCGGCGGTGTCGCACACGTCGGCGACGAAGCTGCGGAACTCCTCGCAGCCCTCGAAGTCGAGCGCGAGGACCTGGTAGCTGTCGGCGCGCCCGCAGACGGTCTCGATGCGCAGCTCGGGCAGACCGTGCCGGTCGTACCCGAACTCCAGCGACTGCGGTACGCCCGTGTGCGTGCGCAGCTGCACGCTGGCGATGTCGGCGAGCCGGTAGCACCGGGTCACCGCGCACTGTCCGCGCCGACCGCGCCGGTAGTGCAGCCCGGACTCGTCGAGGACGAAGCGCACGCGGCCGTAGGGGGCGCGGCCGCAGGGGGCGCGCGTGCGCCACGCGAGCAGGATCATCACGGCCAGGCTGGTGACGGCGGCCGCTGCGCTGCTCCATACGACCGCGTCACGGATCCCCCACAGTGCGCATACGGCGAAGAGCGCGACGCCCCCGGCCGCCACCTTGCCCAGCTGCTGCCAGAACAGGCGCGTGTCGTCGGTGTAGGTCCGTGTGCGCGCAACTCCCACGGGTCGGCTCCCTCACCGTGTTCCTCGTTCACGAGGCCGGTAGTACCAAGGGAAACGTACCTGATTTGCCCCTGTTGGGGGAGTACAGGACCTTCGCCGGACTTCGACCGCGCCGGACCGTAGGATCTGCCTACCGGCGAAGCGCGCCGGCCGCGCGATCCCGCCTCGCCGCATCCACCGCAGCGGGCGGACACCGCACACCGCACGGAGGGACACCGCCGCCATGGCCGACGACAGTACGCATCCGACCGCGCCGCAGGACAGGGCCGCCGACGACGCACCGGTGCTCAGCGAACGCGACGGCAGCGGCGTCCTGCGGCTGACCCTCAACCGCCCCGAGCGGCTCAACGCTTGGACCCCGCAGATGGGAGAGCGGCTGTTCGCGCTGCTGCGCGAGGCCGACGCCGACCCGCAGGTGCGCGCGATCGTCGTCACCGGCGCCGGCCGCGCGTTCTGCGCCGGCGCCGACATGGAGGCGCTCAGCGGGATCAGCGGCACCCGTGTGGAGATCGACGGCCGATCGATGGCCCTGCCCGCCACGCTGGGCACTCCGGTCGTCGCCGCGCTCAACGGCCCCGCGGCCGGTGTCGGGCTGGCGCTGGCGCTGTTCTGCGACGTGCGCTTCGCCGCCGACGACGCCAAGCTCACCACGTCCTTCAGCCGGCGCGGCCTGGTGGCCGAGTACGGGGTCGCCTGGCAGCTCCCGCGCCTGGTGGGCCAGGGGCGGGCGATGGACCTGCTGCTGTCGTCCCGTGTCGTCCTCGGCGCGGAGGCCCGGAGCATGGGGATGGTGGACTTCAGCCTCCCCCGCGCAGACGTCGTCGCCGAGGCCCTGTCCTATGCGGGAACGCTGGCACAGGAGTGCTCGCCGCGCTCGATGGCGGCGATCAAGGGCCAGGTGCTGCGCGCCCAGAGCAGCGGGCTCGACGACGCCGCCGACGAGGCCGCCGGCATGATGGCCGACGCGTTCGCCTCCGAGGACTTCGCCGAGGGGATCGGCAGCTACCTGGAGAAGCGCCCCCCGCGGTTCCCCGGGCTCGGGGACCGGGAGTGAGGCAGCCGACACGCCGCTGACCGCCCCGACACGCCGCACCGGCCGCGGACGCCTTTAGGCTCGATGCATACCATCCGGTCGGTCTGCGGCGGTGCCGCCCCGTCCGGCAAGCCCACGTTGGGAGACAGCACCCCTATGCGAGCCATCCAGATCACCGAGTTCGGCGGCCCGGAGGTCCTGAACCTCACCGAGCTCCCCGAACCGGAGCCCGGCCCCGGCGACCTGCTCGTCGAGGTCGAGCGCGCGGGCGTCAACTACGCCGACACCCACCGGGTCGAGGACACCTACCTCTCCAGCTCCGGTCTGCCGCTGGTCCCCGGCAGCGAGGTCGCCGGACGCACCTCGGACGGGCGCCGCGTGGTGGCCATGGTCGACAGCGGCGGCTACGCCGAGCGCGCCCTGGCCTCGCCGCACACGGCCTACGACATCCCCGAGGGTGTCGACGCCTCCACCGCCCTCGCCCTCCTCATCCAGGGCGCCACCGCCTGGGTGCTGCTGCGGCACAACGTGCACCTGGCCGAGGGCGAGTCCGTGGTCGTGCACGCCGGCGCGGGCGGCGTGGGCTCCTTGGCGGTGCAGCTGGCCAAGGCCTTCGGCGCCGGCCGGGTCGTCGCCACCGCCGGCAGCGAGGACAAGCGCGAACTGGCCCTGGAACTGGGCGCCGACGCGGTGGTGGACTCGCGCGCCGACGACATGACCGCCGCCCTCGTCGAGGCCAACGAGGGCCGCCGCGTGGACACGGTGCTGGACATGACCGGCGGGCGCGTCACCGACGAGAGCCTGCACGCGCTGGCGCCCTTCGGCCGGCTCGCCTTCTACGGCATGGCCTCCCGCGAGGCTCCCAAGCCGATCCAGCTGCCCAACCTGATGCGCCATTCGGCGACGGTCAGCGGAATGTGGCTGCCGCACGCCTTCCAGCTGCCGGGCAACGTCGTCGGCCGCGCGATGGCCGAGATGTTCGACCTGGTGCGCACCGGGCGGCTGCGCGCCGTGCTCGGCGGCGACTACCCGCTGGACCGGGCCCGCGCCGCCCACGAGGACCTGCGCTCGCGCGCCACGCAGGGCAAGCTGACGCTGGACCCGACCGCCTGAACGGCCGCCGGGGGCCGGCCCTTCACCGTTCGGTCCCCTCCGGCGGGCTGAACGCTCCGTCTGCCGCGAGGTTTCCGCCCGGACCGGCGGGGCCGGTCCCCGGCGGCGGCCTCGCGGCGGATCACCCGATCCGGCCCCACCCGGGGCCACTGCCTTTTCACTCACCGGCGGCGACGCCGCACAATGGAGAAGTGGCACGTGGCAAACTGCGCATCTATCTGGGCGCCGCCCCCGGCGTAGGCAAGACCTTCGCCGCGCTGAGCGAAGCGCACCGGCGCCGCGACCGCGGCACCGACGTCGTGGTGGGGCTGGTCGAAACCCGCGACCGCCCCCGAACGGCCGAGCTCCTCGACGGCCTGGAGCGGCTGCCGCCGCCGGCCGGCGACTCCTCCCCCGGGGAATTCGACCCGGACGACCTGCTGCGGCGCGCCCCGCAGGTGGCCGTCGTCGACGACTTCGCCCACACCAACGCGCCCGGCACCCGAAACGCCAAGCGGTGGCAGGACGTCGACGAACTCCTCAACGCCGGCGTCGACGTCATCACCACGCTCAACATCCAGCACGTCGAATCGCTCAACGACGTCGTCCAGCGGATCACCGGGGTGCGCCAGCACGAGACCATCCCCGACGAGATCGTCCGCCGCGCCGACCAGATCGAGCTGTGCGACATGTCGCCGCACTCGCTGCGGCGGCGGATGTCCCACGGCAACATCTATCCCGCGGAGAAGGTCGACGCCGCGCTGTCCAGCTACTTCCGCGAAGGCAACCTCACCGCCCTGCGCGAGCTCGCGCTGCTGTGGGTCGCCGACCGCGTCGACGAGGGCCTGACCCTCTACCGCGGCGAGCACAAGATCCGCCAGACCTGGGAGGCCCGCGAACGGGTGGTGGTGGCTCTGACCGGCGGCCCCGAGGGCGAAACCCTGATCCGGCGCGCCGCCCGTGTGGCCGCGCGCTCACGCGGCGGCCGCCCGCAGCCCAGCCACCTCATGGCGGTGCACGTGGTCCCCGGCGACAACCTCGCCCACCCGCTGCCCGACGTCATCACCGAACAGCGCCGGCTGCTGGCCGAGCTGGGCGGCACCTACCACCAGGTCATCGGCGACGACGTCCCCACCGCGCTGCTGGAATTCGCCCGCGGCGTCAACGCCACCCAGATCGTTCTGGGCTCGTCGCGGCGGCGCGCCTGGCAGTACATCTTCGGCCCCGGTGTCGGGGCGACGGTCGCCCGCGAGTCCGGCGACATCGACGTGCACATCGTCACCCACGAAGAGGTGGGCCGCGGGCGCAGCCTCCTGCCTCCCCTGGCGGCCAGTGTGAGCCGGGCCCGCCTGGTCTGGGGCTGGATCATCGGCGTACTCGGCCCCGCGGTGCTGGCGGGTGCGCTGCATCTGCCGGCGACCGACGGCGTGGGGCCGACCACCCACGTGCTGCTGTTCCTGGTCTCCACCATCGCCGCCGCCTTGGCGGGCGGGCTGTGGCCGGCGCTGATGTGCGCCGTGTGGAGCACCGTGCTGCTGGACCTGCTGTTCACACCGCCGCTGTACGCCCTGGGCATCGGCGGCCCCGGCGACCGCCTGGCGCTCGGGGCGTTCGTCCTGGTCGGGGTACTGGTGGCGTTCGTCGTGGACCTGTCCCGGCGCCGTGCGCTGCAGGCCAGCCGCTCCAAAGCCGAGGCCAGCACGCTGAGCCTGCTCGCCGGCAGCGTCATCGACGGCCAGGAGCCGCTGCCGGCCCTGCTGCGGCGGATCCGCGAGACCTTCGGGCAGCACTCGGTCGCGCTGCTGCGCCAGGAGGACGACTCCGGCGAGTGGACCCGGCTGGAGTGCGTCGGCGAGGGCCCCTGCGAGTCGCCCGACCAGGCCGACGCCCTCGTCTCCGTCAGCGACTCCCTGGCGCTGGCGCTGCGCGGCCACATGCTGCCCGCCGCCGACCGCCGCATCCTCAGCGCCTTCGCCACGCACATCGGCATCGCACTGGAGCGCCAGCGCCTGGCCCACGACGCCGCCGAGGCCAAGCGCCAGGCCGCGCGCAACCGGATCCGCACGGCGCTGCTGGCGGCCGTCTCCCACGACCTGCGCACACCGCTGACCTCGATCAAGGCCAGCGTCTCCAGCCTGCGCTCGGTCGACATCGAACTCGACGCCCAGGACCGCGGCGAACTGCTGGAGAACATCGAGGAGTCCACCGACCGGCTCAACACCCTGGTCGACAACCTGCTGGACATGAGCCGGCTGCAGACCGACACCGTCCAGCCCAAGATCCGCGCCGTGGGCCTGGAAGAGGTCGTACCCGCCACGCTGATCGGCATCCCGCCGCACACCGTGGAGGTGGACGTACCCGACAACCTGCCGCGGTTGCGCGCCGACGCCGGCCTGCTGGAGCGGGCGGTGGCCAACGTGGTGCAGAACGCGGCGCGGCACAACCCGCCCGGACGCCCGCCCATCCGGGTGTCGGCCAGCGCCCTGGGCGACACCGTGGAGCTGCGGGTGGCCGACCACGGGCCCGGGGTGCCCGACGAGCACAAGGACCGCATATTCGAGGCCTTCCAACGGCTCGGCGACGCGCCGCAGGGCACCGGCATCGGGCTGGGCCTGGCTGTGGCGCGGGGATTCACCGAGGCGATGGACGGTACGCTGACCGCCGAAGACACCCCGGGCGGGGGCCTGACCCTCGTGTTCATGCTGCACACCACCGCATCCGACCCCGCACTCGGCGGCGGGGCGCATCCGGCGGCGGACGCGGCCGCCGAGGGCGCGCCGGCTCCGGGGGCGCCGGAGGCCTCCTCCCCGGACGGCGCGACTCCCCGGACGGATCCCCGGACGACCGAAGACGACTAAAAGGTGTGACGATGCGGATCCTGGTCGTCGACGACGACGCGCAGATCATCCGGGCGATGCGGATCAACATGCGGGCGCGCGGCTACGAGGTCGACACCGCCGGCGACGGCGCCTCGGCGCTGCAGGCGGCGGCCACGCGCCCGCCGGACGTGGTGCTGCTGGACCTGGGCCTGCCCGACATGGAGGGCGGCGAGGTCATCGAAGGGCTGCGCGCGTGGACGTCGGTGCCCGTCATCGTGCTGTCGGCGCGCCACTCCTCCAGCGAGAAGGTGCGCTCGCTGGACGCCGGCGCCGACGACTACGTCACCAAGCCCTTCGGAATGGACGAGCTGATGGCGCGCATCCGCGCCGCCCAGCGCCGCTCCGTGCAGGCGGAGGAGGCCCCGGTGGTGGCCACCGCCGCATTCACGGTCGACCTGGGGGCCAAACGGGTCACCCGCGGCGACGAGGAGGTGCGGCTGACGCCCACCGAGTGGCACATCCTGGAGGTGCTGGCCCGCAACGCCGGGCGGCTGATCAGCCAGCGGCAGCTGCTGCACGAAGTGTGGGGCCCCAATTACCAGAGCGAGACCAACTACCTGCGGGTGTACATGGCCCAGTTGCGCCGCAAGCTCGAACCCGACCCGGCCCACCCGTCCTGCCTCATCACCGAGGCGGGAATGGGCTACCGGTTCGAGAAAGGATGACGCCGGAGGCGCGGCGCGGCGCCCGGATCCGCCCGGTGACGGTCGTCCCGTCGCCGGCCGGCGCGGAGCCCGGCCGCGGCTCCTGAACCGGCTACCGCCGCTTCACCTCGCGCCCAGCTCCACGAGCATCGCGAAGTGGGCGGTGTGGACGCGCTTGCGGTTGGCCGCGGCGACGGCGAAGAGGGGGGCGAACGCCCGGCACCAGGCCATCAGCCGCTCGTGGGGGACGCCGATGCCCGCGGAGAGCACGGCCGCGCGCCGCTCCACCTCCTCCAGGCTCTCGGCCCGCCACACCGCCCACTCGACGGCGTCGGCGGCGCTGTCGCCGACGCAGGCCCGGGGGTCGACCGCGACCAGGCCGCGCTCCGGACCGCCGAGGAGGACGTTTCCGGGATGCAGGTCGCCGTGCAGCGGCACCGCGCTGTCGTCGTTGTCGCCGTAGGAGAGGTCGCGCGCGTGTGCGTGGCCCCGGTGCACCGCCGACGGCGGGATGACCTCGGCGGCCGGTCCGGTCCGGCGCTCGCGCTCCCACATGTCGAAGATGAAGTTGATCCGGCTGTTGAGCGGGTGCAGCTCGCCGAGGTCGTTGCACGGGACGTCCGCCGACTGCAGGTCGGCGATGAGCGCGGCGATGTCGGCCATGTCGGGGACCTCGCCGCTCAGCGCGACGGTACGGCCGGTGCCGACGGCCTCCAGCAGCAGGGCGCTGTGCTCGGCGTCGACCTCCCAGACGGCCGGTACCCGGCCGGTGTCTTGCCACAACCGCAGCAGGCGCGCCTCGGGGGTGACCAGTCCGGGGTCGGGAGAGATCTTGAGTACGCCGCGCGCGCCGCCGGCCGTGCGGCAGAACAGCACCACCGACGTGCGTACGTGCGGCGCGGACCGCTCGACGGTGAGGCCCCACCGCCGTGCCAGTTCGTCGACCCGTGCGGGCAGGCCGGCCAGCCAGTCGACGGCGCCGGTGCCGAACCTGCGGACCAGCCGCTCCGTCTGCTTCTCGTCGACCAGCTGCTGTGTGGCGTCGTTCATGGGTCCACCTTGTGCATCGGCCCGGCTCTGGGGGTACGTACGCGTGGCCCGGCGTGGTCGCCCCGGTTCCGGGCGCGCGGCTGGAGCCGCCGCACGCACCGGCCGGACCGGCCCGCAGACCCGGCCCCGCTCCCGTGCGGTCGAGGGATGTGCGCGCGGTGCACCCGTGCGGCGGCGACCGGCGGTCGCGGGACCGGCCGGGATGTGCGGCCCCGCGGGACCGGGCGGCGCAACCGCGTACCGCGCACCATCGGACCGGTCACCTCCGCAGCGGTCGGGGTAGTCGGGGGTGGTAGGGCGCCGGGCGGCAGCGGGGAGCACCCGGAACGACCACGTTCGGCAGCGGGGCGATCACGTTACCGCATCAGCGTCGCCCCCGGCGGGCGGGTGCGGGGTCCGATCGGGCCTGACCGGCACCCGCGCCCGCCCGCCGAACGCCGTACCCGGACCGCGGGCGGCCGGCTCACGCGACCAGGCGCGCCTTGGCGGCACGGTGTTGGGCGAGCAGGCTGTCGACGACGATCTCGGAGGGCCACAGCGGGGCGGTGACCGAAGTCGCGCCCATCTCGTGGAGGCGGTCGTAGTCGCGCCCTTCGACCAGCCGCCAAGCGGCGACCGCGACGTTGTCGCGGCCGTTGCGCCGCAGGCGCTCGACGGCGTCGCCGACCGACGGCGCCCAGGAGTTCAGGTAGCCCACCTGCACGGGCGAGCCGAGGCGGCGGCTGAGCATGCGGGCGGCGTCGGTGACGACCCGGCGCTCGTCCTGGCCGGTGCTGCCGTCCGCGGCGAGCACCACCCCGTCGCCGGAGACCCATCCGGTGTCGACGAGCCGGCCCGCGAGATCGCCCACGATCGAGGGGACGGCCCCCAGCGGCGGCGTGGGGCAGGCGTCGAACCGGCCGTCGAGGTCGATTCCGGCGAATGTGCGGGAGCTGGCGAGGTCGCCGCCGGCGACGAAGGCGGGCACGACCACCATCGGGCCTTCGACCGAGTCGACGGCCCGGTGGACTTCGCTTCCGGATCCGAACGCCGGAACGACGGGGGCTTCGCCTCGCCGGGCGACGGCGTCGGCCAGCCCGCGGAGAGCCTCTTTGCGGCCGGTGTCCCGGGAATCGTCCGCGACGAGCACCATGGTCGGCACCATATCCATCTCCTTGAAATCGCCGAGAGCGCCGATCGGGGACGGATCCCCGGAGAACGGCGGTTTCGCCCGAATGACCTCGTGTAACGCAGGCGAAAACTGAGTACGGGGGCGCGGAGGAACTACCGAATTGAGGGGGGTGAAGTACGCAGCCGGATCTCCTTGCTTCGACGATTCGCCGCAGGACCGCTTCCGTACGGGCCTTGCATACGCTCGCACAACATAAGATGCTAACCGTTCGGGAAGCGCTTTTCCATAGACGGAACCGTCGCGCGCGTCACGTTGCTGCGCCGCACTTCGGCGGCGGGACCGGCGTGAATCACCGCCGCCCCTGGACACGAGCCCGGGAGTTCTCTACGGAAGTCGCCCGATCCGGGAATTGCGGACGACACCGCAAAGGAGAACCGACCGCGCCCTGCAGTCCCATTGACCGCACCGATACTTTTTGCGCCGATGCAAATGCAAATGCAAACAATCGGCCACCCAAGCGGGATTCCCGGGGATTCGGGGTCGCGCCGCAGGTGGGAGCCGGTTCCCGGGGGTCCGGCCTGCAGAATGGCCGGGCACCGGCGGAGCAGACCTCATGGTGGAGGAACGCCTCGGCCACACGTCCGTCACCACCACCGAGCGCTACCCGCGATCGACCGATGCCGGGACCCGGCACGAATGCGTCGCGGGGCCTCCTGACGCCTGGACACCGGCAGGACGCACGTTCGCCACACCGGTTTCGCCGCAGCGGTGGCGGATTCGCGCGCACGCGTGTCCGGACTCGTCGATGGGATGGGGCCCGCGTCAGTGGCGGCCCCACCGTGCCGAGGGGAGGCCGCGTGGGCGACTCCCCGGCTCGGTCCCCCGGTCTGAGAGCACGGTCCAACCGTGTGCCCCGGCGATGAGCGGCGCCGCGCAAGGTGGGTGAAGCCTGCGACACGACTCCGCCGGCGACCGGTGCAGACCGCCGGAGGCGTTGTGCCCGCACCCGGCTCCGGTTACCGTGTGCCGCGTTCCGGACCCCGCTCCGCAGCGGGTCCGTCCCTCATCGCCGTCTGACCGCCGAAACAGGCACACGTGCCCGGAGGATCGCGGGCAGGTTCCCTGTGTCCGCAGCGTGACCGGCGACGCCTCAAGCGGCCTCCGCTGTCGTGCGCGGGTGCTCGAGGGCAATACGGTAAGACGCGGGTGGAAGATCCGTTTTTGGCTACGTCCGCCGCGCGCCGCAGGTAATCGAACCGGGGGACCCTTGAACAACGATCCGGAGAACCTCTCCCACACCATCGAGCGCATGGCGCGCGACCTGCTGGACCAGGGCTCGGTGCAGACCACGGTCGGGGGCATCACCGAACTCGCGGTCTCCGAGATCGAGGGGACCGCCCACGCGAGCATCTCGCTGGTCCACAAGAGCGGCTCGATCACGACCCAGGCCGCCACCGACCCCGTGACCCACGAGATCGACCGGATCCAGTACCACGTCGGGCAAGGCCCCTGCCTGGCGGCGATCTGGGAACACGACATCTTCACCATCGACGACATGGACACCGAGACCCGCTGGCCGGAGTTCGTGGAGGGGGCCCGCGGGCTGGGCGTGTGCAGCATGCTCGCCTTCCGCCTCTACACCCACCGCGACACCCTCGGGGCGCTGAACCTCTACGGCACCGAACCGGCAGCCTTCACCGAATCCTCGCGCGAGACGGGCCAGCGGCTGGCCGCCCATGCGGCGGTGGCGCTGGCCGGCGCGCAGAAACAGGAGCACCTCACCACCGCGCTGGGCAGTCGCCAATACATCGGGGAAGCCACCGGCATCCTGATGGAGCGCTACAAGGTCTCCAGTGATCAGGCCTTCGCGATGCTGGCCCACATCTCCCAGAACCTCAACGTGAAGCTGCGCGATTTGGCCGAGGACCTGGTGCGCACCGGCGCGCTCCCCGAGCAGCAGACCGACCGCCCCAAAACGCGACGCGCCAAGCCCGGCACCTAGCGTTCTCCCATGCCGTGCGCGTTCGCCGACGAGGCGCGTGAGAACGGCCCGCGGTACCTCCGGGTGCAACCCGGCCGGGACCGCCGTGGCCACCTCGTCCGGGAACAGGTTGTCGGCCGCTCGCACGCCGGCAGGGGCCGGTCGGCCCCTGCCGGCGTGCGAAGTCCAGTGACACCAGCGAAGCACCGGTCGGCGTCAGCCGGCGATGGTGCCGACCCTTCTCAGGACCTCTCGCGGGTCCATACGGTCCTCGCCGACCAACCGGCGGGCCACTTCGGTCAGGTGCGCGTTGTGATCGCGCGCGTAGGCGCGCAGCGTCTGGAACGCCCGGTCCATGTCGAGGTCCCCGGCATGGGCGAGCACCCCTTTGGCCTGTTCGATGGTGATACGGCCGTTGAGCGCACTCTGCAACTGCTCGGTGAGCACCTCGCCGCGGCGGATCGCGCGCTCCTGCAGGATGCCCATCGTGGCGACATCGGCCAGGGCCCGTGCGACGCGCGCATCGGCCTCACCCAGCGCCCCGGTCCGCCGGTTGAACAGGTTCAACGTCCCGATGGTCTGTCCGCGCAGGCGCAGCGGGACCGCGTGCACCGCAGAGAACCCTTCCTGCCTCGCGTGGGGGACGAAGGCGGGCCACCGCTGTGCGGCATCGGACAGATCGGCCACGGTGACCGTCTCGCCGCTGCGGAAGGCCTCCAGGCACGGGCCCTCATCGGCCTGGAGCTGGAACAGCTCCAGCAGCCGTGTCTGCTCGGTGGAAGAGGCCAGCAGCTGCAGGCTGCCGCGCTGGTCGGTCAGCAGGATCCCGGCCGTCGAGGCCTCCAGCAACTCGACGCAGTGCCCGGCGAGCTGGTGCAGCATCTCGGGGATGTCGTAGTCGTCGACCAGCGTCGCGGTCACCTGGACGAACGCCTGCAGCAACCGCGATTCCCGCTGCTGGTGCGAGGGTGCTGCGCTGTTCATTGGCCCTCCTTGGTGCGGCCGACGTCCGCTTCTCGAGAATAGCCGAGTGCCCGCCCGCCTCCCCATCCGCATTGCGGGGTCGGACCGTCTGCCGTCTCAGCTGTCGAGTTCGGTGGGTGCCAGGCGGCGGGCGACGATGTCGGCGGCGACCGATTCGAGGCCGCGCGCACGCGCGAAGGCGTAGGCCCGTAGCCGGTCGAGCGCGCTCGCGGCCGAGACATCGAGCGCGGCCAGGACCATCCCGGTCGCCTGGTGCACCTGCTCGCGGTCGCGGCTCAGGGGCAGACCGGCGTTCTCGATCGTGTCCGGATCGGCCGACATGCGTCCCAGGACCAGTGCCACGATGTCCACCAGATGCAGGGCGGTGGCCAGTTGCACCGACGCCAGCCATCCCGGCTGCACGCGGTACAGGTCCAGCGAGCCCAGGCTGATGGCACCGCTGAGTACGGGAAGAGCGAAGAGCGCGCCTACCTGCCGTTCGGCGATCTCGGCGGCGAAGACGGGCCAGGAAGCCGCCGCCGAGGCGGCCAGGTCGGGGGCGAGCACGGGCACGCGGCTTTCGAAGGCCTCATAGCAGGGCCCCTCGCCGAGGCCGAACTGCAGGGACTCGATCCAGGTGCTGACGTCGTCGCTGGCATACAGCATCTGGCGGCTGCGCGCACTGGCGACCACCGAGATCGAGGCGCCGTCGATGCCCAGCAGTTCCACACAGGCCCGCACCACTACCGCGACGGCTTCGACGCCGCTGGCATCGTCCCGCAGCGCCGCGTCGACGTCGGTTCGCACACGGCTCAGCGATTCCGCGGGAACCCCGGTGCCGCTCACCGAGCGGCCGCCCGGGGGCGAGCGGCTGGCATCGGCCACCTCCGCACTATCGAGGACGGCGTCGAGACTCCGCCGGGATCCGCCCCGACCGGTGCGTCGCAGCAGGAGCAGTCCGCTCCAGACTATGCGCCTTGCGGCGACCGGCCGCGCTTCGGCGACGCTTTGCCGCCTCCGACACCGCAGCCGGCCCGCCCGCGCCGCCTGCCGCCCCGCCGCCTGGTGTGAACGGCCGGGCCAGACGCCCCGCGCAGGGAAGCGATCGCACGGCACCGGCCATGAGCCGCGGGTCGTGGACGGAGGTATCGCTCGACGCCTGTTGCCCCTCTAACCCGATGCAGGGCGGGGAACCGTCGCCTGCGCATCAGTGCCGATCGGGCCCCTCCTCCTCGGCTGCGCGGCCCAGGCCCGTGTACCGGGACCGGCCGGTACACGGTCGCGGGCGATCGTGCCGCGTGCCGGAGGCTCTCGCCGGCTGATCCCGCTGCCGGACCGGTGGCAGCCCGATCTCGTGACCTGGGTCTTGTCCGGTCTCAGCCCGCGCTCGCCAGTAAGCGGTCGCCTGCGCTTAACATGTCACGACTCCCCTGGCAAGGGACGTGGCACCACCGTTGGCGCTACCCCGTGCACCACCGCCGTGCGGGACACTGGGTGCGGATCCGGCAGCATGACTTGCCAGGAGCGCACACGCCTCTCAGAATGTGAAATCAGGGACGCGACCTGGTCATACGCTTCGTCCGGACCATGCGCGCCCCCGTAGTGCGGCCGCACGGCGGCGGCCGGATCCGGTCAGCGGCGACCGTCCGGCACACGGTCACCGGCGCTGCCGCGCGCACGACAACCGACGGCGCCCCCTCGCATCGCGCACGACCACGACTGGAGACCACAATGGCGATCCACCCGCGCGTGCAGACCCTGGCCCAGGCCTTTCTGCGCAACGTGGACAGCGAAGCGCCTGGACTGGTCCAAGGCCTGTACCTGACCGGTTCGGTGGCACTCGGCGACTTCCGCCTCCACGCCAGCGACGTCGACTTCGTCGTCGTCACCGCACGCCGCGCCACCGGCGCCGACACCGAGGCGCTGCGGCGGTCCCACGCGCGCACCCGCTCCGAGATCTCCGCGCCCCAGTTCAACGGCATCCACGTCACCTGGGAGGACCTCGCCGACGATCCCGCCGACTGCGGCCCTGTGGCCTCGGTGCTGGGCGGCCGGTTCCGGCCGCGCGCCGGCGCCGACGTCAATCCCGTGACCTGGCACGTGCTCTCCGAGCGCGGCGTCACCGTGCGCGGGCCGCTGCCGGTCGAGCTGGACGTGTGGGACAACCCCGCGAGCCTGCGCGCCTGGTCCTTCGGCAACCTCGACGAGCAGTGGCGGCGCTGGCGGGCCGCGGCCGGCCGCATCGTCAGCCCGCGCGGCCTCGCGGCGCTGGGGTCGCTCGCGCCGTCGTGGAGCGTCCTGAGCGTCAGTCGGCTGCACTTCACCCTGCGGACCGGCGAGATCACCTCCAAGTCGGCCGCGGGCATGTACGCCCTGCACGCGTTCCCCGAGCGGTGGCAGCGCATCGTCAACGAGTGCCTGCGCGTGCGGCGCGACACCCGGCTTCCGTCGCTGTACCAGAGCGCGCTGGACCGCAGGCGGGCGGCGCTGGACTACATCGAGATGGTTCTGGACGACGCCCTGCCGCAGCCGGCCTGACCGGAGCTTCCCGCCTCCGCGCCCGGATAACCTGGAGGCCATGAGCAAGCGCCCCATCGTCCTGTTCGGCGATCCCGTTCTCGTGACCCCCACCACCCCCGTGACCACCTTCGGCAAACAGACCGAGGCACTGGTCCGCGACCTGCTCGACACCGTCGACGAACCCGGGCACGCCGGTGTCGCCGCCACCCAGATCGGGTCGGGGCTGCGGGCGTTCAGCTACAACGTCGACGAGCGGATCGGCTACGTCATCAACCCCGAGATCGCCGAGCTGTCCGAAGAGGTCCAGGAGGGCGAGGAGGGCTGCCTGTCGGTGCCCGAGCTGGGCTTTCCGACCCGCCGGGCGATGCACGCCGTCGTGACCGGCGTCGACCTGCGCAACGAGCCGGTCACCGTCGAGGGTGAGGGCCTGATGGCGCGCTGCCTGCAGCATGAGACCGATCACCTGGACGGCAAGCTCTACCTGGACCGCCTCGACCGCGACACCCGCCGCGAGGCCATGCGCGCCGTGCGGCGCTCGGAGTGGTTCCTGGGCGCACAGCCGGATCCGCAGTCGGCCGCGCCGAAGCTGCCCAGCGGCCTCGGCGGAATCTCCTGACGTTCCGGCGGCGCTGCGGCGGGGCGAGCACGCCGCCGCGCGCGGGCTGCCGTACCCGCACGGGGTAAGGGCCGGGTAGGCTCAGCGCCACCCGCTCGTCAGTTCAGAAACGATCTCGTATCGTCTGCTCGGCATCGCGCGGCCCCCACCTCCACCCCCGCCGCGCGCCCCGTGTGCCCCGTACGGCCGGTCCGCGACCGACATCAGGTGACTTCTATGCGCAAATCAGCACTTCAGCGAAAACGCGGCGCCCTCCTGCTGCCCGGCCTCGCCGCCGGTGCCATCCTGCTGCTCCCCGCGACCACGTCCTATGCCGAACCCGGCGACGACGATCCCAGCATCGACGAGCTCAACGAGCGCGCCGAATCCCTTGAGGAGGAGTACGACACCGAACTGCTGCAGTACGAGGACGCCCAGGAAGACGCCGAGAAGGCGCAGCAGCGGCTCGGCGACGTCGAGGACGAACTCGGCGACTACCGCGAGAACGTCGCCGGTCTGGCGGCGGCCCAGTACATGGGCAGCGGGATCGACCCCGCGGTCGAGGTCGTCATGAGCAGCGCCCCCCAGGACATGCTCGACAACGCGGCGATCGCCGGCCAGGTCTCCGCCAACCACGGCGAACGGGTCGCCGACCTCGCCGAGATGAAGCAGAAGCGCCAGGACGCCGTCGACGAGGCCGACGCGAAGCTGGAGGACGCCGAGGAGCTCGTCGAAGAGCTGGAGTCCCAGCGCGAGAACGTCCTGGACAAGATCGAGAAGTACGAGGAAGAACAGGTCCCCGAGGCTCCCGATGAGGGGGCCTCCGGCGGCGGGGGCGGCTCGGGCGACGGCAGCATCCCCTCCAGCGCCATGGGTCCCGGCTGGGACGGCGCGACGCCGCGTATGGCCGCGATCCGCGACGAGATCGTCCGCGAGTTCGGCGCGCCCTACCCGGTGGGCTGCCTGCGCCCCGGCGACTCCGGCGAGCACGGTTCCGGCCGCGCCTGCGACTTCATGATGAGCGCCGGCGGCGCGTCGCCGTCAGCGTCCGACCGGGGGCTCGGCCAGAGCATCGCCGACTACGCCCAGGCCAACGCCGACCGGCTGGGCGTCATGTACATCATCTGGGAGCAGCGCATCTGGCACTCCGCCAACCCCGGCGCCGGCTGGGAGATGATGAACGACCGCGGCAGCGTCACCGCCAACCACTACGACCACGTGCACATCTCGTCGTACTAGAACGCCGGACGTGCACCGGTCGGAGCCCCGGTCCGCACCGAGCGCGAGGGTTTCACCGGCACAGTGCTGGAAATCGGGTGGAACCCCGCGCTCGTTTTCGGCGAACCCGCCCCTGCGACGTGCTAGCCGCGTTCGCGGTCGGCCGGAGCGGGCCCACCGCCCCCTGATCGGCCGCGTACTCGGCGCGGGCGGCGGGCCAGGGCGACGGCGGCCGGGAGGCAGGCGGCCAGGACCGCCCCCATAGCGGCGAAAGCGGGGCCGTACCCGGCGGTCTGGATGACCACGCCCAGGATGAGCGATCCCAGCCCCGTCCCGGCGTCGTAGCCGATGTTCCATACCGCGCTCGCCGTGCCGTAGGCGCGGGATCCGGCCCGGCGGAACATGATGACGATGGTGTCGTTCTGCACCGCGCCGAACCCCGCACCGAACAGGCCGGCGCCGGCGACGGCGGCGGCCGTCCCCAGCGGTCCGGGACCGGACCAGGCTCCGCCGGCCGGCCACAGCGCCGCGGCGGTGCAGGCGATACCGGCGACCGCGGCGACGCTGCCGTAGACCAGCAGGACCGGGCGCCGGTGGCGGTCGCTGAGGGTGCCCGCCGCCCACCGGCCGCACACCGCCAGGACGCCGAAGGCCAGCAGGGCCGTGAAGACCGTGGTGGAGGATTCGGACAGCGGGATCGACAGGAACGTGACGATGGCGCTGGAGGCGACGGCCGGTACGAGCATGGCCACCAGCGGGACACCCAGCGCCGCGTAGAGCCGGAGTCCGGCGGGCGCCGCGCCGCCGGCGCCGTCGCGGTCCGCGGCCGGTGCCGCGGCGCCCGCCGTTTCGTCGCCGGCCGTTTCGTCGCGGGCCAGGATCCAGATGCCGGCTGCGGCCGCGGCGCCCAGCACCGGACCCGCGGCGGCGATCCAGAACACCGCCGCGAACCCGAGGTTGAGCGCCGCCCATACCCCGGTCGACAGGAAGAACACGTTGGGTACACCCACCGCCAGGCCGTAGTAGCCGGTGGCGCGGCCCAGCTGCTCGGGCGGCACCAGCCGCGCCGCCAGCGCCGATCCGGCGACGGTGGCCATGCCGAAACCGATACCGCGCACGGCCGAAACTGCCAGCAGCGGTCCGATGTCGGCGGTCGCCAGCAGCAGCGGCGCGGGCACGCCCAGCAGCAGTGCGCCCACCGGGAAGGTCCAGCGGTAGCCGCCGTGGTCCAGCAGCCAGGGCATGGCGAGCTGGGTGAGCACCGTGGTGAGCATGAAGACGGACGTGGTGGCGCCGGCGCCCACTTCGCCCGCGCCGCCGCGTGCGGCCCACAGCGGAACGACGGGCAGCAGCAGCACGAAACCGGCGAACGTCAGCCCGGTCGCGAGGATGAGCAGGCGGAACGCCCATCCGTTCAGCCCGAGATGCGACCTCGGCGCGGTCGTATTCATCCGGACATCCGAGGAATGGTTCTGCATCGCTTCCTTCTACCGCACACGCTGCGGCGCATCGGTTCGCTCCAGCTCGTCCGTTCGTTTCGCGCCCGGCCGGGCCCTGCGGCCGCTCAGCCGCCGCTACCCGCGCTGGGGGCGGTCTCCCCTCCCCCGGGCAGCCTGCGCGCGAGCCACTGCGCCAGACGCTCGGCCCGCTCGGGGGTCATCGCGCGTTCGGCGTGGCCCATGCCCGGTTCGATCCACAGGTCCTTGGGGCCGGGCGCGGCCGCGTGGATGCGCTCGGCGTGCTCGACGGGGAAGTAGGTATCGGCGTCGCCGTGCACCACCAGCAGCGGCGCCGCGAGGTCGGCGGCCATCTCGGTGGGGTCGGGCGGGACCGGGTCCCACTGGCTGTCGATGACCCGCACCTTGCGGGCCGCCCGCAGGAACCACCGGCCCAGTGCCCGTTCGACGCCCAGGTGGAGCAGCCGCATCCGCCGGGTACCCCGGTAATACCACAGGCCGGGCCCGCTGACGGCGGCGACCGCGTCCACGCCGCCGAAGCCGGCGGCGTGGCGCACGACCACGGCCGCGCCCATGGAGAACCCGACCGAGGCGATGCGGGCATAGCCCTGTTCACGCAGGTGCGCGCATACGGCCTGCAGATCGTGCACCTCCAGGTTGCCGACGGTGCACCTGCCGCCGGAGGAGCGGTGGCCGCGGAAGTCGAACCCCAGTACGTCGCCGACCGGCAGCAGCCGCTGGGCGATCATCCGGTTGGCGGGATTGCGCCAGGTGCCGGTGAACCCGTTGGCGAGCACGACGGCCGTGGTGCGCTCGGCACCGCCGCGGATCAGGGCCGCGTCGAGTTCGATCCCGTCGGAGGTGGTGATGCGCCGTCGTTGCGGTGCGGACGGCTGGTCGGAGCGGTCGATCGCGTCAGTCACCCGACCATCCTGCCCGACGCCGCCGACCCGTGGCGGGGCGGCCTGCACGAATCCGCCGGGAGGCACGGGCCGTCCGGTCGCGCCCTCACCCGGACGGCCAGGCGGCCATCGCGGTGTCGGCGACGGCGTGCAGCTCTGCTCGGGAGGCGCCGTCGCACGCCTGCTGGGACATGCCCTGGATGACCGCCGAGTAGTACACGGCCACGGACCGGGGGTCGGCCGCCGCCGAAACGTCGCCCGCCTCCTGCCCGGCCGCGATGCACCGGGCCAGCGCCGCGGTGGTTTCGGCGCGGCGCCGGCGCAGGTCCTCCTGGACGTCGGCTTCGTCGGGACCGCAGTTGGCGGCGGCGGTGATGACCAGGCATCCGGGCGGGTGCGCGGGGTCGCCGTAGGCGTCGGCGGCGGCGGAGAGCACCGCGGCCACGGTCGCGCGCGCCCCGCCGCCTTCGGTGAGGGGCGCGGTGACCGCTGCTCCCTCGGTCTCCTGGTAGCGGTCGACCGCTTCCAGGAACAGGGCGCGCTTGGAGCCGAACGCCGTGTAGAGGCTCGGCGGCGTGATGCCCATCGCCTCCGTGAGGTCGCTGACCGAGGTGGCCGTGTAGCCCCGTCCCCAGAAGACCTCGACGGCACACCGCAGCGCGGCGTCGCGGTCGAAGGAGCGCGGGCGTCCTCGTCGTTCCGTCATGCCTTCATTCTATATCGCACGCTATGGTATTTTCTTTTTCATAGCGCTCGATATAAAAATTGCCACCGAGGAGGTACGGCATGAGTCAGGCACTCGGCACCCCGACGGCGCTGGTCACCGGCGCGAGCAAGGGGATCGGCCGCGGCATCGCCGAGCGGCTGGGGCACGACGGTGCGCTGGTGGCCGTCCACTACGGAACCGACGCCGCCGGAGCGGACGAGACGGTCGAAGCGATCCGCGCCGAAGGAGGGGACGCGTTCGCCGTCGGCGCCGACCTCGCCTCCCCCGGCGGCGACGCGGACCTGGCCGCGGGGCTCGCCGCGGGCCTGGACGAGGCCGGCGCCGACGGCGCGCTCGACGTCCTGGTGAACAACGCGGGGATCGGAGCATCCACGGGACTGGAGGACATCACCCCTGACGAGTTCGACCGGCTGTTCACGGTCAACGTGCGCGCTCCGCACTTCCTCACCCAGCGCCTGCTCCCGACGCTTCGGGACGGCGGGCGGATCGTCAACATCTCCTCCGGCGCCGCCCGCATCGCGATGCCCGAGATGCTCCCCTACGCCATGACCAAGGGGGCGCTGGAATCACTCACCCATCAGCTGGCGCAGCGCCTGGGCCCGCGGAGGATCACCGTGAACGCCGTCGCGCCCGGGATCGTCGAAATCGACCGCACCCGCCGGCAGATGCGGGAGAACCCCGGCATGGAGGACTACGGGAAAACCGTGAGCGCGCTGGGGCGCCTGGGCACGCCGACCGACGTCGCGGGCGTCGTCGCCTTCCTCGCCTCCGCGGACTCGGGCTGGGTCACCGGACAGGTCCTCGACGCCACCGGCGGCTCCCATCTGTGAGCCGCAGTCGCCGCCGCGCCCGCCTACAGCGCGCGGGCGCGGTGGCGGCGGCCGCTGCCGCTCAGCAGCAGCGACCGCAGCTCCAGGCCGATGTGCAGGGCGATGGGAATCAGCAGGCTCCCGGTACCGAGGTAGACCACCATGAACAGCGCGCCGAGCAGGCCGGGGCCGACGAGGCCCCACCACCCCTGGTAGAGGTGGGCCAGCGCGAACAGCAGGCACGAACCCGCGGCCGCGACCCACACCGGCAAGCCCAGCGCGGCCCCGAAAGCCACGAGCAGTCCCCGGTAGAGCAGTTCCTCGCTCACTCCGGCCGTCACCGCGAGCGCTGCGGCGGTCAGCCGCTCGCGGCCGCCGCGCGGCGCGAGCACCGCCAGGCTCTGCGCGGGGTCGGGGATCGGCGGCAGCGGCGCGGGGGCCGGGGTGCCGGACGCCTTCCGATCCCGGGTGAGCAGCCGGATGATGATCAGTGCCGCGACGAACCCGACCACGGCCGCCAGCAGCGGGAACCAGGCGACGGGCGCGCGCAGGCCCAGGTGGGCGCGGTCGATCCCGGGGTCCGACAGCACGATGGCGGCGATCGCCGCCACCCCGGCCAGGTGGACGCCGATCGCCAGCCGGTAGAACCGGAGCAGGGCGCCGGGGTCGCGCTCGCGGGTGCGCCGCAGCCGGGCGAAGGAACGCCATCCCAGCAGGGGCTCGCCTACGGCGGCGTGTGCGACCAGCAGGAACGCCAGAGAGCCGGCGACGAGTCCGAACTGGGGAACGCTCTCGGTCCAAAGCACGCGTACACACTAGGAGATCTCAGCGCAAATTCCGCATATTCCGGACTGCTTCTCCACAGGTCTGCGCACCGGCCGGCGGGCCGCGAGCGGCCCGCAGCCGCAGGCGTTCCCGCATCCCGGCCCTCCGCCCGCACCGCACCCCCGCCCCGGTGCACGCCGCGAACGCCCCTTGTGATATCGGCCGCGACGGGTGACGGTAGATGGTGTCCCGTGTCACATCGGCGCGGATTCGGCGTCTGATCCGCGCGGCCGCCCTGCGGTGCCGGACCCGCAGGGCGGCCGCGCGGCCCGGGCCGACGGGAACCGCGGTCCGGCCGAGGAAGGAAGGCGGCAGAGCATGGCGGACAGATCCGGTCCAGCGACCACCGGCAGGGCTCCCAGGGCCGACCACCCGGCGCAGATTCGCAACGTCGTGCTGGTCGGCCCGTCCGGAGCCGGAAAAACCACCCTGATCGAGGCGCTCTTGCACGCCTCCGGCTCCACGTCGCGCATGGGGCGTGTCGAGGACGGCACCACCGTGAGCGACTACGACGGCGTCGAGGTGCGCCAGAAGCGCTCGGTCAACCTGTCCGTGGCGCCCGTCGTCTCCGCCGGAGCCAAAGTGAACCTCCTGGACACGCCGGGCTACGCCGACTTCGTCGGCGACCTGCGCGCCGGTCTGCGCGCCGCCGACGCCGCGCTGTTCGTCGTCTCCGCGGTCGACGGCATCGACGGGCCCACCCGCCTGCTGTGGGAGGAGTGCGCCGCCATCGGCATCCCGCGCGCCGTCGCGGTCTCCAAGATCGACCACCACCGGGCCGACGTCGACGGCGTCGTCGAGCAGTGCCGCGAAGCCTTCGGCGACAGCGTCCTGCCCGCCTACGTACCCGAGTTCTCCGGGGACGGCGAGAACCGCACGGTACGGGGCCTGATGGGCCTCATCTCCGGCCGCTACCACGACTACTCCGCCGGCGCCCGCACCGAAGCCGAGCCGCCCCCGGGCCTGGCCGAGCGGGCGGCGCCGATGCGCGACGCGCTGATCGAGGGGGTCATCCAGGAGAGCGAGGACGAATCCCTCATGGACCGCTACATGGCGGGCGAGGAACTCGACCCCGCCGTGCTGATCGCCGACCTGGAGTCCGCGGTCGCGCGGGCCGGCTTCTACCCGGTGCTCGCCGTCTCCGCGCTGCGCGGCGCAGGCGTGCCCGAACTGCTGGAGGAACTGCCGCGCGCGACTCCCGCACCCACCGAACTGCCGGTACCCGAGGTCGCCACGGCCGCGGGCGGCACGGCCGGCGGACTCTCCTGCGACCCGGACGGCACGCTGCTGGCCGAGGTCGTCAAGACGATCAGCGACCCGTACGTGGGCCGCGTCAGCCTGGTGCGGGTGTTCAGCGGAACACTGCGCCCGGACACCGTCGTGCACGTGTGCGGGCAGGGCCTGGCCGACCGCGGGCACGAGGACCACGACGTCGACGAGCGCATCGGCGCGCTTCTGGCGCCCTCGGGCAAGCACAGCGAACCGGTGGGCGAGATCGTGGCCGGAGACGTGTGCGCCATCGCGAAACTGACCCGCGCCGAAACCGGCGACACGCTCTCGGACAAGGAGCGCCCGCTGCGCATGCCGCCGTGGATGTTCCCGGACCCGCTCCTGCCGGTGGCGCTGCGCGCGTCCTCCACATCCGACGAGGACAAGCTCGCCCAGGCGATCTCCCGCCTGGCCTCCGAAGACGTCACACTGCGCGTGGAGGTCAATCCCGAGACCCACCAGCTGGTGCTGTGGTGCATGGGCGAGGCGCACCTCGGCTCGGTGCTGGACCGGCTGTCCTCGCGCCACGGGGTCGCGGTGCAGACCGACGAGATACGGGTGCCCCTGCGCGAGACGTTCGCGGAACCGGCCGAGGGTACGGGCCGCAACGTCAAGCAGAGCGGCGGCCACGGCGAATACGGCGTGTGCCGCATCCGGGTGGAGCCGCTGCCGTCGGGCTCGGGCCTGGAGTTCGTCGACCGGATCGTGGGCGGGGTGGTGCCGCGCCAGTTCATCCCCTCGGTGGAGAAGGGCATCCGCGCGCAGATGGCCGGCGGTATGCAGTCGGGCTACCCGCTGGTCGACATCCGCGTGACGCTCTACGACGGCAAGGCGCACTCGGTGGACTCCTCCGACATGGCGTTCCAGAAAGCCGGGCGGCTCGCGCTGCGGGACGCCGCGGAGAAGTGCCGGATGTCCGTGCTGGAGCCGCTCGACGAACTGGCGGTGCTGGTCCCCGACGCGTACCTGGGTGCGGTGATGAGCGACCTGTCGGCGCGGCGCGGCCGGGTGATCGGCACCGAGCCGATGGCCGACGGGCGCACGATGGTCCGTGCCGAGGTGCCGCAGCTGGGGGTCACCCGCTACGCGATCGACCTGCGTTCACTGTCGCACGGGACCGGCACGTTCACCCGGTCCTACCTGCGCCACGAGGCACTGCCCGACCAGCTGGCCCGGAAGTACACCCGGGAGATGGCCGGCTCGGCCTGAGCGGCACCGGCCGTGCGGTCCGGGGCGGCCGGGGCGGTGCCGGCCCGGGCCGCCCGCAACCGCCGTGCATCCGGTGGGGGCGGTGGACGGCGCGCTCATAGCAGCCGGCCGGGCCGGGACCGGTCGGTGAGCGCGTGGAACCGCCAGGTGTTGACGGGGTGGCTGGACAGCAGGTTCACCAGCATCACGAACAGCCCCTGGTCGGTGTGGGCGCGCGCGGCGATCGCGCCGAAGTCCACCTCGCGGTAGAGGTACTTGCCGGCGGCGAGCACGCGCAGGCCCTCTTTGCCTTCGGGGCAGAACTCGACGGCGTGGTTGTCGGCCGTGTACTCCTGGGCCCGGCTCAGGGTGGCGCCGAGCCCGGGGATGATGTCGGCGACCGAGATCCCGAACTGCCGCCAGTAGGAGACGTGCCCGGCGGCGATGTGGCCGACCTCGTGGCCGATCACGAACCGCAGTGCCTCCGGGTCGGCCAGGCGCCCGCCCACCTCGAACAGGTCGCTGTAGACGACCACGAAGCGGCGCGAGCCGTGCCCGGATGCGAAGGCGTTGATCTGCCCGTGGCCGGGAACGACGTAGGCGTCGGGAACCTGCGGCAGCTCGAACGCGCGCGCCGCGTCGACGACCATCCGGTGCGCCTCCGGGAACTGGGTCTCGGAGATCGGCACCCCGTTGACCCGTTGGCGCGCGTACAATTGCCCGCGTACGAAGAACACGAGGAGCGGAACGGCCAGCACGAGCAGCGGCTGCCCGGTGGATTCGCCGTCCACGGCCCGGTTGACCGCCCCCAGTACCGCCAGCGCGGTCACCGCCAGGCACACCAGAAGCGCGGTGTTCTCCTTCGGGTGCCGCAGCGCGCGCGTTCGCCGCGGTTCGCCCCAGCGCATCAGCAGCATCCGGCGGTGCTGCGGCCACATCGTCCGCTTCTGCGGCAACAGCCCCATGTGACTACGCACCGCCCAGCCGCCGACGCCCCCGGTCCCCGCGCCTTACGTTACAGCCGGTACGGCGGGTCCTGGGGCGGGTCGGAGTCCGCGTCGCCGGACGGGCCGTACGGATCGGGCCCGTCGGGCTGCTGGGCGTCGGGCCGCTGGGGATCGTAGGGACCGGGCGGATAGCCGCCGGAGGCGTGGTCGGCGGCCGGGGGATACCCCTCGCCGGCGTGGCCGCCCGCGACGTTCCCCTGACCGGGGGTGCCCTCCGCGGGGGTGCCGCCGGGGGGCGGGCCCGCAGGCGGGTAGGCCGGTCCCGGCGCATGGCCCTCGGGCGTGTAGCCGCCCGACGCGTAGCCGCCGGAGTCGGGGCCGCCCTCGGTGGAGTAGGGCACCGCCCCCGGCGGGGGCGGCGGAGCCGCGAGGGGCGGGCCCTGCGGCGGAGGCGCGGAGATGGGCGGGCCCTGCGGCGGCGGGGCCGAGGACGGCGGCATCGGCGCGCCCGCCGGGGGCGGCTCGGGCGGGCCGTAGTCCGACAGAGCGGGCGCGTCGTCGCCATCGCCCGGGTAGCGGTCCGTGCCGGCGTAGGCCGCGGACGCGCGCTCGTCGTCGCTCGGGGCCCCGGGGGCCTCCGCGCCGCCGGTCCCGGCGGCCGGAGCCGGCGGCGGGGCGGGCTCGCCCCCGAACGGCGCCGGCTCGCCCCCGAACGGCGCCGACTGGTGCGCGGTGGGTGCGACCGGTTCCGGCCCGACCGGCGCCGCGGGCCGGCCCTCGCCCTCGGGGTGCGCCGCGGCGAAGCCGTCGAAGCTGCCGGCGGCTGCCGGCGGCGGAAGCGCATCGGCGTGGTGGACGGGCTCCTCCGGTGCGCCCGAACCGCTGTAGGCGCCGCTCATGGAGGCCTGCCCGCCGGTCGCGCCTGCACCACCGCTCGACTCGGGTGTGCCCAGGTAGGTCAGCGCCCCCAGCGACAGCGCGGCCAGCCCCGCCCGCAGCGTCGACTCGCGGTCGGGGGCGAAGAACGCCGAGTGGGTGGCGGGAACCGCCATCATCTTCTCGTAGGGGGTCTCGCCGGGCGCGGCCTCCCACACGTCGTGCGGAGTGGAGCCCAGGAACCAGTAGACGTAGGGAACCGGTGCGGGGTCGCCGGGCAGTCCGTAGTTGGAGAAGTCCTCACTGGCGGTGACGGGCTCGGGCAGCTCGACGACGCGCTCTTCGCCGAAGTAGGCGCGGTGGACCGAGACCACCTCGCCGGTGGCGTCGGGATCGTTGGCGGTGACTCCGGTGTCGCGGGCCACGGTGATCTCGGGGTCGCGCTGCGCGCCGGAGGCGGCCGCCTCGGCGCGGACGATGCGGTCGATCGCCTCGTGCAGGCGCTCGGACACGGCCGGGTTCAGCGCCCGGGTGTCGATCTCCAGGTAGGCGTCGTCGGGGATGACGTTGGTCGTGGTACCGGCGCGAAGCACACCCACCGTCACCACCGCCATTTCGCTGGGGCTGATCTCGCGCGCCACGATCGTCTGCAGCCGGTTGACGATGTTGGCGGCGATCAGCACCGGATCGACCGTGCTCTCCGGGCGCGCGGCGTGCCCGCCGGCCCCGAACACCCGCACCCGCAGGTTGGTGGTGGCGGCCATGACCGTGCCCGCACGGTGGGCCACCATGCCCGCGGGCTGCGGACCCAGGTGCTGGGCGAGGACGACGTCGGGGCGGCCGAAGCGGGTGTAGAGGCCGTCGCGCAGCATGGCGGTGGCGCCGTCGAGGGTCTCCTCGCCGGGCTGGGCCGCGATCATGAGCGTTCCGCGCCATTCGTCGCGGGCTTCGGCGAGCAGGTCGGCCGTGCCCACCAGGCAGGCGGTGTGGGCGTCGTGGCCGCAGGCGTGCATGATCGGTACGTCCTGGCCGTCGTCGTCACGGCCGCGGGCGGTGCTGGCGTAGGGCAGACCGGTCCGCTCCCGGACCGGCAGCGCGTCCATATCGCCGCGCAGCATGACCGTGGGGCCGTCGCCGTTGCGGAGGACGCCCACGACGCCGGTGCCGCCGACGCCGGTCTCGACCTCGAAGCCCGTGCGGGTCAGCCATTCGGCGACGGCTCCCGCCGTGCGGTGCTCCCGGTGCGAGAGTTCGGGATTCTTGTGCAGGTCGACGTAGAACCCCTCGACCAACGGGAAGACCTCGTCGACCAGCCGCATCGCCGCGCCTCCGTGCTCGGCGACGCGCTGGGGATCGACCGCGTGCGGCACCGCTTCCACCGCCTTCTTCGATGATGGACTGGGAGCGATCTCCCATCCGGCCTTGCCACCGGCGTGCGATCGCAGCGCCGATTGTCCCGCTCGCCCATACGAATCTCAAACCTCGTCCGACGGCGGGTACCTCCGGTCCCGAGCCTATCCGCGCCGGGAGCCGCCGTGGCTGGCCCGGTCCCCGGCGGCGCCGGTCATGCGGCGCCGCCGGGGCGCGGCGGGGCCCGCCGCACGGTGAGGCGGGTGGGTCAGCCCGCGCCGAGCCGGGACATCTCCGCGGCGAAATCGCGGGTGGCCAGCCACAGCTTGTAGACGATGAGCGCCTCGAAGGCCGCCAGCGCCGCGCAGGACAGCACGACCACGGGCACGACCAGGTCGGCCCCCGGAACCGCGGCCGAGGCCAGGGCCGTCAGCGGCGCGACGACACACACGAACATCTCGAATTCGATGCCGCTGAACAGGTGCGGGCGCACCCGGCTGCGCAGCAGCGTCGAACGCAGCCGCCCGTACCAGCCGAACTTGCGGGTGAACCCCTGGTGCACGTCGATCACCCGGGCTCCGGACTCCGCCGAGCGCGCGTGCGCCTGCTCGTGGTCCAGCGCCGGGTTCTCGCGCAGCACCTCCTCGACGAAGACCACGGGGGCGCCCGCGTCGTCGGTACCCGCGTCGGGGGCCTGCTCGCCCCGCTGCTCGGCGCCGGCCTCGGACCGGGCCTCGGTCTCGGTGTTCTCCGGGTCCTCCTCCGCCGGCTGGGCGCGCCCTTCGGCGGCGGCGCGCAGCCGGGTGCGCATGGTCTGGCGGGTCTTGCCGACCTGTGCGCCGTTCAGGTAGCGCAGCAGATCCAGGAACGTCACCACCGGTGCCAGCAGCAGGAACAGGACGTCGCCGGTGAGCGCCCACTGGCCGATCAGCAGGGCGAGCATGCAGCCGAAGAAGCGGATGCGGTCGAAGACGAAGTCGACCCACGAGCCGAATACCGAACCGGTGCCCTTCAACCGCGCGATCTTGCCGTCCATGCAGTCCAGCACGAAGCTCAGGTGGAACAGCAGTGCACCGGCGACGAGCCAGGGCCACGTGCCCAGGGCGAAGCACACCGCCGAGCCCGCGCCGAGGACCCCCGCACCGGCGGTGATCTGGTTGGGGGTGACCGAGGTGCGGTTCGCCGTCCACACCACGAGCCGCGCCGCCAGCGGGTCGACGAGGAAGACCGTCCACCAGGCGTCGCGGCGTTTGTAGGTGCGCTCGCGGACGTCCGCGAGGGTGAAACTCGTCATCTCAACTCCTGCTGGGCTTCCCGGCGGCGCCGCTGCGCGCGCCCGGTGCGCGGCTCTGGCTCGGTGTCATCGCGCGACCGGCCGGGAAGGGAGGGTGGGTCAGCCGCAGAATAATGGCATGCGGGCCCGTGCCCGGGCCAATCGGCACGGCGCCGGCGGTCATAATTGACGAGTAAGGGGAGTGCGGCCCGCCCCGGTCGTCCGCGACCGGGTCCCGCGCCGCCCCCGCAACGGCCCCGACCGAGGTAGAGGCGTGCGTTTTCTCAACGACCGGGTCCCCGCCCACGATCTGACCTACAGCGACGTTTTCATGGTCCCGCGGCACTCGGCCGTGGCGTCGCGGTTGGACGTCGACCTGCGGACCCACGACCGGACGGGAACGACGATTCCCATCGTAGTCGCCAACATGACCGCGGTCGCCGGGCGCCGGATGGCCGAGACCATCGCGCGGCGCGGCGGTATCGCGGTACTCCCCCAGGACATCCCGCTCGACGTCGTCGCCGAGGTGGTGTCGTGGGTGAAGCGCCGCGACCTGCTCTATGACACCGCCATCACGCTGACCCCCCAGAGCACCGTCGGCGAGGCGCTGAACCTGCTGCCCAAGCGCGCCCACGACGCCGTGATCGTCATCGACGGCGAGCGGCGGCCCGTGGGGGTGGTCACCGACGCCGACTGCACCGGTGTGGACCGCTTCACCCAGGTGCACGAGGTGATGTCGCGCGACCTGCTGACCATCCGGGCCGGCACCGACCCCAAGGAGGCGTTCGGGTCGCTGCACGACTTCCGGCACCGGCTGGCTCCGGTCGTCGACGGCGACGGCGGCCTGGTCGGGGTGCTCACCCGCACCGGTGCGCTGCGGGCCACGCTGTACGACCCGGCGGCCGACAGCGAGGGGCGGCTGCGCGTGGGCGCCGCCGTGGGCGTCAACGGCGACGTGGCGGCCAAGGCCGCCGAGCTGGTCGAGGCCGGTGCGGACCTGCTCGTCGTCGACACCGCCCACGGCCACCAGGACAAGATGCTGGCCGCGCTGAAGAAGGTCCGCGCGCTGGATCCGGGGGTTCCGATCGTGGCGGGCAACGTGGTCTCCACCGAGGGCACCCGCGACCTGATCGAGGCGGGCGCCGACATCGTGAAGGTGGGCGTGGGCCCGGGCGCCATGTGCACCACCCGGATGATGACCGCGGTGGGCCGCCCGCAGTTCTCCGCCGTGCTGGAGTGCGCCGCGACCGCCCGCGAGCTGGGCGCGTCGGTGTGGGCCGACGGCGGGGTCCGCCACCCGCGCGACGTCGCTCTGGCACTGGCTGCGGGGGCGTCGAACGTGATGATCGGCTCCTGGTTCGCCGGCACCTACGAATCCCCCGGCGACGTGCTGCGCGACGCACACGGGCGGATGTACAAGGAGAGCTTCGGCATGGCCTCGGCGCGCGCGGTGCGGCTGCGCACCTCCGAGGACTCCCCGTTCGACCGGGCGCGCAAGGCCCTGTTCGAGGAGGGCATCTCCAGCGCACGGATGTATCTGGACGACGAGCGCCCGGGCGTGGAGGACCTCGTCGACGAGATCGTGGCCGGCGTGCGCAGCTCCATGACGTATGCGGGTGCGACCACGCTGGAGGAGTTCCACGAGCGGGCCGCCGTGGGGGTGCAGAGTTCGGCCGGCTACAACGAGGGGCGGCCGGTGGCCACCAGCTGGTAGCGGCGCGCGCGAAAGCGAGTCGGGGGGCTGGAACGCGCCCTGCCCAGCCCCCCGGTCCCTGTGACCGGTCCCAGCGGCGTCCCCGTACGCACGCCGCTTCGACCGTGCCCAGTACGGTACGGGCGCGCCGGGGTGCCGGTCATCGGCCCGCAGGGGTATCCGGTCCTCCCCCGAACGAGGGTGGCGCCGTCCTCCGCTGGTCGTAGGAACGCGGCAGCGCCTCTACGCCGGCGCGCGGCCGCGGGCCGCGGGGCCGGACGCGTTCGGGCCGCTGCGCACCGGTTCCGCCCGGCGGGCGGGTCCGATACCGTATCGCCACCGCCACCGGGGGCGGGTCCCGGACCCGTGCACCGGCGCGTGCGCTCCTCCGGCGGCGCGGGACCGTCGCAGAACCGGGATTGGAACCGAACGTGGTCTACGTCTACCCCCTGCTGCCGATCGCCGCCGGATCGGCCATGCTCTGGTTCCTCTTCCGCCACCTGCGCTTCTCGGCTTTCCTGGCCGTCCACGGCGAACGCGCCGAGGGCGAGGTCGTCGGCTACCGGGAGACCAAGACCTCGGCGTCGATGATCGTCCGCTTCAGCACCCCCGAGGGCCGCGAGGTGCACGCCGCCCATGAGAACACCGGGTGGACCGCTTCGCGCAGCGGCGACGCCGTCACCGTCTCCTACGACCCGGCCGATCCCGAGCGCGCCCGCATCGTGGCGGCACCGTGGCTGACCAGCTGGGTTCTGGTCATGGTCGGAGTGCTGGGCTTCGCGCTGGTCCTCATCGGGCTGGTGCTGGCCTGGTTGGCCTGGTTCGCCTGAGCGTCCCCGCGGCCGGCGGCGGTGTTCAGCGCTGGACCGGGACCGCGCCGGCGGGCACCGGCGGCTCGGGGTCCGGGGGCGGAACGAAGCGCACGAGGTCGTCGGGCATGCCGCCGACGGCGGCCGAGCGGGTGGTCACCCGCGTACGGGCGAGCAGGTCGAACAGGCCGGCCCGGTCGCGGCGCACCAGCGCGCACGAGGCGTGCACAGCCCCGGCGGCCAGCGCCCACCAGCCCAGCCCCATAGCCAGCAGCACGGTGACCGGCGCGTACAGCAGCGCGGTGCGCAGCAGGGTCCGCGGCCGCGACGCGGGGCGCGGCGCCCCGGCGGCGGCGAGCGCGAGGTAGGAGGCGGCCTGGCCCGGGGTGGCCCGGTCGCGGCGCAGCAGCGGCACGACGGCGCCCAGCGCGAGCGCCAGCACGATCAGCGCCGCTGCGCGCAGCCGCTCCTCGCCGCCGAACTGGCCGCTCCAGGCCGTCTGCTCCAGTGCGGGCGCTGCGACGGCCGCGATCGTGGCGGCGCCGTACCAGCACACCGCGAGGTCCAGCAGCCGGGCCGCCAGGCGGCGGACCGCGCCGGGCGGCATGAGGTCGGGCACCGCGCTCGGCCAGGAGCGCGGGAGCCGCCGCTTGGCGGCGGCTCCCGCCAGCCAGCCGACCAGGCCGCCCGCGGCCCCCAGCAGCACGTCGCCGGCGGCAGCCACCCGGTAGGGGCAGGGATAGGCGCCCAGCAGGGCGGTGGACTGCAGCACTTCGACCCCCGCGGCGGCCAGGCCGCACAGCGCGACGGCGGCGAGCACGCCGCGGCGGTAGCGGTAGGCCAGCAGCAGTCCCAGAGGCAGCAGGGCTCCTGCGGCCGCTGCGGCGTGCTGCCACGGGCCGGGGCCGGCGAGGGCGCCGGACGTCTCGAACGGGAGGCGCATCGCGGTCTCGCCGCCCGTGCACGCCGCAGCGGCGCCGACCGGAAGCGGATACACCGCGAAGGCCGACAGCCCCAGGCCGGTGGCCGCCACGCTCCAGGCCACACGGCCGGGCAGGCCGACGAAGCGGCCGAAGCGCCGGTGGTGGCGGCGCAGGAATCCCATGGCGCTCACGGCTGCGACGAGCGCGACGGCGAAGGCCGCGCTTGAGGCCGCGGCGTCGGTGTATACCCCTCCCATAGCTCCGCAAGGCTAGCGGGGAGCGGCGCTCGGGCGCAGCCGAACGCGGGGATCGCCATTCCCGAGCCCGGCCGCTCGGAACCGGGACCACCGCCCAGGCAATACCACCCGAAACCATACAAACAACCAAAAAACGGACACCCATTGATAAACGCCGACAAACTGTGGCGAGTTGCCCGCACACGCCAGGAAAACCCCCGGAGGCGGATCGCCGAGCACGGAGACGACGCGCTATCGTGTTCGGGCAATTGCCACGTAGCGCTTGCCTGTGCGCAAAGCAGTACTGTGATCGCATTCTGCGTCTTAACGGGGAAGCAGACCGTGAATCCCGCCTGAGGCACGCGGAGGCCCGAGACCCTCCGCACTCCACTCGGATCCACGGCTCCCTCCAGACGCCGACCAGCGAAGGGCTGCGGACGCCCCTCCCGGCACGGCCGCCGAACCCGTGCGGCCCGCACCGCCGCCCCACCCCTGATTCGCCACTAGGAGTACCGTGCAGCCAGCGAAGAGTAAGCGGACGACGAGCATCCGCCGGCGTTCGCGCAGAGCGGTGCTGCTGCCGAGCGCCGCCTTCATCGCGCTGTGGCTCGCCATCAGCGGATACCTCGGCTGGGAAGCGTTCGCGGCGTCGGCACAGGCCCAGGCCGCCGACGAGCTGTCGACGCCCGCCGCCGTCTCGCTGGCGGCCGTGATGGACGAGCGGTCCCGCACGGTGGCCTATCTGGAGCGCCCCGACGAGAACCGCGAACAGCTGGTGGAGGCGCGGCAGGCCTCCGACGAGCAGACCGGCACGGTCTTCGACGGGTTCGAGAAGTACCGCGACTACGCCCCCGGCGCCGTCCAGGAGCGCATGGCCGAATTCGAGGCCCAGTACCGCTCCATCGACGACATCCGCTCCGAGGTCGACGAGGGAACGGCCTCGCGGTCCGAGGTCCTCACGGACTACAACCGGGTGATGACCGCGGCCGCCGACCTCTTCGGCACCCAGGCCCGCGACAGCCTCGAACCCGACTCGATCAGCTCGGGCGTCACCGCTACCGATACGTTCCGCGTGGTCGACCTGCTCTCCCAGAGCGACGCCCAGCTGACCCGCAGCTTCGCCAGCGGCGAGCTCACCCACGACGACCAGCAGGAGTTCACCCGCCTGACCAGCTCCTACCACTCCACGCTGGAGGACCTGCGCGGATTCCTCAGCCCCGAGCAGCGCACCGAGCTCGACACACTGCTGGAAAGCGACGACTACAAGCGGCTGGTCGCGATGGAGGGCCGCATCGTCGACCACGATCCGCAGATCCTCATGGATCCCATCACCGGCGAGCACAGCCGCGACACCAGCGTGCCGATGGAGCAGGACGAGTGGGAGGCGGCGTACACGCCGGTCAAGGAGAAGCTGACCGAGATCGGCGCGGCCGAAGCCAGCCACTCCGCCTCCGTCCAGTCCGGGACCGCCACACGCTCGCTGCTCATCGCGACCGTAGGCACGCTCGGCGTCGCGCTGGTGGGCTTCCTGGCGATCTCCACAGCGGTGGGCACCACCAACCGGGTCGTGAGCCGCCTGGTCCGGCTGCACGACGAGACCGACCACCGCGCCAACGAGCTGCTGCCCGACCTCGTCGAGCGGCTTCGCCGCAACGAGCCCGTGGACACCGCCGAGGCGATCCCCCCGCTGACCACCGGCACCGACGAGATCGGCGAAGTCGCCGAATCCTTCGACAAGGCGCAGCGCTTCGCCGTGGACGCCGCCGTGCGCCAGGCCGAGCTGGCCCACGGCATCAACCGGGTGTTCCTCAGCATCGCCCACCGCAGCCAGACCCTCATCCACCGCCAGCTGCGGCTGCTGGACCGCATGGAGCGCGAGCAGGAGGACCCCCAGGAACTCACCGACCTGTTCAAGCTCGACCACCTCGCCACGCGTTCCCGCCGCAACGCCGAGAACCTGCTCATCCTCGGCGGCGAGACGCCCGGACGGACCTTCCACAAACCGATGCCGCTGGTGGACGTGCTGCGCGGAGCCGTCTCGGAGTCCGGCGAGTACAGCCGCATCGAACGGCACCAGGTCGCGCAGGTGGCGCTGAAGGGACCGGCGATCGCCGACGTCATCCACCTGGTCGCCGAACTGCTCGACAACGCCACGACCTTCTCGCCGCCGCAGAGCAAGGTGCGCCTCAGCAGCGAGCAGGTACCCAACGGGGTGGTGGTCGAGATCGAGGACCGCGGCCTGGGCATGCAGGAGGACGAGCTGGCCGCGGCCAACGAGATCCTGGCCAACCCGCCCGAGTTCGACGTGATGCGGCTCAACGAGAAGATGCGCCTGGGCCTGTTCGTCGTCTCGCGGCTGGCCAAGCGCCACGAGATCGGCGTGCAGCTGCGGCCCTCCCCCTACGGGGGTGTGCAGGCGATCGTGCTGCTGCCCTCGGTGCTGATCCACGACGGGTCGCTGCCCGCCTCGGCGTTCGACACCACCGGAGAGCGGCCGCGCGTGGTGGCTCCCGAGCCCGCGCGCATCACCGGCGCCGCGACCGGATCCGGTTCCGGATCCGGCGGGGATCCCGCCGGCGATGCGCCCGTCGCGGACGAGCCCGGCGGCGACGGGGCCGACCTCCCTGCCCCCGCCCCCGCGGGGGACGCGCTCTCGCCGGATCCCTCCGCGTCCGCGCCCGACGGATCCGGCGACGCACCCGCCGACCGGGACGACCGCACTCCGTCCGGGCTCCCCCGCCGCGGCAGGACCCGCGCGGATGCCGGTGCACGGGCCGGTTCCGGGACCGGTGCGGTCGGCGGCGACGGCGCCGACGCGCCGACCGGCCCGCCCGGAAACCCCGGCGATCCGGGCATCCCCGGCGATCCGGGCACCCCCGGCGACCCCGGCCCCGGTACGCACGCAGAACCGTCGGCGGCCCCCGCCGCCGAACCGCCGGCCGCGGAACCCTCCCCCGACGGCGGCGGCGACGCCCCCGGCACCCAGCCCGCCCCCGAACCCGCGCCCTCCCCCGACGGCGGGGCGGCCGATCCCGCAGAACCCGAGCGGGCAGCGGAACCGGCCACCGACGAGTACGGGCGCCCCCTGCTGCCCAAGCGCAGTCCCCAGACGAACCTGGCACCGCAGCTGTACGAAACCCCCTCGGCCCCGGACTCGGGCGCCGCGCCGCAGCAGTCGGAGGGCGGTGAGGACCGCTCGACCCGGCTGCGCCAGAACATGTCGGCGTTCCAGCAGGGCACCCGCCGCGGGCGCCACGAGGGCCAGCAGCGCCAGAACGATACGGATAAGGATTCGTGACCGTGACGAACAACGCCGCAAAGGATCTGAACTGGCTGCTGGACGGACTCGTCGAACGAGCCGTCGGCGCCAGATACGCGATCGTCCTCTCCGCCGACGGGCTGCTCATGGGGAGCTCGGAGGGGCTGGGAACCGACGACGCCGAGCACCTGTCCGCAGTCGCCTCCGCCTTCCAGAGCCTGGCCCGGGGCACGGGCCGCCAGTTCAACGGGGGCGAGGTGCTGCAGACGGTCGTGGAGATGGAGAACGCCTACCTGTTCGTCAGCGGCTCCGGAAGCGGAGCCTGCCTCGCGGTCGTGGCCGAGGAGAGCTCGGACGTGGGGCTGGTCGCCTACGAGATGAACGTACTCGTCGAGCAGGTCGGCCGGTTCCTCGAAGCCTCGCCACGCGCCGAGTCGGCCGCCGGGCCGGGCGAACCCACCCCCGGCACCTCCGCCTGAGGAGCGGCGGCCATGGCAGAGCATCCGGAACCGGGCAGCGACGGCGACGACGCGGAATCGCTGGTCCGGCCCTACGTCATCACCCAGGGCCGCGAGCACTCCGACGCGGTCCGACTGGACATGATCAGCGTGGTCATCGCGGCGCGCGCGGACGTGGACGAGATGGCGCTGGAACCCGAGCAGCTGCGCATCCTCGAACTGTGCGGACGCCCCCTGTCGGTCGCCGAAGTGGCGGCCCACCTGGACATGCCCGTCGCCGTCGTCAAGGTCCTGCTCGGCGACCTCATCGGCCGGGGATACGTCCTGGCCCGTGCCCCCTACACCCAGCAGAGCCCGGTACACCGGGACGTACTCCAGGCGGTACTCGATGGAATCCAACGACTCTGATCGATCCGGCACCCCCATCATCCCCTCGGCGATCAAGATCCTCGTCGCGGGTGGTTTCGGCGCCGGCAAGACGACCCTCGTCGGTGCGGTCAGCGAGATCGTCCCGCTGAGCACCGAGGAGGTGATGACCGAGGCCAGCGTGGGCGTCGACGACCTCGCCGGGGTCGAGCGCAAGCAGACCACGACCGTCGCCCTGGACTTCGGCCGCATCACGATCAGCGACGATCTCGTGCTCTACCTGTTCGGCACCCCGGGCCAGCAGCGCTTCTGGTTCATGTGGGAAGAGCTGGCCCAGGGCGCGCTGGGCGCGGTGGTGCTGGCCGACACCCGCCGGCTGGACACCTGCTTCCCGTCCGTCGACTTCTTCGAGCGGCACGGGGTCCCGTTCGTGGTGGCGGTGAACTGCTTCGAGGGCGCCCACTACTACACCGAGCAGGAGGTCACCGAAGCGCTCACGCTGAACGAGCGGGTTCCGGTGCTGCTGTGCGACGCGCGCACCCGCGCATCGGCCAAGGAGGTGCTGGAGACCCTCGTCCGCCACGTGGCAGCGACGGCGGCCGCGCCCGCCTGACCGGGCAGCCGCCGGCCGGTTCCACGACCGCCGTGCGGGCCGCGCCGCGTCGACGTCGAGGCGGCGCGGCCGGGGGCTTTAGCGCTTCTGCCCACGCCGGTAGCGGACACGCACGGCGCCGGCGTGGGTCTTGCCGCGGACCACGAAGTGCACGGCGCCGGATCGCGGTGTGGCCGGGACCGTCATGTACACGTTGGCGTACTTGGTCCGCAGGTCGTCCACGTTGGCGGTGGCCCCTACGGGCAGGGTGAGGACGGTGCCGGCGCCGTGGACCGAAAGCTCGATCTCCACGACCGGGTGCCGGATGGTCGCCCCGCTCATGTCCAGCCTGACGCCGCCGTAGCGCGAGGAGACGCGCAATCTGCGGGGCACCGCCCAGTCGCCGCGGCGGCGCAGCGTGGCCGTTTCGGTCGTCAGCTCCACCGCCTCGTCCTCCCCGGCGGCAGGCGGCGGGCGGTGCACCGGGGCCGCGCCCTCGCCCGGCGCGGGCAGATCGGTCACCAGCTCCCGCAGCTCGTCGTCGAAGACGGCCTGGTAGGCGGCCGAGTTGCGGCGGTCGAACTCCGCCAAGTCGAGGCGTCCTTCGGCGTAGGCGTCGCCGAGGTGCGTGGCGACCTCATCGCGCTCGGCATCGGAGACGCGCTTGCGCGGACCGGGGGGCGGGGTCTGCTCCATGGCCGGATCCTACTCGGTACCGCTCGGCGCCCGCCGCCGGGAACGGGACGAGGGCGCGCACAGGTCCGGGCGGACGCCGTCGAGCGGGCAGGCGCCGCCGGAGGCCGTGCGGAACAGGGCGAATGCGGCGGTGCTCCAGGCGAGGGAGCGGGGGCGGTGGGCACACCCGCCGTCCCCGGCGCGGCACACCAGCAGGTTCGTCCGCCGCTGCTCGGGGTGTGCCGCGCGCGGCGGTTCCCGTGCCGTACCGGGGCGGCGGCTGCGGGGGCGGCGTCCCGGCCGGGCTCCCGGGTGCGCGGGTTCCCGGCCGGGACGGTCGCGTCCGCCCTGCGGCGGGCGGCGGGGCCCGGATCGCCCATCCGGCCGGCGGCCGCCGCGGCGTCAGTGCGCCGTACGCGTGTTCCGCACGCCGGTGCCGATCAGCATCAGGCCGCCGGCGATGACGAACACCGCGCCGAAGACGACGCAGGCGAGCGGGATGACGGTGCGCAGCAGCGGCAGCATGATCATGCCCTGCGCGGCGCTCTCGATCTGGCCGTCGACGGTCTCGTCGTCCCAGACCAGGGTGCCGTCGAAGAGCACCAGGCGCTCTTCGCCGTCGACGACGAAGCCGCGGTGCTGGTCCTCGCTGAGGCCGATCGGCACGCCGGTGGTCGGCTCGATCCAGTAGGTGCGGGTGACGCTGTACATCTCGTCGCCGGTGACATCGCCGTCGGCGCCGTCCATGCCCTCCAGCAGGCTCGCCGGCAGGGTGCGCTCGCCGACCTTCTCGGATTCGACGACCTGCTCGAACCGGTAGGTGTCGATGCCGTTGTAGGCCTCTTCGCCTTCGAAGGCGATGGGGCGGGTGAGCCGGCTGGTGGTGTCGAAGAACCGGTAGTCGCGCTGCTCGGTCAGGAACGGGAACTTGAAGATCTGGCCCTTCTGCTCGACCTCCTCGTCGCCGACGGAGCTGTCGCAGCAGTCCACGCCCCGGCCGTCGACGCGGTCGTGGCCGGCGCGGCGGTAGGTGGAGGTGATCGCGGAGTCGCGCTCGACGTCCTTGACCCAGGTGAACTGGTCCCAGACCGCGGTGTCGGCGTCGCTGGCGGCGACGTCGCCGCGCACCGTCGTGTAGGCCTCCACGGTGGCGCCTTCGACCAGCTCGGTCTCCTCGGCGCTGAAGTAGGTGATGTCCTCACCGCGGTTGACGGTCTCGTTGTAGTAGTCCAGGGGAGCTTTCATCAAGCTCTCGGCCGTCCAGTACCGCAGCATGGGGGCGAGGACCAGCAGGCAGACTCCCAAGGCGATGAAGACGACCGCGGCGGTACGACGCATGAGCCCTCCTGGGCGAGAACGGGCGGGGGTGGGCGGGGCGCTGGTCCGCAAGGGGACGCCGCAACTGGAACCCGGTTCAGTTTCGGGTAGAGTACTGCCCCACAGTGGGCTGCGTCACCAAGGCGTGGCCGAATATTTATAACCGGTTCTAGTATGGCGACGGGGACGTCGGGCGCCGCGCTGCGATCCGTTCACCCCGGCACCGCCGGGATCCGCAGCCCCCGGCCGCCGGCGTCCCGCCGCGGCTCCGAGCAGACGACACGGGAGGGTCGGCCAGTGAGCGGTGCCTCCGAGGAATCCCCCGCCTCCCCCGGACCCTCCGGGAGCGGTACGGGCGGCGCCACACCCCCGGACTCCCCGCACGGCGCTCCCGCCGCCTCCGCCGCGGACCCGTCCGACCCGCGGTGGCGCCTGCCCCAAGTGCGCGGGCACCTCGCCGGACTCGACGGCATCCGCGCCCTGGCGGCGCTGCTGGTGCTGGTCTTCCACGTGGGCATCGAGACCGGCGACGCCCTGGCCCCCGGCCTCTCCGGCGCCCTGCTGGCCGGCGGCGAGATGGCCGTTCCCCTGTTCTTCGCGCTGTCGGGGCTGCTGCTCTTCCGCCCGTGGGCGCGCGCCGCGCTCGACGGCACCGCCGCCCCGCCGGCCGGGTCCTACCTGCGGCGGCGGGCGCTGCGCGTGCTGCCCGCCTACTGGATCGTCGCCCTGGCCGCCCTGCTGCTGTGGTCGCGCGACCACCTGGACTCGGTGTCGGCCTGGGTCGAGATCATGACGCTCACCTTCGTGTTCGAGACCGACCCGTGGTGGGTGGGCACCGGCCCCGCCGGCCTCGGACAGATGTGGAGCCTGTCGGTGGAGGCGGCCTTCTACGCCGCCCTGCCGGTACTCGGGCTGCTGGCGGTGCGCACGGCCGGCCGCACCCGCGCCGCCGACACCCGGACCCGCGCCCGCCGCATACTGGTGTTCCTGGCGGTGCTGACCGCGCTGTCGGTGCTGGCGCTGGTGCCCCAGCACTATCCCGAGCCGCGGCCCTACATGTTCTCCTGGCTGCCCCGCTGCCTCGGCCTGTTCGCGGTGGGCATGACGCTGACGGTGCTCAGCGAGTGGGCCTGGCGCGAGCCGGGCGCCGACGGACCCGTGCGACGGCTGTGCCGCACCCTGTCGAACAACGCGACACTGTGCTGGGCGGTGGCCGGCGGCTTCTACCTCGTCTCCGCCACCCCGGCGGCGGGCGACCGGTTCGTCGGCGCCGCCGAGCTGTGGCTGTCACTGGTGAACACGGCGGTGTCGATGGCGTTCGCGTTCTTCGTCGTCGCGCCCGTGGCGCTGCGCCCCGAGCGCCCCGGTGCGCCGCCTCCGGCCCGCGCCGGAGGCGGCGCGTGGCTGGAAGCGCTGCTGGCCCATCCGGTCATGCGCTACCTGGGCCGCATCTCCTACGGCATCTTCCTGTGGCAGTTCGTCGTGCTCTACCTGTGGCGCGATTTCACCGGCGCGCAGATGTTCACCGGTTCGTTCTGGATGGACCTGACCGCGGTGGCCCTGGGGACCGTACTGCTGGCCGACCTCACCCACCGCTTCGTCGAACGTCCCCTCGCCCAGCGCTACAGCTCATCCGGCAGCCTCCGGCGCCGGCCCCGCACCCGGCCGCGCGCCGACCGCCGCACCCCGATCAACTGACGGGGCCGGCGACCGGCGCCGTCCGGCGACCGGCGTCCCCTCCCGTCCGGGTGCCGGATCCGCCGAAAACGATCTCGGGGTTTTCACCGTTCTCCGGCACTGCGCCGGTAACGACCTCGCGCCAGGCGGGGCCGGGGCGGCCGGGCTTCCTACCGCCCCTGCTGCCCGTCCTGCTCCTGCCCGTCCTTCTCCTGCTCCTCCTGCTCCTCCTGCTCCTGCTGCCCGTCCTGCTCCTGCTGCCCGTCCTGCTCCTCCTGCCAGGGGTCTCCGGCGGTGACCGGGTCCAGCGCGCCGAAGGTCACCCATTCCATGCACAGCCGATCGGCGTCGGTGTCCAGGGTGATCTCGGGTCCGGCCCCGGGGACCGGCACGTACCGGACGCCGCCGTCGGGGGCGGCGGGCAGGCGGGCGCTCACCCAGGCGTCGCCCAGGACGGCGCCCAGTTCCGTCTCCTCCTCCGAGGTGTAGGAGACCGTCAGGACCTGCATGGGGCTGCCCGTCCCCTCCACGGGCCAGCGCACCCGGCCGCCGATCGTCGACGCGCACTCCTCGTCCTCGGGCGGCCCGAAGTAGGCGCTGTCCTCGCCCGGCTCGGCCGGAACCAGGAACCCCGCGTCGTTGAACACCAGGGCCGATCCCGCCGGTTCCGGGTTCCGGATGCGCTCCTGGACTCCCGGGGCCGCGAGCGGGCTGAGCAGGTGGGAAGTCAGCCGCCGGGGGCCGTTCCACGGCAGCACGATGTCCGGGGGCACCGGCCGCGGGTAGATCCCGGCTTCGGCGGGCACCTCGCTCACCGATCGGCGCGCCGTGTCCAGGTACCAGCGCACCCGGTCGCCGCTGAGGGTGTCGGCGAAGGCGTAGGTGGACAACGAGCCCACCGCCGTCATCGCCGCGGTGGCGGTGACGGCCACGGCGCGCGCCGCACGCCGGGGCGGGCGCCGCCGCTCGGTGTCCTGCTCGTTGCGCACCGGAAGGTAGGCCAGGGCGAGGCAGAGCGCGAAGACCAGTGCGGCGTCGGCCACGTAGCGGGGGTCGTAACCCACGGCCGGCTCGTAGCGGCCGCGTGCGATGACGGTGGGAACCGCATCGACCACCAGCAGGTAGCCGACCAGGAGCGCCCAGGCGCGCCAGGCGCGGCGGCGCACCGCCAGGCTCGCCAGCACGGCCAGCAGCAGCCCCGCCCAGGCGGCGGCGACCGCGGCCGCCGGAGGGTTGAGCAGTCCGCCAGTGGCGGTGACCGGGGTCCACTCGACCGGCCCGCCGACCGCACCCACGGGGAAGGTTTCACCCAGCATGCGCCGCAGGATGCCGACGGCGACCGCGGGCGAGGGAAGGTCGGCCCCCTCGCCTCCGGCGCTGCCCTGCCGGGACAGGTACAGCATCCCGTAGCCCACCGAGAGCATGCCCATGGACACCCAGAAGGGCAGGTCGCGGTCCACCGTGCGCCAGAGCACCCCCGGAAAGCGCCCCGGGACCAGGAACAGCGCCGCCACGGCCAGCAGCAGCACGGGCAGGAACACGGCTTTGCCCGAGAAGGCCATGCCCAGCGCCACGGCCCCGGCCGCCATCCACGCGTAGCGGGTTGCGCCACTGCGCAGGTACCGGACGGTCCACAGCAGCGACAGGGCGGTCGCCAGTTGGAAGGGCACCGCGTTCAGGGCCGCCGACCACCAGGCCAGAACCGGGACGGTCAGTGGGGCGGCGGTATAGACGGCAAGGGGAGCGATGACGGCCCACCGCCGCCCGAAGAGCTCCCACAGCAGGGCGAACACGGCCGCGGCGGCGCCGGCCTGCAGGAGGAGCATGGTCCCCGACGCAGCGGTCCAGTTGTAGGGCGCGGTGCCGGCCAGGATGTAGGCCAGCATCCGGGCCCCCGGCATCAGGTGGCCCTTGTGCAGGTCGGTGAGGTAGCCCAGCGCCAGTCCGGTGTCGGCGGCGTCGCCGAACAGCAGGAAGTCGTCCTCGACGAAGTAGGCCGACCGCAGCACGTGGATCTTCAGCGCGAGGGAGACGACGACGAGGGCCGCGCCCACGAGGACGACGGGGTCGCGCATCGCCCGGCCCGCCCGCGCGGTCAGGGCCGCCGCGCGGGAGTCCGGCCGCCGGTCCTCCGGGGGGTTCTCGCCCCGGTCCGCCGCTTCCGCAAAGCCGGGAGCGCGCGCGGCGGAGGCGGAGGAGGCCGCCGCGGGAGCATCGGCGTCGTTCATGGCGCTCCACTATTCCAGACGTGTCCGGTTGACGCCCCCCGTCGCAGAGGTGCCAGAATACAACACGTTCCACCTTGACCGGCGATCGTCGCCAGACACCCGCCAGAGCAGCGACAAGGAAACGAGAACCGGCTTCACCGCGGTTCTCCGGAAGCGCCGAGGAGCGGCCACGTGGGTCTCGACGAGGTACGTGCGGACTGGACCCGGCTGGGTTCGTCGGAACCGCTGTGGGCGGTGTGCGTCGATCCCGCCAAGCGCGGCGGCGGATGGGGCGACGACGAATTCCTCGCCTCGGGGGCCGCGGAGATCGACGCCGCGCTGGGCCGTTTGACGGACCTGGGCCTCGACCCGGGACAGCACCGCGCGCTGGACTTCGGATGCGGCGCCGGGCGGCTGTCCAACGCCCTGGCCGGACACTTCGCGGAGGTCGTGGGCGTGGACATCTCCGAGCCGATGCTGGCCGAGGCGCGCCGCCTCGACCGCAGCGGCGGCCGGATCGGCTTCCGGATCAACGACACCCCGGATCTGGGCGCGTTCGGCGACGGCTCCTTCGACCTGGTCTACACCGATCTCGTGCTGCAGCACCTGCCGCCCGCCCTGGCCGAGGGCTATGTGCGCGAGTTCGTGCGCGTCCTGCGGCCGGGCGGGGCCATGGTGATCGGCGTCCCCGACCGCGAGCGGCCGACGGCGAAAGGGCTGGTCTTCCGGTTCGCGCCGTGGCCGCTGATCCGGCTGGCCCAGCGGCGCCTGCTGGGCTATCCCGCGCCGATGCGCATGCATCCGCTGCCCCGTAGGCGGCTCGCCGCCGTGCTGGCCGAGGGCGGCGCCCGCATCGCCGCTTCCGACGCGTATTGGGGCGGCGGCCACTGGCGCCACCTGCGGCACTACGTGCGACTGCCCGCCGGGGAGGCGCCGTGAGCGGCGACGGGTCCGGTGCGCGACCGGAACCGCCGCCGGGTACCGGCGCCCCGGCCGCGCCGTTCAGGGCGACGCTGGCGCGGTCCGCCGCGCTGTTCGCGGCGTTCCGCGCGGAGCAGACCGACCCCGACCGCTTCTACGGCGCCCTCGCCCGCGACACCGTCGCCCAGTTGCGGTCCTACACCGCGTTGGACCGGGCGGTGGTGGTCGACGTCGGCGGCGGCCCCGGCTACTTCGCCGACGAGCTGCGCGCGGCCGGCGCGCGCTGCGTGTGCGTCGACCCCGATCCGGCCGAACTGCGGCTGCGCGACGGCCGGGCGCCGGACACCGCGATCATGGGCAGCGCCCTGCGGCTGCCGGTGCGTTCCGGGTCGGTGGACGTGTGCCTGTCCTCCAACGTGCTGGAGCACGTACCCGAGCCGGCTGCGATGGCGGCGGAGATGGTGCGCGCCACCCGCCCCGGAGGGCTGGTCTACCTCTCCTACACCCTGTGGCTGTCGCCGTGGGGCGGCCACGAGACCTCGCCGTGGCACTACCTGGGCGGGCGCTACGCCGCCGAGCGGTTCGCCCGCCGCAACGGCCGGCGCCCCAAGAACGACTTCGGCCGGACGATGTTCGCCGTTTCGGCGGCGCGGATGCTGCGCTGGGTGCGCGCCCGCTCCGACGTCGAGGCGGTCGACGTCGTGCCGCGCTACCTGCCCCGCTGGATGAAGCCGGTGGTGCGTATCCCGCTGCTGCGCGAGATCGTCGCCTGGAACCTGCTGCTGGTCCTGCGCAAGCGGACCGACGCCCCGACCGCCGGGTAGCGCGCGCCGCGGGGACCGGTGGCCGGCAGCCGTCCGATGCGCCGGGAGTCCGGGCAGGGGCGTCGGGGGGCGCGAAACGCCATGGCGCGGTACTTTCCTCCCCGCCGCTCGCGCTGTTCCGGCGGTGCGGGACCGGACGACGGCGCACCTAAGAACGCGCCCGAGGCTGCGTTTCGCCGCGGGCCTGCGCCGCCGCGCGGCGGGCGCGCACTGCTCCGGCCAGGGCCCACACCGCGGACGCACCGCCCGCCGCGCCCAGGCCGATCGGCAGCCAGGAGCGCACCGCCCGCAGCAGGGTGCGCCGCCGCTCGGCCGCGCCGGTCTTGGCGTCCGACAACTCCTCGGCCATGCGCAGATCGGCGTCGAGCAGCAGGCGTTCGCCGTCCCCGTTCTCCGGTCGCAGCGTCTCGTGGCGCACCTCGCGGGCGTCGACCACGCGCCCGGTGACCGGTTCGACCCACAGCGTCCGCTCCAGTTCGAGCCAGCGGTGGGCCTCGACGGTGCCCGGCCGGTCCAGGCCCAGCTCCCGCGCCGGCACGGGCCGGGCGGAGTCGGGGACCTGGGCGGTGTCGACGGTCTGCACATAGCGGCGCACGAACAGCCCGCCGACGGTGGCGCCGCCGTCGAAGACCATCGGCGGCGCCGCGCGGAGGTCGGCGTCGTAGAAGGGGTACTCGTCCCAGGTGCCGCCGGCGGGCCACCGCAGCACCAGTCCCGCTTGGCGCACCTCGCGGTCGCCGCCGACGTGCTCGCCGCAGCAGTTGACCGCGGTGCCGGTCGCGCGGTCCACGACGACGCGGCGCTCCCGGTAGGCCAGCGGCGTGCCGCCCGAGGACACCTCCGTGGACATCCGCCACGCGGTCCAGTCGGAGTTTCCGGGCGCGTAGTCGCCGCTGATCTCGGTGAGCCGCTCGACCGGGGCGCCGCGCACCTCGTCCCACGCGCCGGTGTCGAGGTAGGCGGCCGAGTCGTCCGTCAGGCGCATGGTCAGCTCGGCTCGGGCGGGGATCTTCTCCAGCTCGCCGGCGACGTAGAAGCGCAGCATCAGCGCGGAGGTGATCAGGAACACGGCGGTGGCCAGGGCGATGAGGCGCCCGTTGCGGGCCAGCGCCGCGGACACGGCCCGGCTCCCGGGCCGCCGGGGGCGGTCGGGGACCGGGCCGCCGGGGCCGGCTGTGTCCCAGGCGTCGCGGCCGTCACGAGCGTCGGAGCCGCCGGAGCCGGCCGTCACGTGCGCACCTCCTGTCCGGGTCCCCCCGCGTCGTCACCCGCGGGGCCGGCCGCGTCGTCGACCGTTTCGTCGGCCGCAGGTGCGGCCGCGGACCGGGGCCGGTCCCCGTCCGCACCGTCCGCGCCGTCCGCAGCGGGCGCTGCCGCCTGCGCGGGCGGGAGCGCGGCGGCGGGCGTGCGGGTGGGGCCGACGGGGTCGCCGAGCGCGAGCAGCAGCCGGGCCAGCGCGGGCAGGCACAGCGCCTGGGGCGCCCATTCCCGCAGCGGCCCGCCGAGCAGGTCGCTGATGTCGTGGAAGGGGAGCTGGTGCGCCAGGTAGGTGCCCGCGCCCAGGCAGACTCCGGCCGCGGTCAGGCACGCCACCACCGGCCAGGGCCCCGCCAGGACGCGCAGCAGCCGCCCGCCCAGCGCCGGGCGCCCCGGCCGCGCGTGGCGCAGGGAGCGCGAGGGTGCGCGACCCAGCCACCGCACCAGAACCAGCGCGCCGCCCACGACCGCGGCTCCGGCCGCTCCGCCGACCCACAGCCCGTACAGCACGCCCGCCGGCGCCAGGACGAACCGCGGTATGCGACCGGGGCCGGCTCCGGGCAGCGCGGTGCCGCGGTCGAGGAGCGCGGGGCGCCCCGGCACCGCCCCGGCACCGCCGCCGCGCCGGAGCCTGCGCCGGGCGGGGCGCGGCGGTCGGGCGGGGGCGGGCCGGCGCAGCGCCAGAACCGCCACGGCCAGAGCGAAGGCGGCTCCCGCTGCCAAGGCCGCGTGGTAGGGGCCGTCGGGCGTGTAGCGCAGCGTGACCTCGCCGGCGGTGCCGGCCGGGAGGCGCCAGGCCTGCTTCCAGCCGTCCAGGCGCACCGGTTCCAGCGGGGCGCCGCGCCCCTCGACCGACGCTTCCCAGCCGTCGTTGAAGTTCTCGTTGACGACGAGGAAGCTGTCCTCGTCGACGCCGACGGTGAACCGGCGCTCGCTGTCGCCCCACCCCGCCATCGCGGTCACCTCCGCCATGGCCACCTCGTCCGACGCCGCGCCGCCGGTCCCGCCGGCGCCGGGGACGGACAGGGCGGAGCCGGGTCCGGTGAGCACGGCCGAGTGCACCCGGTAGCGGTTTCCGGGCTCGACCAGAAGCCGGTTGCCGCCCTCCTGGACCGGCACCCCCGAGCAGCTCTCGTAGCGCAGCGGTTCGCCCGCGACCTGGTCGGCCAGCGTGCCCGAGGTGATGCGGGTCTCGACCCGCTCGCCGTTGACCCGCAGAACCGGGCCCAGGCCGCACACCGTAGCGGCGTCGCCGCCCTCGACGGCCGGAAGCGGCTCGACACCGGGCAGCGCGACACGCCGCACCTCCAGCGGCCGACCCTCCGGCGGGGCGAAGCTGATGCGCAGGTGCTCGGTGGTGACGGGGTCGAAGCCCAGGGAGCCGCTGCCGTCGAGCGACCCGCTGCGCACCGTGCCGCCCGCCTCGACGGTGACGCCGATCGGGTCGGCCGCCGCGTCGGGCCGGGCGAAGTCCACCCGCAGCCCGCCGATCTCGGTGCGCTCGCCCAGCTCGACGTCGACCCAGGGCGCGTCCTCGTCGGGGTCGGGGTACCACACGGTCGCGTCGTCGCCGTCGAAAGCGTTGCGGCCCATGGCGGCGGGGTGGTCCACCGAGGTGGAGGACGAGGTCACCTCGGGGTAGCCGCCGGCGCGGTTGGCGGCGTTCTCCACGTCGTGGGGGTCGGTCACCACCGTGCGCCCGGTGACGGTGTGCTCGCCGTAGGCGGCCGATCCGTCCGCGTCGAACGTGCGGTCGAAGGTGTAGGCGTCCTCGCCCTGGACGGCCAGGCCGGGGTCGCACACCCACACGCGCGATCCCTGCATGCATCCGGGGACGGTTCCGGTGGAGCCGGTGAACACGAACGCGTCGGCGCCCTCGGCGCCGGGCACCCGCAGTGTGCGCTCGGCCTGCATCCCCGGGACGGTGACGCCGGTGATCCCCACCCGGGTGCCGAACCGGTACTCCGGTTCCCACGCCAGCTCGTCGACGCGGATGCGCAGCGTGGAGGTCGCACCCGAGGGGGCGGTGAACGCCTGCGGGTCCTCGGTGGCGGCGACGGCGGCGGTGGTGCGGTCGTCGTCGGTGATCAGACTGATGCGGGCCGGCGGCGGCTCGCCCGGGATCCGCTCGAACGCGATCTCCAGCTCCCCGACATCCCGCGGCTCGTCGAACTCGATCTCCAGCCACTGGCCCACCGCGCCGGCGAACGCGCTGGAGCGCCACGAGGTGTCGAGGGCGTCGTCGAGGGCGGAGAAGGGCATCCGGCCGGGGTCGCGCGCGGCGGGCAGGGCGCCGGCCCCGGCCTCGGAGGAGGAGGCGGTGACGTCGGCGATGCCGGTATAGCGGGCGGCGGTGGTGTAGTCGTTCCATGCGGGATCGGCGATTTCGGGGGCGGGCGCGTCGCGCCGCTCGTCGTCGGGGGTGAGGGTGTTGCTCGCGTTGCGGCGGACGTCGGAGTAGACGACTTCGCGGCGGCGGGCGGTGTCGGTCACCACCGTGTTCTCGGGGGCGATGTCCTCGGCGCCGGGGTCGTCGCCGACGATCACCGGCCGGTCGCCGGTGATCATGCCCTCTTCGGCGAGGTCGAGCAGGGCTTCGGGGCCTCCGGTGACCCGCACCGCCGCGTCGGCGGGCACGGTGCCCACGCGGGGCGCGGCGGCGTCGACGGTGTAGACGTCCAGCGACCGGTAGGGCTGGTCGTACCAGTCCGACGCCTGCCGGGGGTCGGCGTCGCCGACGGCGGGGCCGAAGGACGCGGCGCGGGAGATGCCGGGCGCGTCGGCCAGCGCCTGGTGCACGCGGGCCGGCCAGCCGCCGTTGAGCTCCCGGCGGTCCAGGTCGTTGCGCACCAGCAGGTGGTCGACGCCCATGCGGGCCAGGGTGGCGGTGAGGCCGGCGGAGCCGCGCCCGGAGGAGATGCGCTGGTCGATCTCCCGGTTGAGGCGCGAGACGCCCGCCGATCCCCACGGGATGATCTGGTGGTTGGTCCAGGCCGATTCCATCAGCGGCTGCATCGGCTCGTCCATCGGGCGGCCCCACTGGTACTCGCCGCGCGCCGATCCGGGCACGGCCATGGTCGTGCCGGAGCCGCTGCGGGAGTCGAGCCAGTCCGCGGCTTCGTACCAGTAGGCGGGGATCCGCTCGAACCCGCCGGGGGTGGCCATGCCCACGGTGGCCACGGGCGTCAGGGTCGCGGCCACGGCCAGGGCGCACGCGCCGGCCCCGGCGCGGTAGACGGTCCCCGGTGCGGTGCGCCGGAGCCGGCTCCCCGCGTCGGCGCGGGCGACCGCGGCCCGGCGGGCGCGGCGGTCGGCGGCGTCGCGCGCGAGGACGACGGGCAGCTGGGCCAGGCCCAGCACGACGGGCAAGCGGATGAGCGCGTCGAACTTGTGGGTGTTGCGGAAGGGGCTCAGCGGGCCGTTCAGCAGGTCGCGCATCGTCTCGGCCAGCGGTCCGGTGAGCGCCCCGGTGTAGCCGGCGACGACGATCGCGGTTCCGGCCAGCAGCGTGGTGGTCAGAAACAGCCGTTCGGGCGTGCCCCGGTTGACCAGTCCGGCCAGGGCCAGGCCGGCCACCAGGGCCGTGGCGGCGGCCATCGCGGGGCCGGTGGACAGTTCGGCCCCGGCCGGCAGGGTCGACTGGCCCGCCGCGGGGATGTAGCCCATCCAGTTGTCGGCGCCGCGCAGCGCGTTGGTCAGGGTCGTGATCTGGGTGGTGGTGGCCGCGTCCTCGGTGTAGGGCATGAACGAGAACACGTAGCGGCCCATGAGCAGCAGCGGGGCCAGCCACCAGAACGAGACCAGGAACAGCGCGGTCAGCCACCAGGCCAGCAGCCGGCGTTTGCGCGGGCCGGGCGCGCGGGTGAGCAGGTAGATCAGCGGCACGACGAGCACGGCCAGCTCGGAGGCGGCGTTGGTGCCCGAGCAGAGCAGGAAAGCCAGCGCCGACAGCGTCGCCGCGCGGATCGGCGGTCTTCCGCGCCGGGTGCCGTGCACCAGGGGCAGCAGGATCCACGGCAGCAGCAGCATCGGCTGCAGCTCCGCGGAGTTGTAGGACAGCAGCGTGAGGACCCGCGGCGCCAGCGCGTAGGCGGCGCCCGCGAGGATGCGGGTGTGCAGGGTGCCGATGCCCAGCGCCTCGGCGAGTTTGACCGTGCCGAGGAACGCCGCGCACAGCAGAACCGACATCCATACGCGCTGGACGAGCCATTCGGGCATGTCCAGGCCGATGAGCAGCGCGTGGAAGGGGCCGTTGGGGAAGAAGTAGCCGTAGGCCTGGTTCTGCAACTGGCCGAAGTAGGCGGGGTCCCACAGGTGGAGGGCGCGCTCCAGGAACCCCATGGGGTCGACGACCAGGTCGATCTTGGTATCGCCGACGATCTTGGCGGGGTCCAGGCTCAGCGCGGCCGCGCACAGCAGCAGGCACCCGCCCAGCAGTTTGAGGCGGCGCACCAGCGCGGCGTCCTCGGGCCCCGCTGTTCCGCCGCCGGCCGCGCCGGAGGCCTCCGGCGCGGGATCGGGTCCGGTACCGCGGCGCCCGCCCCCGGTTCGGGGACCGGTCACCGCGCCGCCTTCGGAGCGTGCACCGGGCCGGGGCCTCCCGGCTCGGCGGCGGTGCGGCCCGGACGCACGGGCCGCCGGGCGGCGTCGGACCGGCCGGCCGCGGCGGCGTCCCGGTCGACCGGTGCGGCGCCGGCGTGTGCGCCCGGGCCGGCGCCGGGCTGTTCGCCGGGGGGTGCGCCGGTGATGAGCCGCGCCATCTCCGCGCCGCTGTACTCCCAGGTGAAGCGGGCCGCCCACGCGCGGCAGGCGCGGCGGATGCGCGCGGCACGGACGGGGTCGCTCAGCTCCCGCAGCGCCGCGGCGACGACGTCGCTCAGGTCCTCCCCCTCGTGTACCAGCCATCCGGTCTCGCCGTGGCGCACCGAATCGCGGAGGCCGTCGACGTCGAAGGCGACGGTGGGTACGCCCAGGCCCGCCGCCTCGATCACGGTCAGCCCCCAGCCTTCGAACTCCGAGGCCGTCACGTGCAGCAGCGACCCGGCCAGCACCGCGTTCTTGCGCTCCTCCGGCAGGAACCCGTGCAGGCGGACGTGGTCGTGCAGCCCGTCGCGCTCGATCTGGCCGGCCAGCGTGGCGCTCTCCGGGCCGCGGCCGACCACGTGCACCCGCAGCCGGGGGTAGTCGCCGCGCAGGTCGCGGGCGATGTCCACGATGCGCGAGACGCGCTTCTGCACCACGAGCCGCCCCAGGCTGACGAGCGCGGGCGAGCCCGTCTCGGCCTCGTCGAGGAAGCCGTCGGGAGCGACCGGCTGGCGGCGCGGGCCGCCGTTGTGGATGACGGTGATCGGGGCGCGCCAGCGCAGTTTCGTGCGCATGGCCCGGCGGGAGGAGTCCGAGACCGTGACGGTGGGGCAGTTGCGGTAGACGCGGCTGGCCACGACGCTTTCGACGAACCGGCCGAACCAGGCCAGCGGCCGGCTGAAGTAGGCGTCGAACTGGAGGTCGTGGACGTGGTGCACGACGCTGACCACCCGGGTGCGGCGCGGTAGCACCAGCCGGGAGAAGAAGGGGATGCCGTTCATGCAGTCCAGGGCGGCGTGGAATTCGCGGCGCCACAGCAGCAGCCACACCATGACCAGCGGGTAGACGGTGAACTTGCCGCCCATGCGGCGGATGACGATGCCGTCGCGGGTCTCCACACGCGCCTGGTCCGGATCACGGCTGGTCAGAAACGTGACGACGGCGCCGCGTTCGGCGAGGTGCCGGCTGATGCGCCAGGCGTACTCCTCGGCGCCGCCGGCCGCGGCCTGCCAGGGGTCGCGCCAGTTGATCATGACAGTACGCAGGCCGGCGAGGTGCGGCCCGGCGGTCTCCTCCGGGGCGGCGGCCTCGGTGCGCCCGCCGCTCGCCGCGCGGGCGGACTCGGTGGCGGGCCCGCCGGGCGCGCCGTACTCCGGATCGGCCGCGGCGGGCGGCGCGAGGACCTCGGGTCCGGGTCCGGGCAGGTCCGGGAAAAGGGGGATCTGCTGGAACGCCACATGCTCTCCTGTTCCGCCCGTTCTGCCGGGCCGCCCGGAGGGCGGGTGCCTGCGGCGGCGGGTGCGGCGCCCGGATCGGGGAGCCGGAAGCGGGGCACGGCCGGGGGTGGGATCGGTGTGGACCGCGCAGCGGGGTGCGCGGGCGCCCGTCGGTGCGGAGTACCTGCGCCTGCAGCGCCGGCAGCCCGGGCCGCCCCGGCGGGCGGCCCGGGGCACGGGCTCGGCTGTGGTCGGGGGGACGGCCGACTCAGCGGTCGCCGTAGTTGTACAGCGACTGGTTCACCGGTTCGGTCTCCGACGATGCTTCGGTGGCGACGGTGGTGCCGACGAACGCGAGTCCGCCCGCCAGAGCCGCACCGATGACGCAGGCGGCGACGATTCTGATCACGTGGGGTTCTCCTTCCGCGATACCGCGGCCCGGGGAGGTCCGGTACGCAGGGAAACAAGACTAGAACCTGATCCACCCAAGGACCAGATAATTGTCCCAACTGTAACGAACCATGCCGTCGCTTCCAAGACCGAAAGTTCGTCATTCGGCGGATCGACAAGCCGATCCGGCACCTCCAGCAGGAGCAGCCGCGACCCGTCGTGCACGGCCCCGAGCGCACCCCCGCCCGATGAGAACCTGTTATCGTCCGCGAGCGGACCGAGCGCCGCCGCGTCGGCGCCCGACAGCCGCTCGGCCGCGTGGCGTTCCACCAGGATGTAGCGGATCCCGAGCTCGCCGAGAGCGGCGCTGTAGCGGCGGACGCCGGGATCCGCGGCGTGCAGCCGGGCGACCCGCCGGGCGAGCGGATCCTCCCCAGCGGCGACCCGCACCGCGGCGCCGTCGCCGACCCGCAGGGCGTCGTTGAAGACGGTGCGGCGCCCGAACAGTTTCGCGGCGGGGTCGAGGACGACGCGCTCGCCTCCGCCGGCGCTCCAGTCCAGGCCGCGATAAGCGCTCCACGGCAGGAGCAGCACCCGGCCCGGGCGCGGATCGGCGTCGGCGATGCGCTGGACCCGGCGCCATTCGCCCGGATAGTCCACGGCTTCGAGCCGCCCGCCCGCGCCCCACAGCAACCCGGGCAGCAGCGCGATCGGAACGGCCGCGAGCAGCGCGCCCGCTACGGCTCCGGCCCGCTCCCCGGCCCGGCGAGCGTCCGCGGGTGCCGCCGCCCCGGCTCCGCCGGAGCCCGCCGCAGGACCGCCCGCCGCGCGGCACACCCACAGCACCGCGGCGCCGACGCCCGCCGACTGCAGCAGCGCCAGTGGAGCCACGTAGAGCTGGCCGTCGCGCAGCGGCCCGAACCCCGCCCACAGCCCGATCATCCCGGACAGCGCCGCGCGCCCCGGCCCGGTGGTTCCGGCCAGGGCGATGCCGAGCCCCACTGCCCCGGCCGCCGAGAGCCCCGCTCCGAACCCGCGCGCTCCACCGCGGCGCACCAGCCACACCCAGCCCGCCACTCCGGCCGCCGACAGCGTCAGCCGGCAGGCCGCCGGCAGCGGCTGCCCGAACCACTGCGGAACGGCGTGGGCGTTCCAGATCCCGCCCAGCGACAGCAGCGAGCCCGCGACACCGAAGGGGGTGTCGGCACGGGCGGCGAACAGCCCGACCGCCGCGGGGTCGGCGCGCGCCCCGCTGCCCAGCGCCGGAACCAGCCACGGCAGCGACAGCACCGCGATGGCCGCGGCGAGCGCGCCGCCCGCGCGCAGGCCGCGGCGAGCGCCGCGTGCGCCCGCCACCGTCGCAGGCAGCCCCGCCAGGGCCGACAGCACCATCGCGGAGAACCCTCCGGCCGCCGCCGGCAGCAGCGCCGGAACCAGCCGCAGAGCGTCGCCCGCCCGCGGCGGGCGCTCCGCCGCGGCCATCCTCCCCACGGCCGCCAGCAGCCACGGCAGTCCCGCATAGCCCAGCAGCATCGCCCACTGCCCCAGCAGCAGCCGTTCGGCGACGAACGGGTTCCACACGTAGAACGCGGCCGCCGCGGCGCGCGCCGCCGTCCGCCCGGCCGGGCCCGCCCAGCCGCCGGGCAGCAGCCGCCCGGCGCCCGCGCCGGCGAGGGTGAACACCGCCATCAGCAGCAGCGCCTGGGCGGCGTCGCCCGGAAGCACCGCGCCCAGCGCGCCCAGAACCGCGTCGCTGGGCACCGCCCGCGGAAATCCCCCGCCGCCGCCCAGGGTGACCTGCGTCAGCGGCGGATCCGGCACGGCCGCCATGTCGTAGCGCAGCACGAAACCGGGGCCCAGCGCGGGCCCCAGCGCGAGCGCCCCCGCGGCCGCGCCCACGGCCCAGGGCAGCAGGCGCTCGACGCGGCCGGGGCTCAGTGGCGGCGACGCCACCGCGGCGCCCTTCCTCCGGAAGGCGGCGGGCGGCGCGTGCCGGCGGCGCGGGATCCGGTCACGGCGCACCTCCGCTCACCGTCGCCGAGTAGCCTCCCCCGACGTAGTCGCGGTGCGCGCGGACCGCGAACTCCCAGCCGCGCGCTCCCCCGCCGATGGACCAGGCCGTCGCGCCGTCCACGACCGCGGCTCCGCTCCACCCCTCGCCTTCGCCGGGCCCCCGGCCGTCGCGCGGCTCGCACTCGGCCGGGTCGGTGCCCGGCGACGGCGCACCGGGCCGACCCGCTCCGCCGGAGTCCGTGTCCGACGGCGGCTCGGCCGTGCCCGCGCCGGCCGTCGGCGCCGGAGCGGACTCCGGGGGCGAGTCCGGCAGGCGGCAGCGCAGCGGGCGGCGCCACACCTCGTAATGGGTCGCCGACGGGACCTCCGCCCAGCTCAACCGTCCGCCGCCGGGGCCCACGCGGACCCGGTCGGGCGCCGGGGGCGGCTCGTCGTCGTAGACGACCTCCACCGGGTCCGAGCGGACGCCGCCGTCGCCGCCCTTGAACGGCTGGACGACGAACTCGTAGGTCGCCCCGGCCAGCAGGCCGTCGACCACGGCCGAGGGCCGCTCCCCCGCACCGGGGTCGGCGACCTCCAGGGGCAGGCGCACCCGCTCGTCGCGGTCGGGCCGCAGGCGCTGCTGGAGCACCTCGTAGCGCGTGGCGCCCGGCACCGGGCCCCAGCTCAGCCGCACGCCGCCGGCGGCCTGCTCGGATTCGACTTCGGGCGCCGTGCGCGGCCCGCCGCCCACCTCCGGCAGCGGGCGCGGGAACGGATCGCCCAGGCGCAGGTCCGCGGCGAGAGCGTCGGCGAACGCGGCCGCGATCTTCACCTCGCCGCCGGCACCGGGGTGGATACCGTCCCAGGTGTCGTCCGCGGGGGCGAATCCGGACGCGGTTCCGGCCACGGCGACGGGCGACCTCGCGCCGCTCATCTCGGCGGCCAGGCCGGGCAGCGCCGCGTTGAACCGGGCGATACGGGCGTTGATCTCCCCGTCGGATCCGCTGCCCCCGACCGGGGTGACCTCGCCCAGCACGATCCGGACCCCGCTCTCGGCCACCCGGGCGGCGGTGACGGCGTCGCGGACGGCCGAGAGGGCGTCGCCCGCCGAGCGGCCGCCGAAGAAGTCGTTCACGCCGGCCATGAACAGCAGGTAATGGGGGGCGTACTCGGCGACCTGCTCGCCGACGCCGTCGGCGAGCTCGGCCGCCGTGGCCCCCCACCGGCCCGCGTGGTCGGTGTCGAAGTCGGCGTCGGCGTAGCCGGTGGCGCCGGGGCTTGCGGTGACGTCGTCGACCACGGAGTCGTAGGGGCCGACGAAGTCGACGTCGGCGCCCGACCGGCCGTCCAGGTGCCGCCAGAGGCGGTAGCGCCAGGTGAAGTCGCCGGTACTGCCCTGGACGATGGAGTCGCCGACGATCATGACCCGGGAGGTGCCCTCGGGCGGGGCCGCGGCGGTGGGCGGCCCCGGATCTTCGCCGCCGGGGGCGTTTTCGGGGCCCGCGGCGCGGAAGGCGCCCATGACGCTCTGGATCAGCAGCAGCGTGACGAACATGGCGGCGGCGACGACGCCGAGCAGGCCCAGCGGAGTGGGTGTGAACCGCGGAGTGTCCTCGGCCCCGGTGCGCGGCGTCCGCTTGAGCAGGCGCCTGCGGCCGGGCGCAGCCGGTGCGGAAGCGGCGCCGGCCTGCGCACCGCCGGAGGAGGCGGGTGCGTCGGACTCGGCCGCGTCGCCGCCCTGCGCGTCCGGGGCGCCCCGGGGCTCCCGTGGCTCCTCGGCCTCCCGGCCCCGGCCGGTATCGGCGCCGTCGGGCTCGCCTCCTCCGCCTGCCGAACCCGCCGCATCCCCGGCACCGCGGGTGTCGGGGGCGGCGCGGTCGCGCAGCCGGCGCGGTACGACGCGGGCGATCCGGGCGGCGAGCCGCCCGAACCGGGAGGTGCGGCCGGGGCGATCGTGCTCGCTTGCCACGCCGGGATCACCTCCGGGTGACGCGCGCCGCCGGCATGGGCCCGGTCGGCGGAGCGGCCGAAGCGTGCGGTGGCACTGGGCTGTCCTCCGTGGCTGACGACGGCAGTCGGGGCCGTAGCGCCCTCTCCAGTAGAACATGTAGTACCCCGCAGCGACACACAGCGCCCGGTCGGCGCCGGAACCGAGCACCGCGGCTCCGGACACCCTGCCGACCTGGACACGCGCCGTGGGCGTCCGGGCGTGCGCGCACCGCCCCCCGGCGCGGGATTCGGGCGGCGCCCACCCTGCGCACCGCCGAACGCGGCGGCAGAACTTGTTATACGGGCACGGTCGACTAGGATCGGGCGGCACGTCCGACCGGCACGGCCGGGTGCGCCGGGTGCCGATCGTTCCCGCGCCGGCGCGGCGTCCGGCCCCTGTACCGAACCCGCACACGCTCTTCGCGCCCCGGCCCGGATCCGGCCGTCGCCCGCCCGGTCCGGGGCGCGGCACCGACCGGAAAGGCGGCGCCCGTGACAGGCCTGCTCGCCGCGCTGCTCTCCGCCGCCGTCTACTCCGTCGGCCTGACCGTGGAGCAGCGGGCGCTGCACCGCTCCCCCGGCATCAGCGTGCACCGGCCGCTGCACCTGGCCCGCGTCCTGCTGGGCAACGCGCGCTGGATGGCCGGCTGCGCGCTGGCGGCCGCGGGCAGCGTCGGACTGATCGTCGCGCTGGGCCTGGCGCCGGTCTCGGTGGTCCAGCCCGCTTTCGCGGGCGGGATCTCGACCATGCTGCTGATCACGGCCCTGGTCCTGGGAGAGCCGATCACCCGCGGGGAACGGCTGGCCCTGGCGCTGATGCCCGCCGCGCTGCTCCTGCTCAGCCTCTCGCTGGGCGCCGGCGGCAGTACCGGGACCACGCCGCATCTGCCGCTGCTGCTCGGGGTCACCGCGGCGACCGTTCTGGGCTGCGTGCTGGCCGTGGCCGCGGCGGGGCGCTCCGGCCGCTACGTGTCCGCGGCGGCGATGGGCGCGGCCGCCGGACTGGCCCAGGGCACTGCGGGCCTGCAAGGCAAGGCGGTGGGCGGACTGCTCGCCGACCACGGTGTCGCCGCGGCGGTGCCCGCCGTACTCGCCTCCCCCTACCCCTACCTGTACGCCGTCGGCTGGGCCGTGGGCATCGTGCTGTTCCAGACGTCGATGCAGCGTTCCCGCGCGGCGGTCACCGCGCCCGTCGCCAACGTGACGGGCAACGTGTTCATGGTGGTCGCCGGCACCGCCGTCTTCGCCGAGGACCTGCCCGGCGACCCGGCGCGGCTCGCCCTGCGCCTGGCCGGTTTCGCGCTGACCCTGGTCGTGGTGGTCCTCATCCGCGGCAACGTGGCCCGCGCCGAAGCCGACACCGCCCGCACCCGCGCCGCCCGCGAGAGCGCCCCCTGACACGGCGGCGGCGATGCGGGGAGCGTCCCGGTCACACCCGGACGGACAGGGCTCCGCCGAGTTCCGGTGCCGCCACCTCGGCCCAGGCGCCGACGACGCTGCGCGGCTCGGCGAGCTCGCGGCGGCTCACCAGCAGTCCCGGTTCGGCGACCCACGCCCCCAGGTCGGCCAGCAGCACCCGCAGGTCGTCCTCGATCGTGCGCCCGTTGCGCAGGTCGTCGACGACGGCCATCGGTACGGCCACCCCGTGCCCCAGGCCCAGTTCCGGCAGGCGGTCCAGGAACACCTTCAGCAGGCCCGTGTAGCTGCCGTGCGCCTGGGGCGAGGCCACCAGCAGTACGTCGCTGCGGCGCACGGTCTCCACGGCCTCGACGACGTCGCGGCCGGGACGTGCGGCCAGCAGTGCGGGACCGAGTTCGGCGAGGTCGACGACGTCGGTCCGGTCGGTTCCGGGTCGGGCGCCGGTGCCGCCGCGGGCCGCGCCCGGCGCCAGCGGGCCGACGAGGCGGGACAGGGCGGCCGAGGCGTGCGCGGCCGCGTCTCGGATCGCCGAGCGCGGCTCGGGATCGGCGACGACGACGGTGAAACGGGGCATGCTCGAACTCCTGGTGCGTGCGGCTGGTCTGACCGTGTGCGGGAGTGGGACCGGCGGCACCGTCGGCGCGCGGGACCGGTGACCGGCGGGGCGTCCCGCCGCTTGGCAGGGACGTGCGTCGGGGGCGCCGGGACGCGGCGGACGGAGGCGCCGGAAGCGCCGGCGGGCCGGGGCGCACGGGCTGCGGTCCGCAGCGGGGGCCGGGGCGGCGCTGCCGGGCGCTCGGCCCGGCGAAGGGCGGCACCGCGCCGCCCGTTCGGCGCCGGGCCGGGCGGGGAGCCGGGCTCCCCGCCGGCGCTACCTGCGACAGAGCGCGCTGGCCTGCTGGCGCAGGTCGACGTGCAAGCGCTGGACGAGCAGCTCACCGGCGGACATGGTCACCATGATGATCCGGGGCCCGGCTATCGTCAATGCGAGGCGGATGTGACCGCTCGCCCCCTGCCGCGCCGGAACCGGCGGCGCGTGCGGCGGACGGTCCCGTTATGCGGGGTCGTGCGGGGCGTGTGCGCCGCCCGCCGGACGAGGACGACCAGTGTGTTATCGGGCACAGGAGGACGCGCGACATGGGCCAAGGGCCGACCGGGACGACGCTGACGAACGCACGGCTGCTCACCCCGCACGGGGTCCGGGCGGGGTGGTTGCGGGCGGAGAACCAGCGGATCACGGCTCTCGGCACGGGTGAACCGCCCGAGAGCGACGCCGAACCCGTCGACGCCGAAGGGCGCTGGGTGATGCCCGGGGCCGTCGACATCCACATCCACGGCGGCGCGGGCGCCGCCTTCACCGACGCCGACCCCGAGCAGGCGATGCGCATCGTGGAGTTCAACCGCTCCTGCGGCGTCACCACCCTGGTCGGCGGGCTGGTGACCGCCGCGCCGGAGGACACGCTGGCGCAGATCACGGCCCTGGCCGAGGTCGCCGATGCGGGCGGCGTCGCCGGGGTGTACCTGGAAGGCCCCTACATCGCGCCGAGCAAGTGCGGGGCCCACGATCCGGAACTGCTGCGCGAACCCGACCCCGCCGAGTTCGGGCGGATGCTCAAGGCCGGACGCGGCCACGTGCGCATGATCACCGTCGCGCCGGAGCTGCCCGGGGCGCTGGAGCTGATCCGCGCGGCCGTCTCCGAAGGCGTGGTCGCCGCCGTCGGCCACACCGAGGCGACCTACGACCAGGCCCGGGCCGCTTTCGACGCGGGCGCGACGGTGGCCACCCACCTCTACAACCAGATGCGCCCGCTGCACCACCGCGAGCCCGGCCCGATCGCCGCCGCACTGAACGACGAGCGCGTCATCGTCGAACTGATCAACGACGGCGTGCACGTCCACCCGGGTGCGGCGCGGCTGGTGTTCGACGACGCCGGCGGCGACCGGGTCGCGCTGGTCACCGACGCCATGTCGGCAACCGGGCTGGGCGACGGCGAATACACCCTGGGCGACCTGCGGGTACGCGTCGAGGACGGCCGCGCCCGCATCGCCGAGACCGGGCAGATCGCCAGCAGCACGATCGTGCTTCCCGACGCGGTACGGCGGGCCGTGCACACCATGGGCGTCTCGCTGGAGGCGGCCGCCCGCGCCGCCACCGCGGTCCCGGCGCGGGCGCTGGACCTGCCCGGCGTAGGGTCGCTGACCGCGGGCGGCAAAGCCGACCTGCTCCTGCTGGACGACGACCTGTCGGTCGCCGGCGTCATGCACCACGGCTCCTGGGTGCGCCGGCCCTGACGCCGCGCCGGGGCGCGACCGGGGCGCCGTCCCGCCGGAGGTCCCGTGCCGGACGGCCCGGTGCGGGCGTCGGCGTGTCACCGGCACGGTACGACGTTTTCCGGGCACATAGAGCCACAATTTCGGTGACAGCGCGTGCCGCACGAGTGAAGGAGGCCGCCGTGGCCGACCGCCCCGCTAGCAGCAACTCCCGGCCCCCGCCCGCGCCCGTGCCCGGTTCCTCCGGACGTGCCCAGCTGTCCCAGCTGGCCACGGCGGTGACGCGCTACGGCGTGTGGGCCCGCGTCATCGACGACGCGGCGCCCTATCTGCGGGTCAGCAACCCCGGATCGGAATCCGCGGTCGAGGACGTCTTCTGCGAGTCCCGCACCCGCGACCACGCCTTCATCGCGTCCTTCGGCGTCCATTTGGGCAGCAGCGACAGCATCGACCTCACCGCCCGCAACGTCGCTTGGCTCGTCGGCGCCACACCCGGCTGAGCCCGGTCAGCTCCGCGGCGGCCGGCCGCCGCGGAGCGCGGCCGCCGGCGATGGCGCGCTCCAGGGCGCCCTCTGCGGCGGGCGCATCCTGCACCGCCGCCGGGGCCGACCGACGCGCTCGTCCCGGATCCGCCGTCGTGCACGGTCGGGTCCCCGGCATCCCGGACTCCCCCGGGGCATGAAAACGGCCCGCGGCGGTGGACGGCCGGAGCCGTCGACCGCCGCGGGCCGGATCGTGGAGGTGGCGGGAATCGAACCCGCGTCCTTCGATGACGCGCCAGGGCTTCTCCGAGCACAGTTCGCGCTAGCGTTCTACTCGGCTCCAGCGCTCTCACGAACGCGTCGCTGACGAGCCCAGCCACGTGAATGTCCCACCCAGACCCCGTGGCCTGGTCTGAGCGGTGAGTCCTCTAGACGATGCCGGACACTGGGCCGAGGACGAGCCCAGGCCGACAGAGACGCTATCGCTTAAGCGGCGAGAGCGACCTCAGTGCGCTTAGAATTGGCACTTGTGTTTATTGCGAGGCAGGATTTACGAGGTTACGTCGCAACCCTCGGCCCGCTTCCCCTGACACGGCGATCAAAGTCGAAACCGATCACCCCCGCTGTGAAATTTTCAACGGGCCTGAGCCCGCATGCGGGGACACCCGAGGCGCCCCCTTGCGATCCAACGCTACCTGTAGAACGCACCGGGGTCCAAGCTCATTCCCGAGATCGCAGCCGATTCGCGATCTTTCACGCGACCGGGGCGACCCGGCGCCGCCCGGCGGGGCGACCGCGGGCGGGCCGGGCACACAGGAATCCCCCGCGGGCGCGGACGGGAACCATCGACGCTGCCCGCGAGGGCGGCCGGCAGGGTCGGGCCGGCCTTTCCTTTTTCGGCAGGGCCTCCCCCGAGACGAGGTCCTGCTCTCCGACTGGGACTCCGCAACCCCCTTTGCGGTCCCAGTCACCCGTGAAGACGCATAACGGCCCCGCCGGGGTTGCCCGGGAACGGGATCTTTTTTCCGCTTCACACGGCACGCTCCGGATCGCGCGGTCCGGCCCGCCGACCGCCCTCGGGCGCATGCGGCTCGGCCCGGCTCCCCCGTCCCCGGGCGCGGACTACTCCACGGGCGCGGTGGTCGGGGCGCCCGGGGACTCGCCCCCGGCCTGGCCGGCCGGGTCCTCCGCGCCGGTGCCGGCGGCGCCGGCCTGCGAATCCCCCTGCTCCCCCAGCTCCTCGACGTAGCCGTAGGGCAGCTGCTGCAGGAACGCGCCTGTGGCGTCGACCGCGTACTGCTCCCACAGCTGGATGGACGGGTCCACCTCGGCCACCAGCGCGAACGCGAGGTCGCCCTGGTAGCCGACGAACCACTGCACCGCGGTCTCGTCCCCGCGCACCTGCTGCGTGGTGTTGGCCACCTGGCCGTGGACCGGTTCGGTGCCCACATCGGCGTTGACCGCGCTGACCTCCACGGCGGAGCGCATCATCTCCTGCACCTGCCCGACCGCGTCGGCGTCGAGCTCCGTGCTGGATCCGCCGGCGAGTTCGGCGGCCTCGTCGTCGGACACCAGTTTCGGCGGGTGCCATGTACCGTCCCGGACCGCGCCGGCCGCCAGCGCCATCGACAGCGGAGTGACCCGCACCTGATCCGATCCCGCCATGGCCGCAGCGGCTTCCCCCGCCGTATCGGGCGCGGTGAAGCTCCCGCTGGATGCGGGCACCGCCATCCGCCAGTCGCCACCGATGCCGAAGTCGCGCGCCGCCGAGGTGATCGCCTCGGCACCGACCTTCTCGCTCATCTGCGCGAATGCGGTCGTGCAGGAGTAGCTGAAGTCGGTGGCGAGGTCCGGCATCCCCGACAGGCCCGTGTTGTTGGGGGTGGTGAACGTGCGCCCGCCTACCGAGGTCTGGTTGTCGCAGGCCATGCGGTCGTCCGGGGAGTACGCTCCCCCTTGCAGCGCGGCGGTGTAGGACACGATGCTGAACGTCCCGCCGGGCCGGTACTCGGCGGTGAAGGCGCCGTCGTCGTCGTTTCCGCCGGTGCCGACCGAGGCGAGGACCTCGCCGGTCCCGGCGTCCAGCGCGACCATGTAGCCGCGCTCGGGCAGCGTGTCCAGGGCGGCCTGGCCGGCTTCCTGCACACGCACGTCCAGACTCGTCTCCAGCGACCCGCTCTGCAGGCCCGGCCACGAGTTGAGCACGCCGGTCTGCTCGCCCGCGCCGTCGAGCGTGACGACCTTCGTAGTGGCCGTTCCCGCCAAGCGCTGCTGGAAGATGTTCTGCAGCCCGGTCAGCCCCACGGTGTCGCCGGCCTGGTAGGTGCCCGCTACGCGGGAGGAGACGTTGTGCTCGGCGGTACCGGCGACCTCGCCCACGAACGGCGCCGCGGTGCGCGGCCTGAGGCGCATGTCGAGCTTCCGCGTGTCCACACCCGGGATCGACGTCGCCCGGTCGCGCAGATCGCCGCCGACCTCGCCGGCGCGCATCAGCACCAGCGGCTGGAACTCCTCGGGCGGCGCGGAACGGACGCGGTCCAGCAGCGGGCCGTCGTTCTCGTCCAGCAGCTCGGCGAGCCGGGCCACCCCGCGGTCCATGTCGGACATGTCGGCCGGAACAACGCCGAACGCGGTCACCTCGGTGGTGCCCACGAGCGGTTCCCCGTTGCGGTCGAGGATCTCTCCGCGGTCGGGGACGTCATAGCTGACGGCGATGCGCTCGTCCGCCCCGAGATCGGGGTGGACGACCGAGGGGTCCCACTGCACCACCCAGCCCCGGGGCTCTTCCTTCAACGGCATCGACCCGGTGTACTTCCACACCGGGTCGCCGATGCCCAGGTCGGCCTGGACGTCGAACTCGGCCGTCGCGGAGTCGCCGTCCTGGCTGACGGGACCCAGCGAGAAGCGCAGGCCCGCCAGGTCGAGCTGGCGGCGCGTGTCCTCCAGCGTGCCGGCGATCGTGTCGGTATCGCCGTCGGTGTAGGCGGCGGCTGCGGAGTAGTCGCCGGCCTGCCACTTCAGCAGGAAGTTGCGTACCGCCACCTCGGGCGAAGGCTGGGTCGTGCAGCCCGAGACCGCCGCGGCGACGGCGATCCCGGTTCCTGCTGCCAGTAGACGGCGTAGGCGGCGGGGGGACACCCTTGCGATCCTTTCACAGCGCTTCAGCGCCGACGCCGCAGAGCGCGCTCCATGTCGCGCTTGGCCTCGCGTTCGGCGATGTCGCGACGCTTGTCGTACGTGCGCTTACCACGCGCGAGGGCGATCTCGACCTTGGCCTTGCCCTCGCTGAAGTACAGCGACAGCGGAACCAGGGTGCGCCCGGACTCCTGGGTCTTGCCGATGAGCCGGGCGATCTCCTCGCGGTGCAACAGCAGCTTACGCCGTCTCTTGGCGGAGTGGTTGGTCCAGGTCCCCTGCGCGTATTCGGGGATGTGGACGTTCTCCAGCCAGATTTCGCCGTCCTTGACTTGGGCGAACCCGTCGATCAAGGAGGCCCGTCCGGCGCGCAGCGACTTCACCTCGGTGCCGGTCAGCACGATGCCGGCTTCGTAGGTGTCGTCGATATGGTAGTCGTACCGGGCGCGCCGGTTCTGCGCGATGAGCTTGCGCCCCTTTTCCTTCGGCACAGCTATCCCCCTTCTCGACCGCTGACGGTACGTGGGCCGCGGTCACCCGCCATGCCGGGTCATACCCGCAGATAGCGCCGCAGCGTCAGGAACGACGCGACGGTACAGAGCAGCACACCCAGGATGATCGACACGCCGATAACCGACAGCAGGGACCCGGTCGAAAGCGTGACGTCGAACTGGAACCACTCCTGGATGCGGGTAAGCAGCAGGAACCGCGCGGCGACGATGAACCCGGAGGCGATGATGCCGCCGATCAGGCCGGCGATGGCGCCTTCGAGCAGGAAGGGGAGCTGGATGTAGAAGTTGGACGCGCCGACCAGCCGCATGATGCCGGTCTCCTTGCGCCTATTGTAAGCCGCCAATCGCACGGTGTTGCCGATCAGCAGCGCCGCTGCGGCCAACTGCACGAAGGAGACGGTCAGCGCCGCGGTGGTGAGGCCGTCGAGCAGGCCGAAGAACTGTTCCAGCACCTGCTGATCGTCGTAGATCGTGTCGATGCCCTCGCGGCCCTGCATGTCGTTGGCCACGGCCTGGTACTTGCTGGGATCGGCCAGCTGCACCCGGAAGTTGTCGGGCAGATCGCCCTTGCGGACCGCGTCGATCATCGCCTGGTTGTTGGCGAAGCGGTCCTGGAAGTCCTTGAAGGCCTGCTCAGCGCTGACGTACTCGACGCTTTGGACCTGGTCCATCGACTCCAGGTCGCTCTGGATGTCCTGGCGCTGCTGATCGGTGGCCGGACCGTTCTCCTCACATGTGGTGGAGTTGGAGATCTCCGTGCACATGTAGATGGTCAGGGTCACCCGCTCGTTCCAGTACTGGCGCATCTGCGAAACCTGCTGGTTGATCAGCAGGCCGCCGCCGAACAGGGCGAGGGAGATGGCCACCGTGGTGATGACCGCCACGGTCATGGTCAGGTTGCGACGCAGACCGATCCAGATCTCGGAAAGTACGAATTGTGCACGCATGAGAGTTAAGGGTCCATCCTCGTGGGCTTCGCCGCGCTGCACTGACCAACGCAGGAGCGCTGGCAGGCCCGAGCGTCAGTACGCCTGTCCGTAGACGCCGCGGGTCTGGTCGCGCACGACCTCGCCCTCTTCGAGCTCGATCACGCGCTTGCGCATCGAGTCGACGATGGCGGCGTCGTGGGTCGCCATGACTACGGTCGTCCCGGTCCTGTTGATTCGGTCGAGCACCTTCATGATGCCGATCGACGTAGCGGGGTCGATGTTCCCCGTGGGCTCGTCAGCGAGCAGGATCTGCGGGCGGTTCACGAACGCCCGCGCGATGGCGACCCGCTGCTGCTCGCCGCCCGACAGCTCGTCGGGCATGCGGTCGGCCTTGCCTTCGAGGCCGACGAGTTCGACGACCTCGGGCACCACCTTGCGGATGAACCTCCGCGGCTTGCCGATCACCTCAAGGGCGAAGGCCACGTTCTCGAAAACGTTCTTGTTCGGCAGCAGCCGGAAGTCCTGGAAGACGCAGCCGATGCGGCGCCGCAGATGCGGAACCTTCCAGTTGGAAAGCCGCGCCAGGTCCTTGCCGGCGACGTGCACCCGGCCCTTGTTGGGCTTCTCCTCCTTCAGGACGAGCCTGAGGAAGGTCGACTTGCCCGATCCGGAGGGGCCGACGAGGAAGACGAACTCGCCCTTGCCGACGTCGATGGAGACGTCCTCCAGCGCAGGGTGCTTCTGGGTCGTATAGGCCTTGGTGACGTTCTCAAAATGGATCACGGCAGCATCACAAGGTTCTCAAAGGTAGGGGCGCCTCAACGGATGACTGGCTCCGCGGGAGGCAGTACCGGCCACAGGGCCAATCGTCAGTGTAGAGGTGATCGCAACCCGGAATGTCCAGATCGGCCCGCAGCCCCGCACAGGGGAACCGGAGGGCGGGCGGATGCTCGGGCGGCCTCGACCACACACGGCGGATCGGCCTCGGCTGTTCACCGAACAGCAGACCAGACCATATCGGAAGTGTCAACCTGTGGTAACGCTCGCGTATACCACCGACCAAAAGGCCCTGTCCTGCAGCGACGCCCGACCGGAAGCTCCGCGCGCCGCCGGAGCGCTACTCCTGGCTGCGCAGCCAGCGGATCTCGGCGTCGATGAATCCGTCGATCTCGCCGTCGAGCACACCGCCGGTGTTTCCGCTCTCCGCACCCGTGCGTACGTCCTTCACCGCCTGGTAGGGGTGCAGCACGTAGTTGCGCATCTGCGTACCCCAGCTACTGACGGTCTCGCCGCGCAACTCGTCGATCTCGGCCTGCTCCTCGCGGCGCTTGCGCTCCAGCAGCTTCGCCTGGAGCACCCCCATCGCCGCGGCGCGGTTCTGCAGCTGGCTCTTCTCGTTCTGACACGAGACGACGATCCCGGTGGGCCCGTGGGTGATCCGCACCGCGGAGTCGGTCGTGTTGACGCTCTGCCCGCCGGGCCCCGAGGACCGGAAGACGTCGATGCGCAACTCGTTCTCGTCGATCTCGATGTGGTCGCTCTGCTGGACCACGGGCACCACGTCGACGCCCGCGAACGAGGTCTGGCGCCGGTTCTGGTTGTCGAACGGCGAGATGCGCACCAAGCGGTGCGTGCCGTGCTCGCCGCGCAGCGTGCCGTAGGCGTAGGCGGCCTTGACCGCGAACGTCGTCGACTTGACGCCGGCTTCCTCGGCATAGGAGATGTCGTAGATCTCGACGGGATAACCGTGCCGCTCGGCCCAGCGCAGGTACATGCGCTGCAGCATCTGGGCCCAATCCGCCGCGTCGATGCCGCCGGCCTGGGCGTTGATGCTGACCAGCGCCTCGCGCTCGTCGTACGGGCCGCTGAGCAGGGTGCGGATCTCCAGCGTACCGATGTCCGAGCGCAGCGACTCCAGCTCGGTATCGGCCTCGGCGCGGGTGTCGGCGTCGTCCTCGGAGGCGGCGAGCTCGAAGAGCACGCTCACGTCGTTCAGGCGGCTGCGGATCGTGCCGACCTTGTTGACCGTGGACTCCAGATGGGACAGCCTGCGTGTGACCTGCTGGGCGTGGCCGGGATCGTTCCACAGCTCCGGGTCGGCAGACTGCTCGCGCAGCTCTTCGATCTCGCGCTGCTTGGCACCGAGGTCCAGGACGGCTTCCACACTCGCCAGAGTGGAGGAGAGTTCCTTGATCTTGTCTGCGGGGTCTAGGTCTGCCACACGCCCCAGTCTAGGGGGAATGCGTCCCGTGGCTGCCACAGCGGACCCGGCCGCCCGCCGCAGCGGCCTCCGCCCGGGGTCGCGGATCCGACTCGCGGCCCGGGCGGAGGGACCGCGTCACTCCCCGGACGACACCAGCAGCGAACGCACGGAGCGCAGCGCGACCGAGATCGTGGCCAAGTCGTACTGCTCGGACTCGCGGATCTCGCGCAGAGTCTGCTCCGAGCGCTCCACCGCCACCCGGTTGCGCTCGATCCAGCGCTGCCGCAGCCGCTCGGGCGACTCCCCCGGATCGCCGCTCTGCAACACCTCGCGGGTGAGGCCGGCGTGAGCCGCGTACAGGTCGTCGCGCAGGCCGGCCCGCGCCATGGTCACCCACCGGTCGTGGCGCGGCAGCGCGATGATGCGCTCGCGCAGCGACCCGATCTGCAGGCTCTCGGCCAGGTCGAAGTACACCCGGGCGACCTCGGGCAGCGGGCGCCGGGTGTGGTTGGCGATGGAGACCAGGTCGAAGGTCGAATACGCCGGGACCATACTCGCCACCCGCTCGGCCAGCTCGCGGGGGACGTCGGCCTTGGTGAACCGGTCGCACCGCTCGGAGAACAGGCGCCGGTCGCGGCCCAGCAGCAGGTCCGGAAGCTGCGGCACGATCTCGGCCACGCCGGAGGAGAAGAACTCCGTCTCCGCGCCGAGGTCGAAGGGCGACTTGCGGTTGCGCAGCAGCCACCGCGTGCCGCGCTCGGTGAGCTTGCGGGCCTCCAGCAGCAGGTCGAGCTGGACGTCGACGCCGATCCAGTGGTCCAGGTTCTCGATCTCGGCCCACAGTGCGCGCAGCCCGAACACCTCCCGCACCACCAGGTAGGCGCGCGCGATGTCGTCGGGCGCGGCTCCCAGCTCCTCGCCGATGCGGAAGGCGAAGGTGGTTCCGCCGCGATTGACCATGTCGTTGACGACGTGGTTGGCGACGATCTCGCGGCCGAGCGGATGCTCGGGGATGGCGTCGGAGAAGCGCCGGCGCAGCGCCTCGGGGAAGTACTCCACCAGGGTCCGGCGCAGGTAGGGGTCGCCGGGCAGATCGGAGTCGGCGACCTCGTCCTTGAGCACGTTCTTGGTGTGGGCCAGCAGCGTCGCGAACTCCGGACCCGTCAGGCCGTGGCCGGCGCTGCGCCGCGAAGCGATGTCCTCGTCGTCGGGCAGCACCTCCAGCTTGCGCTCGATGCGTCCTTCGCGCTCAAGCCGGCGCATGTAGCGGGCGTGGACGTGCATCATCTCGCCGGCCTGCTTGCGGGCGGCCGACAGCACCACGTTCTGCGCGTAGTTGTCGGCCAGCACCAGCTCGGCGACGTCCTCGGTCATGCTCAGAAACAGCGCGTCGCGCTCGTCCTTGGCGAGGCGGCCCTCGTCGACCTCGCGGTCGAGCATGATCTTGATGTTGACCTCGTGGTCGGACGTGTCCACTCCGGCGGAGTTGTCGATGAAGTCGGCGTTGACCCGGCCGCCGTTGCGCGCGAACTCGATCCGCCCGGCCTGGGTGAGCCCGAGGTTGCCGCCCTCGCCCACGACCTTGCAGCGCAGATCGGACCCGTTGACCCGCAGAGGGTCGTTGGCCTTGTCGCCGACGTCGGCGTCGGACTCCGAGGAGGCCTTCACGTAGGTCCCGATGCCGCCGTTCCACAGCAGGTCGACCGGTGCGCTGAGGATGTGCTGCATCAGCTCGAACGGGGTGAGCGCGGTCGTTCCGGCGTCGATGCCCAGCGCCCGGCGCACCTGCGGCGTGACGGGGATCGACTTCGCCGTTCGCGGATGCACACCGCCGCCCTCGGAGATCACCCCGGTGTCGTAGTCGGCCCAGGTGCTGCGCGGCAGCTCGAACATCCGCCGGCGCTCGGCGAAGGACCGCTCGGCATCGGGGACGGGGTCGAGGAAGATGTGGCGGTGGTCGAACGCGGCGACGAGCCGGATGTGCCGGGACAGCAGCATGCCGTTGCCGAACACATCCCCGGACATGTCGCCGACCCCGACCGCGGTGAAGTCCTCGTTGTGGACGTCGGTGCCGAGTTCGCGGAACAGGTGCTTCACCGACTCCCAGGCGCCCCGGGCGGTGATGCCCATCGCCTTGTGGTCATAGCCCACCGACCCGCCCGAGGCGAAGGCGTCGCCCAGCCAGAAGCCGCGCTCCAGCGCGATGTCGTTGGCGATGTCGGAGAAGGTGGCCGTGCCCTTGTCGGCGGCGACCACCAGGTAGGGGTCGTCTCCGTCGTAGCGCACCACGCGGTCGGGGTGCTCCACACGGCCGCCGGAACGGTTGTCGGTGACGTCGAGCATGCCGCTGATGAACTGCTGGTAGCAGGCCACGACCTCGGCCCGGGTCGCGTCGCGGTCGCCCCCGGCGGGCAGCCGCTTGCAGACGAACCCGCCCTTGGAGCCGCTGGGCACGATGACCGAGTTCTTCACCGACTGGGCCTTGACCAGGCCCAGGACCTCGGTGCGGAAGTCCTCGAAGCGGTCCGACCAGCGCAGCCCGCCGCGGGCCACGGCCCCGAAGCGCAGGTGCACGCCCTCCACGCGCGGAGAGTAGACGTACATCTCGTAGCGCGGGCGCGGCGCGGGCAGATCGGGGATGCGCCGGGGGTCGAGCTTGAAGACCAGATAGGGCTTGGGCGCCGCAGAGCCGGCCTGGAAGTAGGTGGTGCGCAGGGTGGCCTCGATGGCGGCCAGGAACGAGCGCAGGATGCGGTCCTGGTCCAAGCTGGCGACCTGGTCGAGCTCGCCGCGGATCTCCTCGGTGATGGCGTCGGTGCGCTCCTGGCGCCCGGCCTCGCGGTCGGGGTCGAAGCGGGACTCGAACAACCGCACCAGCAGATTGGCGATGTGCACGTTGGCCACGAGCACATCGGAGAAGTAGGCAGGGCTGAACGTGCTGCCGGTCTGGCGCAGGTACTTGGCGTAGGCGCGCAGGATGGTCAGCTGGCGCCAGTCGAGCCCGCCGCGCACCACCAGCGCGTTGAACCCGTCGGACTCGCCGCGCCCCTGCCACAGCGCGGTGAAGGCGTCCTCGAACAGCGTCTTCAGCCGCTCGGCCGGAAGCTCGACGGCGTCGGTGACGGGGGCGAATCCGAAATCGTAGATCCAGGCGCGCCCGGCTTCGGCGCCGGTCACCCCGTAGGGCCGCTCGTCGCGGACCTCCACGCCCATGTGCTCCAGCAGCGGCAGCACCCGGGACAGGGAGATCGGCTCGCCCGTGCGGTAGACCTTGAGTCGCCACTCACCGGGCTCGGCGCCTCCGGGCCGGTAGAGGTTGACGGCGAGCTCGTCGTCGGCGAGCCGGTCGAGGCGGTCGATGTCGTCGACGGCCGCGGCTGCGTCGGTATCGACCCTGTAGCCCTCCGGCAGCGCGGCGCCGTAGGTCTGAGCCAGCGATTCGGCGCGGTCGGCGCCGAAGCGGGACCGCAGCGCCCGGTCGAGGTCGTCGTCCCAGGACCGGGTGGCGGCGACGACCTCGGCCTCCAGGGCGGCGTGGTCGACGTCGGCGAGGATGGTGCCGCGCTCGGCGCGCACCACCAGGTAGAGCTGGGCGAAGGGCGCGGATCCGACCTGGACGCTGTGGTCCATGGTCGCGCCTTCGAAGGCGCGGCTCATCACCTGCTGCACCTGCAGCCGCACGTCGGTGTTGTAGCGGTCGCGGGGCATGTAGACCAGGCAGGATATGAACCGGCCGTAGGGGTCGCGGCGCAGGAAGAGCTTGGTGCCGCGGCGCTCGCGCAGGCGCAGCACCCCCAGCACGATGTCGTAGAGCCGGTCGACGGGCGCTTGCAGCAGCTCCTCGCGCGGGAAGCCCTCCAGGATCTCGATGAGGTCCTTGCCGTCGTAGCTCTCGGGGTCGAACCCGGCCAGACCGAGGATCTCGGCCTGCTTGCGCTTGAGGATGGGGATCTGGGAGATGCTGGTGGTGACCGCCTCGTGGGTGTACAGCCCCAGGAAGCGGTACTCGCCCACGACGCGTCCCTGCTCGTCGAAGCGCTTGACGCCCACGTAGTCGAGGTACTTGCGGCGATGCACCGTGGCGCGGGAGTTGGCCTTGGTCAGCACCAGCACGTGGGGCTCGCGGGCCTTGTCGCGGGCCTCGGGCGGCAGGGCGGCGAAGCTCTCCGAAGCCGGGGCGTCGGAGCGCAGCAGCCCCAGCCCGGTCCCCGGCCGCGGGCTCAGCCCCATCTTCGAGGCGGATTCGTCGGAGGCGGGCATGGCCGGGGCGTCGTCCCCGACGGAGGCGCTGACCAGGGCGTACTCGCGATACCCCATGAAGTGCAGGTGCCGGTCGGCCACCCAGCGCAGGAACTCGACGCTCTCGGTCATCTCGCGCACGTCGACGCCGCCCCGGGAAAGGCGGTCGGCCGAGGCGGCGAGCTCGTCGGCCAACAGCAGCGCCTGGCGGCGCATCCGGCCGGTGTCCTCGTGGACGCTGTGCACGTCGGCGAGCACGCGTTCGAGGTCGGCGGCCAGCTCCTTGCGGGCGGTCGGCCCGCTGCAGCGGTCGATCTCCAGGTGCATCCAGGATTCCTGGAGCGGGATCGGACCGTCGGGGTCGGCATCGGGGTCGGGTTCGATCTCGCGGAGTTCGCCGGCGACGTCCCGGGCGACCCGCAGCTGGGGGTGGATGACCAGGTCGTAGCCGATCCCCCGGCGCCCCAGTTCCATAGTGACCGAGTCGACGAGGAAGGGCGCGTCGTCGGTGACGATCTCGACGACCGAGTGGCCGGTCTCCCAGCCGTCGCGCTCGCGGGCGGGAGTGTAGACACGTACCTTGGCGCGTCCCTGGGGCCGGTGCTGCGCGGATTCCAGATGCAGCGCCGCCGGTCCGCAGATCTCGGCGGGGGCGCGTTCCCGCAGCTCCTCGGTGGCCACATGCCGGTAGTAGTGCCGCAGCAGGCGTTCGGTCTGCTCGGGATCGCCGGTGAACGGAGGCCGGCCGGAGCAGTGCGCGACGGCCTCGCGCAGCAATCGGTCCTGGACGGCGTCAGACTGGCCGGGCATCGTGCGACCTCACTCCCTTGTGAGTCGTAGGGGGCCGGCCCCGGACCTTCGGCGGCTCCGGGACGTCGGGTCATATCGAGTTGTCGGCGCCGGATGGGCGCCGGCGGTGGTCCCGCCCCCGGATGACGGGAGGGGGGAACCTGTGCGCACAGGTGCGGTGTACCGGCCGGACTCCGTTGTCCGGCCCCGCCGCGACCAGGTTACTGGGTCGCGTCCCCGGGTTTTGTGATCAACACCGTTATCTGTGCGTTTCGGGAGGTTAGAAGCGGATTGCGCAACCGTGTGGCCCCGGACGGTCCGGCGGTCCCGGCGGCATATGCTCCGGACGGGGCCCGCATCCACGGTACGCCTGAGGCCCGCGACGGCAAGGTCTGCGACCGCTGCCGGTCAGCGGTGTGATCCGCCCGGGTCCGCGGGGTAGTCGCCCCGGGCGCCCGGGGAGGTCCCGCTCCCCGAGACGCTCACTCGGCGCTGGAGGTCGCCTCGCGCACCGCGCCGATCAGCCGGACGGTGTCGGCGAGGTCCTCCAGCACGTGTTCGGCGCCGGCGGAACGCAGCTGGGACTCGGTGGCCGAACCGCTGACCACGCCGATGGGCGTGGCGCGGCCGATCAGGGCGGCCTCGACGTCGCGCGGCGAGTCGCTGATGTAGACCGTGGACCGCTCGGGGAACGCGAACCCGTGGGCCTGGGCCGCGCGCATGCGGGTGAACTGGATGAGGCTGCCCTTGGGGTAGTGCTCGGACCCGAACCCGCCGACGCTCAGGTCGAGGTAGCCGTCGAGGCCGAACGCGGACAGCTTGGCCACGGCGTTGGCCATGATCGCGCCGGTGACCACCGTCTGGACGGTGTCTTCGAGCCCGCCGACGGCGGCCAGCGCCTCCTGGGCCCCCGGCATCGCCCGCCCGCGCGCCGTCAGCTGGTCGCGGCGGCGGGCGAACGCTTCGCCCAAGGCGTCGACGAAGTCCGACAGCGGCTCCTCGCCCGCGTCCAGGCGCACGTCGTTGCGCGCGAGGAACTCGAAGAAGATCTCGGAGTCGGTGCGTCCTCCGGTGGAGGCCAGATACACCAGCGGAACACCGGTTACCCGCTCGAACGCCTCGGCGTAGGCGGCTCGCGTCACCTGGGAGACGTCGACGAGCGTGAGGTCGATGTTCCACAACACCAGCCGGCTGATGGCAGCCTCCTCAAGGGCGTGCGGGCATTCCACCACGATTCCGCCGCCGCCGGGAGCCCGGGAACCCGCCGTCCTCCGGCGGCCGAACGCACCGCCGTGCGGGGCCGCAGCGCGACAGGACCTCCCGCCCCGGCACCAGCGTGGGCCTTACAGTAGTCCACCCGGAACACCGCCGTGTCGGCGAGGCCGCCCGCGGCACCGCCGACACGGCGGGGCCGCCGCCGCGCCGCGTTCTCCGCCCCGGTGCGGGCGCCGCATCACCCCATGTGGGGGTAGCGCCAGTCCGTGGGCGGGTCGAAGGTCTCCTTGATCGCGCGCGGGCTGACCCAGCGGGCCAGGTTGAACACCGACCCGGCCTTGTCGTTGGTGCCCGAAGCGCGGGCGCCGCCGAAGGGCTGCTGGCCCACGATCGACCCCGTCGGTTTGTCGTTGATGTAGAAGTTGCCGGCCGAGAACCGCAGGGCGGCCTCGGCTTCGGCGACGGCGGCACGGTCGCGGGCCACGACCGCCCCCGTCAGCGCGTAGGGCGCGACGTCGGCCATCTGCTCCAGGACCCGGTCGTAGCGGGAGTCGTCGTAGACGTACACGGCCAGGATCGGGCCGAAGTACTCGGTGCGGAAGACCTCGTCTTCGGGATCGTCGCACTCCAGCACCGTCGGCTCGACGAAGTAGCCGACGCTGTCGTCGGCGCGTCCGCCCGCCAGCACCGTGATGGAGTCCTTGTCCGCGGCGCGCTTGAGCGCGGCGGAGTTCTTGGCGAAGGAGCGGCCGTCGATCACCGCGCCCATGAACGTCGACACGTCGCCGGTGACGTCGCCCATGGTGAGCGCGCCGACCTCGTCGAGCAGGCCGTCGCGCATCGACGACCACACGCTGCGCGGGATGTAGGCGCGCGAGGCGGCCGAGCACTTCTGGCCCTGGTACTCGAAGGCGCCGCGGATCAGGGCGGTCCGCAGCACGCCGGGGTCGGCCGAGGAGTGGGCGACGACGAAGTCCTTGCCGCCGGTCTCGCCGACGATGCGCGGGTAGGAGCGGTAGTCGGCGATGTGCTCGCCGGCGGTGCGCCACAGGTGCTGGAAGGTTCCCGCCGACCCGGTGAAGTGGATGCCGGCGAGGTCGGGCCGGGCCAGCGCGGTCTCGGACACGGCCCGGCCGTCGCCGGTGACCATGTTGATCACGCCCGGCGGCATCCCGGCCTCTTCCAGCACGCGCATCACGAAGTGCGCGGAGTAGGTCTGGGTGGGCGAGGGCTTCCACACCACGACGTTGCCCATCAGGGCGGGCGCGGTGGGGAGGTTGCCGGCGATGGCGGTGAAGTTGAACGGCGTGATCGCCAGGACGAACCCCTCCAGCGGCCGCAGCTCCTGCCGGTTCCACACGCCGCGTACCGAGATGGGCTGGTCGGCGTAGAGGCGGCGGGCGAAGGAGACGTTGAACCGCCAGAAGTCGATCAGCTCGCAGGCGGCGTCGATCTCGGCCTGCCAGACGGACTTGGACTGGCCGAGCATGGTGGCGGCGTTGACTCGGGCGCGGTACGGTCCGGCCAGCAGGTCGGCGGCGCGCAGCAGAATGGCGGCGCGGTCGTCGAAGGACATGGCGCGCCACGCGGGTGCGGCGGCACGTGCCGCCTCGATCGCCCGTTCGGCCTCACCGGGCGTCGCGTCGCTCATCCGGCCCAGGACGTGGGCGTGGCCGTGGGGCTTGAGCGCCGGGATCAGCTCGCCGGATCCGAGGCTGTGCTCGCCGCCGATCACCTGTGCGAGCTCGGTCTCCTCGGCCGACTGGCGCGCGATCTCCGCTTCGAGCTCGGCCCGTTCGGGACGTCCCGGCGCGTAGCTCAGGTTGGGCTCGTTGACGGGGACGGGAACGTCGGTCACGGCATCCATCGCACTGCCTCCCGATCGGAGTGGGTGGCGGACCCGGGCGGTGCGGACGCGGCGTGTGCGCCGTCCCGCCGCCGGGCGCCGCGCGAAGATGCATACCCGCACCACGGGGTGCGGTAAAGCCCCCACCGGCGTCGATCTTGTAGCTACCGTCACTGAAACCGTTTTCCGGTGACGGTAGCTACAAGATCGACGTGGGTCTCGGGCGGGGTCAGTCGCGGCCGAGGAGGTAGGCCAGCTCCTGTGTGGCGAACCAGAGGAGCTCGTGCCCCTCCAGCGAACCGCCGCCGTCCTCCGGGGAGCCGCCGCCCTCCGCCGGCGAACCGCCGCCGTCCTCCCGGGAGCCGCCGCCGTCGGCGATCGCCGCCGCGACGGCCTCTTCGGCCTCCGGTTCGTCGGCGTGCACGGCGGCGATGCGCGTGCGGGCGACCGTGCCGGTGACGGTGACCGCGGCCGGGTGGTCGGCCCCGGCCGGCGGCGGGCCGACGATCGTGTCGGGGGCCTCGACGGCGAGCACCGCGCGGCGGCGCGGCGCGGAAGGGTCCTCGCGCAGCAGCTGCAGCGACGCAGCGGCGGCGCCGCTCAGCGCCTCGTACTCCAGCTCTTCGTCGTCGGCGGCCGTATCCGGGCCGGCCAGCCGCTCGGTGACGGCGTAGGCGGTCAGCGGCGTCCCGCCGACCTCGCCGGCGTCGAGGACGGCGGCGAGGCGGGGGAACGTGCTGGGCAGGTAGATGCGCATCGTGGTCCCGCGGATCGTTTCTCGTGGTCGGGCGGAGAGTGTCCGCCCGGAAAGTCTGCCAGAGGCGCGCGGATCGGCGGCACGGCGCCGGGCGGACGCGGCCGGGCGGTGCGGGTCCGGGGACGGTGCGGCGGCGGACGGTTCCCGGCGCTCCGGGCCCGCCCGCCGCCGGCCCGGGAGGGCCGGGTCAGAAGGGCATCGGGTCCAGTTCGATGCCGCAGGTCTCGGCCAGCCGGTCCCGCGTCTCGGCGGGGTCGCGGTGCAGGATGCCGACCATGCCCAGCTCGACGGCCGCGTGCACGTTGTGCTCGATGTCGTCGATGAACACGCACTCGTGCGGCGGCAGGCCGGCCAGCTCGACGGCGTGCCGGAAGATCGCCTCCTCGGGTTTGCGCATGCCCACTTCGCCGGAGATGACGACGGCGTCGAAGGCTTCGTCGAAGCGTTCGCGGGGGTAGCCGTTGCCCCACGAGTTGGACAGCAGGCAGGTGCGCACCCGCTGCTCGCGGGCCTGGCGCAGGGCCGTGTACATCTCCTCGACCGGGTGGAAGCCGGAGAACATCCGCGTGATCAGGCCCTCGGCCGGAACCGCGCCGCCGTCGGCCAGCCGCAGCTCGGCCGCGAGGAGCCGTTCGAACTCCGGTGTGGCGATCTCGCCGCGTTCCAGCACGTGGATGGGGTTGCCGTCCACGCCGCCTCCGCCGTACGCGCCCTGCACCCAGGCGCGCATGACGTCGCGGTAGCGGGCGTCGTCGATGCCGTCGTCGGCCAGCCAGGCGGTGATGGTCTCGCGCAGCGGGGAGGTCAGGACCCCGCCCCAGTCGGTGATGATTCCACGGCACTCGGTGGCCATACTCGCCTCCATCCCTAGCGGTGCGCCCGGTGTTCCCGGGCGCCGGACCCCGGGCGGGGCTCGGGGCCGCCGTGCCGGGAGACGGTTTCTTCCCGGGTGGCGGCGGCGCCAATCCCCGCACCGTCGCCGCCGTCCCGGCCGGCGCGGCGCGAGGTGCGGCGTGCGCGGACGCGCAGACGGCGACGGGGCCCCGTCCCTCGCCCGGCACGAACGTCCACCGGAACAGTACCGACTGGTCGGTCTGATGGCATACTGCGGTCATGGACTTCGATCTCAGCGCCACCGCCCGCGACCGCCTGGCCGAACTGCAGTCGTTCATGGACGAGCACGTCTACCCGGCCGAGCCCGTCTACCACCGCCAGCGTGCCGAAGCCGGACGGGACAGCCACGAACTCCCGCCCGTTGTGGAGGACCTGAAGGCCGAGGCGCGCCGCCGCGGCCTGTGGAACCTCTTCCTGCCCGACGTGGGCGGTCTGAGCGTCACCGACTACGCCCCGCTGGCCGAACTGACCGGCCGCTCCCCGAATCTGGCCCCGCAGGCGCTGAACTGCTCGGCGCCCGACACCGGCAACATGGAGGTGCTGCACATGTTCGGCACCGCCCAGCAGCGGGAGCGGTGGCTGGATCCCCTGCTGGACGGGCGCATCCGCTCGGCGTTCGCCATGACCGAACCCGACGTGGCCTCCTCCGACGCCGCGAACATCGCCACGTCCATCGTCCGCGACGGCGACGACTACGTCGTCAACGGCCGCAAGTGGTGGATCAGCGGTGCCGCCGACCCCCGCTGCGAGATCTTCGTCGTGATGGGCAAGACCGACCCCGACGGCCCCGCGCACCGCCAGCAGTCGATGATCCTGGTGCCCCGCGACACGCCCGGGCTGGAGATCGTGCGCTCCCTGCCCGTGTTCGGCTACCAGGACCAGGAGGGCCACTGCGAGCTGCGGTTCACCGACGTGCGGGTGCCCGCCGCCAACCTCGTCTCCGGGGAAGGCGAAGGCTTCGCGATCGCGCAGGCGCGGCTGGGCCCGGGCCGCATCCACCACTGCATGCGGGCCCTGGGGATGGCCGAGCGCGCGCTGGAGCTCATGGTGGCCCGCGCCGAGCAGCGGGAGGCCTTCGGCAAGCCGCTCGCCGCCCAGGGCGTGGTCCAGCAGCAGATCGCCGAGTCGCGGCTGGCCATCGAGCAGGCGCGGCTACTCGTCCTCAAGACGGCCTGGCTGATCGACAACCACGGCACCAAGCAGGCGCGCACCGAGATCTCGGCGATCAAGGTGGCGGCGCCGCGGGTGGCGGTGGACGTGCTGGACCGCGCCATCCAGGTGCACGGCGGCGCAGGCGTCGGCGACGACTTCCCGCTGGCCGAGATGTACGCCGGCGCACGCGCCATGCGGATCTTCGACGGCCCCGACGAGGTGCACCTGCGTTCGCTGGCCCGCCGGGAGGGCAAGCGGCACGGCTGAACGCGTACCGGGCGCCCGGCTGAGCGCCGTCCGCGAGCGCCCGGTCCGGCGGGCCGGATCCACCGGCCCGCCGGGCCCGCTCAGTAGGACTGCCCGTCCCCGAATTCCATGTCGGTGCCGGGGATCGCGACCGGCAGCCGGCCCGACGGCGACACCTCGCCCCCCAGTACCCGCGCCGCCGCCGCGCGTGAGGCCTCGACCGACGAGTACGTGGCGAGGTAGCCGTCGACCCCGTCGAACTCGGCGATGTCGTAGGGATCGCCCTGGGCGACCACGACCACGGGCGTTCCGGCGGCCTGCGCAGCGGAGACGGGGGACCGCTGCTCGGCGTCGCCGCGGGCGCTCCGTGTGCCCACAACGGCGGCGTCGGCCGCGGCGGGATCGGAGACGACCGTGTAGCCCAGATCCCGCAGGCCCGCGCCGATCTCCTCAGCGCCGGACCCGGCCACGCTGACCGACGCCCCTTCCGGCAGCGGCAGCACGCCGTCGCGGTTGCGCAGCAGCGTCACCGCGTCCTCGGCCAGGCTGCGGGCCGCCTCGCGGTGCTCTGGGGTACCCACTGCGTCGGCGGCGGCCCCGGCGTCGGCGGGGTCGGCTCCGAACAGGCCCCGTTCGGCCTTGGTGGTGAGGATGCGCAGCACCGACCGGTCCAGGCGCTCGGTGCTGATGCGCTCCTCCTCCACGGCGCTGCGCAGGGCGTCGAAAGCCGCCTGCGGGTCCGGCGGCATCAGCAGCTGGTCGGCGCCGGCGAGCACGGCGCGCACCGCGATCTCGCCGTCGGTGTGGGTCTGGCGCACACCCTCCATATTCAGCGCGTCGGTGGTGACGATGCCGTCGTAGCCGAGTTCTTCGCGCAGGATGCCGCCGATGACGTCGGGCGACAGCGTCGACGGCTCGCCGGAATCGTCGAGTTCCGGCATGAGCACGTGCGCCGTCATGATCGCGTCGACGTCGGCGTCTACCGCGGCGCGGAACGGCGGCAGGTCCTCCCGCTCCCATTCCTGCCGCGGCTTGTCGATCACGGGCAGCCCGGTGTGGCTGTCGGTGTCGGTGTCGCCGTGGCCCGGGAAGTGCTTGACGACCGGTACGACGCCGCCTTCGCTGAAGGCGGCGGCCTCGGCCCCGGCCATCTCGGCGACCAGGTCGGGATCGGAACCGAACGAGCGGACGCCGATCACGGGGTTGTCGGGGTTGGTGTTGGTGTCGGCGACCGGCGCGTAGTCCAGGTTGATGCCCAGCGCGGTGAGTTCGGCCGCGGTCGCGCCGGCCAGCGCCTCGGCATGGGCGGTGTCGCGGGTGGCGCCCACCGCCATAGCGTCGGGGAAGCGCGCGCCCACCGGCAGCCGCGCCACCATGCCCTGCTCCTGGTCGATGCCCAGGAACAGCGGAACCCCGGCGCCGCTGTCGGCCGCGGCGTCCTGCAGGCCGTTGGACATGCCAGCGATCTGCTCCGGTCCGCTGAGGTTCTCCGAGAAGTAGATGAGCCCGCCGGGGTGGTAGTCCGACACCGGTCCGGCGTTCTCCTCGGCGGTGGTACCCGCGGCCGTCAGCACCATCAACTGGCCGATCTTCTCCTCGACCGACATCTCGCTCAGGCGTTCCCGGGCCAGTTCGGCCGCCTCGTCGCCGCCGGGCGAGGACGGGGAGCCGGATCCCCCGGATCCGGCGGGAGGAGCCGATCCCGGGCTGCACGCCGCGAGGGCGGGGACCAGCAGCAGGACGGCGGAGCCCAGCAGCGCGGGCAGCGAACGGAACGGCATGCGGACCTTCCGGGTAGCGGACACGGCGAGCGGGACGCGACGGGGGAAGGCCGCGTACTGCGGCACCGCGCATCGACAGCGCGACCCGCCCCACGATACCGCCCTGCGCACGAAACGGGAGGCCGCAGCGGGTCCGCCGGCGTCGTTCCGCGGGAGCGGCGGTGCACAGCGGCGGGACCGCACCGCGGATTCGAACCTCGGCTGCGGTCCGGCCCCGCGCGGACCGGGACCCGTCCCGGTGCGATCCGGCGGATCGCACCGGGTCCGGGGCCGGTCGGCCCCCGCGGGCGCGGCCTAAAGTCCCAGATCCGCCAGGGCCGGCAGGCGTTCGGAGGCCGCGGTGCGGGCCTCGTCCGGCCCTCGGGCGCCGCGGGCCGCCTCGGCGGCGGCGCGGCACTGGGCGAGGTCGGCGCGCGCAAGCGCGGCGCGCACCAGCGGCAGCGCCGGGGCGCCCATCGACAGGCTCGTGACACCGAGTCCCGTCAGCACGCAGGCCAGCAGCGGATCGGCCGCCGCCTCTCCGCAGACACCGCACGTGCGTCCCGCGTCGGCGGCGGATGCGGCCGACGCCGCAACGAGGTCCAGCACCGCCGGCTGCCAGGGGTCCTGGAAGCGCCCCAGGCCCGCGGTTTCGCGGTCGGCGGCGCAGGTGTACTGGGTGAGGTCGTTGGTGCCGACGCTGAAGAAGTCGGCGTGCTCGGCGATGCTGCCGGCCCGCAGCGCCGCTGCGGGGACCTCGATCATCACCCCCGGGTGCGCGACGCCGGAGGCGGCGGCTGCCGCCGCGAACCACTCGGCGTCGGCCGCGTCGGTGACCATGGGCGCCATGACCTGCAGGTAGGCGCCGGTGTCGCGTTCGGCTTCGGCCAGCGCCGCGAGCTGGGCGTCCAGGGTCTCGGGCAGGCGGCGCATCATCCGCAGCCCCCGCTCCCCCAGCGCCGGGTTGGGTTCCTGCTGCCCGCCCGATTCGAGGAACTCCAGCGGCTTGTCCGCGCCGGCGTCGAGGGTGCGCACGACGACCCGCCCGCCGGGGAACGCTTCCAGCACCGACCGGTAGGCGGCGACCTGCTCGTCGTGGCCGGGCGCGTCGGAGCGGTCGAGGAACAGGAACTCGGTGCGGTACAGCCCGACCCCCTCGGCGCCGTTCTCCAGCGCCGCCGGCAGGTCCTGCGGGCCGCCGATGTTGGCGAGCAGCGGCACCGGGTGGCCGTCGGCGGTCCGGCCGGGCCCGCTGCTGCGGGCCGCCGCGTCGGCGCGGGCGCGCGAAGCGGCGACGGCGGCGTCGACGGTCCCCGGCTCGGGTTCGAGGGACACGTCGCCGGTGGCGCCGTCGACCAGCACCCGCGTCCCCTCGGTCACGGTGTCGGCGCCCGGGCAGGCGACGACGGCCGGCAGCCCCAGGGACCGGGCGAGGATCGCGGTGTGGCTGGTGGGGCCGCCCTCGCGGGTTACGAACGCGACGACCCGCTCGGGGTCGAGCGTCGCGGTGTCGGCCGGCGCCAGGTCCTCGGCGACCAGCACGAACGGGACGTCGGACTCGGGGATGCCGGGCACCGGCGCCCCCATCAGCCGGGCCACGATCCGTTCGCGTACGTCGTCGAGGTCGGCGACGCGCGCGGCCATGTACTCCCCCGCCGCCGCGAGCATCTCCCGGTAGACCGCCATCGCTTCCGACACCGCGCGGGCGGCCGCGGCGCCCGCGTCCACGCGCTTGCGCACGTCGTCGGCGAGGGCGGGGTCGCGGGCCATCAGCGCCTGGGCGTTGAGTACCTCCGCGGCCTCGCCGCCGGCGGCCTCGCCGCGCTCTCCGAGGTCCCGGGCGGTCTCTTCCATCGCCGCTACCGCGCGGTCGGCTTCGGCGGCCGCGTCGCCGTCGTGGCGGGCGTCGGGGTCGGGCCGGGGAACCTCGCGCACCAGCCGCCGGGCCGGGCCGTAGCCGGCGCCGGGGCTGACACCGGCGCCCGTGAGCGTCTGCGGCATGTCCTCCCCCTCAGCCCGCGTCGGCGATCTCGGCGAGCCGGTCGAGCATCTGCTCGGCCCCGTCGCCGTCGGCGGTGATGACGACCTCGTCGCCCTTGCGGACGTCCAGACCCATCACGGCCAGGATGCTCTTGGCCGACACCGCCTGGCCCTCGCCCTTGGCGACCGTCACCTCTCCGTCGGATTCGGCGGCGGCCCCGACGAACAGGGCGGCGGGGCGGGCGTGCAGGCCGACCTCGGACTGGACTGTGACTCGGCGTTGCGCCACGGGACGCACCTTTCTTGACGGTTGCTACTGCTCGGGTCGGGCCCGCCGGCCGATGCCGGGCCAGTCGACCTCGGTGAGGTGGTCGACGACCAGGTCGGCCCGGCTGAGTGCCGCGGGCCCGTGGGTGGTGGTGATCGCGACGACGCGCATGCCGGCGCGCCGCCCCGCCTCGATACCGGCGGGAGTGTCCTCGAACACCACGACGCGGGCGGGGTCTTCGCCCAGGAGGCGGGCCCCGCCGAGGTAGCCCTCCGGGTCGGGCTTGCCCTCGGCGACGTCGGCTGCGGTGACCAGGCCGCGGAACATCGCCAGCACGCCCATCCGCTCCAGGGCGATGTCGGCCCATCCGCGGCCCGCGGACGTCACCAGGCCGAACGGCACCCCTTGGGCATGCAGGCGGTGCAGGAACGCCACCGACCGGGGCAGCTCTTCGGACGGGGGCAGGTCGGGGTCGGCCTGGATCATCTGGAGCTCGGCCAGCAGCACGTCCCAGGTGACACCCGGGAAGAGATGGGGGTCCTCGTTGAGCACGTCGGCGCCGCGGCGGCCCATGAAGCGGTGCAGGGTGCTCTCGTCGTAGGCGACGTTGTGCATGTCCAGCAGCCGCGACCACACTTGCAGGGAGCGCGGTTCGCTGTTGATCAGCGTCCCGTCGAGGTCGAAGAGGGCGGCGCGGGGCCCGGGAGTGTCGGGAACCGTCATGACCAGGTGAACAGCGGATCGCCGGCGGCCACGTCGCCGTCGGCGGTCGAACCGAGGGCGGCGGCCTCGGCCTCCAGCGCGGCGACCGGAACGACCGCGGACAGGCCCTGTGCCTCGACGGCGGCGGGGTCCCACCGGATGACCGGGGTGCCCGCCTCGACGTCGTCGCCCTCGGCGACGAGCTTCTCGAAACCGGCACCGTCGAGCTTGACCGTGTCGATGCCCAGGTGCACCAGCACGCCGTGCCCGCTCGCGGCGAGCACCATGAACGCGTGCGGGTGCAGCTTTGCGATCCGGCCGCTGATGGGCGCGGCGGCCTCCTGCGGCCGCGCGGCGGGCCGGACGGCGGCACCGGGGCCGACCATGCCCTGGGCGAATACGGGGTCGGGAACCTCCGACATGGGAACGGCGGTCCCGGGGACGGGAGCGAACACTTGGAGCACGCGGCACCTCCTGCGGACGGGGCGCGGCCGGCCGGCGGTCGGCCGCGCCCGGTGGCGGTCGTCAGCCGTGCTGACGGGCGGTCGGGTCAGTCGAGCAGATCGTTGATGTCGTCGGTGAGCGAGTCGGCCTCGGGCCCCACTACGACCTGGACGACGTTTCCTGAGACGAGCACTCCGTGGGCGCCGGCGGCCTTGAGCGCCGGCTCGTCGATCTTGCCCGGGTCGCCGACTTCGGTGCGCAGCCGGGTGATGCACGCCTCGATGTCCTCGATGTTGTCGGCGCCGCCGAGCCCGGCGACGATCGCCGCTGCCTTGTCGGCCATGGGTTCCTCCAGTTCGATCATGCGTGATCCGGTGCCGGGGCGTGCGGTGCGCGGAGGGGTCCGCGACCGGGACCGTGGCGCCGGGGACCTTTCGAGCTTAGGCGGCGCGTGGAGCAGCGCCCACACGGCGCCCGGGAAGGACGCCTAGGTCTGGGTGACCTTGCCCAGGCCGCGCGGCGAGTCGGGATCGTAGCCCAGGCTGCGGGCCAGCCGCTCGGTGATCTGCTGGGCGGGGACGATCAGGGCGATGGGGGCCAGCCACTCGGGCAGGTCGGGCATGGGCACGCTCAGGTCGCAGGCGCCGGCGAGCGCGGAGCCGCCGCCGACGGCGTAGACGGGCGCGCCCGCTGCGCTGACGCGCTCGGCCAGTGCGACCGTGCCGTCCAGGGTCGGGCCGGAGTTCGCGGCGGTCAGCAGGGCCGGGGTGGCGCGGTCGACCACGGCGATGGGCCCGTGCAGCAGGTCGGCGTAGGACAGCCCCATCGCGTGCAGGTAGCAGGCCTCCTTGAGCTTGAGGGCGGCCTCCAGCGCGGTGGAGAAGGCCATGCCGCGCCCGGAGACCACGGCGCCCTGCACTCCGACGAGGCGCTCGACGATGGCGTCGACCTCGTCACCCGGGCGGGCGAGCACCCGGTCGATGGCGTCGGGCACGGTCTCCAGCTCGGTGCGGTCCAGGCCGGCGCCCAGCCCCAGCGCGAGCACGGCCAGGGCGGCCAGCTGGGTGGTGTAGGTCTTGGTGGCCGGGACGGCGTGCTCGCCGCCGGCGCGGGTGACCATGGCGATGTCGGCGGTGCGGGTCAGCGGCGAGTCCGCGCCGTTGGTGATGCCGATCGTGCGGGCTCCGCAGTCGGCGGCCCAGGCCATGGTGTCGACGATCTCCTCGGTACGGCCCGACTGGGAGATGGCCACGGCGAGCACCCCGGTCAGATCGACCTTGGCGCCGTAGGTGGTGGCGATGGAGGGCGAGGCCAGGGTGGCCAGGCGACCGCTGTGGGCCTGGATGAGGTAGCTGCCGTAGACGGCGGCGTTGTCCGAGGAGCCCCGGGCGATGAACAGCACCTGCCGGGTCTGCCGGCCGAGAGCGGCGATCTCCGGGATCAGCGGCAGCAGCGTGTCCAGGGTCGCGCGCAACGCGTCGGGCTGCTCGGCGATTTCCGAGCGCATGAAGCTCGTGGTGGTTGTCATCAGTTCTTCCCTCGGATCCGTCTGGGCGCCGGTGCGTCGCTGTGGCCAGCGGATACGGCACTGCGCCGGATGGCGTCGCCGGTGCCGCGATCCACATATTGACATGCATCGCCGTGCTGTGGTCTAGTCCGGCCTATACCAGTCATACCAGACATGCACCCGACCGAACAGGCGTCCGCCATGGCGATCGATCCGACGAGCCCAGTCCCGAAGTATGCACAGCTCAGGGATCTGCTACTGGACTGGGTCGTGGAGACGGGCCTGTCGGTGGACGACCCGATCCCCTCCGAACGCGAACTCGGCGAACGCTACGGGCTGTCGCGCATGACGGTGCGCCAGACCGTCGACCTGCTGGTGTCGGAGGGCAAGCTCTACCGGGTCCCCGGCAAGGGCACGTTCATGGCCCGGCCCAAGATCGAGATGTCGCTGGCACTGGCGTCCTTCTCCGAGGACATGCGCGCCCGCGGGTTCCAACCCGGCGCCCAGGACCTCGTTCGCCGGGTGCTGCCCGCCAGCGGCGGCACCGCCCGGGCCATGGGGCTGGAGCCCGAGACCCCGGTGCACCACATCGAGCGTCTGCGCACCGCCGACGGCGAGCCGATGGCGGTGGAGCGGTCCAACATACCCGTCGACCTGGCACCCGGCCTCGACACCCATTCGCTGGCGGGCCGGTCGCTGTACGGGGTGCTGGAGCAGGAGTACGGGATCATCCTGGACTCCGGCGAGCAGACGATCGAGGCCGGCGTGTGCGACCCCGCCGACGCCAAGCTGCTGGGCATGCCCCAAGGCAGCCCGGTGCTGTCGATGCGGCGCCGCAGCTTCGCCAACGGCCGATGCGTCGAGATGGCGACGTCGCGGTACCGGGCCGACCGGTACACGCTGCATTCGCGCCTCGACCCCCGACGACCGGGCGGCTCCTGACCACCGCCCGGCCCACCGCGCACGCGTCCGCCGCGTACGCACTCATCCGACCCGTTCGAACTGGGAGGAACCGTGAGTTCCACTTCGGCAACCACCGGAGGCCCATCCTCCACCAGATCGTCATCGGCGATCCTGGGCGTGCTGCAGCGCATCGGCCGCAGCCTGATGATGCCCATCGCCGTCCTGCCGGCGGCGGCGATCCTGCTGCGCCTGGGCCAGGGCGACATGCTCGGCAGCAACGGCGCCGACCCCGGCGGTCTCGCCGACGCCGCCGGCATGGGCTGGATGGAACCCGTGGCCGGCGTCATCGGCACCGCCGGCGACGCCCTGTTCCAGGCCATGCCCCTGCTGTTCGCGGTAGGCGTGGCCATCGGCTTCGCCAAGCGCGCCGACGGATCCACCGCGCTGGCCGCGGTCGTGGGCTATGTCGTCTTCGACCGCGTCACGAAGTACATGTTCTTCCACTTCGACCCCAGCGGCCAGTTGCACGAGACCGTGACCGGATTCGACGGCGAAGGATCCGAGATCATCAACTGGGGGGTGAAGAACCCGACGGACGTCCTCGGCGGCATCATCATCGGGCTCCTGGCCGCCCTGCTGTGGCAGCGCTACTACCGCATCAAGCTGCCCACGTGGCTGGGCTTCTTCGGCGGCCGGCGCTTCGTCCCGATCATCACCGCCGTAGCCTCCCTGGTGGTGGCCGTGGCCTTCGGGTTCATCTGGCCCACCGTCGGCGGCTGGATCAACGGCCTGGGCGAGTGGATCGTGGGCTCGGGCGCCGTCGGCGCCGGCGTCTACGGCGTCGTCAACCGGCTGCTGCTGCCCTTCGGCCTGCACCACATCGTCAACTCCGTCGTCTGGTTCGTGTTCGGCAGCTACACCGACCCCGAGACCGGCAACGTGTTCAACGGCGAGATCAACCGCTACCTGGCCGGCGACCCCACCGCGGGCGGCTTCCTCTCCGGCTTCTTCCCCGTGCTGATGTTCGGCCTGCCCGCGGCCGCGTTCGCCATGTGGCGCGCCGCCCACCCGAGCCAGCGCCCGGCCGTCGGCGGCATCATGATCTCGGCCGCGCTGACGGCCTTCGTCACCGGCATCACCGAGCCGATCGAGTTCGCGTTCATCTTCATCGCGCCGGTCCTGTTCGCCGTGCACGTGGTGCTCACCGGCATATCGATGGCCGTCCTCAACGCCCTCGACGCCCATCTGGGCTTCGGATTCTCGGCAGGGCTCATCGACATGGTGCTGAACGCCTTCAAGTCCAACACGACCGGGCTCGGCCTGATCCTGCTCATGGGTGTCGTCTACGCCGCGCTGTACTACGTGATCTTCTACTTCCTGATCACCCGGCTGAACCTGCCCACTCCGGGCCGCGAACCCGAGGAGCAGCAGGCTTCGGTGGCCACGAACCCGGACGCCTCTGCGAGCGCAGGCGCCTCGGGCGGGTCCGCCCACGGCGCGGACTCCGACAGCGGCGGAAGCCGCGGTGACAAGCCGCAGAGCTGACGCAGACCGCTGATGCCGGGGGCGGACACGGTCCGCCCCCGGCATCGTGCGTGGACGGGGGCTGGTGCGCGCCGCGCATCAGCCCCCGTCGCCGCAGCCACTAGGGCCGCCCGCCCCGGTGCTCCCCGGATGCGCCGTCGGTACCGCTCCGACCGGAAACCGCGGCGAGCGCTCGGCGGCGAGCAGACGCGCTCGCGGACGGACCGCGCCCCCTGCCCTATCCCCTGGAGCGGCCTACTCCGCGTGGGCCCCGCAACGGGTACCCGGACCGACGATGCCGGGGCCGACCGCGAAACGCGGTCGGCCCCGGCATCAGTCGTGCGGTACGGCGGTCCTAGGCGCCGCGGTTGCGCGGGTCGCCGTGGCACTTCTTGAACTTCTTGCCCGAACCGCAGGGGCACGGGGAGTTGCGGGATGCGCCGGCGTAGGCGTCCTCGGTCGTTTCCGTGCGGGTATCGACGCTGCCGTCCTCCGCGGGCGCGGAGTACTGCAGACGGCTCGGGCGGCTCTGGCCGAAGCCGGAGACCACAAGCTCCTCGCCGCCGTCGTCGACGGCGTCCTTGCCGGCCGCGGCCTCGCGGTCGGCCGCCGCTTCGGCCTCGACCACGTCTTCGGCGTCCAGGCCCGCCGACTCGCCGTCCGGCGCCGTGCCGCCCTCGGCCTCGCCGGCCTCCTCGGTCGCCGCGCCGCCCTCGGCCGGGGCGGCGGTGACCACGGCGCCGTTCGCGCCCGCGGCGGTGACCGCGGCGCTGGACGGCGTGACCGACGCGGTGGACTTCCCGCGGACCTGCACCTCGACGTTGAAGAGGTAGCCGACCGACTCCTCCTTGATGGCCGCCAGCATCTCCTGGAACATGTCGAAGCCCTCCCGCTGGTACTCGATCAGCGGGTTGCGCTGGGCCATGGCCCGCAGGCCGATGCCCTGCTGGAGGTAGTCCATCTCGTAGAGGTGCTCGCGCCACTTGCGGCCCATGACCTCGAGGATCACGCGACGCTCAAGTTCGCGCATCGCCTCCGCGCCCAGCTCCTCCTCACGGCGCGCGTAGGCCGCGTGGGCGTCTTCGAGCACCCGCTCGGAGATGATGTCGGGCGTCAGCGAACTGGCCTCGCCGCCGTTCTCGACGATGAGGTCGTCGACGGTGAAGCTGATCGGGTAGATCTGCTTGAACGCCTGCCACAGCCGGTCGAGGTCCCAGTCGCCGGCGTCGCCCTCGGACGTGGCGGCGCGGACGTAGCCGTCGAGCACGTCGTCGAGCATGCCCGCAGCCTGCTCGCGCAGGTCGGCGCCCTCAAGCACCTTGCGGCGCTCGGCGTAGATGACCTTGCGCTGGCGGTTGAGGACTTCGTCGTACTTCAGGACGTTCTTGCGGATCTCCAGGTTCTGCGCCTCGACCTGCGCCTGCGCCGACTGGATCGCCTTGGTGACGACCTTGGACTCGATGGGCTGGTCGTCGGGGATGTTCAGCCGCTCGTAGATGAGCTCCACGCGCCCGCTGTTGAACAGGCGCATGAGGTCGTCTTCGAGCGAAAGGTAGAAGCGCGAGAGGCCCGGGTCGCCCTGCCGGCCGGAGCGGCCGCGCAGCTGATTGTCGATGCGCCGGGACTCGTGGCGCTCGGTACCGAGCACGTACAGCCCGCCGGCCTCGACGACCTGCTCGTGCTCGCTCTCGACCTCCTTCTTGGCTTTCTCCAGCGCCTCGGGCCAGGCTTCCTCGTACTCCTCGGACGTCTCCAGCGGGCTCAGACCGCGCCGCTGCAACTCCTCGTCGGCCATGAACTCGGGGTTGCCGCCGAGCATGATGTCGGTGCCGCGCCCGGCCATGTTGGTGGCGACGGTGACGCCGCCGAGCTTGCCGGCCTGCGCGATGATCGACGCCTCACGCGCGTGGTTCTTGGCGTTGAGGACCTCGTGGTCGATGCCGCGCCGCTTGAGCATCTTGGACAGCAGCTCGGACTTCTCGACGCTGGTGGTGCCCACCAGGACCGGCTGGCCGTTCTCGTTGCACTCGGCGATGTCGTCGACGACGGCCTCGAACTTGGCGTCCTCGCCCTTGTAGATGACGTCGCGCTCGTCGGAGCGGATCATCGGCTTGTTCGTCGGGATCGCCACGACGCCGATGCCGTAGGTCTGGTCGAACTCCGCGGCCTCGGTGACGGCCGTACCGGTCATGCCGGCCAGCTTGTCGTAGAGGCGGAAGTAGTTCTGCAGGGTGATCTTGGCCTGCGTCTGGTTCTCGTCCTTGATCTGGACGCGTTCCTTGGCCTCGATCGCCTGGTGCATGCCCTCGTTGTAGCGGCGCCCGCCCAGCACGCGGCCGGTGAACTCGTCGACGATGAGCACTTCGCCGTCCTTGACGATGTACTCCTTGTCGCGCCGGTAGAGCTCCTTGGCCTTGAGGGCGTTGTTCAGGAAGCTGATGAGCGGCGTGTTCACCGACTCGTAGAGGTTGTCGATGCCGAGCCAGTCCTCGACCTTGCCGACGCCGCTCTCGGTGATGCCGACGGTGCGGTTCTTCTCTTCGACCTCGTAGTCGGTGTCGCGGACCAGCCGGGGGGCGATCTTGGCGAACTCGGTGTACCACTTCGAGTTCTGCTCCGCGGGGCCGCTGATGATCAGCGGGGTTCGGGCCTCGTCGATGAGGATGGAGTCGACTTCGTCGACGATGGCGTAGGCGTGGCCGCGCTGGACGGTCTCCTCGAAGGAGACGGCCATGTTGTCGCGCAGGTAGTCGAAGCCGAACTCGTTGTTGGTCCCGTACGTGATATCGGCGGCGTAGGCCGCCTGTCGCTCGGTGCGCGGCATGTCCGGCGCGAGGACGCCGACCTTCATGCCGAGGAACTGGTAGATGCGGCCCATGTTCTCGGCGTCGCGCTTGGCCAGGTAGTCGTTGGGGGTGACGATGTGGGCGCCTTCGCCGGCCAGCGCGTTGAGGTAGACCGCGAGCGCGGAGGTCAGCGTCTTGCCCTCACCGGTCTTCATCTCGGCGATGTTGCCCAGGTGCAGGGCGGCGCCGCCCATCAGCTGGACGTCGAAGTGGCGCTGGCCGAGTGTGCGCTTGGCCGCCTCGCGCACGGCGGCGAAGGCCTCGGGGAGCAGGTCGTCGAGCGACTCGCCGTCCTTGTGGCGCTGGCGGAGCTCGTCGGTGAGCTCGCGCAACTCGCCGTCGCCGAGTTCGACGAAGTCGTCCTCGATCGAGTTGATCTGGTCCTTCAGCTTGTTGAGCTTGCGCAGGATCTTGCCTTCGCCCGCGCGGAGGACCTTGTCGAGTATGGCTGGCACTTCTTATGCGCTCCTCGCAGATCTGGGCCCGCGTCCGGAGGCGGGACGGATCCTTGCCCCCCAGCGTTCCATCTTAGGCGACCCCGTAGCCCCACGGTGCATGCACACATGGTCGCAGTACCGTCACAACCGCGTCGTGCCCGGTGGGCGGGCGGTTTGGGGCACTCAGTTCGGGTTATCCGACCCATAGGGGACCGTGCACACCGACCCGTACCAGGAGGTGCCGCCATGACGGATGCCAGGAGCCCGGGCGGCTCGGCCGCCGGCGCCCCGGCGGCGGAGGGCGGAAAGCGCCGGCGCGCCCGCCGTCCCTACCGCTACGTCCGCGGATACCAGGGGGAGGGCGGAGACTTCGCGCCCTCCATGACCCATCGGGGGCGGCTGGAGTCGTGGATCTCGGTCGCGGTCTTCCTGGTCGGATTCGTGGTCGGCGGGATCGGGATCGCGCTGGGCGTGCACTGGTGGCTGATCGGCGCCGGTCTGGCCCTGATGGCCGTGGCCGCCGTGCTGTTCGCGGTCTCGGACATATTCACCGACGTGGTGCTGGACGATCCGCACTACGAGTCGGAGGAGCCGCACGCCACTCCGCTGCACCGGATCAAGGCCCGCGACCGGCAGGGCGCCGAAGGCGAGGAGGGCCACCGCGCCGCTGCCGACGACTCCCCCGGCCCGCGCGGCGCCGCGGACTGAACCCGCCTTCCGCGACCCCCGGCGCAGGCGCGCCGGGGGTCCGCCGTGCGCGCTCCGCGACCGCGCCCCGCTGCGTCTGCGCTCCGGCCCGCCGCGCCTGCCGCGTTCGCGCCGCGGCCCCGGAGCGCCGGCGCTCCGGGGCCGCGGCGCAGGGCCGTCGCACCGGCGGCCGCGCCAGGCGGGTCAGTCGACCAGGCGCAGCACTCCGTAGCTGAATCCCTTGCGGCGGTAGACCACGCTGGGGGCGTCGCGGTCCTGGTCGTGGAACAGGTAGAAGTCGTGCCCCACGAGCTCCATCTCCATGAGGGCGCGGTCGATGGTCATCGGTTTGGCCGAGTGGAACTTCTCCCGGACGATCACGGGGCCGTCCCCTTGGGTGTCGAGCTCGACGAAATCCTCGGAGAACTGCTCGTCGACCGTGCTCCCGTCGAACTCGTCGGGGTTCTCCGCGGGTGCGGGGACCGGCGCGGCGCCGGTGTCCTCACCCGGGGCCGCAGAGGCGCCCGGGGTGCCGCCGGCGAGGTCGGCGGTGGCCGCGGCGACCGAGACGGGGGCACGGTTGCCCTTGTGCACCTTGTTGCGGTCGGCGACCTTGCGCAGCCGCGACTCGACGCGGCCGATCGCCAGGTCGAGAGCGTTGTAGCGGTCGTCGGCGGACGCCTCGCTGCGGATGACCGGGCCGGTGGAGCGGATGGTCAACTCGACCCGCTCACGCATGTCCGCGAGCTTCGGGTTGCGCTCCTTGGACACCTCCACATCGACGCTCATGCCCTTCTTCTCCCACTTGGAGAGCTTCTCGAGCTTGTTCTCGACGTGCTGCCGGAACTTCTCGCTGACACCGGTGCGTCGACCTTTGACGATGATGTCCACAAGACCCCCTTCAACGCGTGGCCACCGATCTCCGGTGGCCCGGCTTGGTACTGCCGCTCCGCGCGGGGCGCGGAGCTCGGTGTGAGTCCGCTGCCCTCCCTTCCGCCACCCCGCGAGCGCTCCCGTCGGGGCCGCGCGGTGACTGGGCCGGCCTTCATTGAGTTTGGCCCTGCGTATACCCACAGGATCGCGGGTCATATCCGCCCCGGGGCCAGGAATCCGCGCTGGTCACAGGCGGGATTCGGACACAGAGCGCAGAGTGGCGCACTTCGGGGCGAGCGTGCTCGGGCGCCGGGCGTGGACGGCGCCGCGGTGGGTGCGCGGACCTGCGGCAGGCGCACGGCACCGGGGCCTGCGCCAGGCGGCGGGCCTGCGCCAAGCGGCGGGATCCGCGTGCCGGCGACTCCGGGCGACGCATCGGGCCGGGCGCGGAGGGGACGGTTCCCGCTCCGCGCACCGGCCTGCGATGCCACCCGTCCGGCCGACCTGGTCTTCGTCCCCACATCCGCCTGCTGAGGGGCCCGCCGCGCTTGAGCGCGACTACTGCCCTTCTCCCGCGACCGAGGGACATCGGGTCCCTCCGCGAGGCAGGACTTACCTCTAAGCCGCACCGTGATCGGTCGACGAAAAGTCGCCTTACGTGGGCCGTTTCGCCTGCGGCTGGCATCGGCTTGCCGAACGGGCGCCCCCGCGAAGGGACGCCGTACCCGGCGCAACCACGGACCCGGACGGGTGCCATGCTCTGCACGCTAACCCGAGTTTCGTCAGATGTCAGGTGGTGATCCCGCTCCGTATACGCCGCGGGGGCGGGCCGCACCTCCCGGAAGTCCCGAACCGCCCGGGGTCGGGCCGGTTCGAGACGTTCGGCCGCCGGTCGCGGCCCTCCGCCGCACCCGGGTACCCGCCGCGTTCTCACCGCCGTTCGGCGAGGACCGCCCCGCCCACGACCGCCGCTCCCGCGTCGCGCAGCGCCCGCACGGCCTCGGCGAGGGTGGCCCCGGTCGTGACGACGTCGTCGACGACCACGACCCGCCGCCCCGCCAGCGCTGCGGGATCGCGCACCGCCAGGGCGCCGGTGAGGTTGTCGCGGCGCCGGTCGCGGTCCAGCCCGACCTGGTCGCCGACGCGGCGCCGGTGCGCCAGGACCGGCGCGCCCGGCATCCGGGCGGTGCTGCTGGCGCGCGCCGCGGCGCGCGCCAGCAGCAGCACGGGATCGTAGCCACGGCGCCGGAGCGCCGCCGGCCGTGCGGGCACGGGGACCAGCAGGGCGTCGCGGTGCCCGGCCGCCGCGGCGACGGCTCCGCCGAGGCGGGCGCCCAGAGGCCGGGCGAGTCCGCGCGCACTGCGCTCCTTGAACGCCAGCAGCACCGTGCGTTCCAGCCCGCTATAACCGCCGGCCGCCCACACCGGAGGGCATCCCGGACGCCGCCGGCACGGCCGGGCCGGTGTCCGCAGCGCGCGGGCGCAGGAGGGGCAGAGCCGGCCTCCGGGGCGCGCACAGCCGGCGCAGTGGTCGCCGAGGGCGAGGTCCAGCAGGCCGGCGAAACCGGACACGGCGGCGCGGGCGGCCGAGTGCGGGGCCGGGGTACGGGGTGCTGCGTGGCGCATACCCCCAGATTGGGCGCCGTCGCAGCCCCGCCGCCACGCGGATCCGCATCCTGTGGACGGGCGCGGCGCCGCCCGCCGTCGGGCTCCGGCCGGATCAGCCCGGGTAGACCACGTTGGTCCCTTCGATGACGCGCTGCCAGTTGATCCGGTCGTTGGTCATCCACACGTTGTCGTCCTCGGTGCTGGACAGCAGCGGGAGTCCCGGCGCGGCGGTGATGCCGACCATGTCGGTGCCCAGAGGCGCACCGGCACTGGTGGTCTCGGTGCTGCCGTCCAGGGAGACCAGGTAGCCCTGGCCGGCCTCGTCCTCCGCGCCGCCGAGCACGGCGAGCTGGTCACCGCCCCGCCAGGAGACGTCGGTGACGTTCTGCAGTTCGGTGGCCAGCGGAATCTCCCCGCTGACGGTGACGCCGCCGTCGGAGTGGGTGATGCGGCCCACCGACAGCTCGGCGCCGCCGCCCGTCCAGTCGTCGGTGAGCGCGGCCGCCCGGGTGCCGTCGCGGGACAGCCGCAGCGCGGTGACCTCGGTATCGGCCAGGTCCGGGGCGTCGACCTCGACGGGGTCGGTGCCCCCGCGCAGCATCCACACGCGGGTGCCGGGATCCCCGCTGTCCCCGCCGCCGGAGGGCGACGGGGACGGCGACGAGGACGGGGCGCCGAGCCCGGTGTCCTCGGCGGCCGACTCCGAGCCCTGCTCCGGGTCCTCCTCCCGGCTGCCCGTGGAGACGTCCTCGGTCACCCACAGGTTGCCGTAGCCGTCCCAGGACAGCGATGTGTAGTCGCCACCGGAGAGGACGGCGGAGTACGCGCTGCCGGTGGCCGTCCCCGCGACGACGACCTCCTGGCCGCCGGCCCGGATGCCGCCCACCTCGTCCTCGTCCAGGGACACGGCGTGCCGCTCCAGCACCGCCCCGCCGTCACCGGGGGCGCCCGGAACGCGGCGTTCCTGGGGCTTGGTGTCCTCGCTTTCGCGCTCCAGCGCCCACATCTGCCCGTCACGCAGGAAGTAGGCCCGCAGGCGGCCGGTGACGCCCGAGGGGTTGACCGACTCGTAGCCGTCCTCCGGCGGCGGGAGGCTGTCGCCGTCCGCACCGGGGATGTCGATCTCCTCGCCGCCCACGCGCAGCGTCAGCTCCTCGACCCCGTTCAGCTGGCTCAGCGTCCACACCAGCTGCGCACCCATGCCGAACCGCTGCTTCTCGGAACCGGCGTCGGCGTCGACCTCGACGGTGACGCGGCCGGAATCGTAGGCCACGTCGGCGGTGGCGCCCTCGGGAAACGCCGACTCCACCGCCGTGTCGAGCCATTCGGTGGGGCCCTCGACCAGCATCTTGACCAGCCGGGTGGCCGACCGGTCGCTGCTGACCGGGAGGAACACCGGGTCGGGCACCAGGGTGCTGCGGTCGCGGTTGAAGAAGTACAGGTTCAGCGACCGGTAGGCGAGGTCCACGTCGCTGCGGCTGAGCACCAGCCGGTCGGGCGGCTCCGAGATGCGCCACTGGTCGTCGCCGTTGCGCACGAGCCCCACGGTGACGTCGATGACGCGGCCGGAGTCGGCCGGAAGGTACTGGCCGCCGGCTTCGATGGTGGCCAGCTGGCTGCCGAGCAGGCGCACCGTCGCGGTTTCGCCGTCCTCGGAGACCTCCGTGTCGATGGCGAGTTTGCTGGTGTCCTCGTAGACCAGGACGCGGCCGCCGGGCGCCCAGTCGCTGCCGGACGCGGCGGTCAGGTACTCGCGTGCGGCACCGTGGTTCTCCTCGAAGCTGCCCATGCTCTTGAGGAACCCGCGGATCAGGCCTTCGGGATCGACGCCGGCCTGGGGCCCGGGCGGCAGCTGGCGGACGTAGCCGCTGCCGGCGGCGGAGCCGGCGTCGCCTCCGGCGCCCTCGACGACGGGGCCGCCGCTGGGCACCGCAGCGCACGCCGAAAGCCCCGCGGTGAGCAGGGCGGCGGCCGCGGCGGTTACGAGGCGGCGGGTGCGCCCTCGCGGTGCCCTGCCGGCGGTGCTCACGTGACCTCCTCGGCCGTGCTGTCGTTCACGCCGGAATCCGTACCGGAACCGGCGGCCGCGCTGTCGTCGGCCCGCGGGTCCGGGCCGTCCTCCGGATGCGGCACCGGACCGGCGCCGGCGGCCCCTCCCGTCTCGGTGTCCGCGCCGGTGCCCGAACCGTCGGCGGCGCCGGCCGCTCCCTCGCCCATGGACGCGGAGAAGCCGCGCACTCTGCCGGTGGCCATTTCCGGCGGCGCCAGCGGCAGCGGCGACCCGCGCAGCTCCTGGCCCTCCCGGCGCGGCAGCGACAGCCGGAACTACGACCCCTTGCCGGGCATGCCCCAGGCCTGCAGCCAGCCGCCGTGCAACCGGGCGTCCTCCTTGGCGATGGACAGCCCCAACCCGGTGCCGCCCGTGGTGCGCGCCCGCGCGGGATCGGCTCGCCAGAAGCGGTCGAAGCACATGTGCTCCTCGCCCTCCTTGAGGCCCACGCCGAAGTCGCGCACACCCACGGCCACCGCGTCGCGGTCGCCGGCGGCGGTGACGATGACGTCCTTGCCCTCGCTGTGCTCGACGGCGTTGACGACGAGGTTGCGCAGGATGCGGGTGATGCGGCGCATGTCGAACTCGGCGGTGCAGGGCTCGGCCGGCAGCCGCATCACGACCTTGATTCCGGACTTCTCCGCGATCTGCTCGGCGTCGCCGACGGCCTTCATCACCACGTCGCGCATGTCCACGCTCTCCATCGAGAGCGTGGCCGCGCCGGCGTCGTGGCGGCTGATCTCCAGCAGGTCGGCCAGCAGCTCCTCGAACCGCTCCAACTGGCTCTGCAGCAGTTCGACGGAGCGCCCCATGTGGGGATCCAGCTCGTCGCGGTCCTCGTAGAGCAGATCGCCGGCCATGCGGATGGTGGTGAGCGGGGTGCGCAGCTCGTGGGAGACGTCGGAGGCGAACTGGCGCTGCACCTGCGACAGCTCCTCCAGCTCGCGGATCTTCTCCTGCAGGTTGCCGGCCATGTCGTTGAAGGACAGCGCGAGCCGGGCGAGGTCGTCCTCGCCGCGCACCTTCATGCGCTCGGAGAGGTCGCCCGAGGCCAACCGCTCGGCCGAACCGGCGGCCGCGCGCACCGGCGTCACCACCTGGCGGGTCACGACGTAGGCGATCACGGCCAGCAGCAGGATCAGCACCGTGCCGACGAACACGACCGTGTTCTGCACGAGGTCCAGCATCTGCTGCTCGTGTTCCAGCGGGAACACGTAGTACAGCTCGTAGGCGTTGGACAGCCGCGCCCCCACGACCAGTCCGGGCGCGCGGTCGTCGTCGTCGACGATCTCGGTGTAGGTGACGTACTGCTTGCCCAGCTCCATGGTCGAGCCGACCTCGTCACGCAGCTGCTGGGGAACGGCCTTGTCGACGGTGGAATAGCCCGACAGCCCGCCCACATCGGGCAGGATGACCACTTCGTACAGCCCGGTGGTGCCGCTGTGGTTGCTCAGCTGGGCGGTGATCTCTTCGGCCCGGCCGTCCTGGTCGGCGTTCAGGTCGGCGTCCTGCATGATGCTGACGGCCCGGTCCAGCCCGGCCTTGTGGTCGTTGAGCGCCGCCTCGCGCTTGGCGTCGAGCAGACCGGTCAGCACCTGCTGCACCAGGAAGAACCCCAGCACCGCGGTCACCAGCCCGGAGATGATCAGGGTGGTGGTGACCACGCGCAGCTGCAGTGAGCGCCGCCAGCGCGTGTGCACGCCCCGCACCAGCCCCCGGGCACCACGTTGCGCGGTCAGGTAACAGCGCAGCGGAAAAGCGGCGAATCGGTGCCAGCGCGAACGCGCGCCGCCCGGCTCCCGCGCCGGCCGAGTCGCGCCCCCGGTGTCTGCATCGCCCGTCGCCTGTGCCATTTCGCCGGTTTCAGGCGGTCCCCGCCTTGTAGCCGACGCCCCGTACGGTCACCACGACCTCCGGGTGCTCGGGATCCTTCTCGATCTTGGCGCGCAGCCGCTGCACGTGGACGTTGACGAGCCGGGTGTCGGCGGCGTGGCGGTACCCCCACACCTGCTCCAGCAGCACCTCGCGGGTGAACACCTGGCGCGGCTTGCGGGCCAGGGCCACCAGCAGGTCGAACTCCAGCGGCGTGAGGCTGATCGGTTCGCCGTCGCGGCGCACCGCGTGGCCGGCGACGTCGATGGTGATGTCGCCGATCTGCAGCACCTCGGGGGCCGGCTCCTCGGTGCGGCGCAGGCGCACCCGCACACGCGCCACCAGCTCCTTGGGCTTGAACGGCTTGACGATGTAGTCGTCGGCGCCGGACTCCAGGCCCAGCACTATGTCCACGGTGTCGCTCTTCGCGGTGAGCATCACGATCGGCACGCCGGACTCGGCGCGGATCTGCCGGCACACGTCGATTCCGTCGGCGCCGGGCAGCATCAGGTCCAGCAGCACGAGATCGGGCTTGGTCTCGCGGAAGGCCTCAAGCGCCTTGTCGCCGTCGTGCACGAACGACGGTTCGAAGCCTTCGCCTCTGAGGACGATGCCCAACATCTCAGCGAGAGCGAGGTCGTCGTCGACGACCAGTACGCGTCCCTTCATGGGTGTATCCGGCACGAGGTCCTCCTCCCACATCGGAGGCGCGGAGACTCGCGCCTTCTCCTTTCTGGACACTCAAGCGGCAGTACTTCGGACACTTTCGCCGGGTCCCTATGTGGGAGCCGTCCTCCCCACTCACCTTGCCATCTTCCGAACCGGGCTTCGCCCGGTCCGCTCACCAGCGAATCGGCCCCTGCCGGGCGGCACGACCGCCCCGGTGGCCCGCCCCGCAGAGCGGTTCTGCGCGCCACCCTGCCGCCTGCACCGCCGCGCGTCCATACATTCGGACCCGCGGTGGCTGCGCAGCTCGCGCCGACTTGGCCGACAGATAACAGAAAGCATACAAAACGAATGAACCCGCGCGGTGCCCGCGAGCCCTGCCCGGGATCGCGGCGCCCGGCCACCGGGCGCCGCAGGGGCGCCGTGGCATACCGTGGGGAACGCTACCGCCGCTCCGAGTACGACAGCGAGTACGACAGCACGACGGAGGACCGACACCGATGAGCCACGACGATGGCCGGGACCGGTGGGCACACGGGCAGCAGCCCGGCCCCGACCACACGAGCGAGGCGGCGTACGGTTCCGGCCCCGGAAACGCGTGGGCCGCCCCCGGCGAGGAGCCGCCCGCACCCGCCGGCGACGGCTGGTCGGTTCCGGGCGGCGGATCCGGCGGCGCCCCCGGCCACGGCCACGCGGGCTACGGCGGCCGGAGCGGCCCCGGTCCGGCTCCCCCGCCCGGGTACGGCCGCCCCTGGGCGCCGCGGCCCGGGGTGGTGACGCTGCGGCCGATGAACATCGGCGACATCTTCAACGGCGCGTTCGGCTATATCCGCGACAACCCCAAGGCCGCCCTCGGCCTGGCCCTCATCGTCACCGCGCTGTCCAGCATCCCTTCCGCCGTCGGCTCGGTCGGCTACCTCCTCGACACCGCCGCCGGCATGCAGGACCTGGCGGACGACCCCTACGGGCCCGGCGCCCAGGAGATGCCGGTCCAGTGGTGGTCCATCGCCACCATGTACGGCGGCTTCCTCGTCGACTACATCGGCCAGATCGTGCTGGTCGGCCTGCTCTCGTCGATCGTCGGGCTGGCGGTGCTGGGCCGGAGGCTGACGATGCGCGAGGCGCTGGGGGTGGCGCGCCGCCGGCTTCCGGCGCTCTTCGGCGTGGCCCTGCTGCTCCTCCTGCTGAGCCTGCTGTGGACCGGCCTGGTGGTCGGACTCGTTTTCGGCGCTATCGCCCTGGGGGTCCTGGTACACCCCGGAGTCGGCGTGGTGGCCGCGCTCGCGGGCTTCCCGCTCCTGGTCGTACTGGCGGTGTGGGTCTACGTGCGCACCGCGCTGGCGATGCCGGTGGCGGTGCTGGAGCGCACCGGACCGGGCGGATCCCTGGCCCGGTCCTGGCGGCTGACCCGGCGCAGCTGGTGGCGGGTGTTCGGGCTCCTGCTGCTGTCCCAGTTCATCGTGGCCATCGTGGTCAACCTGCTGGCCACACCGTTCCAATTCGCGGCCGTGGGGGTGGGCGCGGCCGCCCCCGACGCGCAGTGGACCCCGACGGTGGCGACGGCGCTCGTGTACGTCGGACTGGTCCTGGCCGGGGCCCTGGGCACACCGTTCATCGTCGGCGTCACCACCCTGATCTACATCGACCTGCGGATGCGGCGCGAAGGGCTCGACCTGAAGCTGCAGACCGCGGCGCAGTCGGACGAGCACATCGGCATCGACGTCTACGTCCCCGACGACACCGCGGCGGGCGCCCCCGCTCCCGCCGGCCCGGGCTCCTACGGGACGGGTTCCTACGGGACGGGCGGCGCCGCGCAGGCCCACCCGCAGTACGGCCAGTACGGCTACGACGCGGGCGGCTACGGCAGGGGCGGCGGCCCCGGAGCCCCTTCCTGATGGGCGCCCTCCTGCTCCCGGCGGCCGTCGTCGAGCGCGGGGAAGGGCAGAGGCTGGCCCGCGAGGAACTGGCCAAGCGCATCTACGGCGAGTCCGAGCCCGGCCTGCTGGAGCTCCTCTGGCAGCGCGCGGGGGAATGGCTCTCCGCGGTCGAGGTCCAGGCGCCCGGCGGCTGGTGGACGCTGGGACCACTGCTGGCGGTACTGGCCGCTCTGCTGGTGGCGCTGCTCGTCTACCTGCGCCCCGCCCGCAGCGCCCGCCGCCGCGCGTCCCCCATCGACACCGCGGCTCCGCTCACCGCCGCCGACCACCGTGCCGCCGCCGAACGCCACGCCGAGCAGGCGGACTACGGCGCGGCGATCCGCGAGCGGTTGCGCGCCCTCACCCGCGAGTTGGAGGAGGGCGCCGTCATCACGCCGCGCCCCGGCCGCACCGCCACCGAACTGGCCGCCGAATCCGCACGGGTGCTGCCGCAGCTGCGCGACCGCCTCGACGCCGCCGCCGCGACGTTCAACGACTCGGCCTACGGCCGGCGGCCCGGCACCGCCGACGGCTACCGGGTACTGGCCGACTTGGACGAGCGGATCCGCCGGTCCCGCCCCGAGGCCGCCGCCGGCGCCGCGCCCGCACCGGGAGGCGTCCGGTGAGCGCACCCCCCGCACCCGCGCCCGCGGCGACGCCCCCGTCCGCACCCGCATCGCCGGGAGCCGGCGACCTGTGGCGGCGCGTCCGCGGCCCCGTCGCCTTCATCGCCGTGCTCACCGTCGTGGCACTGCTGCTGTCCCTGGGTGCCCGCCAGCCTCGCGAAGGCCCGCTGGAACCGGAGGGGCCGAACCCGGACGGCAGCCGCGCACTCGTGCAGCTCCTGCAGGATCGCGGCACCGACGTCACCGTCGCCCGCACGGTCGCCGACGCGACGGAAGCGGCGGGCCCCGGGACCGTCACGGTGCTGGCCGGCGCGCACCGGGTGCCGCGCGAACAGCTCGGACCGCTGGCCGACGCCCCCGGCGACCGCATCGTCGTGCGCCCCACCACGCCGGCGCTGAAGGCCCTGGCGCCCGGCGTAGCGGTGGCGGGGCGCACCGACGAGCGGACCCTGCGACCGGAGTGCGCGCTGGACGCCGCGCAGGCGGCCGGCGCTGCCGACACCGGCGGGGAGGTCTACACCGCTGAGCAGGGCGCGGGGTGCTACCCCGCCGAGGAGGGCCACACGCTGGTACGCGTCGACGACGGCGGTACCACCACCACCGTGCTGGGCAGCGCCGCCCCGCTGACCAACGCCCGCCTCGGCGACGAAGGCAACGCCGCACTCGCGCTCTCGCTCGTCGGCGAGCGCGACGTGGTGTGGCTGCGTCCCGACCCCGTTCCCGCGGAGGGCCAGTCGAGCCTGGTGGAGCTGGTACCGCAGTCACTGCGGCTGAGCCTGATCCCGCTGTCCGCTGCGCTGCTGCTGCTCGCCCTGTGGCAGGGGCGGCGGCTGGGCCCGCTGGTCGCCGAACGGCTGCCCGTGGTGGTGCGCGCCTCGGAGACCGCCGAGGGCCGCGCGGGCCTGTACGCCGCTCGGCGGGCCCGCGACCGGGCCGCGGCCGCGCTCCGCGCCGGGACCCTGCGCCGGATCGGTCCCGGGCTGGGTCTGGGCCCCGACGCCTCCTCCGCTGCGGTGGTCGAGGCGGTCGCGGCGCGCACCGGCGAGGACCCCGCGCGCGTGGGCGCGCTGCTCTACGGTGCCGCCGGTTCCGCTTCCGCCGACCCGCACACAGCCGACGACCGAGGGCTGGTGCGGCTGGCCGACGAACTGGACCGGCTGGAGGAACGCCTGCGGTGACCCCTACCCGTTCCCGTGCCCGCACCCGCGCGTACGCCGCGCCCCCGACGACGCCCCTGTTGCCGACTCCGCTGACCGAGGGAGACCACAAGTGACCGCCTTCCCCGCCGACAGGCCCGCGCCCGAGCAGGCCGAGCAGGCCCGAGCCGCGCTGACCGCGCTGCGCCACGAGGTCGCCAAGGCCGTCGTGGGCCAGGAGGAGACCGTGACCGGAATGGTCGTCTCCCTGCTGTGCCGCGGCCACGTGCTGATGGAAGGCGTCCCCGGCGTCGCCAAGACGCTGCTGGTACGCGCGGTCTCCACCGCGCTGTCGCTGGACCACAAGCGCATCCAGTTCACACCGGACCTCATGCCCGGCGACGTCACCGGGTCGATGGTCTACGACTCGCGCACCGCCAACTTCGAATTCCACGAAGGCCCGGTCTTCACCAACCTGTTCCTGGCCGACGAGATCAACCGGACCCCGCCCAAGACCCAGGCGGCGCTGCTGGAGGCCATGGAGGAGCGCCAGGTGACCGTGGCGGGCGAACCCTCCCCCCTGCCCGACCCCTTCGTGGTGGCCGCCACCCAGAACCCGGTGGAGTACGAGGGCACCTACCCGCTGCCCGAAGCACAACTGGACCGGTTCCTGCTCAAACTGGTGGTCACGCTGCCCGACCGCGGCCACGAGGTCGACATGCTGGGGCGCCACGCCCACGGCTTCGACCCCGGCGACCTCGACGCGGCCGGTCTGCGGCCGGTGGCCGGCGCCGAGGATCTGCGCGCCGCCCGGGCCGCCGTGGCCGCCACCTCCGTCACCCCCGACGTGCTCGCCTACATCGTCGACATCTGCCGCGCCACCCGGAGCTCGCCGTCGCTGCAGCTGGGCGCCTCGCCCCGCGGCGCCACGGCGCTGCTGCGCACCAGCCGCGCCTGGGCGTGGCTGTCCGGGCGCGACTACGTCACTCCCGACGACGTCAAGGCGCTGGCCAAGGCGACGCTGCGGCACCGGGTCTCGCTGCGCCCCGAGGCGGAGCTGGAGGGGGCCACGAGCGCGGGCGTGCTCGACGGCGTGCTGGCCTCCGTGCCGGTTCCCGGCTGACGGGCGGGTCCACGGTGGTACGGCGGTCGCACGGCTCGAAGGCAGGGAGGTAGCCAGGATGGCGATCACGGGGCGGGCGGTGCTGGCCGCCTTCGGCGCCACGCTCGTGGTGCTGGTCGCAGGGCCGGTCGGCAGCTGGCTGGTCACCGCGGTACTGGGGCTGCTGGCGGCGGCGGTCCTCGCCGACGTGGTATTGGCACCCAGCCCGCGTCGCCTGCGCTTCGAACGCTCCGGCGACACGTCGGTGCGGCTGGGCGAGACGGCCGAGGTCGCGCTGGTGGTGGCCAACCCCGCGCGCCGGGCCGTGCGGGGGGTGCTCCGCGACGCCTGGGCACCCAGCGCCGGTGCCGCCCCGCAGCGGCGGCCGGTGCGCGTGCCCGGGGGCGGCCGCGTGCGGGTGGCCACGACACTGGCTCCCACCCGCCGCGGCGACCAGTCCGCGGCCGGGGTCACGGTGCGCAGCGTCGGCCCGCTGGGGCTGGGCGCGCGGCAGTGCACGCACACCGTCGCCTGGACCGTGCGCGCGCTTCCGCCGTTCCACAGCCGCCGCCACCTGCCGGGCAAGCTCTCGCGGCTGCGCGAGCTCGACGGGCAGCACGCGGCGCTGGTGCGCGGGCAAGGCAGCGAATTCGACTCGCTGCGCGAGTACGTGCCCGGCGACGACGTCCGCTCGATCGACTGGCGCGCCACCGCCCGCCGCGAATCCGTCGTCGTGCGCACCTGGCGTCCCGAGCGCGACCGCCGGATCCTGATCGTGCTCGACACCAGCCGTACCTCGGCCGGCCGGGTCGGCGGCGTCCCCCGGCTCGACCACGCCATGGACGCCGCTCTGCTGCTGGCGGCGCTGGCGGGCAGGGGCGGCGACCGGGTGGACCTGCTCGCTTTCGACCGCCGGGTGCGCGCCCAGGTGCGCAGCCACGGCCGCGGGAGCCGGATCCCGCAGATCGTGGAGGCCATGGCGCCGCTGGAGGCCGAACTGGTCGAGTCCGACCCGGCGGGGCTGGTGTCCACGATCCTCGGCAGGCACAGCCGGACCCGCCAGCTTGTGGTGCTGCTGACCGATCTGAACGCCGCCTCGCTGGAGGAGGGCCTGCTGCCGCGTCTGCCCGCGCTCACCTCCCGCCACCTGCTCATGGTGGCCGCTGTGGGCGACCCCCGGGTGACCGCGATGGCCGCTGAGCGGGGCAGCACGCGGTCGGTCTACGAGGCCGCGGCGGCCGAACGCACTCTGGAGGAGCGCAGCAGGATCACCGCCGAGCTGCGCCGCCGCGGAGTCGAGGTCGTCGACGCCGACCCCGACAACATCGCCCCGGCGCTGGCCGACGCCTATATCGGCCTCAAGGCCCGGGGGAGGCTGTAAGCCGCGGCCCCGCAGCCCGCCCTTCCCGGGATGCGCGGCCTCGGCGGCGCCCTATCCCGCCACCGGGGCGGACTGCGGGGCCGCGGCGATGTCTCCGCTGACTCCGCGGTTGTGGGCGGCGCGCCCGACGATGAAGACGTAGGCGAGGAAGAGCAGTTCGGCGGCCACGCCGATGCCGATCCGCAGCCAGGTGATGTGCACCCACCCGGTCACCAGGCCCTCGATCAGCCCGGAGACGAACAGCACCACCACCAGCCCGAGGGCGACGGCGATGGCCGGGCGCGCCTCGTCGCCGAGCGCCCGCAGGCGGGGGCGCGGGCCGGGCGCGATGAGGGTCCAGCCGAGTTTGAGCCCCACGCCCGCGGCGACGAACACGGCGGTCAGCTCCAGCAGGCCGTGCGGGATGATCAGGCCGAGGAAGACGTCGCCCTTGCCGTGGGCGAACATCATCCCCGCCCCTACGCCCAGGTTGGCGCCGTTGAGCGCCAGCACGTAGACGGTGGGCAGGCACAGGAACACGCCGAAGATCATCGCCTGGGCCGCCGCCCACGCGTTGTTGGTCCACACCTGGGCGGCGAAGGACGCGCCGGGATGCTCCACGTAGTAGTTGGCGAAGTCGTTCTCGACGTAGGCCCGGATCTCGTCGGGGGTACCGACGGCGGCCAGCGCGTGGGGGTCGGTGGCGATCCAGGCGCCGATGGCGGCGGAGAACGCGACGGTCCCCAAGCTGGCGGCGATCCACCACCACCGCAGCCGGTACAGAACCGCGGGGAAGGTCCGGGTGAAGAACCCGGCGGCGTCGCGCCAGGAGGACTCGTGGGCGCCGGTGACCGCGGAGCGGGCCCGCGCCACGAGGCCGGAGAGGTAGCCGACCAGTGCGGGGTCCTGCCCCGAGGAGCGCACCGTCGACAGGTGGGTGGACACGCGCTGGTAGAGGTCGACGAGCTCGTCGACCTCGGTTCCGCTGAGGCGGCGGCGCCTGCGCACGAGGCTGTCGAGGCGGTCCCATGCGGGGCGGTGTGCGGCGGTGAAGACGTCCAGATCCACGCGGGCGACTCTACCGGCCCGCCCGCGCGGCGCCGAGGGGCCTCGGGCCCGGCGGATCGAGGGCGGGTCGGAGCGGGCGCACTCTCCTGACAGACTGGGGGCGGATCAGCGGACGGGAACGCGGCGGGCGCCGCGGCGGCACGACGGAGGGGCGAAACGGTGGCTTACCCGGGTGGTGGACATCCCCAGGACCAGTCGTCCGTGGTCACCGGCGACGCCGTCGTGCTCGACCTGCGCCCGGCCGGATTCGCCACCCGCATGGCGGCGCTGCTGATCGACCTCGTCGTCCAGGTCGCGGGCCTGACCGCCGCCATGACGCTGACCGGGCTCGTCGCCAGCGGGCTGGACGCCGCCGCCACCGCGGCCGTGAGCCTGCTGCTGTCCGTGCTCGCCCTGGTGGGATACCCCACCGCACTGGAGTCGCTCACCCGGGGGCGCTCCCTGGGCAAGATGGCGCTGGGGCTGCGGGTCGTGGGGTCGGACGGGTCGCCCGAGCGGTTCCGCCAGGCACTGGGGCGCGCCCTGGCGGCGGTCGTGGAGATCTGGCTGACGACGGGGATCGTCGCGCTACTCACCTCGCTGATCGATCGCGACGGCCGCAGAGTGGGCGACTTCGTGGCCGGCACGCTGGTGGTGCAGGAGCGGGCGGCCCGGCGCGCCGAGGAGACGTTCCCGATGCCGCCGCACCTGGCCGAGTGGGCGCTCGGCGCCGAGTTGTCGCAGCTCTCGTCGGAGACCGCGGGCATGGCGCGCCAGTACCTGCTGCGGTACGGCGAACTGTCCGAGGACTCGCGCTACCGGATGGGCACGCGCATCGCCGACGTGGTGGCGGCGTCGATCGGCCCGCCTCCACCGCCCGGCACCACGCCCCCGGAGTACCTCGCGGCGGTGCTCGCCGAGCGCCGCCGGCGCGAGGAGGCGCGGCTGGCCCAGCAGCGCGCGCACGCCCAGGGCGGCTACCCCGGTTCCGGAGGCGGCCCGCCGGCCGCCCCGCAGCAGCCGTGGAGCGCCCCCGGCGGGAGCGGTCCCCCGCCGCCGGGCCCCGGGCCGTTCGGCGGCACGGGCCACCACGGTTAGCGCGCCGCCGCGAGCGCGCCCGCTCCTCCGGCGGTCTACTCCTGCCAGGAGTTGAGGTAGTCCTCCTGCTCGGGGGTGAGGCGGTCCACGCCCACGCCCAGGGCTTCCAGTTCGAGGCGGGCCACGTCGGTGTCGACGCCGTCGGGAACCTCCAGCACGCCCGGCGCGAGCTCGGCCGCGGTGCGCGCCAGCCAGGCCACGGTCAGTGCCTGCACGGAGAAGGACATGTCCATCACCGCCGCCGGGTGGCCCTCGGCCGCCCCCAGGTTGACCAGGCGGCCCTCGGCCAGCAGCACGATCCGGCGGCCGTCGGCCAGCACGTATTCGTCGGCCTGCGGGCGGACTTCGCGCCGGATGTCCACGGACATGGCTTCCAGTGCGGGCAGGTCGATCTCGACGTCGAAGTGGCCGGAGTTGGCCAGCACCGCTCCGTCCTTGAGCGAGGCCAGGTGTTCGGGGCGGATCACGTCGCGGTTGCCGGTGACGGTCACGAGCACGTCGCCGACGGGTGCGGCTTCGTCCATCGGCAGCACGGTGTAGCCCTGCATCACCGCGTCCAGGGCCTTGACCGGGTCCACCTCGGTGACGACGACGCGGGCTCCCAGGCCGCGGGCGCGCTCGGCCAGGCCCCGCCCGCAGTAGCCGAATCCGGCCACGACGACGGTGCGCCCGGCGATCATCGCGTTGGTGGCGCGCATGATGCCGTCGAGGGTGGACTGGCCGGTGCCGTAGCGGTTGTCGAACATCCGTTTGGTGGCGGTGTCGTTGACCGCGACCATCGGGAGTCTCAGCACGCCCTCGGCGCTCATCCGCCGCAGCCGGATGACGCCGGTGGTGGTCTGCTCGCAGCCGCCGACCACTTCGTCCAGCAGGTGCGGGCGCTCCATGTGGGCGAGGTTGACCAGGTCGCACCCGTCGTCGAGGAGCAGATGGGGGCGCCGCTCAAGCACGGTGGCCAGGTTGCGGTCGTAGGAGTCGGGGTCGATTCCGGCCCGGGCGTAGACCGCGATGCCGTACTCGGCGACCAGGGCCGCGGCGGTGTCGTCCTGGGTGGAGAGCGGGTTGGAGGCCGCGAGCGCGATCTCGGCGCCGCCGGCGCCCAGGGCGCGCAGCAGATTGGCGGTTTCGGCCGTGACGTGCATGCACGCGGCCACACGCATGCCTTCGAGGGGCCGTTCCGCGGCGAAGCGGTCGTGCAGTTTTCCCAGCGCCGGCATCGCGCGCTCGGCCCATTCGACGCGGCGGACCCCGGCCTGAGCCAGGCCGAGGTCCGCGACGTCACTATCGGGGAGTGCCATCCGGGGAGTTTCCCAGATCCCGTGTGTCCCGGTACCGCTTTTAGTAGCGGTAGTGCTCGGGCTTGTAGGGACCGGCCACGTCCACACCGATGTAGGCGGCCTGCTCCTTGGTGAGCTCGGTCAGCTTGACGCCGAGGGCGTCCAGGTGCAGCCGGGCCACCTTCTCGTCGAGGAGCTTGGGCAGCGTGTAGACCTCGAGGGGGTACTCGTCGGTCTTGGCGAACAGCTCGATCTGGGCGATGGTCTGGTTCGTGAAGCTGTTGGACATCACGAAGCTGGGGTGACCGGTCGCGTTGCCCAGGTTGAGCAGGCGGCCCTCCGACAGCACGAGGATGGCGTGGCCGTCGGGGAACAGGTACTCGTGCACCTGCGGCTTGATCTCGGTCTTCTTGATACCGGGGATCTTCTCCAGGCCGGCCATGTCGATCTCGTTGTCGAAGTGGCCGACGTTGCCGATGATCGCCTGGTGCTTCATCCGCTTCATGTGGTCGGCGGTGAAGATGTCGAAGTTGCCGGTGGTGGTGACGAAGATGTCGGCGGTCTCGACGTAGTCCTCGACCCGGGCGACCTCGTAGCCGTCCATGGCGGCCTGGAGGGCGATGATCGGGTCGACCTCGGTGACGATGACGCGGGCACCCTGGCCGCGCAGCGCCTCGGCCGAGCCCTTGCCGACGTCGCCGTAGCCGGCCACCAGCGCGATCTTGCCGCCGATCAGGACGTCGGTGGCGCGCATGATGCCGTCCGGCAGCGAGTGGCGGATGCCGTACTTGTTGTCGAACTTGCTCTTGGTGACCGAGTCGTTGACGTTGATCGCCGGGAAGAGCAGCTTGCCGTCGCGGTGCATCTCGTACAGGCGGTGGACACCGGTGGTGGTCTCCTCGGTGACGCCCTTGATGCGCGAAGCGACCTTGGTCCACTTCTGCGGCTCGGCCGCGACGCTCTTCTTGAGCAGGTTCAGGAAGACCTTGAACTCGTCGGGGTCGTCCTCGGTCGGGCTGGGCACAGCACCGGCCTTCTCGAACTCCACGCCCTTGTGCACGAGCATGGTGGCGTCGCCGCCGTCGTCGAGGATCATGTTGGGGCCGTCGCCGCCGGGCCAGGTCAGCGCCTGCTCCGTGCACCACCAGTACTCTTCGAGGGTCTCGCCCTTCCAGGCGTAGACCGGCACACCCTGGGGGTTGTCCGGGGTGCCGTTGGGGCCCACCACCGCGGCGGCGGCGGCCTGGTCCTGGGTGGAGAAGATGTTGCAGCTGACCCAGCGGACCTCGGCGCCCAGCGCCGTCAGGGTCTCGATGAGCACGGCGGTCTGCACGGTCATGTGCAGCGAGCCCATGATCTTGGCGCCCTTGAGGGGCTGCGAAGGCCCGTACTCACGGCGGGTGGCCATGAGCCCCGGCATCTCGTGCTCGGCGAGCTGGATCTCCTTGCGACCGTACTCGGCGAGGGAAAGGTCAGCGACTTTGTAGTCGAAAGACATACGTCTTAACTCCTCCTGGGTTGATGCGCACCGAGTCTAGGACGGGGCACCGCCCCGAGGCACGACCGTTCAAGGTAATCTGACATTGCAGTGTCAGATTCAGCGAGGATCGAACGAACGGAAAGGCGGAGGCGACTCCCCATGGCGGACCCCCGCAATCGCGCCCCAGCCTCCGGTTCCGCGCTTCACGACCCGGCCGGAGGCGACCGATCCGAGCGGCGTGGTGACTCCGCTCACGTTCCGGCCTCCGCCGGGCACCGGACGCCCCGCAGGCACCCTTCGGACGCCCCCGCCACCCTGTCGATCTCGGCGGCCGCGGAGCGCCTGGGCACCACCCCGCGGATGCTGCGCTACCGCGAAGCGCTGGGTCTGATGCCGCCGACCAAGGAGCAACCCACCGGCCGCGGGCACCGCCACCGCCGCTTCAGCGAGGACGATCTCGACGCGGTCGCGGCCGGCCTGGAACTGGAACGCGCCTACGGCATCCCGCCCACAGCCCTCGCCTTCGCCCTGCGCGTCCTCGCCGAACCCGCGATCCTCGGCCGGATCCGGGCCTTCGGCGAGCGCGTGGGCCGCCTGGCCCCGGCCCCGGCGCGCGCCATGGACTTCGAGAAGCAGAAGGCCCTGCGCCTCCTGCAACGCAGGGAGCAGCCCCGGCAGGGGCCGGCCGGACCGGTCCCCCCTGCCGCACGGCGGTGAGCCGCCCGGCCGCCGCCCGCCGGCGTCACAGGTCGGTGGCCGCCTCGATGCGGTCGCGCAGGATCGGCGCCAGGGTGCGCATGTAGCTGGCGGTGATGTGGCCGCGGTCCCAGTAGACGAGGACGTTTCCGATCACGGCGGGGCACCGCCCGCCGCGGCACAGCTTGTCGGTGAGGTCCAGGAAGGCGACGTTTCCGGGCACGCCCTCCAGCTCCGCCAACGGCGACGTGTCGGCCATCGACGGCGACGCGCTTCCGACGCACTCCGCGCGGGGGTTCTCGGACAGGCAGTCGGGCGCCTCGAAGTCCAGGCGCGGCGTGTCGCGGACGGCGACGACGCCGATACCCATCTCCTCCAGCGCGCGCCACCGCCGCACGTAGCCGTCGAAGACCGTCTCGCCCACCTCCCCCGACCGGGCGTCGAGATTGGTGCGCGTGGCCGTGGTGAACACCGCGTCGGGATCCAGCTCGGCCAGCTCGGCCATGACGCCGGCGTTCCAGTCGGCGCAGGAGTGGTAGACCTCACCGCCGCGCAGCTGCTCGGCGCCGGTGAACAGGCACGAACCCTTGGTGATGTTGACGATCCGCCAGCTCTTCTCCCGGGCGATCTCCCGCAGGGCCGGCAGCCAGTGGGCCGCGTGCGAGGCTCCCACCAGAGCGACGGTGCGGTCGTAGGACTCGGGGCCGTAGGTGCAGGTGAGCACCGCGCTCTCGCGCGTTCCCTGGTTGCAGTCCTGGTCGTAGCTGACCGGAATGTCCTCGGCGGCATCGGCGGGGGCCGGATACACCGGCACGCCGCCGTCTGCGGCCGCACCGGCAGCGGCCCCGCCCGGCGCGGCCGCGCCCGGGTAGTCGGGCCCTTGGACCGCCAGTTCCCGCTCGCGCTGCTCGTGGGCGATGTGCCCCGACCACAGGCCCGCGGCCACCAGTACCGGCGCGATGAACGCCGCTCCCACCGCCAGCGACCACCCGCTGCCGGTCCGGGTGCGGGTGAGCGCGTCGACCCCGTCCTCGGTGATCCGGCGCGTCGCCGCCGCCAGGGCCATCGACAGGGCCAGGACGAGGCAGCCGCCGATGATGCTGGGCTGGGTGCGGTCGGTGACCTCCAGGTAGCAGACCAGCACCGGCCAGTGCCAGAGGTAGAGCGCGTAGGCGTGCTTGCCGATGTAGTGCATCGGCCGCAGGTTGAGCAGCCGGTCGGCGCCCGCCCGCGAACCCGTGGTTCCCGCGAGGATCACCGCTGCGGCCGCCAGGGTGGGCCACAGCGCGATGTAGCCGGGGAACATCGTCGACACCTGCAGCAGCAGCCCGCACGCCACCAGCGCCGCCAGCCCGGCCCAGCCCAGCAGGATCCGCAGCAGGCGGGGCAGGCGCACGTGCGGGACGGCGATGGCCAGCAGCCCGCCCATCGCCAGCTCCCACAGCCGGGCGCCGGTGTCGAAGTAGGCCCAGGGCTGGTCGGATGCGGTCACCGAAACGGAGTAGGCCAACGACGCGGCGAAGACCAGGGTGAGCGCGGCGGCGGCCACGCGGCGCAGCGGCTGCCCGGCGGCGCGGGCCAGGGCGGCGACGGCCGTGATGAGCACCGGCCACACCGCGTAGAACTGGCCCTGCACCGACAGCGACCAGAAGTGCTGGACCGGTCCCGCGCCGCTGTTCTGGGCGAGGTAGTCCACCGAGTTCAGCGCCAGGTGCCAGTTCTCGACGTACAGCGCCGAGGCCGCCACGCCCGCGATCACCTCGCGCCAGCCCGCCGAGGGCAGGAAGAGCAGACTCGCCACGAGGATTCCGCCCAGGGCAGCCGCGGCCGCCGGGAAGAGCCGCTTGACCAGCCGCGCCCAGAACGCGGTGAAGCCGATCCGGCCGCGCCGCTCCACCGTGCGCAGCAGCGAACCCGTGATCAGAAATCCGGTGAGCAGCAGGAACACGTCCACGCCGCCGGAGACCCGGCCCAGCCAGATGTGGTACGCGGCCACCAGGACGACCGCCACCGCCCGCAGCCCTTCGAGCTCGGGCCGGAAACCGCTGCCGCCCTCGGAACCGCCGCCGGTCCGTTGAACGGCGCCGGGCGGTTCGGGAGGGGCGGACGGCGGCGGAGCGACGGAACCGGGGGGCGAGGGGGGCACGGGATACCTCTTCGGCGGCGTGTCTGGGACGGGGATCCGGCGACGGAGCGGCGATGCTGCGGTCGGGTACCTGCGCCGACCGGCCCGCCGCGTCTGTCGAGGACGCGCGGAACGCACCTGCGGTTGCCCGCCGCGTCCCGCACACGCCCGCGCCGGGACCGGCTGCGGCCGTGTGCGGGGCGCAGCGCCGACAGGGTATCGGCGCGGGCGGTGTCCGCGCGCCGTCGCCCGGTACGGGGATCGCCGGCGACTCGCACCTTCTCGGAACGATCATCACAAGCCGGGTTTTATCCTCCCTGCCGCTGGCTACGGTGACAGCGTGGACACCGGACGACGCGGCCTGGCTCTTGCTCCCGAGCGCTTCCCCGACCCCGTGCGCAGGCGACTCGGGAACCTCGACCGACTCCGTGAGGTCTGGGCCCGGCGGCGGCGCTACGGCGCCGGGACCGAGGACCCCGCCGTCGACCGCCGCAGCACGCGCAGGCGCATCGCGGAGCTGCGGCGCCTGGCCGGCGTGGACACCCCGGACTCCGGCGGTACCGCTGCCGAAGAAGACGCGTTCTTGGCCATGGCCGACGACTGCCGCTCCGGTGTGCGACTGACCCCGGACTACTTCGAGAGTCTGGTGGGGACCACGCCCGACTTCGGTCCCCCGCTGCCCGCCCCCTCCGGTGTCGGCGAGCGGCTGGCCGACGCCGCCGCCGTCGAGACCCACCCCGTCATCCGCGCCGCACACCTCTTCGCTACCTGCACCGAAGCACTGGCTCCCGGACCGGCCGCCGCCGCGGGCGATCCGCCCGCGCACCTGCGCCCGCTGCCGTGGATGCTGGCCGACCTGTCGCTGATCCGCTCCGACTTCCCGCCACCGGCGATCGACGTGAGCTGCCCGCTGTCTCCGACGGGGCGCGGCCCGGACGGACGCGCCCGGTCCGTGCCCGGCGACCTGCCGTGGCACGGCCCCCCACCGGAGGGGCAGGTCCCCTCGCCGCGGTCCGGCGGCGATCGGCTGACCGCGCTCGTGCTGCTGTTCGCCGACTTGGAGACCGCCGCCCTGCGCAGCGAGCTGAGCCGACTCGCCGGAGCGCGGACCGGCGCCCGCGGCGAGAGCGGCCGTCTCGCCTCGGCGGTGCACCGCCGCATCGTCGAGCACCTGCGCCTGCGCTCCGCGCCGCTGCACTTGGTGCTGCGCGAACTCGATCCGGATTGCCGAGCCGTGGTCAGCAGCTCGACCGCGGGTCCCGGGTTCACCCCGCAGCACCCGGCCGCCCGCGACGCCCCGGTCGCAGCCGGTCCGTCCGACGGGAGCCCCGCGCGCGCCGGTGAGGCGCCCGAGGGCGCCGGCGGTGGGGCCGCACCCGCCGCGGAGCCGCCCGACGACGCCGCCACGGCCACACGCACGCGGGCACCCGCCGCACCGTCGACCGGCGAGCGCAGCCTCGACTCCGCCCGGCGGGCGCTGTTCGCGCCGGGCGCCAACGAGTGGCGCGCCTCGCTGGACGTCGACCTGGCCGACGGGGTGCTGCGGCTGCTGGTCCTGGTGCAAGAGGTCGGGTCGTCGTCCACCGGGGTGCTCGCCGTGACCGCGGACGGCCTGCTCACCACCGACGACGGCGCCGAGGACGTGCTGGCCGCCGGGTGCGCCGCCTGCGTCACCCTGGTGCCCACCGACGGGGCCGACGATCGCTGGCCCGAGGTCGAGGCGTTCGTCGACGACGTGCTGGCGCGTTCCGTCGGCCGGCTGACCTCCACCGCGCGCTACTGACCGCGCCCGCGGCCACCGGAGACGCTGCGCTCCGGGTGGTGCGCCGCGTCCGCCGAGCGCACGCCCGGGGGCGTCCACCGGGCGGCCGGCACCGGGAACCCGAGGAGCCGCGGGGGAGGACGCCCGAGCGGGTGCGGCGGCCGGCCGCCGTAGTCGCTGCGCCTAGCGCTTAGCTCAGTGCGACCAGGAACAGCACGAGCAGCAGGATGATGATCGCGATCAGCACCGCGGGCACGACCCATCCCTGCGACAGGATCGGATCCTCGACCTGGCGCTGCTGCCGGTTCGGGGGCTGCTGCATGTTCGGCGGCGGCTGCGTGGGCATGCCGTGGTTGCCGTACATCGTGTTGGGGCCGGTGCCCGGAGGCGGCCCGGGGGCCGGGCCGTGCGGTGCACCGGTCATGTTCGGGTTGCCGCCGGGCATCGGCTGCCCCGGCCCCATCTGCTGCCGGGGCGGGAAACCGCCCTGCTGCGGGCCGGTGTGCTGCGGGCCCGTGGGGTGGGGACCGGCCGGAGGCGGAGCCATACCGCCGCCGGGGCCCGTGTAGCCGTTCGGGTGGGGCGTCTGCGGGCCGCTCGGGCTGGGGGCGGCCGGGCCGCCACCCTGCGCGGGCGGGGCCCCCGGGCCGGGAACGGGGGTCTGCGGACCGCTGAGCGGCCCTTTCTCGGCGATGCGCTCGCCCTCCTTGAGGGCGTCGTCGGTGGAGACGGCGCTCTCGTGGCCGAGCAGCCGCATCAGCAGCTCCTGGGCGGCCGGCCGGCGCTCGGGGTCCTTGTCCAGGCACGCCCGGACGACGGTCTCCAGCGATTCCGGCAGCCCGGTCAGATCGGGCGGGGCGCTGACGACGCGGTGGACGACGGCGGGCACGCTGTCGGTGCCGAAAGGCGCGCCGCCGGTGGCGGCGAACGCCATGACGCAGCCCCACGCGAAGATGTCGACCTTCGGCGTCATCTCCTGGCCCTCGATCTGCTCGGGGGCCATGTAGGACGGCGTGCCCACGATCGAGTTGGTCATCGTGGCGGTGCCGTCGGAGACGCGCGCGATCCCGAAGTCGATCACCCGGGGCCCGTCGGGGCCCAGCAGCACGTTTCCGGGCTTGAAGTCGCGGTGCACGATGCCGGCCTGGTGGATGGCCACCAGCGCGGTCGCGGTGGTGATCGCCAGCCGCTGCAGCGCCGCGCCCTTGCGCGGCCCCTTGTCGGCCACCGCCTCCTGCAGCGACGTGCCGGGCACGTACTCCGACACGACGTAGGGCGGGTCCTGGTCGAGCTGGGCGTCGTGGATGGCGGCGGTGCAGAACGAGGCGACCTTCTGCGCCGCCCGCACCTCCTTGGTGAACCGCCGGCGGAGATCGTCGTCCTGCGCCCACTGGTCGTTGAGGACTTTGATGGCGAATTCCTCGCCCTCCTCGTCGCGGCCGAGGTAGACCACACCCTGGCCGCCCTTCCCGAGGCGTCCGACCACGCTGTAATCGCCGAACGAGGCGGGGTCGTTCGGCGACAGCGACTCGGGACCGGGCATCGATGTCCTCCAGATGCGGTCGTGGCCGGACTAGCGCACGACCAGCGTATGAGCTAGTGGATCCGCGCCGTATGCGACGGCTATGTACACAGTGGCGTAATCGATTAGAGCGATCAAACCGGCGATTCGTTCCAATGCACCCGCCTGGGGCGCGGAGAATTCGCTGACCCCGGAACCGCGCTCGCGTGCCGTGTCGGCTGCGGCCTGCAGATCGCGTGCGGCCTGCGGCCCTTCGTCCTCGGGGTCGCGCAGCAGGACGAGGCGGACGGACACGCCGCCGTTTTCGACCGGATCGTCGAAGATCGACCGCGGGCCGGCTCCGCCGAACGGCCCGTCCAGGACGGCGATCGGGCCGTCGAGCAGACCGGGCGCACGGCCGCAGACGGCAGGATAACCGGCGATCGCGGCCAATCGGGATGCGAAGTAGCGCCCGGCGGCCTCGGCCACCGGAGTGGCGCCGCACACCAGCGGCAGGCTGCCGGCCATGTCCAGCACCGCGGTCTTGGCCTCGTTCTCCCAGCTCTCGGCGGAGGGCCCGTAGTCCGCGGCGGCCTGCTCCAGGCGCGCCGCGGCCGCCTCGTAGGCGGTGTCGGGAACCGCCGGCAAACCGGCCCGCTCGGCGGCCGTGAGCAGCGCCGCCACCGTCTCCCACGGGGACTCGACGAGCCCGCCCACGTGCGGGAGCGCCACGGCGGGCGCGCGGGCCTGCTCGGCGACGCCGGCGAGCGCGTGGTCGCGCGGGCCCACCGCCAGGAACCGGCACCCCCGGCGCACGGCCTCGACCGCGCACTCGTGCACCCACTCCGGGGTCTGGCCGATTGTGGCCGCGGCCGCGACGACGAGGTCGTGGCCGCCCACCCAGCCCGGCAGCCGGTAGTCGTGCACGGTGACCACGGGGACGGGGCAACCGGGTCCCAGCACCGCGGCCAGGATCTCGCCGGCCCGACCCGCCGTTCCGGCTCCCACGACCACGACGGCGCGCGGCCGGCCGTCGTCGGCCAGAGCCTCCAGCGGAGCCTCGGACGCGGCGGTGCGCGCCGCGCGCAAGCGCGCCGCGGCCGAAGCCGTCGCTCTCAGCGCCTCGGCGCCCGCCTGGGGGTCGTCCAACCGCAGTTCGTCGAATTCCCGCGGCATGGGCTCCTTTCCCGCTGTCATGGGTCCGCCCCGCGCGGGCGGGGGGCTGCGTGCGGAACCGGCGCCGCCGGTCCTGCCTCAGCCGATGCTGCGGGCCTCGTCCACCAGCAGCACCGGGATGCCGTCGCGGATGGGGTAGGCCAGCCCGCTCTCGTCGCAGACGAGCTCGCCCGCCTCCTCGTCGAGCCGCAGCGGCGCCTTGCTCTGCGGACAGGCCAGGATCTCCAGCAGCCAGTCGTCGATCTTCGCGGTCATCGCCGTCTCTCGTCTCTTCCGTCTGGTGGTCGTCGGGTGCCGGGCGCCCGGTCAGGCGCGCACGACGGCGAGCACGTCGTCGCGCAGCTTCGCCATCGCCGCGGAGTCGGGAGCCTCGACGTTGAGCCGCAGCAGCGGCTCGGTGTTGGATGCGCGCAGGTTGAACCAGGAGCCGTCGGGCAGGGTCACCGATAGTCCGTCGAGGTGGTCGACACCGTACGCCTGATCGGCGTAGGCCCGCTCCGCCGCCGCCATGCGGTCCGCCTGATCGGCGACCTCGGAGTTGATCTCGCCCGAGGCCGCGAAGCGGGTGTACTCCGCGGTGATCTGCGACAGCGGGCGGGGGTCGGAGCCGAGCACGCGCAGCACGTGCATCGCCGCGAGCATACCGGTGTCGGCCCGCCAGAAGTCGCGGAAGTAGTAGTGCGCGGAGTGCTCACCGCCGAAGATCGCGCCGGTTTCGGCCATGGTCGCCTTGATGAACGAGTGGCCCACCCGGGTGCGCACCGGAACGCCGCCGTGCTCGCGCACGATCTCGGGCACCGACGCCGACGTGATCAGGTTGTGGATGATCTTCGAACCGGGCTCCTTCGCCAGCTCCTGCACCGCCACCAGCGCGGTCACGGCCGACGGCGGGACGGGCTCGCCGAGCTCGTCGACGACGAAGCAGCGGTCGGCGTCGCCGTCGAAGGCCAGCCCGATGTCCGCGCCGGTCTCGCGGACCCGCGCCTGCAGGTCGACCAGGTTGTCGTAGTCCAGCGGGTTGGCGGGATGGTTGGGGAAGGTTCCGTCGAGTTCGAAGTACAGCGGGTCGACGGTCAGCGGCAGCTCCTCCAGCACCTCGCCGCCCAGCACCGCGGGGACCGTGTAGCCGCCCATGCCGTTGCCGGCGTCGACGACCACGCGCAGCGGCCTGCTACCCGTGAGGTCGACCAGGGAGCGCAAGTGCCGGGCGTACTCGGTGAGCAGGTCGCGCTCGGTGACGGAGCCGCGGGGACCCTCGGTCTCGGGCACGCCGCGCTCGGCCAGGCGGCGGATCTGCTCCAGACCGCTTTCGGCGCCGATCGGCGCCGCCCCGGCCTGGCACATCTTGATCCCGTTGTACTGGGCGGGGTTGTGGCTGGCCGTGAACATCGCGCCGGGCAGTTCCAGGCGGCCCGCCGCGAAGTACAGCATGTCGGTCGAGCCCAGGCCCGCCATCACCGCGTCGAGGCCCTGGCCGGTCACGCCTTCGGCGAAGGCGCGTGCGAGCTCCGGGGAGGAGGGCCGCATGTCGTAGGCCACCACCGCCGCGGAGCCGCCGACCGTGCGCGCGAACGCCGCGCCGATCGAGCGCGCCCCGGCGGCGTCGAGGGTGTCGGGGAATACCCCCCGCACGTCGTAGGCCTTGAAGATGTCGCCGAGGTCACCCACACGCTGCTCCGGATCCGGTAGTTGTCGGGGCTGCCGCGGCGGGCTGCGCCGCGCCGCGGAACGGCCCCGGACGGGCGCCGTCCGCGTCGCCCCCAAGTTACCAAGGGGCACGGACGCGGCCGCGGCAGGCGGGCCGGAGCGTCAGGCGTCGCGTCCGGGATCGGCGGAACGCTGGGGCGAGGACGGGGGGTCGTGCTGCTGGGCCTGCTGGGACTCGGATTTGACCACGCGCAGATGCCCGCGCCGGTTGGTTTCGACTCCCTGGCCGACCGGGCCTTCGGCGGAGGGCGGCCGGGCGGCTTCGCGCACGGCGTCGGCCAGCGCCTCAAGGTCGTCGCTGCCGGGGCCGGCGCCCGAGGAGGAGTCGGCGGGCAGCCGCACGACCTCCCAGCCGCGCGGCGCGGTGAGCCGCTCGGCGTGCATGGCGCACAGGTCGTAGCAGTGGGGTTCGGCGTAGGCCGCCAGAGGCCCGAGGACCGCCGTGGAGTCGGCGTAGACATAAGTGAGCGTGAACACTGCTGGCTGCCGGCACGCCGTGCGCGAGCAGCGTCGGACTACGCTCACGGCTATCGACCTTATTCTCTCGCTCCGCGACACGCCAGCGTCGCCGGGCCGTGTCCGGCGCAGGCGGGGCGCCGTACCCGCACCGGCCGCGGGGGACCCCGGCGGGACGGGGGCACCGGACGCGACACGGGGTCCGAGGGCGGTCGGCCCCTGCCGCGCCGTCCCTTCGCCGCAAGGGGCTGCATCCGGGCGTCGGATGGCATAGTCTCGGATCGTGCGACGAGTGCACCTGGATAGGGCTCAAGCCGACCGAGTACGACGTCGAGACCGGCGCGGACGGGGCCTCCGCGGACCCCTGGCGCCGCCTGAGCTCCCCATGAGCCGCAGCCGGGCGCAGGTCTTCGACGACCTGGTGCTGGACGCTGTGGAGCGGCTGGAGCGCCATTGGGCGCGCGAGCTCGCCAACGTGGAGTTCCTGGTCGAGGACGTCCCTCGGGTCCCCCGCGGGATCACCGGCGAAGACGGCATCCCCTTTTCGCGTCTGGAAACCTCCTCGTCCGGGCAGGCGCGCATCATCGTCTACCGCAGGCCGGTCGAGATCCGCACCCGCGAGCCCGAGGAGATGGCCCTGCTCGTCTACGACAGCGTGGTCGAGGAGGTCGCCAACCTGCTCGGGCTGGAGCCGGAGACCGTGGACCCCGAGGCCTGACCGCGCGGCGGCCCGTGCTCGGGGCCGCGGACCCGCGGCCACCGCCGAGGACCGCAGCGGCCGCGGTCCGGACCGCGGTCCCCGTTCCCCTGCCCGTGCGGCAGCCGCGGTGGCGCGCCTACTCCACGATCGCCGTGAGGGAGTCCTCCACCTGCGGCAGGGGCACTTCGGCCGGGGCCGGTAGCAGAGGCTGGACGGAGGCGGCCCTGTCGCCGCCGTCCTCGTGGGTGAGCACCCGGCCCGCGTAGACGGGGTCCGCACCCTCGATCTCCACGGTGAAGGCGTGCGCTCCGTCGGGCTCGGGCAGCTTCTCGACGGTGGTCCGCTCGGCCGGGACCTCGACGCGGACGGGCTCGCCCGTCGTTCCGTCCTCCTCGACCGGCGTCACCACGGCCGTCGCAGCACCCTCCAGAGCGGCGAAGGCCACCCGCGACGACGCGCCCTCGGGGTTGGCCGGCACGACGGCGGTCGACTCCACGGGACCGCGCAGCGGCGGGGCGGCGGCCGAGTAGGACGTGTCGTCGCCGTCGCCGCGCACGGTGGCCGCGCCCACCACCACCGGACCGTCGGCTTCGACCACCGCGGTCCCGGCCTCGTCGTCCAGCGGGAGGCTGAGGAACGCGCCGGCCGCCGGCGGGACGCTCACGCCGTCGAGCGTGTCGTGTTCCTCGCGCCCCTCGCCCGTGTAGAGCCGCACGTCGGCGGTGACGGGATCGTCGCCGGGGGCGGCGATGTAGAGGCGCTTGTCGCCGCCGCCGGGCGGGACGGCCGGGACGACACCGGTATCGGAGGGCGGCGCTGTGGGCGGCACCCAGTCCTGGCCGCTGCCGCCGTGGTCGGCGAACAGCGAGGCGGCGACCCGGCCGGAGTTGGTGCGCACGTGCACCGTCGCCGTCCGGCTGCCCCGGATCAGCTCGGTCAGGTCCACCTCGCTGCTGCCGTGGGGCGGCACCGCGATACCGCGGGTCTCCTCGGAGGAGACGGGGCCGTCGGCGATGTAGACGTCGACGTTGGCCGTGGCGGCTTCGGCGTCGGGGTTGGCCAGCAGCAGCCGCAGCTTCTCCAGCTCGGTCCCGCCGGGGGCGGCGAACCAGGTACTGATGCCGGGCGCGGGGCAGCGCACCTCGGTGGCGTAGGCCCCGTCCTCGCCGACCGTGGTCTGGGCGACCTCCAGGCCCGCCGCTGCGGCGCCTTCGGCCGTGACGAGGGTGTGCCGCTCGGCCGAGGAGGTGTCGGCGGTCCACAGCCGGCCGGCGCCGGCGGGCTCGCCCACCGGCGCGTCCTCAGCGGCGGGTCCGGCGTTGGCTCCCGCCGACAGCTCGCCGCCACCGCCGTCGCCGGCCGCGGCGAACGCGGCGGCTTCGGATACGCGGTCGTCCCCCTGCGGCGGCGGGCACATGCGCACCGCCGACTCGACGGGCGCGGTGGCCGCGGACTCCGCCCCGCCGGAAGCGGCGCCCACCGTCCGGGTGGCGGAAGCGACACCGTACAGCGCGGTCAGTGCGATCAGCACCAGCACCAGCAGCGCGAATCGGCTTTCGACGATCAGCCTCACGGGTCGCTCCCTTCGCCTGCTTCTCCGGCGCCGCCCGCGCCCGGATCCTCGGCTCGGCGCGCTCCGCGGCCGCGCCGCCCGCGGGGCGCGCCCCGGCTGCCGGTGGAGCCGCGCCGGCCGCCCGGCGCCGGGCGGCGCGGCCGCGGAGCCGGCTGCCGCTCCTCCTCGCGCAGGTCCTCCTCGGTGCGCACCCCCGGAAGCGCGAACATCACGGCCACGACCAGCAGCGCGCCTTCTACCGCCAGCCACCCCTGCCGCAGCGGGTCGTCCTTGTCCAACGTCAGTTCGCCACCGCCGGCGGGCAGCTCGAAGGCGACCAGGCCACTGCCGTCGGCGCCGGCGGTCAGCTGCTCACCGTCGAGCGCGGCGCTCCACCCGGTTCCGGCGGGCTCGGCCAGGGCCAGCGTCCGCCCGGCGGGGCCGGGCGGCACGTCGTAGGTGGTCCCGTCGCCGTCCCGGCTCTTGAGCGCGGCGTCGGCGCCGCCCCCGCCCGTGACGCGGACCCGACCGGTGGGCTCGTCCAGCCGCCACAGTCCGAAGCGCTCGGTCAGCAGTACGCGGGAGACGCCCGGCACCCCGTCGACGGTGTCGACCGGAGTGACCGAGGAGCCGTCCTCCGCGGGCGGGCGGGGCATGAGGATGTAGCCGATCCCCAGCTCCCGCAGATCGCCGGCCTGATCGCCGCCCTGCCCGGCGATGAGCCCGGCCACGACCCCGTCCAGAGCTTCGCCGGTGCGTTCGGCTGCGGGGATCTGGCCCTCGCCGATGCGGGGACCGCGCCCGCGGAGCACGGCGTAGCGCACCGGGCCCTCGTGCTGCGGCGAGACGACGAGGGTGCGGGCGTGGCGGTCGTCGTCGCCGATGGCGCTGAGCATGCCGGGGATGGCGGGACCGCCCTGCCCGGTCAGCGGGCCCTGGGCACCGTTCCACATCCAGACGCCGGCCGCGCACACGGGCGTGGTCAGGGCCAGCGCCGCCGCACCCGCGACGAAGGCGCGGCGCGGCCCGCCCATGGACCACATCAGGCCGAACGACTGGGCGGTGGTGGCCGCCGACAGCAGCAGCGCGGTCGCGGCGAAGGCCAGCGCGACGCCCGGCCAGGCGGGGGCGGCCGGACCGCCGTACCAGGGCGCGACCGGGACGCGGCTGACGGCGATCGCGGCGAGCACGCCGAACAGTGCCACGCTCCAGCCCACGGCGATGAGCATGCGGTGGCGCAGGAGGACCAGCGCGGCCAGGGATCCGGCCAGGAAGCCGGCGGTGATCCACACGGGCGGGCTTCCGGGTCCCCCGGGCGAGAGCATCAGCAGCTGCTCGGCGCTCGGCGGGGGCGAGGACAGCTCCGGCCGGTGCAGCCCGGCCTCCAGGAGCCACAGCGACGGGTGCAGGAACAGTTCCAGCGACCACGGCAGCAGCAGCACCAGCGGCGCGGTCAGGGCGATGGCGAGGCCGGTGTAGAGACGGCGCCCCAAGTGGCCGTAGGCGACGGCGACCAGCAGGCCCGTAGCCAGCGCCAGCAGCCACAGCAGCGGGACGAACGCGGTGCCGACGGCGATGAACACCGCCAGCGCCCAGGCGCTGCGGCGCGACTGGCGTTCCGGGAGGGTGAGCATCCGGGTGAGCAGGATGCCCAGAACCGGAAGCAGGGCGTGAACCAGGGCCGTGCCCAACCGTCCCTGGGCGACCGCGCCGGTGGCCATCGGCAGCAGGGCGTAGGAGCCCGCCATCCACACCTGGGCGGGGCGGTAGTGCAGCACGCGCCGCGCCAGCAGGTAGGCGGTGAATCCGGCCAGTGGCACGCAGCCCAGCAGGATGACGCTCACCGCGACCTCGGGCCTGCCCAGCAGCAGAGTGGACAGCAGCGCCAGCAGGCCGACGTAGGGAGGCGCGGGCGCGCCCGCGCCGGCGCCGACCTCGGGGGTTCCCGTGAGGTAGAGGCTCCACAGGTCCGCGGCTCCGCCCTCGACCGGCGGGAGCGCGCCGCCCGCCAGCGTGCCGCCGAACAGCAGCGCGCGCTCGGCGATCAGGGTCACCACCGTCAGCGCGGCGACCAGCAGCAGCCCGGGGCTGGTCGCCGCGCGCCACAGCAGGCTGTGCTCGTCGTCGAGGGGGTCTTCGTCCTCGGGCGGCGGCGCGGTGACGGCCTGATGGCGGCCGGCGGTGTCCAGACCGGGGGTGCCCGCGACCAGGTTGGCCACGGAGTCGGTGAACTGCCGCAGCGCGACGCCGCGCGCCAGGAACGGGCGGATGGCGCTGTAGGTGCGCCGGCGGTTGCGCCGGCGGCGCAGGCGGGCACCGATGAGCCGGCCGGGCATGAGGTAGACCGCGCTGATGGCCACGGCCTCGTCGAAGGCGTTGGCGGGCTGTTTGGCCACGATGTACATCAGTACCCGCAGCAGCGAAGCGAAGGTGTTGCGCACGAACGCGGCGAGCATGCCGCCCATGGGCAGGTTGGCCAGCAGCACGAAGATCGCGTTGCGGCGGTCCAGCCGGCGCGGGTGGTCGGATGCGGCGCTGATGCGCCTGCGGCGGCGGGCGGCGGCCTCGGCGTGGTAGGCGACCGCGTCGGTGACGATGAGGACGCGGTGGCCGGCTCCGCCGGCGCGCCAGCAGAAGTCGATGTCGTCGCGGAAGATCGGCAGGGTGCGGTCGAACCCGTCGAGCTGGTCCCACACGTCGCGCCGGACCAGCATGCCCGCGCTGGAGACCGCCAGCACCGCCCGGGTGTCGTCGTGCTGGCCGTGGTCGAACTCGCGCGCCTCCAGACCGGTTTCGCGGCGCCCGGCGCCGTCGATGGTCACCCCGGCTTCCACGAGCAGGCGGCGGTCGAACCAGTCGCGCAGCTTGGGGCCGAGCACGGCGGCGCGGGGGTCGTCGTTGGCGGCCAGCAGCAGGTGGTGCAGCGCGTCGGGCTCGGGTGTGCAGTCGTCGTGGACCAGCCAGACCCACTCGGTGGCGTCGGGCGCGGCGCCCGGGAATTCGGCGCGGGCGCGCGGCATGTCCAGCGCCGCGCGCACGGCGTCGCCGAAACCGGTGGAGCGGTCCAGCGTGGTGATGGCGTCGGGAGCGATGTAATCGGCGAGGATGCGGCCGCTGCGGTCGCGGCTTCCGGTGTCGACGCCGATGACGCGCTGCACCGGCCGTGACTGCTCGCGGACGGCGTCGAGCGTCTCCGGCAGCCAACGGGCGCCGTCGTGGGTGACGATGACGGCGGTGACGACGTGGCGAGCCGGGTCCAGAGGTAGCACGGCTGGTAATCGCTCTCGGGAGTTCGAAGTCGGGACGGGGCGACCTGCACGGTCGCATACTGACGGCAGGTCACCTTACGCCACCTGCGGCTGTTACGCGCCGTTCCTCCCGCCTCGGGGAGCGACGCCTCCTCCGCGCGCCGCCTCCCGGCTAGCACGCGGCACGTAAACGGCACCTAAAAAACGCGCGCCCCGGGGGAAAACCCGGGGCGCGCCTTCAGCGATGCCGGAAGCGGTCACAGCATGTCGGCGAGGAAATCGAAATCCTGGCCGGCCGCTTTCTTGAGCCGCCGACGCTCGCGTTCGGAGAGTCCCCCCCAGATGCCGAAGCGCTCATCGTGCTCCAGCGCATATTCCAGACACTCCGTACGCACCTCGCATGACAGGCAGACCTTCTTCGCCTCCCTCGTCGAGCCGCCCTTCTCGGGGAAGAACGCCTCGGGGTCGGTCTGCGCGCAAAGGGCGCGCTCCTGCCAGCCCAGATCTTCATCTGCGCCGTGCGCCAGCGGGATGACCTCGCTCATGCGCACCTCCTATTGCCCCCCTAGATGTACCCTCCCATTCGACCCCCGGGAGGGTGGAATCACACCGGGAAATTACACGCGCGAGACGCGCCATGCGTCAAGCGCACTGCGTTGCAACCCCCTGAATATCATCCAACAAACGACCGCCTAACGTCTACCCGTGCAGGTCGGCTTCAAGGGATTACCGCGCAATTATGAGGTGCGTCCGAGCCGCGAATGCGCCGCTGGGGAGTACGGGGTCAGCGCCGGTCGTCGTCGCGGTACCAGCCTTGCGGGTTCTCGGAGCCCTCGCCCGCCTGCTGCCCATACGGCGTTCCGTAAACCGGATCGACCGCCTGAGTCTGGTCGGTCGGCGCGGAGTCCTCGTGGAAGAACGGCTCCATCGGGGTGTCCCGGCGGGGTTCGCCCGGGGCCTCGGGCTGATCCGCGGGCTGCTGGTACCAGCCGTACTGGATGGCCTCCTGCGCGGCCCGCTCCCCCTCGCTACCGGGCTGCGGCGCGTACTGCGACGGGTCGTACGGCGCCCCGTAGGCCGACTGGCCGCCGGTACCGGTGGCGTAGGCCTGCTGCTGTGCGGGGTCGCCGCCGTAGGGCGCCTGGCCGCCGGAGCTGTAGTACTGCTGCCCGCCGGTGGTGTACCCGGTGCCGGTGCCGTAGGGCTGCTGGCCGCCGGCCGCGCCGTAGTACTGGTCGCCGGCGCCCGTCGCGTAACCGGGCTGGCCGCCGGTGCCGTACGCCTGCTGGCCGTACTGGCCGTACTGGCCGTAGGGGTCGTAGCCGGCCTGGCCCGGCTGCCCGTAGCCCTGCTGCTGCCAGTCCTGGCCGTAGGCGGGCTGTCCGCCGCTCGCGCCGTAGCCCGGCTGGTAGGCGTCCTGCCGGCCCGTTCCGGCCCCGGGATAGGCCTCGCCGGGCTGCCCCCACGTCTGGGGGTAGGGCTGCTGGCCGCCGCTGCCGGCGCCATAGGGGTACTGGGCCGCCGGGTCCTGGGCCGGGTAGGCCTGGCCTCCCTGCGCATCTGCGCCGTAGTACTGCTGCTGGGCGGGATCGGCACCGTAGGCGGCCTGGGCGAACGGATCCTGGGCCAAGTAGCCCTGGTCGGCCGCCGGGGCCGGACCGTAGGCCTGCTGGTACTGCTGCTCATAGGCATCCGGCTGGGGCTGCTGCGTGCCATAGGCCTGCTGGGCGCCATAGGCTTGCTGGCCGCCGTAGGCCTGCTGAGCGGCCCAGTCCTGCGGCTGGGGCTGCTGGTAGGCGGCCTGGCCGCCCGTGGCGTAGCCCTGCTGGTCGAACGGCTGCTGGCCGCCCGTGGGATAGCCCTGCGGGGCGAAGGACTGCTGGGCGCCCGTGTAGGGCGGGACTCCCGGCTGGCCCATCGGCATTCCCTGCTGGGGCGCCGAGCGGGGGACGAGCCGGTGGTCGCCGAACACCCGCAGCATGAACAGCCCGGCGACGACGATGAGGGCCAACTGGCCGCCGATCGACAGGAACGAGGCGAACCCGCCGCCGAGGGACCCGGTGTCGTTGGCGTTGATGAAACCGGTGATGACGCCGACGACGCCCGTCAGGGCGGCGAACCCGGTCAGGCACAGCGCGACCAGCACGACGGGGAAGTTCACCGAGGCCGGCGCCGGCGCCGTCACCACCAGCGCGACCGCTGCGACCAGCATCGCGACCAGCACCGGTCCGTAGAACAGGTCGCTCCCCACGCTGGTGAAGTTGCCCGCGGCCGAGACCTCGTACCCGGGATCGTGGCCGAAGGTGTAGATCAGGCCGCCCAGCATGTGTGCGACCACGGCACCAAGCAGCGCCCAGGCAGCGGGCACCCGCAGGCGGTTGAGTGCTTCGTTGTTCAAGAGGTTCCCCTCCGGTGCTACGCCGTCGCGTACCTCGCGCCGGTGAAAGCTTGCATATCAGCGGATTGTCCGTGCGGCCCGGCGCCCGCCCCGATAGGCGACGCCGGAGCGCCACGCGCCCGCCCGTCGCCCGCCGCCGCTCCGAGAAGCGTCGCCGAAGCGCCACCGGCCCGCGGGGTCCGACCGCCGCGGGCGGCGGTCCGGCGGAGGCCAGGGGGCGGGACCGGGAGCACGGGCCCGCGGAAGGCGTCGCCACGCTCGCGATCGGGGTGTGAACGGGCCGATCGCAGCCTACGGCGCCTCAGCGCCGACCCGGATCCGCCGCCGTGATCGGGGGGTGTCACGGCACCGGGGCGGGGGATCGGGACCGTGCCGGGTGTGCCGTTGCCCACCGCACCGGCTGCGCTCCCCGCGGGCGGGCGGGGACTACGGCACATACACCAGAACAGCCTGCCAGACTTGAGCGTATGCGGATAGTCGTACCGGCAGGCGGTATCGGGGGCGCGCGGTTCCTGCGCGGATTGCAGAAGGAGCTGGGAGTCGGCCCCGATTCCACCGGCGAAGAACACTCCATCACGGTCATCGGAAACACGGGTGACGACATCACACTGTTCGGGCTCCGGATCTGTCCGGATCTGGACACGGTGATGTACACCCTCGGCGGCGGAATCGACGAAGAGCAGGGGTGGGGGCGCGCCGACGAGTCGTTCACCGTCAAACGAGAGCTCGCGGCCTACGGCATGCAGCCCACGTGGTTCGGGCTCGGCGACCGCGACACGGCCACCCACATCGTCCGGTCCCAGATGATGGCGGCGGGCTACCCGCTCTCCGCGGTCACCGAGGCGCTGTGCGACCGCTGGCGCCCGGGCGTGCGCCTGCTGCCCATGACCGACGACCGCGTCGAGACCCACGTGATCGTCGACGACGGGTCCGGCGGGCAGCGCGCCCTCCACTTCCAGGAGTGGTGGATCCGGCACCGCGCCGCGCTTCCCGCCCACCGGATCGTGGGGATGGGTGCCGAAGACGCCGCTCCGGCTCCGGGTGTCCTGGAAGCGGTCGAGCAGGCCGACGCGGTGGTGCTGCCGCCGTCGAACCCGGTCGTGAGCATCGGTTCGGTGCTGGGCGTTCCCGGGATCCGCGAGGCGCTGGAGCGCACCACCGTGGTCGGGGTCTCGCCCATCATCGGCGGCGCCGCGGTGCGCGGGATGGCCGACGCCTGCCTGCAGGCGATCGGGGTGGAGACCACCGCCGGGGCGGTGGCCGAGCACTACGGCTCCGACCTGCTGGACGGCTGGCTGGTCGACCGGGCCGACGAGGGGACCTCCGTGCGCGACGTCGCCGTGCGCTCGCTGCCGCTGTACATGAGCGACCCCGAGTCGACCGCCGCGATCGCCCGCGCGGCCCTGGACCTGGCGACCGAGCTGAAGGAGCCGCGCGGATGAACGAGACTCCGGCGGAGGAGCTGCGGGTTCTGGGCGTGCGGGGACTGCCGCAGGTGCGCCCGGGCGACGACCTCGCCGCTCTGATCGCCGAATCCGCACCCGGCCTGTGCGACGGCGACGTCCTGGTGGTCACGTCCAAGATCGTCAGTAAGGCCGAAGGGCGCATCGCCGAGACCGACCGCGAGTCCGCGATCGACGCCGAGACCGACCGCGTGGTGGCCCGGCGCGGACCGACCCGGATCGTGCAGACGCGCACCGGGCTTGTCATGGCGGCCGCCGGGGTGGACGCCTCCAACGTCGAGCCGGGACGCGTGCTGCTGCTGCCCGAGGATCCCGACGCCTCGGCGCGGGCGCTGCGCGCGGGCCTGCACGAGCGCCTGGGGGTGCGCGTCGGCGTGCTGCTCAGCGACACGTTCGGCCGGCCCTGGCGCGTCGGGCAGACCGACGTGGCCGTCGGCGCCGCGGGTGTGGGCCCGATCCAGGACCTGCGGGGCGGCGCGGACCCCTACGGCAACGTGTTGGAGTCGACCCTGGTTGCCGTGGCCGACGAGGTCGCCGGCGCCGGAGAGCTGGTCAAGGGCAAGGCCGCCGGGGTCCCCGTGGCGGTGGTGCGCGGCATCGGGCACCTGGTCGCCGAGGAGGACGGCCCGGGTGCGGCCGCGTTGGTGCGCCCGGCCGACGAGGACATGTTCCGCTACGGGTCGCGCGACGTGGTTCCCGCGCGCCGCACGGTCCGCGAATTCGCCGAGGATCCGGTGGATCCGGCGGCGGTGCGCCGGGCGGTGGCCGCCGCGGTCACGGCGCCGGCGCCGCACCACACGACACCGTGGCGGTTCGTGCTGGTGGAGTCGGAGGACGTGCGCACCCGGCTCCTGGACGAGATGCTGTCGGCGTGGGTGGCCGACCTGGTGCGCGACGGCTTCAGCGAGGAGCGGATCAGGCGCCGCACCCGCCGCGGCGACGTGCTCCGCCATGCGCCCTCCCTGGTGGTGCCGTGCCTGGTCGCCGACGGCGCCCACCCCTACCCCGACGAGCGCCGGGCCGCGGCCGAACGGGCGATGTTCCTGGTGGCCATGGGAGCCGGCGTGCAGAACCTGCTGGTGGGCCTGGCCATGGAGGGGCTGGGCTCGGCGTGGGTCTCCTCGACGATGTTCTGTCCCGACGTGGTGCGCTCGGTACTGGACCTTCCCCGCGACTGGGAGCCGATGGGCGCGGTGGCGGTGGGGCACGCGGCGCGGCGCCCGCAGGACCGGCCGCCGCGCGACCCGGAGGCCTTCATCGAGGTGCGCTGAGCGCTCCGGGTTCCTGCCCGGGGTGCGCCCGGGGCCGAAAGCGGCCGGGTGCGCGGCGTCGCAGCGCACCCGGCCGCTTTCGGCCGGACTCTCGACCGATTCGGAGACACTGTGTTTCGCTCTGATTCCACCGGGTAGCTTTAAAGCATCATGGGAGCGCTCCCGAATACCCGGACGTCCCCCACCGGAACTACGGAGAACGCGCAATGCAAGCTTCTGCCCACCTCACCCCCAGACGTGTCCTCACTGTCCTCGCCGCTCTGGCAGGCGCCCTGGCGTGCATGCTGCCGCTGGCCAACGGTGCTCTCGCCCACGGCTCCATCGTCGACCCGGCGACCCGCAACTACGGCTGCTACGAGCGCTGGGGCGACGACCACATGAACGAGGCCATGGCACAGGAAGACCCCATGTGCTGGCAGGCCTGGCAGGACAACCCCAACGCCATGTGGAACTGGAACGGCCTCTACCAGAACGGCGTCGGCGGCGACCACCAGGGAGCCGTCCCCAGCGGCACGCTGTGCAGCGGCGGCAACGCCGAAGGCGGCCGCTACTCCTCGATGGACACGCCCGGTGCGTGGAAGACGACCGACATCGGCGACGACTTCACTCTCCAGTTCTACGACCAGGCGTCGCACGGCGCCGACTACTTCCGGATCTATGTCAGCGACGACGGCTTCGACCCGACCTCCGAGCAGCTGGGTTGGGACGACCTCGACCTCATCAAGACGACCGGCAGCTACGAGCCCGCCGAGAACATCGACATCCCGGTGAGCACCTCCGGCTACTCCGGCCGCCACGTGGTCTTCACCGTCTGGAAGGCCTCGCACATGGACCAGAACTACTACTTCTGCAGCGACGTGAACTTCAGCTGATCCGTCGCCCGGCCACCGGACAACCGTTCAGGGCCCCGCCGGACGCGCTCCGCGCATCCGGCGGGGCCCGCCCGCGCCGCAGCGGCGGCGGGCGGGTCAGGCGCCCGCCGGATCGGCCTGGGCCTCGTAATGGCCGCGCAGCAGGCGTTCGCGCTCCTGGTCGCAGGACAGCGGGCACGTGGCGCACTTCTGTCCGGAGAAGCGGTAGTAGAAGCAGCAACCGCCCGCCACCATGAACATCCGCTCGGGGCTGTGCGCCGGCCGCCCGGCCAGGGCCAGCGGGAACGGGCGCTGGCGCGGCGCGACGCGCGCGCGGTCCAGGTTGAGGCAGGCGACCATCCGCCGTGCCCGCTCCCAGGCGGCGGTCTGGTCGGCGCCGACTTCGTTGGAAGCGAGCAGCAGCGCACCGTGCACGGCGTCGGCGACCATGCTCCACTGCGGGCGCCACCCGAACCGGGTGGTGGCGCGCACCGCGTGCACGACCGGATCCAGCGCGGCCGCCGCCGTACCGACGAACCACCGGTCCAGGCCGTGCTCGGACTCCACCGCAACCGCATCCGGGCCGCCGGCCGCCGGGTCGCCCGCCAGCACCGCCGTGTCGGCCTGGCGCAGGGCCAGCCGGTCGAGCCGACCCGATTCGGTGCGCCGCACCCACAGCAGCCGCGCGTCCAGGCGCGGCGCCCGCCCGGTCAGGTAGGCCGACATCGCCGCCAGGGTGAACACCTGCCGCCCCAGGTCGGCCGCCAGGAACGCCGACGCCGCGATGCGGTGGCCCTGGCAGGCGCCGTCCGACAGCCGGTCCAGCAGCTCGGGTACACGCCGGGGCACCCGGTCCAGCCGCAGCCACTCGGCGCCGGCGGGCTCGGGGGCCGCCGCGTCGAGCAGGTCGGTCTTGAAGTACAGGTCGCGTTCGTTGACCCAGTCGACGACCCCGGCGAGCGGGTGGCTTCCCGGCATCGGTCCCCCTTCACGGCGATACGTCGGCGATCGGCGGGCGCCCTCCGCACCGGCGACACCCCGTAGGTAAGCCTATCCTCATCCACGGTTCGCCTGTCCAGGGGCCCGAGGGATCGCGGACACCGCCCCGGGGAACCGGACCGGACCGCCCTCGGGCACTGCCGGCCGTGGGCTAGCGTGGCCGAGGACCAGCGGGCGCCGGGGCCGGGGACGGACGCCGCGAGGCACCGCAGGGCCGAGCGCCCGGACGAGGAGGACTTCCGTGGACCGACGACTGGTGCTGTGGGACGTCGATCAGACCCTGGTGGACTTCGGCGGGCTCGGCGCGGAGATCTTCGCCGCGGCTTTCGCCCGCTGCACCGGGCTCGGCACCCACGCCCGCACCCGCGGCCCCGGCCGCACCGATTGGCAGGCCTTCCGCGAGACCCGGCTGGCCAACGGACTCGACCCCGCCGACGAGGACATGGCCGGATTCGCCGCCGCCCAGGAGGCCCTCCTCGCCGAACGCGGCCCCGAACTCCTCCGGCTCGGCCGCGCGCTGCCCGGGGTCGCGGAGGTCCTGCGGCGCTGCGCGGAGCATCCCGGCGTGGTCTCGTCGCTGCTGACCGGAAACACACGCCCCACCGCCGAGCGCAAGCTCGCCGCCGTGGGCTTGGACGGCCTCGTCGACACCGCGCTCGGCGGCTACGGCGACGACCGCCCGGACCGCGCCGAGCTTGTGGGGATCGCGCGCGAGCGGGTCGAACGCGCCACCGGGACCGCCTTCACCCCCGAGACCACGGTGCTGGTCGGCGATACCCCCAACGACGTGCGGGCGGCGCTCGGCGGCGGGGCGCGCATCCTCGCGGTCGCCACGGGGACCGCCTCACCCGGGGACCTGCGCGCCGCGGGCGCCGGAACCGTACTCGACGACCTCTCTTCCCCCGACGCCGTGCTGGCGGAGCTGCTGCGGTGAAAAGAGCGGCGCCGGAGACTCCCCCCAAAGTCTCCAGCGCCGCTCATCCAGGGGTGGTCCAGTTCACTGCGGGTCGCGCAGCGGGATCGCCGGCCGGGTGACCGCGATCCCGGTCACCCGGCCCACCGCCGCACACGGGCGGTCACCGTGAACGCCCGGACCGGCTCCAGCTCGGCCAGTCGCCCGCGCACGGCCGCGGCGACCTCGGTGCCCAGCTCGGGCGCCTCGCGCAGGTCGGTGTGCACACGCACCGTCACCCGGCGCCGCCCCACCGAGACGCGGGCGCCGCACACCCCGCCCACGTCATGGGCCGCACCGGCGAGTGTGCGCTTGAGCCCTCGCCGCGAGAGCCCGACGACGAGCTCGGGAGTGCCGGTCAGCGCCCCCGTGGAGCGGCCGCACCCGGGTACCAGCGCCGCCGCGATGAGCACCAGGCCGATCAGTGCCGCTACGGCCGAAGCGGCCCGTACGACGGGATCGCTCCAGCGCGCGCCTGCGGCGTATTCCCCGGCAGCGGAGGTGACGGCGGTCCGCAGGGGCGCTCCCGCCAGAGCCGAGGCGACCTCGGCGGCGGCCGGCGCGGCGACACCCAGCACGAGTGCGCCGACGATCACCACGGGCCACGAGCGCCGCGGGCGGAAGGTGCGCACGGCCACGCGGTTCGCGCGTCGGCCCGCGGCCGGGTCCGGGCGCCTCAGCGCGTCCTCGACGGTTGTCATCGATCCCCCTCCCTTCCCACCGGCTCACCGGTTCGCGGGGCCCGGTCCGGGAGCCCGCCGCACCCGCCGGCGGCCGCGGTGCGCGCGGGGTGTCGGCGCGCCGGCCCCCGTACCGGCGCGCCGGCACCGCTCCCCCATGGCGGCCTCTGCTCCGCGGCCGCCGGCCCGGGGCCCGGACGCGTCCTCGACCGGGGCGTGCACACGGCCGCCGCCCCCGCGGACGGCTGTGTGCCCGGCCTCGCGACCACCGGGCGCGGTCTCCGGACACGGCTAGCGCGCCTCCGACGCACGGTCGCCGACGCCGGACGTGCCGCCGCTAGGCGTGGCCGGGCCGCGGGATCCGCCGGTGCGTGCGGAGCCGGTCGGAGTAGCCTCCGGCGCTCCCGGCGCCGTCGGCTGCCCGGTGGTTTCGGTCATTGTCTGCTCTCCTGATCGGATCGACCGGCAGAAGGCGCCCCTGCGCCTCGCCGGAGTCCGCTGCACCGCCGCGGCCGGGCCGCGGCGCGTTCGTCGTCCGTCGTTCCATGTCCGGTACACGCCGCAGCGGCGTCCCTCTTACGCCGAAAAGTCCGTGGTGTGCGCCACACGCTGCGCGAACTGAACACCTTTCACTGTAACGCTACTTAGAGTGATCAACAATGGCCGGAACGTAACTTTGATCAAGAAACACCGGTGCCGGGGTGCTGACCGTGCCCTTGGCGTCGTTCCGGGTACACACAATCACTGCGCCCGCACGATCGCATCCGCCGGAGGCCGGCCTCCGGCCGGCCGTTCACCGCGCGGAGCGCGGGAGCGCGCAACCGCACGGACCCGCGGAGGCGGAGCGCGTCCGCCTCCGCCGGGGCTCGGCTAGCCGAAGACGACCGTGCGCTCTCCGTTCAGCAGCACGCGGCGCTGGGCGTGCCAGTCGACGGCGCGGGCCAGAGCCAGCGACTCCAGGTCGCGTCCGATGGCGGTGAGCTGCTCGGGGCTGCTGGTGTGGTCGACCCGCGAGACCTCCTGCTCGATGATCGGCCCTTCGTCCAGGTCGGCGGTGACGTAGTGGGCGGTCGCGCCGATCAGCTTCACCCCGCGCGCGTGCGCCTGATGGTAGGGGCGCGCCCCCTTGAAGCTGGGCAGGAAGGAGTGGTGGATGTTGATGATCCGCCCGGACATCTTGGCGCACAGCTCCCCGGAGAGGATCTGCATGTAGCGCGCCAATACGACCAGGTCGACGTCGTAGGTGTCGACGAGCTCCAGCACCCGGCCCTCCTGCTCGGCCTTGGACCGGTCGTCGATCGGCAGGTAGTGGAAGTCCAGGCCGTAGGAGCGGGCCAAGAACTCCTGGTCGGGATGGTTGGAGACGACCGCGGCGATGTCGGCCTCCAGAAGGCCGCTGCGCTGGCGGTAGAGCAGGTCGTTGAGGCAGTGCCCGAACTTGGAGACCATCACCAGCACCCGCGGCCGAACGTCGCGCGGCCGCAGCTCCCACTCCATGTCGAGGTCGCCGGCCAGCGACGCGAATGCTCCGCGCAGCGTGTCCTCGCCTGCGTCGGGCCCGCTGTCGGGCGCGGTGAACTGCGAGCGCAGAAAGAAGCGGCCGGAGTAGGGGTCGCCGTACTGCTGGCTCTCGGTGATGTTGCACCCGCGACCGGCCAGCAGGTTGGCCACGCCCGCCACGATGCCCCGGGTGTCGGGGCAGGACAGGGTCAGGACGTACTCGCGTTCATTCGAACCGGCGCTCATGGGTCAGCGGTCTCCCGGAATAGGCGTGCTGGTCACGCGGGATTCCCAGGGTATCCGCGGCGCGGAGCTCCGGGGCCGGTGCGTGCGAACCGGGGCCGGAGCGGACGGGGCACCCGCATTTCGCCGCCGCCGGCATCCCCCGTTCGCTCGACGCCGCCGGGCGGCCGGATGCGGACCTGTCTTTCCGAGAACGAACCGGGATGACATTCACCTTCGTGTGGGATGCTCCGGGTATGGCGAGCGTCCGGGAGTACTACGAGAAGGCGACGCGCGACCTGGCGGCCCCCTTCGCGATCGTCGACATGGCCGCGTTCCGCGACAACGCCGCCGACATCGGGCGCCGGGCCGCGGGTACGCCCGTCCGGGTCGTCAGCAAATCGATCCGCTGCCGGCACCTGCTGCGCGAAGCACTGGCCATGCCCGGCTTCACCGGGATCATGGCCTTCACCCTGCCCGAGGCGCTGTGGCTGGCCGGTGGCGACGGAGGCGCTCTCAGCGACGACATCCTGGTCGCCTACCCCACCGCCGACAGCCGCGCCCTCGCCGAGCTGGCGGCCGATGCGCAGGCGTCCGAGCGCATCACCGTGATGGTGGACGGCACCGCGCACCTGGACATGATCGCCGCCGCCGCACCCGACCCGCGCCGCCCCGTCAAGGTCTGCATCGACGTCGACACCAGCTGGCAGCCGCTCGGCCCCCGGACACGGATCGGCGCCCACCGCTCCCCCGTCCGCACCCCGGAACAGGCCGCGGCGCTCGCCCGCTCGATCGCGGCGCGGCCGGGACTGCGGCTCGACGGCGTCATGGCCTACGAGGCCCAGATCGCCGGTGTCGGCGACGCGCCGCCCGGACGCCCCCTCTACGGGCGCGCACTGCGCTGGGTGCAGCACCGCTCCCGCATGGAGCTGGCGCGGCGCCGCGCGGCGATCGTGCGGGCCGTGCGCGACGTCGCCGACCTTCGCTTCGTCAACGGCGGCGGCACCGGCAGTGTGCACACCACCCGCCGCGAGCGCGCCGTCACCGAGGTCGCCGCAGGGTCGGGCTTCTACCACCCGCGACTGTTCGACCACTACACCGGATTCTCCGGACGGCCTGCGGCACTGTTCGCGCTGCCCGTGGTGCGCCGCCCCGGCCGCGGAACAGCCACGGTGCTGGGCGGCGGCTACGTCGCCTCGGGCGCCCCCGACACCGCGCGGTTGCCCCAGCCCTATCTGCCGTCGGGCCTGTCCTTCAGCGCAGCGGAGGGCGCGGGCGAGGTGCAGACCCCGCTGCTGGGCGCGGCGGCCGATTCCCTGGCCGTGGGGGATCTGGTCTGGATGCGCCACGCCAAAGCCGGGGAACTGTGCGAGCGCTTCTCCCACCTGCACCTGGTCGATGGCCCGGATCCGGGCGACGTCACCGCTGCGGAGACCTACCGGGCCCGGGGCCGGGCGTTCCTTTAGCCCGTCCGCCGCCGATCGCGGGGCCGGCGGCGGACGCCGCTAGCGGAAAGCGCGGTCAGCCGCGCTTGCGGCGGGCGGCCATCGCCACGACGCCGACCGCGACCGCCACGCCCAGCCCGGCGCCCAGAATCAGCACCTCCGGGGACGGACGGCTGCGGGAGGTGTAGGTCGAGACGACCTCCTCGTCGCCGCCCAGCCGGACGCTGCCTTCCGGGGGATCCACGACGTGGCTGTCCACGCGGACGGCGCTGCCGCCGGTCACCAGCGAGCGGGCGCCGCCCGCCAGGCGCGCGCCGGTGCCGCGGACGCGGCCCCAGCCGCGCCGGGCCACGTTGCCGGGCTTGGTGCGATCGGAAATCCCGTCGACGGCCGTCGCCAGACGCCGCTGCGTCCGCTCGATCTCGGCCTGCACGCCCGCGGGGTCCCGCGGCGCGGCCGAGGGGTCGCGTTCCTCCATAAAGCGCTTCCTTCCGCTATCGCAGCGTCGCCTGGGACGGGCCGGAGGCCGGTTCCGGCGGCGTGCCCGCCGCCGAGTCGCCTTGGGAGGGCGAGAAGCCCAAGGCGCCTTCGATTCCCTCCACTACGCGGAAGAAGTCCCGCGTGGACAACCACAGTTTATAGACGAGGGCCGCTTCGAAAGCGAGGAGCAAAACGCCTCCGGCCACAACGAATCCGGACATGATGCCCGTGGAGAACACGGCGATCACGGGCGCCGCCACGAAGACGGCGACCTGGAACTCGATGCCGCTGACCAGGTGGGTGCGGATGCGGCGCTCCCGCAGGAAGTCCCAGTACCTCTGGTACCAGGGGAATCGGGAGCGGAACTCCTGGTGCAGGTCGACCCGCGGCAGGCGCATGTCGGGGTGCTTGCCCGCGTCGCGGTCGTCGCGGCTCTCCCGTTCGGTCTGCGTCTGCAGTATGTGCTCCAGAACCGAGATCCCGTGCCGCAGCACCGCCTGCTCGCCCTGGTCGCTCATCGGGCGGTCGTCCTGGGCCGCCCCGGCGGCCGTCCCCGGTTCGGCCCCGTCGGGGCCGGAGGACTCGTCGGGCTCCAGCATCGACAGCGTCGCCCGGGCCCGTTCCAACGCCGCAGCCAGTCGGGAGCGCATCTCCCGGCGGACCTTGTAGACCTGCAGCGCGTTCAGGTAGCGCAGCATGTCGGCGAAGACCACGGCCAACGCGAGCCAGACGAAGCCGACCTGGCCGGTCTGCACGTATTGGCCGCCCATCAGCGCGATGGCGCAGACCAGTACCCGGAACCGGTCGAACATGTAGTCCATCCACGAACCGATCAGGCTTTCGCCGTCGGTCAGCCGGGCCAGCTTCCCGTCCATGCAGTCGACCAGGAAGCACAGGTAGTACAGCACCGCGCCCAGGATCAGAAACGGCCACTGGCCGACCGAGAACGCGGCAGCCGCGCCCAAGCCGAGGAACAGTGCGGCGACGGTCAGCTGGTTGGGCGTGATCGACGTGCGTGCGGCCGCGGTGCGCACAGCCCGGACCGCGATGGGGTCCACCAGCCACACCGTCCACCAGGAGTCACGCGTGCGCTGCGTGCGCTCCTTGACCTCGTCCAGAGTGAAACCAGTCATCGTCGGTTCGAAACTCCCACACGCGAAGCGGATGTGCTCCCACCCGGCGATCGTCTGCCGAACCGGAGGGATCGGCGTGTGCCGCACGAGTCTACGCAGCCGTGGCGGACCCTGGGGAACTCACCGATTGCGCAGGTGTCGACCACCTTAAGTGATGCCCGGCGGCACCGGGCCCGGGGCGGCGCCGCGGGCCGGGTCCGCCGCCCCACCCGCCGCGACCTCATAGGCTGGAAGCGCCTGCGCGGCGGCTTCGCCGCCTGCGGGGCCGCACATCCAGCTTCCCACCAGGCAAGGAGACCAGTGAGCGAGTCCAGCGAGTCGACAGTCCGGCTGCGCGCGGGAGACCCCGCGCCGGAGTTCACCCTCACCGCGGCCGACGGCTCCGACGTCAGTCTCAGCGAGGTGCTCGCCTCCGGCGGCGAACGCGTGGTGCTGTACTTCTACCCGGCCGCCATGACACCCGGCTGCACCACCGAAGCCTGCGACTTCCGCGACAACCTCGGCGAGCTTGAGGAGGCGGGGGTCACCGTCCTGGGCGTCTCGCCCGACACCCCCGACAAGCTCGCCGAGTTCCGCGACCAGGAAGGCTTGACCTTCCCCCTGCTCAGCGACCCCGAAAAAGAGGTCCTGCGGGCTTACGGCGCCTTCGGTGAGAAGAACAACTACGGCAGGGTCGTGCAGGGCGTGATCCGCTCGACGTTCGTCATCGGCCCGGACGGGACCGTGGCCAAGGCCTTCTACAACGTGAAGGCCACCGGTCACGTCGACCGCGTGAAGCGCGAGCTGAACCTGGCGTGAAGGCCGGGACGGACCGGGCGGGGCCGCCGGCGCCCCCGCCCGGCTCCACTTGCGCGTGCGCCCCGGCGGTGCCACCCTCGCTCAGACGGTCGATTCGCCCGCGCCGCTCCGCCGGGGCGCACCCGCGCGCGATCACCGGAGAGGGGCCGTAGCCCAACGGCAGGAGGCGGCAGGTTTAGGACCTGTACAGTGCGGGTTCGAATCCCGCCGGCCCCACGTTCCACCTCCCGGCCGAGTGGTCGCCGGCCTCCTGGCTATCCCGCGTCCGGCCAGTGCGGGCCGAGGTAGGGATCGGGGGCGGCCCGGGCCCAGTCCGCGAGGATCTTCGCCAGGGCTGCGGCCTGTGCTCCGCCGGGGGGCAGGTGCCGCTTCAGCACGAAGACCAGTACCACGTCGCGTTCGACGGCGAAATCCACGACGTTCTCGGTGACGACAGCCCTGCCTTCCGCACGAGCGGTCGCCGCGACGAGCGAGTCCTCGACGGCCTGGAGTCCGATCTCCGACACGTGCAGAGCGTCACGGTCGTAGGTCTCGCGGAGCAGCCGCGCCGCGGACGGCGGGAACATCTCGTCGATCAGGAACGAGCTCATGTCAGCAGCGCCTCGCGTTCTGCAACGGCACGGCGGCTGCGTGCGATCAGGTCCCGGTTGCGGTCGATGCGGCTGTGGATCTGCTCGGCGTGTTCGGCGGCGTAGTCCACTGCGATGCGGATCAGCCGGGGATGCAGCTCCGACTCGGCACTGAATGTGGCAATGCGGTGCTCCTCACTGCCGTCGAGCTCCTGCAGCCGGGAGACGACCTCCCAGACGTCCGGTCCGGCGGCCAGAGCGGCCCGCCGGTCGTGCGCCGGACCGCGGAAGACGATGCCGGGGAAGTCGCGCTGGTCCACCCCTTCGACGACGAGGCTCTCCAGCAGCGCCGTCACGCTCACTCCCTCGTGGGCGGCTCTCGTGTCCAGCGCGCGCTTCACCTGATCACTGATCCGGAACGACGTGCTTCTTGCCATGGTGGTCTCCTCCCCGACCTCGAAACGTGTACCGCAGTGTAGCGCACATGAACTGCAAGCGGGGATCCGAAAAGCAGGAGTCCAGGAGGCGTGGTCGAAACCGTGCCTGCTCGGCCACCACCGGTCGACGTCCGTGCGAGGACCGGCCTCAGTCCCGGCGGCGGTGATCGCCGTCCCAGTCGTGGCCGGGGTCCCGCGGGTGGCGCGGCATCAGCTGATCGAGGTCCACGGCCGCGGCCGTGGCTTCGGTGCCGGCGTCGCCGGGGTGCAGGGCGTCGCCGCTGTCGTAGGCCGGTGCCAGGCGCAGCGGATCGCCGGCGGAGGCGGTGGCCGCGGCGAAGTCCGCGACACCGTCGAACTCGCCGCCGGTGCGGATCCACTCGTTGACCGCGCTCCAGGTCTCCTGGCGCTCGGGAGTCCAGATCGACGAGCCCTTGAACGGCAGCAGGGTGCCGCCGACGATGCGCAGGCCGCGGGCGTGGGCGCGGTCGATGATCTGCCGGTAGCCGTCGATGATCTCCGGCGCGCTGCTGCCGTAGCCGATGTCGTTGATGCCTTCGAGCAGGATGACGGTGCGCGCGCCCGACTGGTCGAGGACGTCGCGGTCCAGCCGGTCGACGGCGCCGACGCCGTAGAAGGGCTGTCCGTCGCGCTCGCCCAGCAGCAGGTTGCCGCCCAGGCCGGCGTTGGCCACGGACAGGGTCGGGCCCTCGACCGCGTCCAGCCGGCGGGCCAGGTGGTCGGGCCAGCGCTGGTCGGCGTTGCCGGTGGTGGCTGCCGTGTCGGTGATGGAGTCGCCGAGCGCGACCACGGTGCCGGTGACCTTCCGGCCGCGCTCGACGTCGACACCGCTGGTGAGCATCCAGCACGGCGTCGAGGCGAAGCCGCCGCCGGCGACGTCGCGGGTGGCGTCTCCCCGGACGAGGAAATTGCCCTGCGCGGTGAAGGGGTGATTGGTGACCGGCCCTGTGGCCTGGGGCGTGTAAACGCTGACGAGCAGCTTGGACAGCGCCTCGACGTCCAACGCGACCGGGTCGCTGAACAGTTCGGCGCCGGCCGGGATCGTCGCGCCGCGCCGGCCGTCGAAGGTCAGCGAGCGCAGGGTGCCGGGCACGGCCGCCGCGCCCTCGTCCTGGATCGCCACCGAGGCGCGGCCCACGCGGATCGGCCGCTCGCCGAAGGCGTTGGTCAGGCGCACGCGCACCTCGTCGCCGCCGGCGCTGAGGAAGACGGCGTTGCGTACCGTCCGGTGCTTCAGTCCGTCTCCGGCGGGACAGCCGCTCCACGGGATGTCGCCGCCCTCGACCGGGCTCGCGCGGCCCAGCCGGTGACCCACTGCTGCCCGTGCCGGGGGCCGGCAGCCGCGCTGCTGCCGCCCAGGGCCAGGATCAGCAGTGCGGTCAGCGGCAGGGCCACCGCCGACAGCAGGGGGCCGCGGCGCTCTGCGCCGCGCGCGGGGCGCTCCGTACGGGAACCGTCAGGCGTAGTCACGGGATCTCCTGCGCTGTGGGCCGGGGGATCGGGAGTCGTGTGCCACCGTGAGACCGAACCGGTTCAGTATACGTTCGGACACGCTCCGCCACCACGGTGCGGCGTGTCCGGTCCCGGCCGTGCCGCATATGACGGACTGCGCCGAGGCACTGCGTCGGGGTATCGGGCCCCTCGCTCGGCGGGAACGCGGCGTCCTCCACCGGCCCGCGGGCCGCCGCCGGGCCGACGTCCGGCCGACGCCCCGCCGCTAGGTGCGGAAGAGCAGCGCCCAGAGCACGACGCCGAGCAGGACCAGGACGCCGGCGACCACGCCCAGGACCACCAGCAGCGGGCTGCCCTCGCCGTGCTTGCCGGAGCTGGTCAAGCCGAGGGTGTCGGTGGAGTCGCGGATCGACGTCAGCAGGTCGCCCACCGACTCGGGGCGGTGGCGCTGGATCCGGTCGTGCCAGATGGACACCGAGTCGGAGAAGTGGTCCTGCAAGTCCGAAACCGAACCCTGGACTGAGCTGCGCAGCAGATGGGCGCCCTGGAGGAACTGGTCGCGCGCCGACTCGGACCCGCCGTCCCCGGCCGCTTCCCCGCCGCTCTCCGCGCCGGACTCTTCGGCGCGCCCGTCCGGCTCCGCGGACGCGGCGCCGGGGTCGCCGGCGTCGCCGGGGTCGTCGTCGGCGCTGTAGCCGCCCTCGCGGGACGGCGCGGGAACGACCGGCTGGGTACCGGTCGTCGCGGTCTTGGCCGCGGTATCGGGGCTGGTCTCGGGCGCCCACGGGGCGAGCGCGGCGATGCGCAGCATCTTGGTGGCGTTCTCGGCCGTGAGCCGGTCGCCCGGCTGGACGTGCAGCAACCCGGCCAGCACCGGCGCGAGCGGCCCGGCGTTCTGCGCGGCCGGCGGGTCCTCCAGGTCGGCGCCCTTGAGGATGCGGATGTAGCCTTTGCGGTCGTAGGGCGGGTGCCCTTCGACGGCGGCGTAGAGGGTGGCCCCCAGCGACCACAGGTCGGACTCCGGGCCCACGGGCCCGGCCTTGGCGCGCTCGGGCGGAATATAGGAAGGCGAGCCGATGATGCGGCCCGAACTGGTCAGGGCGGATTCCCCGGTCCAGGCGGCGAGGCCGAAGTCGGTCAGCACGACCCGGCCGTCCTCGCTGATCATGACGTTCTCGGGCTTGACGTCGCGGTGCACGATCCCGTCTTCGTGGGCGGCCTTGAGCGCGTCGATCAGCTGCAGGCCGATCTCGGCGACGCGCTGGTAGGGCAGCGGCCCGGCCACATCGACGATCCCCGCGAGCGTGCGCGCGTCGATGTACTCCATGACGATCCACGGGCGGTCGTCTTCGTCGACGACGTCGAGCACGGTCACCACACCCGGGTGGGCCAGGCGCGCGGCCACGCGCGCCTCGCGGGTGGTGCGCTGCAGCAGGCTCTCGCGCTCGGCGGAGCTCACGTCGTCGGGCAGGCGCAGCTCCTTGACCGCGACCCGGCGGTCCAGAACCAGGTCGGTCGCGCGCCAGACGGTACCCACACCGCCGCGGGCGACCTCGTCGACGAGTTCGTAGCGGCCCTTGAGTACACGGTCCGGGGCTCCGGACTGCACGGCCGCAGGAGCCGCGGGATCGCCGGCCGGCTCATGCCGTCCGGCGCCGGGCCGCTCCGCTTCGGGCTTCTCGATGGAGGACACGGTCAGTCAGCGAGTCTCATCACGGCCACGGTGGCCTCCTGCGGGCTCTTACAGTCGCATCGGGCAGCGCGGCGGGTTCCCGGGCTGCACGTGCACGGAACATCGTTTATACCAGGCATCACCGACGTCCAAGCAGGTGGTTGCCGGATCACCGTTGTTTAGGTTCGGTTTCGTTATGTCCTCCCCGGGCGGCTCCGTTACACCGTTTCGACCGGTTCTTCCCGATCGGCGGCGAAGATCACCTGAGGCGCACGGGACTCCCGGGGAGGCTCACGTTCGGCCCGCCGTCAGCTCCACAGCGTCTCGGGGTCGCGCACCGTGACCGGACCCGCGCCCGCTTCGCTCAGCGGGCCCTCCAGGCTCGCGGCGTCGCCGGCGATGACCGTGACCATCTCGCTCGGGTGTAGATACTCCCGGGCGGCCCCGGCGAGGTCGTCGGCGGTGAGCGCCTCGAAACCGGCCCGAAGCCGGTCGATGTGGTCCTCGGGCAGGTCGTGCACGACCGTCTCGACCAGCGCGCCGGCCAGGCTGCGCGCCGTGGAGTAGCTGACCGGAAGCCCCACCGTGTTGGACTCGCGCACCGCCGACAACTCGGTCTCGCTGACCCCCTCGCGCCGCAGCCGCTCCGTCTCGGCCAGCGACGCGGTCAGCGAATGCGCCGTCGTCTGGGTGTCGACCTGCGTGCTGATCAAGAACACTCCGCTGTCGCGGCGCAGGTCGAACCGGCAGCCGGCACCGTAGGTGTAGCCCAGGCGCTCACGCAGCTCCAGATTGAGCCGCGACGTGAACATGCCGCCCAGGACGTCGCTGATGCCGTCGGCGCGGGGCAGGTCCACGTCCCGGCGGGCCGGAGCGCGGTGGGCCATCAGCAGCGCCGACTGCACCGAGCCCGGGCGGTCCAGGACGACGACCCGCGGCAGCTCGCCGCCGGCCGGCTCGGGCGGGGTCCGGTCCGGGGCGTCGGCGGCGGCCGCATCGCCGAAGACGGCCGACCCCAGAGCCTCCAGGTCCACCCCCGTCAGGTCGCCGACGACCACCAGGGTGCCCGCGACCGCTGCGATGGACGAAGCGTGGAAGTCCCGAACCGCCTGCGGGGTGACCTGTTTGAGCGCCACGGGGGCGCCGCTGAGCGGGGTGGCGTAGCGCCCGGTGAACAGCTGCCCGCCTACCGCGCGGGTGGCCAGCGTCGAGGGCACCGACGCGTCCAGCCAGAACCGCTCCAGGATCTGGTCGCGGCGGCGCAGCACGTCCTCGTCGCGCAGCGCCGGATTGCGCACCGCTTCGGCCAGCAGCGCGGTGGCGTCCTGCAGGCGGTTGACGGGCGCGTCGACACCGGTGACGAAGCTGTCCCAGGTGACACGCGAGACCCACTCGGCGCCGTGGCGCTCCAGAGCGGGAGCCAGCGAGCTGTTGCCGTGGAAACCGTCCTCGAGCGCTTCGTTGGTGAGCGCCGCGACGCCCATGCTCTCCTGCGGTTCGGTGGCGCCTCCGGCGTGGTGGACCAGGCGCACCGAGGCGAAAGCCTGGCCGGGCACGTCGATTGCGACGACCGTGCCGCCGCCCACGGTCAGGCGCCGGGGCTTGGGGAAGGTGTAGGGCGTCGGGGCACCGAGGTCGGGTCGGGTCTGCAGCATGCGGGTAGCGACTCTCTCGTGAAGCGGACGAAGACCGCGGAACTGTCGGGCGAGCGGCCGGGGCACCGTGCGGCCGGCACGGTGCCCGCGTACCGGTTGGTCAGGCGGCGGGTTCGCCGGCCGGCTCGGGGTCGAAACGCACCGAGAGCCGGTTCTCGGGCACCAGCAGCCGCTTGGCCAGGTCCACGACGTCCTCGGCGGTGACGGAGTTCCAGCGCTGCGGCCAGGTGTAGGCGAGCTCGGGGTCGCCGAACAGCTGAGTGCTGGAGCCGATGGCGTCGGCCAGGCCGCTGGGGTGCGACAGCGACTGCATGTGGTCGCGCTCCAGAACGGCGCGGGCGCGTTCGAGCTCCTCGTCGGAGACGCCCTCGGCGAGTGCGGCGATCTCCTGGAGCATCGCGCCTTCGAGCTCGTCGCCGCTCACGCCTTCGCGGGCGATCATGTTGACCAGCATCAGGCTGGGCGTGTAGCGGAAGGGGAGCAGGTCTGCGGCCGCCCCGCCGTCGTCGACGGCCAGGCCGCGTTCCAGCACCAGCCGGCGGTAGAGCCGGCTGCCCTGGCCCTGGCCGAGGACGGCCGAGGCGAGGTGCATCACGTCGAAGTCGCGCTCGCCGTAGGGTGCGACGCGGTAGCCGAGGAAGACGCCCGGCGCGGGAACGGTCTCGACCGCGCGCTCGGCCACGGGCCCGCCGATCAGGCCGGTGAGCGCGGCGTCGGGGGCCTCGGCGGCCTCGGGCCGCGCCGGGATCGCACCGAAGCTGCGCTCGACCCGTTCGCGCACGTCCTCAGGGTCGAGGTTGCTCACGACCGTCAGCACGGCGTTGTCGGGGCCGTAGTGGCGCTTGTGGAAATCGAGGACGTAGTCGAGGTCGGCGTCGTCCAGGTCGGCCATGGAGCCGATGGTGGAGTGGTGGTAGGGGTGGCCCTCCGGGTAGGCCAGCCGCAGGATGCGCTCCAGGGCGGTGCCGTAGGGCTGGTTGTCGTAGCGCTGGCGGCGCTCGTTCTTGACGACGTCGCGCTGGTTGTCCAGGACCTCCTGGGTCATCCCGTCGCGCAGGGTGGCCAGCCGGTCGGCCTCCAGCCACAGCACGAGGTCCAGCGCGTGCTCGGGCACGGTCTCGAAGTAGTTGGTGCGGTCGGTGGAGGTCGATGCGTTGATGTCGCCGCCGAGGCGCTCGACGGCGTCGAAGTGCTCGCCCTTGGCGACGTTGCCGCTTCCCTGGAACATCAGGTGCTCGAAGAGGTGGGCGAACCCGGTGCGCCCGGGAACCTCGAAGCGGGATCCGATCCCGTACCACAGGTTGACGGCGGCGACCTGGGGTGTCGACGCCGGAGCGGTCACCAAGCGTAGTCCGTTGTCCAGCGTGAATTGGTCGACCCGTCGCGCCGCGCCGTTGGTGGTCACCTGTTCCTACACCCCTTGCCCGCACGTCGTTGAACTGCGTTCTCCTCTGCGCCAGAGCCTATGTCCTCAGCCGTGTCCGCCGATACACGCGGCCGCGGGAATCGGGGCCGGGCGCGGTGGACGCCACCGCACCGGCCGGGCCCGGGCGCGCCGCCGGTTCCGACCGGTTCCGGCGAGTTCCGACCGGTTCAGGCGGGGCGAAGGCGGGGCGGGGTCAGCCCGCGCGGCGCAGCAGGCGCAGGGACCCCTGGACGCCGGTCTCGGTGAATGCGCCGCTGCCCAGAGCCCGGCGGTAGATGTCGTAGGGCGGGCGCCCCCCGTCGGCGGGGTCGGGGAAGACGTCGTGGATGGCCAGGGTCCCGCCCGGCGCCAGGTGCGGCGTCCAGCTCTCGTAGTCGGTCCGGGCCGCGTCCTCGGTGTGCCCGCCGTCGATGAACAGCATCCCGAGCGGGCCCGACCACAGCCGCGCGACGTCGGCCGAGCGCCCCACCATCGCGACCACGTGGTCCTCCACCCCGGCGGCCGCGACGGTGCGCCGGAACTCGCTCAGCGTGTCCAACCGGCCGGTTTCCGGGTCGACCAGGCCCGGGTCGTGGTACTCCCAGCCCTGCTGGTGCTCCTCGGATCCGCGGTGGTGGTCGACGGTGACCACGCTCGTGCCCAGCCGGCGAGCGGCCGCGCCGAGGAAGACGGCGGACTTGCCGCAGTAGGTGCCGATCTCCAGCACGGTGCCGAGCGGCGCGGCGGCCAGCGCCGCCTCGTACAGCACGAGGCCCTCGTCGGTGGGCATGAAGCCCTTGGCCGCCTCTGCGGCCCCGATCAGGTCGCGGGGCATGGTCGTCGTCACGGGCGTTCCCTGAGGTCGTCGGTGGAGTGGAGGGACGGGACCGCCGCACACCGGCGGTCGTGCCGCGGGAGTCAGCCGCCGAACGCGGCGACGAGGCGCTCCACCGCGGTGTCGAGCACTTCGTCGCGCTTGCAGAACGCGAACCGCACCAGGTGGCGGCCCTCCTCGGGGGTGTCGTAGAGGACCTGGGCCGGCACGGCGGCGACCCCGGCCGTGCGCGGCAGTGCACGTGCCAGTTCGATGCCGTCGCTGTAGCCCAGCCCGCGGATGTCGGTGATGACGAAGTAGGTCCCCTGGGGCCGCAGCACCTCCAGTCCGGCGCTGCGCAGGCCCGCGCACAACCGGTCGCGCTTGGCTTGCAGCGCCTCGCGCTGGCGCCGCACCCACGCTCCCTCGTCGTGCAGCGCATCGGCCGCGGCCAGCTGCAGCGCGCCGTTGGCGGTGAAGGTGAGGAACTGGTTGACGGTGCGCGCCGCTCGCACCAGCGGCTCGGGGCCCGTCACCCAGCCGGTCTTCCACGCGGTGACCGAGAACGTCTTGCCGATCGAGAAGACGGCCAGGGTGCGCTCGGCCATGCCGGGCAGCGTCGCCAGGGGGTGGTGCTCGGCGCCGTCGAAGACCAGCTGCTCGTAGACCTCGTCGGTGAGGGCGATCAGGTCGTTGTCGCGGCACACTTCGGCGACGGCGGCGAGTTCGTCGCGGGTGAACACGGTTCCGGTGGGGTTGTGCGGGGTGTTCACGATGATCATCCGGGTGCGCGGACCCACGGCCGCCCGCAGCTCGCCGGAGTCGAACGTGAACCGCCCGTCGGCGCCGGGCCGCAGGGTGACGGGGCGGCGCACGCCGCCGGCCAGCGCGATCACCGCAGCGTAGGAGTCGTACATCGGCTCGAAGACGACAACTTCGTCCCCGGCCTCGACCAGGCCCAGCACACTGGAGGCGATGCCCCCGGTGGCGCCGACGGTGACGTAGACCTCGGCGTCGGGGTCGAGGTCGATGCCGTAGCGGCGCTTGCGGTCGGCGGCGACGGCCGAACGCAGCTCCGGGCGCCCGGGACCGGGCGGGTACTGGTTGACGCCTTCGCGGATGTGCCGCGCGGCGGCTTCGAGCAGGGCGGGCGGGCCGTCGGTGTCGGGGAATCCCTGCCCGAGGTTGACGGCTCCGGTCTCGGCGGCCAGGCGGCTCATCTCGGCGAAGACGGTCTCGCCGAACGGGCGCATTCGCGTGACAAGGGGTTCGTCGTCCACACCGCGCAGCATAGACGCCGGGCGGCGGCCCGGCCACGGCCCGGCTCCGGCCGGTCCGGGCGGTGCGACCGGTGCGGGCGGCGCTCGGCGGTCCGGCCGGGCGCCGCGCGGGTCCGTAGGCGTCAGGAGGCGCGGGAGCGCTGGGCGCGGACCTCGCTGAGCACGTCGCACAGCCGCGCCATCTCCTCGTCGCTGAAGCCCTCGACGAAGCGCTGCATGGTGGTCCCCCGGTCGCCGCAGGCACTGAAGACTTCGCTCATCACCCGCGCGGTGTGCTCCTCGCGGGACTCCCGCGGCCAGTAGAGCCAGGCCCGCCCGGCTTTCTCCCGTTCCAGCAGGCCTTTGTGGTAAAGGATGTTGGTGACCGTCATGACGGTCGTGTAGGCGACGTCGCGCTCGTAGTGCATGGCCTCGCGCACCTCGCGGACGGCCAGCGGGTGCTCCGACCGCCACAGCGCGTCCATGATGGCGGCCTCCAGTTCGCCGAACTCCCTCATCGCCACCCTCCCCGGCTTCGTTCCGTCATCGTAGAAGCGCTGACGGTCGCCGCGCGGGCAAACGGCGAATGCGCACCGATCCGGTGGCCGCCGCCCGCGTCGAGGCGGCGCAGCCACGCGTCCGGTGCCCGCCCGGCGCCGTCGCGCGCGGTTCGGGCACCGTTTCGGCCGCAGCCGGGGATCAGCCCCCGCGCAGGTGGGTGCGGGCCTGCTCGCGGAAGTCGCGCGGGATCACGTAGGGCTGTTCGGCGTTGACGTCGGACCAGATGTCGCGCAGGTCCTCGGCCGAGCCCTCGCCGAGTTCGGCTCCGGGCCCCTCGGCGACGAAGATCCGAGCCACGCGCCCACCGCCCACGGAGTAGACCTCGCCGGTGGTTTCGCAGTCCTCGTGGGCCAGCCACGCGACGGCCTGGCTGATGCGTTCGGGGGCCATCAGCGCCTTGGCGCCCTCGGGGAACATGCTTTCGGTCTCGGGCACGCGCACGAGCGGGGCCACGGCGTTGGCGAGGATGTCGTACTTGGCGCCCTCGATGGCCAGGGTCTTGGTGAGGCCGAGTACGCCCATTTTGGCGGCGGCGAAGTTGGTCTGCCCGAAGTTGCCGAACAGTCCCGAGGGGGAAGCGGTGTTGACGATGCGCCCGTAACCGTTGCCGCGCATGTAGCCGAAGGCGGCGCGGGTCACCAGGAAGGTGCCGCGCAGGTGGACACCGACCACGGCGTCCCATTCGGCGGTGCCGATGTTGCGGAACGCCCGGTCGCGCAGGATGCCGGCGCTGTTGACGACGACGTCGACGCGCCCGTAGGTCTCCACGGCGGTCTCGACGAGCGACTGGGCGCCTTCCTCGGTGGTGATGTCGTCGACGCTGACGACCGCGGTCCCGCCGGCGGACCGGATGCGCTCGGCGGCGCCCTCGGCTTCCTCGACCGGATCGGCGCCGGCGTCGGTGCTCTGCGGCCGGGTCTCCGCGTTCTCGCTGACGACGACTTTCGCGCCGCGCGCCGCCAGTTCGCGGGCGTGGGCCCGGCCCAGTGCGCGCCCGGCACCGGTGACGATCGCGACACGCCCGTCGAACCGCAACTCCGCCATGTTTCCTCCACGCTGATCCGCTCCGCGGCCCGCCGCCTCGAACGCGGCGCACGCGGAATTCCTACCCGCCGCACGGTCGCGCCTCCCGGAGGCGCACCGCCGCAGCGCCGGTCGCACCGCGGGAGACCGGCGGGCAGGATGGCACAGGCGCCCGGCGCACAGCAGCCCCGCGTGCCGGGAAAACGCAGTGCGCGGCCCGGACCTGCCCCCTCGCCCGGCGAAACCCCCGTGTTTCGCCGGGCTCGGAACCAGCCGTCCTGCCCGGACCGCGCACATCCGATGAGACGCGGGACCGCCCGGCCCGGTTCCGACGGCGCCCGCGGAGTTCCCGGCGCGCCCGGCGGCGTTTCACACTCGGCGGGAGGATTGGGTGAGCCGGCCGGCGGGCATGGCCCGGTGAGCACGCCGACCGGTCGGCTCGCGCCCGCCACCGTCCGACCTTCCCGCCGACCCCCGGACCGCCCCGGCCTGCCGCACGGCCGCGCTCCGGGCACCCGCCACCGCCCCGATCGGCTACGGGAGCGCACAACCGCAGGTCAAGGCATGCGGACCGCATAACAGTGTGAATGATTGTTAGCAATCTCCCAGTCCGTTACCGGCCTCGGGTCCCCATCGGCGTGCCTGGACAAGTAGCCTGTTACCCGAGATTGCTGACCGGGCGTGTGTCCCGGCGGTTCGCGTACGAGCGGGCCGCCGGACTCTCGATCCCGCCCCGGAGAGCGGCCATCTCGCCATACATTCATTCACAAGCGAGCTGCGGAAGAGGGCGATCTCCGCCGTGTCGTCTGAGGCGTCTCAACCCCTGACAGATTTCGGCCCGAACGAGTGGCTGGTCGAGGAGCTTTACCAGAAGTACCTCAACGACCCGAACTCGGTTGACAAGGCATGGTGGAATTTCTTCGCCGACTACAAGTCCGGCGCCCCCCAGGCCAACGGCGCAGGCAAGGGTGCAGCGGCCACGGGCACCCAGTCCGCCCCGCCGGCCTCGGGAACCACCGAAGACAGCCCGTCCACCGAGTCCACGCGCACAGCGCCGGCCTCGGGCGAGGGAAAGGGCAAGGCCAAGGCCGAACCCGAGGGCGAGAAGCCCGTCGACGAGTCACTCAAGGTCACCGAGGAGCGGCTGCGCGGCGCACCGGCGCGCACGGCCGCCAACATGGAATCCAGCCTGGAGCTGCCGACCGCTACGAGCGTGCGGGCGATTCCGGTCAAGCTGCTGTTCGACAACCGCATCGTGATCAACAACCACCTGCGGCGCGGACGCGGCGGGAAGGTGTCCTTCACCCACATCATCGGCTACGCCGTGGTGAAGGCCCTGGAGTCCATGCCGGACATGAACCACTCCTACACCGAGGTCGACGGCAAGCCGGGCGTGTCCAAGCCCGAGCACGTCAACTTCGGTCTGGCCATCGACCTGCAGAAGTCCGACGGGTCCCGGCAGCTTGTGGTACCCAGCATCAAGTCCGCCGACAAGATGGACTTCAAGGAGTTCTGGACCGCCTACGAAGACCTGATCCGCAAGGCGCGGAACAACAAGCTGGGCGTGCCGGACTTCCAGGGCACCACGATCAGCCTGACCAACCCCGGCGGCATCGGCACGGTGCACTCGGTGCCCCGCCTCATGCCGGGCCAGGGCACCATCGTGGGCGTGGGCTCCATGGAGTACCCCGCCGAGTTCCAGGGCGCCGCGCCCGAGACCCTGAACAACCTCGCGGTCAGCAAGGTCATGACGCTCACGTCGACCTACGACCACCGCATCATCCAGGGCGCGCAGTCGGGCGAGTTCCTGCGCCGCCTCCACCAGCTGCTGCTGGGTGAGCACGACTTCTACGACGAGATCTTCCGTTCGCTGCGCCTGCCCTACGAGCCGGTGCGCTGGACCCAGGACATCGCGGCCGGCGAGAACCAGCTGGACAAGACCAGCCGGGTGCAGGAGCTGATCCACGCCTACCGGGTCCGCGGCCACCTCATGGCCGACACCGACCCGCTGGAGTACCACCAGCGCCGCCATCCCGACCTGGACATCCTCTCGCACGGCCTGACGCTGTGGGACCTCGAGCGCGACTTCCCCACCGGCGGCTTCGGCGGCGAACAGGTCATGAAGCTGCGCGACGTCCTGGGCGTGCTGCGCGACACGTACTGCCGCACCGTCGGCATCGAGTACATGCACATACAGGATCCCGAGGAACGCGAGTGGATCCAGGCGCAGGTCGAGCGCGAGGACGACAAGCCCAGTCGCGACGAGCAGCTGCACGTCCTGCGCCGGCTGAACAACGCCGAAGCCTTCGAAACCTTCCTGCAGACCAAGTACGTCGGGCAGAAGCGGTTCTCCCTCGAAGGCGGCGAGTCGCTGATCCCGCTGCTGGACGGGGTGATCTCGCGGGCGGCGCAGACCGAGCTGGACGAGGTCGTCATCGGCATGGCCCACCGCGGCCGCCTCAACGTCCTCGCCAACATCTGCGGCAAGTCCTACGGGCAGATCTTCGGCGAGTTCGAAGGCAACCTCGACCCGCGCAGCGCCCACGGCTCCGGTGACGTCAAGTACCACCTGGGCACCGAGGGCACGTTCGAAACCCCCGACGGCGCGAAGATCGCGATCTCGCTGGCGGCCAACCCCAGCCATCTGGAGGCCGTCGACCCGGTCGCCGAGGGCATCGTCCGCGCCAAGCAGGACGTGCTCGACAAGGGCCCGCACGGGTTCACCGTGCTGCCGCTGCTGGTGCACGGCGACGCCGCGTTCGCCGGGCAGGGCGTCGTGGCCGAGACCCTGAACCTGTCGCAGCTGCGCGGCTACCGCACCGGCGGCACCGTGCACGTCATCGTCAACAACCAGGTCGGGTTCACCACGTCGCCGTCCGACAGCCGCTCCAGCGTCTACGCCACCGACGTGGCGCGGATGGTCCAGGCGCCGATCTTCCACGTCAACGGCGACGACCCCGAGGCCGTCGTGCGGGTGGCGCAGCTGGCCTTCCAGTACCGGCAGCAGTTCAACAAGGACGTCGTCATCGACCTCGTCTGCTACCGGCGCCGCGGCCACAACGAGACCGACAACCCGGCTTTCACCCAGCCGCTGATGTACGACGTGATCGACGCCAAGCGCTCCACGCGCAAGCTCTACACCGAGGCGCTGATCGGTCGCGGCGACATCACCCTGGAGGAGGCCGAGCAGGCGCTGCGCGACTACCAGGAGCAGCTGGAGCGCGCCTTCACCGAAACCCGCGAGGCCGGCCGCAAGCCGATCGAGCCGGGTGCGGTGGTCAAGCCGGAGGTCTTCGACGAAGCCCGCATCGACCACGGCTCGGTCGGCACCGCGATCACCGGCGAGGTCGTCAAGCAGGTGATCGACACCCAGGTCAGCCTGCCGGAAGGGTTCGCGCCGCACCCGCGGCTGAAGCCGCAGCTGCAGCGCCGCGCCCAGATGGTCGAGGACGACGCGCTGGACTGGGCCACCGGCGAGATGCTGGCCTTCGGCTCGCTGCTGATCGAGGACCACCCGGTGCGGCTGGTCGGCCAGGACACCCGGCGCGGCACCTTCGGCCAGCGCCACTCGGTGGTGGTCGACCGCAACACCGGCCGTGTACACACTCCGCTGAAGCAGTTCGACCAGGGCACGTCCAAGTTCTACGTGCACGACTCGCTGCTGAGCGAGTACGCGGCGCTGGGCTTCGAGTACGGCTACTCGTCGGTGCGCCCGGACGCGCTGGTGGCGTGGGAAGCCCAGTTCGGCGACTTCGTCAACGGCGCCCAGACCGTCATCGACGAGTACATCAGCGCCAGCGAGCAGAAGTGGGGCCAGCGCTCCAGCGTCGTGCTGCTGCTGCCGCACGGCTACGAGGGCCAGGGCCCCGACCACTCCTCGGCGCGCATCGAGCGGTTCCTGCAGCAGTGCGCGCAGGAGAACATGACCGTGGCCCTGCCCACCACCCCGGCGAACTACTTCCACCTGCTGCGCTGGCAGGTGAAGTCGCAGTACCGCCGTCCGATGGTGGTGTTCACGACCAAGGCGATGCTGCGGATGAAGGCCGCCACGTCGCCGGTCTCGGACTTCACTTCGGGTGCGTTCCAGCCGGTCATCCCGGACGATTCGGGGCTCGACCCGAAGAAGGTCCGGCGCGTGGTGCTGTGCTCGGGCAAGATCTACTACGAGCTCGAAGCCGCGCGGCAGCGCACCGGCGACACCAGCACGGCCATCATCCGGGTCGAGCGGCTGTACCCGCTGCCGACCGAGGAGATCCGCCAGCTGCTGTCGGGCTACCCCGACGCCGGCGAGGTGCTGTGGGTGCAGGAGGAGCCGGCGAATATGGGCCCCTGGCCGTTCGTGGCGCTGGTGTTCTCCGAGCAGCTCGACCGTCCGTTCACCCGGGTGTCGCGCCCGGCCGGATCGGCGCCCGCCGCGGGTTCGGGCAAGCGGCACGAGGTCGAGCAGCAGGCGATCGTCAACACCGTCTTCCCGCCTGCCGACTAGGGGACCGGAGGGAACGGCGATGTACTTCACCGATCGGGGCATCGAAGAGCTGGAGCGGCGCCGCGGCGACGAGGAGGTCACGCTCTCGTGGGTGGCCGACCAGCTGCGTGCCTTCACCGACCTGCACCCGGAGCTGGAGACCCCTGTCGAACGGCTGGCCACGTGGCTGGCGCGGCTCGACGACGAGGACGAGGACGGGTGACGGCGCCCGCCGCGGGAGCGGCGCGGGCGCGCGGCCCTCGTGTGTGAACGAAGGGGGCACCGGAGCGGTCCGGTGCCCCCTTCGTGCGCCCGGGGGCCGGGAGCCGCCGTGCGCCGGCCGCCACGCGCTGCCGCGCCGGGGGCCGTGACCGCGGCCGCACGGTTCCGTCCCCGTCCGGGGCGCCGTCGGGGGCGGCCCCGGACGGGGGCGGGGGGACCCTGACGCTCCCCGGAGACGGACCCCGGTTTTCGCGACATATCTTGAACCGCGGGTACTCGCGACATATCGTGAGTACCGTCAGCAGTTCGAGCCGAAAGGTATCCCGATGGCGCGTTGGACCATCGACCAGCCGACGACACGCACTCTGGACGGCATCGTGGCACTGCGCGTCCGGATCGTCGGCGGTCACGTGAACATCCTGCCCACCGACGACCCGGTCACCTTCGAGGTCTCCGACGTCTCCGGCGAGCCCGTGCTGGCCACTCAGGAGGCCGGCATCCTGACCATCACCTACGAGGACCTCACCGGCAGCGGGTTGCTGGACCGCCTGCGCCCGGCACAGCTGTCGGGCTACCGCGGCATGTCCCGCCGGTCGGCCACCGTCAGCCTGCAGGTGCCGCGCGACTGCCCGGTGGAGGTCACCACCCTGTCGGCGCCGGTGGTCGCCGCCGGCCTGAGCGCCCGGACCCAACTGCGCACCGCGTCGGGCGACGTCACCCTGGACGGTCTCACCGGCGAGGTCGACGTCAGCACCGTCACCGGCAATGTCGCCGCCCGCGACCTCGAAGGCAGCCTGCGGTTCAGCACCGTCAGCGGGCAGGTCGCCGTCGCCGGAGGCCGGCTCTACGACCTCACGGGCAAGAGCGCTTCGGGCCCGTTCCTCGGCGACGTGGACGTGGCGCCGTCGGGCCGGATCCGCATGACGTCGGTCTCGGGAGAGGTCGCGCTGCGGGTGCCCGCCGAGACCTCGGCTACCGTGGAGCTGCGCTCGGCGACGGGCGAACTCGACTCGGGCTTCGGCCTGGAGCGCCGCGACCAGCGCGCCCGCAGTAGCCTCGCCGGCAAGATCGGCAGCGGGGTCGATCCGGCCGGAATCACCGCGAACACCGTTTCGGGCGCCGTCTCGCTGCTGCGCCGCGAGCCCGACGCTCCCGCCGCGATCCCGAGGGGGAACGGAGCATGAGCACCATCTTCGGCCACGGACGCCTGCGGCTGTACCTGTTGAAGCTGCTGGACGAGAGCCCGCGCCACGGCTACGAGATCATCAGCCTGCTGCGCGACCGCTTCCTGGGCGTCTACTCCCCGTCGCCGGGCACCATCTACCCGCGTCTGGCCCGCCTGGAGGAAGAGGGGCTGGTCACCCACGAGGAGGTCGACGGCCGCAAGGTCTACCGCCTCACCGACAAGGGCCGGGAGGAGCTGCGCAGCCGCAGCGCCGACCTCGACGACCTCGAACGCGAGATCACCGACTCCGTGCGCGACGTCGCCGACGCCGTGCGCGAGGACGTCCGCGACACCATCAGCTCCCTGCGCGCGGAGCTGAAGACCGGCCGCTCCCGCGGCGCGGGCTCCGGAACCGGATCGGCGACGTCGGGCACGACCGGCGGGACCGGTCCGGGTGCCGATTCCGAAAGCGGCGGCACCGGCGGCGGGGGCGAGGACGCCGACTCCTCCCCCGGCGGCCGGCGCTGGACTCGCGACTGGGAACGCTTCACCCAGGGGTGGGGCGCCTGGGGAAAGCGCGGAGGCGAGCGCCCCGAGTTCGACCAGGCGCTGCGCGAGTTCACCGACCGGGTGCGCGGGGTGGTGCGCGAGGCCGGGCAGGTGGGTGAGTCGGCTGCCACCGACCTGCGCCGGATCCTCGACGACACCTTCGAGACCATCCGCCGCGACGTCGGCGGATGGGGCCCGCGCGGCGGGGACGAGTCCGACCGGTCCGCCGGAGGCGAGGACGGCGACGGCGAACGGCCGGGCCCTGCCGGAGGAGAGGCCGCCGGAGGCGGGGAAGCGCCGTCCGGTCGGCCCGGGGACGACTCGGGCGAGCGGAGCGCCGATCCCGGCGACGGGTCGGCTGCCTCCTCCGCCGACCCGTGGAGCAGCGCCGTGGACGATGACGACCGCCCGGGCGGGCAGCGCGGCGACCGACCGGCGTCCTGAGCGCGGTCCGACACACGAAAGCAGCACGAAAGCGGCGGGCGTCCCGGTACCGGGGCGCCCGCTGCGTCGTCGTACCGGTTCCGGGTCCGCGTTCACACCTGGAAGACGATCTTGCCGAACAGTTCGCCGCGCTCCATGGCGGCGAAGCCCTCTCGGGCACTGTCGAGGGGCAGAACCCGATCGATCTCGGGCCGCACACCGGTGCGGGCGCAGAACTCGGCCAAGCGCCGCAGCTCGTCCCGGGAGCCCATCGTCGAGCCGACGGCCGACAGCTGCAGGAAGAACATCCGGTTCAGCTCGGCCTTGGGGGCGTCGCCGCTGGTCGCGCCGCAGGTGACGATCCGTCCGCCGGGGCGCAGCGCACGCAGCGAATGGCCCCAGGTGGCCTCGCCCACCGAGTCGAACACGACGTCGGCCTTCTCCGGCAGCCGCTCGCCCGGCGCCACGGCACCGTAGGCACCCAGCTGCAGTGCGCGGTCCCGCTTGCCCTCGTCGCGGCTGGTGGCGTAGACGCGGTGGCCCACCGCCGCGGCCATGCGGATCAGCGCGCTGCTGACGCCGCCGCCCGCACCCTGGATGAGCACGGTCGATCCGGGTTCCAGGCCGGCGCGGGCGAAGAGCATCCGGTAGGCGGTCAGCCACGCCGTGGGCAGGCAGGCTGCCTCCTCGAAGGACAGCTCCGCGGGCTTGGGGACGAGGTTGCGCCGCGGGACGGCGACCCGCTGCGCGAGCGTGCCGGGGTGCACCTCGGAGAGCAGGGAGCGGCGCGGGTCGCGGGTCTCGTCGCCGCCGCCGGCGTCGGGGTCGCCGATGACGGCGTGCACGACGACCTCCTGGCCGTCCTCGTCGATACCGGCCGCGTCGCAGCCCAGCACCATGGGCAGCCGCTCCTCGGGCAGGCCCACTCCGCGCAGGCTCCACAGGTCGTGGCGGTTGAGTGCGGCGGCCCTGACCTGAACCGTCGTCCATCCTTCGGGCGGTTCGGGGTCGGGCCGCTCGCCCGCTTCCAGCCCGGACAGGGGGTCGTCGTGGTCGATACGCGCTGCGGTGATAGCGAACATGCCCTGACCCTAACCACGGGCGCGGAGGCGGCGGGGCGCGCCCCGGGAGCGTTTCCGAACGGCGCTCGGCCGGGAACGGCCGCTCCCGCCGACGCGGCAGCGGGGGCTTCGATGGCCCTAGAATCGTCCGCGAGGCTATTCCCGCGCAAATGCCGGGAGGCGATCCGGTGCGCGGTTCGGCGGGGCCGATAATGCGCGGTTCCGCCTTTCTCCGTGCGTGGCCGCACGCACGCGCGGGCACCGGTGGATTCTCCCGTGTTCCGGTACCGCTCCGCCTTCGTGCGACGCGTGCCGAACGCCCCGGGCGCCGCCGCCCCGGCGTCCGCGCTACCCCCGGCCGTACCCGCGGCCTTTCCCCCGAACAGGAGGCACAGCCCGTGGCCGATGCCGACAATCCCACGGCTCGCCGGCGCCGCCTTGGTGTCGAATTGCGTCGTTTGCGGGAGAATGCCGGATTGACCGGCGAAGAGGCCGCCGACCGGATGTCCTGGTCGGGCAGCAAGCTCTCCCGTATCGAGCGCGGACAGGTCGCCACCAATTCCGACGACGTCCGCGACCTGCTGGATCTGTACGGGACCGCCGACGCCGACCTGCTCCGGACGCTGATCGCGCTGGCCCGCGATTCGCGGCGCCGCGGCTGGTGGCATGTGTACGGCGACGTCATGCCCGAGCGCTTCGACGTCTACCTGGGGTTGGAACCCGAAGCCGGGACGCTGCGCTTCTTCGAAGCCGAGATCGTCCCCGGCCTGCTGCAGACACCCGACTACGCGCGGGCGCTGATGCGGGCGCACCCGTCCCCGGTTTCGGAGGACGAGATCGAGCGCCGCACCGAACTGCGTATGCGGCGCCAGAAGACGGTCCTCGACGATAGGCCGCCGCAGATCCGGGCGCTGCTGGACGAATCGATCCTGTACCGGCCGATCGGCGGCCGGGCGGTGATGGCCGACCAGATGCGCCGGTTGCTCGACATACACGACGAACCGCATGTGACCGTGCAGATTCTGCCGTTCACGGCCGGCGCGCATTCCGGACTCAACGGGTCTTTCGACATCCTCGAGTTCCCCGAATCGGACATCCACGCACCGCAGTTGGTGCACGTCGAGAATATGACCAGCAGCCTCTACATCGAGAAAACCGCAGAAGTGGCGTTCTACACGGCCGCTTTCGAACACCTGCGCTCCGCTGCGCTGCCCCCCGAGCAGACGCGGGAGGTCATCCGCGAGGCGGAACGGCGCCTGCGGAGCGAGGAGGAGGGGAAAACCGATGGGACATGAAGGGAGCGCGGCATGGCCGCGAAGGATCCGCTGGGCGTGCGATGGCGCACGAGCACCTACAGCGGAACGGGGGGAGGCCAGTGCGTCCAGGTGATGCGCTGGGCCACGGCCGTGCGGGTCCGCGACTCCGCGGCACCTGAGAGCACGGCGCTGCGGTTCCCCGCGGGGGCATGGGCGGCGTTCGTCGTCGCCGCCGTGGGGCGCTGCCTCTGACGACGGAGGGGGAGGTGGCGATCCGGGGCGGGGACATCTGCGCCCCGGATCGACTACCGAGAATGACCGTACGACTACACTCGGGCGACACCGTCGCGGCGCGCCTGCGCGGACACCGCCTCGGAGACGGCCGGAACCACCCGCGAATCGAAGGTGCTCGGGATCACGTAGTCGGCGCCGAGGTCCTCGCCCACCAGGTCGGCGATCGCTCCGGCCGCGGCCAGCTTCATCGGTTCGGTGATGTCGCGGGCACGCGCATCCAGCGCGCCGCGGAACACCCCGGGGAACGCCAGCACGTTGTTGATCTGGTTGGGGAAGTCGCTGCGCCCGGTGGCCACGACGGCCGCGTGCCTGCGGGCCGCGTCCGGGTGGATCTCGGGCGTCGGGTTGGCCATGGCGAACACGATCGCCTCGGGCGCCATCGAAGCCACGACCGACTCCGGAAGCTCGCCCGCCGACAGCCCGATGAACACGTCTGCGCCTTCGAGCGCACCTTCGATGGACCCCGTGATCCCGGCGCGGTTGCTGATCCCGGCGATCTCGGCCTTGATCGGAGTGAGGCCGTCGCGCCCGGCGTAGATCATCCCCTTGCTGTCGGCGACGGCGATGTCGCCGATGCCCCCCTCGACCAGCATCCGGGTCACCGCGACACCGGCCGCACCGGCGCCGGAGACCACCACCCGCAGGTCGGCCAGCGAGCGGCCGGTCAGCCGGGCCGCGTTGCGCAGCGCCGCCACCGTCACGATCGCCGTGCCGTGCTGGTCGTCGTGGAAGACGGGGATGTCCAGCCGCTCGCGCAGCCGGCGCTCGATGTCGAAGCAGCGCGGCGCGGAGATGTCCTCCAGATTGACACCGCCGAACGACGGCGCCATGCGCTCGACGGTCTCGACGATGTCGTCGACGCCGTCGCACGAGAGCGCGACCGGAACCGCGTCGACGCCGGCGAACTTGCGGAACAGCAGCGCCTTGCCCTCCATGACCGGCAGCGAGGCCTGCGGCCCGATGTCGCCCAGCCCGAGCACCGCCGAGCCGTCGGTGACGACGGCGACGACGGAGCTCTTCCAGGTGTAGGTGTCGACCAGCTCGGGAGCGTCGGCGATGGCGGTGCACACCCGCGCGACACCGGGCGTGTACGCCAGGGCGAGGTCGTCGTGGTCGTTGACCTCGACAGTGGCCTCGACGTGCAGCTTTCCGCCGCGGTGCAGGTCGAAGGCGGGATCGTCGTCGAGCCGGCTATGGGAATCAGTGGTCGGCATGTCTGTGCAAAACCCCTCAGAGGTACGAACGCCCGCACGGGCAGGTTTCGGGCTCGGCGTGCAGACGCCTGCGTTCGTCGGATGCGGCGCGCGGAGCGGCAGGGGTGCTAGGGATTCTAGTGACGATCCCTCGGCCACGGCGTCGGCGATGCCGGAGGGATGGGGGGGATCTCAGCGCGGGTTCCGCGACTCGGTGCGAGCCAGGCGCCGCAGTGGTCCGGGGTTGACCCGTTACCCAATCCTCTCACAACGGTGACCCCGCGAACATGCCGGGCCCCGACCATGGCGTATTCACGTTCGCACGAAGGGGCTATCGTGCCGATTATGCTGCACGTTCGGCCAAAGCCGAACGCGTGACGACGCGGACGCCGACCACCCGACGCCGTTCGCCCATGAGAAGGAGACAAACGTGGCCGTGCTCAAGCACCCGACCGCGCCGGCCGACCGTCTCGGACGCGGTTTTCGCTACGCCGGCGCCCTCGCCGCCGTACTGGCCCTCTCGGCCTGCGGCGGAGGTGGCGGATCCGAGGACGACGGGGCCGCCGACGCCACGTCGACCCCGGCGGTGGAGGCCGACCCCGAACTCGCCGAGACGGTTCCCCAGGAGATCCGCGACCAGGGCAGCCTCAAGATCGGCACCGACTCGACCTACGCACCCGCGGAGTACCTCTCCGCGGACGGCGACACCGTCGTCGGCTTCGACGTCGAGCTGTTCAACGCGGTGGCCGCCAAGCTCGACCTCGAAACCCAGTGGCAGAGCTCCTCGTTCGGCACCATCGTCGAGGGCGTCGACACCGCCAAGTACGACGTGGGCGTCTCCTCCTTCACCATCAACGAGGAGCGCATGGAGCAGGCCCACATGGTGAGCTACTACACCGTGGGCACGCAGTGGTTCACCGCCGAGGGCAACCCCGGCGGCGTCGCCCCCGACGACGCCTGCGGCACGAACGTCGCCGTCCAGGCGAACACGGTCCAAGTGGAGGACATCGAGGCCCGCAGCCAGGAGTGCGTCGACGGCGGCGACCCCGAGATCAACATCAGCAAGTTCAAGGGCCAGGACCAGGCGACCGAGTCGATCATCTCGGGGCGCAACGACGCGGGTCTGGCCGACATGCCCGTCGCCGTCTACGCGGTGCAGCAGACCGACGGCCAGTTGGAGACGCTGGGCGAGCAGTACGAGGCCGCGCCGTACGGCGTCGTGGTCTCCAAGGACAACACCGCCCTCGCCGAGGCGATCGCCGCCGGCTACCAGAGCATCATGGACGACGGCACCTACGCCGAGATCCTCGGCGACTGGGACCTCGACGACCAGGGCACGCTGGAGAGCTCCGAGGTCGATCCGTCCGTCGAAGGCTAGAAGGCGCCAGAAGCAAACGTGAGCACAACTCCCGACACCCCCCGGCCGGCGGCTCCCGATCCCGGAGCGCCGGCCGGGCAGTCCCCGCCAGAGCCCGTCAAGGCGATACCCGTCCGCCACCCCGGCCGCTGGGTCGCGGCCGCCGTCCTCCTCGTCCTATGCGCGATGTTCGTGCACATGCTGATCACGAACACCGCGTTCGACTGGCCGTACCTGTTCGAGCAGATGTTCTCCTCGCAGGTACTGGTCGGTGTACGCACCACCGTGGTCCTGGCCGCGGTGTCGATGGCGATCGGTGTCGCGATCGGCATCGTCGTAGCGATCATGCGGCTGTCGGACAACCCGATCCTCGTGACCGTGGCGTGGGTCTACACCTGGTTCTTCCGCGCCGTACCGCGCATCGTGCTGTGCGTGCTGTTCGGCAACGTGGCCATCCTGTACCAGACGATCGAGTTCGGTCTGCCGTTCGACAACTACTGGCTGCCGCTGCTGGGATTCGCGGACGGCGCCCGGTTCTACTCCGTTCCGATGGAGACCCTGCTCAGCCCGTTCGTGGCGGCTGTCATCGCGCTTTCGCTGTCGCAGGGCGCCTACATGGCCGAGATCGTGCGCGCGGGCCTGCTCTCGGTCGACAAGGGCCAGACCGAGGCCGCCCAGGCGCTGGGCATGAACCAGGGCCTGGTGCTGCGCCGCATCACGCTGCCCCAAGCACTGCGGGTGATCATCCCGCCGACCGGCAACGAGGCCACGGCGATCATGAAGGACACCTCACTGGTGTCGGCCATTCCGCTGACCACCGAGCTGTTCTTCCAGCTGCAGCAGATCGGCGCCCGCACCTTCAACCTGTTCCCCATGCTCGTGGCGGCCTGCCTGTGGTACCTGGCGATCACCAGTCTGATGATGGCGGGCCAGTACTACCTGGAGCGCGGGTTCAGCCGCTCCAGCCGCAGCACGGCCAGCGTGCGCGGCGTCGGACCGAGGGCACAGAGCGAGTAGGACGGCACGTTGACCCCAAACACCGCGGAGGCCGGTACGGCGACCGGCTCCGGAGACGACCGGATGGTCGTGGCCGAGGACGTACACAAGCGCTTCGGCCGCCTGGAAGTGCTGCGCGGCATCGACATGGAGGTGCGCCGCGGCGAGGTCTGCTGCGTGGTGGGCCCCTCCGGTTCGGGCAAGTCCACGTTCCTGCGCTGCATCAACCACTTGGAGAAGATCAACGCGGGACGGCTGTGGGTCGACGGGCAGTTGATAGGCTACCGGCAGCGCGCCGGCAAGCTCTACGAACTGCACGACTCCCAGGTGGCCCGCCAGCGGCGCGGCATCGGCATGGTCTTCCAGAACTTCAACCTGTTCCCGCACATGACCGTGCTGGGCAACCTCCTGGAGGCGCCGGTCCGCGTCAACCGCCGGCCGCGCTCGGAGGCGCGCAGGGAGGCTCTGGAACTGCTGGAGCGGGTGGGTCTGGCCGGCAAGGCCGGGGAGTATCCGCGCCAGCTGTCGGGCGGCCAGCAGCAGCGTGTGGCCATCGCCCGGGCACTGGCGATGCGCCCGGAACTGATGCTGTTCGACGAGCCCACGAGCGCCCTCGACCCCGAGCTGGTGGGCGAGGTCCTGGACGTCATGAAAGGACTGGCCGAAGAGGGCATGACCATGGTCGTGGTCACCCACGAGATGGGCTTCGCCCGCGAGGTCGGCGACCGGCTCGTCTTCATGGACGAGGGCGCCGTGGTGGAGTCCGGTCGGCCGCGCAGCGTGCTCGCGGACCCGCAGCACGAGCGCACCCGCTCGTTCCTGGCCAAGGTGCTCTGATCCGCCTCCGCCGCACCCGCACGCCGCCGCCCGTCCCGACCTGCCGAGGAGAGCCGTGATCCGCCCCGCCCGCCCCGACGACGTCCCGGTGATCCACCGCCTCGTGCGCGAACTCGCCGACTACGAGAAGGAGCCCGAGGCGGCCGTGGCCACCGAGGCTCAGTTCCACGACGCCCTGTTCGGCGAGAACCCCGTCGTCGGGGCCCACATCGCCGAGCACGCGCCCGGCGACGGCGGCGGGACCGCCGTCGCCGGGTTCGCGCTGTGGTTCCGCAACTTCTCCACCTGGACCGGGAACCCGGGCATCTACCTGGAGGACCTCTACGTCCGCCCGGAGCACCGCGGCCGCGGCTACGGCAAGGCCCTGCTGAAGACCCTCGCCGAGCTGTGCGTGGAGCGGGGCTACGACCGGCTCCAGTGGTGGGTGCTGGACTGGAACACGCCCTCCATCGAGTTCTACAGGGCCCTGGGCGCCGAGCCGATGGACGAGTGGACCGTCTTCCGCCTCGACGGGGACGCGCTCCGGGAGCTAGGCGGCAGCACAGCGTCCTAGACACGCGTAGGGCCCCGGGGGGAAGCCCCCGGGGCCCTACGTTCGCGGTGCGGATAGCGGATAGCGGCTAGTCGTAGCCCTCGTACCCACTGGTCCATATCGCGCCGTGCCTCTTATACCCGTGCTCCAGAACCGAGAGCGGGCTTGTTTCCCCTGCCGTGCTGCGCGGCGCGTCCAGCACCACAGTCAGCCTTGCGCAGACCCACAGCGCCGCGTCCCCGAAGGCGGGGAACGGCGGGCCGAGCACGTCACGGCCAGCGACCGTGACCACGGGGGTCCAGCGGTCCCCCGTGTTGTCCGCCGGCACGCGGCCGAGCACCGGCCCGCCCACAGCGGAGACGACGGTGTATGCGGCCGGATCGCCTCCGGCCGTCTCGTCCGGCTCGTCAGGGGCAGGTGACACGAGGAAAGCACCTCCGGTATCGGGCCCCGCCGGGGCCGCCTCGTAGATATCGGGGTCGGGCCCGTCGGCCGCCTCCGGGACGGCCTCCACGGGGCTGCCCCGGTAGTGCGCGGAGCGGCCGCAGGCGCGGCCCTCCGGGGCCGGAATCGCGTCCACCGTGTAGCCGCGTAGGTAGGTCTCTGTGAGTGCCTCCGCGTGTACCTCGCAAGCGAGAATCACGCGGACGAGTGCGCCACGGTCGCGGGCCTCTAGCGTCCACGCGGCAGCGCGCGGGCAGTCGTGCACGTGGTCCAGGTCGATGCTCATTAGGAGGCCGCTCCCGCCGTTGCCGCGATGTCTTGGAGCACGCAAACACCTAGCCTCGTCGCGTCCACGCGGGCCGTGCGCTGCGCTTCGCGGCGGTGCTCTGCCGCAACCAGGTAAGGGCGGATCATCCGCGATGAATCGGAGGCGTCGGCGGGGATCGGGGCAGAGTCCGCCGGAGCCGTACGCGGTACGTACGGCCGAATCCGCGTCACCGAAGCGGCCACGGGGCCGGGGGCCGCGCGGTCGGCCGCCGAGGCTGCCTCCAAGCGTGCGGCGGGCCGCTCGTCGCGGAGGACGAGGGGACGTGCGTGGAGTCCGTGAGAGCGGCGGCATAGGCGGACTAGGGCTGTCAGGGCAGCAACAACTAGACTCATGATCGGCAAGCACCTTCCTGCTTGTCCGGCCCGGGGGACGTTGGCGCGTCCGCCCGGGCGCTGCATTTGTTTGGCAAAACCCGAGCATACGCATAGCACGCCTAGCGCGCCAGCATTGCCGGGCATCCCAGCCGTGCCTAGCTTCCGTCGCGTGCAATGGCGAGAAGGCGTTCCCCGGTGGGTTCAGATTGCGGATGAGCTGGAACGGCGTATTCATACCGGCCGCTACCCGAGCGGTTCGCGCGTGCCTAGCGTGCTGCAACTCATGGACGAGTTCGGCGTAGCTTCCGCCACTGCTCAAAAGGCGTTGTCCGGCCTCCGCGATCGCGGCCTAACGCGGACTGAGCCGGGCATCGGCTCTACCGTGCGTTGAACAGCGCTGCACAAGGGACCGGCTGTCGGTAGGCGTGCGGCAGACGAGGGGCCTTCCGCGCGGAGGTTCGGTATTTCGTCCATGACTACGAGCGTCCCGTTGGGGCACGGTCCGCGCTAGGTACCGGGTGTTGCTTAGTCTTGACAACAGAGACAGGCAACACGCAGAGGCCGGAAGTGTCCGAATTTGCGCCCGCCGTGCGGGCCGCCATGGCAGAGCGCGGCCTGTCGCTTCGCGCGACCGCCAAAGCCATAGCGTTCGATCCCGGATACGTCTCGCGGGTGCTCTCCGGCAAGCGGCCCCCGACCCCCCAAATGGCGGACGCGCTGGACACGTACCTACACGCGGACGGCGCGCTGTCGGCGCTTGCGGCTGCGCTCACGCCGGACGACCGCGCCCGCGTGGCGCACAGCTTCGCCGCACCGTCGCGCACAGACGAGGGGACGGCCCACGCTCTCGCGGACGTGCTGGCCGCACAGCGGAGGTTAGAGGACTCCATAGGGGCCGCCGCGATGCTCCCGGGCATGCTGGCCCAACTGGACGCGGTGACTCCCCTTGCCCGCAACGCACGCGGGCCGCACGTACGGCCCCTGCTGGCAGTGGTCGCGGAGATGCACCAATACGCCGGTTGGCTGTTCGCCGCGCTACGCCAGGACCGGCACGCGTTGGGGATGCTCGCACGCGCGAAAGACATGGCCGACGGGGCCGACGCTCCCACCGTCGCGGCCGTGGCGACCTCGTTCCGCGGCTACGTCGCCCGCCAACAGGGCCGCTATCCGGCCGTTGTCCGGGCCGCGCAGGCCGCGCGACATTCTCCCGGGGCCCACGTGACTCAACAGGTGTTTGACACATTGCAGGCGGCACAGGGGCACGCGGAGATGGGGGAGGCGGACGCGGCCCGCCGGTTGCTGGACGAGGCGGCGCACCGCGTAGACGAGGCGACCGACCCCCCGGGGATTGTGTACTGGTATGGGCCGTCGTTCTTCGCGTTGAACATTGGCATGGTCCATGCGTCGCTAGGCGGCCACGCAGACGCGGCCGACCACTTGCGGGCAGGGCTGGACGGCCTTCCGCCGGAACAACGGGACGCGGAGTGGACGCGGGAGTACCGGGACGCCTTGAACAAGGCACGCGCCGCTTAGGCAGTTGAGCAGTATCGCTCAAACACTGTCCGATTGCCGACGTTAGCCCTCCGTGTTGCCGCCGGACGCAAAGAAGGGCCCCGAGCGCGCGGCCCGGGGCCCTGGCTATGCCTGCATAAGGCCAAGCGTCGTCTCGTCCGGGGAACGTGGCACGGTCACCGGGCCCCCGCAACCGGCGCATGCCCCTTCCACGGCCGCAGGGCCGACCGTCACGCGGTACCCGTCCGCGGGAAGGTCCGGCATCACGCGCTCGGCCGTGGCCTCCGCGCGCTCCGCGGAGCACGCGGGGACCGCCCGTGTAACCGGGAAGTCCCGGCCCCGCGTCACGCAGACCGTTCGTGCGTCCATGGTGCGCCCTCCTTCTCTCGGCCCGGCCCACGCGCTCCGCGCGGGGCCGCTGTCCCTGTGCCGTCCCCGGGCCTGTCGCGGTCGGCCGTGTTACGTCAGAGCGGCAATGTCGCGGTGCACCGTGCGGGCACTGACTGACAGCTCTGCCGCGATGTCGGGCGGGGCCACGCCGTCGGCACGGCGGGCCGACACGATGGCGCGCCGTTCGGACACCGTCGCCGTAGGGGTGACAGTCGCGGTCGGCACTGTCACGGCGTTGTCATCGGATGCTGTGGAGTCCTTGGACAGGCGGAGGTATAGGACGGCGGTAGGCATGGCGAGGCCCCTCGTGTTCGCTAGCGCTCACCTCCGTTCCGGGCCCCCAGCGCGCTAGGTGTCCGCGCGTGGCAGGAAAAGACCGGTGGTGGGTGCTGGACTGGAACACGCCCTCCATCGAGTTCTACAGGGCCCTGGGCGCCGAGCCGATGGACGCGTGGACCGTCTTCCGCCTCGACGGTGCGGCGCTGCACTCCCTCGGGACGAAGGCGGAGTGAGCGGGGCCCGCCCCGGAAAACCGGTCGACTCCCCCGGCTGCGTCGGCTACGTTCCGGCGGATGCGTACCGACATGCGCCGTGATCTGACGGCCGCTCTGAAGAACCGCGACAAGGTCGCCGCCGCCGCGCTCCGCTCGGCGCTGGCCGCCGTCGACAACGCCGAGGCCGCCGGCGCCGACCGTGCGGCGCCTGCCGAGGACAGCGAACACGTCGCCGGTGCGGCGTTGGGCCTCGGCGCGGCCGAGGCTCAACGCCGCGTCCTGACCGAGTCCGACGTGCACGCGATCGTCGCGCGCGAGGTCAGCGAGCGCTCGGCCTCCGCGCAGGAGTACGCCCGCCTGGGGCGCGACGACGCCGCCGACCGCCTCCGCGCCGAAGCCGAGATCCTCGGCCGCTATCTGAACGCAGAGGCGTAGCGGACCGCACGGCCGGGGCTGCCCGCGCCGCCGGCCGTGCGCGTCGACGGCCGTGCGCGTCGACGGTCCGCTATTCGCCGCCCTCGCAGCGCCGCCACGGCGTCGGCCACGCCCCGCCGGACCGCAGCCACATGTCCAGCACGCTGAAGGCGGCGTCGGCGTTGTCCTGGGCGCGCGCCCGTTGGGCGGGCGTCTGGCCGCGCTCCTTGAGGGCGTCGCTCAACGTGTCGTAGAGCGCGTCGGCGTGCGCCTCGTCGGGGCGGCCGTAGCAGTCGGTCGAGTAGATCATCGGACACCTCCGGCGGCCTCGCAGAAGACGGCTGCGCCGAGTCGGCCGTGAACCTCCTGCTCGGCGGCACGGCCGCGCTCCCACCGCACCACGTACGGAGCGACGGGCGAGGGGCCGCCCTCGGCGACGGCCGGAGGCTCGGCGGGGGACGCGGTGGCGCGTGTATGTAGGGGCGGACGCGGGCCGCGCGGATGACGGGCACCGGGCGGAAGGACGCACGACGGTCGTCCGCTCCGGGCGCCAGCGGCGCACGGACGCCGCAGAACGCCCGAACACGCCGGACGAGGGTCGCCACAAGGGCTACTAGGATCTTCATGTCTGCCTGCTCTTTTCAGGTAGGCCATGCCCCCGGGCGCGCTCCACCGCGCCGCGGGGGTCCTTCTTTTCTGAAGGTCAAGACCCCACCATACCTCTCGCTTGTCTGGCTCGTCTAGGACGTCTGCCATATGAGCCACCCACTAGTCGTGGCTAACGTCCGCATATGCAGGTTGACCGTTTCGACCCCACACCCCTGTATCAGCAGGTGGCGTGTTCTATTCGCGAGCAGATTCAAGCCGGAGCACTGAAGCCGCGGGACCCGATCCCGTCGGAATCGGACCTGGTATCCAACCACGGTGTGGCCCGTGAGACGGCACGCCGCGCAGTCGCGCTGCTGCGCGATGAAGGCTGGGTCGTCACGCTGCCCCAGCGCGGGACCTTCGTAGCGGATCGGCCGGGCCGGAAAGGCGACGCCTGACCGCAACCCCGCCATCCGAAGAGGACTCCCTCGGGAACCATGTGGATCCGGCTCCACGTGGTTCCCGAGGGGGTCCTTGGGGCGTTTGGGGACCTCGGCATCATCGGTCCGTAGATGTCCGCGCCTTCCCGAGCGGGCGCCTCGCCCGGGTCGGAACGCGATTCGATCCCGCCGGATCCGCCGATACCGCAGCGATTCCGGCGGCGTTTCGGCACGGAAGCCGCCGCGCTCCCTGCTCGTGCCCCGCTTTCGGGCGTGTCCGAGACTAGGGATAGGAAGCCGGAATCGGGACACGGTCCCACGCGTGTGCACCGGAGGAGGACCGAAACAAGATAGATTGCAGTCAAGCGGCAATCTCGCTTCCCGGAGGAGGCACGTGACCGAAGAAACCGCCGCACCGTCCCCGGGTGCAACGGAGGTTCGCGACGCTGTGACGGTCCGCATGCCGGCCGACAGCGCTTACCTGTCCGTGCTGCGCACCGCCACGGCGGGATTGGCGGCCCGACTGGACTTCACTCTCGACGAGATCGAGGACCTGCGCATCGGGGTGGACGAAGCCTGCGCGATGCTCCTCACCCAGGCACTGCCGGGGACCGACCTGACCACCGACTTCGAACTGACCGGCGACGGGATGCGCATCTCCGTCTCGGTGCTGACGGCCGACGGCCGGCTCCCCGCGCGCGACACCTTCGCCTGGACCGTCCTGTCGGCCCTGGCCGGAGAGGTCGACACCGACGCCGGCCCTGACGACCGCGTCTCCATCGTGCTGCACAAACGGCGCGGCGTGGCGGAGACGGCGTGAGCGAGAGGGGGCCCGCTCTGACGGCGAAGACGGAGCACGCGGTGCCTGACCGCGCCCGTGCGCGCGAGTTGTTCGAACGCCTGAGCGAGCTTCCCGAGGACGCTCCCGAACGGCAGCGCATCCGCGACGAACTGGTCGAGCTGCACCTGCCCCTGGTCGAGTACCTGGCACGGCGCTTCCGCAACCGCGGCGAGTGGCTCGACGACCTGACCCAGGTCGCCACCATCGGGCTGATCAAATCGATCGACCGGTTCGACCTGGACCGCGGCGTGGAGTTCTCCACCTACGCCACACCCACCATCGTCGGCGAAATCAAGCGGCACTTCCGCGACAAGGGCTGGGCGGTACGTGTGCCGCGCCGGCTGCAGGAACTGAAGCTGTCGCTGACCAAGGCCGTCAGCGACCTTTCCCAGCGGGAGGGCCGTGCGCCCACCGTCCACGAGCTCGCCGAACACCTCGGGATGTCCGAAGAGGAGGTTCTGGAGGGCTTGGAGTCGGCCAACGCCTACTCCACCGTGTCGCTGGACGCGCCCGACAGCGGCGACGAGGACGCCCCCGCGGTGGCCGACTCGCTGGGCATCGTGGACGACTCCCTTGAGGGCGTGGAATACCGGGAATCACTCAAGCCCCTGCTGGAGGACCTGCCGCCGCGGGAGAAGCGGATCCTGCTGCTGCGCTTCTTCGGCAACATGACCCAGTCGCAGATCGCTCAGGAGCTGGGGATCTCGCAGATGCACGTTTCGCGGTTGCTCGCGCGCACGCTGGCGCAGCTGCGTTTCGCGCTGACCACGGACGAATAGACTGCAGCGGCCCGGCGGCTCCGGCGGCGCTACTCTCCGGCGTCGGAGCCGCCGTGGCGCGCACCGCCGTCGGGGAACAGGGTCGCGGTGGTGGACGGCGCGAAGACCAGCGCCAGGCCCGCGGCCGCCGCGGCCGCCATGACCGCGCTGACGGCGTACTGGCCGCTGGTGAACATGTAGTAGGCCACCACGAGCACGAAGACGTGGGTCAGCACGGCCGGTGTGCGCGCCCAGTCGCGCAGCAGGAACAGCCCCCAGGCGCAGTAGCCCGCAGCCGCCGCGGCCAGCAGCGCGAAGACGGCCAGCGGGACGGCGGAGCCCGCGTCAGCGGCGCGGCCCAGTACGGTTCCGGCGAACGCGTAGCAGCCTGCGGCGGCGATCGCGGCCGCGACCAGGGCCTGGAGCGCCGCGGCGGCTGTGATGGTGAGCGGGCGTGCTGACACGCTCCGAGCTTATCCCGCCCTGCGCCGGGCCCCGCACCGGCCGCGGTCGGGCCGCCGCCGGCACGGACCGGCCCCGGGGGCGGCGGGACGACCGCGCCGCCCCGAAGGCCCCGCCGGAGGCCCGACCGCGGGGCGCGAGCCCTAGACTGGACCTCGTGCGCGCCCTGTTCATCGTCAATCCCCAGGCGACCACGACCACGCCCCGGTCCCGCGACATCCTCGTCGGTGCGCTCGGCCGCGAGATGGAGTTGGACGTCGCCCACACCGAGTACCGCGACCACGCCCGCGAGCTCGCGCGGCAGGCGGCCGGCGAGGGGTACGGCCTGGTCATCAGCCTCGGCGGCGACGGAACGGTGAACGAGGTCGTCAACGGACTGCTGGCGACCCCCGAGGACCTCGAACGGCCCAGCTACGCCGCCCTGCCCGGCGGCAGCGCCAACGTCTTCGTGCGGGCGCTGGGCCATCCGACCGACCCCGTCGAGGCCACGGCGGCGGTACTGGAAGCGGCGCGCGGCGGCGAGGGCCGCTCGGTCGGGTTGGGGCGGCTGCGCTCCGACGAGGACGACCGGTACTTCACCTTCTGCGCCGGGTTCGGCTGGGACGCCGACGTGGTGCACGAGGTCGACCGGCAGCGGCGCAGCGGGCGGCGCGCCTCCCCCGGGCTCTACATCTCCATCGCGCTGAAGCTGTTCCTGCGCGGCGACGCCAACGTTCCCTCGCTGAGCATCGAGGCGCCGGGGCGCGATCCGGTCCGGGACCTGTACTTCGCGCTGGTCACCAACACCACACCGTGGACCTACGCCGGTTCGGTACCGGTGCAGCCGACGCCGCGCTCGCGGTTCGGGCTGGGCCTGGACCTGTTCGCGCTCACCCAGCTGCGTACCGCCCGCACCGCGCAGCTGCTGCGCCGGATGCTCTCGCACCGGGGCGTTCCGCCCGTCGGGGCGGGCTACGTCTCGTGGCACGATCAGAGCGCGATAACCATCACATCCCGCACTCCGCGCGCATTCCAGATCGACGGCGAATACCTCGGACACCGCAGGCGAGTCAATCTCGAGTCCGTACCGAAGGCATTACGAATCATCGGTTAACGGCGGGGAAAACAACCAGGTGATAACGCCTGTGACGCACACGACACGACGGTGCGCGGGTTCACTTTCGGGCGCTCTTGCATGGGCCGATCAATGCTGTCACGCTCAAAAGTGTCGCCGCACGTTACGGGCGAGTAAAAGGGAGATTCCGAGGTCAGGGAGCACGGCGCGGCTCCGTCGGATCAGCGGACCCCTGGGCGCCCGCGATCACGGGCGCACGCCGGACCGGGAGTCAACGATGACAAGCGCCTGGTCGCCGCCGACTTAGTGAATTCGTTCACAAAGCGCACGCTGCCCTCACCGTGAGGAGTGATCCGCATGGACTGGCGTAACCACGCCGCCTGCCGAGACGAGGACCCCGAGCTGTTCTTTCCGATCGGGAACCACGGCCCGGCCCTCATCCAGATCGAAGAGGCGAAAGAGGTGTGCCGGGAGTGTCCGGTCAGCACCGCATGCCTTCGCTGGGCTCTGGAGACCGGCCAGGACGGCGGTGTGTGGGGCGGCATGAGCGAAGACGAGCGCCGCGCACTCAAGCGCCGCCGTACGCCTGCCGCCATGGCACGTCCCTAGTTCCGACTCCACGGCCCAAGCATCGCACGGCCCGCTCCGCCCGGGCATCGCGCCCCCGGGATTGCGGAGCGGGGCCGGGCCGCTTCCTCCGCGCTGCGACCTCGGCGGAAGCCGGCGCTGCCCGCCCCGTTCCCGGTAGGCTCCGCGCCCTCTGCGCGGGAACCGCGGCTACGCTTCGGCGCTGCGTTCCACCGGCAGCTCGATCGCGACCTCGGTACCGCCGCGCTCCTGCGGTTTGATCTCCAGCGAACCGCCCAGCTCGCTCGTGATGAGCGTGCGGACGATCTGCAGGCCGAGGCTGTCGGTGCTCTCGACGTCGAAGTCCGCGGGCAGCCCGCCTCCGTCGTCGGCCACCTCCACCACCAGGTGGCCCCCGTTCTCCTCGTCCTCGCCCAGGGGCGCGTCGTCGCGCCGGGCCCGCACCTCGATACTGCCGGGCCCGTAGCGCAGGCCGTGCTCGACGGCGTTCTGCACCAGCTCCGCCAGCACCATGGACAGCGGGGTGGCCACCAGCGCCGACAGCAGTCCGAACTGCCCCGTCCGGCGCGGCGTCACGGCTCCCTCGGTCGAGGAGATCTCCGCCGCCATCTCGATGACGCGGTCGGCGATGTCGTCGAAGTCCACCACCTCGTCGGGGGTGTGGGACAGCATCTCGTGCACGATCGCGATCGATCCGACCCTGCGGACCGCCTCGTCGAGGGCGGCGCGCCCTTCGGGGACGCCCAACCGCCGCGACTGCAGGCGCAGCAGCGCCGCCACCGTCTGGAGGTTGTTCTTCACGCGGTGGTGGATCTCGCGGATCGTGGCGTTCTTGGTCATCAGCTCGCGTTCGCGGCGGCGCAGCTCTGTCACGTCGCGCACCATCACCAGCGCACCGATGCGCACACTGCCCACCACCAGCGGAATCGAACGCAGTTGGATGGTCGATCCGCGGCCCTCGACCTCGGCCTCTTGGGGGACCCGTCCACCCGCGGTCCAGGTCAGCGATTCGTCGCGGGCGTCGCCGAGGGCGGCGAGATCCAGGGTGGTGCGATCCAGGCGCGCCCCGACCAGGTCGGCGGTCAGTCCGAGCCTGCGGTAGGCCGACAGGGCGTTGGGGCTGGCGTAGACGACTTCGCCGTTCTGGTCCAGCCGCAGCAGGCCGTCGCCGACCCGCGGCGAGCGGACCATCAGCGGCCCCTGGTCGCTGAACGGGAACGCGCCCTCGCTGATCATCTGCGCCAGGTCGCTGGCGCTCTGCAGATAGGTCAGTTCGAGCCGGCTGGGTGTGCGTGCCGAGCTGAGGTTGGTGCTGCGCTGGATGACGCCGATGAGCTTGCCGTCGCGGCGCACCGGAATCGTCTCCTCGCGCACCGGGACGCCGCCCGACCAGTCGGGGTCGCCCTCGCGGCAGATGCGCCCCTCGTCCCAGGCGCGGTCGATGAGCGTGTGCCGCCCCGACAGCCGTGACGGCGCCGCGTCCTGGGGGACCTCGGCGGCGCCGTCGCGCAGCACCGTCTCGACGAGGTCGTCCTGGAAGGCGGTGGGGCCGGTGGTGGGGCGCATCTGGGATACGGCCACCCAGCCGCTGTCGTCGCGCAGGCGCACCCACAGCACCAAGTCGGCGAAGGAGAGGTCGGCCAGCAGCTGCCAGTCGGAGACCAGCGAGTGGAACCACTCCAGATCCGCCGTCTTCAGCGCCGTATAGCGTCGGATGAGATCGCTGAGGTGAGGCACTCACAAATCATCCCACGGTTGCAGGCATACTCATAAGAACGCACTCGACCAGTGGTCCACACCAATAGCGACCGGGGAAGCGGTGGAGGAGTCCGACGTGACGGGTCAGCGAACGCTCGAAGACGGGCACCGAGTTCCGAAGTACTACCAGGTCAAGAAGCTGCTTCTGGAGCTCATAGAGGCTATGCCCGCCGGCAACCCGGTACCGCCCGAGCGCGCGCTCGCGGCCCAGTTCTCTACGTCGCGCACCACGGTCCGCCAAGCGCTGACGGAGATGGTGGTCGAGGGCCGCCTGCTGCGGATCCAGGGCAAGGGCACGTTCGTGGCCAAGCCGAAGGTGGCCCAGGTGCTGCAGCTGACCAGCTACACCCAGGAGATGCGCTCGCACGGGCTCCACCCGGCCACGCGGATCCTCGATGTCAGCTACATCAACGCCGACGACCAGCTCGCCGAGCTGCTGGCGATCCGCTCTGGCGGGCGCGTGCTGCGCATCGAGCGGCTGCGGCTGGCCAACGGCGAGCCGATGGCCGTCGAGACCGCGCACCTGGCCGCGCGGCGCTTCCCGGGGCTGCGCCGCCAGCTGGACCGCTACGCGTCGCTCTACGAAGCGCTGGCGAGCGCCTACGACGTCCGCCTGGTCGAGGCCGAGGCCACCATCGAAACCGTGCTGGCCACGCCGAACGAGGCGCGGCTGCTGGGCGTGGACGTGGGTCTGCCGCTGGTGCTGCACTGCCAGCACAGCTTCGACGGCGAGGGCCATCCGGTGGAGTGGGTCCGCTCGCTGTACCGCGGCGACCGCTACAAGTTCGTCACACGGCTGCGTCCGCCCGAGGAGGATTAGCGGCGCGGGCCCTCCCCTGCGAACGGTCCGGTTCCGCGGTGTGGGCGGCGTCACCCGGCACCTGATAACTTACCGGCCAGTAGCCCGAGGAGCCCCGGCCGCCGGCCGCCGCCCCGCCCGTCCGCAAAGGAGCGCCCCTCCGCCATGTCCACTCCCGAGGCCGCATCCGATCCACCGCCCTTCTCCGGCCGCTTGAGCGGCCACGGCGGGGCCCACGCGGTCGAGGTCGCCCGCCACCACGGCATCGACACGATGTTCACCCTCAGCGGCGGCCACGTGTTCCCGCTCTACGACGGGGCGGTCAACCCCGACCCCGCGATGCGGCTGCTCGACGTGCGCCACGAGCAGACCGCCGTCTTCGCCGCCGAGGGCATCGGCAAACTCACCGGCCGCGCCGGTCTGGCCGTGGTCACGGCCGGCCCCGGTGTGACGAACGCGGTCAGCGGCGTGGCCACCGCCCGCTTCAGCGGTTCGCCGCTGCTTCTGCTGGGCGGACGCGCCCCCGACAGCCGCTGGGGCCAAGGGCTGCTGCAAGAGCTCGATCAACCGCCGCTGCTGGACTCGGTGGCCAAGCGCGCCTGGACCGTGCACGCCACCGACGGCATCGGCGCCGCGATGGACGAGGCCGCCCGCACCGCCAACGGGGCCCACCGCGGCCCCGTCTTCCTCGACGTGCCCATGGACCGCCTCTACGACCAGGCCGAGGCCGAGCTGCCGGGGTCGGCCGAGCGCGCCGACCGCTCCCCCGACCCCGGCCGGGTCGCCGAAGCCGCCCGGCTGCTCGGCCAAGCCGAGCGGCCGGTACTGGTCTACGGCTCCGACGTCTGGCTCGACGGCGCCGCCCGGGCCGCTCTGGAGGCCGCCGAGGAGCTGGACGTCCCGGTCGTCACCAACGGCCAGGGGCGCGGCGTCCTGCCGGGCCGGCACCCGCTGCTGGCCAACCGGGCGCGGGGCGCAGCGCTGGGCCGCGCCGACCTCGTCGTCGTGGTCGGCACGCCGCTGGATTTCCGGCTGGGCCACGGCATGTTCGGCGGCAAGGACGGCGCCCCGCTCGCCAAGGTCGTGCACGTCGCCGACTCCGCCGAGCAGATCACCGACCACATGACACCGGCGGCCGCCGTCTGGGGCGACCTGTCGGCCGCGCTGCGCGGCATCGCCGGCGCGGCGGCGCCGACGACCGCCGCCCGGATCTGGCGCCGCGAGATCTCCGAGTCGGCCGCCGCCACTGCGGCCTCCGACACCGACGTGCTGGCCAGCGGCGACACCCCCGTCCACCCGGCGCGGATCTACGGCGAGCTCAACCGGATCCTGGACGACGACGCGGTGGTCGTCGGCGACGGCGGCGACTTCGTCTCCTACGCCGGCAAGTACGTCGAGCCCGAGCACCCCGGGCAGTGGCTCGACCCGGGCCCCTTCGGCTGCCTGGGCACGGCCATGGGCTACTCCATCGCGGCCCGGTTGGCGCGCCCCTCGTCGCAGGTGGTGACCCTGATGGGCGACGGCGCCGCCGGATTCTCCCTCATGGACGTCGACACCCTCGTACGCCACCGGCTCCCCGTGGTCATGGTCTGCGGCAACAACGGCATCTGGGGGCTGGAGAAGGCGCCCATGCAGATGCTCTACGGCTACGACGTCGCCGCCGACCTCAGTCCGCAGACCCGCTACGACGAGGTGGTGCGCGCCCTGGGCGGCGGCGGCGAACTGGTCACCGACCCCGAGGGGATCGCTCCGGCCCTGCGCCGCGCGTTCGACTCGGGTGTGCCCTACATGGTCAACATCGCCACCGACCCCGGCAACGTCTACCCGCGCACGACCATGGGCGTCTGAGCGGGCTCCGGGACGGCCGCGGCGTCAGGACCGCGCCGCGGCCGTGAAGCGGGCGCGGTCGACGACCACCCGTTCGACGGTGCCCCGCGCGAGTTGGCCTCCGCCGTCCGATGCGGATACGGCGACGTCGAAAAGCAGCCGCCGGCCGTCGATCCGGCGCAGGCGCGCCTCGGCGCGCACCCGGGCGCCCACGGCCGAGGCGGCCAGGTGGGAGAGGGACACCTCGGTGCCCACAGTCGTGTCGGCCGCGTCGAGCTCACCGGCCGCGGCGGCGACGGTGGCCGCCTCCGCCAGCGCCAGCACCCGGGGGGTGGCGAGCACCTCGGTGTCGCCGCTGCCCAGCGCCAGGGCCGTGTCCTCGGTGCCGACCAGGAGGTCGGCGCTTCCGTAGAGTCCTTCGGTCAGCACGGCCGCATGCTATCGGAGACGACGGCCCGCGGCCGGACACCTCCGGCCGGTCGCCGCTGCGCGCTCACCAGCGGGCGGCGGCACGCTCGATCGCCCGCGCGGCGGCCTCGACCACATCGGGGTCGTACTCGCCGAATCCGTCCATGCGCAGCCGCTCCAGCACCGCCTGGACGCGCTCGGGGTCGGCCGACTCGCCGGCGAGGTCGTCCACCGCGTTGGCGACCTTGATGACCCGGCTGCCCAGGGGCGGCGGGCCGTCGTCGCCGTCGCCCATGGAGGGCTCGCACTGGCGGCGCACCAGTTCGGCCACCGAGTCGAGGACGCCGGTCTCGCGGATCACCGCGGATCCGAGCTCGGCGATGCGCCGCTGTTCGCGCGGCAGGGCGAACACGGTGGCGCCGCCGGCGACGGGGTCGCGCAGCGACAGCTGGCCGATGTCGTGCATCAGCGCGGCGTACTCCAGTTCCAGCAGGTCGGACTCGCGCATGCCCAGCTCGCAGCCGACGGACTTGGCCAGGCGGCTGACGCGGCGGGAGTGGCCGGGCGCGACGTAGCCGCCGACCTCGGTGACGCGCGACAGGGCCCGCACGGTCTGCAGGTAGGTGAGCCGGACTTCGGCGAACCGCCGGAAGGCCACCTGGGTGACCAGGAGCGGCGCGGTGAACACCAGTAGTCCCGACAGCCCGGTGATGGTGCTGGCCAGGGCGATCAGGATGCCGGAGGCACCGATGGCCATGCCCAGTCCGGCGTGGGCGCGCAGCTCGTCGCGGAACGCGACGGTGATGCGGGTACGCAACCGCTCGGCGCGGACCGCAGCGGCGGTGACGGCGTCGGTCAGCCAGCCCACCAGCACCAGGGCCGCCATCAGCAGCAGGGCGGGCCACCACTGCCAGTGCGTAGAACCGGGCGAAAGCGCGTCGACGAAGGGGCGGAACGCCAGCGTGATCGCGACGATGACCAGCATCCGCCGTGCGACGTCGCTCCACTCGGGACTGCGCCCGGCGGCGATGTGGGGCAGCTCGCCCAGCGCGAACCCGACGGTGACCACGGCCAGGACCTGCCAGGCCGAATGGTGCACGGTGTCGCCGCCGAGGGTGAGCAGGAACGTGTAGCCGATGGCGCCGGCGGAGGCCACGGGCGCGACCTCGCGGTTGCCCGGCAGCGTGATGCGCGCCAGCTCGCCCAGCGCGATGAGCACGCCGAAGGCCAGCGCGGTCTGCCCTTCGACGAAACCGGTGATCAGCGTCCACAGCAGGGATCCCGCCGCGAATGCCGCCGCGATCGCGACCACGAGTACGCGCACCGGCTCGTCGAGCATCCGCCAGGCACCGGCGCGGCGCGGCGCCCGCATGGTGTAGAACTCTTCGGTGATCACCGCTCGGCCTCCCGCACCACGCGCAACGGCACGCTGGGGTCGTCGTGGTCCTGCTGGGCCACGACGGCGGAGCCGTCGCCGGGCGGCTCGACCGCGTCGGGGAGATCCCAGCCGTCGCGGTCCACAGCGGTGATCAGCGCTGCCACCATCGTGGGGTCGAACTGGGTGCCCGCCCCGTTGCGCAGCTCGGCGAAGGCCTCTTCGATGCTGCGCGCCTTGCGGTAGGAACGGGTGGAGGTCATGCAGTCGAACGCGTCGGCGACGGAGATGATCCTGCCGAATTCGGGGATGTCGGTACCGGCCAGGCCCATGGGGTAACCGCTCCCGTCCATGCGCTCGTGGTGGTGCATGATGCCGCCGAGGGCCTCGTCCAGAAAGCCGATCTCGCGGACGATCTCGTAGCCGCGCATGGGGTGCAGCTGGATGGCGGCGAACTCCTCTTCGGTGAGCCGGTCCGGCTTCTGCAGCACCTTGGTCGGCACGCCCAGCTTGCCGACGTCGTGGAGCATGCCGGCGTAGCGGATGGTCTGCACCCGCTCGGCGGGCATGCCCAGCTGCTGGGCGATCATGCTCGCGCCCTTGGACACGCGCATGCAGTGCCCGCGCGTGTAGTAGTCCTTGGTCTCCACGGCCTGGCACAGCGTGGCCAGGGTGGCCTCGTGCGCGCGCTGCTCGGCGATGCACTGGTCGAAGGCCCAGCGGGCGATGAACAGCGGCAGCAGCACGAGCAGTATCGCCGGCGCACCGATCACGCCCCACACGACGGCGATGAACAGTCCGAGCATGCCGTAGCCCAGCGCCGCCAGCTCCAGCGTGGCCAATGTCCGCCAGCGCACGCGGCGCGGGGACTCCAGGCGGACCTCGCCCAAGCACCACATGAGTAGGCCGACCAGCAGGGCGTTGACGGTTCCGTAGACGGCCAGCGCCGCGCAGAAGGGGACGAGGACCCACGGGAAGTCGGCGCGGTCGGGCGGCCCCACCTGGCCGCCGAGGGCCAGGAAGGCGTGCCCGGCCGCGTAGCCGACGAGCGCGAGCTGGCCGCCGTTGAACATCCGCTTGACGAGGTTCTGCCGGCGCAGCACGAACGGTGCGGCGCACAGCGCTCCTGCGGCCGCACCGACCGGTCCGACGAGGACGACGGCGGCCAGCGACGCCGCTGCGCCCGGCGAGATCGCCGCCTTTCCGTTGTGCATGGCGGTGCTGATCGATTCGGTGACCACGTACAGCACCACGACCAGGGCCAGCGTGGCCGGATCGATCCCGGCGTGGGGTCCGAACGCGACAGCGGCGACGGCGCCGAGGACGACGAGTCCGACGTAGACCCGGGCCGCTCCCGGTAGGGCACGCATTTACCGGCACCTCCCGACCCGAAACCGACCGAACCGCCATGGTTTCATCGATTCGGCTCTACCACCAGCACCACCCGTTCGCGCAGGCCAGCATCCCGGTCGCCACGATCGACTGGTGCATCATTGCGGAAATGAGCCAACCCACGGCAGCCCCCCTGTTTTCCGGTCCCCGCACCCCATCCCGCCCTTGCGGACGGGAACCCCCGGGTGCGCCGTACGAATTACCCAATCCGGTGGATATGGAGGCCAGTTTAACGGGCTTCGCGGCGGCGCGTATTTCAGCGACCGGATGCGTCGGACGCCTCCGCCTCGCCACTGGCATCCGGTTTTCGGATCACGGAATTCTTAAGCCGATTCGTAGCCACGATGACTACTCTCCGAAACCGGGCGCAGACCGCCCCGCACGTCGGATCGGGCTGCGCGCCCGAAGGTTTCCGGCCACTACAGCACGCTCCTTACCAAGAACGATCACGCAGTGTCATCGAACGACTGCGGAGTTTCGTATATCGTCTACAACAGAATGCGACCATTTCTTGACCTCAAGGTGCGGGGATCCGGGCGTGTCGGCGCACCCCGGGGCGCACCGCGATGCCGTCCGTCCGAAACCCGCGGGGCGCAGCGCCGTTCGCGCGCGTTCCACGGCGCCCCGCCCCGCGGGGGCTCCCGGAACGAAAGAACCGGCGACCGTTCCGGCCGCCGGTTCAAGCACGAATTCGATATATGTGCGGACTTTCACGGCCCCACGGCTTGTCCGCTGAATTTCGGCCGCGTTGTCGGGTTCTGCGAATGTCGGACGCCCGCCCCCGACCCGCGCTGCGCCGGGCCGCCCGGTCCGCCCGAACCGGCCGGCCCGTCCGGCTAGTCCGCCTCTACGCCTTCGCGCACCTGCAGATCGGCGCGCGCCGCCTCGATCCGATGCAGCACCTTGGAGCGCAGGTCGCCCGGCACCGCGTCGGCGCCGCAGTGCTTGGCCACCAGTTTCTTGACGACCTCCTCCAGGCCGTACTCCGCCAGGCAGGGGCCGCACTCGTCGAGGTGGTCGCGGATCTCGGCGCAGTTGCCCTCTTCGAGCTCCCCGTCGATGTAGGAGTAGACTTTCGCCAACACCTCGCTACACGGGGTAGCGTGCTCTCCTCCGCAGCTCATCGCTGGTCCCTCCGAGTCGACCCGCTGTTGGACGCCTTTACCGCGATGTCCTCGCCGTCCGCCGAATCCAGGATGCCCCGGTCCTGTGCGTACTCCTCCAGCATCGACCGCAGCTGCCGCCTGCCGCGGTGCAGCCGGGACATCACCGTGCCGATCGGGGTCTCCATGATCTCGGCGACCTCCTTGTAGGCGAAGCCCTCGACATCGGCGAGGTAGACGGCGATGCGGAAGTCCTCGGGCAGATCCTGCAGGGCGCGCTTGACGTCGGTGTCGGGCAGGTGCTCAAGCGCCTCCGCCTCCGCCGACTTCAGCCCGGACGAGGAGTGCGCCGCCGCCTGCGCGAGCTGCCAGTCCTCGACGTCCTCGGTACCGGCCTGCTTGGGCTCGCGCTGCTTCTTGCGGTAGGAGTTGATGAACGTGTTGGTGAGGATCCGATACAGCCAGGCTTTGAGATTCGTCCCCTCCTTGAACTGGTGGAACGACCCGAACGCCTTCGCGAACGTCTCCTGGACGAGATCCTCGGCATCGGAGGGGTTGCGGGTCATCCGCAGCGCCGCCGAATAAAGCTGGTCCAAGTACGGGAGCACGTCCCGCTCGAACCGAGCCGACTGCTCGTCGAGTGTCTCCTGGCTCTGATTCAAGCCCGCCTGCCTCCTTGTGCTGGCCTCCCGTGGGGCAACCGTAGCCTCACGATACGACGCCGCACCATCGGAGGGCACATCGCCGGGCGGCTGGACGCCCGCGCGAGCTTCAGCGAAGTCAGCGGTAGCAGTAGGCATTGACCTGCCTTTACTCTCCTCGTCTGGTCCCGATGCCGGTTGCCGCCCCGGCGTTCGCCGGGGGCGTGTTCCGAACCTGACCTGCCGGGTAGTGATGTGGGTGCCAACAACCGGTCCGCCCGGCTGATTCCGCCGGGGGTCGGCTACCCACCGCACGGCACCGCCGTCGCGTGCGCGCCCGCGCGGGGTGAGCCCGTGCAAGAGTGAGGGTAAAACCATCGACACAGACGTGGGAGAGGAGCATGCGTGCCACGGCCCTTTCGAATCCGCGTCCTCCCGCCCGCCGGATTCCGACGCCGACACCGTGTCTGAGCCCCGCCCGGAACGAACGGCGTCCGCGCACTTCGCGACCAGCGACTCCCTGTCCGCCTACTGGCGGTTCTACTGGGCGGTCGCCGACGCTCAGCTCGCCCGTTGGCTCCCTCAGGAGCCCGGGCGCATCCTCGACCTGTCCGGACCCGACTTCCGCGGCGCGCCGCGGGCGATCGCCGACGGACACGACGTCGTCACCCTGCTCGGATCACTCGACCTGCCCCCGCGCCGGCCGCTCACCCTGGTCAACGGCCGCGTTCCCGCTGCGCGCCGGAGATCCCCGGGGCGGCTGCACCCCGTTGTCGGCGACACCACGTTCCTGTCGGGCTTCGCCGACGGAGCCTTCGACGGCGTCGTCGCCGACAACCGCGTACTGTCGCGCCACCTGGCGACCGAGGCCTCGCTGGGCGAGATCGCGCGCGTGCTGCGGCCGGGCGGGCGCCTGCTGCTGTGCGTGGACTCGGTCGTTCTGGGCATGGCGCTGCTGGCCGAGCAGGACCGCTGGCCGGAGCTGAGCTTCGCCCCCAGCGCCGACGTGCTGCTGGTTCCCTGGCCCGACGGCTCGATCACCCGGTGTTTCACGGCCGAACAGGTCGCCGAAGGCGTCGGCGACGTCGGGCTGGAGCTCGACTGGGTCCGGCCGCGCACCGTGCTCTCCGCCTCGACCGTGGAGATGATGCTCGCGCGCGATCCCCAGGCGCTCGGGCGGCTGGTCGAGATGGAGCTGCACGCCGGCGAATCCGACGACTACGTGGGTGTGCACCTGCTCGCCAGCGCCCGCAAGCCGGTGGCCGGATCCCTGCCGCGCCAGCGCTGACCGCAGGGCGGACCGGCACCGGGCGGGGCCCGGCGGCCGCCGGACGGCCGCCGGGCGGCGGGGCCGGGCGCACCCGGCCCCGCTTCTCTAATCGGCTTCGGCGACGGGCAGGTACACCCGCTTCCCGCGGTCGGCGAACTCCTCGGACTTGTCCCGCATGCCCTTGTCGATGGCGGCCACCGTGGACAGGCCGTTCTCCTCGGCGTACCTGCGCACGTCCTGGGTGATCTTCATCGAGCAGAACTTGGGACCGCACATCGAGCAGAAATGCGCGGTCTTGGCGGGCTCGGCCGGCAGCGTCTCGTCGTGGAAGGCCTGGGCGGTCTCCGGATCCAGGGCCAGATGGAACTGGTCCTGCCAGCGGAACTCGAACCGGGCCGTCGACAACGCGTCGTCCCACTCCTGGGCGCGGGGATGGCCCTTGGCCAGGTCCGCGGAGTGGGCGGCCAGCTTGTAGGTGACGACGCCGGTCTTGACGTCGTCGCGGTTGGGCAGGCCCAGGTGCTCCTTGGGTGTGACGTAGCACAGCATCGCCGTTCCATGCCAGGCGATCTGGGCGGCGCCGATGGCGGACGTGATGTGGTCATAGCCCGGCGCGATGTCGGTGGCGAGCGGCCCCAGCGTGTAGAAGGGCGCCTCGCCGCAGAGCTCCTCCTCCAAGCGCACGTTCTCGGCGATCTTGTGCATGGGCACGTGCCCGGGTCCTTCGATCATCACCTGCACGCCGTGGCGCCGGGCGATGTGGGTCAGTTCGCCGAGCGTGCGCAGCTCCGCGAACTGGGCCTCGTCGTTGGCGTCGGCGATGGAGCCCGGCCGCAGCCCGTCGCCGAGTGAGAACGTGATGTCGTAGCGCCGGAAGATCTCGCAGAGTTCCTCGAACCGGGTGTAGAGGAAGCTCTCCTCGTGGTGGGCCAGGCACCACGCCGCCATGATCGAACCGCCGCGCGAGACGATCCCGGTCGTGCGGCGGGCGGTCAGCGGGACGTAGCGCAGCAGCACGCCGGCGTGCACCGTCATGTAGTCCACGCCCTGCTCGGCCTGCTCGATGACGGTGTCGCGGTAGATCTCCCAGGTCAGCCCGGCGGGATCGCCGTCGACCTTCTCCAGTGCCTGGTAGATGGGCACGGTGCCCACCGGAACCGGGGAGTTGCGGACGATCCACTCGCGGGTCTCGTGGATGCGCTTACCGGTGGACAGGTCCATGATCGTGTCGGCCCCCCAGCGGGAGGCCCAGACCATCTTCTCCACCTCCTCGGCGACCGAGGAGGTCACCGCGGAGTTGCCGATGTTGGCGTTGATTTTCACCAGGAAGTTCTTGCCGATGATCATCGGCTCGGACTCGGGATGGCACCGGTTGGCGGGGATGACCGCCCGCCCGATCGCCACCTCGGAACGCACGAACTCGGGGTCCATGCCCTCGCGCGCGGCGATGTAGTGCATCTCGGGGGTGATGATCCCGGCCTCGGCGAAGGCGGCCTGGGTGACCGCTCCACCGACGGGTTCGCGGGCGCGGATCCACTCCTCCCGGATGCGCTCCAGGCCGGAGTGGACGTCGATGTCGACGGAGGACTCGGTATAGGGGCCGGAGGTGTCGTACAGGTCGATGTGGCTGCCATTGTCCAGTTCCACCCGCCGGTGCGGCACGCGCAGCGCCTCCGCATCGGGGCCGGCGGCATCGTGGTAGACCTTCTGCGATCCCTTGATGGGGCCGCTGGTCACTGCGGGCTGGACACTACGGTCGTCAAGCGCCGTCAAGGCACGCCTCCCTACGTCGGAATTACCCGAACAGGTTCTGCGGTCGGCGGCACCGGCCCCTTCAGGGGCAGCCACCCTCTCAGCCCGCCATGGCGCGAGCTCCCGCGGAATTGTGATCGTCGGCCGGCTCCGGGGTCGCGGCCCCGCGGCCGGTCTTGTGCAGTCGGTGTCGGATCGGATGCCGCACCGTCGTCACGGTGCACCGCCGGCCGCGTCCGGCCGACGGCGATCGAGTGATCGTGGCCACCCTACCGGCGGGCTTCGGGCGGGTTCCAGGCAGGCGGCGGAATCGGGACGCGTGAGGCGCGGGAGCCGCGGGCGGACGCAGCGGCCGCGTCAGAACAGTGTGGCGCTTGCGCCGCCGGGCGGCTCCGGGGTGTCGGCGGGATGCAGCAGCTGCGGGCCGTTGTTGCGGACGCTGTTCACTGCGGTGCTCACCGGGGTGACGGAGAAGTCGCCGGCCGGCGTGGCCGACAAGGCGTCGTGCAGCTCGCCGGGGCCGGAGGCGGGGTCGAGCCAGACGTTCCACAGCTGCGGCGGGACCACCACGGGCATGCGCTCGTGGATGCCGCTCAGCTCCGGCGCCGCCCCGGTGGTGACGACGGTGCAGCTCCACAGCCACGCCGCGGGGTCGTCGCCGGGGAGATCGGGGTGGCGCCGGCGTTCGAAGAGCCCGGCGAAGGCCAGCGGCGAACCGTCGGCGTAGCCGATGGCGTAGGGCCGCTTGCGGGACCTGGCTTTGCGCCGCTGGTGCCCGGCGTCGGTCACCGGAGACGTGCCGGCCTCGGCGTCGCCCGGCCGGCCCTCGGGCAGCAGTTGCCACTCGTAGTAGGCGTCGGCCGGAATCAGGCAGCGCCGGCGGGCGAAAGCGCTGCGGTAGGCGGGTTTCTCGGCGACGGTCTCGCTGCGCGCGTTGATCATCTTGTAGCCGACACTGGGGTCCTTGGCCCACGACGGCACGAGCCCCCAGCGCATGGTCGCCAGCGTGCGCGGCCCCCGGTGGCCGCCGCCGTCGGCGGCGGCTTCGCCCGGAGGCGTGCCCAGCACGGTGTAGACGGACGTGCCCGGTGCGACGTTGTAGTCGGGCGCCAGCTCCTCCAGCGGCGGCCGGGCACGGGGATCGGCGGCGCCGCCGGCCGGGGCCGCGCCTTCGTCCGCCCCGGGGATGTCGAATGCGAGCTGGAGCTCGTGCTGGTTGCGCGCTTGGGCGTATCGGCCGCACATGGCGACCAGCTTAGCGGGGGCGGGCGACACGCCGCCTGCCGGTGGGGACCGGGGCCGCTCGCGGCCCGCGTGGGCCGGTGCGGGGCGCGCACGTCCCGCACCGGCCCACGTCACTGCCCGCCGGCCACCCGGATCTCGGGCTCGGCGCGCACCGGGAAGTTCACCGAGCGCGCGATGAAGCACTTCTCGTGCGCCTTCTCGTGCAGCTGCCGGGCGGTCGCGACCATGCCCTCCTCGGCGACGGTGACCACCGGGTGCAGCACGACCTCGTCGAACTCGCCGGAGCCGTCGCGGTGGGTGGTCATGGTGCCGGCGACGGTGTCGGAGTAGGCGACGACGTCGACCCCCGCCGCCGGCGCCAGCGCGAGGTAGGAGAGCATATGGCATTCGCCGAGGCTGCTGACCAGCAGATCCTCGGGGTTCCACCGCTCGGGGTCGCCGCGGAAGGCGGCGTCGGCCGAGCCCTTGAGCACGGGCCTGCCCTCGGCTTCGACGTCGTGCGCGCGCTCGAATCCGCGGTAGCCGCCGCCGGTCCCCGAGCCGGTGTTGCCGGTCCAGCGGACGCCGACCCGGTAGTGGTGGGACTTGTCTGCCATCAGTGCCTCCTGTGCCTAGGTGTCGCGGTGCGCGCACGTCCGTCGGGGGCGGTCCCCGCCCTGGCGGCATCCTGCCCGAAGCGCCGCCGCAGGGACACCGGGGTCGCCGCCTGCCGGTTAGCCTTGGGGCATGCCCGAATCCGCCCAGCACTGGCCCGCCCCGACCGCCCGCACGCCCGTGGACGCCACGGTCGAGCTGCCGGGGTCCAAGTCGATGACCAACCGCGCGCTCGTCCTGGCGGCTTCGGCGTCGGCCCCCGCTACCGTGCGGCGCCCGCTGCGCAGCCGCGACACCGGCCTCATGGCCGCCGGGCTGCGGTCGCTGGGGATCGGGGTGGAGGACTCCGGTGCCGACTGGCGGGTCGTGCCCGCGCGGCCGCGCGGGCCCGCCCGCGTGGACGTCGGCAACGCGGGAACGGTCATGCGCTTCCTGCCGCCGCTGGCCGCTCTCGCCGAGGGCGAGGTGGCCTTCGACGGCGACTCGCGGGCGCGCGAGCGCCCGGTCGGTCCGCTGCTGGAGGCCCTTCGGGCCCTGGGTGCCGACGTCGAGGACGCCGGCCGCGGCGCGCTTCCGCTGCGCATCCGCGGATCCGGAGGGCTGCGCGGCGGTACGGTGCGCCTGGACGCGTCGAGCTCCTCCCAGTTCGTCTCGGCGCTGCTGCTCAGCGGCGCCCGCTTCGAACGGGGGGTCGAGGTCCGCCACGAGGGTCCGCCGGTGCCGTCTCGGCCCCACCTGGACATGACGGTGGAGATGCTGCGGGCCGCGGGGGTGTCCGTCGACACGTCCGAACCCGACGTGTGGCGGGTGGCGCCCGGGCCGATCGAGACCGGCGGGATCGCCGTCGAGCCCGACCTGTCCAACGCCGCGCCGTTCCTCGCCGCTGCGCTGGTCGCCGGCGGCCGGGTGACGGTCCCGGGCTGGCCCGAGCACACCACCCAGCCGGGCGACGCCCTGCGCGACCTGTTCTCCCGGATGGGCGGAGAGGTCTCCGCCGGATCCGCGGGCCTGACCCTGCGCGGCACCGGGGAGGTCCGCGGCATCACCGCCGACCTGCGCGAGGTCGGCGAACTCACCCCGACGATCGCCGCCGTCGCGGCGCTGGCCTCCACCCCGTCGCGGCTGACCGGCGTCGCCCACCTGCGTCGGCACGAGACCGACCGGATCGCGGCGCTGGTACGCGAGATCAACGCGCTGGGCGGCGACGCCGAAGAGCTCTCCGACGGCCTGGCGGTGCGGCCGCGGCCGCTGCACGCCGGCGTGTTCCACAGCTACGACGACCACCGCATGGCCACCTCCGGCGCGGTGCTCGGACTCGCGGTCGAGGGAGTGGAGGTGGACGACATCGCCACGACGGCCAAGACACTGCCCGGATTCCCCGAGCTGTGGGCCGAGGTGGCGAAGTGAAGCGCGGGCCGCGCGATCTGGACGAGGACGACGTCCCCGTCCGCGCGCGCGGCGGCTCGCGCCCGCGCACCCGCAACCGCCCCAAGCACGAGAACGCCCGGCAGGGCTTCGTCACCGCCGTCGACCGCGGCCGCTACAGCTGCCTGATCGACGACCGCGCGGTCGTGGCGATGAAGGCACGTGAGCTGGGACGCGGAAGCATCGTCGTGGGCGACCGCGTCGGGCTGGTGGGCGACCTGTCCGGCGGACCCGGCACCCTGGCGCGGGTGGTGCGTGTCGAAGAGCGCTCCTCCGTGCTGCGGCGCACCGCAGACGACACCGACCCCGTCGAACGGGTCATCGTGGCCAATGCCGAGCAGTTGGCCATCGTCTGCTCCCTGGCCGATCCCGAGCCCCGGCCGCGTTTCGTCGACCGCTGCCTGGTCGCCGCCTTCGACGCCGGGCTGGAACCGCTGCTGTGCCTGACCAAAGCCGACCTGGCCGATCCCGGCGGTCTGCTGCGCACCTACGGCGGGCTCGACGTGGCCCACGTGGTCACCAGCAGCACCGGCGATCTGAGCGCCCTGCGCGAGCGCCTGACCGGCCGGACCAGCGTCCTGGTGGGCTACTCCGGGGTGGGCAAGTCGACGCTGGTGAACCTGCTCGCACCCGAAGCCGAGCGCTCGGTCGGCCACGTCAACCCCGTCACCCGGCGCGGCAGGCACACCTCGACCTCGGCCGTGGCGCTGCCGTTCGAGGAAGGCTGGATCATCGACACACCGGGCGTGCGCAGCTTCGGGCTCGCCCATGTGCGTCCCGACGACGTCGTCGCCGGTTTCGCCGACCTCGCCGACGAGGTGGCCCGGTGCCCGCCCGGCTGTCCGCACACCGGCGACGCGCCCGGCTGCGCGCTGGACGCCGGCGTCGCCGCGGGGCGGCTTGCTGCCGAGCGCGTCGACTCCCTGCGCCGCCTGCTGAGCAGCCGCGACACCGAGTAGGCGCGGAACCGGAGCCGTGGTGGGCCGGCCGCCCGCGGCCGCCGCTCACCCGCGCCGGCGCGCCGCGCCCGCCGACGCGGACGCGCATTCCAGGCGTGCTCCGAACACCCGATGTGCACGGACGAAAAGCCGCCTGTATATTTCTATGTCATCAATCGACCGACATAAGCATTTGGACGGAAAATGATCATTTGGCGTGGCTGGGGAATTCTGACGGTGCTGATCGCCGCAGCGTGCTGCATACCGGCCGGCCTGATCGTCGAATCCGCGCTGGGCAGCGAGCTGGCCCCGTTCGGAGTCGCCTTCGGGCTCGTCGCGTCGGGGATCGCCGTCTTCTTCCTCGGACAGCGCTTGAACACGCCCCGGCCCGGGTTCCACCCGCAGACCGGCGAGCGGGTCGTGTTCCGGAACCGGCACACGCTGTTCTTCGTCCCGATGCAGTACTGCGGATTCGTCCTGCTGGGCGCCGCCGTCCTGGTCACGGTCATGAGCCTGCTGAGTGTGCTGTCGCTGATCTGACGCGGTCCGGCGCACGGGGCCCCCCGATCCCCCGCGCCGGCCGTGCGCTCAGGCGTTCAGCGTCCCGGCGCGTGCGTGCGCGCGGGGTTCCGCGAGGCCTCCACCATGCTGCGCACCGCGAGCTGGACCCGCCGGGCGGCCTGGTCGGACGTCGTGGGAAGCAGCACGTAGGACAGAGTCAGCCGCAGCGCCACCTCCGCCACGGCCTCGGCGCGCTCGGCGCCGATTTCGGGCAAGCGCTCCTGCAGGTACTGCGTCATCCGCGCGCCCAACTCGACGTAGAGCGGCTCGGCCCGCGTGGTCAGCACCGGCAGCAGCTCGGAATCGCCGGTGATGATCGCACCCAGCAGCGGGTCGCCGGCCGACGCCGACAGGGTCCAGCGCGCCGCCTCGCCGACCGCGTCGGCGGGATCACCGGTGGAGCGGGCGAGGATGTCCATCACCGCGTCCAGGAACCGCCCCGCCTCGCGGACGACGACCGCCTGCAGCAGCCCTTCCTTCGCGCCGAACTCGTTGTAGAGCGTCTGTCGCGACACTCCCGCGCTCGCGGCGATGTCGGTCATGCGCATCCGCGCCCACCGGCCGCCCACGACCTCGACGTATGCGGCGTCGAGAAGTCGCGTCCGGGTACCCGACGCCGCGCTGCGCGGGGTCGGCCGCTCATTCGCCTGGCCCATGCCGCCATACTGTCACGGCAGTCACCGATTTCTCCTATCCGCAGGGAGCCGGTCGTCCGCACCGGTGCCCGGAACGGTAGCGTAAGCCGCCATGGCGTCCTATGACGATGATCTGCGTCTTGCCCACGTCCTCGCGGACGCGGCCGACGACATATCCCTGAGGCACTTCCGAGCGCTCGACCTCGAAGTCGACACCAAGCCCGACCTGACGCCCGTGACCGAGGCCGACCGCTCCGTCGAAGAGACGCTGCGCGGAGTGCTGTCCCGCGCCCGGCCGCGCGACGCCGTCGTGGGCGAGGAATACGGCAGGACCGGTGTCAGCCACCGGGTCTGGGTCCTCGACCCCATCGACGGCACCAAGAACTACGTGCGCGGCGTGCCCGTCTGGGCGACCCTGATCGCGCTGCTCGAAGGCGACCGCCCGGTGGTCGGTGTCGTTTCGGCTCCGGCGCTGACCCGCCGCTGGTGGGCCTCGCGCGCCGGCGGAACCTGGTGCGGGCGCAGCCTGACCAAGGCGACCCGCTGCACGGTGTCGGGAGTGTCCACGCTGGACGACGCGTCGCTGTCGTTCTCGGACCTGTCGGAGTGGGAAGAGCAGCAGCGCCTGGACGGCTTCCTCGGCCTGACCCGGTCGGTGTGGCGCACGCGCGCCTACGGGGACTTCTGGTCCCACGTCATGGTCGCCGAAGGCTCGGTCGACATCTCCGCCGAGCCCGAACTGTCGCTGTGGGACGCCGCGCCGCTGCCGGTCATCCTCGAAGAGGCCGGCGGCCGGGCGACCGACCTGCGCGGACAGGACTTCGTCGACGGCGGACCGCTGGTGTGCACCAACGGGGTCCTGCACGACGCGGCGCTGACCCGGCTCAACGGCGGCCCCACACCGGGCGGCGGACCGGCGCCGCTGCGGCTGACGTGAACCGGTGCGCACCTGCCGGTGCGCGCCCGCGGTGCGCGAAGCCGGAGTGGTCCGGCAAGCGACGGGACGTAGTAGTCTGCGGCTCGTGTCGCCACAGCTCCCCAGCACCCCCCTGCGCCTCCTGCTCCCGGCCGCCGCAGCGGCCTGCCTCACGCTGACCGCCTGCGGTTCCGGATCCGGGCCGTCGGTGGACGAGCTGGAGGAGAGCATCGCCCCGAGCACCGACGCCGCCGCTCCGGAGACCGACCCGTCGGCGCTGGCCGAGCTGCGTTTCGACCCCGACGCCCTCGCCTGCGATCCGCGGATCACCGCCGCCGAACCCGGCGCGTGGGAGACCGCAGCGCCCCGCAACGGCGTTTCCGAGAGCGCACCCCTGAAGCTGCGCGACACCGAAGGCTCGGCGGACGTCTCCGTCACGGCCACCGTCACCGCGCCCGACGACAGCACCGTCCGGACGCAGGCGACGGTCACCGGCGGCGACTGGGCCGAGGTCGAATTCCCCGGCGACTTCCCGGACGCGTCGCTGTCGAGCGGCGCCTACACCGTCGTGTGGACCACCGGGGAGGGCGTCTACATCGCCTGCGACGGGTTCGTCGGCGACTAGCTAGCCGCAGAACTCCGTCGTGATCACATTCTCGGCGTGTTCGTCGTCGTTCCAGTTCGCGTTCTCGTTCAACGACACGACGTGGCTGCCGTCCCTCGACGAAACGGCATAGGTCACCGACCCCAGGATGTCTCCATCGTGGCCCCACATCGTCCCGCAGGGCAGGGGGTAGGTCCGCACACCGAGCCCGTAGCGGTAGCCGTTCCCGGTATCGACACCGGCGAGGAGCTCTTCCTGCTGATCCGCGGGGAGTATCCGCCCGGCGAGGAGTGCGCCGAAGAACCGGTTCAGGTCGCGGGTCGTCGAGATGATCTCACCGGCCGCCCCCGCCATAGAGGGGTCGAACTCGGTGGTGTCGTAGACCTCCGCGTCCGGAGCGTCGACGAACAGGCGAGAATACGCCTGCGCATGCGGCTCCGGCACCGCGGAGGAGAACCCCGGAACGACGGTCTTCCGGAGATGGGGGCCGAGCAGGCGACGGTCCACCGCTTCCCCGTAGCTCTTCCCGGTGGCGGCCTCGATGACCATCCCCGCCAGGAGATAGTTGGTGTTGGAGTAGCTCCACTGCGTCCCCGCCGCGAACTCGGGCGGGTGCGAGGTCGCGATCTCCACGAGTTCGTCCGGCGTCCAGCTGTCGTAGCGGTGCTCCAGAAACGCCGAACCGGTGTAACGGGAGGCGAATCCGCGGTCGCGGAGTATGTCGTAGACACCGCTGGTGTGGTTGAGGAGCCGGCGAAGCGTGATACTCCGGCCGTCGTAGCCGTCGTGGTCGAGCGCTCCGGGAAGCCACTCCTCGACGCTGTCGTCCAGACTCAGCTTCCCTTCCGCTTCGAGCTTCAGCATCGTGACCGCCGTGAAGGTCTTGGTGATGCTGCCGATACGGAAGTGCTCACCCGGGCGCCGGGGACCGGGACGCTCCCGGTCCGCGACTCCGGCCGTGCCGTTCCACGACCGCTTGCCGCGGTCGACCCGGGCGATGACGCCGGGGGTGCCGTTGTCGACGACGCTCTCCAGCGCCGCCTGGGTCGCCGGGCGGCCCGATCCCGGGGACCGCTCGCCGGCGTGTGCGACCGGCGCCGACGCGAGGACCGCCGTTGTGGCGGCCGCTGAAACGAAAAGGACGAGTGCGCGGGATCTCCGGAGACGGTGTTCATTCATGGGGGCGAACCTACGGGCGGGCCGCTGCGGCCGCCATCGGGGACCGCCCCTGATCGCTGCCCGGGGATGCCCGGGGCCGGCACCGCGGGACGCGTCAGGGGCCTTGGCCCGGAGGCGACCGCGCGCGCAGTCGGACCGGACGCCGAACGGCGAATTTCCAGCGCACCCCCGAACGCATGGCGAGAAACAAACGTACACCCCCCGCAATCGGTTTAACGGCCTCCGGCACGGCAACCGGTGACACCAGCCAAGGGGAATCCGCGTGACCGGAAAAAACGCCCATGCAAGAAAAGACCCAAAGCGCTCCCGGCAACACGTGAGTACCCTGGGGACGACACCGTCTATTCTTACTACGTCCGCTCCGACGTGTGCCGCGCATCGACGGCGGTGGGTACCACCGCGGTTCGAGACGAAGCGCCTGCCAGCTATCCGCGCGGCTTCTACCTCGTCTTCGGTCCACCGGAGAACAAGCGGGTGCTCACCGATGCCCTGGCCGAACACGGGCTGAAGCCGAGCACCGGCGGCGCGCCCACAAAGCTGTGGCATGCGTATCGAGAGCTTCAACCTGACCGGTGCCTCCGCGGTGCTGCTGCTGACGGCCATCGCCGTTTGCATCGTCGCCGTCCGCGCCCGAGCCCAGACCGTTTTCGCCCGCCACATCAGCGGCTGGACGTTCCTCGCCACGCACCGCCGATTCCTCGCAGTGGAGGCGGCCATCGCGCTCGGGTTCGTCGGCTGGTTCACGTGGGACACGCCGGCGGCACTGCAGGCGCGCCGTACAGCCGCGGGGAGGTTGAGCGAACTCACGACACCCGGTTTCGAACCGCTCTACGCAGCAGGCATCGCCGCGGTGGGACTCGCCCTTGCCGTCGGCGCGCTCGCCGTCTTCCATCGCCGCATCGTCCGCGAAGGCGCCAGCCAGGCGTGCCCCCGCTCTCCGAAGGAACACCCATGATCTCCGTGCACGAACTCGCCAAGTCCTTCGGCCGCCGCACGCTGTGGGAAGGACTCGACCTCACCGTCGACGCCGGCGAGGTGCTCGCCCTCGTCGGCACCAGCGGATCCGGCAAGACGACCCTGCTGAACTGCCTGGGCCTGCTGGAGACGCCCACATCCGGGCGGATCCTGTTCGACGGCACCGACCTCACCCGGCTCGGGCCGGGCGGCGCGGATCCACGACGGACAACGCCGGCGCGCTGGAGCGGGTCGGCCTCGCCGACCGGGAGAAGGAGAAGGTCCACCATCTCTCCGGTGGCGAGCAGCAGCGTGTCGCCCTGGCACGGCTGATGGTCGAACAGCCCTCGGTGGTCGTGGCCGACGAGCCCACCGGGGCGCTCGACAGCGCCAACGGCGCGATGGTCGTCGACGTCCTGCGCCGGATGAGCCGCGAAGGCTGCGCCGTGGTGGTCGCCACGCACAACGACGGTGTACGCGACTCCTGCGACAGGGTCTTCGACGTGCACGCGCAGGCGACGGTCGCGGGGGCCGGCGCCCCGGCGCCGTAGCCGCCGGTCCGGGGTCCGAATGCTTCCGGGACCATCCGGGAAAGAGGCGCACGGAAAACGGCCCGGTCCTCGTTTCCGAGAACCGGGCCGTTTCGATTGGTAGCGGGGACAGGATTTGAACCTGCGACCTCTGGGTTATGAGCCCAGCGAGCTACCGAACTGCTCCACCCCGCGTCGATGTGTTTCCACACTATCGTTTCGCGGTGCGCACACCAAATCGAACGACCTGCGCCGCCGCACGCCCTGCGGCACCACGCGCACCGGCACGGGTTCGGGGCCGCCCGCCGCGTCCGTGCGGACGGCCCCGAGGATCGGGCGGCTACGGCGCGGCCAGCGCCTCGGTCGGCGACAGCCGCGCGGCGCGGATCGCCGGATAGAGCCCGGCGAGGCCACCGATCACCAGCGGCGCCGCCAGAGCTCCGAGCCAGGCCCATGGCGGAATCACGGTCGGCCACCCCTGGTAGAGGGCGTAGCCCCCGGTTGCCGCCGCGCCCAGCAGCATGCCCCCGAGCCCGCCGATAGCCGACAGCAGCAGCGACTCGGCGAGGAACTGGTCGCGGATCTGTCGGCGCGTCGCGCCCAGCGACCGGCGCAGCCCGATTTCGGATCGGCGCTCCAGCACCGAAACGACCATCGTGTTGGCCACGCCGACCCCGCCCACCAGCAAGGCGACCGCGCCCAGTCCCAGCAGCAGCCCGGTGAAAGCCTGGTCGGCGGCCTGCTGGGCCGCGAGCGCATCGGAGGGCAGGGTGACGTCGACCTCGTCGGGCGCCTCCGGATTCGCTGTGGCGGCCAGAGCCGACCGCACCGCGGGGACGTCGTCGTTCGGCGAGCGCGTGTAGATGCGGGTCGGGTGGCCGCCGAAGCCGAGTTCGGCCTCGGCCGCCTCCCAGCCGACCAGCGCCGCGGTGTCCAGCTCCGGCGCCAGCGGCGCCGGTTCCAGCACCCCGATCACGGTGAACCGGGTGCCGCCGACGAGCACCCGGGCTTCGGGGCTCGCCCGCCCGATCCCCAACCGCTCCGCTGCCGACGAACCGAGCACCACGGCCGGATAGCCGTTGGTGGCCTCGTTGAGCCAGGTGCCGCTCGCCAGTTCGGCGCCGGTGGTCGCGCGCAGGTCGGTGCGCGCGGCATAGGTCGCCAGCCCGTTGGTCTCGGCCTCGTCGATCCGACCGGTGCGGTAGACGTCGGCGCCCTCCACTCGGCCGATCGCCGAGGAGGCGGTGACCGCGTCGATGCGGCCGACCATCCCTTCCGCCGCGGCGGGCAGTTCGGCGTCTTCCCCGAACAGCGTGGTGCCAGGCTGAGCGGTGAGCAGGTTGGTGCCCAGCTTGTCCAGTTCGCGGTCGAGTTCGGCGCCGGAGGAGGCGGAGATACCGACGACCCCCACCATGGCGGCGATCCCGATGGCGATACCCAGCGCCGAAAGGAACCCCCGCAGTGGCCGCGTGCGCAGTCCCACCGCGCCGACCTTCAGCATGTCGGCCGGTCCCAGTCGGGCCGGGCGCAGTTCTCGTGCGGTCATGGGCCGACCTCCCGACCGTCCGCGTCCGCGGTACCGGGCGGCTCGGCCTCCGCGCCCGCCGAAGCGCCGCCGGTCCGCCCGGCCGGTTCGGCGGAGCCCGCCGCGTCGGCACTGCCCCCGGCCGACACGGTGCACCGATCCTCCACCACCCGGCCGTCGCGCATCCGCACCTGCCGCGGCAGGGAGCCCGCGATCTCCTCGTCGTGCGTGATGACCACCACGGTTGTCCCGGCCGCGTGCAGCTCGCGCAGCAACGCCATGACACCGGCCCCCGCGACGGAGTCGAGCGCGCCGGTCGGCTCGTCGGCGAGCAGCAGCGGCGGATCCCCCGCCGCCGCGCGGGCGATGGCCACCCGCTGGCGCTCACCGCCCGACAGCTCGTGGGGGCGGTGGTTCATCCGCTGCCCCAGACCGACCCGCTCCAGCGCCGCCGCGGCGCGGGACCGCCGCTCCGGCGGCCGCCGCCCGGTGTACAGCAGGCCGTCGGCGACGTTCTCCAGCGCCGAGACACCGCCGGCCAGGTGGAACTGCTGGAAGACGAACCCGATGCGGCTCGCCCGCAGCGCCGACAACCGGGCGTCGACGAGGGCACCGGTGTCGTAGCCGTCCACGTCCACCCGCCCCGCGCTGGGCCGGTCGAGCGTGCCGAGCATGTTCAGCATCGTGGACTTGCCCGACCCGGACGGTCCGACGACGGCGAGTAGTTCGCCGCGCCCGATCTCCACCGAGACCCCGTCGAGCGCGGTGACACCGCCGGGGTAGCGCTTGTACACACCGGTGAGCGCGATCATTTCGGCACCCCTACGACGCTGCCCTCGCTGATCCCGTCTCCGGAGACCTCCACCCGGCCGTCGGCGAACAGGCCCGTCTCTACGGGGACATACGCCGAGGACGACTCATCCACCACCTCGACTCCGAATCCGCCTCCGTTCATCGCGACCAGCGCGGCGACAGGGACGGTCAGCACCTCTTCGCGGGTCTCGGCGACGAACGACGCGTCGACGGCTGCCAGCGGATACTCTGCGGCCGCACGCTCGGCCTCCTCGCCGTCGAAGGAGACGACGACCTCCACGACAGTCCGATCCTCTTCCTGCGATTCCGGGCGCACCGCGACGGCCACGTCCTCGATCCGCCCGTCGACCGACTCGCCTCCGGGCAGGGTGATCTCGACGGCGCCGCCCTCCTCGGCGAGCCGCCGGTCCTCCGGCTCCAGCTCTGCGGTAACGAGTTGCTGCGTGCCGGTGTACTCCAGTACGGGCCCGCCCGTGCGAATCCGGTCGCCTTCTTCTGCTTTGAGACTGTCGACCCGGACGGCGCCGGAGGTGAACACCACCGTGCCGAGCTCGACCGTGCCGGTCTGCTCCGTCCCGCGGTCCCGCTGCCACTCCATGACCGCGGTGGCCGTGGCCCAGGTATAGGTGCCGTCGGCGGTGAACCCCTCGTAGCCGAGTTCGCTGAGGTTGCGTTCCAACTGCCGCACGTCGGTCCCTTCGGCGCCGACCGCCAGGCGGCGGTAGGCGGGGTGGTCGCCGTACATCACGGTGACCGGGTCGGTGTCGACCTCGAACAGCGTCTCGCCGCGGCCGATCCCGGCTCCGCTCTGCGGAAGCTTCGTCAGCGTGCCGCTCTGCCGGCCGGACACCTCGGTCACAGGGCCGTAGCCCAGCTTCCCGGAGGCGGAGCGGCTGTCGGTCAAGTCCTCCTGGGTTACCTCGGTTGTGGCGGGCGGCAGACCGGCGCCGCCCTCCTCGCTCTGCGCGGGTGCGCCCGCGGTCAGGTGCACCGCCGCCGCGCCGAGCGCGACCGTCAGGACGGCGAGAGCAGCGGCCCCGGTCCACAGGCGGCGCTTCCCGCCGCGCAATGCGCATCCGGCGGAATCCGCGGCGACGCTGCGGCCGGTTCCGCCGGTGTCCCGCGTTCCGCCTTCCGCGGAGGCGGCTCCCTCGGATGCGCCGCGGACGACCGCATCCTCCGGTTCTCGGCTGCCGCCGCCTTCCGGCGTCGTATCGCGCATCACTCGCCACCGCCGGCGGTACCGGACAGGAGCGAACGGCACTCCTCGACGGCCTGGTCGAGGTCGGGGTCGTTCACGACGTCCTCATCGGCCTCGCGGGCCCCTTCACCCGATTCCGGGGCGGGGTCGGGGAACTTCTCGACCCCGTTCTCGCGCATGCACTCGGCGTACTCGGTGCGCTTCTCGGTGTCCGCGGGATCGGCGCCCGCTCCGGCGTCCCCGCCGACCCGGTACTCCTCGCAGGCCTGCACGGCCTCATCCACGTCGGACTGGTCGGTGCCCTCGTCCAGTCGGAGGCCGGCGCCGCCCTCCCCGTCCGGATCGGACATGTCCACGCCGTGCTCGCGCATGCACTCGGTGAACGCGACCCGCTTCTCGTCTCTGCTCATGCTCGGACTCGCGGACGCGTCGGCGCCGTGCTGTCCGCCCTCGGGGCCGCACCCCGCCAGGGCCAGGCCCACTGCGAGCAGCGGCACGGCCGTGCACACGCTGCGCTTCAGCCACGTTCGCATCGCACTGTCTCCTTGTCGCCGGGCCGGGGGATCCCGGCCGTTCGGGCAGCGATCGAACCGGACGGCGCGTTTCCTCCCTGTTTTCCGGCGGAGCGGACCGCACCGGATCACACCCGTACCGCGGCAGGGACACCGGGCGCCTTACACCGAGGAAACACGGCGACCGGCGATGATGGATCCCGGTTCGGGCCGCACGGCGAGACGGCGGCCTGGCGACGTTCGCGGATGGAAGGGGCTGCGGCCGATGCGGGTTCTGGTGGTCGAGGACGAACCGGTGCTGGCGCATGCTGTGGCGGAGTGGCTGCGCGAGGAGACCCACGCGGTGGACGTCGCCTACGACGGTGCGGCGGCCACCGAACAGGTCGGGGTCAACGACTACGACGTGGTGGTCCTCGACCGGGACGTGCCCGCCGTGCACGGCGACGACGTCTGCCGGTACCTTGTCGGCTCCGGCGCCGGTGCGCGGGTGCTGATGCTGACCGCCGCCGCCGGGATCAGCGACCGCGTGGACGGGCTGTCGCTGGGGGCCGACGACTACCTCGCCAAACCGTTCGCTTTCGCGGAGCTGGCGGCCCGCGTGCAGGCGCTGGGGCGGCGTTCGCGCCCCCTCGCGCCGCCGATACTGCGCGGCGCCGGTATCAGCCTCGACCCGGCGCGCCGCGAGGTCTACCGCGACGGGCGCTTTGTGCCCCTGGCCAAGAAGGAGTTCGGGGTGCTCGCCGAACTCCTGCGTGCCGAGGGGGCCGCCGTGTCGTCCGAGTACCTGCTGGAAAAGGTCTGGGACGAGTTCGCCGACCCGTTCACCCCGGCCGTGCGGCTCACCGTGATGAAACTGCGCCGCAAGATCGCCGATCCGCCGGTCATCGAAACCGTCACGGGAGTGGGGTACCGGATCCCATGAAGCCGACCGCCGTCCTGCCCCGCCGCATCTCGCTGCGCGCGCGGCTGACCCTCGTCTACACCGCCGTCTTCCTCGCCGCGGGGATGGTGCTGCTCGTCGTCACCTACGGCCTGTTCAAGCAGGAACTGGAGTCCAGTGTCCTGCTCTCCTCCCCCGGCGGGGCGACCGCGGGCCAGAACACCCCCGGCGCGTCGCTCTCGCCTCCTGCCGAGCCGGAACCAGCGCCGAGGGGCTCGGCCGCTCCTCCTGCGGAAGGCGACACGGACGCCGCCTCGACGCCGGACCCGCCCGACGGGGCCGCCCAGGAGTGGGGCGCGATCCAGCGCGCCCGGGTCGACGACGCCGCCGTCACCTCGCTGATCACCCAGGGCGCGGTCGCGCTGGTGCTGGTGGGGATCGCCGCCGCGGCTCTGGGCTGGCTGGCCGCCGGCCGAATGCTGGCGCCGCTGCGCCAGGTCACCGACACCACCCGCCGCATCGCCGCGGCACCGGCCGCCGACCGGGGGCTGCACGAACGCATCGCGCTGCGCGGCCCCGACGACGAGGTCAAAGACCTCGCCGACAACTTCGACACCATGGTCGAACGGCTGGACCGCTCTTTCGACGGCCAGCGCCGCTTCGTCGCCAACGCCTCACACGAGCTGCGCACCCCGCTGACGCTCGGGCGGGCACTGATCGAGATGGCCATGCACCGCAGGTCGGCCCCCGCCGAAGTGCAGCAGCTCGGCGCCGACCTACTGGAGGTCAACGACCGCCACGAGCGGCTGATCACCGGGCTGCTGCTGCTCGCCGCCTCCGAGAACGAGCTCGTCGAGCGCTACCCGGTCGACCTCGCCGACGTGGCCGAGCACGTGGTCGGCCAGACCGAGCAGGAGGCGCGCCAGGCCGGGGTGTCGGTGCGGAGGGAAGCCGCCCAAGCCCCGACGACCGGCGATGCGACACTGCTGGAGCGGCTGGTGCACAACCTGGTCGAGAACGGCGTCCGGCACAACGCGGCACCCGACGAGGACGCGGGGAACGCGGGCGACGACGCGGCCGGACAGGGCTGGGTCGCGGTGGTCACCCGAACCCGCGACGACGGCCCGGCCGAGGTGACGGTGTCCAACTCGGGTCCGGTGGTGCCGCCCTACGAGGTGCCGCTGCTGTTCGAGCCCTTCCGCCGCCCGGGCGCCGACCGGCTGGTTACAGCCAAGGGCGCTGGTCTGGGCCTGTCCATCGTGCGCTCGATCGCAGATGCGCACGGCGGCGAGGTCGCGGCGCATCCGCGGGAGGGCGGCGGACTCTCGGTGACGGTGACGCTGCCCGCCTACCGGTACGAGACGTCCGGGGAGCGGGCCGCGGACGTGTGAAACGCACAGGGCACCCGCCGGATACGCGAAACACGAAAAGAATCCGGCCCCGGAGAACCGGGGCCGGATTCCTCACTGGTAGCGGGGACAGGATTTGAACCTGCGACCTCTGGGTTATGAGCCCAGCGAGCTACCGAACTGCTCCACCCCGCGTCGATGTGTTTCCACACTATCGTTTCCCGGTGCGAACACCAAATCGGCTACCCCGGACCGGCACCGTATACAGGCGGCGTGACACGTCCCACCCGCCGCCGGCGAACCGCCGTATCCGACGCGGCAGGAAAGGCCGGCCCCGGATTCCCGGAATCCGGGCTCTTCTCCCCGCGGAGGCCGAAGACACCATTCGAGGGAAGCGGGAACACGAAAAACCGGTGCGGAAGGAATTTGCACTTCCCACCGCACCGGTCTGCACGTGGTAGCGGGGACAGGATTTGAACCTGCGACCTCTGGGTTATGAGCCCAGCGAGCTACCGAACTGCTCCACCCCGCGTCGATGTGTTTTCAACAGTAGCGCTTCACTGCGCGAACACCAAATCGGCTGCGGCCGACGGCCGCGGCGGAAGCCGACTCCCGCCGCGGCCGCCGGCTGCGGCGGCGACGCAGAGGGCTCAGTTCGAGTCTCCGCCGTCGCCGCCGTCTCCCGCGCCCGAGGCCTCCTCGGCGCGCTGCAGGGCGTCCTCCAGGCGCTCGTTGGCCTCGTCGTAGGCGGTGAAGTCGCCGTCCTGCAGGGCCTCGCGACCGTCCTCGTACGCCTGGGCGGCGTCCTCAAGCGCCTGGTCGACCTCGCTGGCGCTTGCGCCGCCTCCGCCGTCCTGCTGTCCGCCGTCGGAGTCGCCGTCGCCGCCGGCGTCGCCCTCGGCGCTCCCGCCGTCGCCGCCGCCCTCGTTCAGCGGCCCCTCGCCGCCCTCGAAGAGGTTGTTCAGCGCCTCCTGGAGGTTGTTGCCGATCGCGACCTCCTCGCCGAAGCCGACCGTCACCTTCTGCAGCAGCGGGTAGGAGGTCTGGCTGCCTTCGGCGCGGACGTAGAGCGGCTCGACGTAGAGCAGCCCGTCGGCGAACGGCAGAGTGAGCAGGTTGCCCCTGATGATCCGCGACTGCTCGCTCTGCTGCAGCGGCAGCAGCTCGTCGCGGATCGCGTCGTCGGCGGAGAACTGGGCCTGCACCTGGCCGGGCCCCATGACCACCGTGTCCTGGGGCAGCTTCAGGATGCGCAGCTTGCCGTAGTCGTCCTCGGCGGCGTCGCTGTTGACCGCCAGGAAGCCGGCCAGGTTCTCGCGGCCGCGCGGCACGAACGACGACGTGATGGAGAAGTCGGCGTCATCCTCGCCCGGGTAACCGATGGTCTGGCGGTAGGGCGGCTCCGGGCTGTCGCCGTCCGTGGTCGGGTCGGCGGGCACGTTCCAGAAGTCCTGGCCGCCGTAGAAAGCGTCGGCGTCGGTGATGTGGTACCGCCGCAGCATCTCCCGCTGGACCTTCATCAGGTCACCGGGGTAGCGCAGGTGCTGCTGCAGATCGTCGCTGATCTCCCCCTTCTCGGTCATCACCTCCGGGAACGCCTCCGACCAGGTCTTGAGGACCGGGTCCTGCTCGTCCCACCCGTAGAGGGTCACGGTGCCGTCGTAGGCGTCGACCGTGGCCTTGACCGAGTTGCGGATGTAGTTCACCTGGTTGCCCGGCAGCGCGTTGACGGTGTCGGTGCTCTGGGTGAACGTGTCCTCGGTCGCGTCGGAGAGGTCGATGCGCTCCGCGTAGGGGTACATGTTCGTGGTCGTGTAGGCGTCCACGACCCACTTCACGCGCCCGTCGACGATCGTCGGGTACGTCTTTCCGTCGGCGGTGAGGAACGGCGCCACCCGCTCGACGCGGTCGGAGGGGTCGCGCTCGTAGATCAGGCGCGAGTCCTCCGAGATCGCGTTGTTCAGCAGGATGTCGGGCTCCTGGTAGCGCAGCGCGTAGAGGATGCGCTTGAAGAAGTTGCCCAGGTCGACGCCGCCGTCGCCGTCGTAGCTGTTGGTGCGCTGGCCGCTTTCTTCGCCGCCGCCCTGGCCTTCGCCGCCGTTTCCGTCCTGCTGATCACCGCTCTGGGCCTGCTGGTCACCGCCCTGGCCGTCGGCCTGGGCGTCGGCGGGCGCGTTGGCGTCGTCCGGAGACGGGCTGGCCCCGGCGCCCCCGTCGGTGTCCTCGGTGGTGGTGACGTCGTCGCTGCCGCCGCCCAGCGGGTAGTCGTACTCGGGTTCGGCGTTGACGATGACGTAGTCGGCGCCCTCGCGGCCGAAGTAGATCCGCGGCTCGTACTCGCCCGTGACGTCCGACAGCTCGCCTTCGGGCGGGATGTTGTACTCGGTGAACACCGGCCGGCCCTGGTTGTCGACCTGGTTTCCGGCCGCGGCGACGATCCCGAAGCCGTGGGTGTAGACGGTGTGCCTGGTCAGCCAGTTGTCCTGGTCCTGCGGCGGACCCGACAGTTCACGGGCGGCGATGATCGTGTCGACGTTGTTGCCTTCGCCGTCGCTGTAGCGGTCGACGGCCAGCACCTCGGGGAACTGGTAGAAGCCGCGTACCTGCTGCATCTGCTGGAACGTCTGGGAGACCACCGAGGGGTCGACCAGCCGGACGCTGGGGATGGTGCTGGCCTCGTCGGCCAGCTGTTCGGCCGAGAGTTCGGTCTGCGCGTCGTAGTCGGTGACCTCGGCGTTGTCGATGCCGTAGGCGGCGCGCGTGGCTTCGATGGTGCGCTGGATGAAGGGGTTCTCCACCCGCTGCTCGTTCGGGCTGACCTGGAACTGCTGCACGATCGCCGGGTAGACGCCGCCGATCAGGATGGCCGACAGCACCAGCAGTCCGAGGCTGGCCACCGGCATCATCACGTTGCGCACGTAGATGTTGGCGAAGAACAGCAGCGCGCAGACCACCGAGATCACCGCCAGGATGATCACGGCGTACAGGACCGCGTTGACGTCGGTGTAGGAGGCGCCGAAGGTGTATCCGCGGTTGGAGAAGACCAGCCCGTACTGGTCGAGCCAGTAGGCTGCCGCGCGCAGCAGCACGAAGACGCCCAGCAGCACGGACAGCTGCACGCGGGCGGCGGGGGTGGCGCGCTGGCCCTGGCCCTGCAGCCGGACTCCGCCGTAGAGGTAGTGCACGACCACCGCGGCGATGAAGGCCAGCACCACGGCCGCGAACAGGTAGCCCAGAACCACCCGCAGGAACGGGTAGGTGAAGGTGTAGAAGGAGACGTCGCGGCCGAACTGCGGGTCCTCGACGCCGAACGACGCGCCGTTGGCGAATTGCAGGTAGGTGCCCCACTCACCGCTGGCCGAGGCTCCGGCCAACACGCCCAGACCTGCGACGACGACCCAGAAGAAGAGCTTGCGGCGGGGTTCGATCGACATCCGGTAGCGCGCCAGCCCCTGCTGTTCGGGGCTCATCGGCGGCGCGAGCGGACGGCTGCGGTAGGCGAAGTACATGCTGGCGCCGACGGCCGCGGCCATGATCAGGCCGCCGACGGCGAACATGAGCGCCTTGGTGCGCAGCTCGGTGAGGAAGACGGACGTGTACCCGACGGAGTCGAACCACAGGTAGTCGGTCCAGAAGTTCGCGGCGGTCAACAACCCCGCGACGACGACGACCACGGCTACCGCGACAGGCGCGAGCAGCCGGGATCGACGGGGCATACGCGCGGACGGTGCGCCGGGCGATCGGAAGCTCACGCCTCCCCCTCGTAGTTGGCACTGCGGGTCGGTCGGTCCGGGACCCAGGTCCCTTCGGTAAGGCAACTTATTGGGTGTTCCGGGGGTTCCCGAAACCCCGCGCCAAGCGATGACAACATGACATCGACTGTGCCTCGGTCGGGCATCGGGCACCCGTGGGCGACTTTACTCCGTCGCGGGCGCGTGTTCCGGTCTTCCCGGTCCGCCACCATGGAGGGGTGTCATTCAACATTCGCGAAGCCGTCCTGGAACTCGAGCGCCACGCCGCCGGCCAGGGCTGGGACCAGCCGGTGCGCATCTACGCGCTGGTGCCCACCACCGACCTGATGGAGCGTGAGCCCGCCCTGGCCGAGATGCTGGGGCTGACCGGCGACGTCCCCGCCGACGACCTGACCCCGGTCGAGCAGGAACCGCTGCCCGAGGGCGTGCCACTGGAGGAGGCACTGGGCAGAATGGCCTGGCCCGAGGCGGTGACCGGGTGCGCTCTGGTGATGGAGCGCCTGGTGGTGAAGGGGTCCGACGAGACGCTGGACCTGCCCGAGGGCACCGACGCGGGCGCGTGGGCGCAGAACCGGGAAGGGCGCGAGGAGGTCCGCATGGTGGCCGGTGTGCTGCGGGACGGCACCCGGCACTCGGCGATGCGGATGCGCAGCCACGACTCCGAGGACGAGGTGCTCAGCGGCGCGGATCTGGTTCCGGCGCTGACCTCGGCGCTGGCGATCACGCTCGAAGAGGAGGGCGAGGAGGGCTGACGCCTCCTGCGCCCCTGCGGCGGTTCTGCCGCCGGTTTCGGGATCCGCCGATCGGCAGCCCGGGCCGGGGGGCGCGGTGCGGCCCCGGCCCGGGCTGCGCACAGAGGCGGGCGCAGGTGCTACCGGCGCCGCTCAGTCCGGCCGGCAGCGCGGCAGGTCGCCGTCCTCGCCGGCGCGGATGGACCCGAGCGCGCCGACGGCGTCGTCGAGGGTGTCCACTTTGACCACCTCGATCTCGCCGGTGGCGGCCGATTCGAACGTCTGCGCGCAGCTTTCGCCGGCGACGAGGAAGTACTCGGCCCCCTGCTGCTGAGCGCTCACCATCTTCTGCGCGATGCCGCTGACACCGCCGACCTCGCCTTCGGCGGTGATGGTTCCGGTGCCGGCGATGCGGTTTCCGCCGGTGAGGTCTTCGGGGGTGAGCCGGTCCGTGATCCCCAGTGCGAACATCATGCCGGCGCTGGGGCCGCCGATCTCGCCGACGCTGATGTCCACGTCGAAGGGGAAGTCCATCCGGTCGGCGATGAGGATGCCGATGACGGGATCGCCGCCGTCGTCGGCCTCGGTGCCGACCTCGGCCTCGACCTCCTCGCCGTCGCGCTGGACGGTGAGCGTGACGGGGGCGCCCGGCTCGCGGTCGGCGACCAGCTCGACGGCGTCCTCCTTGTCGGCGACGGGCTCGCCGTCCACCCGGGTGATCACGTCGTCCTCGCGCAGCTCGCCCTCGGCCGGCAGGTCCTCCATCACCCGGGCGACGTAGGCGCTGGTGTCGTAGTCGACGTCCATCTGGGTCAGCGCCGCAGCGGTGGCGCGGCGCTGGGAGCTGTTCATCTCCACGGTCTGGGCTTCGGTGACCTCTTCGGCGCTGCGGTCGGGCGGGAACAGCGCTTCCTCGGGGATCACGGCCTGGGTGGGCGAAAGCCACGCGCCCAGCACCGTGAACAGGTCCATGCGCACGCCCGGACCGCCGGAGTACTGCACCGTGACCATGGAGAGCCCGCCGCCGTCGTGCTCGTAGCTCTCGGTGCCGTCGATGCGGATGATCCGCTCTCCGTCGTCTTCGCCCAGGGTGTTCAGCGCGATTCCGGGCGAGGCCACCAGATAGGGGACCGGAAGGAACACCGCTCCCGCCCCGAATCCGACCAGCAGAAGCACCGCGACGATCAGGGTCATAGCACGACGGAACATGCTGCACAGCCTAAACGGCGCAGAGCGGACCCCGGCCCGGACCCGCCGCGGGCGGCTCCGCCCGCTCGCTCACTCGGCGCCGACCCACTCCGCGGCGCCGTCGGTGAACTCCTGGTGCTTCCAGATGGGCACCTCGGCCTTGAGGTCGTCGATCAGCCGCCGGCAGGCGTCGAACGCCTCGTCGCGGTGCCCGGCGGCGGCCGCCGCCACCACGGCGGTGTCGCCGATCTCCAGGTCGCCGACCCGGTGCAGGGCGGCGACCCGCCGGACGGGGCTGCCGCCGCCGGAGACGTCGGCGACGACCCGCTCCATGACGCGCCGCATCTCGCTCTCGGCACGCGGGTGGGCGGAGTAGGCCAGGCGCGCGACGGCGCGCCCGTGGTCGTGGTCGCGGACCGTGCCGACGAAGAAGGCGGTGCCCCCGGCCCGGGGGTCGCCGACGGCGGCGACGACCTCCTCGACCGAGATCGGCGTTTCGCGCAGTCCTACCAGGCTGATGGCGTCCACAGGTGCGACGGTATCAACAGCCTCCGCCCCCGGCCCGATCCGGACCGGCGTCCCTACGCACGCCGGTCCGGCGGGGTCAGTTGCCGCGCCGCTTGCGCAGGCGGCGCACGGCGGCCGCGGTGCCGATCGCCGCCGCCGCGGCACCCGCCGCGCTGGCGGCGGTGACGGTGACCTCCTTGCGGCCGACGTTGCGGCCCACCAGCGCGGATTTGCCGCTGCGCGCATCCAGCAGCGCCTGCAGCGCTCCGGCGTTGTCGTAGGCCGGCCGCCATCCGTTCTCGCGCAGAGTCGCGCAGTCGACGACGCACGGGTAGACGAGGAACTTCAGTTCAGCGGCCGAGGCGGGGGTGATGCCCGCGCTGTGCAGCCGCTGGGTGGCCCCGAAAACCAGGTTGGCGGGCACGTCGAAGCGGCGCATCCCGGCGATCCGCTCGACCTCGGCCTGCTCCAGCGCGCCGTCGCAGCCCACGGCCAGCGCCCCGCCCTTGCCTTCGCCCCCCTGCACGGCCACGTGTTCCAGGGCGGCGGCGAGGTCGTCGACGTGGCAGAACTGCCAGCGCTGTTCGCGCCCCCGCACGGTCAGCAGCCGCGGCGCGGCGAAGTGCCGGGTGAGCGCGGTGTCCAGGCCCGGGCCCACCAGCGGCGCGGGCCGCACCACCGTCACCGAGAGCCCGGGGTGGGAGCGGCGGGCGCGGCAGGCGAGGTCCTCGATCTCCACCCAGTCGCCGACCAGTCCGGGCCCCGTCTCGGTGCGGACTTCGGAGTCCTCGGGCATCGGCACGGGGTTGTCGGGGTCGGCGCCGTGGACCATGGTGCTGGTCAGCAGCACGACCCGGGGGACACGCTGAGCCGCGGCCGAGGTCAGCACGGTCTGGGCGGCGCGCACATTGTCGGCGCGCCGCTGCTTGGGCGGGGTCTGCAGCGTGCGGTCGTCGTCGGCGTGCACGAGCACGTCCACGCCCGGCAGGCAGGCCGCCAACTGCGGGTCGCGGACGTCGGCGGTGCACCAGGTGGCGCCCACCGGAGCGCTCGCGGCCTCGTCCTCGCTGCCCCCGATCGCCACGATTTCGGAGACGGCCCCGGAACCCACAGCCGTGACCAGGCGTTCCACCAGGAGACGCCCGATACCCTCGGCGGCTCCGGTGACAGCTACCACCGGCGCGCGGGGGTGCGCGCTGTGCTGTGGGCGAACCTGGCTGGTTTCGGTATTCACTCCGGGCGGCTCCCAGCTAACGTGACAGTGGAGACACACCTAATCCTGCCTGAGGTCTAATCGTGAGCGACCTTCCATTTGGTTTCAGCATGCCGAACGACCCCGACGACGAGTCCGGGCGCCGATCGGGCGACTCCGGTTCGGGCGCCGGGAGCGGCGGCCCAGGCGGTGGCGGCCCCGGCGGCGGCGAGCCGGGCATGCCGGGCGGCTTCCCGTTCGGCGATCCGCAACAGATGGCGCAGATGCTGCGCCAGTTCGCCGACATGATGGCGTCCCAGTCCCCGCCCGGTGAGCAGCAGCAGTCCGAGTCCACTTCGGTGAACTGGGACATGGCCAAGAACATCGCCCGGCACGCGGTCTCGCAGAAGGGCGACTCCAGTGTCGGCGCGCACGGCTACGCGAAGATCCAGGAGTCCCTGCGCCTGGCCGACCTGTGGACCAACGAGGCCACGGCGCTGCCGTCGGGCGTGCACACCATGCAGGCGTGGAGCCGGTCGGAGTGGATCGAGAAGACCATGCCGACCTGGTCGAAGCTGTGCGAGCCGCTGACCCGGCGGCTGGTGGAGTCCATGGGCCAGAACCTGCCCGAGGAGATGCAGTCCATGGCCGGCCCGCTGATGGGCATGGTGCGCCAGATGGGCGGCATGCTCGTCGGCCAGCAGGCCGGCCAGGCCATCGGCGAGCTCGCCGGCGAGGTGGTGGGCTCCACCGACGTCGGCCTGCCGCTGGCGGGCGAGGGAACCGCGGCGCTGCTGCCCGACGGTGTCGCCGCCTGGGGCGAGGGTCTGGGCATCCCCGAGGACGAGATCCGGCTCTACCTGGCCGCCCGCGAGGTCGCGCTGCACCGGCTGTTCGGGCACGTCCCGTGGCTGCGCGGGCACGTGTTCAGCCTGGTCGAAGAGTACGCCCGGGGCATGTCCTTCGACATGAGCGGACTGGAGGAGAAGCTCGGCCAGGTCGACATCGCCAATCCCGAAGCGCTGCAGGAGATCCTCGCGGGCAGTGAGGGCGAAGGCCTGTTCCAGCCGCAGGACACCCCGCAGCAGAAGGCGTCCCTGGCGCGCTTGGAGACGGCGCTGGCGCTGGTCGAGGGCTGGCTGTCGGTCGTGGTCGACGCCGCGGTCGCCGAGCGGTTGCCGCAGTCGGCGGCGCTGGCCGAGGCCACCCGCCGCCGCCGGGCCACCGGCGGCCCCGCCGAGCACACCTTCGCCACCCTGGTGGGGCTGGAGCTGCGGCCGCGGCGGCTGCGCGACGCCGCGGCGCTGTGGAGCGCGCTGGAGGAGGCCCGCGGTGTCGCCGGGCGCGACGCCGTGTGGGAGCACCCCGACCTGATGCCGTCGAGCGACGACCTGGACGACCCCGAGGGGTTCGTGCACGGCCGCAGCGGCTCCGAGGCCGACGGGATCGACATCAGCCAGTTCACCGGCGAGTCCGCCGACGCCCCGGAGGAGTCCTCGGGCGACGAACGGGCCGGGGGCGACGACGGCGGAAACCCCGGCTCGGGCGGCTCGGGCGGAGGTTCCGCGTGAGCGCGACCGGGCTGCACGGCAGCGCCCGGCGCGAACTCGCCGGCTGGGAGGCGCCCGATTCCGCGCAGGACGAGCTGCGCCGCTCCTACCTGGAGCACCTCGACCGCCATCCCGACGCGGTATCACGCGCCTGCCTGCCCGGCCACCTGACCGCCAGCGCCGCGATCGTCGACCCCGGCGGCACGCGCGCGGTACTGGTCCTGCACCGCAAGATCGGCAAGTGGCTCCAGACCGGCGGCCACTGCGAGGAGGGCGACCGCTCCCTGGGAGAGACCGCCCTCCGCGAAGCCGCCGAGGAGTCGGGGCTGAGCGGCCTGCGGCTGTTGGAGGGCCCGGTGCGGCTGGACCGGCACCGGGTCGGCTGCGGCGGCGGCACCTGGCACCTGGATGTGCAGTACGCGGTGGTCGCCGAGGACGAGGGCGCCGTGCTGTCCCGCGACGCCGCCGAGTCGGCGGATCTGGGCTGGTTCGGCGTGCAGGGCGTTCCCGAACCCACCGACGAGGCCTGCCGGATACTCGTGCGCACGGCGGCCCAGGCGGTGCACGCCGAGGGGGACCGCGGCCGGGCCGGCCGCGCCTGACCAGGACACCCGCGGGTCAGGCCCGGTCGGAGCGGTCGAGCCCGGACGAGACGTCGCCGCCGTCGTCGTCGACGTCGTCCTCTTCGGCGACCTCGGCGCTGCTGCCGTCCTCCAGGCGCGGGGCCGCGCTGACGCCTTCGAGGTAGCCGCGGGCGCGCTCGGCTTTGGGGTAGCGGTGCACCAGGTCCCAGAACTCCTGGCCGTGGTGCGGGATGATCAGGTGCACAAGCTCGTGCACCAGGACGTAGTCGACCACCCACGGCGGCATGCCGGACAGCCGGCGCGACAGGCGGATGGATCCGTTCTCGGGTGTGCACGAACCCCAGCGGGTCTGCTGGTTGTCGACCCAGCGCACGCTGGCGGGGCGGGTGAGGCCTTCGAGGTAGCGGTCGGCGAGGTCGAGCGCGCGGGACTGCAGCGACTCGTCGTCGGGCCGGCGGCGCTCCTCGCGTGCCTCTAGCCGCTCCAGCATGCTCTCGACCCAGCGCTTCTCTTCGGCGCGGGAGAACGAGGCGGGCACGAGGACGACCGTCTTGTCCCCGTCGCGGTAGGCCGACACCGTGCGCTGCCGGCGGGGACTCCGGCGTACCTCGACCTTCGTGTTCTGAGGCACAGATTCACGGTAGCTCAGAGCGCCCGGACGACACAGGGCCGCAGCGCGACTTTTTGGTCCTTATCGGAAGCGATCACCCGTCCTGTCCTGCGGCGCGGGAGCGGGAACCACCACGTCCCGCGGTGACCTGCGGCCCTCGACCGCGGAATCCGATGGCCGGATGCGGTCGGCGCACACGTCGCGGTGCGCCCCGGGCGGGCCGGTCGTGACGGGTGGCGCACGGCCGTGTCGTGTCCGGGGCGCAACACGGGCGGGGCCGGCCGCGGCGGGCCGGCCGGCCCCGCAGGAGGACGTCAACACAGGCGTGACCACGACACATCCATGATCAGGCTTTCGGCGCGGTCGCGCTCGCGCCGCTCGGCGCGCAGCCGGCGGGCCGAAATGCGGCGGCGCTGCCGGTCGCGCCGGCGGTCGACGTCCGTCCGCAGGTTGACGAGCTCGTAGAACAGCATGGCGATCCAGTCCTTCTCGCAAGTTCGTTCCGGTGGTGCGGGTGCGGAGATCCGCCGTCGGGCGGCGGCGAAGCCGCGGCGGCCGGTCAGGCCGCCACGGGCTCGGCGTTCTTCCGGGGACGGCCGCGCGGACGCTTCTGCGGCACGACCTTTCCGGAGACGAGGAGCTGGCCGCCCCAGACACCCCACGGCTCCCCGCGGTCGAGGGCGTCGGCCAGGCACTGCTCACGGACCGGGCAGTCCGCGCAGATCGCCTTGGCCGCCTCGACGTCCGCCGGTGCCTCGGCGAAGAAGAGGTCGGGGTCCTGCCGGCACGGGATCTCGATCCCGCCGAAACTCGACGTCTCCAGGACCGACGCAAGCATCGGTGTCCTCCCTGATCTGTGGTGTCGAACGCGGTTGGCGGCTACATCGGCCGGACGTGCGCGTCCGGCCCCGGGGCCAGGACCGGCGATCGGCGGAGACACGCACGGGGCCCGCCCGAAAGGCGGTCTCCACTGAAGATCAAAATGGCCGCGGCCCCGATGTGGGGTCCGCGGCCACGGGGAAGACACCCGGCCGTTGGTCTAGGCCGGTATGCCCCGTGGACACTCCCCCACGACGCCCTTCGGGCGCGGGGTTCCTGCTGCGAGCTCGGTTTCCAGTCGGCTGATATCCGCGGTACGGGCGACGCGCGCATAGCTGCGCCCGTGCTCGGTACCGGGACGCATCCGGACGGCGCGGTGGGCGATGGCCCGGGCACACGTCCACTGCGGCTCAGCACACATGGCGCCGCTGCGCGCGGTGCCCCGGGACACAGCGACGGACTCGCCGGACACGACGACGGAACCGTGCTGGATGTTGTCGATCATTTGATGGGACACCTCCTCTCGGATCGGGCCGCGGACTCTCGTCCGCCGCCTGCGCGGGCGCTGACGGAGTCAACACTAGAGTGGCGCCGCTACGAGCGGCAACCGATTTTTGACCAGGCGCTTCGTCCGGACTCGGCCACCGGGCCGGGGGAATCGCCGGCGCACGGCCGACGTTGGAATCGGACCGCCCGGCCCGGTCGGGGGCCGGGGCCGCATCGAGCGGGGAGCGGGTCAGAGAGCCGGCGTCCCGGATACAGCCCGCACGCGGTGGGACCGCGGGCCGCGGACCCGCCGCGGTACCCGCGGCGGGTCGGAAGCGAACGGTCAGGACTCTCCGGATCCGTCGGAGTCGACGACGCGCAGCAGTCCTTCCTGCACCACCGAGCACACCAGATCGCCGTCGCGGGTGAACACCTGGCCGCGCGCGAGGCCGCGTGCGCCGCCGGCGGCGGGGGTCTCCTGAGCGTAGAGCAGCCAGTCGTCGGCGCGGAAGGGCCGATGGAACCACATGGCGTGGTCCAGGCTCGCCATGGAGATACCGGAGAACGTGCGCCCGTGGCGCAGAAGCACGGTGTCGAGCAGCGTCATGTCCGACGCGTAGGTCATCAGGCACACGTGCAGCATCGGGTCGTCGGGCAAGCTGCCGTCGACGCGCAGCCACACCAGGTTGTCGGTGGTGCTCAGGCTGGGATCGCGCTCGACCTCGAAGGACAGCGGGCCCACCGGGCGCAGGTCGATCGGGTGCCAGCTGGCGAAGCGCGGCACCCGCCCGAACGCGCTGTAGAGCCGCTCGCGCATGCTCGGCAGCTCCTCCGGGCCGGGAGCCTCGGGCATCCCGACGCGGTGCTCCAGGCCCGGTTCGTCCTTGTGGAACGACGCCGACAGCGTGAAGATCGCCTTTCCGTGCTGGACCGCGGTGACGCGTCGCGTGGTGAAGGAGCGGCCGTCGCGGACCCGGTCGACGTCGTAGACGATCGGCACCGAGGGGTCGCCGGGGCGGATGAAGTAGGCGTGCAGCGAGTGCACGCGGCGGTCCTCGGGCACCGTGCGGCCCGCGGCCACCAGGGCCTGGCCGGCGACCTGCCCGCCGAAGACCCGCTGCGGCCCGCCGTCGGGGCTGCGGCCGCGGAAGATGTTGTCCTCGATGCGCTCCAGGTCGAGGATCTCCAGCAGACCGGCCACGGACTGGCCTTTCCGGGCCGGAGGCGCGGAGGTGTCAGTCGGCCTGCTCTGTGCGTCCCCCATGGGGCACTCCTTCTCGGTACTCGGCGGCGGGTTCGTCGCCTGCGCAAAGGGCCAGCACCGCATCACCGTAGCGTTCCAGCTTGACGGCCCCCACCCCGGACAGGCGCGAGAGCGCGGCCTTGTCGGCCGGAACGTGCTCGGCGACGGCCTGCAGAGTGGCGTCGGTGAAGATCACATAGGCGGGGATCCGCTGCTCCTCGGCCACGCCGCGCCGCCACGCCTTGAGCCGCTCCAGCAGCGCCTCGTCGTAGTCGGCCGGGCAGTCGGCGCACCGCGCGAGCTTGCGTTCGGCGGCCCCGGTGAGGGTGTTCCCGCAGATCCGGCAGCACACGAGCTTGGCCTGGCGGCGGTTCTCGCGGTTGGCCAGGGACGGCGATGCCGGCCGCAGGCCGTCCAGGAAGCGCGACGGCTTGCGGGACTTGCGGCCGCCGGGCGAGCGGGCCAGCGCCCAGGACAGCGAGAGGTGCTCGCGGGCGCGGGTGACGCCGACGTAGAACAGCCGGCGCTCCTCTTCGACCTGGTCGGCGGACTCGGCGAAGATGATCGGCATCAGCCCTTCGGTCAGCCCTACGAGGAACACCGCGTCCCACTCCAGGCCCTTGGCCGAGTGCAGGGAGGCCAGTGTGACGCCCTCGTACTCGGGGGCGTGCTCGGTGGCCACGCGGGCCTCCAGCTCCTCGACGAAGTCGCCCATGGAGGCGCCGGGCCGCGCCCCGGCGATGTCCTCGGCCAGTTGCGCCAGCGCCGCCAGCGACTCCCAGCGCTCGCGGGCCTGCCGGCCCTCGGGCGGTTCGGGGGTCAGGCCCAGGGGCGCGAGGATGTCGCGCACCGTCTGCGCGAGAGGGTCCGAGCCGCCTCCCTGGCGGGCGCCGCGGAGGGTGTGCACGGCCTGGCGGATCTCGGGGCGCTCGAAGAAGCGGGTGGCGCCGCGCACGGTGTAGGCCACCCCGGCGTCGGCGAGCGCCTGCTCGTAGGCCGCCGACTGGGCGTTGGTGCGGAACAGCACGGCGATCTCGCGCGCGGGGACCCCGGAGTCGATCAGCGCCCCGATCCTGCGGGCCACCGACGTCGCCTCGGCGGGCTCGTCGTCGTACTCGGTGTAGATGGGGTCGGGGCCGTCGGGGCGCTGGGCCGCCAGCTCCAGCCGGTGCTCGGCCGCCGGGCCGCGGGCGTGCTTGAGCACGCCGTTGGCCACGCCCACCACCTGCGGGGTGGAGCGGTAGTCGCGGACCAGGCGCACGACGGTGGCGTGCGGATAGGCGGCCGAGAACCCGGTGAGGTAGCCGGGGGTCGCTCCGGCGAAGGAGTAGACGGTCTGGTTGGGGTCGCCTACCACGCAGACGTCGTCGCGGTCGCCCAGCCAGGCGTCCAGTAGCAGCTTCTGCAGCGGGTTGACGTCCTGGAACTCGTCGACGACGAAGTAGCGGTACTGGGCGCGGACCCGCTCGGCGATCTGGGGGTTCTCCACGATCATGGCCGCGGTCAGCTCCAGCATCGACTCGAAGTCGAGCAGGTTGCGGTCGCGGCACTGCTCCTCGTAGGCCTCGTAGACGCGGGCCACGTCGTGGACGGGCATGGGCGCGGTGCGGCCGATTTTGGCGATGGACTTCTCGTAGTCGGTCGGGCGCACCTGGGTGGACTTGGACCACTCGATCTCGCCGGCGAGGTCCCGCAGACCCGTGCGGTCCAGCTGCAGCCCGCAGGCGTGCGCGGCGCGCGAGACCTCCTGGATCTTGCTTTCGACGAGGGTGGGCATCGGGCCGCCGACCGCCTGCGGCCAGAAGTAGGAGAGCTGGCGCACGGCCGCGGAGTGGAAGGTGCGCGCCTGCACGCGCGGCGCTCCCAGCGAGCGCAGCCGGCCGCGCATCTCACCGGCGGCGCGGGTGGTGAAGGTCACCGCGAGGATCTGCTGTTCGGCGGCGACGCCGCCGGCGACCGCATGCGCGATGCGGTGGGTGATGGCGCGGGTCTTACCGGTGCCGGCTCCGGCCAGGATGCACACGGGTCCGCGCAGGGCGCGCGCCGCCTCGAGCTGTTCGGGGTCGAGCCCTTCCAGCACGCGGTCGGGGTCCATGCTTGCGCCTCCATTCCGCTCCGGCCCGGCGCCGGGGGCGCCGGCGGGCCGTGGGGTTCGGGTCGTGACGGCTCGGGGTGTCTGCGGCCGACCGCGGCCGCGCCGGTCACATCCGTCCTCTCAGTCTCTCAAGTCTCGGGGCCCGCCGCGTCCGGAGGAAGACCGGCCGGACCGGTTGTGGACGGACCCGGCGCCCACGGCGGGCTCCGCGGGTCCGGACGGCCGCAACCGGCCGCGGCCCTTCCGGAACCGGGGGCGGCCCCGTCGCGTCCCAGCCGGCACGAAGCTGCGGCGGGGAAGCTCCGGGCCGTGCGCGGCGTTGGGAATGACGCGTTCCACGCTGCCCCGGCGGATCCGGCAGAATGTCGCGACCCGCCCCTACGGTTAGGAGACGGTGCGATGACCACCCAGACCGGCGGTCCGATCACCATGTACACGACGCCCTGGTGCGGCTTCTGCAAGCGGTTGAAGAGCCAGCTGGGGCGTGAAGGCGTCGGGGTCGACGAGGTCGACATCGAGCGGGATCCCGATGCCGCCGACTACGTCATGCAGGTCAACGGCGGCAACCAGACCGTTCCGACCGTGGTCTTCGCCGACGGATCGGCGATGACCAACCCGTCGCTGAACCAAGTCAAGGAGAAGCTCGCGGCGTCGGTCTCGTGACCGACCGGCACGCCGCACCAGGCCGCCGCCCGGACGGGCGGCGGCCGCCGCCCGTCACGGGGGAGTGAGGATATGGGGAAAGACGCGACACCCGACACCGCGTCCGCTGCGGCCGCCGAGACCGGCGCACCGGGCGTGGTCGAGCGGACACCGGCGGGATGGCGCGTGCACACCGGCGAGGAGCTGGGCGACCTGCTCAACGCCATGGTGCTCGCCGATCTGCTGGCCGCCGAGCACCGCGGGCCCGGCCCCGCACCCGCTCCGTCCGCTCCCCCGCGGGCGTCGGGAGACGAGGACGAATCCGCGCGCCTGCGGCTGACCGTGGCTCAGCTGGAACACGCGCTGAACACTCGGGTCGTCACCGAACAGGCCATCGGCGTGCTCGCCGAGCGCCACGGCATGACTCCGCGCAAGGCCTTCGAGCTGCTGCGCTCGACCGCGCGTTCGCGCGGGCGCAAAGTCGCCGACATGGCCCGCGAAGTGGTGTCCAGCAGCACCAACCCGCTGACCGCGCTTCCCGGCGAGCTCGCCGCCGAGGGCGCCGCCGCCCGGACCTCCGCGCGCCGCGACGGCTGACCGGCGCGCTCCTCCTCCCCGCCGGTGCCTCACCGCGCACCTGCCGACCGCGCCGGCAGCACGGAGAATCCGCCCCTCCGAATGCGGCGCTGCAACAGTTCCCGGATCCGGACACCCCGAATTCACCCGCAATGCGCGGATCCGGATCCGGATCCGGACGATCAGAATCCGGCACCGAAAACCGTCGCACTGCCGCAGGATTACCCGCCCCATACGGCAGGTCGCTACTGTTCCCGCCATGGTTGGCTATAATCACGAACTTCCGGTTCTGTTCCTGCAGTACCGGCCGGACACCGCGCCACAGATCCTGCGCGAGGTGGACGCGTCGCAACTCCCCAAATACCATCGCTCCGAGATCGGATGCACCGATCTCAGTAGTTTCCCTATCAAGGAACACAAAGCGGACGCGGTGACGGTCCTCTACCGGGAGGACGACACGAAGCTGCTGGCCATCGTCACCGAGATCCAGCTCCGCACCAGCGAGGAAAAGCGCTACACGTGGCCGCAGTACGTGACGAACCTGCGGGAGAAGCTGCGCTGCCCGGTCCAGTTGCTCGTGGTCTGCCCCGATATGCACACCACCGAGTGGGCGCGCGGATTGTTCGATATCGAAACCGACAAATTCGCCCTTATTCACATCGTCGTGGGCCCGGACAACATGCCGGTGGTCGACGACCCCGAGAAGGCGCGGCGGCACCCGGAAGTCGCGGTGCTGTCTGCGGCCGCGCACGGCGACAGCACCGACGTCCTCGACGCGGCGCAGGCCGCACTGGATGCCGTTTCCCCGGACCGGGTCGAGTACTACTATGACTACATCGTGTCGAACCTCAGCACGGCGGCACGAGAACACTGGGAGGCAAGGATGGAGACGTTGACCTACGGCTGGCAGCACGACGTCCGCAGCAAGTGGGCGCAGGAAGGCCGTGACGAGGGCCGCGCCGAGGCCGCGGCCCGGCACGTCGTGGCCCTGCTGGAGACCCGCGGGATCGCCCTCACCGACGAGCAGCGCGCCGCCGTCCGCGACTGCACCGACGCCGAACTGCTCGACACCTGGTTCGACCGCGCCCTCACCGCCGCCGCGGCCGAAGACGTCTTCACCGACTGAGGGCCGCTGTGGTGACCGGCCTCCGCAGCGGCCGCGGCCCGGCCGGTGCTCATGCCGGTACTCACCACTCCCCGGGCAGTTCGCCCCCGTACCAGTGCTCGATGAGTTTGCGGGCGATGGAGACCGACCCCGGCAGCAGTACCTCGCCCGACTCCGCCGCCTGGCGCAGGGCCGGGCGGCTGAACCAGCGGGCGTGGGAGATCTCCTGCTCGTCGGTGCGCTCCGCCCGCCCCGTGGCTCGGGCGGTGTAGCCCAGCATGAGGCTGCGCGGGAACGGCCAGGGCTGCGATCCCTGGTAGCGGGGGCCGGTCACGGTCACGCCGACCTCTTCGGCGACCTCGCGCACCACGGCCTGCTCCAACGACTCCCCCGGCTCGACGAACCCGGCGAGCACGGAGTAGCGCCCGTCGGGCCAGCGCGGGTTGTGCCCCAGCAGGCACTCCTCGACGCCGTCGACCTCGCGGTGCACCAGCATGATCACCGCCGGATCCGTGCGCGGGTAGTTCTCCGTGCCTTCGCGTGTGCACACCCGCAGATGGCCGGCCCCGGCCGGGGCGGCGGGCGCCCCGCAGGCCGGGCAGAAGCGGTGCGTCGCGTTCCAGTGGGCCAGCGCGACGGCGCGGGTGAACAGGCCCGAGTCGCGGTCGTCCAGCAGCGCGCCCACCTCGCGCAGCGATGCGGGCTCGGCTCCGGGGGGTTCGGGGGCCGGGGCGCCGGCACCGGCCAGGACCGCGAAGTAGGCGCATCCGGAGTCGTCGGCGCCGAGCAGGTAGCGCTCCCCTTCGGGCGCCTGCTCGGGTGCGCAGAACACCAGGCGCGGGCCCTCGGGGCCGTCGGACACCGGGGCGCGGGAGCGGCGGCCCATCCGGCTGCGGTGGTCCTCGGCGCCGGGATCGCCGTCGTGCAGGACCAGCACCCGGGTGTCGGGGTCGGCCCAGGCCTTGTCCAGCCACGCGTCGTCGCCGCGCCGGTGGCCGGCCGGATCGATCGTCCCGCGGGAGAGCGCCGGGATCTCGTCTGAGGAAAGCATCGGTTCTTCTTATCGTAGGCAGGCGGTGGGAGGGGGCGACCCCCGGGGCGCCGCCCGCGGACGCTCGGGTCGGGGCGGCGCCGGGGCCGGGCGGTCCGCGGCGCGGGCTCAGCCGGCCGGCGGACCCTGGGAGCCGAGCCGCTCCCACAGGTAAGCGGCGCTTTCGGCACCCTTGAGCAGCAGGGGGATCTCGACCTTCTCGTTGGGCGCATGGATGCGGTCGTCGTCCAGTCCCACCGCGACGAAGACCAGCGGCGCCCCGAGGACGTCGGCGATGTCGGCTTCGGGGCCGCTGCCGCCCTCGCGGGTGAACAGCACTTCGGTGCCGAACGCCCGCTCCATGGCCGAGCGCGCCGCCCGCACGGCAGGCGAGGCGATGTCGGAGGCGCAGGCGCGGACGCCGGGGCCGCCGAACTCCACCCGAACGCCCAACCCCGCGGGGACCCGCTCGGCGACGAAGGCGCGGACCCGCTCCTGCACGTGCGCGGGCTCCTGTCCGGGGACCAGCCGGAAGCTGACCTTGGCGTGGGCCGAGTGGGGCACGATGGTCTTGGTGCCCGCGCCGGTGTGCCCGCTCCACATCCCGTTGATCTCGGCGGTCGGGCGCACCCAGATACGCTCCAGGGTGCTGTAGCCCGCCTCGCCGGAGGCCGCCGAGCTACCGGCGGTGGCCAGCCATTCGGCTTCGTCGAAGGGCAGCCTGGCGATGAGGTCGCGCTCCTCGGCGCTGATCTCGGCGACGCCGTCGTAGAACCCGGGGACGGCGACGCGGCCGTCGCCGTCGTGCAGCGCGGAGAGCAGGTCGGCCATGGCGCGGGCCGGGTTGGGGACCGCGCCGCCGAAAGAGCCGCTGTGCACGTCGGTCTCCGGCCCGGTGAGGACGATCTCGCAGTCGGTGAGCCCGCGCATGCCCACACACATGGACGGGACGTCGGCCGACCACATGGTGGTGTCGGAGATCACCACGACGTCGCAGGCCAGACGGTCGCGGTTGCGTTCGAGCAGATCGGCGAAGTTCGGGGAGCCCGACTCTTCCTCGCCTTCGACGAGCATGCGCACCGTGACCGGCGGCGCGTCCGCCCCGGACGCCGCCAGGCCGGCGCGCACACCCAGCGCGTGGAAGAGGACCTGCCCCTTGTCGTCGGAGGTCCCGCGGCCGATCAGCCGGTCCCCGCGCTCCTCGGGGACGAACGGCTCGGTGTCCCAGCCGTCGGCCACCCGCGCCGGCTGCACGTCGTGGTGGCCGTAGACGAGCACGGTCGGCGCGCCGGGGTCGGCGGCGGGCCACTCGGCGAAAACGGCGGGCATGCCGCCGCTTTCCCAGATCTCGACGGTGGGGAACCCGGCCGCCGCGAGGTGGTCGCGCAGCCACCCGGCCGACTTCCGCACGTCCCCGTGGTGACCGGGATCGGCGGATACGGAGGGGATCGCCGCCCACTCCTTGAGCGCCGCGACGAACTCGTCCCGGTGCTCCTCGACGTACCGGCGCACATCCATTCCCGACCGCTTCCTTCCGTTCGAATCCCGTGGCCCGCGTTCGCGGCGGATCACCGCACTCACGAGCCTAGCGGCCCCTGCGGCAAGCGTTCGCTGGGTCCTCACCGCTCGCCGATACCTGAGGACCACTCCGGCACGCGACCTGCGCGGGACGTCCGCGAGGGGGGCCGGCGGCCTAGAGTTGCGGTGAGCGTGATCGGGGCCCGCGGCGACCGCGGGTCCGGCGCGGTTCGGTACTGCGGGTGCGACGGCGGGCGGGAGATGTCGGGCGAGAAGCGGTCGACCGGGGGCGGTTCCCGTCCCCGGCGCAGCGATACGGGCGCGGCGGCAAGCGGTCCGGCCCTGGTGGGCGGTGCCGTCCTCGACGCGCTGTGGCGCACGCCCGGAAGCCGGCCGGGCGGGGCGCTGCGGCTGTTCCACGGGCCCCGCCGCCCGACCGAGGGCCGCATCGTCGCCGGTGTGTGCGTCGGGCTGGCGCGCGGGTCGCAGCCCATGGCCATCGCTCTGCGCGTGGTGTTCCCGCTGATCCTCCCGATGGGCTTCCTCGTCTACCTGCTGCTGTGGATGGTGCTGCCCAGCGCCGCCGACGCCCCCGACGGCCTCGATCCGAGCGCCGACCCGGAGGACGGCGGCCCGCTGCCGCCGGTGCAGCCGCGCGAGGTGACGGCGTGGTTCCTGCTCCTGGGCATCGGCGGGGGCGTCGCCGCTCTCGTCGCCGTGCAGCTGGTCCAGTTCCATCACGTCGCCGTGCTGCCGTCCGTGCTGCTGGGGCTCGTGATCGGCCTCCCGTGCGCCCTGCTGCCGTCCGCTCCGCTGCTGACCTGGCGGATCGTGGCGGCCGGGCTCGTCGCCGTGCTGGTGGCCGTGGCGGCCGCCGACTCGACCGCGTCCGCGCCCGGAGGCGCCCCCGGGACGGCGCCGCAACTGTGGCCGTGGCCGGTCGCCGCGCTGGTGGCCCTGCCGGTCGTGCTCTACGTCGTCGCCGTGACGTACCCCGGACGCATCGCGCTCGGCGTCGGGGTCGTCACCGTCGCCGCCGACATCGCCGCCGCGTTCCCGGTCGTGGGCACCCACCCCGGACAGGCCGTCTGGATCTCCGTCCTCGCCGCCGCCGTCCTGCTGTTCGGCTACAACGTGCGCAGCAGGCGGGCCGCGCAGCGGCGGCTGGCCCAGGAGAGCGCTCTGCGCCGCCGCGACCGCGCCCGGCAGGAGGTGCTGGAGGAGCGTTCGCGCATCGCCCGCGAACTCCACGACGTGGTGTCCCACCACATGTCCATGATCGCCGTCCAGGCCGACGCGGCCGCCTACAAGTTCCCCGATCTGGACCCCGGTCCCGCCGCCGCCTTCACCACCATCCGCGACGCCTCCCGCGACGCGCTCGCGGAGATGCGCCGCGTCGTCGGGCTGCTGCGCGAAGAGGACGAGGCGCCCGAAGCGGTGCCGCAGCCGGGGCTGGCGCAGCTTCCCGAGCTGGTGGAGAGCGCGCAGCGGGCGGCGGCGGACGTCACGCTGGAGGGCGGCGCGGCCGCGGCGCACGCCGCGGCACGGGGCCTGCCCGGCACCGTCGACCTGTCCGCCTACCGGATCGCACAGGAGTCGTTGAGCAACGCGCGCCGGCACGCGCCCGGAGCGGCGGTCACCGTATCCCTGCACCGCACACCCGGGATGCTCACCGTACGGGTGGCCAACGGGCCGCCCGCCGCCGGCACCGGCCCGGACGGCCCGGGCTCCCCCGGCGGCGTCCGGCCGGAGGGCGAGCCCGGCTCCGGGCTCGGCGCCGGCGGGCACGGGCTCGTGGGCATGCGCGAGCGTGTGGCCATGCTCGGCGGCCGGCTGCGTGCGGCCCCCTCCGCGGGCGGCGGCTTCGACGTCGTCGCCGAGCTCCCCGTCGACGGCGGCGGCCCCGCCGCCGCCCTCTCCTCCGAGACCGCACAGGATTAGGGTGGTCGCCGTGCCCATCACCGTGATCGTCGCCGACGACCAGGACATGGTCCGCGACGGCATCGCCGCCCTGCTCGACGCCGCCGGCGACATCTCGGTGGCCGCCCAGGCGTCCGACGGGAGCGAGGCCGTGGCGCTGGCCCGCGAGCACGGCCCCGACGTGGTCGTGATGGACGTGCGCATGCCCGGCATGAACGGGCTCACCGCCACCCGCGAGATCGTCGGCGAAACCGGCGAGGACGGCCCCCGGGTGCTGATGCTGACCACCTTCGACCTCGACGAGTACGTCTACGAAGCCCTCGGCGCGGGCGCCAGCGGCTTCCTGCTCAAGGACGCTCCGGTGGAGGACCTGCGTTCCGCGGTCCGGGTGGTGGCAGAAGGCGAGGCGCTGCTGGCGCCCTCGGTCACCCGGCGCCTGATCTCCGACATCGCCCGGCGCCGCCGCGAGAAGGTCCACGCTCGCCCGGACAGCGTCGACGCGCTGACCCCGCGCGAAGCCGACGTGCTGCGCTACATCGCACGCGGGCTGTCCAACGGCGAGATCGCGGCGGAGCTCTTCCTCGCCGAGCAGACCGTGAAGACCCACGTCGGGCGCATCCTCACCAAGCTCTCGCTGCGCGACCGCACCCAGGCGGTCGTATTCGCCTACGAGAACGGCCTGGTTTAGCCCGCTCGCCGGGTCCGTACCACTCGCTAGCGCGCGAATTTCACGACTGTGCGGCGGGGTGCGCGGTGAAGTCCGCGCGCTGGATCGGCGCCGAAGGCCGGTGGGGGCGCGCGGCCCGCCGCACGCCCGACCACCGGGCCGCCGCCGGTGCTGCCGCATCCCCCTCAAGGGCCAGGGGCGGATTCGCTCCGTGCGGTGACGCGCGCTCCAGAGCCCGGTCTCTAGCGTCCGGACCATGACACGACGGATCCCCGCCCTGCTGCTCAGTGCGCTGATGGCCACCGCGCTCCTGGCCTGCGGGGGACGCCCCGAATCCGCGCCCCAAGCCCGGCCACCGGAGCCGCTCGACTACGCCGGCACGACGGTGGACGGCCACCGCCTGCTCGCCGACGACCCCTCGGGGACCGGACGCGTGGTCGAAGTTCTGGGCGACCTCGGCGGCGCCGAGCACGTCGCCGTCGTCGTGCCCGGCTCGGGGCAGAACCGGGACAACTTCCGCGCGAACAGCGCCCGCCCGGGAACGGTTCCGCTCGCCAACGGCGAGGCTCTGCACGCCGCGATGCGCGGCCGTGCGCCCGAGGGGGACACCGCGGTCGTGGCCTGGCTCGGCTACTTTCCGCCCCAGGGCTACGGCCCCGATCTCGCCACGATCGGCCGAGCGCAGCAGGGGGCGCGGGCACTGGTCCGCTTCGCGCGCGAGGAACTGCCCGCCGGCGCCCACGTGACACTCTCCTGCCACAGCTACGGCACCGCGGTGTGCGGATTGGCCGCCACCCGCGCGGGGGTCGCCGACGACGTGGTCGCGTTCGCCAGCCCGGGCATGGGTGTGTCCGGCGGCGACGCGATCCGCGCCCGGGTGTGGGCCGCACGTGCCGACGGCGACTGGATCCGCTGGGTTCCCGGTGTGCGTCTGGGCCCGCTGGGGCTCGGCGCGGACCCGATGGATCCGGCGTTCGGCGCCGCCCGCTTCGACCCGGGAGACGTCAGCGGCCACACCCGGTACTACCGCCCGGGCGGCGCGGCCCTGGCCGCCGCCGCGGCGGTCGCCACGGGCGAGGGCCGGGCTGCCGGCGCGCGGTGAGCACGGGCACGGACGCCTCCGAACCGGCCCCGCCCCGACTCACGCGTCCGACAGCACCCGCCGCAGCGCGGCGGCGAACCCTTCGGGGTCGCCTTCCATGCCGGATTCCTCGGCGGCCATGTAGCCGGCGTGATGGCTGGGGAACATCGTCGGTTCGATGCCGAGCCGCTGGGCGACGCCGACCGCTCCGCGCGCGGACAGCTCTCCCCCGGACTCCCGCCCGACCGCGAGGACGGCCCGGGTCGGAGCGGCGGCCACGGCATCGTAGTCGAGCCGGTAGGAGCAGCAGGTGCGGATGTTGTGGCCGACCAGCGGGTCGTCGCGGGAACCGTCGTCCTCGGTGGGCAGTCCGTACCGCGCCGGGTCTACCGGCGTCCCGGCGAAGCCGTCGGGAACCGGCCCGTCGAGTTGGGCCAGGGAGATGAACGTGGCCATCGCCGGGCCGAACCCGCTGGTCCGGTAGGTCCGGCTGATGTCCTCGCAGGCGGCCACGATCTGCTCGCGGTCCGGCAGGACCTCGGCCAGCGGCGGCTCGTGGGCGACCAGGGTCCGCACCCGCTCGGGGTGCTCGGCCACCAGGGCGAGGCTGTTGACCGCCCCGCCGCTGCTGCCGAACAGGTCCACCCGGTCGACCCCGAGCGCCTCGATCACCAGCCGCAGGTCCTCGGCGTGCTCCTCGGGTGTGGTCTCCGCCGCCCCGTCGGTGCGGGTGCTGCGCCCGGCACTGCGCGGGTCGTAGGTCACCACGGGGCGGTCGCCGAAGTAGCCCGCCAGCGTCGTGAAGCCGCTCGCGCCCATCGGGGATCCGACCAGCATCAGCGTGGGCGCCTCGGCGGCGGCTTCGGACGGATCGCCCCGCACGTCGTAGTGGATGGTCGCTCCGGGGGCCTCCAGCGTGCGGGTCTCGGGCTCACGGGTCGTCGGTTCGGTCATCGTGGGGCTCCTCGGCATCGATCCGGCCTTCCAGGTGCAGACCGGGGCACGCGGCGGCATTCGTCGGTCGCCGCACCCCACACGATGGATGCGGCCTACGACACCGCTCCGCCCCGGACCCGCTTCCCCGGTCCGCTCGCGGGCAACCGCCGTCACGCCTGCGGCAGGTTCTCCAGCAGAGCCGCCAATCCGGCGGCGTCGAGGAGGTCGGCCGGGCGGACGGTCTCCTGCGCCCGGACGTAGTGGAAGGCGGCGCGCACGTCGTCGAGGGGGACGCCGGCCAGTTCCGCCCAGGCGATGCGGTAGGCCGCCACCTGCACGGCGACCGCTCGGCGCTCGTCCGCCGTCTGGGGCGGGCCGCCGGTCTTCCAGTCGACGACGTCGTAGGTGCCGCTGTCCGCGTCGTGGAAGACCGCGTCCATCCGCCCGCGCACCAGGCGGTCGCCGATGATCGTCTCGAAGGGGACTTCGACGTCCAGCGGAGTGCGACCGCCCCACTCGCCCTCCTCGAAGCGGCGCTGCAGCTCGGCCAGGTCCTCGTCGGCACCGGCGCCGTCGTCGGCGGCGCCGGGGAGTTCGCCCGGACCCAGCAGGCTCTGCTGGCCGAAGCGCTGTTCCAGCCAGGCGTGGAACGCCGTGCCGCGGCGGGTGTGCGGCGCGGGCGGCCGCGGCAGCGGGCGGCGGATCCGGCGTGCCAGCGCGGACGGGTCGCGGGCCAGCGACACCAGGGAGGACACCGAGAGGTGGGCGGGCAGCTCGACGGGGATCGTGCCGCCGGTGTCGGCGGGCACCGCGTCGCGATGGGCCAGCAGCAGGTCGGTGTCGCGGCTCCAGCCGTCCAGGCGGCGCCGCATGCGCTCGGGCATCCGGGCGCGGTCGAGCGTGGCGAGCCACCGCCGACCGACGGTCTCGCCCTGCGGCTCCTCCCCCTGCTGCGCATACGCCGCCGGCGGCTGCGCGTCCGGTGCCGGCTCGGCGGCCGACGCGGCGGCCTCCTCCTCCGCGCGGCCCCGCGCCCGGGCCACCAGCTCGGCGCCCTCCACGATGCCGCGGTGGCGCTGTGCCGCCGCCCCGCTCTCCTCCTCGGGCGACTGCGGCCATGCGACCGGCTCCGCCTCGACCGTCTGCGGGTTGGACTCGCCCTCCTCCGGCGGGGGCGCCCAGGCCGCCACCTTCCCGGAGCCGTCCTCGCAGGATTCGCGGATCTCCTCCAGAAACTCCGACGGCCCGCGCTTGCCCGAGCTCGCATGGCCCCACCAGTGCCCCGAGCACAGCAGCCCGAACGACGCGCGGGTCACGGCGACGTAGGCCAGCCGACGCTCCTCCATGCGGTGCCGGTCGCGATCGGCGGAGACGAACGCCTCGATGCTGTCCTTGTCCACGTCGGCGAGCTTGGGCAGCCCGTGCGCGTCGCCGCGCAGCGGAAACGGGAGCTTCTGCTCCTTGCGCGCCCAGCTGCCGGCGTCGCGCGGCTTGGTGGGGAACACCGGCGACGCGGTGCCGCCGCACAGGCCCGGGACCGCCACCAGCGGCCACTGCAGGCCCTTGGCCGCGTGCACCGTCATCAGCTTGACCGTGTCGCTTCCGCCGACCCGCTCACCCGGTTCGAGGCCTTTCTCGGCGTCCTCGGCCGAGCGCAGGTAGGAGAGGAACGTGCCGAGCGTGGGATCCTCGCTGTTTCCGACGAACCGCACCGCGGCGTCCAGGAACGCGTCCAGGTCGGCGCGGGCGGCGACCGGGTCGCGCCCGGGCCGCGCCGCCACCTCGATGTCCAGCCCCAGGGTGCGCTCGACCTCGCCGATCAGGTCGGGCAGCGGCTGGGCGGCCATGCGGCGCAGCGTGCGCATCTCCGCGCCGAGGGCGTCCAACCGCCGGTAGCCGGTATCGGAGTAGCGCTCGGGCTCCCCGGGGTCGTCCAGGGCGTCGACGAGGCTGCCGCTCTCAGCGGTCAGGTCGAGCACCGTGCGGCGCAGCAGGTCCTCGGCATCGTCGTCGGCGGGCTCCTGCGCGGACGCCGCCAGGTCCCGGCGCGTTTCTTTGGCGAGCTCGGCGGCGCGCCCGCCCAGCGCCACCAGGTCGCGGGGGCCCAGGCGCCAGCGCGGTCCCGTCAGCAGCCGCGCGAGCTCGTTGCCGGCGGTGGGGTCGTGCAGCACCCGCAGCGTGGCGATGACGTCGCGGACTTCCGGAACCGTCATGAGTCCGCCGAGCCCGACCACTTCGACGGGGATGCCGCGCTCTTCCAGCGCCTCGCGCAGCACCGGGAACTGGGAGCGTTTGCGGCACAGCACCGCCACGTCGCCGTAGCTCAGCCCGTTGCCGCCCTCACCGGGCGGCCATTCCTCCCCGTCGGGGGCGATCCGGGCGGGCCGGCCGGTCCGCTCCCCCACCGCGTCGGCGATCCAGCGCGCCTCCTCGGTTTCGGTGGCGAACAGGCCGCACGCGACCGCGCCGCGTCCGCGACGCGCCGCTCCCGGGTACAGCACGGGCACGTATCCGCTTTCGGCGCGCAGCGGTTCGGAGATGCGCCGGGCCGCTTCCAGCACCCGCTCGCCGTTGCGGAAGCTCGTGGCGAGCTTGCGCACCGGTGCCGGACGCCCCGGCGCCGCGGGGAAATCGGTGGGGAAACCGATGAGGTTGCCGGCGCTGGCGCCGCGCCAGCCGTAGATGGACTGGCAGGGGTCGCCGACCGCGGTGACGGGGTGGCCGGCACCGAACAGCGCCCGCAGCAGCAGGAGCTGCGCATGGCTGGTGTCCTGGTACTCGTCCAGCAGCACCACCCGGAACCGGCTCTGCTCGATCAGCCCGACCTCCGCGTGGCGCACCGCGATGCGCGCCGCCAGCGCCACCTGGTCGCCGTAGTCCACGACTTCGCGGTCGTTCTTGGCGGCGATGTAGCGCTCGACCAGCGGCAGCAGCTGCTCGCGGCGGCGCTGGACCTCGGCGAGGTCGCGGGTGGGGGCGAGCGGTCGGCGCGGCAGGGCGGCGACGCGGTCGGCGATCCAGGCTCCGATACCGCGCACGTCGTCGGGGGTGCGCAGGTGGTCGGAGAGTTCACCGGCCAGCTCCAGCATCCGGTCGGTGACCTCGCGCGGGCCGACGGTGACGGCGTCCATGGGGCCGTCGTAGTCGGCCACGATGCGCGCGGCGAGCTGGTAGGACTGGCCTTCGCTGAGAAGCCGCACCGACGGCTCGACCGCCTCGCGCAGGGCGTGGTCGCCGACCAGGCGGGCGGCGTAGGAGTTGTAGGTGGACACGGCGGGGTCGCCGTCGAGGAGCTCCTCGGGCACCTGCTCGGTCTCGCGCAGTTGGTCCAGCCGCTTGCGTACGCGTTCGGCCAGCTCGGCGGCGGCCTTGCGGGTGAAGGTCAGGCCCAGCACGTGCTCGGGGCGCACGAGTCCGTTGGCCACCAGCCACACGACCCGCCCGGCCATGGTCTCGCTCTTGCCGGATCCGGCTCCGGCGACGACCACCCCGGGCTCTAGCGGGGCCGCGATGACGTCGGCCTGCTCGGAGGTGGGCTCGGGCCGGCCCAGCAGGCGCGCGAGTTCGGCGGGGCTCAACCGGCGCCGTGCGCCCTCGGCCGCCCCGGAACCCGTCTGCTCGGTCCGGTGCTCCGCGGGGCTCACACGCGCTTCCCCTCGTCGTGCGCGGGGCAGCTGGAGCGCACGGCGCAGGAGTCGCAGAACTCGTTGCGCATCGCCTGGAAGCGTGCCCCCGACATCCCCTCGGCCACGCCGCGCACCAGGTCCTGCGACCACTGCGGGTCGGGGTCCTCGCCGAGCGGGGCCTGCGCCTGGGTGCGGGCCCGGTGCGTGTAGGCGGCCCGGGTTCCGACCTGGACCAGTTCGGCCCCGCCGGGCTCGGCCAGCCCGAGCTGGGAGAAGGCCGACTTGAGCACCGCCAGCTGGTAGACGCCCAGTTGCGGGTGGCGCGCAAGGTCGGTGTCCTTGGGTTTGCTGTTTCCGGTCTTGACGTCGACGACCACGGCGCGGCCCTGGTCGTCTTTCTCCAGCCGGTCGACGCGCCCGGTGATCTCGATGCCCCCGATGTCGACCTTGAACCCCTCCTCGGTCACCACGAGTTCGCGCTCGCCGGACTCGTGCCAGGCGATGAGCTTGCGCACCATCTCGTCGGCGCGCTCGCGCTCCTTGCCGGCGAACCACGGGCCGCCGAAGTCCAGTTCGGACCAGATGTCGTCCATGCGGCGCCGGATGTCCTCCATCCCCGCGCCGTCGGCGACGAGTACGGCGACGGCGTGCACGATACTCCCCAGCGCGGAGGTGACCTCCATCGAGGAGGCGCCGGCGGCGTTCTCCAAGAGCCAGCGCAGCTCGCAGGTGGTGAACCGTTCGACCTGGGAGGGCGATACGCGGATGCCGCCGTCGTCGGTGTCCTCGACCAGGGGGCGGTCGTCGGAGACGGGCGTGAGGGCGTACCACTCGGCGGGGTCGGCGCCGCGCACGCCTTCGTCGGCGAGGCGCGCGAGGTGGGCGGCCGAGGCGCGGCGCACCGGTTCGGAGCGCTGGGGGTCGGTGACCACCGAGCGCAGGTCGGCCACCAGTGCAGGCAGCGACAGCCAGCGGCGCCCGGTGCTGACGCGCTCGGGCTCGCCGAGGCCGAGTTCGGCGAGGAAGCGCGACGGGCGCTCCTCGGTGTCGTCGCCGCCCACCGCCGTGACGACCAGGGTGCGGCGAGCGCGGGTGCAGGCCACGTAGAACAGCCGCCGCTCCTCGTCGAGCAGCTTCGATGCGGCGGCCGCGCCGGCGGCACCCGTCGCGGCGGGACCGTCCTCGGCGGCGGAGGCACCGAAGCCGGCGGCGGAGTCCACGAGCTGCTCGACGCCCAGCAGCGACCCGCGCAGCCGCAGATCGGGCCAGTCGCCCTCCTGGACCCCGGCGACCACGGTCAGCTCCCACTCCAGCCCTTTGGCGCGGTGCGCGGTGAGGATGCGTACGGCCTCGCCTTCGGGCGCGCGTTCGGCGAGGCTGTCGGCCGGGATCTCCTGGGCTTCGAGGTCCTCCAGGAAACCCAGCGGCAGTCCGGGCGGCAACCGGTCGCAGTAGCGCGCGGCGCTCTCGAACAGGGCGACGACGGCGTCGAGGTCGCGGTCGGCCGCGGCGCCGCGCCGCCCGCCGGCCTGGCTCGCGCGCAGCAGACGGTCGGACAGGCCGCTGGCCTGCCAGATCTCCCACAGCACGTCCTCGGCCGAGCCTCCGCCCGCGGCGCGGTCGCGGATCAGCCGCAGGTAGCCGGCGATGCGCTGGGCCGGGGCGGCGACGTCGGGGTCGACCAGGGTCAGTTCGCGCGGGTCGCGCAGTGCGTCGGCGATCAGCGCGGAGGAGGGGCGGTTGCCGCGCGCATGGCCGTGCGGCGCCTCGTCGGAGGGATCGGGGGAAGCCGCGTCGGCCGCCTCGGCCGCCTCGGTGGCCTGGGCGGAGCCGGCGGCCTCGTCGTCCCCCGCGTCGTCCTCGCCGGAGCGGCGGCGGGCGGCGCGATAGTCCAGGTCCAGGCGGCGCAGCGCGCGGGCGAGGCGGCGCAGCCGGACGGTGTCGGCCTCGCCGAACTGGCTGGTGAGCAGGTCGTGCGCGGCGGCTTCGTCGATGGTCGCGGGCCGCAGTGCGCAGCGGAGGAGCAGCAGCATCGCACGCACGACCGGTTCCACGGCCAGCGGCATCTCGTCTCCGCCCACCGCCACGGGTACGCCGGCGGCCGACAACGCGCGGCGCAGCGTCGGCATCTGCCGGGAGGCCGAACGCACCAGAACCGCCATCTGCGACCACGCCACACCGTCGATCAAGTGGGCGCGGCGCAGGACGTCGGCGACGACGGCTGCCTCCTGTGCGGTGCTTTCGGCCATCAGCACCTGCGCCGTGCCCTCGGGCGCGGAGTCGGCGGGCACCAGCGCCCGGTGGGCGTTCACCGATCCGCCGCCGGCCGCGGGCGCGGCGGGCAGCCGGCGGGCCACCCCGCGCGAGGCGTCGAGCAGGCCGCTGCCGCTGCGCCGGCAGGTGCGCAGCGCCACCACGGGCGCGGGGCCGCCGCCGAACCCGGGGAAGCGCTGCGGGAACTCCAGGATGTTGCGCACGTCGGCGCCGCGGAAGCCGTAGACGGACTGGTCGGGGTCGCCGACCGCCACGAGGTCGCGGCCCTCGCCGGCGAGGGCGTGCAGCAGCTCCTCCTGGGCGGGGTCGGTGTCCTGGTATTCGTCGACGAAGACGACCTCGCGGGCGGCGCGCTCGCGCGCCTGGACCTCGGGGTCGTCGAGCAGGTTGGCCGCTACGCGTACGAGTTCGGCGTAGTTGAAGGTCGGCGCCGGCGCCACGTCGAAGCGGCCGGTGTAGCGGTCCAGGAAGTCGCCGACGGCGACCCAGTCGTCGCGCCGGTGCTCGCGGCCGAGGCGGTCCAGGTCGGCGGAGTCGATGCCGCGCTCCTGGGCGCGCATCAGGAAGTCGCGCAGCTCTTCGGCGAACCCGCGGGTGTGCAAGGCGGGCCGCAGCCGCTCGGGCCACATGTCGGCGCCGTCGGCGGCTTCGCCGGCGAGCAGTTCGCGGACCTCCATGAGCTGCTCCGGCCCGGAGAGCAGCCGTGGCGGGTGGTCGCCCAGGCGCCCGAACTCGCGCCGGATCAGCGCGTACGCGTAGCTGTGGAACGTCAGCGCCAGCGGCTCGCGCGTGGTGCGGCGCAGGCGCGCGGTGATGCGTTCGCGCAGTTCCTGGGCGGCTTTCCGGCTGAAGGTGAGCACGAGGATCCGGGCGGGGTCGACGCCGCGGTTGTCGATGCGGTCGACCACGGCCTCGACGATGGTGGTGGTCTTTCCCGTACCCGGTCCGGCCAGCACGAGCAGCGGGCCGCCCGCGTGGGAGACGACTCGGCGCTGGTTCTCGTCCAGGATCGGCGGCGGCGTTTCGGCATGCACGCGCCGCACCAGGCGGTACGGGGAGGTCCTCACCCGCCCCAGTCCACCAGACGCCCACGACGGTCCGGAGCGATCGCGGCTATCACGCGGGTCACCGGCCCCGGTGTGATTTCCGAAGGGGCGGGGTGCGCCGGGGTGCGACCCGGCGTAGGAAGCCGTTCAGGATACGGGTACACGCGTGTCCTGAGCCGTCGCCTCGCGGCGCGGGCGGCCACGGTTCCGCGGAACACGGCGCGCCACCCCCTCCGGGATCCGCCGATCGGGTGCGCCCGATGGGGCGCACCCCGCCTCTGCCTAGTCGAACAGGTGCACGCCGCATTCGGGCCACTGGCTCTGCCAGTTGCCGTCGACCATGTCGTAGAGCTTCTGGGCCCGCATGGTCTGCTCACTGGCGCTGGCTTCGGCCGGGCTTCCGGAACCGCCGGCGGACTGCCAGGTGGCCATGGAGAACTGGTAGAGCCCGTAGTAGCCCCCGGCCGAGTTGACCGCGGTGGGGTCGCCGCCCGATTCGCACTCGGCCAGCCCGGACCAGTTGAGGCTGGAGGCTTCGGCGGAGGAGTCGCCCACGGGCTCGGGCTCCTTCGTGCCGATCTCCGTGATGCCCTCGACCGGCTCCTCGACGACCTTCTCCTCGAGGACGTGCTCGGTCTCGACGCCCTCCTCCATGATCGTGGCGGTGGTGACCTTCTTGACGCCGTCCTCGGGCTCCTGCACCACTTCTTCTTCGCCCTCGGGCAGGTCGGGGTTCTCCCGCTCCTCGACCTCGGCCTCGATCGGGACCTCTTCGGTCTGGGGCTCGGTGAGCAGCTGGGTGACGTCGACGACCATTCCGTCGGTGGGTTCGGTGCCCGGCTCGGGCTCGACGGTGTCGTGCTCGCCCACGGTGATGCCGTTGTCCTCAAGGACCTCGGCGACGGTGCCGGCGGTGGTGGCGGTCTCGATGCGGACGCGGTCGCGCAGGACGACGACCCGGCGTGCGGCCGCGGCTTCGACCTCCAGCCCGGCCTCGGGGACCGCTTCGTCGGGGTCGACCGACAGCTGCAGCGAGTCGGGGTTCCGGCCGACCTGGTGCAGCGCTTCCTCCACGGTCAGCGCGGTGACCCAGTGCGTCGTGGACTCGTCGTCGACGGTCAGGGTCAGTTCGCGCCCGGAGCGCACCAGCACGCTGTCGCCCTGGCCCAGCTCGGTGTCCAGCGACGGGGCGACGGCGTCGTGCTCACCCAGCGCGACTCCCGCCGAATCGAGCACGTCCTGCACGGTCGCGCCGTAGGTGTGCACGGTGCTGCGCTCGCCGTCGACGCTGAGCGTGATGCGCTGGTCCATCGCGAACGCGGTACCGCCGCCGACCAGGAGCAGCACCGCGGCGGCCGCACCGACCACCGCACCGCGCGAGCGCGGCAGCCGCAGGCGGGGGAACGAGAACCGGCGGAGGCGCCCGCCGCGTCCGCCGTGCGTCCTCTGGCCGCCGGAGGGCGCTGCGGACGCGCCGGGCATGGCGCCGTACCCGTCGCCGGAGTCGCCCGCGGGCGCACCTGCGGCGGGGGATGCGGCGGTTTCGGGACCGGCGTTACCGCTTTCGCGGGCTCCGCGCCGACCGGGCGCGCCCGGCTTGCTCGATGCCCTGCGGCTGCCGCGGTGGGAACGGCGATTCGACGAAATACGCACGTTGGTCTCGACCTTCGCGATCGCGCACGGACGGGAGAGTGGGCCTGCAGGATGCGAGCGGGCCGGAGGAGCGGGAGGTCCCCGGCGCACGGCTCACAGCGGGTCGGGGGCAGGGGCGCCTCGGCCGACCACGGGCTGCACGAGAAAGTATCACACAGCTTCAGGCCCGCATTGGTGTCGACCGAATCCCGAGGTCGGGGCCGCCACGACCGGGGGCCGGGGAGCCGGTCGGCCGATCCCCCGGACCCGGAGAGCCGCACATGCGGCGGTCCCACTACTCGCCCCGAGCGCCGCCGACCGGACACCCCCCTGTCCGGAACCGGAGCCCGGCAGGGCCGAATCCCTGCCTCCGACCGGCGGGGCGGGCCGGCTGCGCCGCCCTGCAGCCGTCGGGCCGGTGGCGCCCGGAGCGAGCGGCCGGACAGAATGGACCGTGAAACCGAACGACGTTCGCGTCATGTCCGAAACCCGGGAAGGTGCCCATGGGTCCGCTGCACGGAATCCGCGTCGTGGAATTCGCCGGGATCGGCCCCGGGCCGATGGCCGCCATGCTGCTCGCCGACCTCGGCGCCTCGGTGATCCGGCTGGACCGGCCCGCCGCCGCGGAGGCCGCCGCCCAGGGATCGCGCCCGCACATGAGCGCCGGGCGGCCGGTGATGGGCGCGGACCTGAAGTCCGAGGAGGGCCGGTCCGCCGCGCGCGAGCTCGTCGAGGCGGCCGACGTGGTGCTGGAGGGCTTCCGCCCCGGGGTCATGGAGCGCCGCGGACTGGGCCCCGACACCTGCCTGGACCTGAACCCGCGGCTGGTCTACGCACGCATGACCGGATGGGGCCAGGACGGCCCGCTGTCGCCGGTCGCCGGGCACGACATGAACTACATCTCGCTCAACGGGGCGCTGCACAGTGTCGGCCGCCGCGAAGGCCCGCCCGTGCCGCCCGTGAACCTGCTCGGCGACTTCGGCGGCGGCACCATGTTCGTGGTCACCGGGATCCTCGGCGCACTGGTCGAGCGCCAGACCTCGGGCCGCGGCCAGGTGGTCGACGCCGCCATGGTCGACGGCAGTGCGCTGCTGATGTCGATGGTCTACGAGGACCGGGAGCGCGGCGCGTGGTCCGACGAACGCGGCACCAACTACCTCGACACCGGCGCCCCCTGGTACGACGTCTACGAGTGCTCCGACGGCCGCCACGTCTCCGTGGGCTGCATCGAACCGCAGTTCTACGCCGCCTTCCTGGACGGGCTGGGACTGTCCGGCGCCGACCTGCCCGACCAGTGGGACGAGGAGAACTGGCCGGTGCTGCGCGAGCGCTTCGCCGCGGTGCTGGCCACCCGTACCCGCGACGCATGGGCGGAGATCTTCGGCGGCACGGAGGCCTGCGTGCAGCCGATCCTGTCGATGGCCGAAGCTCCCGACCATCCGCACGTGCAGGCCCGGGGGTCGGTGGTGCGCAAGGACGGCCGCCTCTACCCGGGGCCCGCTCCCCGCTTCGACCGCACCCCGGGCCGCGCCACCCGCGACCCCGACTTCCCCGAACCCTCCTTGGCGGAGACTCTGGCCGCCTGGGGTTTGGACGCCGGCGCTTCCTGACGGAGCCGCCGGTCGGCCCGGGTCCGCATACCGGGGCGGCAAGCGCCGACACCGGTGGGGCGCCCGCCCCGGGGATCCCGGGGCGGGCCCGGCGGAGGAGGCGCGGGGCGCGCCGCTCACCGGGTCAGTCGAGGGCGAAGGCGCGGCGGCCGTTGGCGGCGACGGCTTCGGCCAGCTCGTCCTCGGCCATGCCCTTGGTTTCGGCCAGTGCGCGCAGGGTGTGGGGCACCAGGTAGGGCGCGTTGGGCCGCCCCCGGTAGGGCTTGGGGGTCAGGAACGGGGCGTCGGTCTCGACCAGCACGAGTTCGGGCGGAGCGAGTGCGGCGGCTTCACGCAGCTCGTCGGCGCTGGCGAAGGTCACGTTTCCGGCGAAGCTCATGAAGTAGCCGTTGTCGGCACAGACTTTGGCCATCTCGGCGTCGCCGGAGAAGCAGTGGAACACCACGGTCTCCGGCGCCCCTTCTTCGGCGAGGACGCCCAGCACGTCCTCGTGAGCGTCGCGGTCGTGGATCATCAGCGCCCGGCCGTGCCGCTTGGCCACGGCGATGTGCCGGCGGAACGACTCCTTCTGGGTCGCCGTTCCCTCGGGGCCGGTGCGGTAGTAGTCGAGGCCGGTCTCACCGATCGCGCGGACCTGGGGCAATGCGGCCAGCCGGTCGATCTCGGCCAGCGCCTCGTCCAAGCCGGCCGGCCCGAGGGCGGGCCGGGCCTTGCCGGCCCAGTCGGTGTCGTCGGCCTCGACGCCCGGCGCCCCGTCGCCGTGCACGATGCGCGGCGCCTCGTTGGGGTGCAGGGCCGCCGCGGCCCACACGGTCGGGTGCTCGGCCGCGATCCGGGCCGCCCACTGGGAGGAGGAGACGTCCACGCCGACCTGCATCAGCGGGGTGACGCCCACCGCCTCGGCGGCGGCGATGATCGCGCCGGGTTCGGGGGTCTGCATGTCCATGTGCGTGTGGCTGTCGCCGACGGCCACACGCAGCGGCTCCGGCGGTTCCGGCGGGGTCTGCGCGTTCCTGTTGCGCACGGCGCTACCGCTTCGCTTGCCCATCGGGCCTTCTCCCATCGCTTGCTCGTCCGCGGACCGTGCGGTCCCGCCGGTGCGACCGGCGGGGGACCGCGCGGTCCGGGGGCCGCGCCGCCCGGCATCCGGCCGCGGGCGGACACGGGTGCGGCGGGCCGCCGCCCGAGCGGCCCGCCGGTGTCCGCTGTACTCGCTCTCCGGGCCGGGCCGCCCGGCCCGGAGGCGCGGCCGCGTTCGCATCCCCCCGGTGCGCGCCGGCGCGTGCGCCGCTCGTGCGGCGCCGCCGCCCCGGACGCTACTCGGCGGCCTCCTGCTCCAGGCGGGCGACCTCGTCGTCGGCCACACTGGGGTCGAGCTTGGTGAACAGCGGCGTCGGCGCCGACAGCGCGGTGCCCGCACGGACGGGCACCGACGCCCACACCGCCTCGCTGTCGCCGTAGTCGCCGGTGATGACCGGGTAATCGCTGATGTCGGGGTCGCTGCCGATGGTGTCGGCGGCGGTGTCGATGCGCGGCATCGCCGACCAGACGCCGGTGCCGCCGAGCATGGCGTGGACCTTGTTGGAGGACTCCGGCAGGAACGGCGTCATCAGCGTCTTGGCGTCGCTGACAAGCTGCAAGGCGACGTGCAGCACGGTGCGCATCCGGTCGGGGTCGGTCTTGCGCAGCGCCCAGGGCGCCTGCTCGGAGATGTACTTGTTGGCCTCGGCGACGGTGCGCATGGCCTCCTGCAGACCCGCCTTGAACCGGGAGTGGTTCAGGTGGTCGCCGACCGCGTCGAAGGCGGCGGCGGACTCGGCCAGGACGCGGCGGTCCTCGTCGGAGAACCCGCCGGGCTCGGGGATCTCGCCGAGGTACTTGGCGGCCATGGAGATCGACCGGTTGACCAGGTTGCCCCAAGCGGCGACCAGTTCGTCGTTGTTGCGGCGGACGAACTCGGCCCAGGTGAAGTCGGTGTCCTGGGTCTCGGGCCCGGCCGCGATGATGTAGTAGCGCAGCGCGTCGGCGGAGTAGCGCTCCAGGAAGTCGCGGACGTAGACGGCCACGCGCCGCGACGAGGAGAACTTGCGGCCCTCCATCGTGAGGAACTCGCTGGAGACCACCTCGGTGGGCAGGTTCAGCTCGCCCAGCGACCCGGGATCGCCCCCGCGGTCGCCCCGGCCGCTGTAGCCCATGAGCATCGCCGGCCAGATCTCGGAGTGGAAGACGATGTTGTCCTTGCCCATGAAGTAGTAGCCCTCGGCCTCGGGCTCCTGCCACCAGCGGCGCCAGGCCTCGGGGTCGCCGGTGCGCCGAGCCCACTCCACCGACGCGGACAGGTATCCGATGACCGCGTCGAACCACACGTACAGCCGCTTGTTGCTGTTGTCGCGCCAGCTCTCCAGCGGGATCGGCACACCCCAGTTGAGGTCGCGGGTGACCGCCCGCGGCTGGAGGCCGTCGAGCAGGTTCAGCGAGAACTTCAGGACGTTCGGGCGCCACTGGCCGCTCTTGGACTGCAGCCACGCGCCCAGCACCTCGGCGAAGGCCGGAAGGTCGAGCATGAAGTGCTCGGTGTCGACGAACTCGGGGGTCTCGCCGTCGACCTTGGAGCGCGGCTCGACCAGGTCGATCGGGTCGAGCTGGTTGCCGCAGTTGTCGCACTGGTCGCCGCGCGCGCTGCCGTAGCCGCAGATGGGGCAGGTGCCCTCGATGTAGCGGTCGGGCAGGGTGCGCCCGGTGGAGGGCGACATGGCGCCCTTGGTGGTGTGGGTGAAGATGTAACCGTTCTCGTAGAGCCCGGTGAACAGCTCTTGGGCGACGGCGTAGTGGTTGCCGGTGGTGGTGCGCGTGAACAGGTCGTAGGACAGCCCGAGCGCGACGAGGTCCTCGACGATCACGCGGTTGTAGCGGTCGGCGAGTTCGCGCGGGGCGACGCCCTCCTGGTCGGCCAGGACCTGCACGGGCGTGCCGTGCTCGTCGGTGCCGCTGACCATCAGGACCTCGTGCCCGGACATTCGCTGGAAGCGCGCGAAGACGTCGGAGGGGACACCGAACCCGGATACGTGCCCGATATGGCGGGGGCCGTTGGCGTAAGGCCAGGCCACCGCGGTCAGGATGTGGCGTTTCGACGACATGCCACCAGCCTATCGGCGGCGGCGGCCCCGATTCACCCGCTTTCCCGCGGCCTGGGGACGGCGCTCCCGCCTCCTCCGCCGGCCGCGGACGCAGGAATCCCACGGGCCTCGCGAATCGGTAGGGTTGGCGTCTAGGCTCGGCCGTCTGGACGACGTCCCCGCCCGGGCCCCTCTCCGGGGCAGCGCAGGCGACCGGCACGCGGCCCCACGTTCGACTAAGGCGGTGGTCACCACGGTTTCCCGTGCCCTGGCCTCGCTCTCGGTTGTGGCCCTGCTGCTGATGGGCGCGCCCCTGTCGCAGGGCGCGTCAGCGCTGCCCGCCCAGACCGCGCGCCACGCCCCGCTGGCCGTCGCCGCCGCGAGCCACGACGATCGCCGCGGCTCCCACGGCGGCTCCGGCCGGGATCTGCTGGTCGAGCGCGACTCCGGCGCCGTGGCGGTCGCCCTGCCCGGTTGGAGCGTCGACCACCGCCCGCCGGTGCGCGACTTGGCCGAGGTCTACAGCCCCGTGCTGCCGTGGCTGGGCGATCTCGGCGTCCGGGTGCTGGTTCCGCTGCCCGAATCGGTCGGCGTCCCGCACCTCGACGACGCGTTCGCGCTGCCCTTCGGCCGCGCGCCGCCGCTCTCCCGAGGCATGTGAACCCGTCCGCAGCCGGCAGGGCACCCGCCCTGCCGCAGAGGCCGCATGACCCGTCGTGAGAGGTAATCGATTGTCCACCCAAACGGGAGCCGGAACGCGCTGGCTGCGCGGCATCGTCTCCCTAGCCATCGTCATCGGCGCGTTCGGCGCCGCATGGTTCATACCGCCGCAGCTGGGGCTCGATCTCAGCGGCGGCACCCAGATCGTCCTGGAAACCCGGGACGGCCGCGCCGGAACCGAGGCCAACGCCGAGAACACCGACCAGGTGATCGAGGTGCTGCGCGAGCGCATCGACAGCCTCGGCGTCAGCGAAGCCACCATGTCGCGGTCCGGTGAGAACCGGATCATCGTCGAGCTGCCCGGCGTGCAGGACCCCACCGAGGCGGCTGAGATCCTCGGCCAGACCGCGCAGCTCACCTTCCACCCCGTCCTGGGTGTCCAGCCGCAGCAGGGCGGCGGCATGCAGGCGCCCGGCGGCGGCCTCGGCGGCGGGGCCGGCGGCGGCGAATCCGCCAACGCACCCGCCGACGAAGCACGGGCCCCCGCCGACGGCCAGGGCGGCTCCGGCAGCGGCCAAGGCGGCGGCGCCGGCGGCATGTCCGAAGAAGAGCTCCAGCAGCTCATGGAGAGCCAGGGCGGCTCCGGCCAGGGCGGCGAAGGCGGCATGAGCCAGGAGCAGCTCCAGCAGCTCATGCAGGGCCAGGGCGGCTCCGGCGGCGGCCAGCAGCAGGCCGCCGACCCCGACAAGGTCGCCCGCACCCTGCCCGACGAGCAGGGCAACCAGCTCCAGCTGGGCGAATCCCGGATCGAAGGCGACCAGGTCGCCAGCGCCGAGGCCGTGCTCGACCCGACCACCAACACGCAGTGGCAGGTCAACGTCGACTTCCGCGGCGAGGGCAACGACGCCTGGGCCGAGCTCACCGGCCAGGCCGCCTGCAACGACCCCGGCCAGCCCCAGCGGCGCGTCGCGATCGTGCTCGACGACGAGGTCATCTCCTCGCCCGAGGTCAACCAGGACACCGCCTGCGACGTCGGTCAGACCGGCGGTTCCACGACCATCACCAGCTCGTCCTTCGACCAGGAGAGCGCCAACGACCTGGCCGTGCTGATCGAGGGCGGCTCGCTGCCGCTGCCGGTCGCCGAGGTGCAGCGCCAGACGGTCGGCCCCACCTTGGGCGCCGACGCCATCAAGGCCAGCTTCATCGCCGGCGCGGTCGGCCTGCTGCTGACCGGCATCTACATCTGCGTGGCCTACCGCCTCGTCGGCTTCCTGGCCGCGGTGGCGCTGGCCTGCTACACCCTGATCGCCTACGCGGCTCTGGTGGCGCTGAGCGCGACGCTCACCCTGCCGGGCCTCGCCGGGTTCGTGCTCGCGATCGGCATGGCCATCGACGCCAACGTGCTGATATTCGAACGAGCACGCGAGGAGTACCAGCAGCAGGCCAAGGTCTACGAGTCCAACAAGTCGGCGGGTATGGCCGACGCCACCGACTCCGATACCGAACAGGCCGAATCGGGCGTGCTTTCGCGCCGCCGGCGCCGGGCGATTCCGCCGAACCTCCAGAAGGCGTTCCTCAACGGCACGCAGAAGGCCTGGAGCGCGGTGCTGGACACCAACATCACCACGCTCATCGCCGCGGCGCTGCTGTTCTTCTTCGCCTCGGGCACGGTCCGCGGCTTCGGCGTCACTCTGGGCCTGGGCACCGTCGCCTCGATGGTCTCCGCCCTGGTCATCGCCCGCGTGCTGGTCGAATGGGCGGTGCGCCGCAAGGTGGTGCGCAACCACCCCGCCGTGACCGGCATCTCCAAGATCAGCCGGGTGCGCACCTGGCTGACCGAGCGCAACCCCGACCTGATGTCGCGCGGCAAGCTCTGGCTGGGCATCGCCGCGGGGATCGTGGTCGTCGCGGTGGCGGGCGTGCTGATCCGCACACCCGACTTCGGTGTGGAGTTCACCGGCGGCCGGGTCATGGACTTCACGACCGAGCAGGAGATCAGCGTCGGCGACGCCCGCGACGCCGTGTCCGAGGCCGGCCACCCCTCTGCGGTGGTGCAGGAGTCGGGCGACGGCGACATCGCGGTGCGCACCGGCCCGATCTCCGACTCCGAGGCGCATGCGATCCAGGACACGCTGGCCGAGGAAGCCGGCGGCGCCGAACGGCTCTCCGACGAGAAGATCGGCCCCAGTATGGGCGACGAACTGCGCGACCGGGCGCTCATCGCGCTGGTGGCGGCGCTCGCCCTGCAGATGGTCTATCTCGCCTGGCGGTTCCGCTGGTCGTTCGGCGTCTCGACGATGCTGGCGCTGGCCTTCGACATCACCCTGGTGATCGGCCTGTTCACCTGGCTGGGCCGGCCGATCGACGGCGTGTTCCTCGCCGCCATCCTGAGCGTCATCGGATTCTCGGTGAACGATTCGGTGGTGGTGTTCGACCGTGTGCGCGACGAATGGGCCAACGACAGCAAGTCGGGCTTCAAGAAGATCGCCAACACGGCCATCCTGCACACCATCCCGCGTACGGTGAACACCACCATCGGCGGTGTGTTCATCCTGGGCACACTGGCGATCTTCGGTGGCTCCTCGCTCCGCGACTTCTCGGTGGCGATGCTGGTCGGCCTGATGTCGGGTGTCTTCTCGACGGTGTTCGTGGCGGCTCCGCTGGCGGCGTGGCTGCAGCGGTGGGACAAGACGCCCCCGCCGCACGTCATCCGGGAGAAGCGCACCAAGCAGCGCAAGGAGCTGCGCACCGCCCGTGAGCAGACCGACGGCGCGGTCGTCTAGGCCGCGGCAGCGGACGACGCAGGCGGGGCCGGGCACTGCCCGGCCCCGCTTTCGTGTCGGCGGCGCAGGCCCCGGGCGGGGCGGTCCCCGCCCGGATCAGCGGTGCGCCGCGTCGTAGACCTCGCGCTTGGGCACCCCGAGCTCGCGGGCGACCTCGCGGATCGCGTCGGTGCGGGAGACGCCCCCGCCCTCGCGTTCGGCCACCGCCGCCGCCAGGTCCTCGGACGTGCGCGCGACGGCCGGCGGGGCGGCGCCGGCGACCACGACGGTGATCTCCCCGCGCACCTCGCCCCGGGCCCACTCGGCGAGTTCGCCCAAGGGCGCGCGCCGCACCTCTTCGTAGGTCTTGGTCAGCTCCCGGCACACCGCCGCGCGCCGGTCGGCGCCGAATCCCTCGGCCATGGCGGCGAGCGTCGCGGCCAACCGGTGCGTGCTCTCGAAGAAGACCATCGTCCGGCGCTCGCCGGCCAATTCGCCGAAGAAGGCCCGCCGGCCCTTGCGCGGCGGGAAGCCTTCGAAGCAGAAGCGGTCGGTGGGCAGCCCGGACAGCACCAGCGCGGTGGTCGCCGCTGTGGGGCCGGGAATCGCCGTCACGGGTACTCCGGCGTCGGCGCATGCGGCGACCAGCCGGTATCCGGGGTCGGACACCCCGGGCATGCCGGCGTCGGTGACCATCACGACGTCGCCGCCCGCCTTCAACTCGCCCAGCAGCTCCTCGGCGCGGCGCGACTCGTTGGCGTCGTAGTAGGAGACCACACGCGCCCCGGTCTCGCCGCCCAGACGCAGCTGCGCCCGGGCGGCGAAGCGGCGCAGCCGCCGGGTATCCTCCGCCGCGATGATCCGAGCTTCCTCAAGCGCGCGCAGCAGCCGCGGCGGAGCGTCGTCGCCGTTGCCGATGGGCAACCCTGCCAGTGTCAGGGTTCCCGCGCCCTGTGCGGCGCGCGGGTCCCCGGTTCCGCCGGGCCCTGCAGTCACGATCCACCCGCTCTCTAGACGCTACGGTAAGGGAGTGCTTCGCGGACGGCCGCCGATCGGCGCTCGGCCCCGCCACAGCGGGCCTTCGCGGAGCGCGCCCCGGTCGGCGCCCCCCTTCGGCCGCGTGGCACCGCCCGGCACGTTCCCGCCGCGAGGCATCCCCGACGACCGTCCACCCGCGCCCCAACCTTAAGAGCCGACACATGACCACCACCGCACCCGAAGCTTCCGCCGATCCCGATCCGAGCTGGCGGGCATCGGTCCGCTCTCGCCTGGTACCGCCGATGCCGAGTCCCGCGTGGCCGGGGTGGGTCGGCGCGGTGGCGCTGGCGCTGTTCGCCGGCGCACTGCGCGTGATCGGGCTGGGGCGGCCCGGCCAGATCTACTTCGACGAGACCTACTACGCCAAGAACGCGCTGTCGATGTGGGTCTTCGGCTATGAGCACGAGAGCCTCGAAAACGCCGACGAGATGCTGGCGCGGGGCAACGGCGACATCTGGAGCGGGGGCGCCGACTTCGTGGTGCACCCGCCGCTGTCCAAGTGGCTGATCGGGGCGGGCGACCAGCTGTGGAGCCTGCTTCCGGGCACCGCCGGCGTCGATCCCGAAGGGTGGCGGCTGGCTTCGGCGGTCTTCGGCGCGCTGTCGGTGCTGCTGCTGGTGCGGATCGCCCACCGGCTGACGCGCTCGTGGCTGCTGGGGTGTGCGGCGGGCCTGATCATGGCGCTGGACGGGCTGCATTTCACGCTCAGCCGCATCGCGATGGTCGACATCTTCCTGACCTTCTTCATCCTGGCGGGCTTCGGCTGCCTGGTACTCGACCGCGACCGCGCCCGGGAGCGGCTGGCCGCCCACGCCGAGCGGGGCGGCGGTGCGCTCAACTGGCTGGGGATGCGCTGGTGGCGCATCGCCGCGGGCCTGTTCTTGGGGCTGGCGGTCGGCTGCAAATGGTCGGCGCTGTTCTACCTGGCGGCGTTCGGCCTGCTCACCGTCGCCTGGGACTACGGCGCACGGCGCAGCGTCGCCCACGACCGCACAGCGCTGCGCTGGTTCGCCTTCGACGCGGTGCCGGCGTTCTTCCAGACGGTGGGCGTGGCTGTGGTGACCTACGTGGCGACCTGGAGCGGCTGGTTCGCGACCGCCGGCGGTTACGCCCGCGGGTGGGGGGCGGCCCACATGCCGGGCTGGCTGGAGAACACGCCGGGACTCGTCCAGGCCCCGGTCAACGGATTGCGGAGCCTGGCCCATTACCACAGCCAGATGTACTCCTTCCACAGCGGACTGTCGAAGTCGCACGACTACGCGTCGCAGCCGTGGGAGTGGCCCGTCATGCGGACCCCGGTCGCCTTCTTCTACAGCGACCAGCCCTCCGACTGCGGTGCGGCGGACTGCTCGACGACGATCCTGAGCCTGGGCACTCCGGCGGTGTGGTGGCTGGGGTGCGTCGCCGTGGTGGTGATGCTGGGCTGGTGGTTGACCTACCGGGACTGGCGCGCAGGCGCGGTGCTGCTGGGTGTGGCCGCGGGGTGGCTGCCGTGGTTCGCCTACCCCGAGCGGACCATGTTCGCCTTCTACGCCCTTCCGGCGCTGCCTTTCGTCGTGCTGGCGATCGTGCTGGCCCTGGGTCTGGCCCTGGGCGCGGGCGAGACGCGGCCGGAGTATTCGCCCTGGGCGCGGGTGGCCGGCGGCGTGGGCTTCGGTGTGGTCCTTCTGCTGGTGGTCGCCAACTTCGCCTACCTGTACCCGGTACTCAGTGCCGAGACGATCCCCTACGACTCCTGGGCTCAGCGCATGTGGTTCGACACCTGGATCTACGGCAACGGCGGCGGCTGACGGTTTCGGCGAGCGGACACGAGGCACGCGGACGAGCAGGGGCCGGATCCCGGTATGGACCCGGTCGTCGCTTTCCGCGCTTCACGGGCGTCTAAACGAAGAATGACGGGTTCTGGAAATCCGATTCCCCGGACGAAAAGCCTCGGCAGGGCGCATCCGGTCCTGGTACTCTCATGATCCGGTTGCGGTTGTAGTTTCCTTTGATGGCCCAGGCGCCTCACGGAACTTCACGTGGGCGCTGGTCGTTTGGGCGGAGACTCCCGGGGGGCGAGCGCTCAGCAGCCCGGGGCCAGCAGGGTGCGGCCCCGATGGAGTCCCCAAAGGGAGAGCAGATGGCTCAGGGCACCGTGAAGTGGTTCAACTCTGAGAAGGGTTTCGGTTTCATCGCCGTTGAGGGCGGTGGACCGGACGTGTTCGTGCACTACTCGGCGATCGCGGGTACCGGCTTCCGGAACCTGGAAGAGGACCAGTCGGTCGAGTTCGAGGTCACCGAAGGGCCCAAGGGCCCGCAGGCGTCCAACGTGCGTTCGCTCTGACGACGCCTGAATCCGTTTCTCGGCCCTTCGCTCGGTTCCGGGCGAAGGGCTCTGTGCGTTCGGCGGCCGGCCGGCTACGGCACCGGCCGCCCGCCGGTCCCCCCGTCGCCGGAGTGCGTGCCCGCGGTTCCGCCGTCGCCGCCGCGCGCCGGTCCTGCCCCGTCCGCACCCGCCCGGCCGCCCGGTTGCGGCTGCGCCTCTCCCTCGGCGGGGGCGCCGCCCAGCGCCCGCACCTGCTCGCTGAGCCGGCCCACCTGTTCGGTCAGCTCCTCCAGCCGGTTCATCACCGACTGGTGCTGCGCGAGTTCCAGGTCCTGGTCCTCCTTCCACCGCTCGGCGTTGACCTCCTGCTCCAACGCGGTGACGATCACGCCGATCACCAGGTTCAGCATGATGAAGGCCGTGACCACGATGTAGCCGACGAAGAACAGCCACGCCGCCGGTTCCCGGTCCAGAACGGGCTGGGCCACATCGGGCCAGTCCTCGGTGGTCAGCAGCACGAACATGGTGTAGAGGGTCGTGCCGAGGTCGCCGAAATGCTCGGGGTCGATCTCGTGGAAGAGTCGCTCGCCCAGCACCGCCGCGGTGTAGACGATGATCAGCAGCAGCCCGATGACGGCCCCCATGCCCGGGACCGAGCGGAACAGGGCCGTGACGATCGTGCGCATCTGCGGCAGGACGCTGATCAACCGCAGGATCCGCAGGATGCGCAGCGTCCGCAGCACCGACAGGCCGGAGGACGCCGGCACGGCGGCGATGCCGACCACGGCCATGTCGAACCAGTTCCAGGGGTCGCGGAAGAACCGGCGGCCGTGAGCGAAGACCTTGAGCGCCAGCTCGGCGGCGAACACGGTGACGAACCCCGTTTCGGCGGCGGCCAGCAGGTCCTCGGCACCGGCGAGCGGGCCGTCGACATAGGTCTCCATGCCCAGCGTGGCCGCGTTCAGCAGGATCAGGAGGACGATCAGCGTCTGGAACCGGTGGCTGCCGACGATCGCCCCTGCCCGTTCGCGCAACGCCGTGTCGCCCACTGCACCTCTCCCGTCCGGATCCCCCCGCGGGGGCGCCTTCCGCGCCGGTCCCGCCTGCCGGGACCCTGCGGATGCGAACGGCACCGACCTTAACGCTCACTGCGGTGCGTCCCCGGCCGGTCACCGCGCGGCCGGCGGGGCGGTGACGGGAGTCGTCATCCACAAGCCGCCCCTCCGTTGCCCGCGCGGCGGACGACACCGGTTAATGTGCTATAAGGCCGGACAACGACCACGGGCCAACGGAGGAACCGGGCATGTTCAACATCAGCGCGGGCGAGTTCATCACTCTGGCTGTGCTCGCACTCGTGATCCTCGGCCCGGAGCAGCTGCCGAAGGCCGCCGCCCAGGTCGGCAGGGTGCTGCGGCAGCTGCGGACCATGGCCAACAGTGCCAAGGCCGACATCCAGCAGGGCCTGGGGCCGGAGTTCAAGGACTTCGACGTCGAGGATCTGAACCCGCGCAGGTTCGTGCAGAAGCACTTCTGGGAGGCCGACGAGGAGGACGACGCCGGCGGCCGCCGGCCCGCGTCCCAGCTCAACGGAAAGCGCCCGCCGTTCGACAGCGAGGCCACCTGACGAGGCACGGCGCCCCGGCCGCGCCGGCGCTGCGCCGGGTGCGCGGGCGGGCAGCGACGAGGGCCGCCCGCAGTCCTCAGCCGAACATCAGTACCAGGAACACCCCGAGCACCAGGACGACCACGGATCCGATCGTGGCGGCGGCGGATCCCACTGTGGCGACCAGGACTTCGGTGGCGATCGTGCCCGCTACCGCGGCTGCCGGCCAGGGCCAGCGCGGCGAGGCCTTCCAGCCGTGGCGCCGCTCGCGATAGGCCGTGATCAGCGCGGCCGCGCCCAGGAGCGCCCAGAACGCCAGGTGCCACACGGCGCGGGTGGTCGGCTCCAGGTAGTCGGCCCAGCTGGCGGTGAACATGACGAACAGGACCGTGGTGGTCCACAACCGCCAGTGCCCCTTGCTCCCGAAAGCGGGGATGGCCTTGCGCCGTGCCGGTTCGACACGGCGGAACCGCTCGCCGGCGACCGGCGCCTGGTCCGCAGAGCCGGCTCCGGTCGCCTCCTCGCCGGACGGCGGCCCGCCGGGCGGCGGTGGCTCGGAGGGATCGACGGGCAGCTGGTAGCCGCCGGGGGCGTGGTGTCCGGGCGGGAACTCGCCGCCGCCCTGGTGGCGTCCGCGCTCGGGGCGCGGCTGGGATCGGGGATGCTCTGGCGAGGGCTGCTCGGGGTGGTCGGGCACGGGTGTCTCGCCGTCCTTTTGCCGCAGGCCGGAATCACTGCGGGGTGCCTACCCGTTCGGCGCCGTCGCCCAACCCGGGCGGGGCCGGGGATCGCGGCGCTCGCGGTGCACGGCGCGCCCGGCGTCTACGCATGCGGAGGCCGCGTGCGGCCCGCGGCACAGATCCCGCCCCGCAGAACTTCCTTCGCACAGGCGAACGCCGTCCTCCGACCCGGGGGCACAGGCCGGGGGACGGCGTTGTCACTCGGACGTCGTCCGGCGACCGAACCGGCCTGTCAGGCCCAGCTCCAGCCGGTCGTCGACGCCTGGGCCGTGTCGGCGCTGGCAGCGGGAATCGAAGGCGCGAGAACCGCGGTTACAGCGAGCACGACCACCGCGAAGGATTTCTTCAGCACAGTGCACCTTTCCATTACATCAACATCCATCCCCGGGGCGTAAGATAATCCACCGGTCACACTTCGCGCAAGCCCCAAACCAGGATTTACCGGGCTTCTGTCGTATATAAATCACTATGGCGCTTAAATGCACATAAACAATCCGCTGCACACCGGGCCCGCCGTCACCCGGCGTGTCCGGCGGCACCGCTCGCAACCGCGCAGCATCCTGCGGGACCTCCCCTGCCCATGCACGCTGCCCTGGGGAAACGCCTCCATTCGGAATGGCGGGCACCACCGAGAAGGTCGGATCACCGGACACCGCACGCCCGGGGCGACCGAACCCCGCCCCACCTGCGAATTCTCCCGGCACCGAGAAATCCCGCCCCGTTGTCCTGCCAATCCGCTCCGGGAACGACGGCTCCATCGTCCCCGGCGCCGATTCGGCTGCGCTGCGCCGGTGCAATGCGTGTCCGAGGCCGGGCGCCGCCCCCGCCGGCGGAGGAGGCTGCGGGTATCCCTCTGCGGTACACGATACGCGCATGCGCCCGACTGTGCCGGGTTTCACCGAAGTCGCCCCGGAGCGTCGAGTACAGGCGCACGCTCGGACCGGGATCCGTACGCGGAGGTCCGCCGCGGCGGCGGACTGGCACGGCAGCGGACCGCGACCGCGTCTGCGCTCCGCGCGGGAGGCCGCGGCCCGGGGCGACCGTGCCCCGCCGCACTCGGATCGGACACAAAAAAGCCAGGTCAGAGACGAACCCTGACCTGGCTGAGGGTGGAGCTGAGGGGATTTGAACCCCTGACCCCCTCGATGCGAGCGAGGTGCGCTACCGGACTGCGCCACAGCCCCTCAACAACGCTTCATATCCTAACAGCTTCAGCCGTGTACTCCGAACCGGAAGCCGGAACGCGGCGCCGCAAGCGCCGAGCGGTGCTCAGTCGCCCGCGGCGCGCTGGTGGGCGTCGGTGTACTGGTCGTAGACCTCTTTGCGGCGCTCCATCAGCTCGATCACCTGAGCGCGGCGCGCCGCCCGGGCCTCCTCCCGGGCCTCGCGGGCGCGGCGGAGCTCGGCCGCCCTGCGGCGCCGTCGCAGTTCGGCGGCGCGGCGGTCGGCGTCGGCCTTGGCCGCCTCGCGCAGCAGAGCCACATGCCCCACCAGCAGCACGGCCGGAGGAGCCAGCACCCACCACGGCCCCAGTCCGGTGGCGACGCCGACTCCGGCCAGCACGAGCAGCGCCGTCAGCCCGGAGGTACGCCGCCTGCGCCGCGCGATGACCGTCGCCCGGGTCACGGGCGGCCGCGGAGCGGGAGGCGGAGCGGCCTCCATCGCGGCCTCCTCGTCGCTCTCCGCCTCGTCGAGCGGATCCCGAGCGTCCGGGCGCTCCAGCTTTCGGGTGGGCTCGGGGGCCGCGGTGCGGCGTGCGGAGCGCGCCCGGTGGACATCGTCGTCCTCGCTTCCCGGAGCACGGTCGCGCTCATCCGCGGGCGCGGCTTCCTCGGCCCGCGTACCGGCTGCGTCCTCGGAGCCCTCGTCCGCACCGTCCTCGCCGATGTCGGCCTCAGCACCGTCGTCGGCAGGGTCCTGCCCGCCGTCGTCGAATTCGGCGTCCAGATCGGCGTCGTCCTCGTACTGGCCGGCGGAGTCACGCCGCAGCAGCATCGGCACCAGCACGATGAGCCACACGACCACGATGGCGAGATACAGAGGAGAGCTGCTCATGACCCCTCCTCGTACCGCCGACCACAGGACAGTCCCAGACGCTCCGGCGACGAGGCCCGTTCATGGCTCATGGCGGGTGGCGACCCGTCGGCGGGCCGCCCCGAGGTCACGATCCGGCGCCCGCGCCGTTCATCGTGCCACTCGTCATTCGCCGTCCCCCATGCGCCATATGTACGTGTTGCCTGCATCGTTAGTGCGTCTACGTTCCGCACGGTACGACCAGGTGTCCACAAATGCGCAGTATTCGGACCGGAGTGTCGTGAGATTACAGCCTTTCCCCATTGACGTCGGCCGCGCGTCACCGGTTCCCCGACGTCCGTCTGGCGCCCGGACGCGCCTGCGAAGCGCGGCACCTCGTGCCGCGCCGCCGTGGACTCTGCGGCCGGACACCGGCGATTATCCCGCGAACAGAAGCCTGCCGACACCGATTTCCGGACCCCGGTACCTGCCGCCCCCGGCCCCGGGCGCGCCGCCTAGGACGAGCCTCCCGCTGCGCTGTCGGAACCGGCGACCTCGCCGCGGTGGCGGCGCCAGCGCGCGAGCAGGCCGCCGGGGACGTCCTCGGTGGTCAGCGCGTAGCCGATGTGGTCGCGCCACGCGCCGTCGATGTGCAGCTGGCGCCTGCGCACCCCCTCTTCGCGAAAGCCCAGCTTCTCGGCCACCCGTCGGCTCGCCTGGTTCTCCGGCCGGACGCAGGCCTCGATCCGGTGCAAGCCCACCGTGAAGAACGCGTGGTCGACGGCCAGCGCCACCGCGGTCGGGGTGACGCCGCGGCCCGCATGGGCCCGGTCGATCCAGTAGCCCACCTGCGCCGAGCGTGCCGAACCCCACACGATGGCGCTGACCGTGAGCTGCCCGGCGAACTCGCCGCCGTAGGTCACGGCCCACGGCATCGAGATGCCGTGCCGGGCTTCGCGGCGGATCGCCTGCACCATCGCCACATACGGCGACAGCCCCGAGGTGTGCAGCGGCATCTCGGGATAGGTGGGCTCCCACGGGCGCAGCCAGTCGGCGTTGCGGGTGCGGGCGTCGCGCAGCGCGCCGGCGTCGCGCAAGCGCAGCGGACGCAGGCCGACCGGCCCCTCCGTGAGGGTGATCGGCCAGCCACGGATCCGATTCACGTCGCGTCCTTCCGGCGCCGCCGGGTCCCGGTGCCACCGGTGGCCGGCCGGCGGGTGCGGTAGCCCCGCCCGTGCCGTGACGGGCGGGAAACGGGTTGTGCCGCCTTCGCGTCCCTCCAGTATTCCACCACGGGCTGACCCCCGTCAGCCCGCCGAAGCGGGATGGTCGCCGCCGCGCATCTGGTCGACGGCGTGGCCGAGAATCGGTCCGAGCACCCCCATGCCGTCGCGGACCCCTCCGCTGGAGCCGGGGAGGTTGACCACAAGCATGCGCCGGCCCCCGCGTTCGGCGACGCCGGCGATGCCCCGAGAGAGCACGGCCGAGGCGATCCCCTTGTTGCGGCCGGCGTCCCGCAGCGCCTCGGCGACGCCGGGGATCTCGTAGGCCAGCAGCGGGCGGGTCGCCTCCGGGGTGGCGTCGGTGGGGTTGAGCCCGGTGCCGCCCGTGGTGACGGCGGCGTCGCAGCCGGCGTGCAGGGCGCGCAGCAGAGCGTCGGCGACAGGCGGCCCGTCGGCTACCACCCACGGCCCCTCGACGGCGACGCCGTCCAGGCGCGCCAGCTCCTCGCGCAGCACCGCACCCGAACGGTCGGCGTAGACGCCGGCGGCCGCGCGGTTGGACGCGGTGATCGCGGCGACGCGGTAGCGGGGGCCCGCCGCGCCGTCGCCCCCGGCGTCGTCGGTGTATCCGCCGCTCACTGCGACCGCCTCCAGTCCCCGCTCGTGCCGCCCGTCTTCTCCTCGACCCGGACATCGGTGACAACGGCTTCGGGGTCGATCGCCTTGACCATGTCGACCAGCCCCAGCGCGGCCGCCGTCACGCAGGTGAGTGCCTCCATCTCCACGCCGGTGCGGTCGGCCGTGCGCACCGTCGCGCTGATGAGCACGCCCTCGTCGACGACCTCAAGGCCGACGTCGACGCCGTGGACGGCGATGGGGTGGCACAGCGGGACGAGGTCGGGGGTGCGTTTGGCCCCCTGGATTCCGGCCAGCCGGGCCACGGCGAGGGCGTCGCCCTTGGGCACGCCTTCGCCGCGCAGCGCCTCCACGGTCTCGGCCGACAGCAGCACCGCCCCGGTGGCGGTGGCGGTGCGGGCGCTGACGTCCTTGGCCGTGACGTCGACCATCCGGGCCGCGCCGGCGGCGTCCAGGTGGCTCAACCCGGAGGAATGCTCCTGTGCCATGGTGTCCGTCCTCCTCGACGGGATCTGCGGTGCCGGTCGGGCGTGGCCTGCCGGCGGGGATGTCAGGCGGTGGCGGGCAACTGCAGGACCTCGACCACACTGCCCTCGGCCAGCTCGGTGACCGCTTCGGGCACCACCACCAGCGCGTTGGTCTCGGCCAGCGCGGAGAGCTGGTGCGATCCCTGGCGTGCGGCAGTCCGGGCGGTGTAGGCGGTGGAACCGCCGGATCCGTCGTACTCCAGTACCGCCCGCAGGTAGGAGCGCCGCCCTTCGGGCGAGCGCGGAACGGGTGCGGTGAGGCGGGCGTGGACGGTGGGCAGGGGGTCGGGCGGCAGCCCGCGCAGCCGGCGCAGCGCCGGGCGCACGAACAGGTGGAAGGAGACGTAGGAGCTGACCGGATTTCCCGGCAGGGTCAGGATCGCGGCGCCGGAGTCGCCGACGGTGCCCGCCCCCTGCGGCATCCCCGGCTGCATGGCGACCTTGTCGAAGTGCACCGTGCCCAGGCGCGAGAGCACCTCCTTGACGACGTCGTAGGCGCCCATGCTCACGCCTCCCGTGGTCAGGACGATGTCGGCCTGCACCAGGGCGTCCTCGACGGTCTCCAGGACCGTGGCGGGGTCGTCTCCGACGAAGCCGCGGCGGAACGCCGAGCAGCCCTCGTCCAGCGCGGCCGCGGTCAGCATGTAGCTGTTGGACTCCCAGATCTGGCCGGGCCCGATGGGCGATCCCGGCTCCACCAGCTCGGCGCCGGTGGACAGCACCACCACGCGCGGGCGCGGCCGGACGGGGACCGTTCCCCGTCCCGCGGCCGCCAGCACCGCGAGCTCGCCCGCGCCCAGGCGGGCGCCCCGCTCCAGCACGGTGGCGCCCTTCTCGACGTCCTCACCGGCCCTGCGGATGGCGTTGCCCGGGCGCACGGGCCGGTCGACGGCCACCGTGGCCAGGCCGCCGTCGGTCCACTCCACCGGGACCACGGCGTCGGCGCCCCGCGGCAGGGGCGCTCCGGTCATGATCCGGGCGCAGTGGCCGCGGCGCACGGCCGTGGCCGCGGCGTCGCCGGCGGGGATGTCGGCCACGACGGGCAGGCGCACCGGCTCTGCGGCGGAGGCGCCGTCGAGATCGGCGGCCGCCACCGCGTAGCCGTCCATCGAAGAGTTGTCGAACGGCGGCAGGGCCGTCCCTGCGACCACGGGCTCGGCGAGGACGCCGCCGTGGGCGCGCAGCAGGTCGGAGTCGATGGGTTCGAGCGGCTCGACCAGGTCGAGGACGTCGCGGATGTGCTGCTCGACGGATTTCATCGGTGTTCCTCACCCAGTTTCGGCGGTACCGCCCTCGCGCGGTGCCGCGGCGGAAGCGCGCAGGTGCGCTCAGGCGTCGTCGGCGGCCGGATTCCGGGCGACGAAGTCGCGCAGCCACGGCAGGAACTCCGCGGCGAGGTCCGGGCGCTCACTGGCGAATTCCACCACAGTGCGCAGGTAGTCGACCCGGTTTCCGGTGTCGTAGCGCTGGCCGCGGAAGAGAACGCCGTGCACCGGGCCGCCGTCGGCGGGCTTGCGCCGGGCGAGCTGCAGGAGGGCGTCGGTCAGCTGGATCTCGCCGCCGCGTCCCGGCGGGGTGTCGCGCAGCACGTCGAAGACGGCGGGGTCGCAGATATAGCGGCCGATGACGGCCCAGCGGCTGGGCGCCCGGTCCGCGGCGGGCTTCTCGACGAGGTCGGTGACGGTGACGACGTCGTCCTCGCCGGTGGGCTCGATGGCGGCGCATCCGTAGAGGGAGACCTGGTCGGGGTCGACTTCCATCAGGGCGACGACGCTGCCGCCGTACGCCTCGCGGACCTGGATCATGCGCCGCAGCAGGGCCTCGTCGCGGCCGATGAGGTCGTCGCCGAGCAGCACCGCGAAGGGCTCGTCGCCGACGTGGGCGGAGGCGCACAGCACCGCGTGGCCCAGGCCGCGCGGCTCGCCCTGGCGCACGTAGTGGACTTGCGCCAGTTCGCTGGACTCGCGCACGGAGTGCAGGCGCTGGGTGTCGCTCTTGGCCCGCAGCGCCTCCTCCAGCTCGTAGGCGCGGTCGAAGTGGTCCTCGATGGAGCGCTTGGAGCGGCCGGTGACCATCAGTACGTCGTCGAGGCCGGCGTCGACGGCCTCCTCGACGACGTACTGGATCGCCGGTTTGTCGACGATGGGCAGCATCTCCTTGGGGGTCGCCTTGGTGGCCGGGAGGAACCGGGTGCCGAGTCCGGCGGCGGGGACGACCGCCTTGGCCACGCCTGAGGGGCGCTCTGTATCTGTCATGTCGGCACTTTAGGACACCTCCCGCGCGGGCGGCGCCCGGCGCGCGTGGAGGCGCCGCAGCGGTTCCGCCGCGGCGCCGGCGCGGTCCGCGACGCCGTCCTGATGCCGGTCCGCTCGGGTGCGCACTCCGGCCCGGCGGGCCGGAGTGCGCACCCGGATGCGCGGGCTGGGAGACTGGCGAGTCGTGACCGCACAGGAGACCAAGCAGGAGATGCGCCGGCGCATCGTCGCGGCCCGGCGGGCTATGGCCGAGCGCGAGCGCGACGCGTCGGCATCGGCGATCCGCGACGCGCTGGCGGCCGAACCGCTGTTCACGTCGGGCGGGACGGTGGCCGTCTACTACTCGGTGGGCACCGAGCCCGGCACGCGCAAACTCGTCGCGGCGCTGTGGAAGCGCGGCACCTACGTGCTGCTACCGGTGTTCCTCGACAGCGGGGAGCTGGACTGGGCGGCCTATGAGGGGCCGGACAGCCTGGAGAGCGCCGCCTACGGGCTGCTGGAGCCGACAGGCCCCCGCTACGGGCCCGATGCGGTGCGCAGAGCGGCCGCGGTGGTGTGCCCGGCACTGGCCGTGGACGGATCCGGGCTGCGCCTGGGCCGGGGGGCCGGGTGCTACGACCGGTCGCTGTCGCGGGTGGGTCCCAACACGCTCACGCTTGCGGTGATTTACGACACAGAGCTGGTCGAGTCCGTTCCCGCCGAACCGCACGACCGGCCGGTGGGCGGGGTGGTCACGCCCGGCGGCGGCATGCGCGTGCTCGACCGGCGGTGACCGTGTGTGCGCGGATACGCGGCACCGGGGGAACACGCCCCTCGGGCGCCGGCGTTGCCCATGGTCGGCAGCGCACTCCCAGTGATCCCTACGGTGCCACGCCCCCGATGTCGCGGCTGTGCTGCCCGACCGCGTAATATTTGGCAGTCGACGGGCGAGAGTGCCAAAAGGAGGACCCAGTGCCGACGTACCAGTACGCATGTACCGAGTGCGGCTCCGAGATGGAGGTCGTGCAGAAGTTCACCGACGACTCGCTGACCGACTGCCCGCAGTGCCAGGGCCGGCTGCGCAAGGTGTACTCCGCCGTGGGCATCGTGTTCAAGGGTTCGGGCTTCTACCGCACCGACAGCAACTCCTCTTCCGGCAACTCCTCCATGGCGGGCTCCGGCTCCGGCGACGACTCCGGCGGGTCGTCCAACGGCGAATCGGCCTCGTCCGGCTCCGATTCCGGTTCTTCCGGGACGGACTCCGGCTCGGGTTCCGGCTCGGGCTCCGGCGCGTCGGACTCGTCCGGCTCCGGTTCCGGCGGCGCCAAGGAGAACAAGGCCCCGGCGTCCTCCGGCGCATCCACCGCGGCCGCCGGCAGCTGACCCGGCGCCGGGGAACCCGCCCGGCCGGCGGCCCCCACCGCCGCACCCCCGGGAGCGAGCCCGCCCGCACGGATCCCGGGGGTCTTCCGGTGCGGCCGGGATGACGGCCCGCGCGGGCCCGGCCCGCGCGCCCGACTCCCGGTCGGTTGTGGACGGCGGCGCCGGCTCCCGGGGCCGGCGCTCTACCGTACGGGGCATGCCTCGCAGCAACCGCAACGCCGCCCGGCCCCCGATCCGCCGTCCCGTCCGTCCGCAGGTCCCCCGGTGACCGGCGTGTCCCGGGCGACCGCGCACGCGGCGCCGGTCCGCGCGCTCGCCCGCCACCGCCGAGTGCTGGGCGCGGTCTGCGCCGCGCTCGCGCTCACCGGCGCCGTGCTGGTGCTGAAGCCGCCTCCGGCGCCGTCCACCGAAGTACTCGTCGCCGCGCGCAGCCTCGACGCGCTCTCCGCGCTGTCGCCGAGCGATCTCGCGGTGCGGTCGCTGCCGCGCGAGGCGGTGCCCGATCAGGCGCTGGGCCCCGGCGACGATCCCGCGGGCCGTTCGCTGACCGGTCCCGTCGCCCGCGGGGAGGTCCTCACCCGCGCCCGCATCGCCGAACCCGTCGCACGCGCTTACGGCCCCGGGATGGTGGCCGCACCCGTGCGCCTGCCCCGAGCTCTTCCCGACGGCCTGGTGTCCCCGGGCAGCCGGGTCGACGTGCTGGCGGCGGGCGGCGCCGGCGGGGCCCGGCCCGCGCGCACCGTCGTCGAGGACCGCCCCGTGGTATCCGTGGCCGAGCCCGACTCCGCCGGAACCTCCGCAGGCGCGCTCGTGGTCTTGGCGGTGCGCCCCGCGGAAGCGCGCGACCTCGCGGGACACGCCGCCGCGTCCCGGTTGTCGGTGGCGCTGCGAAGCTGATCCGGCGCGTGCCGCGCTTGCCGCCGCCCGGCGGCCGCGCGTCGCCGACGCGTTCATCACGACGACGGGCCCGCCCCGGCGAGCGGGCCCGTGTACCGGACGGATCAGCCGTGCGGGGCGTCGTACTCCCAGTGCCAGGGCTCGAAGGGGTTGGAGTAGGCCCACTGCGGGTGGAACCAGTCCCACTGCCGGGAGTTCGCCTCCAGCCACTGGAACTGCGCGCTGCTCTGGTTCTGCACACCGCCGCACAGGTCGACGGCCAGGCCCCACCCGTGGTTGCTCGTACCGGGGACCGCCGCCATGCCGGGCGGCTTGGTGGCGTAGAGGCTCTGCTGCTTGGACAGGTCGCGGTAGGAGCTGGTCAGGCACATGCCCTCGCCGAACTCCTCCGTATAGGCCTGGTTCATCTTCAAAAAGTCCACCGCGGCGTCGGCGCGCAGGGACTCGCCGTCCTGGTGCAGTCCGCACAGGCCGTCGTTGGGCAGGAGGCCGTTGGGGTGGCCGGACGCGTTGTCGGCGACCGAGGGGTCGCACTCGACACCGGCGAAGTAGGCGTCGGCGTCGAGCCCGCGGTCTTCCAGCTCCTGGGTCAGCTCGTCGGTGCTCTCTTCGGACCGGGCCCGCAGGTCCTCCAGGTCGTCTTCGAGCTGCACCCGCTTGAGCTGGGTTTCGGTCTGCAGCTCCTGGGCCTGTGTGGCCAGGTCGGACTGCTTCTCGCGCAGGTCGTCGGCCTTGCTCATCATCGCTTCGCGATCGTCGGAGAGCTTGAGCACGTGCGATTCGACCTGCAGGTCCTGGTTGAGCTGGCCCGACGTGAGGATGCCCAGCACGCCCGCGTTGGGCTGCTGGTAGAGCGTGCTGCCGAGCCGGGCCAAGGGCTCGCGCATCTCCGACAAGCGCAGTTCGGTCTGCTGGAGATCGTGCAACGTGGAGACGAGTTCGTCCTGGGCGTCGTCCAGCTCGTCTTCCTTCGCCGTGTACTCGTCGGTCGCGTCCTCCAGGTCCTCCTTCGCCGTGTCCGCCTTCTCCTTGAGCGCGTCCAGGCCGTCGGCCGAAGCGGGAGAGGTCACGGGCGCGAGGGCCGTCTCGGCACCGGGAACGACCAGCAGTGCCATGATGAAGACGGCGAGCGCCGAGAACGCACCGTATCTGCGTGCGCGGGCGAACAGCGTAAGCGGGGACTGGGAGGACCCGATTCGCTGAACGCGGGCGGTACGCCGCGTCGAATCGAGGAAAAACGGCACGAAGGTCCTCCGGTCGCAAGTAAAGCGGTGGTACACGAGCCGCAACGCAAGTTACTACATGTCCGCTATCGGCCAGGCCGACATGGATCGTGCGGGTGAACGCGGGGGGACACGGGGGAACCCGTATCGTCGAGCGACTCCGGCGTTCGCACGTAACGGCAGGTCACCGGGTGTACAGCGTCGCGTTCCAGACTAAGGCAGGTCACAACCGTATAAAATCCACGAAAGGGATTTATGGGGAAACGTGACCAACACCACAGCCATGCCATGTCAACTTCAAGGTCTCTGAGGGTACCGCTCCCCGCCCGGGCTCGGGCGGCCCACTGCGCCCGCATCCTCCGCTAAGCTGGGCCCCGGTTCCGGCCTCATAGCTCAGGGGACAGAGCACCACTCTCCTAAAGTGGGTGTCGGAGGTTCGAATCCTCCTGGGGCCGCCTCTCCCACCTGCACGAACGGGTCAGGGCCGCGGAAGCGCTCCCGGCCCGGTCGGTGCCCTGTTCGGGACCGACGCGCTCGTCGAGGTCGAAGCGGTCGCCGTCCTGGACTGATCCGCCCGCCGGTGACGCCCCGCGCCGGCGCGGGTTCAGGTTCCGCGCCCGGCGGGGACGGGGCGCAGGGCCGCTGCGACGCCGGCCGCCACGGCGGGGGCCTGTGCGGGATCGAGCGCCGCGGTGGTGATCCGGATCCCGGGCGCCCCGGCGACGCGGAACCGGGCGCCGGGGGCCACGGCCCAGCCGCGCTCCTGCAGCCGGCTCACCACCCCGGTCTCCTCGGGCACGGGCACCCACACGTTGAGCCCGCTGCGGCCGTGCGCCGGCACCGCGTTCCGGGCGAGGGCCTCAAGCAGGGCCCGGCGGCGCTCGTCGTAGCGGCCCGCGGCCTGCGTCGACCGCTCCCCCGCTTCGTTCCACAACCGGGCCGCGGCGCGCTGCAGCGTGTGCGCGGCCCAGCCGTGGGTGACCCGCTGCCGGGTGCGGACCCCGGCCACGGTTTCGGGATCGCCGACCAGGGCGGCGGTGCGCAGGTCGGGGCCGAAGGCTTTCGACACCGACCGCACCAGCATCCGGTTGCGCACCGCCGGGGCCAGGCTGCGGAACGGCGCCGACGTGAACGCGAATCCGTGGTCGTCCTCCACCAGCAGCACATCGGGGTGGTCCGCCAGCACGCCGATCAGCTCCTCGGCCCGCCGCTCGCTCAGCGCGGATCCGAACGGGTTCTGCGCCCGCGACGTCACCACCGCGGCCCGTGCTCCGGCCTCCAGCGCTCCGGCGAGCTCACCGGGCAGGGGCCCGTCGTCGTCCACGGCCACCGCGTGCGGTTGCAGGCCCAGCAGGCCGAGCAGGTCCAGCAGCGCGTGCCAGCCGGGGTCCTCCACGGCGACCCGGTCGCCCGGTCGCAGCCGGGTCAGCAGCGCCTTCTCGACCGCGTCCAGCGTCCCGGCGGCCACGGCGACCGTCCCCGCGGGCACACCGTCGGCGCGGAACGACTCCGTGGCCGCCCCGAGCAGCTCGCCGTCCTCGGCGGGCCGCCCGTAGAGCACCGGCGCGGTGTCGCGGGCGGCGTCGCCGAGCGGCCCCGCGAGCTCGGGCAGCAGTCGGGGGTCGGGGTTGCCGCTGGAAAGGTCGCCGGCGCCCGCGGGGACGGCGGCGGCGATGTCCTCGCGCAGTGCCGAACCGAGGCGGGGGCGCACCCGCGTGCCGCGGCGGCCCGCCGTCTCCACCACGCCGCGGCGGCGCAGCGTCCGGTAGGCGGCCGAGACCGTGTTCGGGTTCACCCCGAGTTCGCCCGCGAAGGTTCGGATCGGCGGGAGCGCGCTGCCGGTCGTGAGCGCGCCGGCGTCGACCGCGCGCTCCACCCCGGCGGCGATACCCGTGGCGCTTCCGGGGTCGGTTATGTAGGCTTCCCAAGAATCATCTAGCACAAATCATATTTTGCACTAGTTCGAAAAGGAGTGCAATGTCCGCCACCCCCGCCCGATACGCCCCGACCCCCCGAACCACGCCCGTCCGCAACGCCGACCGGGCCGGCTACGACCGCGCCCTGGTGCACGCGGTCCTCGATGCGGAGTACCTGTGCCACGTGGGCTTCGTCGCCGACGGAGCGCCGGTGGTGCTGCCCACGCTGTACGCGCGGGCCGAGGACCGCCTGTACCTGCACGGCTCCAGCGGCGCCCGGCTGATGCGGATCGCCCGCGAGGGCGGCGTCGACGTGTGCGTCACGGTCACGTGCCTGGACGGCCTGGTCCTGGCCCGTTCCGCCATGCACCACTCGGCGAACTACCGCTCGGTGGTCGCCCACGGCACGGCCCACCGCGTCGCCGACGAGCGGGAGGCGCGGGGGGCGCTGGACCGCATCCTGGACCACGTCGTGGCGGGCCGGGCCGCCGACGTCCGGCCGCCCTCCGCCAAAGAGCTCGCCGCGACCGGGGTGCTGCGCCTCGACCTGGCCGAGGTGTCGGCGAAGGTCCGCAGCGGCGGCGTGAACGACGAACCGCAGGACCGGGACCTGCCGCACTGGGCCGGGGTCCTTCCGGTACGGCGCACGGTCGGCGCCCCCGAACCCGACCCGGAGCTGTCCGACGGGGTCGCGCTGCCCGCCTACCTGGAGCCCTACCGCGCGGGGTAGGGGACGGGCGGCCACGCGGCGCGGAGAAGTCAGACGGGTCGGCAGAAGACGGGCGCGTTGCCCACGTGACCGGCCTTCAAGACCGCCGCCACATGCTTGCGGAAGCTCGGCGCCGCGAGGCGGAGCAGGAACCGGACGGGACCGCAGGGCAGACGTACGTGGTTGACGAAGACGAAGGGGGCCTCGCCCACGGGCTGCAGCAGCGCCGAGTCGCGCACCCCGCCCCGGAACGTGAACCATCCGGCGATGCCGTCGAACGTGCGCACCGCCGCATCGGAGTCGTCAGCCGTGAAGTGGTTGAACAGGAACGGCCCCGAACGCGGCGGGGCGTCCACGTCACCGATGCGCCGGATGTTGCGCGCCCGCATGCTCGAATCGGCCCCGAGACGGCGGTAGGCCTCCGCGGCCTCGACCGCGGGGATCGAATCCGGACCGGTCGTTGTGATCAGGACCATGACGTCGAAGCGGGGGCTGTCCTCGACCGGAGGGACGAGCACGGCCGCATAGACCGTGGCATCGACCACCTCGGTGAGCTCTTCCAGTTCTGCGGCCAGCCTCGTGCAGTGCTCGAGGGCCTCGTCCCGCGCCTTGCTCGCACGGAGGAACGGGAAGCGGCCCGGCGGGTCGACCCGCCGGCCGAGGTAGAGATAGCCGTAGGGCATCGGCTCGGTGAACGGGGCTCCGGCATAGGCGGGGGCGGGGTCGCCGGTGGTCATGGCGTCTTCTCCGATCACGGGCAGGATCTCCTCGGGAGGCTCCGGCTACCGCGGCCCGGGCCCCTGCTATTAAAATAATAGATCAGTCGATTATTTTATAGGAGTGCACACCCCGTGGCCGGAACGGACGGGCACACGCCGCAGAAGCGGGGCCCCGGGCGCCCGCGCAAGGCGGACGCCCACGACACCAAGAACGCCTTGCAGCAGTCCGCCCTGCGCTTGTTCGCGCGCAACGGCTACGCCGGAACCTCGATCCGCGCGATCGCCCGCGAGGTCGGACTGAGCGAGAGCGTGCTCTACGCCCACTTCGCCAACAAGCAGGCGATCTTCGACGCGATCCTGACCGAGCACGGACCGCAGCGGCCGGTCGACGCGCCCGAGCCCGCCGATGCCGGCGCCGATCTCGCCGACACGGACCCGCCCGCCTATCTGCTGGCCCTCGTGCGCGCCTTCCTCGACGACTGGGACCGCTACGACGCGCGCCTGCTGATCAGCCTGATGGCGCGGGACGGGCTCCTGCACAGCCCCGCCCTCCAGCAGGCGCTGACCGCCATGCGGGAGGCGACGGCGCGGATGTTCGAGCGCTGGATCATCGCCGGCCGCATGCGGGCGGACCTGGGCACGCCCCGCGAACTCGCGCTGTCCTTCACCGGACCCATCGGCCTCACCCGCGTGCTGCACCTGCACGCCGACGCCACCGACCGCGAACGCGCCACGGCCCGCCGGGAGGCCCTCGACCACGTCGCGACCTTCACCAAGGCCGCTTTCCGAGCCCAAGCCCCGCCACGCCGCGACCCGTCCGAGTGACCTACCGGCGCCGCGCGGCGGGCGCCTCCGATGAGTTCCGGGCCGACCCGCGGTCGACACCCCGCGACGACCCCGATTTCCACCAGCGCTTCCGCGCCGACGTGCAGCGGGACGCGATCGAGGGCCGCTGGGAGGCGTCCGACGACGAAGGGCGCACCTGGCGCAAGGACGTCGACCTCACCCTGCTGCGCTCCCCCGAGCGGCCCTGACCGGAACCGCGCCCCGGGCGCGGACCGGCCGCCGTCCCCGTCGGATCCGAGGACGCGCCTGCCTCACCGGTCTGCGGCGAGGTTGTGCCCGGCCCTCTCATGCAAAGCGATGCCGACCGAAACCGACACGTTGAGGGACTCGGCCGCCGCGCTGAGCATCGGGATCGAGACCGACGTCGACGACGCCTGCCCGAACGGGTCCGAGTGGCCGCGCTTCTCGCCGCCGAAGAGCAGGGCGAGCCGCTCCTGCCTAGCGCCGAGATCCGTGACCGGCACGTCGCCGTCGTGGTCCAGCACCGACAGCCCCATACCGCTGTCGCGGACGAAGGCGGCGGTCTCTTCGCGCTCGGCCAGGACGATGGGCAGGGAGAACACGTAACCGCGGCTGGACCGCAGCAGTCGCCGGTCGGCGATGGTGGCGAGGTCGCTGTCGACGAGCACCATGCCGGAGGCCCCGAGCCCGTAGGCCGTGCGCACGATCGCGCCGATGTTGCCGACGATCTTCACGCCGTCGAGGACCACGACGTCGCCGCTGCGGGCGGCGAGGTCGGCGAACGTGGCCGGCCGGGGGACGCGGGCGATACCGAACGTCTTCGCCTTCCGCTCGCCCTTGAAGATCTGGTTGACGATCGAGTAGTCGATGAGCCGCACCGGGATGGCCTTCTCACGGCACAGGTCGAGCAGTTCGTCGGAGACGTCGGTGGCGTCGCTGGCATAGACCTCGATGAACTCGACCCCGGCGCCGATGCACTCCAGCAAGGGCTCGGTGTCTTCGATCAGCGTGGTCTTGACGCTGGCCCGCGAATGCTTCGTGACATCGGCGATGCGCTGCACAGCAGGGTCGGACTTGGTTGTGATCGTCTCCAGAGCGGCCATGCGCCGATGGTATTAGGCGGCGGCACCTCCCCCGCCCAGGTAGCGCAGCACGGCGAGCACGCGGCGGCTGTAGACCGGCGTGTGCCCGAGGTCGAGCTTGTCGAAGATCGCATTTACGTGCTTCTCCACCGCGCTCTGCGAGACGAACAGGCGATCGGCGATGGCCGGGTTCGTGTAGCCCTGCGCCATGGCGGCGAGCACGTCGCGCTCCCGCTCGCTCAGCCGCTCTAGAGGATCGCGCCGGGAACTGCGGGCGAGCAGCTGCCGCACCACCTCCGGATCGACGGCCGTGCCCCCGGTCGCCACCCGGTCCAGCGCATCGAGGAACTCCCCGACGTGGCCGACCCGGTCCTTGAGCACATAACCCACGCCGGTGGCCGATCCCGCGAGCAGATCGACGGCGTAGCGCTGCTCCACGTACTGCGACAGCACCAGCACCCCCATGGCGGGGCGCTCGACCCGCAGCCGCAGGGCCGCCTGCAATCCGTCGTCGGTGTGGGTCGGCGGCATCCGCACGTCCACGACGGCCACGTCGGGCGGGTCGCTCTCCACCGCGGCGAGCAGCGCGTCGGCGTCGCCGACCCCGGCGAGGACCGTGTGCCCTTCCTCCTCCAGCAGCCGGCCGATCCCCTCCCGCAGCAGCACGGAGTCCTCGGCTACGACGACACGCATCTACCCCTGCCCTTCTTCGGTGCTGCCGTGTGCCGGTGCCGCCGCCCCGGCGGGGCCGGCAAGGCCGGCAGGAGGCGCGTCCTGCCGGGAGCCGGTTCCGGGCAGCCACGCGGTGACGACGGTGGGCCCGCCGCGCGGGCTGTGCACCTCCAGCCGGCCGTCCAGGGCCGCGACGCGCCGAGCCAGGCCGGACAAGCCTCCGCCGTGCGGCTCGGCGCCGCCGTCGCCGTCGTCGGCCACACGGACCGTGACGGCGTCGGGTCCGCTGTCGGCGAGGTCGACCGTGATCGCTGCGGCGCCGGCGTGCTTGACCGCGTTGTTCACCGCCTCACGGGCGACGAAGTAGGCGGCGGTCTCCACGACCCGGGCGGGGCGCCGGGTGCGGCGGTCGGCCACGGTCACCGGGACGCCGGCACGCTCGGCGAGTTCGGCCAGCGCGGCGGCCAGCCCCGACTCGTCCAGCACCGTGGGGTAGACCCGCCAGGCGACCTCGCGGATCTCGTCGGCGAGCCGCTGCGACTCCTCGTGGGCCTGGGCGACGAGCCGCGCCGCGCGCTCGGGGTCGCTGCCGCGCCGCGCCCGGCCCAGCAGCATCGCCAGCGCGACCACCCGCTGCTGGACGCCGTCGTGCAGGTCCCGTTCGATCCGGCGCCGCTCCTCGTCGACCGTGTGGAGCGCACCGGCGCGGCTCTCGGTCAGCTCGCCGATGCGGTGCTCCAGCCGGTCCTGCAGGCTGGGTCCCAGCAGGGCGCGGGCCGACCGGCGCTCCAGTGCCGACAGCAGAGCGGCCCCCGCGGCGACGCCCGCCAGCGTCGCCACACCCAACGTCACCCCCACGGCCCGCGAGTCCGCACCCATGACGACCCCGGGAAGTGCTACGACGATCCGGCGGCTGGTGCCGGTCGCCTGGTGCCACACCGCCCCGCCGAAGAACAGCACCGTCAGGAGCGCCGAGATGTAGAACAGGTAGGCGGTCGCCAGTCCCCAAGCGATCCGCAGCACCAGGTACTCCAGGAGCCGGCCGTGCCCCCGGGTGGGCTCGATGTCGCAGTCGAGCCACCGGGCCAGCCGCCACAGGTCCATGCGGACCAGCCCCGCCACTGCGGCCCCGGCCCGGCGGCGGCACCGGCGGTGCGCCGGAGGCCAGGGCGAACTCACCACGAGCAGCGCCCCGATCAGCGTCAGCGCCACGAGCATCACGGCCGCGCTCGCCGCGCCCAAGGCGAGCCCGAATACCCGGCGCCCGCCTCGGCCGACGAGCCGCGCCGGACGCCGGGACCATCGCGCAGGACCGGCGAGGACTGCTGCGGCAGGGTGGCCCATGGCCCCCGATCCTAGACCGGCGGGGCCAAGCGTCCACGCTCTGCCAGCACGCACCACCGGGACCGCGCGCACCGCCGACGGCCGCCTGCGCTGGACTTTCGCCCCGGAGCCGGGGGTCCTCGCCCGACCGGTCCTGCGGCGCGCCCCAGGAGGATCGGGCGGCGCTCCCCATCCCCGCATCCGGGTGGCGCTCCGTAGCGTCGGCGCCATGTCTGAGACGACGCCCCCTCCTTCAGTCCGGCCCCGACGGCCCGGCGTCCCGGTCCGCGAGGTCGCGGTCTTCGTCGGCCTCGCCTACACCCTCGCGTGGCTGGTGTTCGCCCCGGCCCTGCTGGGCGGCGCGGGTCCCGCGGATCCCGCCTTCGGCACAAGCACGCGGATCTACGTGTTCACCCCGGCCGCGGCCGCGCTGCTGGTCGTGTTCGCCGTCTGGCGTCCGGCGCGGCGGGCCCGCGCCCTGGGGCTCGCACCCCTGCGCCCGGTGCGCCGCGCCGCCGGTTACAGCCTGCTGGCTCTGCCGCTGTTCGCGGCGCTGGGGTTCGCCGCCACCCTGGCCGCCGCCGCGCTGGGTGTGATCCAACTCGACCTGGCCGGGTTCTCCGGGCTGCGCGCCGCCATCGCGGAACGCACCCCCTCCGCGGCGGACTCCATGAGCCCGACCGGGTTCCCGACCGAGGCCTACCTCCGGGCCCTGCTGGTGGTCCTCGTCGCGATCCTTCCGCTGTCGCTGCTGTGGAACCTCGGTGAGGAGCTGGGATGGCGGGGCTACCTCCTGCCGCGGCTACTGCCCCTGGGGGTCTGGCCGGCGCTACTGCTCAGCGGGCTGATCCACGCGCTGTGGCACGGTCCGCAGATGTTCGTCCACCTCCGCTCGGGCGGTTGGGGACCGCAGGACCTGGTGCTGTTCACCGCCTCCGTGACCGCCGCCGGGGTGCTGTTCGGCTGGATGCGGCTGGCGTCCGGGTCGGTGTGGCCGGCCGTGGCGGCCCATGCGGCCAACAACACCCTGAACATCCTCGGGTTTCTGACGCTCAGTGCTGCCGGTTCCCCCGCATCGCCGCTGTATCCCGGAGGCCTGGGCGGGGTGGTCGGCCTCGCGGTGGTCCTGGCCGCGATCGGCGTGCTGGCGGCCACGGGCCGGCTGCGGGTGCGCACCCCGGGGCGGGACGAGGACGGCACCGGCGACTCCGATGGCGGCCGCGAAGCCGAACATCGCGTAGACGACGGTCAGCGTGTTCTGTAGTTGATGTTCTGTCCCAACAGGATCATGCCTAGACGGAGTTCTGGGTTCCACCTGGGGTGACGGGTGCTGGGCGGCGCCGTTGGCCGGGGCATGGCGGCCGGTCCCCGCGGCGGGTATAGTCGACCTCGGGTATCAGAGTGCAAGAACCCCCCGCCCAATCGGACGGGGGGTTCTTTGCTGTCCGGGGGGCGACTACAGCTCGCCGGACCTCACGGCCTCGATCAAGGCCCGCCACTCGGTGGCAGGGAACTCCAGCGCGCCGGCCTCAGGGGCCTTGGTGTCGCGCACAGCCGAGATGCCGGGGATGTCGGCGACCTCGACGCAGTTGTTGGACGTCGAGTAGGTGGACTTGCGGTACAGGGTCTCGGGTATCGAGCGCATGGCCTGTCTTCTTCCTACGGCATCAGTTCACGAATCCGCGCGGTGGTGGCGCGCGGGCTGCGGGCAAACCCCTTCAGGTGGTCGAACGCCTTCCTGTAGGCGTCGATCTCCTCGTCGCGCTCCACGTAAAGGCCGTCCGTCAGGGTCTCGGCGTAGACGATGGTGGAGGCCGACGCGAAATTCATGATCGCAAATGCGCCCGTCACGCCGGGGTGGAGCCCGACGTCGAGCGGCACCAGCTGCAGCGTCACCGGGCCGGATGCACTCGCGGTGTCGAGGAGCCGCTCCAGTTGCCCGCGCACGACACCGCACGCATGGCCGCCGTCGCCGGGAAGCTCGACGCCGCCCGCCACGCCGCACCCGACGACGCGCCCTGGCTGCGCACGCTGCTGAGTGAGGCGCTGGCCGACATCGACCGGGTGCGCGGCCGCAGCACCGCGGTGGCCACGGCCCGCCTACCGATGACGGGGGAGGTGCCACGGCAGTGAAACAGCGCCGCCCGCCGCGCATCACCGCCGACACCTGGGACCCGGTCGGCGACCTCGCCGCGTTCTACCGCGACACCTGGAACATCCGGGGCGTGCTGGTGCCCGGCGGCGACTGGCACTGGCGCCTGGCCCGCCGCCGACCGGCACCGCCGGGCGGCGCCGCCGCCGGCCTGGTCGACGTCTGGGAGGGCTGCGCCCGCCCGGAGCGGGTGCGGGACTGGCTCATCGACCAGACCGACGCCTGGAACCGATGGCAGCAGCCATGACCCGATCCCGCTGACAGGCCGCCCCGCCTCCGCCGTCCCCCCGGCGGGGGCGGCTGGCGGTCCTCATCGAGCGCGAGGTTTTCACCGGCACAGTGCCGGAAAACCGTTAAAACCCCGCGCTCGTTTTCGGTGAACCCGACACGACGGGCACACCCGCCCAGCGTCCGGGCACGGCCCCGGCCCCCGCCCGGCCCTCGGCCCGGCCCTCGGCCCCAGGCGGGCGCTCGCTGAACCGGGCCGACGCTGCCCGATGCGGCACTGGACCTGCACAACCGGGTGCAGGCGGCGATCCTCGCCCACGACGCGGGCCCGGTGTCGAGACGCTGCGCGGCATGGGCGCCCACGTCCTTTACGATCCCGGCTCCCCCGCTGGCCTCCCCGCGTGGCGAGAGGTCCTCGACGCCGTCGAAACCGCCGCCGGAACGGGTTCGGTCCAACGGCCGTGAGCGTCGAAGGTGACCGGCCAATGTGCGGTGATCCGGTTCCGGCAGCGCACGAAGCGGGCACCGACGGCTCGGGGCCGGCGCGCCGCCGGGCGCCTGCACGCGCCTGCCGGGCACCCGACGGCCGATCGGGCCGCACGGACTCCGCGGGGTAGAGTACGCGGCGGTTGCAGTCTCCGACCGGTACAGGAAGGCGGGTGTCCCTTGTCGGTCGCCGTCGCGGTCGTCGCCGGGCTGGTCGCCGTCTTCGGCGCGTTCGGCGTGCTCTTCACCGTCCTGGGGCTGCGCGACCGGCGCAGGCGCCTGCGCCGCGAGGAGCACGGCGTCCGCACGCAGGCGACGCTGGTCGCGGTGGAGCCGGCGATCCCCGAGGAGCGCGGCCGCAACGAGCAGCCCTTCGTGCTCGCCTACGCCGACCCGGCCGGAAACCGCCACGAGCACCGGTTCACCCACGGGTTCGGCGGGATCGTCCCCGCCGAAGGCTGGCAGGTGGAGGTCCTGTTCGACCCGCAGGACCCCGACAACGTCTCGATCACCGGCAACCCCTACCTGCACGGCGTCGACGGCGCCGACGCCGCCGCGGCCCCTGCGGCGCGGCAGTGGCTGATCGCCGCCCTCGCCGCCGCGACCGCCCTGCTCGCGGTGGGCGGGCTCGCCCTCTTCGCCTTCGCCCCGGTGCTCTACAGCCCGGACGCGCCCGCCTACACGCGCTCCTTCCTCGCCGGCTGCGCCCTGATCTTCTTCGCGGCGGCGGTGGCCATCGCGGGTGCGGGGACCGATCTCCTCATGACGGCGCTGCGCAAGCGCCGCACCGCCGCCACGGCCGCGGGCGTCGTCACCCAGACCTGGACGGAGGTCCGCCGCGGCGGCGCCGACTCCGCCGATACGCGCGTCCACCCCTATGCGGTGCGGTTCGCGCTGCCCGACGGCCGGCAGGTGCACCGGCGCGCCTACGACACACCCGGCCGCGACCGCAACAGCCCCGGCCGGCGGGTCGAGGTGACTTACCAGCCCGCCGATCCGGCCTCGTTCACCGTGGGCGGTCCGGGGCGCCTGCTGCGGGGGCCCGTGCTGATCGCGCTCTTGGGGCTGGTGTTCGCCGTCCCCGCTGCGATCCTCGCGGCCGTCGCCGCCGCGGTGTGAGCCGCGGCGCCCGGACCGGTTCCCGACCGCACCCGCGGCCACCTTTCGGACCTGCGCAAACGGGTAGCGGGGGCGCGGACTCGACCCGTGCGCCAACGGGTCCGGGCAGGGTTCGCACGAGGATGTGGAGGTTCGCACCATGGGACGTGTTTCGCCGGACGACGTGACCGCGTTGGTCTTCCGCACCGGGCTGGGGGCGACGCTGTTCGCCCACGGGACGCAGAAGCTGCTGGGCTGGTTCAACGGCGGCGGCTTGGAGGCCACCGCCGACGGGTTCCACAGCATGGGCTACCGGCCGGGCCGACAGAAGGCCGCCGTCGCCGGCCTGTCCGAAAGCGCGGGCGGCGTCGCGCTGGTCCTGGGGCTGGCCACACCTGCCGGCGGGGCGGCGGTCGCCGGTGCGATGAGCGTGGCTGCCGAGCTCCACGCCCCTAACGGCTTCTTCAACACCGAGGGCGGACTGGAGTACCCGGCGCTGATCGCGCTGGGTGCGGCGGCGCTGGTGGGGCGCGGGCCGGGGCGGCTGTCGCTGGACGAGCTGACCGGGCACGCATTGGACCGTCCGTGGATGCGCATGGTGGCGCTGGCCTCGGTTCCGGTGGCCGTAGGCGCGGTGGTCGCCGCCAAGCAGCGCACCCTCGCCCAGGAGGCCGCCGGGAACGACGCCGCCGGCCCGGGCGCCGCCGAGGGCGGTACGGACTGACGGCAGGCGGGTCGGCGCGCTCGGCGGGACGGGCGCGAGCACGCGATGCGGGGCGCTTCCGGTGGGCGAGGGGTCAGCGCAGCGCGCCGTGTGCGGCTCGATGCCCGGTGTCGGCTCAGCCCGAGCGTGCCTCGTCCCGTCCGCGGCAGGCCAGGGAGTCGGCGCGCTCGTTGCCGGTGTCGCCGCTGTGCCCGCGCACCCAGTGCCACTGGACGCGGTGGCGGGTGGCGGCGGCGTCGAGGCGCTGCCACAGGTCGGCGTTTTTGACCGGGCGCTTGGCGCTGGTCACCCACCCCGAGCGCTTCCATCCGCGGATCCAGGACGTGATTCCGTTGCGGACGTAGGTGCTGTCGGTGTGCAGGTGCACCGGCAGCGGCCGGGTGAGTGCTTCCAGCGCCATGATCGCGGCCGTCAGCTCCATGCGGTTGTTGGTGGTCGCGGTTTCGCCGCCGTAGAGCTCTTTGGTGTGGTCGCCGTAGTGCAGCACCGCGCCCCAGCCGCCGGGGCCGGGGTTGCCCGCGCAGGCGCCGTCGGTGTGGATCCGCACCGCCTGCTGCGGGGCGGCGTCTTCGTGGCTCGTTCGCACGCGGGGCAATCTACCGTTCCCGGGGGCGGCGCGGAGCCGGGCTCACCCGCCCGCGGCCGGAGTACTTCCAGGTCGCGACGATGACACAGGCCACCGTCACCAGCAGCGCCCAGGCGCCGAACTTGGCCGGATGCACCAGGTGCCACACGTCGGCCTGGTGCGGGTACTCCCAGGCGCCCAGATAGGTCGCGATGTTCTCGGCCACCCACAGGAAGAACCCGATCAGGACGAACGACAGCGCCAGCGGCATCCGGTAGCGGACCCCGCCCACGGTGAAGCGCACCGTCACGCCCCACGTCACCGCGACCATGGCCGCCGCCAGCAGCACGCGCAGGTCCGGAAACCAGTGGTGGGTCAGGAAGTTGGCGTAGATGCCCGCAGCCACCAGCGCCGTGGCGGCGGTGCGGTAGCCCGCGAACTCCAGATCCAGGCGGCGCCAGGCCTGGCACACGTAGCTGCCCACCGCGGCGTAGAGGAACCCGCTGTAGAGCGGTACCCCGCCGAACTTGGTCAGCGCGTCGCCGGGATAGCTCCACGAACCCATGTGCACTTTGACCAGCTCGAACACCAGGCCCACGAGGTGGAACCCGGCGACGGCGAGCGCTTCGGCGCCGGTCTCCAGCCGGGTGGCCCAGAACAGGCCGGTCAGGGCGAGGCCGTACAGCAGCAGTGCGTCGTAGCGGGCGATCGGCAGCGGCACCGCCGAAGACAGCGCGAGCCCGACGAACAGGCCCGCCGCGAACAGGCACGCCAGCGACTGCTGCCGGGCGAAGCGCAGCAGCTGCGGCGGCCGGAACCAGTCGGCGAGGGTGGCCGGGCGCGGCTCGTCGGCGGATGCGGCCCCTCGGGATTCCGCCGCCATAGGGGGCCTCCTCTCCGGGGCCCGCCCGGTTCGGCTGCGTGCGTCGGCCAGCATGCCAGAGGCGGTCCGCGCGCCCGACGGCGCGGTGGCCGGACCCGGCGCCGACGCTGCGGATCGCTCCCCGGCGCGGGATAGGCTGTCCTGGTCACTCCGGCCCGCCGGGCCGGAAGGGCGCCGCGCCGGAACTCTGGATCCCGTAACGATGGACGGTGGCTGACCTGTGGACGGCTGGCCCTCCCCCGCCGAGCGCATGATCATCATCCTGGGGTGCCCGCGATCGGGCACGACCCTGCTGCAGCTGATGCTGCACGCGCATCCGCGGATCGCGATCCCGCCGGAAACGCGGTTCATGCTCGACGTGTACCGCCGCAGGTCGGAGTTCGGCGACTTGCGGGAGAGCGCGAACCGCAGGGAACTGGCCGAGGCGATCGTGGGTCCGCGCAACACCCGCTACCGCGACCTGAAGCTGGACCGCGACGAGACCGTGGCGGCGATCGCCGGCGGGCCGCCGACGGTCGGCTCGGCGCTGGGAACCGTGTTCCGCCAGTACGCGCGCCGGTTCGACAAGCCGCGCTGGGGCGACAAGCGGCCGGGCTACTACCAGGCGGTCGAGGAACTGCACCGGATGTTCCCCAGCGCCCAGTTCATCCATCTGATCCGCGACGGGCGCGACTGCGTCGGCTCGCTCAAGCAGATGCCCTGGTACAAGCAGACCAGTTACCACGCGATCAGCACCTGGGCCGAAGCGATCGACTACGGCCGCGCCGCCGCCCGCCGACTGGGCCCCGACACGTTCCACGAGCTGCGCTACGAGGACCTGATCGCCGATCCCGAGCGCGCGCTGTCGGCGGTGTGCGGCTTCCTCGGCGAGGAGTTCGACCCGGTCATGTGCGAGCCCCACCGGGTCGCCAACAGCGCCGTACCCAAATTCAAGACCTGGCACAGCAACACCCGCCGCGACGTCACCTCCTCCAGTTCGGGCTCCTGGCAGAAGCGGCTGGAGCCGTGGGAGGCGGCGTTGGCCGAGACGGCGCTGGGGTCGCGGCTGCGGGCGAACGGATACGAGCTTTCGGGCACTCCGCGCCCTTCTGCCGGGCACCTCGCGCGCTACCTGCGGGTGAGCACCAGGCGGCGGCTGGCCCACCGCAAACGCACCTGGCGCGACCGGGCGCGGCGGCTGCGCGATCCGGAGTCGGGCGTCGCCATCGTCACTTCCGCGGACGGTTCGGCGGCCTCCGGCGGGCGCCCGGCGGGCACCGACGTCTGAGGCCGGACACGGCCACCTCGGCCTGGGACGCCGCTCGTCTACCGCGCGGTCGCTTCGCTGCGGCCCCGCGCGTCACCCCGACCCCGCCCCGGATCTGCGGGTCTGCCCCTTCGACGCCTCCGAACCCGGCGCTCCGGATCCGGAGGCGTCGGATGCCGGCGACGCCGAATGTGACGGCACAGTGACACTCCCCTTACCCGTGCGCGGCCCTCGGGCGGCCGCGCACCGGAGGGCGCGGTCGACCCCTCCGGTCTAGACCGGGACGTGCACCACGGCCGCAACAGTCCTGCTCGAACGCCGCGAAAGCGGCGGCGGGCGGACGATACCGGTCGCCCCCGGAGGCGCGGAAAACAGCGCACACACCGCGGAAATTGTTCGGGATAACCCGGCGCATCAGCACCTTGACGGGGTGTGTGGCGCCATTTACGGTCATAACCACTCGATACAGAGGAATTCCCGGTATCCGGGCCGGCGGCTCCCGGGAATTCACGAACGACACCGTTATACCGACTCCGGAATTTCCGCGCTGTGTGGAATGCGGCGCCGTTCGACCGGAACCCGCCGCCCCCGGCCGGGCACCGGGCCCGCTCCACGGGACCGGAGACAGCATCGGGTTCTCCCTCCCCGACGACACCCCGCTGCGGCGGCGCCCTGCGCCCCCACCCGATGCCCGGCCCCGGGCCGGCGCGCAAGGCGGCGCCAACCGACACGAAGGACTTCTATGAACCTGAAGAAGGCGACCTTCTCGACCGCGGCCGTCGCGGCCGTCACGCCCCTGCTGTTCGCGCTGATGCCCGCGGGCACCGCCAGTGCGCACGGCTATGTCTCCTCGCCGCCCAGCCGCCAGGCCCAGTGCGCGGCCGGCACGGTGGACTGCGGCCAGATCCAGTGGGAACCGCAGAGCGTCGAGGGCCCCAAGGGCCTGACCAGCTGCCACGGCGGCAACGGCCGGTTCGCCGAGCTCGACGACGACAGCAAGGACTGGGAGGTCACGCCGGTCGGCACCAACCTCGGCTTCACCTGGTCGCTGACCGCGTTCCACTCCACCTCGACGTGGCAGTACTTCATCGGCGACGACATGGTGGCCTCCTTCGACTACGGCGGCGCGCAGCCGCCCTCCACCGTCCACCACCAGGTGGACCTGAGCGGCTACAGCGGCCAGCAGAAGATCCTGGCCGTGTGGAACGTCGCCGACACCGCCAACGCGTTCTACTCCTGCGTCGACGTCAACGTCGGCGCCGCCTGAGCCCGCTCACGGCTCGGCACCGCGGCCCGCCCGGACACCCTGCGGCGTCCGGGCGGGCCGTCCGCATAGCAAAAGCGGCGGATTCCGCCCGGCGGTTTCTCCCGGAGGAATCGCCGCCCCGACCGCAGAAAACGAATCGGTCGCCGATCCGGCGGAGCGGATCCCGACCGGAGGACCGGCGGTTCACATTCCGGTGCTGCCGTCCAGCCGCTCCCGCAGCAGGTCGGCGTGCCCGTTATGGCGGGCGTATTCGGCGATCATATGCACGAGGACCGCACGCAGCGAGACCGGAACCCCCGTGCGCTTGCGAATGCCCGTATCCTCCAGCGCGGCCGCGGCGGTGATCTCACGCGATCGGTCGGCCTCCCGCCGCCATTGGGCCAGCGCCTGAGCCGGATCGCCGCCGGTGCCGTGGAAGTCGAGGTCGGGATCGTCGTCGGCGTAGTGGAGCAGCGACACGTCCTCGCCGGCGAACTGGATGCGGAACCACCACCGCTCGGTCCCGGCCACGTGGCGCAGGAGTCCGTGCAGCGACAGCTCCGAGGGCGGCACCGCGCGTTCGGACAGCCGGTCGGCGTCCAGGCCCGCGCACTTGAGTTCCAGCGTGCTGCGGTGCCAGTCGAGGAACGCCGTGAGCGTCTCACGCTCGCCGCCGGCCTCCAGCGGGTCGGGCCGCGGGTCATCCGCCAGGCGCGGCGAATAGAACTGCGGTTCGTCGGTCATGTCCTGCTCCTCGTGTTCACGTCGCCGCGCTCGCCGACGGTCCGAATCGGTCCCGGTGGGCGCGGCCCGGGTCAGCGAACGACGACCGGTGTGCCGTTGTCGACGTGGCCGTTGGCCCACAGCCAGTCCATGGCGGAAACGCTCACCCGTACGCAGCCGTGCGAGGCCGGGGCGGGCGGCACCGAACGGTAGCCGTGCACGGCGATACCGCCGTTGAAGTACGCGGGCCGGTACAGCGAGCCCAGCGGCCCCTCGTCCCAGGCGTCGACGCGGCGGAAGACGCCGTACTCGCCGGTGGGGGTGACCGCGACCTTGGTCTCGCCCTCGGAGGTGTAGGTCTCCCCAGAACCGGTGGAGGTGTTCAGGACATGCCGCACCTCGCCGTCGCGGACCACCAGCAGCAACTGGCGGTCCAGATCGACCTCCAGTACCTCGCCCCAGGAGCTGCTCGCCTCGGGCACCGGCCCCTCCTCCAGCGCCGCGCGCGTGTCGGGGCCGACCACCCCGTCGCGCGCGATGCCCGCCGCCTTCTGCACGGCGAACACGGCCTGGCTGGTACGGACGTCGAACTCGCCGTCGGCGGGTCCGAGCCAGTACCCCAGTGCCGTGAGGCGCTCCTCGGTCTCGCGCACCGCGGGACCGGAGTCGCCCAGGCTGAGCAGCGGCTGCCGACCCTCCTGGGCCGGGACCGCCGGCGGCGCGGCAGCGGGAGCCGCAGCGGCGTGCGCCGCCGCGCTCCACCCGCCCGCCGCCACTGCCGTCATCGCGACGCAGGCCGCGAACCTGGTGCATCGAATACGCATGCCCGACGTGTGTGTGTCCATGGGCGTGTTTTACCCGCGTTTGACCCGTGGCATGACGCCCGGATGTGTCCTCGGGGACACCACCGGCGCGCTCGGCCGGGTCGGGGTCGGCGAGCAGGTCCTGCGCCTACTAGCGCTCCGGGAAGCTCGCGTAGTACCCGGCGGCCATGTCCTCGTCGCCGTGGCCGGACTCGGCTGCGCGGCGCATGCGCTCCTCGCTCGCGGCGGCCAGGTCCAAGCGCACACCCGCCGCTTCGCCCGCCTCGCGGACCAGGCGGGCGTCCTTGTAGGCGTTGGCCACGGTGAAGCTGGGCGTGTAGTCGCCGCCGAGGATGGCACCGGCCTTGGCGTGCAGGTAGCCGCTGTCCAGCGGTCCGCCCGAGACCAGGTCCAGGAAGGTGCGCGGGTCCACGCCCAGGCCTTCGGCGAGCGCCACGGCCTCGCCCGTGGCCGACGACAGCGCCAGCACCCAGCTGTTGGCGACCAGCTTCAGCCGGCTCGCGTCCCCGGGCCGCTCCATGCCCACCGTGCGGGACCCGATCGCGTCGAACACCGGATCCAGGCGCCGGCGGGCCGGGGCGGGGCCTGCCGCCAGGACGATCAGGGCGCCCTGCTCCGCGGGCGCGCGGGTGCCCAGCACAGGGGCGTCGACGAACTCCATCCCGAGGTCGGCGGCGCGCCCGGCCAGGCGCTCGGCGGCGGCCGCGCCCACGGTCGTGGTCTGCGCCCAGACCGCGCCCCGGGGCGGGGTGAGACCGGCCATCACCGACTCGACCGCGTCGCCGTCGGTGAGCATGGTGACGACGATGTCGGCGTCGGCGACGGCTTCGTCCGGAGTGGCGGCGACGGTGCATCCCGCATCGGCCAGCGGCCGCGCCTTGGCGGCGGTGCGGTTCCACACCCGCACCGGAGTGCCGGCGGCCGCGATGTTGCGTGCCATGGGCGCGCCCATGATCCCGGTGCCCAGGACGGCGACGCGGGAAGTACCGGTCGGCGGAGTCGAAGGTTCGGTTGCGCTCATGCCCGCGTGCTACCCGCACCGCCCGGCGGGCAACATCGCCGCGGCGCACGGTTCGCCCGATCGACCTGGCCTCCTGGTGGGGCGTTCGGCGGTCCGGGGCGGGCTCCGGATTCACGGCCGTTCGCTGCTGGAGAATCGGTCCGGGCACCGGCGAGAAACCGGAAACACAACGAAAACGCCCGACGTCACACTGTTTCGGTCCGCTGCGAACCGCTGACGCGGCCGAGCGATTCGCGACGCAGCGGACGGGGGCCGCGGCTGTGCGCCGCGCGGATCGCACCGGGTCCGGGCGGGTCCGTGCTATAAGGAACAGCGTCCAGCCGACGCCGCCTGTACGAGGAGTTCCGACGCCCATGGCCCGAGGACGCGCCTGCACCGGCGGTCTGCGCCGCGCGCGGCTGCGCGTGTGCGTGTTGGCCGCGTTCGCCGCCCAGTCCGCGTTCTGCGGCGAACTGTCCTACGCCGGTCCACTGGCCGAGGTGGCGGTCGGCGCCGCAGTATCGGCGGGGACCGCGGCGCCTTCCGGTCCGCCGGAGCAGCCGGAAGCACCCCGGCCCTACGACCCGCCCGAGTCCCCGGCCGGACAGGCCCCCTCCGACACTCCGCACCCGCCCGATCCGCCCGAGTCCTCGCAGGCTCCCGAACTTCCCGCTCCGCCGCACCCGTCCGACGCACCGGAAGCGCCGGAAGCGCCGGAAGCGCCGCAGCCCCCGGACGCACCGGACTCCCCGGACCCGCCGCAGCCACCCGAAACACCGCACTCGCCCGAGCCGCCGCAGCCGCCGATCCCACCCGAGTGCCCCGCCCCTCCGGCCCCGCCCGTACCGCCGGAGGCGGAGCCCGGCCCCGTACCGCCGCCCGAACCGGAACCCGCGCCGGCAGCGCCGCCCCCATCGGCCGAGGCGGCCCCGCCCGTTGCACCGGAGCCGGCTCCGGTGCCCCCGGCCGCGGCCGGACTGCTGCAGCGGCCCGAACCGCCGGCCCCGGCCTCGTCTCCGTCCCCGTCCGCGTCCCGGACGCAGCCGCCCGCGGACGCGCAGTTCGCCGTGGCCCCGCTGCCCGGAAGCCCGGAGCGCAGCGGCCCCGACGGATTCCAGCCGATGCAGGTCATGGTGGTCGTCGTGCTGATCGCCGTCGCGGCGGCCGTCGGATCCGCGGGCGCTCGCCGCTAAGCGCCCACCGGCACGCGCAAGCGGCTCCGGCATCCGTCCCACCGCCGGGCCGGAGCCGCTGCGTCGCGGCGCGGACGCTCAGCCGCCCGCGATGGCGGCGTCGATGCGGTCGAAGCCCTCCAACGCGTCCTGGAACGCCTCGGGGTCGCTCGCCAGCACCCCGGAGTAGGGGTTGTCCAGGAAGAGCAGCGCGATCAGCGTCGCCGCCACGAAGGCCAGGTTCACCAGCGCCCAGAAGACCCGCGCCCGGGAACCGCGCAGCTGCATGCCGAACGGCAGCACCACCACCGCGAGCCCGCTCACCGCCGTGGCCAATGTGACGAAGCGGGGGATGTGGTCGCCCGCCGCATCGGCGCGCTGCACCCGCGCTTGCCCGAGATCGGTGACGTTCTGCCGGGTCTGCAGGCTCTCCACCGCGGTGGCGGGGTCGTCGGAGGGCACTCGGTCGACGCTGACGCGCAGGCGGTCCAGTGCGGCGGAGGCGCCGTCGTCGAGCTCGCGGCGCTCGACCATCGACGGCCAGTCGTCGCGGACGACCGCGCGGACGTAGTCGCGCACATCGGCGCGCACCCGCGCCCCGTCCTCGTCGGGGAACGAGGCGGTGTTCCAGTACAGGGCGGTGGCGTGGCCGGCCTCCGCCACGGAGCCGTCTTCGGCACCGCGGTTGTTCTCCCAGCCGATGACCAGGCCCATCGCCAGCGATATGAGGTAGATGGACAGCACGCAGGGGGCGATGACGGTGCCGATCGGGCCGTCGGAGTCGTCGGTGGAGATGACGAACTTGCGCGCCACCACGATGCCGGCGACCAGGAGCAGGGCGAGCGCGACGAAGACCACGATGAGACTGAGTGTCATGGCTATCCTGAATCGAGAATTTCGGGCGGTTCTTCAAGCCGGAGTCGAGCGGCCTCGGCTTTCGCGGTTCGAGGCGAGGAATCGTTCCCGACCGTTTACGATTTACCATCCACCCCTGCGGAACCCGGCCGTCCCGCTTCTGCACGAAAGCCGCGAAGAGCCCCGCCACCGACGATCGGGCACACGCACGGAACCCGTTTCGGCGCGCCTGAACCGCCGTACCTCGGCAGACGTCCGGGCGGCATCGGATTCCGGTCGTCGACGCCGTGTGAGTACCGCTGTGGACCCGGCGAGAAGCCGCCGGCATGCACAGGGGTACGCGCCCGCACCTGGCCACCAGGCCGGAAGAATATATGCCGAGAATCCGGGAATTCCCGAACTCGGCCGAATCAGGCGCGCGGATCCCGGAAACCACTCGGACCGGCAGTGCGGCCGACCGGTGGCCGTGGACGGGCGAGGCGGCACCCGGCGGACCGCACCCATTGCACCCCCGGGTGTGATGCGCGTAACATCCACCGAAGTCGAAGCGGTTCGACACAGGAGGCCGAGATGCGCATATCCGACGTCGCCCGGCACGCCGGAGTGTCCCCCAGCACGGTCTCCTACGTGCTCAGCGGCAAGCGGTCGATCTCGCCGTCCACCCGCGAACGGGTACTGGAGAGTATCGACGTACTCGGCTACCAGCCGCACGCGGGGGCCCGCGCACTGGCCAGCAACCGCTCGAACGTGATCGCCCTGGTCGTCCCGCTGCGACCGGGCATCCACGTGCCGGTCGCCATGCAGTTCGCCGTCTCCGTGGTCACCAGCGCGCGCGACCGCGAACACGACGTCCTGCTGCTCACCCAGGCCGAGGGCGAGAGCGGACTGCGCCGCGTCGCCGGAACGTCCATGGTCGACGGCATCATCGTCATGGACGTCGAGGTCGACGACGCACGCATCCCGACGCTGCGCTCACTGTCCCACCCCTCGGTACTGATCGGCGTACCCGCCGAAACCCAAGGGCTGACCTGCATCGACCTCGACTTCGAAGCCGCCGGGCGCGCCTGCGTGGCCCACTTGGCCGACCTGGGCCACCGCGAGATCGCGCTGATCGGCCAGCCGCCCTCGGTCTACGAGCGGCGCACCGGCTTCGCCGAGCGCACCGTCGCCGGGTTCGAGGCCGAGGCCGACGAGCGGTCCGTCGACGCGACCATCGTGCCCTGCGACGCCGCTCCCTCCGCGGTCGCCTCGGCGGTCACCGCGCTGCTGCGCGAGCGCCCCGGCGTCACCGGTCTGGTGGTGCACAACGAACCGGCCCTCACCCCGCTGCTGGACGCCGTGCGCGACCTCGGCCGCGAGGTGCCCGCCGACCTGTCGGTCGTGGCCATCGCGCCCGACGACCTCGCCACCGATACTTCGCCGCCGCTGACCTCGGTGAGCCTGCCCGCCGAAGAAGTGGGCGGGCGCGCCGTGTCCCTGCTCACGGACAAGTTGAACGACCTCGGTCCCCCGGAAGTGACTCTGCTTCCGCCGCGCCTCGTGCCGCGGGCGAGCGCCGCAGCCCGACCCGCCCTGTCCTGAACCGCCCCCGACCTCTCGTCACATGTCGCACCGGGCCATCCCCCTGTAGTCGACCACCGAGCCGCCGGCCGCACCACCCGTCCGGCCGCGCGGACCACCGGCCCCACCCCCTGCCGCTTCCGCACCGCTCCCGTTCCCATTCCCGTTCCCGTTCCCGTCGCTCAGCGCAATCGAAGCGCTTCGACAACGTAAGGAGCGCACCATGCTGTCAACGCACATCCCCCGCACTCCCCGCCTGCGCGGATCCTCCGCCGTGGTCGCCGCCGGCCTGCTCACCCTGTCCACCGCCTGCACGGGCACGGGCGGCGACGAGGAGGTCGCCTCGCTCACGGCGATGGACTACAACCTCGCCGAGCCGCAGAACGGCACCACCGCCACGATGCTCGACGAGTGCGGCGAGCAGGCCGGCGTCGATATCGAGCGCGACGCCCAGCCACGCGACCAGCTCATGCCGCGGCTACTGCAGGGCGCCTCCCAGCAGGACCTGCCCGACCTGATGCTCGTCGACAACCCCGACCTGCCCCAGATCGCCGCCACCGGGGCGCTGCTTCCGCTGGACGAAGCCGGATTCGACACCGGCGGCTACTACCCCAGCGTGCTGGAGGCCGGCACGCACGAGGACACCCTCTACGGCATCGCCCCGGGCGTGAACGGGCTCGCCCTGTTCACCGACACCGCCAAGCTCGACGACGCCGGCGTCGATCCCCCGCAGACCTGGGACGAGCTGCGCGACGCCGCCGCCGAGCTCACCGAGGGCGATACCAAGGGCCTGGCGTTCTCGGCCATCGGCCACGAAGAGGGCACCTGGACCTTCGAGCCGTTCCTGTGGAGCAACGGCGCCACGCTGACCGAACTCGACTCCCCTGAAGCGGTCGAGGCCCTGGAGCTGTGGTCGGACCTGGTCGAGGAGGGCTCGGTCGCCCAGTCGGCCGTCAACTGGTCCCAGGCCGACGTCAACGACCAGTTCCTCGGCGACCGCGCCGCCATGATGGTCAACGGCTCGTGGCAACTGCCGGTACTCGACGACGAGGACGTCGGCTACGACGTGGTCCCCCTGCCCGTCCCCGAGGCCGGATCCGACCCCGCCACCCCCATGGGCGGCGAGGTCTGGGCCGTCGCGCGCAACGGCGGCGAGCGCGAGGAGAAGGCCGTCGAGGTGCTGCAGTGCCTGCTCAGCGACGACAACATGCGCCAGTGGGCCGAGCTGAACGCGTACGTGCCCGCCAAGGAGGAGGCGGCCGAACAGCTCGCCGAAGACGACCCGCAGATGGCGCCGTTCGTTGAATCCGTGCCCAGCGCCCGGTCGCGCACCGCCGAGCTCGGCGAGGACTACCCCGACGTGTCCACGGCGATCGCCGACGCCGTCCAGGAGGCCCTCGCCGGATCGGCCTCGGCCGAGGAGGCGCTGAGCCGGGCGCAGCAGTCCGTTCCGGAGAACTGATGCCGGCCCGTATCGGGTTCCTCGCACCCATCGTCGTCTTCCTGGTCCTGTTCTTCGGGTACCCCCTGGCGGCCAATGTCGCCATGTCCCTGCGGGAGTACACCGCCGCGTCGTTCTACACCGGCGAAGCCCCCTTCGTCGGGCTCGCGAACTACGCGGCCGTGATGGGCGACCCGGTCTTCACCACGGCGGTGGCCAACACCGCGGTGTTCACCGCGGCCTCGCTGCTGTTCCAGTTCGGCATCGGGCTGGCGCTGGCCGTGTTCTTCCAGCGGCACTTCCCGCTGAACGGGATCCTGCGTTCGCTGCTGCTGATCCCGTGGCTGCTGCCGCTGGTGGTCTCGGGAACGGTGTGGCGATGGATCTTCGACCAGCAGTACGGGATCCTCAACCAGACCCTGCTGGGGCTCGGGGTGATCGACTCCGCCGTGCCCTGGCTGTCGAGCACGGCGATCGCGCTGCCGTCGGTGACCGTCGCCAACATCTGGGTCGGCATCCCCTTCAACATGGTCATCCTCTACGGCGGTCTGCAGAGCATCCCCGCCCACCTGTACGAGGCCGCGTCCCTGGACGGCGCAGGCCCCTGGCAGCGGTTCCGGCACGTCACCTGGCCGCTGCTGCGCCCGGTGAGCGCGGTGGTGCTGATGCTCGGACTCGTCTACACGCTGAAGGTGTTCGACGTGATCATGGTGCTCACCCAGGGCGGGCCGGCCAACGCCACCCAGACCCTGACGACCTGGTCGTACTCGCTGTCCTTCGGCGAGCTGGACTTCGGGCTCGGCGCGGCCGTCGGCAACCTGCTGATCGTCGTCGCGCTGCTGTTCTCCGTGGTCTACCTGCGGGGGCTGCGCTCGTCCGCACCGGCGACCGCGCGGAAGAGGAGGTAGCCGTGGCCGTGCACAGAAGGGTGCGTACCGCGTTGACCACGGTGGTCGCGGTGGCCGTCGTCGGAGTACTGCTGTTCCCGCTGTACTGGATGGTCAACGCCTCGCTGCAACCGGCCACCGGCCTGCTGCAGACCCCGCCGCGCTGGTTCCCGGTCGACGGGACCCTGGACGGCTACCGCAGCGCGCTGCAGAGCCAGGGGCGGCCGCTGCTCAACAGCGTCGTCGTGGCCGCGGGCACGGTGGCGCTGACCCTCGCACTGTCGGTGCCGGCGTCCTACGCGCTCAGCCGGTTGCGGGTGCGCGGCGCGGGGGTCGTCATGTTCGCGCTGCTGCTGGTGCAGATGGTGCCCGGGATCGTGATGGCCAACTCGCTGTATGCGGTGATGAACCAGACCGGGCTGCTGAGCACGTATGCGGCGCTGATCCTGGCCGATTCGACCATCGCCGTGCCGTTCGCGGTGCTGATTCTGCGGGCGTTCATGGTCACCATCCCCGCCGAACTGGGCGAGGCGGCCATGGTCGACGGCGCCGGCCACACACGTGTGCTGTGGTCGGTCGTCATGCCGGTCAGCCGCAACGCGATGATCACCGCGGCGCTGTTCGCGTTCCTGTTCGCCTGGGCGGACTTCTTGTTCGCGGTGACACTGAACTCCGACGAAGCGGTCATGCCGGTCACGGTCGGCATCTACCGCTTCATCGGCGCCCACACCGCCGACTGGAACAGCGTCATGGCGACCGGCGTGATCGCTTCCATACCCGCCGCCATCCTGCTCGTCGTCGCCCAGCGCTACGTCGCCGCCGGAGTCACCGGCGGCGCGCTCAAAGACTGACCCCGCCCCGCCGCGACGGGAGCCGGGCGTCCCGCCCACCGGCTGCAACCGGCCACCGGCGATAAAAGGAAAGGACAACGCGTGCTGCACGAAATCGACGGCGGCATCGAATGGCACGGCGGCCACCAGGTCGTGCGCGTCGACCCCTGGGGAACCGACAGCGTCCGCGTGCGGGCCGGGCTCCACCGGCTCCGCTCCGACATCCCCGGCGCCCTGGGCGAGCGCCCCGGAACCGGGGCCGAGATCCGCATCGAGGGCGGAGCCGCCCGGCTGGCCAACGGCGCGATCACCGCCGAACTCGGCGACGACGGAATGCTGCGGTTCCTGCGCAGCTCCTCCCGGGAGGAGCTGCTGGCCGAGCAGCGCGCGCACTTCTGGTGGCCCGGCCCGCGCGCCTACACCTCCACCGGCAACGGCTACTACCGCATCGAGCAGCGCTTCGCCGCCTACGAAGGCGAGCGGCTGTTCGGCCTGGGCCAGCACACCCACGGCCTGCTCGACCAGAAGGGCGCGGTGCTCGACCTCGTGCAGCGCAACGCCGAGGTCTCCGTCCCGTTCCTGGTCTCCTCGCGGGGCTACGGGATGCTGTGGAACAGCCCCGCTGTGGGCCGGGTGGAGCTGGCGGGCAACGGCACCCGCTGGGTGTCCGACAGCGCCCGCCAGATCGACTACTGGGTCACCGCCGGCGCCGACCCGGCCGCGACCATGGCCAACTACGCCGAAGCCACCGGCCGCGCGCCGATGCTGCCGGAGTGGGCGTCGGGGTTCTGGCAGTCGCGGTTGCGCTACAAGACCCAGGACGAGCTGATGGAGGTGGCGCGCGAGCACAAGCGGCGCGGGCTGCCCCTGTCGGTGATCGTCGCCGACTTCTTCCACTGGACCCACCTGGGCGACTGGAAGTTCGACCCGGCGGAGTGGCCCGACCCCGCGGGGATGGTGCGCGAGCTGCGGGAGATGGGCACCGAGCTGATGGTGTCCGTGTGGCCCTCGGTCAGCCCGCTGTCGGAGAACTTCTCCGAGATGCTGCGGCGCGGCCTGCTGGTGGCCACCGAGCAGGGGCCGCCGGTCCACGCCGACTGGGCCGACAAGGGCGTCGAAGGCAAAGTGCAGGTGTCCTTCTACGACGCCACCAACCCGCATGCCCGCGCGTTCGTGTGGGACGCGGTCCGGCGCAACTACCACGACCTGGGCGTGCGCGTGTGGTGGCTGGACGCCGGCGAACCCGAGATCAAACCCGGCCACCAGCACAACCTGCACTACCACGCCGGCCCGGGCGCCGAGGTGGCCAACATCTACCCGGCCGAGCACGCGCGCGGGTTCTACGAGGGCATGCGCGCGGCGGGGGAGTCCGAGGTCGTGACACTGTGCCGCTCGGCGTGGGCGGGAAGCCAGCGCTACGGCGCCGCCCTGTGGTCGGGCGACATCGCCGCGACGTTCGCGTCGCTGCGCACGCAGATCCGCGCGGGACTGAACGTGGCGATGTCGGGAATCCCGTGGTGGACCACCGATGTCGGCGGTTTCCACGGCGGCGACCAGGAGTCCCCGGAGTACCGCGAGCTGCTGGTGCGCTGGTTCCAGTACGGGGTGTTCTGCCCGCTCCTGCGTCTGCACGGGTTCCGCGAGCCCTTCGTCGACGACCTGCACCCGCAGATGTCGGGCGGACCCAACGAGGTGTGGTCCTACGGCGAGGAGGCCTACGGCCGTCTGCGCGAACTGCTGCTGCTGCGCGAGCGGCTGCGCCCCTACGTCATGGAGCAGATGCGCGCCGCCCACGAGCGCGGCCTGCCGCCGATGCGCCCGCTGTTCGTGGACTTCCCGGGCGACGCCCGCGCGTGGGGCGTCGACGACGCGTTCATGTTCGGTCCCGACGTGCTGGTCGCCCCGGTGACCGAGTACGGGGCGCGCGAGCGCGACGTGTACCTGCCGGAGGGGGTCCGCTGGCAGAACCCCTACACCGGCGACGTGCTCCCCGGGGGAGCGCCGGTGCGGCTCGCGGCCCCGCTGGAGCGCGCTCCGGTACTGGTGCGCGAGGGCGCATCGGTGCCCGTGGCCGGCTGACCGGCCCTCCGCCGCGGCCGCCGCCTTCCGCCGGCGGCCGCGCGCACCACCCGCGGGACGCGATCCCGCCGAGACCGAACCCGACCGCCCGAATCCGAGAAGAAGAGCGATACACGACCGACACGAAGCGAGGTAGGACCGTGAACCGGAGCATCCCCCAACCACCGCCCCCGACCGGTGACTCCCCTCCCCCGCGCGCCCCGGCGGCGCGCGCCGCCGCGGGACTCCGCGGTGCGCTGCGGCGTACCGCGGCGCTCGCCCTGGCGGCCGTCCTCGCCGCGGGAACGGCCGCCGCCCCCGCGTCGGCCGAGGACCTCCCGTTCCGCGACCCCGACCTGTCCGTCGACGAGCGGGTCGCCGACCTGCTGGGGCGGCTGACCCGCGACGAGAAGATCGCGATGCTGCACCAGTACCAGCCGGCGATCCCCCGGCTGGACATCGGTGCCTTCCGCACCGGTTCGGAGGCGCTGCACGGCGTCGCCTGGCTGGGCGAGGCGACCGTGTTCCCCCAGTCGGTGGGTCTGGGCGCCACCTGGGACACCGGGCTGGTGGAGCGCGTCGGCGGCGCCACCGGCACCGAGATGCGGGGCTTCCACGCCCAGGACCCCGCCGCGCACGGGCTCAACGTGTGGGCTCCGGTGGCCGACCCGCTGCGCGACCCCCGCTGGGGGCGCAACGAGGAGGGCTACTCCGAGGATCCCGCCCTCGTCGGCGCGATGACCGACGCCTACACCGGCGGCCTCAGCGGCGACGACGACTTCTACCTGAAAACCGCCCCGACCGTGAAGCACTTCGCCGGCTACAACATCGAGGAGCGGCGCGATCGGGTCTCGGTCACCGTTCCGCCGCGTGCGCTGCACGAATACGTCTATCCGGCGTTCCGGCCGGCCATCGAGTCGGGCAACGCCACCGGGGTGATGGCCGCCTACAACAAGCTCAACGGGCGGCCCGCCCACGTGTCGCCGCTGCTGGAGGACGTGCGGTCCTGGTCCGAGGACGAGACCATGATCGTCAGCGACGCCTACGGTCCGTCCAACGTGGCCGGCAGCCAGGACTACTACGACGACCACGCGCAGTCGCACGCCGCGATGCTCAAGGCGGGCATCGACAGCTACACCGACCAGGACGCCGACCCCTCGCTGACCGTCGACGCCGTCACCTCGGCCTTGGAGCAGGGGCTGATCACCGAGGACCACGTCGATGCGGCGGTGGGCCGCAGCCTGTCGATCCGGTTCCGGCTGGGCGAGTTCGCCCCGGACGCGCGCAACCCCTACTCCGGCATCGGGCCGGAGGCCATCGACACCCCCGAGCACCGCGAGCTCGCGCGGGAGGCCGCCACCGAGCAGATGACGCTGCTGAAGAACGACGGCGCGCTGCCCCTGGACGCCGAGCAGGACGGCGACGTGGCGGTGGTGGGCCCGCTCGCCGACACCCTCTACGAGGACTGGTACAGCGGCACGATGCCCTACGAGGCCACCCCGGCGGGCGGGATCGCCGACCGGCTCGGCGGGGACGGTTCGGTCACCGCGGCCGAGGGCGCGGACCGCATCCGCCTGACCACGCCCGAGGGCGGCGCGATCACGGCTTCCTCCGCCGCGGACGGCGGGGCGCTGCGTGTGCAGGACTCCGGCGAAAGCGCCGACGCCCAGGGCATCAGCGTCTTCGAGTGGGGCGAAGGCGTGGTGACTCTGCGCACCGAGGCCAACGGCAAGACCGTGGGCCTGGGCGAAGGCAACCGCCTGTTCAACGACCAGGAGCAGCCCAACGGGTGGTTCGTCCAGCAGCTGTTCCGCTTCGAGGAGGTCGGCGACGGCCAGGTGGTGCTGAAGTACGACGGCTACGACGAGTGGAACCAGAAGTACGTTTCGGTCGGCGCGGACGGCGCGCTGACCGTCGACGCCGACACCCGCGACCAGGCCGCCCGCTTCGAGAAGGAGACGCTGGCCGACGGCGCCGACCAGGCCGTCGAGGAGGCTTCCGGCGCGGACGCGGCGGTGGTCGTCGTGGGCAACATGCCCTTCATCAACGCCCGCGAGACCGACGACCGCGAGGACATCGCGCTGCCGAAGGCGCAGCGGGAGCTGGTCCGGGCGGTCACCGAGGCCAACCCGAACACCGTGGTGGTGCTGGAGTCCAGCTACCCGCAGGCGATGCCCTGGGCGCAGGAGAACGCCCCGGCGCTGCTGTGGACCTCCCACGCCGGCCAGGAGACCGGGAACGCGTTGGCGTCGGTGCTCTACGGCGACGCCAACCCGGCGGGCCGGCTGCCGCAGACCTGGTACCGGTCGGCCGAGGACCTCCCGGCCATGAACGACTACGACGTCATCGACTCGGGGCACACGTACCAGTACTTCGAGGGCGATCCGCTGTACGCGTTCGGGCACGGGCTGTCCTACACCGATTTCGAGTACGGCAAGCCCGAGCTGGACCGCAAGCGGATCGGCGCGGACGGCACGGTGACGGTACGGGTGCCGGTGACCAACACCGGAGAGCGCGGCGGCGACGAGGTGGTGCAGCTCTACACCAGCCAGAAGCGTTCGCGGGTGCAGCAGCCGGCCAAGGAGCTGCGCGACTTCGAGCGGGTGCACGTCGAGGCCGGTGAGACCGCCGCGGTGGAGTTGGAGATCGACGCGGCCGATCTGGCGTTCTGGGACGTCACGAGCGGATCGATGGTCGTGGAGCGGGCGAAGCACGACGTGCTGGTCGGGTCCTCGTCCGCAGACATCCGGCGCACGGCCCGCATCAAGGTCGACGGGGAGCGCATCCCGCCCCGCGACCTGTCCGACGACATCCGCGCTGCCGACTTCGACCGGTACTCGCCGGGCGCCGAGCTGGTCGACGAGACCAAGGCACAGGGCGACGCCGTCGAGGGGGCGGAGGGCGACTGGATCGCCTTCGACGACTCCGATCTGCGCGGTCTGTCGTCGTTCACCGCCCGGACGGCCCGGTCCCAGGACGGTGCGGCGGGCCTGGAGGTCCGCGTCGGCTCGCCCGAGGGGCGCCTGCTCGGCACCGCCGAGGTGCCCGCCACCGGCGGCGTGTACGCGTACACCGAGACGACGACCGAGCTGAAGCGGACCGGCGGCCGGCACCGCGACGTCTACCTGGTCTTCACCGGGGACCTGCGGCTGAGCGGATTCTCCCTGACCACGGGGTAGTCCGGGACGGCGGAACCGCACTCTCAGGGCCGGCCCCGCAGCGGCGGGGCCGGCCCGCTCGTGTCCGGGGCCCACGCGGCCCTCGCTCGTGGCCGCCGGCGGGCGGTCCTCGACGGCGGCGGTCGTGCGACGACCCCGGTAGCGGCCGGAGAGGCTGCCCGGGGACGTGTAAACAGCATCTTTAATGTCGGCTTTGATTGCTTAACGCCCGTATTGCGCCTTGTTATGGCGGTAACTATCACTATGACGCTTCGGGTGCACCTTCGCCGAGCGCCACCGAAGCCGCAGCGATTCGGGAGGGATTCGCGATGGCGACACAACTGGGCGCGGGGCGGCTGATCGGCCACCGCGTCCTGGACAACCAGGGCAGCAGCGTCGGGAAGATCGGCGAGGTCTACTACGACGACGAAACCGATGTCGCGAAGTGGGTGACGGTCCGGACCGGCCTCTTCGGCACCCGGGAGAGCTTCGTGCCGCTTCAGGAGGCCGACCAGGTCGAAGACGACATCCAGGTCCCCTACGACCGCCAGACCGTCAAGGACGCGCCGCACTTCGACGCCGGCCAGCACATCTCGGCCGACGAGGAGAGGCGGATCTTCGAGCACTACGAGCGGGCGCGCTCCGGCGTCCCCGGACAGCGCGGAAGCTCTGAGGAGATGCCCGCAGGCGAGACGGAAGACGGCCGCCGCTCGGCCTCTGGCACGGGCGCGGGCACGATGGAGGCGGAGACCGGGACGGGCGCGGCGGCCGCGGACACCGCCGAGGCGGAGACCGGAATGCGCCCGGACGCCGGAACCGGCACCGACGAAGCACGTGCCGCCGGCGCCGCCGGAACGGACATGCCCGGATCGGCGCCGGACGCCGCCGCCGACACGGCCGAATCCGGTTCCGGGACCGCCGCCGACACGGCGGCCGGCGCCGAAGCCGCTGCGGGCGCGGAGAGCGAGACGGGCTCCGGCGCGGAGGCGGCCGTGATGACGCGCTTCGAGGAGCTGGTCCGCGTCAGCACCGAGCGCGCGGAGTCCGGCCGCGTCCGCCTGCGCAAGCACGTCGAAACCGAGGAGTTCCAGGAGACCGTGCACCTGACCCGCGAGGAGATCACCGTAGAACGCGAGCCCGTGGAGGGCTCCGGACACGGCGACACCCGGATGGAGGCCGACGACCAGGAGATCGTTCTGTACGAGGAGCACGCCACGATCTCGAAGGAGTCCGTTCCCGTCGAGCGGGTCCGTGTCCGCAAGCACGAAGTCACCGAGCGGCAGCCGGTCCGCGGCGAGCGGCGCAAGGAACGCGTCGAACTGGAGGACGAGGACTTCCAGGAACCGCCCCGGTAGCGGAGCGGGTGAGCACCGCCGTCCGCGACCCGAGCGCGGACGGGGCGGCCCCGACGTTCCCGCGTCGCGGCGGTGGTGTGCTGATGCGGCGCCGCTCGAAGCGGACCCGCTCGCGCCGCCGGCCCTCGCCGGGGACCCGGCCCCTGTTTTCGAGGAACCCCGGCGCCCGATCACGGGGTGTCGACGGTGTAGTCCAGGTACACGGTTCCGTTGGCGAAGCGGCGCTCGTCCCGCAGTGCCAGATCGAGGCGGAGCCCGTCGGGCAGGGCGCGGGCGCCGCCGCCGACCACCGCCGGGACGAGGTACAGGCAGCACCGGTCGACCAGCCCCGCTTGGAAAGCGTGGGCGGCGAGTCGGGGCCCGGAGACGGAGATGTCGCTGCCGGCCTCGGCTTTGAGGCGGCGGATCCCGTCGGGGTCGAAGCGCCGCTGGAGGCGGGTCCTGGCGGTGGAAGGGCCGTCGAGCGTGGTCGAGTACACGATCTTGTCGGCGCGCTGCCAGATGCCCGCGAAGTCGCGCATGCGGGACGACTGCTCGGCCAGCGACGGGTCGGTCTCCCAGCCGACCATCATCTCATACATCCGGCGGCCGTAGAGATGCGTGCCGACCGGGCGCTCCTGGTCGTTGACGAAGGCCATCACCTCCGCGTCGGGCACCGCCCAATCGAAGCGGCCCTCGGCGTCGGCGATGTAGCCGTCCACCGACGCGATCATCGAATAGACCAGTTCGGCCACCGTGCACCGCCCTTCCTCGGTCGGCCGCCGCAGCGGATCGGCAGCGGCTCGTCGCGGCGAGCCTAGACCGCGGCGCCGACGAACGGGCCGCGGCGCACCCGCCGCACCGCCCGCAGCGTCTCCAGGGGCGGCGGCACTACCCGCGCCGGGCCAGGTAGGCCACCGCTGCCGGGTACAGCAGGATCAGCACGAGGAACTGCGTAGTGACGAACCCCTGCGCGTCGGCGTCGAACAGCAGCGACGCGTAGGCGGCGACCGTGCTGGGCGGCAGGGCGACGGCGCCGAGGACGGCGAACGCGCCCGTGGTCAGCGCCCGGTCGCGCTCGTCCAGATGGCTGCCCGTGGCGTCCGATGGAATGTCAAGCCCACTTGTCACCTCGGGCGGTGCGCAGTACGACGGCCGGCGAGGGCGCGGAGGGGGCGGCCTCCCTCCGGCCCTCGCCGGCCGTCAGCGTGGCGGACCGGGCGCTCCGCTGCACCGCGATCCGTCGGTACCGCCGGCACGGCCCCACCCCTGGTGCGCCCGCCGTGCGGCGGCGCGGCGCGGGGGCCCTGTCAGCGGCGCCGCCGGGCCCGTCCGCCCTGTCGCCACGCGGGGCGGGCGGACCCGGCGGCGGGCTCAGCCCAGCCGGTTGAGCAGCGCGTTGTACTCGTCCCACAGCTCGCCGGGCAGCTGATCGCCGAAGGTCTTGAAGAACTCCGGGATCAGCGAGGCTTCCTCGCGCCAGGTTTCGGAGTCGACCGAGAGCAGGAACTCCAGGTCCGCGCGCGAGATGTCGAGTCCGCTCGTGTCCAGCGACTCGGGCGTGGGGACGTTGCCGATCGGGGTGCGCCGCGCCTGTGCCGTGCCGTCGAGGCGCTCGACGATCCACTTCAGCACCCGGCCGTTCTCGCTGAAGCCCGGCCAGACGATGCGGCCGTCGGCGTCCTTGCGGAACCAGTTGACGTAGAAGATCCGCGGCAGCTTCTCCGGGTCGGTCGCCCGGCCCGTCTCCAGCCAGTGGCCGAAGTAGTCGCCCATGTTGTAGCCGCAGAACGGCAGCATGGCGAAGGGGTCGCGGCGCAGCTCGCCGACCGTGCCCTCGGCCGCCGCCGTCTTCTCCGAGGCGACGTTGGCGCCCAGGAACACGCCGTGCTGCCAGTCGAAGGACTCGTTGGCCAGCGGCACCGCGGTGGCCCGGCGCCCGCCGAACAGGATCGCCGAGATCGGGACGCCGGCGGGGTCCTCCCACTCCGGAGCGATCGTCGGCGCCTGGCCGGCCGGCGTGGTGAACCGCGCGTTGGGGTGGGCGGCGGGCTCGTCGGAGTCCGGCGTCCAGTCGCGGCCCTTCCAGTCGATCAGGTGGGCCGGAGGCTCGTCGGTGAGCCCTTCCCACCACACGTCGCCGTCGTCGGTGAGGGCGACGTTGGTGAAGATGCTGTTGCCCCACAGCGCCTCGACGGCGTTGCGGTTGGTGGAGTCCCCGGTGCCCGGCGCGACGCCGAAGAACCCGGCCTCGGGGTTGATGGCCCGCAGCCGGCCTTCGTCGTCGTAGCGCATCCAGGCGATGTCGTCGCCGACCGTCTCGACCTTCCAGCCGGGCAGCGTCGGCGCGAGCATCGCGAGGTTGGTCTTTCCGCAGGCGCTGGGGAAGGCGGCCGCGATGTAGCGGGCCTCCCCCTGCGGCGGGGTGACCTTGAGGATCAGCATGTGCTCGGCGAGCCAGCCCTCGTCGCGTGCCATCACCGAGGCGATGCGCAGCGCGTAGCACTTCTTGCCCAGCAGCGCGTTGCCGCCGTAGCCGGATCCGAACGACCAGATCTCGCGCGTCTCCGGGAAGTGCGAGATGTACTTGGTGCTGTTGCAGGGCCAGGGGACGTCCGGCCGGCCCGGCTCCAGCGGGGCGCCGACGGAGTGCACGGCCTTCACGAACGAGCCGCGCTCCTCGATCAGCCGCAGGGCCGGCTCGCCCATGCGCGCCATGATCCGCATGGAGACGACGACGTAGGGCGAGTCGGTGATCTCCACGCCCAACTGGGAGATGTCGCCGCCCAGCGGGCCCATGCAGAACGGGACGACGTACATGGTGCGGCCGCGCATGCAGCCGTCGTAGACGTCGGCGAACGTCGCCCGCATCTCGGCGGGGTCGACCCAGTTGTTGGTGGGACCGGCGTCCTGCTCACGCTCGGAGCAGATGAACGTGCGGTCCTCGACCCGCGCGACGTCGCCGGGGTCCGACCGGCAGTAGAAGCTGTTGGGCCTCAGTTCCGGGTTGAGGCGGACGAACGTGCCCTTCTCGACCAATAGACCGGTGAGTAGCTCCCACTCGGCCTCCGAACCGTCGCACCACACGACCTCGTCCGGCCGTGTCAGGTCCGCTACCTCGCGAACCCAATCGGTAAGTTCCTCGTGGTCCGTGGGGGCCACATCCCGGCCCGTCACTTGTTGCGACACAGCGGCTCCTTCGTCAACGTCAGGTCCGCATCATCGTCGACCCCGCGCCGATCAGGCTAGTTGGCCTAGACAGCTGGTTTAGACCAATGGTCTATTGAGTCGCGATTCCCCTGCCCATCCCCGAATCCGGCGGCACCGCGCCGCGCCGCGGCGGCCCGACCACGGCGGTCGCGCCGCCGCGCGCCGACCGGGCCGCGCGGAGGCGCCGACGCACCCCCGCGGCCACCCGCGCGCCGACGCCGAACGGACGCCCGGCGACGCGAACCGTCGGCGAAACTTCATGGTTTCCGCAGGTCAGAACAGCAAAAGAACGATGCCGGCATGCGGAGGCGCCGCAGTCGCGCCGACCGCGGCCGGCCGGTCGACAGCGGCCCCTCGCCGCGCGGACGGCCTCCGTCCGGGCCGCCCGGACCGCCCGACCGGAGGGCGGCATGATTCGCATCACATCGAAGTGGCACAGCGGTGCCGGCCGGCCGCGTCCGGTCGGCGCAGCGCCTCGGGATACGGGCCGGGCCGCAGCGGGAAGCGGGAGGAACCTCCCCGCCTAATCGCCGCGCGGGCCACCGGTGCCGTCTTCGGCGCCGTACGGCAGGTCCTCGGCCCGCTCGCCCGACGGCCGCACCGCGAACCAGGTGCCGTCGACGCCCTGGCCGTTGACGTCGCCCGGGTCGACGTCGCCGGAGAACCGGTACAGCGGCTTGCCCGACAGCGTGACCTGGGTGCCGCCCCCGGTGCGCTCCATCCGGCCCGCCAGATCCTCGTCGACGCCGTCGGTGGAGAGCCGCCCGTCCGCGAGCGCCGGCGGCCACTGCTCGGCGCACCCGCCTGTGCAGGCGGAATAGGACGGATCGGAGCCGTCGCCGGTGTAGGTGTAGAGCGTGTAGCCGTCGGAGTCGGTGACCACACTGCCGGCCGCGGTGTCGCCGGCGACGCCGAGCGTGGCCGCGACCTCGCTCGAAGCGTCCTCGCCCGGAAGGTCGGGTGTGTCACTGACGCCGCCCTCGGACAGGTCCGCGCCGCATCCCGAGGCCGCGAGCACCGCGGTCGCACCCGCGGCCAGGTGCAGCCTGATCGCGCTGGAGCTCCCCACGCCGCATTCCCCTTCCGTCGCTCTGCCGGCGTCCGCGGATCGGCGGCCCGGATCCGGCACAGGCCCCGGACCGGCGGACGGACCGCCCCCGCGCCACCGAACGTATCGGCGACGGCGCGCTCCGGAAGCGACTTCACCGAAGTATTACCGGGTTTGACGGGGATTTCGGCTCGCGGCCTCCGCACTGGCGGGGCCGGCCGCCCGCGGGGTGCGGGGCCGGTCAGCCGCGGCGGCCGGCCCCGCACGATCGCAGAAGAAGGCGCAGCGCGGCCCTATCCCGCGCTGCGGGCCAGGTACGGCTTCAGCTCGCGGCGCGCGATGGAGCGGAAGTGCACCTCGTCGGGACCGTCGGCCAACCGCAGCGTGCGGTTGGCGGCCCACAGCTGGGCGAGCGGGACGTCGTCGGAGACGCCCGCGCCGCCGTGCACTTGGATCGCGTCGTCGAGCACGTCCTGCACCATCCGCGGCACCTCGGCCTTGATCGCCGAGATCTCGGTGCGCGCGCCCTTGTTCCCGACGGTGTCCATCAGCCACGCGGTCTTGAGGACCAGCAGCCGGGCCTGTTCGATGCGCACCCGCGCCCGCGCGATCGACTCGCGCACCACGCCCTGCTCGGCCAGCGGCTTGCCGAAGGCGACCCGCTCGGCGGCGCGGGAGCACATGAGCTCCAGCGCGCGCTCGGCGACGCCGATGGAGCGCATGCAGTGGTGGATGCGTCCGGGCCCCAGCCGCTCCTGCGCGATGCGGAAGCCCTCGCCCTCGCCGAGCAGGATGTTGCTCTTGGGCACGCGCACGCCGGTGAAGGAGACCTCTGCGTGGCCGCCTTTGGTGCTGTCGGTGTAGCCGAAGACGGGCAGCCCGCGCCCGACCTCGACACCCGGGGTGTCCTTGGGCACCAGCACCATGCTCTGCCTGCGATAGGGATCGGCGTCGGGGTCGGTCACACCCATGACGATCAGCAGTTCGCAGTCGGGGCTGAGCGCACCCGACGTCCACCATTTGCGTCCGTCGAGCAGGTAGTCGTCGCCGTCGGCGGCGATGCGCAACCGGATGTTGGAAGCGTCGGACGAGGCCACGTCGGGCTCGGTCATGCAGAACGCCGACCGGATCTCGGCGTTGAGCAGCGGCTCCAACCACCGCTTGCGCTGCTCCTCGGTGCCGAACATGGACAGGATCTCCATGTTGCCGGTATCGGGGGCGGCGCAGTTGAGGGCGCTGGGCGCGAGTCCGGGCGAACGCCCGGTCATCTCGGCCAGCGGCGCGTACTGCAGGTTGGTCAGCCCGGCGCCGTGGGAACCGGACGGCAGGAAGAGGTTCCACAGGCCGCGTTCACGCGCCCGGGCCTGCAGGTCCTTGATGACCGGCGGGGCCGACCAGGGGTCGCTGCGCTCGGCGGCCTGCTCGGCGTAGACCGGCTCGGCGGGGATGACGTGCTCGTCCATGAACGCGCGCAGGCGCTCCAGGTACTCGCGGGTGGTCTCGTCGTAGGTGAAGTCCATGCTCGCCTCTCTCAGTCGGCCCCGGCGGCACGCGGGCGGATCGCCGCCCAGGCGCGGCGCATGCCCTCGATCCAGCGGTCGCGGTCCGTGGCGCGGCGCCGCTCGTAGTCGGCCGCCTCGGGGTGCGGCAGCACGAGGAACCGGCCGGCGTGCAGTGCGGTGACGACGGACTCGGCGACGTCCTCAGGGGCGATGTACGCGCCGCCCAGCCGCGTGGCCGAGGTGCCGCCGTCGCCGGCGGTCATGTCGGTGTCGACGCCCTGGGGGCACAGGCACGAGACGGAGACGCCCTCGTCGGCGTGCCGGATGGCCAGCCACTCGGCCAGCGCGACGGCGCTGTGCTTGGTGGCCGAGTAGGGCGCCGAGTCCAGTTGGGTGAGCAGGCCGGCGGCCGATGCGGTCACGAGGATGTGGCCGGTGCCGCGCTCGGCCATGCGGGGCACCAGCGCGCGAGCGGCGTAGACGTGCGCCATCACGTGCACGCGCCAGGACAGCTCCCACGAGGCGTCGTCGCCCAGCCCGTCCCCGGTCGCGACCCCGGCGTTGGAGCACCACAGGTCGATGGCGCCGTACTCCCGCTCGATGCGGGAGACGGCGTCGGCGACAGCGGCCTCGTCGGCGGCGTCGAAGGCCATTCCGTGGGCGCGCTCGCCCAGTTCCCCGGCCGCCGCGGCGATGCGATCGGAGTCGAGGTCGGTGATCACCACCCGTGCCGCCCCTTCGCGCAGCAGCCGCCGGGCGAGCGCCAGCCCGATGCCGCCGGCGGCTCCGGTGACGACCGCGGTCGTCCCGGGGATGGAGAACGGTTCGGCCATGCGGGGACTCCTTGTCTGGCAGGGCGGCGCGTCGGCAGGGGCCGGGCGGGGGCCGGTGCCGCCGGGGCCGGCCGGCGCCCGTCGCAGGCGCGCACCGCACCGCGCTCTCGGGTGCGGAACGCGCGGGGGCGGGTCAGGGGGCGAATACGACGCGGCCGACGGTGTCGCCGTCGGCCAGGCGCTGCACGCCCTCGGCCAGCTCCGCGGCCCCGAGGCGTTCGCTGACCAGCGGCTTGACCAGGCCGCGGTCGGCGAGTTCGCTGAGGCGCTCGTGGGCATCGGGGATGGTCTCGGGCGCGCGCTGGCGGTAGAGGCCCCAGTGCAGGCCGAGGATCGAGTAGTTCTTGATCAGGGCGTGGTTGAGCCCGGGGGCGGGGATGTCGCCACTGGCGAAGCCGATGACGACGATGCGGCCCTCGAACGCGATGCACTTGGTGGAGCGCTGGTAGGAGTCGCCGCCGACCGGGTCGAAGACGACGTCGGCGCCGCGACCGTCGGTGAGCTCCTTGACCACGGCGACGAAGTCCTCGCTGCGGCGGTCGACGACCACGTCGGCGCCCAGGGCGGCCGCGGTCTTGGCCTTCTCCGGGCCGCCGACGACTCCGACGACGCGGGCGCCCGCGGCCTTGGCGAGCTGCACGGCTGCGCTGCCGACACCGCCGGCGGCGGCGTGCACCAGCACGGTCTCGCCTTCGCGCAGGCGGGCGCGGCGGTGCAGGGCGAACCAGCCGGTCTGGTATCCGATGAACAGCGACGACGCCTCGTCGTCGGTGAGGGCGTCGGGCGCCGGGAAGACGGCGTCGGCGCTCATCAGCGCGTAGTCGGCGAAGGCGCCGGCGGGCAGGTCGGCGCTGCCGAGGACGCGGGTTCCGGCGCCGACGCCGGTGACGCCCTCGCCCAGCTCGGCGACGTCGCCGCACAGCTCGACACCGGGGGTGAAGGGAAGCGGCGGCTTGACCTGGTACATGCCGCGGCACAGCAGTGCGTCGGGGAAGTTGACCGCGGCGGCGCGGACCTTCACCAGCACCTGGCCGGGTCCCGGACGCGGGTCCTCGACTTCCTCCAGCCGCAGGACGTCGGTGGGCTCACCGGTCTCGTGCACCCGCAATGCTTTCACTGGCCGCCTCCGCAGACTCCTTGGATACCAACTGGTCGGTCCGTACGAGTGAACCGTGCCGTGCACCTGCCCGTCAAGTGCTTGGGGACGCCCGTTCGGCACGCCGGCGGCGGCCGCGGAGGCACCGCCGCCTTCGGGGCGGAGCGCGGCCGCAGCGCGGGTGTGCGGGCGGAGTCGCCGGGCGCCGGGACCGGACGGCGGCCGGCGTCAGCGCACCACGGCCACCGGCCCGTGGGCACCGTGCAGGACCGACTGGCTGACCGAGCCCAGCAGCAGTCCCCCGAACCCGCCGCGGCCGCGCGTGCCCACGACGATCAGGTCGGCGGGGCTGGACTCGTCCAGAATGGCCACCACCGGGTGGGCGCGCACCGTGCGCAGGTCCACGGAGACGTCGGGGTAGGCCGTGCGCATCTCCTCCAGCTCGGCCTCGGCGGTGCGCCGGGCCGTGGCCTCGACGGCGTCGTCGTCGAAGGCCTCCGGCGGAACCGGCCCCATCGCCGAGACGAAGGCGGCCATGGGCTGCCAGGCGCACACGGCCACCAGCTCGCTCTCGGTCCACCAGGCCTGCGCGAAGGCGAACTCCACCGCGCGCCGGCTGGACTCCGATCCGTCCACACCGGCGACGACGCGGCCCTTGGCGCTGTGCGCGGCCTCGTGCCTCTTCGGCAGGACCACGACCGGCACCGGAGCGTGTGCGGCGAGCTCGACTCCCACCGACCCCACGAACGCCGAAGCCAGACCGCCCAACCCGCGCGAGCCCACCACCACGGCCGAGGTGTCGGCCGCCCGGGCCTCCTCCAGCAGCGCGTCGGCGGCGCGCGCGGTGGGCATGCGGGTGCGGACGTCGAGCTCGGGGAACAGCCGCTGGATCCACTCCTGCGCGTAATCCAGGAGCGCCCGGGCGTCGCGCAGCCGGTCGGAGGCCTCCTCGTCGCCGCCGCGCGGGACGATCTCGCGGAACGCGCCCGCGGAGTCGGGCGAGCCCACCGCGGTGAGGAGGGTCAGGCCGCGGCCGCGCTGCACCGCGAGGTTGGCCGACCACTCCAGCGCGTAGCGGCTGGAGTCGGAACCGTCGACGCCCACGACGATCCAGTACTTCTCGGGCGTGGCGTTCATGTCGCGCACCCTCTCTGCCGGAGCGGTTCCCCGGCCGCGGCGGCGGCGCGGCCGGCTCCTCCGTCCCGGTGATATCCCGGGCCGGTGCCGGGGAAACCGCCCGGAGCGCGGCCGCGCTCCGGGCCCCGCCTACCCGGGGGCGGCGTAGGCGACACCCGGCGCGGACACCGGCCAGACACCAGCGGCCCCGCGGCGGAGGCCGCGGGGCCGCTGGTGAGTCGCCAGAGGGGGATCAGGCGCGGTAGTGCGAAATGCCCCAGGCGAGAGATCCGGACTGGCCACCGTTGACCCAGTTGCGCAGACCGGTCTTCATGTGCTCCAGGTACTCGTCGCTGATCTTGCCCTTCAGCTCCGACTCCCGGCTCTCGGTCTCGGCGAGCACGCGGCCGTAGTGGTTGGGCAGCTGCTGGCTCAGGTCGTCGAACTCGACCTTCGTCATGCCCACCCGCGCGGTCTCGCGGTCGTAGAACCCGGGCGTACCCATGGTGTCCAGGTGCAGCCGCTGCAGGATCGGCTTGAGCGCCTGGCGGTCGGCGTTGTCCGTGGCCATCGGGTCGGTGAACACGAAGTCGCCGCCGCGGCGGATGATCCGTGCGACCTCCTCGACGACGCGGATGCGGTCGCCGCTGTGCAGGAAGGCGTCCTGCGACCACACGACGTCGAACCCGTTGTCCTGCACCGGGATGTCCTCGAAGGAGCCGTCGATCACGTCGATGAGGTGCTCAAGGCCCTCGGCGCGGTTCTTCTCCCGGTTGCGCTCGTTCTCGACCTCGCTGAGGTTGAGGCAGGTCACCTGGCAGCCGTAGGTGCGGGCCAGGTACCGAGCCGAGCCGCCGTAGCCGGCGCCGATGTCGATGACCTTGGTGTCAGGGGTGATCTGCACCTTGCCGGCCATGCGCTCGACCGTGCGCACGCTGGCTTCGCCGATGTCGTCCTTCTCGGACTGGTAGAGGCCGACGTGGATGTCGGTTCCGCCCCAGATCGTGTGGTAGAAGGTGTCGGCGTCGTCGGAGTTGTAGTACTCCCGCGCCGTCTGCACCGCCGACGAGTACGCCTCGGAGAGCTCGTCGTCGCTGCGGTAGCCCTTCTCCGCGATGTGGATGAAGAAGTCCGCCTCGTCGTCCTGGTACGTCTCCTGGAAGTCGCCGTAGGTGTCGACGCGCTGGAAGCCCACCTCGCGCATCAGCCGCCGCACGTAGTCCTGCCGCAGCGGGAACATGTTGAGGTAGTACTGCGACTGGTCCGGGAAGCGGTACCGGAAGCGCGCCAGGCCTTCGTCCACCTGGTCGGGCTCGGCCGAGACCTCTTCGCCGCAGTAGTAGTAGGTGTGGCTGTTCCCGTACTTGCCGTCGAGCAGGGCGTCGTAGTTGCGCTGATCCAGGATGAGCACACCGTCGTGCTTGAGCATCGCGTAGAACTCGGCCAGCGCCTTGCGGCGGTCGCGCTCCGAGAACAGGTGGGTGAACGAGTTGCCCAGGCAGATGATGGCGTCGTAGGTCCCGTGCACATCCCGGCTCAGGTAGCGCCAGTCGGCCTGGACCACACGCAGGATGTGGCCGCCGTAGCTCTGCCCGTTGGAGAAGGCCTTGGCCAGCATCTCCGCGCTGCCGTCGGCGCTGACGGTCTCGAACCCCTCCTCAAGGAGGCGGACGGAGTGGAAGCCGGTACCGGTGGCCGTGTCGAGTACCTTCTCGACGCCGCGGTCCTTGAGCTGCTGTACGAAGAAGTCGCCCTCGCTTGCCCAGCGCTTCTTCCAGTCGATCAGCTCGTCCCACTTGTCGACGAACCCCGTCACATACTCGTCTTTGTAGTGATCGGTGTCGCGAACGGCCAGCGGGTCGTCACCAAAATCTTGCTGATCCTGTCCCTTAATTGTTCGACTCCTCACACTCGAAAAACCCTCTCACCAGACACACACGACGCCGAGGGTCAAACTTCGCGCATATACATTGAAAGCCATCACCCCCACCATAGTTCAAGTGGCAAGCACCATAGTTGGGGCGTCTTCGCAGGTCACAGGGGAAAAATTCACCCGGGGTCATCAATGCGACACAGGGTCCCCACTGGCCGTGAGCAGGCCTGCGAGCAGGTTTTGCGCCGCCGGCGAACCGCACTACGCAACACATTGCGCAGGACGCACCGCAAATTCCGAAACGGCGACCTGGAAACAATACAGAATTCTCAATAGTCTATAATGCGTTCTCCCGGTTTCCGGTCCGCGCGCACCCGGCGGCGCTCGGGGCCTCCCGGGGCGCTCCGGCGGCACCGCTCCGCGGCCCTTCGCGGCGGCGCCGAATCGCCGCCCCGAGCGGCTTTTCCGCTGGACTGCGGGCTGCGGCCGGCGCCGGTCGCACCCCCCCGGCGACCGCCGGTGGCACCGGCCACACGGCGACGGCCGTGCACTGCGCCGCTGTGCGCCATCACACCCTCAGGGGCCGTTCGGCCGGTGACTTCGACGGTGATTTCCGTCACATTCCGGGCCGTTCGGCGCGGCGCGCGGGCGTGCGCCGACCGCAGCGGAACCGCTGCGCGACGCGTGCCCGCTCCCGTCCCCGCCGCGCCGCGACCGCGCCCCGGCGCCGACCGGTGGGGCGACGCCGCCGGAGGCGGCCGCAGCGGTGCGCGTGCACCGCTTGCGGTGAGCAGGGCCCGGACACCGCGGCACCGGTGCCGCCATTGTGGTTTTCGCAGGTCGAGGCCGGGTATGGGAGCAACAACCGTGTTCGGGCCGTATCGGGGGGAAACGGCATGAGCGAATATGGCAGCGAACGGCGTGTGAACGCCGTCAGATTATGGTCCGGCGGACTCGCCACAGCCGTCGTCGCGGCCCTGATCATCCTCGTCGGCACCCTCGTGGTGCGGGGCGTACTGGGTATACCGATCCTCGCGCCGGAGGAAGCGGGCTACATCGGCGGCGTCGGCACCGCCGCCTACGCGGTCACGGCCGGCATCGCCGCGCTCGTGGCCACGGCGCTACTGCACCTGCTCCTGGTCAGCGCACCGCGCGCCACGACGTTCTTCGGCTGGATCGTCGGCCTGGCGACCGTGGTCGCGGCCGTCAGCCCGTTCACCCAAGCGGCATCGCTGCCCAGCCAGCTGGCCACCGCCGTCATCAACGCCGTCACCGGAATCGCGATCGTCTCGCTGCTGACCAGTGTCGGTGCCACGTCCGTGCGCCGCCGCAGGAACGAGCGCCTCCAACGGGAACGAGACACGTCCGAGGCCGCCGAGTACGACGACTCCGGATATTCCAGCGGCTTCCGCGACGCCTTGATCGAGCCGCCGACGCGCCGCGCCGGCGGACGCCACCGCGCCGAGGATCCCGACCGCAGTTCCCGCCTGCCCCGCGAGTGAACGGCCCTCCCGACGCTGTCGGGGCGCCTGCGACGCACGGAGCCCGGTCCTTCGGGGCCGGGCTCCGCCGCTGTGCCGGGACGGGCCCGTCGGTCGCCCCGCGGCGGTGGAGGGCCCCGGGGCGCCGGTACGAGCCACCGCACAGGAGTCCCGACGGTTGCAGCGGGCCGGTGACGGTGCCGACCGCGCGAAGCGCCGTACGCCGGCGGTCCGTGCCGGCTCAGCCGGGCGCGCGTTCGCGGCGCAGGCCGGCCAGCGTGCGGGCGAAGTCCTCGGTGTGCACGCCCGCGCGACCGCATGCCGCCGCCGGCGCCACCGGAACCGGTCCCGGCCGCGACAACCGCGCGTCGCGCAGCGCCCCGTCGACCTCCGCCTCCCACGCCGGCCGCAACCGCGCGGGGTCGACACCGAATCCGCTCTCGGCGGCGGTGCGGGCGACCTCGTCGGAGAGGAACAGCTCGCCCGTGCAGGGCCACACCTCCTCCAGCGCGGCGCCGAGCCGCCGCCGGTCGTCGTCGCCGGCGCCCAGGCGCAGCGCCCAGCGCACCGCGTGGTCGCGGTGGAAGGGCAGCTCCCGTACCGCGGCGCGGGCGATACCGGCCAGGGTCGCGTCGGTCGAGGCGGTCAGCGCGGTATAGAGCTCCAGCGCATAGGCCGAGAACAGCAGTTGCCGCACGACGGTGTGGGCAAGGTCGGAGTCGGTAGGCTCGACCAGCCGCAGGTTGCGGAACTGGTCGGCGTCGCGGCCGCGGACCAGGTCGTCCTCGGTGCGCATCACTCCGGTGAGCTGCTCTTCCATGCGTCCGGCATAACCCAGCAGCGAACCGGCCAGGCGCAGCAGGCCGCGTGCGATGCGGGCCGCCTCGGGCCCGGAATCGTGGGCGGTTCCGCGGGCGGGCGCCGGCCACAGCCCGCTCCCCTCGGTCTCGGCCAACCGGTGGCCCGCCACAAGCGCGTCGTCGCCCAGCCTCAAGACGAAGGCGGTGGCTGCGGTGTCCGCCGCGGCGGCCGCGGCACCGGTCTCGTTCATCGCGATCTCCCCACGGTGGCGGGTGCGCGCGGCGCAGCCGTACCTGCGCCCGGCCCGCACACGTGCCGCGCGTGCCGCGGGCGGCGCAGGGGTCACCTACCGTGCGGGACGGGCGTGAAAACGTATCCCGAGCCCTCGCCCCGGAGCACGGCGCCGGCACCGGTGCGGCCGACGTCGCGCCGACGGTCGGCACGCCGCGCTCCGCACGGATCCGCAGGTCGCTCGGCCCCCTTGCAGCACGGGACACGCATGAGCGTCACTCACGTCACGAAAAGGCCACAGCCCTGTGGTATCGTCCCCGACGGATGCTTGGTTCTAAGCATCTTAGGAATGAGGGGGAGCGGCGCCCGCGCAACGCGAGCCGCACATCGGGCCGAGCAGGCCAGAGCCATCTGCCGCCGACCGCCTTCAGCCGTCTACGCGCCCGCGGCACCACGGCATGGCAGGCAGCGTAGATCCACATATGCCTGACACACCGGTTGTCAGCATGGGGGTATCCGACTTTGAACAACCAGCCTCGCCCATGCGGCGCGCCGACGAACGTGCTGACCGGCACGTTCGCGAAGAGTCCCCGCCTCGGCGGCGACGCACCCGCCGCACCGGTCCCCAGGGCAACGGCATCGGCGCAACACCCCGGAGCGAACATGGCCGCGCTGAAGATCACCCGCCGCGACCGCGACGACGGCGTCGTCCTCGCGCTCAGCGGCGAAGTCGACATGGCCGCAGAGGAGCAGTTCAACCGGGCAGTGCGGGAGATCGTCGACACCCGCCCGAGCAGCCGCATCGTGCTCGACTTCGACAAGCTGTCCTTCATCGACTCCAGCGGTCTGCGCGTGCTCATCCAGGCGCACAAGGCCGCCAAAGGCGCCGGCGGCGCCCTTGCCGTCGCGTCGGTCTCCGAACGCATCGCCCGCATCCTGCACGTGACGGCGATCGACACGCGCATTCCCGTCTTCCCCAGCGTCGAGGCGGCGCTGGCGGCCCCGCGGGAGAGCTCCAGCGCGAACTGATCCCGCCGCCCGACGAGCGCAGGCGCCCACGCACCGCGTGCGGCGCCTTCGTCGTGTCGGGGACGGGCCGCTCTCCGGGTCCCGTCTCCCCGCTGCTCGCCCCCGCGGCGTCCGTTCGGCCTCGTGCCGCGTCAGAACATCAGCAGCCAGATGCCGGCCGCGGCCACCGCGACGTTGACCAGACCGAAGAACAGCACCCACACGAGCCCCGGCAGCCCGGTCAGCCGGTGCAGTTGATCGGCGTCGGACTGGGGCGAGGGCTGGCGGCCGCGCTGGGACTGCAGCTCGACGACCGGGCGGACGCCGGCCAGCAGCAGGAACCAGGTGAAGAAGTAGGCGAACACCGCCTGCACCTGCTCGGGCGTGAACCAGGAGATCAGGAACACCACGGCGCCCGTGCCCACCACCGAGACCACGCCGTAGACGTTGCGGATCAGCAGCAGCATGGCCGCGAGCACCAGGATGCTCATCCACAGCAGTGCGGTGATGCGGTTGTTGACCAGCAGCAGGATGGCCAGCAGACCCACGATCGACGGCGTGATGTAGCCGGCCGCGACGGTCAGGATCATCCCCGCCCCGCGCGGCTTGCCCCGCGACACCGTCACGCCCGAGGTATCGGAGTGCAGCCGGATCCCGGTCAGCTGGCGGCCGCTGAGCAGCGCCATGATCGCGTGGCCGCCCTCGTGGGCGATGGTGACGACGTTGCGGGCGATCCGCCAGGGACCCCGCGTGACCACCACGATCAGCGCCGCCACCCCGGTGGCGATGATCAGCCACGTGGCCGGGGGCGTCTGGACGGAGAACGCCTCTTGCCAGACGTCGCCGAACGTCGTCGCTTCCATCGGCACGCTCTCCCATCGATCGGCGCTCCGGCGCCAAACTGTAGGGCATGGCGCAGGCCGGCCCGTCCCGGTGCGGACCGGCCCGCGGCCGGAGCGCAGGGACCCCGGTCCCCGGGGCGGCGCGGATCCGCCCCGGGGACCGGGATCCTAATCCGCTTCGACGTCGACCGCCCCCGTCGTCGTGGTGATGGAGATCCGTGCGTCGGCGTCGGCGGAGGTGTCGACACCGACGGTGCGATCGCCGGTCGTGGAGTCGCCGGCGACCCGGTAGGCGCCGGCGGGCACGACCGCCTCCACCGAACCGGTGGTGGTCTCCACCTCAAGCCGGTCGAAGGACTTCCGGGCCTCGACGTCGACCGTGCCGGTGGTGGTCGTGATCTCCGCGGCGGCGAACCCGGCATCCAACTCGACGTCGGCGGTCGTGGTCTCGACGTCGAACCGGTCGGCGGTGAAGCCGTCGAGGTCGACCCCGCCCGTGCTGGTCGCGACCTCGGCGATCTCGCCGCTGCCCTCGGCGCTGATCTCCCCGGTGGTGGACTCCAGGTGCACGTCGCCCTCGACGCCGCTCAGGCTGATCTCGCCGGTGGTGGTCGAGGCCCGGACGGCGCCGGCGACGCCCTCGGCCTCGACGGCGCCGGTTCCGGACTCCACGGAGACGTCGCCGACGACCTCGTGGAGGTCCACGTCGCCGGTGGACGCTTCGACGTCGACAGCGGTGCCTTCGGGGACGCCGATCGTGTAGTCGACTTCGCAACCGCCGAAGAACCACATGCCGCCGCAGTCGGACTCGGCCGTGACGGTTGCGCCGTCCATGCCGAGCTTTTCGCGGGGGTCGGCGAGGGGGGTTCCGCGCAGCGTGCGCTCGACGGTGACCTCGTCGCCCGCGGCCCGGTGGACGTCGACCTCGCCGCCGGAGCCGATGCGGACGTCGACCTCGTCGGCTCCGGAGAATCGGTCGCGGCGCTCCTCACCGCCGATCTGGACGCTGCCGAAGGCGGCCAGCGCGCCGCTCAGCAGCACGGCCAGCGCCACGACCGCCCCGATGATCAGCCAACCGGAGCGCCGGCCGCGCGGTACCTTGCTGGATGCGGCGTAGAGGCCGCGTCCGGTGAATGTCATGGTGCTTCCTTCCGGGGGATGCCTGCTCCCCTGCGTCGCGGAACGTGGGACGGGTGGAGGGGGTCACGGCGGGGCGTTCCGCCGGTCGCCTCCGCGCAGGTACTCCAGGACCGCGCGCACCCGCCGATGGTCCCGGTCGTCCTGGCCGAGGTCGAGCTTGGTGAAGATCGCGCGGATGTGCTTTTCCACCGCGCGTTCGGTGATGACCAGCTCGGCGGCGATGCCCCCGTTGTTGAGGCCTTCGGCCATCGCGGCGAGCACCTCGTTCTCGCGCGGGCTCAGCCGCTCGGCGGCGCTGTTCTCGCGGCGGCTGAGCAGCTGGGCGACCACCTCCGGGTCGATGGCGGTGCCGCCGTCGGCGACGCGGCGCAGCGTCGCCGCGAACTCGTCCACGTCGGCGACGCGGTCCTTGAGCAGGTAGCCCACACCGCCGGTGTCGTCACCCAGCAGATCGGCGGCGTAGCGGCCGACCACATGCTGGGACAGCAGCAGCACCGCCACCCCGGGATACCGCCGGCGGATCTCGATCCCGGCCTGCAGACCCTCCTCGGAGTAGCCGGGCGGCATGCGGATGTCGATCACGCACAGGTCGGTCCCGGGGTTGGCCTCGACGGCGGCGAGCAGCTCGTCGGCGTCGCCGACGCAGGCCACGGCCTCGATCCCGGCGTCCGCCAGGAGCTTGACCATGCCGCTGCGCAGCAGCACGGAGTCCTCGGCGATGATGATGCGCACGGTCTCATGCCTCCCAGGGAATGTCGGCGGTAACGGCGGTGCCCCGGCCCGGCGGGCTGTGCACGGTCAGGGTTCCGTCGACGGCGTTGACCCGGTCCCACAGGCCGTAGAGGCCGGTCCCGGACTCGGGGTCGGGGTCGGCGCCGCCGGTGCCGTCGTCGGTGACGGTGATGCGCAGCAGGTCGCCGCCGTCACCCGCGACGCGCTCGGCGCCGACCTCGACGCCCCCGGCGCCGGCGTGCTTGGCCACATTCGCCAGGGCCTCGCAGACCACGTAGTAGGCGACGCCTTCGGCACGGCCCGACGGGCGCCGGTCCACCTCGGCGCGCACGTGCACCGGAACCGGGCAGCGGGCGGCGGCCACCGGCAGCGCGGCCTCCAGGCCGTGGTCGGTGAGGACGCGCGGGTGCAGGCCGCGCGCGACTTCACGCAGTTCGGCCATGACCGCTTTGGCCTCGCCGCGGGCTTCGTCGATGAGGGCCCGCACCTCGTCGGGCTCGCACGCGCGGGAGCGCGCCCGGCTCAGCGCCATGGTCACCAGCAGCAGCCGCTGCTGCGCACCGTCGTGCAGGTCGCGCTCGATGCGGCGGCGCTCGGCCTCGGCGGCGTCGACCATGCGCAGCCGGCTGTCCTGGACGTGGGCGAGGCGGCGGCGCACCACCATCTCGGGGGCGTCCAGCAGCAGCCGCCGGCTGACCGCGACCTCCATCCGGACCATCGGCGGCACCGCCCACAGCCCTACGGCCGCGCCGAACGGGCCCAGGAACACCGCCGCCAACGGCGCGGCGACCGACTCCAGCGACCCGCTGACCAGCGCGTATCCCAGGCCGACCAGGGATCCCAGTGCCAGGGCGGCGCCGTAGACGACCAGGCCCAGCGCGATGCCGCCGAAGACCACGCCCTGGACACCGGTCAGGGTGGCGCAGATGACGGCCGTCCAGGCTTCGCGGCCGTAGAGGCGGTCGAGGCCGCGCAGCAGCCGCAGCCCCGGGGTGCGCCTGCGGACGGCGGCCGGCTCTTCGTCGCGGGATTCGACGACGCCGAACACGTCCTCCAGGCGGTGGCGCTGGACGCGGCAGGCCAGCCGCCCGAGCAGGGTCCCGGCGGCCAGCATCGGTACGGCGAGCGTGGCCAGGACCGCGGGCGCGGGCAGGAGTTCCGCGGGCAGCACGTCGAGGAGGCCGCTGGAGAAGCTGAGCACCAGCGCGGCGGCGGGCAGGATCACCAGCAGGATCGGGACCAGGTAGCCCAGGGACAGCGCGAACGAGGTCAGCAGGTGCAGCAGCCCGAACAGTCGGCCCTTGACCGCCGGCGTCTCCGCGTCGCCGAGCCGGAGGGCGCCCGCCGCTTCCCCGGCGGCTGCGCTCACCTCGATCACCTCCCCCGTCCGGTCCCCGCGGAATCGTTCCGTGGCGCTATCAAACCTAGAGGGCGGCGATACCCGCGCGCCATGGCGCGACCACGCCGCGGGAGGGTCGTACTAGCCCTACCACCCGCGGAGCAGGGAGCGGACTAGGGAGCGGACGAGTGCTTCGCAGATGCGAACAAGAAAGGTGAACAACGTTCGCTTATGCACCCCTATCGGGGTTTCGCCTCGGCGTCTGCGAGGTGTAGATTCCGGGACGTGCCGACATTGCGAATCAGCGAAGTGGCCGGACTGGCGGGCGTCAGCGGCGACACGGTCCGCCGGTGGATCGACTCCGGACGGCTGCCCGCCGACCGCGGCGCCCACGGGAACCGCACCGTCGACGGCGCCGACCTCGCCGCGTTCCTGCGGGCCGGCGCCGCCGACGACCCGGCGCGCCAGGTCTCCTCGGCGCGCAACCGCTTCCGCGGCCTGGTCACCGCGGTCCACCGGGACGGGGTGATGGCCCAGGTCGAGATCCAGGCCGGGCCGCACCGGGTGGTGTCGCTGATGAGCCGCGAAGCGGCCGACGAACTGGAACTGGACGTGGGATCGGTCGCCGCCGCGATCGTGAAGTCGACCCACGTCGTCGTGGAGAACGAACCGGTACGGGGACAGCGCCATGGTTGACCGCACTACCGCGGCCGCCGCGGCGGGACTGCTGCTGGCGGCGCTCGCCGCCTGCGCCCCGACCGAAGGCGGCGACGGGGGCGCGCAGCAGGAGCGGACCGTCACCGTGTTCGCCGCGGCGTCGCTCACCGAGGTCTTCGAGGAGCTGGGCGAGCGCTTCGATCGGGAGCACCCGCACGCCCACGTCGAGTTCAACTTCGCCGGCAGCTCCGATCTGGCCAACCAGATCCACGAGGGCGCCCCGGCCGACGTGTTCGCCTCGGCCGACAGCCGCACCATGCGCAGCGTCGCCGAGGACGACCGCGCCGCCGCCGAACCCGCCGTCTTCGCCCGCAACGCCCTGCGCATCGCCGTGCCCTCCGACAACCCCGCCGGCGTCGAGTCCCTGTCCGACCTCGCCGACCCCGGCGTCAAGGTCGCCCTGTGCGCCGAGGAGGTGCCCTGCGGTGCGGCGGCGGCCGAGGCGCTGGAGGCCGCCGGTGTGGAGGTGACACCGGTGTCGCGCGAACGCGACGTCAAGGCGGCGCTGACCAAGACCGAACTCGGGGAGGTCGACGCCGCCCTGATCTACCGCACCGACGTCCGCGCCGGCGGCGACGTGGCGGGGATCGCCTTCCCCGAAGCGGAGCAGGCCGCCAACGACTACAGCATCGCCATGCTCACCGGCGCCGCGAACACCGGCCCGGCGCGGGCGTGGACGGGGCTGGTCCTATCCGACGAGGGCGCCGAGGTCTTCGATGACGCGGGTTTCACCCCCGTCTGAGGCGGCCGGGGGCCGGCTGCGGGTACGCGCGGGCCGGTTCCCGTGGCTGCTCGTCGTACCCGCGCTGGGCGGACTCGCGTTCCTCGTGCTGCCGTTCGCCGGGCTGCTGGCCCGCGCGCCCTGGGCCACGCTGGGCACCCGGCTGCTGATGCCCGAGGTGCGCGGCGCACTGTGGCTGTCGCTGACCACGGCCACCGCCGCCACCGCCGTCGCGGTGCTACTGGGGGTGCCGCTGGCCTGGCTGCTGGCGCGCGCCGACTTCCCCGGCCGCCGCCTGGCGCGCGCCCTGGTGACGGTCCCCCTGGTGATTCCGCCCGTCGTCGGCGGTGTCGCACTGCTGCTGGCCCTGGGCCGGCGCGGGCTCGTGGGGCGCCACCTCGACGCGTGGTTCGGCCTGACCCTGCCGTTCTCCCCGGCCGCGGTGGTGCTCGCGCAGGTGTTCGTCGCGATGCCGTTCCTGGTCATCAGCGTCGAAGGGGCGCTGCGGGGAGCCGACCGGCGCTACGAGGAGGCCGCCGCCACACTCGGCGCGTCGCGGGCGGTCGTGTTCCGGCGTGTCACCCTGCCGATGGTGGGGCCCGGGGTACTCGCCGGCGCCGTGCTGGCCTGGGCGCGGGCGCTGGGCGAGTTCGGCGCCACCATCACCTTCGCCGGCAACTTTCCCGGACGCACCCAGACCATGCCGCTGGCGATCTACCTGGCCATGCAGGAGAGCCCGGAGTCGGCGATCGTGCTCAGCCTGGTGCTGCTGGGTGTGTCGCTGGTGATCCTGGTGGCGCTGCGCGACCGGTGGACGGGGGCACTGTGACGGAACAGGGCACGGACCGGACCGGCGGCGGGGACGCCCCGGCGGGGTTGAAGGCGGGGCTGGAGGCGCGGCTGGCGGTCGACCGGGGAGCGTTCCGGTTGGACGCGCCGCTGCGGGCGCGGCCCGGCGAGGTCGTGGCGGTGCTGGGGCCCAACGGGTCGGGCAAGTCGACCGCGCTGCGGGCGCTGGCCGGCCTGGAATCGCTGGCGGCCGGCCGGATCGTGCTCGGCGGCGACGACGTCACCACCGTTCCGGCCGAGCTCCGCCCCGTAGGCATGGTGTTCCAGGACTACCTGCTGTTCGGCCATCTCGACGCGCTGGACAACGTCGCCTTCGGACCCCGCTGCCAGGGCGCCGGGCGCGCCGAGGCGCGCGCCCGCGCCGCCGGGCTGCTGGAGCGGATGGGGCTGGCCGAGCACGCGAAAGCGCGCCCCCGCGCGCTCTCCGGGGGGCAGGCGCAGCGGGTCGCGCTGGCACGCGCGCTGGCGGTGCGGCCCCGGCTGCTGCTGCTCGACGAGCCGCTGGCCGCACTGGACGTGCACGCCCGGGCGTCGGTGCGCTCCGAACTGCGGCACCTCCTCGCCGACCTCGATTGCGCTACGGTCCTGGTCACCCACGACCCGCTCGACGCGATGGTGCTCGCCGACCGGATCACCGTGCTGGAGTCGGGCCGGGTCGTACAGGAAGGACCGCCCGGAGACGTCGCCCAGCATCCCCGCACCGGCTACGTCGCCCGGCTGGTGGGGCTCAACCTGTACCGGGGCCGCGCCCGCGGCACCCGCGTCGACGTGGCCCCCGCACCGGACGCGGCGCCCGCGGAGGTGTCGCTGTCCCAGCACCGCCACGGCGACGTCTTCGTCGCGTTCCCGCCGCGCGCGGTCGCCCTGTACCGGGAGCGCCCCGACGGTACGCCGCGCAACCTGTGGCGGCTGCGCATCGACGGTGTCGAGCGGTTCGGCGACCAGGTGCGGGTGCACCTGGAGGGCGACTTCCCGCTGCTCGCCGACATCACCCCCGACGCGCTGGCCGAACTGGGGCTGGCCGACGGTATGGACGTCTGGGCGGGCGTCAAGGCCACCGAGGTCCGCTGCTACCCGGCATAGCCGACCACCGGGGGTGGGGTACACCGGAAGCCGCCCCGGGGACCCGCATGGGAAGCCGCGACATGGCGGCCGGTCTCGGCTGCGGGTATACTCGCTGACGGGTGCTTTCAGGCAAAAGCACGTGGAGGCCCTCGGCCGCTCGCCGGGGGCCTTCTGCGTGTCTGAGGCGGCTACAGCCGTCCGGCTTTCACATCCTCCATGAACGCGCCCCACTCGGACGCGGGGAACAGGATGTGCCCGGCGTCGGGGTCCTTGCTGTCGCGCATCGCGGACGCGCCGACGGTGTCGGCGACCTCGACGCAGTCCTGCGTGGTCGGACCGCTGTAGCTGCTCTTGCGGAAGTTCAGTTCGGGTGTCTCAGGCATGGTGTCCTCATCGGGTCAACAGGTGACGCAGACGCTCCCGTGAGTCTGCCACCGAGAGCGCCGACGCCTGCACATGATCATAAATGTGCCGGTAGTGCGCCACCTGGCTCGGCCGCTCCAGATACAGCTCCTCCGACATCGCTTCAAGGTAGACCACCGGTGGCTCCGGTGTCGGAAAGTCCAGAATCACCATACTTCCAGCCATCGCGGCGTGGAGCCCGCGGTCGATCGGGAGGATCTGGATGCCGATGTGGGCGCGTTCGCCGGCGTCGACAAGGTGTTCAATCTGCCCTGGCAACTCGGCGGGGACACGCAGGAGTGCGCCTTCGTCGATGACGGCCCACAGCTTCGGCGGGTCCGCTCTGTTGAACACGTTCTTCCTGAACATGCGGGCTTCGACACGCCGGTCCAGGTCCGACCCGTCCACGGTGCCGGAAGCGGCGATCATCGCGCGGGCGTAATCCTCGGTCTGGAGAAGTCCGGGCACCGCCATGGACTGGTAGGTGCGGATCGACGCGGCTTCGGACTCCAATCCGACGAACTGACCGGACCCTAAGGCGTCGCCGAAGCTGGCCCACCACCCGCGCTGGTTCGCCTCCCTCGCCAGTTCCAGGTAGGCGTCCCGCTCGCCGGCGGGCACATCGTAGATCTCCAGCAGAAGGCTGATGTCATCCAACCTCAGCCGCTTCCACTCGGCCTTCTCCAGCCTCACGAGCTTCGACAGCGACCAGCCGCGCGTCCGCCCGGACTTCTCTTTGGCTTCGGCGGCGACCTCTTCGGCCGTTTTGCCGCGTGCTTCACGTAGATCGCGGAGTTGGCGGGCCAGCCGTCGCCTACGCAGGGTGGGGCTGGTGGACATGTCGTCGCTGCTCCTCGGGTCGGATGGTCGTCGTCTCGATCCTAGTGCGCCAGACGGTGATTCGGACATTTAGTGCATCCTCCATCTTTGCTCGGCATGCCGATGCTCGATGATCGCATCCATTTGAATATGGCATTGCAAATTTCTATGGCAGCGGCCACTATGGGAGGTGCCTGAAAGCCCGCCGGACCTCCCATCCGGCCCGACCCCTATGGGGGACTCATGCGCACGATGTCCGAGAACGTCCGAGATCGTCCCGGCTGGCGCGTAGCGCCGCCGAACGGCCGACGTGGCGCGGCCCGGGTACGGCCCTACGTAGCCGGGCGGTCGGCGCCCGCCCCGGCCCGCGCCTCCGTGCACTCCGGCCTCGCCCCGGCCCGGCCGGTGCCGCCCGCCCCGATGGCGGGTGCGGTGCCGCCCGGTGGCGGGCTGGACGATGTGCGTGCCGGGCTCGCCGGTCCGGTGCGGCGCCTCCTCGACGCGCGGCCCGATCTGGGCCGTCCGGTGCCGGGCGACCTGCTCGCGGGGGTGTGACCGGTGGCGCCGGTGGAGGACGCCGAGTCCACCCGCCTGTCGCTGCGCGACACCGCGCGCATGGCCGCCGTCGCCGGGAAGCTCGACGCCGTCCGCCGTGCCGCACCCGACGATGCGCCCTGGCTGCGCACGCTGCTGAGTGAGGCGCTGGCCGACATCGACCGGGTGCGCGGCCGCAGCACCGCGGTGGCCACGGCCCGCCCGCCGATGACGGGGGAGGTGCCGCGGCAGTGAAACAGCGCCGCCCGCCGCGCATCACCGCCGACACCCGGGACCCGGTCGGCGACCTCGCCGCGTTCTACCGCGACACCTGGAACATCCGGGGCGTGCTGGTTCCCGGCGGGGACTGGCACTGGCGCCTGGCCCGCCGCCACCCGGTGCCGGACGGCGCCGGCGCCGGCCTGGTCGACGTCTGGGAGGGCTGCGCCCGCCCGGCGTGGGTGCGGGACTGGCTCGTCGACCAGGACCGGGCATGGGGCCGGTGGCGAGACGGCGGCCACGCCCCGTAGGCCACCGCGCCTCTGAGCGGGGCGCCGCGAGGCACCCGCTCAGAGGCGCCGGGCCGCCCCCGCCGCCCCCGGGCTCGCCGGTTCCCCCGGGAATTGCGGTGATCTTGTAGCTAACGTCACTGGAAATCGGTTTCTGTGACGTTAGCTACAAGATCAACGCACGAGGGGGCCGGCGCACGCCCCTCCGGCACGCACGGCCCTCCGGCACCACCCGGGGTCAGCGGCCGCGCAGCAGCCGGTCCGAGCCGCGCGGCAGCAGCAGCCCGGCCAGGCCAGCAACCGCGTAGGGCACCTGGCCCGGGGCGAGCGCGCCCAGCACCCGCCCCGCCATCCGCGACGGCTCCCGCAGGAAAGCCCCCGCGTCCGGATACGCGCGCGGCACCGACCACCCCGCCACCGGGAGTGTGACCAGCGCCGCGGCCCACACCCACACCCACGGCAGCGACGACGGCGGCAGCGCCGCGTACCAGTCGGCACACCGACGCAGCGCATCGGCGGCGTACGCCGCATGCCCGCCGCCCGCCGGCACCGCCGCCACGAAGGCCGCCGCCGATACCGCGACCACGGCCAGCACCCCCGCCGATGCGACCGGAACCGAACCCGCCGGCCCCGACGCGCCCGGAGCGCCCGGAGCGCCGAAGAACGACGCGTCCAGCTCCCGCCGGGTCGCGCGCAGGTCCGCACTCGCGGGGAACGGGCGCCACGGCCGCTCCCCCGCGCGCGCCGCCCCCATCGCGTAGGCGCGCCGCTCACGCAGGAACCGCCACGCCGCGGCGAGGACGGCGGGGCCGCGCCGGGCGGCGACCAGCATCACCGCCGCCTCGTGCAGCGTTTCGGACAGGGTCAACGCGAGCCGCAGCGGCCCCCGTGCCCACAGCAGCGCCGCGCGGCGGAACAGCGGCGCGATATCGCCGGGCACCCGTACGCCCAGCCGCACCGCCCGCCCGTAGGCCCGCCGCCGCAGCCCGCCCAGCGGAGGGTTCCCCGGCAGCGGCGGCGTCACGTCCGCGGCGCGCCGGGCGGTGCGGTAGTCCAGCAGGACCGCACCCGCCAGCAGCACCGCCAGCAGCCAGTGGTCGGCCGCCCCGCCGCCGGTGAGCCCGTGCAGCACGGCCGTGGCCGGGTGGGGCTGCAGCGGCGAGCCGAGTACGGCCTCGGCGACGGCGGCGTTGAACATCGTGTGCTGCAGCACCGCCAGGGCGAACGCGGCGACGGGCAGCAGCCACAGCCACGCGCCGAGGGTCCGCCGGCCGACGATCGCGAGCCCCAGCGCCGCCCCGACGAGGCCGGTGAGGACGCCGTGCCCGGAGAAGTGCACGCCCAACTCCGGCGCGGCGACCGCGCCGAGCGGCAGGGAGACCGTAGCGGGAGCGCCGGCGGGCAGCGCGCGCAGCAGGGTTTCGGCCGCCTGGAAACCGGCTCCCGAGGCCGCCGCGAGAAGGAGGAAGTCCACTGCGGCCAACCTGCGGAACCGGCGCCGTGCGAAGGGCAGGAGCAGCAGCAGAGGCAGCAGTTTGCCCGCCTCCTCGGTCCACGCCGCAATGTAGGTGTGGGCGACCCACGGGTCCGCCCCCGATGCGGCGGTGAGCGCGTCCTCCACCGCGCCCAGCGGCCATACCAGCAGCGCCCCCAGCAGCAGGACCCGCACCAGCGTGGCGAAGGCGACGGTACGCGAGCGCGACAACCACGCAAGCTGCACCACGAGCCAGAGCATGCCCGCAGCCGCGGGCAGGGCGGCGGCCGTCGCGGGGACGACGAAGGGCACCGCGAGCAGCACCGCCAGCATCGCCCACGCCCAACCGCCGCGCAGGGCGCGCAGCGCCGCGGCGGTACCCGGTGCCCGCTCGCGCACCGAGCGCGCGCGCACCGACAGGCGCTCGGCCGCATCGGGTCCCGGTACGCGCGGACCGCGCGGACCGCCCGAACCGCGGGCGTGCCGGGCGCCGCGCTCCAGGCAGCCGTAAGCCTGGGCGGCGCGCATCGGCTCCGGGTCGCCGCTCGCGCGCGCCTCGTCGGCGAACGCGGTGCGGGCCGCCTCCAGGTCGGCGCCCACCAGCGGCCGCAGGAAGTCCGGAGGTCCGGCCGCGACGGTCAGTGTCGTCGCGGTGACCAGCACGGCCGCCGAGAAGTCCTCCACCGCCACCAGCAGGTCGGTGGGCTCGTCGCCCCAGGCCCGGATGACGTGCACGACGCTGCCGGCGTCGGCGGCCACCTCGGTCACCGGTTCATAGGCGAACTCCGCGCGAGTGCGGCACACCAGCAGCCGCTCGACGCCCAGCGCGCGCCCCGCCGCGACGACGCGCCCGATCAGCGCCGTGTCGCGGGGTGCCGTGAAGGGGACGACGATCTTGGCGTCCTCGTCGATCCACCCCTGGCCGAACTCGGTCGCGTTGGCGCACAGCCGCAGCACGAGATCGCGGGTGATCATGGCCTGCTCGTCCATACGCCCCCTACGGCGGTATCCCGGCCGGTCAGGACACCGGACCCGGTATGTCGCGAGGATCCGCCTCCGCCGCACGCGTCGGTGGTCGGCGGCCGCCTAGGCTATCGCGGACCCGCACCTCCCGTATCCCCGGATCCGCCGCAGCACGGGAAACCCCGCACCTCGCGGGAGCACCCGGGCCCGACCGCCGGTTCCGCGCGCACGACCGCGGCGAACCGCCGACGGAACTACTCCTGCGGCAGCGCCAGTTCGGCCAGGACGGCGCGGTGGTCGGTATCGGGGACGGTGTGCACCGACGTGCGGTGCACACCGGCACGCCGGTCGACCAGGATGTGGTCGATCACGGCTCCGGGCAGCGGGCCGCCGGCCGGCCAGGTGGAGCTCCAGCCGGCTCCCGTGGCGGCGGCCGCGTCGACGTAGCCGGTGTCCAGCAGGGATCGGAACTCTGCGTGGTCGAGCGTCGCGTTGAAGTCGCCGGCGAGCACGCGGACCCGGCCGTTTGGGCGGGCGTCGGGCAGGTCGCGCAGCGACCCCCGCCACCGCGGGACGGCCGCCCCGTCGCTCGGCGGCATCGCGTGCGTCGAGACCACCTCGATGGGCGCCGCGCCCGGCACCCGCACGCGGGCGCGGGGCATGGCGAAGTACGCGGCGGGCTCGCTACCGCCCACCTCCTCGACCGGGTACGCGGAGTAGACCGCTCCCCCGACCGGCCCCGTTCCGGCGTCGGTGACGTCGTAGGGCAGGAGAGCGCGCAGGCCGGAACGGGTGAGGGCGTCGTCGGCCTGGGGTGTCAGCTCTTGCAGGCTGAGCACGTCCACCCGGTGCTCGCGCACCAGCCGCACCAGCGCGTCCGGGTCGGCCAGACCGAAGTAGACGTTGGCCGACAGCACCGTCAGCCGCGGCCCGCCCGCCGCCGGCGCCGGCCCCGGCAGGCCGCGCGCAACGACGCAGCACAGCAGGACCGCGGCCGCGGCGGCCGCGGCCAGCGCGATCCAGCCGCGCCGCGCGAGCAGCGCCGCGGCGACGGGCACCGCTGAGGTCGCCGCTGCGTAGGGCGTGAACGCGATCAGCGCCACAGCGGGGAAACCGGACTCGATCCCGGTGAGCCGGACAAAGGCCCACACACCCCACGGCAGGGCCGACACCGCGACCAGGGCGGTGACCCACCTCCGGCGCCGGCCGCCGGAACCCGCCGGGGAACCGGACGCCCGGGGCGCCGGGCGCATCCAAGCGGGCCGGTGCAGCCTGCCGCCGTCGGACCGCGGACCGGCGGAAGCGGGTACGGCGACCTTCGTTCGAGCCACGGCTGCCCCCGTCTCGTGCGTCAGGCTCATCGCCTAGTGTTCACGTGTACCACCACTGCCTCCCGTGGGACCAGGGACGGGCGCGGCCGCTTCCGGCTACCCGCGTCCGCCTCCGGCGCAGCCGCCGCATACGCCCCGATCGGACCGGCCGTGGCCGCGAACCGCGCGAAACGGGGGAGCATCCGTGCCGGAGGGAATCAGCGTGGCGCCGGAGATCCGGTTCCCGGACACGGCGGACGGCGCCCGCCGGGTGGCCGGCGCCGTCATCACCGACGGCCGGGGGCGGGTGTTCGTGCAGCGCCGCTCACCGGACCGGCGGCTGTTCCCCGGCTGCTGGGACCTCGTCGGCGGCCATGTCGAGCCCGGAGAGTCGATGCCCGGGGCGCTGGCCCGCGAGATCGCCGAGGAGACCGGATGGCGGCTGACCGCCGTCGTCGCCGAACTCGACCACCTGGTGTGGACGCCCGACGACGGCGTGCGGCGGCACGAGTCCGACTACCTCGTGCGGGTGGCCGGAGACCTGTCCGCGCCGCGCCTGGAACCCGGCAAGCACACGGAGTTCCGCTGGGTCGGCGAGCAGGACCTGGGGCTGCTGCACGACAGCGGGAACCCCGAGGACACCTTCGTCGCCGACATGGCCGCCCGCGGGCTGGCCCGCGCGGCGTCGCTGTAGCCGGGCGAGGGCCGCCGGCCCGGAAACGCCGTTCAGACGATCTCGGCCAGGGCGGCGGGCAGGGCGCCGAAGAGGTCCGAGGCCGAGATCGCGGCGCCGTCGTGGGCAAGGCGCGCAGCGAGCCCGTGCACGTAGGCGCCGGCCGCAGCGGCCTCGCGCGGCGCCAGGCCGGCGGCCAGGAGCGCGCCGACGACACCCGCCAGCACGTCGCCGGTGCCGGCGGTGGCCAGCACGGGGCTCCCGGTGGGGTTGGCGACGGCGGGGCGGCCCGGCTCGGCGACGATCGTGGTCGACCCCTTCAGCAGGACCGTGCAGCCGTACTCGTCGGCGGCGCGGGCCGCGGCGGAGAGCCGGCCGCCTTCGACGTCGGCGCGTTCGGTGCCCGGCAGCAGCCGCGCCAGCTCGCCGGCGTGCGGCGTCAGCAGCGTGTGCGCGGAACGCTCGCGCACCAGCTCGGGCTTCTTCGACACGGCGGTGATCGCGTCGGCGTCGGCGAGCACCGGTTGCCGGGTGGCCAGCACGGCTTCCAGCTCCGCCTGCGCCATCGGGTGCAGTCCGCGGCCCGGGCCGACGACCCACGCGGACACCCGGCGGGGCAGCGACGCGAGCGGGTCCATCGGGTCGAGGGTGGAGGCCACGGTTTCGGGCCAGCGGTTGAGCACCTCGGTGACGGCGCCCTCGGCTCCGACGTAGCGGACCATCCCCACTCCGGTGCGCATCGCGCCGCCCACGGCCAGCACCGCGGCGCCCCGGTAGCGGTCCGACCCCACGGCCATGCCGAGCACACCGCGCCGGTACTTGTCGGATTCGCCGGTGGGGCGCGGCAGCAGGCGGGCGGTGTCCGCGGTCTGCAAGCTCTCCAGGCTCGGACCCGGCAGTTCGGGGCCGAGGCCGATGTCGACGAGCTCCACCACGCCGGCGCATCCGGCGCCCGGGTCGACGAACAGGCCGGGCTTGTGGGTGCCGAATGCGACGGTGACGTCGGCGCGAACGGCGGGACCGTCCACGGCACCGGTGTCGGCGTCGACGCCGCTGGGCAGGTCGACCGCGACCGTCGGCGCTTGGGCGGCACCGGCCAGCGCGGCGACGGCGGCGTGGGGCTCGCGCAGGCCGCCGCTGCCGCCGATACCGACGAGGCCGTCGACGAGCAGGTCGGCCGCGGAGATCTCGGCCGCCGCTTCGGAGCCGCCGATGCCGCCGCTGTCGCGGGGCGCCGCCACGGAGCGGCCGCCGGCGGCCCGCAGGGCGGCCGATCCGCCTTCGTGCACGCGCGATCCGACCACCACCGCGCGCACCGAGGCGCCGCGGCGGGCCAGCAGCGCCCCCGCATACAGCGCGTCGCCGCCGTTGTCGCCGCTTCCCACCAGCAGCACCACCCGCGCGCCGTAGGTGCGCCGCAGCACCCGCGAGCACACGGCCGCGAGTCCCGCCGCGGCCCGCTGCATGAGCGCCCCTTCGGGCAACCGGGCCATCACCGCGTTTTCGGCCTTGCGCACCGTCGCCACCGCGTGTGCGTTGCGCACCGGGGCCTCCTCGTCGGTCGTCGCGTCGTCGCCGGCTCCCGCGCCGGAATCGGCGCTACCGCGAGCATGCCGCACCCGGCGCCGCACGCGACACCCGGCCCGCCGCGCCGCACACCGACGGGCGGGGTCACATGCCGTCGATCTCCGCGAGGTCGATGTCGAAGGGGACCGCGCCCATGTCACGGCCTCCGGCAGTCGGATCGCCGCCGTCGCGCGGAGCAGCCATCGCGCCTCCCCGTCGCAGCGGGTTTCGCGCCGTGCGCGACGCTCATCGGTACGCCGGACCCTACCCGGGGCCGTCCGGGGGAATCCGGCAGTGCCACCGACCGTGTTCGTCGACCGCCCGCTATCCCGCGATGATGCCGGCGACCTCCTCCGGCGCCGACACGTGCGGGCAGTGCCCGGCGTCGACCTCCACCGCCTTGACGCCGAGCCGGACTTCCGCGGTCGCGCGCATCCAGTGCGGGCGCAGGGTGCGGTCGCGCATCGGCAGCAGGTAGGTCGATTCGGCCGATTCGGGCAGCGGGCGCGGCTTCTGCGCGAAGACGCGGGCGGGCTGGAAAAGGCGGACGCTCTCCAAGCCCCAGCGCAGTGTCGCCAGGTCGCCGTCGTGAAAGAGGAAGTAGCCCGCCGTTACCGGGTCCTCGGTCGGCGGTGCGGCCAGCTGCGTCCACTCGGTGTTGAACATCTGCGCGGCCGACACCTGCATCTCGTCGAGGAGGCTGCGCCCGCCGACGGTGTCCGGCACGAAGGCCGCCAGCCACACCACGCGGCTCGCCTCCAGGCGCGCGGCGACCGCCGCCGCGAGGGCGCCCGCGCCGGAGTGCACCACCACGGCCGGACCGTCCGCGCCGCCGTCGCCGCCGTCCGGGCCCTCCGCAGTGGCGGCCGCCACCTGTCCGGCGACGAGGTCCGCGTACTCCTCGGCGTCCAGGTCGGCTCCGCCCGCCAGCAGGTCGACCGGGACGGCGCGGTGCCCGCGCGCGTCCAGCGCCGCTGCGAGGCGATCCCAGCCCCGGGGCGACTGGGTGGTTCCGTGCACGAGGACATAGTCCATGGTCGTTCCTTCGTGAATCGCAGCCTGCCGTCCCGGGGCCTCCGCGCTCCCCCGGAAACCGCGCCGGATAGGCCCGTCGCGCCGAACCTACGACCGATGATCATGCCGGGGGAACCGCCCCGCCAGGATCGATCCCGCCGAATCACGCAACGGGCCCTGCTCCGCGGGGCGTAGGGACCCCCGCGCACGCCGCGCTTCCCCGCCGAACCTCCCGCGGGCCGCCGGCGCCCGGCCGGACCGGCGGGCGCCCCGTGTGGCATACGGTCTGGAAGAGCCCTCATCACCGCACCGGGTGCCCGCACGGGCGGCATCCGGGTGTCGGCGACCGACCCACGTGTGACCACTCGACCGGGACGGCGTTCCCGGACACGCCCAGCAGCCCCGGGACTTGCCGCATGACCTCCACAGACGACCGCATCGCCACCGAAAGCGGGCCGACCCAGGACGGACTGTTCGAGCGCGTGGCGCACTTGCAGAACGCCATGCACCGGCTCGGCGCGGACGTCATCCGGTTGCAGACGCAGCTCACCGAGATCGCCGCGGGCCCGGACCCCGCCCCCGAACAGGAGGAGGCCGCCCCGGCCACTCCGTTCATCTTCAACATGTCGCGCGAGGACTACAAGGGCGAGCTCGCGGACCTGGTCACCTGGGTGAACGAGTTCCTCGTCCCGGTGTACGTGGGCGCGGGCGAGGACCTGAAGGGCGACGCGGACGGACGCGCCGCGTGGTGCCCGGTGTGGTGGGAGCACCACGAAGCGGTCGGCCGGCTGCACGCGCTGCGGCTGGCCTACCGGGAGCTGTCCGACACCGCGGTGTCGGGCCCGTCGGGACCGGCCGTGTGGCACCGCGAGCACCTCGATCCGGCGCTGGAGCGGCTGCGTTCGCCCCGCGGCCCCTTCGCCGCCTGCTCGGCGACGAAGGGCCACCGCAGAAGCGCCCGGTCCGAGCCGACCTGAGCCGGGCCCGGCGGTACCGGGCTCAGGTCTTGCGCAGCCGCACGCGGCGGATGGTGTGGTCGGCGCCCTTGTGCAGCACCAGCGTCGCCCGCCCGCGCGTAGGCAGGATGTTCTCCACGAGGTTGACCTCGTTGATGGTGCGCCACACGTTCGTGGCGAACTCGACGGCCTGCTCCTCGTCCATCTCGCTGGCCATCGCGTGGAAGTAGGAGCGGGGGTCGGAGAACGCGGTGCGCCGCAGCTCCTGGAAGCGGTCCAGGTACCACGAGCGGATGTGCTCGGGCTTGGCGTCCACGTAGATGGAGAAGTCGAAGAAGTCGGCCACCGCCAGCCGCCCCGGCAGCGGCGGCTGGAGCACGTTGATGCCTTCGACGATGAGGATGTCGGGCCGCTGCACGGTCTGCGTCTGCCCGGGGACGAGGTCGTAGTGCAGGTGCGAGTAGACCGGGATGTCCATCCGCGGCGCGCCGGCCTTCATCTCCGAAACGAACCGCACGAGCGCGCGCCGGTCGTAGCTTTCGGGGAAGCCCTTGCGGTTCATGATCCCGCGCTCCTGCAGGACCGCGTTGGAGTTCAGGAAGTTGTCGGTGCTGACCAGCTCCACGTGGGGGTGGTCGGGCCACTGGGCCAGCAGGGTGCGCAGCAGGCGGGCGGTCGTGGACTTGCCCACGGCGACGCTGCCGGCCACGCCGATGACGAACGGCATGGGCTGGTCGCCTTCGCCGAGGAAGTCGCGCACCGCCGCGTGCCGCTGCCGCGTCGCGCTGACGTACAGGTTCAGCAGCCGCGAAAGCGGCAGGTAGATGTCACGGACCTCGTCCAGCGACGTGGGGTCGGTCGTTCCCCGAAGAGCTTCGAGGTCGTCCTCGGTCAGCGGGAGCGGTGTCGTGTCTCGCAGCGCCGCCCACGCCGGCCGGTCGAGTTCCACATACGGCGTTGAAAAGCCGTTCTTCGTCGAAGCCACGGCAGCACACACTAGAGGAGACCTTCCGCCCGGACGCGCGCTCCCCCTGGAGAACGCGTCGAATCCCCGCGGTGCAGGGCCCGATGGTGGTGCGGGATGCCGTTTCCCCGCACCACCACCGGACGATCGCGGGGCCGCTACTCCCCGCTGGTCGCGGCGCGGTCCCTGCCGACCCGCCGCAGGGCGAGTCCGGAACCGGCGGCCAGGAGCCCGACCGCGCCGAGCGCAGCGGCGCCGGCACCGGTCACGGGCAACGTCGCACCGGCGTCGCCGCCGTCGTCGTAGCCGTCCGCGGGCCCACCCGTAGGTTCATCCGTCGGTCCGCCCGTGGGATCGGGGGTCGGGCCATCGGTCGGGCTCGGGTCCGGATCCGGGCTCGGAGACGGACTGCCCGTCGGGTCCGGCGTAGGCGTGGGATCCGGCGTAGGCGTCGGGTCCGGCGGAAGCGTGGGATCCGGCGGAAGCGTCGGGTCCGGCGGAAGCGTCGGGTCCGGCGGAAGCGTGGGATCCGGCGGAAGCGTCGGGTCCGGCGGAAGCGTCGGATCCGGGCCCTCGACCTCGGTCTTCACGCACGCGGCGTTGTTCTCCACCGTCGTCTCCGATATCGACGTGTGCGCCTCCGCACAGTTGTTGACGATCGTTCCCGGAGGCTCGTCGGCGTCGACGTGCAGCACGACGGCGAGGTCGACGGAGTCACCCGGTCCGAGGGTGCCGAGCGAGCACTCCAGCGACGATTCGACGACGTCGCACGCGTCGGGACGTGCCTCGACCGTGACGTGATCCGTGTCGATCGTGTCCTCGACCTGAACGTTCTCGGCGGCCACGTCGCCGTTGTTGGCGACCGTGACGGTGTAGGTGATGGTGCCGTCCGGATTCACCGTCGCCGGTCCCGCCTTCTCGACGGCCACGTCGGCCTTCCCGTCGGCGGTCGGTCCGACGACGGCGGTGTCGCACGACTGGTTGTTGCCGGTCTCGGTCTCCCGCGATCCGGTGTAGACCGTGGCGCAGTTGACGATCTCGGTTCCCTCGGCGACGTCGGAACCGACCGTGACGGTCACCTCCAGTTCGACCGTCTCATCCGGTTGCAGCGTGCCCAGGTCGCAGCTGACGGTGAGACCGCTGGGCGGGCACTGCTCGGGCAGTCCGTCCCCGTCGATCGCCGTGAGATTGCCGTCGGTCGGATCCTGCACGAACACGTCGACGGCCTCCGACGGGCCGTTGTTGGTGACGACGATCGTGTAGGTGATGGTGCCGTCGGGATTCACCGTCGCCGGGTCGCCGGTCTTGGTGATCTCCACGTCGGTCATGGTCTGCGTCTGCGCGTTGTTCGGCGTCTTGGCACCTTGGGCGTTCGAGGCGTCGACCGCGGCCGTGTTGGTGATGTTCGTGCCGTCGGAGACCCCGGGATCGACCCGCACGGTGACCTCGTAGGTCGCTGAACTTCCGGGCGCGATCGTCGTGCCGTCCCCGCCGCAGGTCACCACCTGCCCCGAAGCGGTGCAGTCCGGTGCGGAGACGAACGCGACGTCGCCGTCCAGCGTGTCGGTCACCGTGACGTCCTCGGCCGCCTCGTCGCCGCTGTTGGTGACCGTGATCGTGTAGGTCGCTTCGCCGCCGATGATCATCGGGTCCGGCGCGACGCTCTTGGAGATGCCCAGGACGGTGGCCTGCTGCCGCTCGCGCTCCGCGGCGGGGCCGGGCGACGGTTCCGCCCGCTGCGGAGCGCCGCGCGCAGGGCCCGGCTCCTCGTGCCGGTCCGGCGCGTCCGGCGCCGCGCCGGAGGCCGGCGATGCGTCTCCCGAGGCGCCCGCGCCGGGCTCCTCCACCGCGCCCGAGGGCGCTGCCTGCTCCTCATCCGGCGGCTCGGTACCCGGGGGCGCGTCCTGCGCATCGGGCGCCTCCGGCGCGCCCCGCTCCGGCAGGGCGGAGGCGCCGCCCTCGGCGGCGCTCGGACCGCCGGCGGAGTCCGGGGCCGCAGCCGGTTCAGCGGAGGCCTCGGATACAGCCGGAGCGCTTGGCGGCTGCTCCGCTGCCGCGGCACCGCTCAACGGCCATCCGGCCAGGATCAGGGCGGCGGCCGTCCGGGCTGCGCGTCCTCGCCCCCGCTGTGCTCCATTGGGCATGGCCTGCTCCGTCGCATCCGGCTGCATCGACGGGACCGATACTGGCGCCTGCCGCTCCGCCCGGCGCGTGCGGACACGGCGGCGAAACACCCCGATGGGGAAAGCTTTGTCCGCCGCTTATCCGCCGGCCGCCCCGCGCGGCGGGAGGGGCGCGGGACGGCCGGTGCGTCCGGCATCGGACATGTGCGGAAATTCTTCTGGGGCCTACCGGACGCTCCGCCGGCGGCCCGCGGGGTGCAGACAGGCCCTCTGACGTGCGCGGTCTTATCGAGGTCACCAAATGGTCTATACCCTTACCTGCGTAAACGCCTATTGGTATGGCGCGTGGATGGTCGGTCTCGGGCGACTCATCGCTTACGCTGGCCCTCATGTGCGGAATCGTTGGCTACGTCGGGCCGCAACCGGCGCTTGAGGTGGTGCGCGACGGCCTCCAGAGGTTGGAGTACCGCGGGTACGACTCCGCGGGAGTCGCCGTCGTGACCGAGGGCCGGTTGGAGACCGAGAAGCGCGCCGGCAAGCTCACCAACCTGGAAGAGGCCCTGGCCGAGACTCCGCGTTCGGCCGACGGCATCGGCATCGGGCACACCCGCTGGGCCACCCACGGCGCGCCCAACGACGTCAACGCCCACCCCCACGTCGACAACGACAACCGGGTGGCGGTCATCCACAACGGCATCATCGAGAATTTCGCCGCGCTGCGCCTGGAACTGGAGGAGCGCGACTGCAAGTTCACCTCCGAAACCGACACCGAGGTGGTCGCCCACCTGCTCGGCGAAGAGGTCAAGGAGCACGACGAGGACCTGGCCGCGGCCATGCGCGCGGTCTGCCGCCGACTGGACGGGACCTTCACGCTGGTGGCGACGTATGCGGGCGACCCCGACACGGTGGTCGCGGCCCGCCGCAACTCGCCGCTGGTCGTGGGCCGCGGCGACGGAGAGAACTTCCTCGCCAGCGACGTGGCCGCCTTCATCGCCCACACCCGCCACGCCGTAGAGCTGGGCCAGGACCAGGTGGTGGAGCTGCGCCGCGATTCGGTGAACGTCACCGACTACGACGGGAACCCCGCCCCGGTGCGCGAATACCACGTCGACTGGGACGCCTCGGCCGCCGAGAAGGGCGGCTACGACTACTTCATGCTCAAGGAGATCGTCGAGCAGCCGCAGGCCGTGGCCGATACGCTCCTGGGCCGTGTCGGGGTCGACGGGACGCTCACGCTCGACGAGATGCGACTGGCGCCCTCCGAACTGCGCGAGATCGAGAAGATCGTCATCATCGCCTGCGGCACCTCCTACCACGCGGGGCTGATCGCCAAGTACGCGATCGAGCACTGGTGCCGCGTCCCCTGCGAAGTCGAGGTCGCCAGCGAGTTCCGCTACCGCGACCCCATCCTCAACCGCCAGACCATGGTCATCGCGATCTCGCAGTCGGGCGAGAGCATGGACACCCTGATGGCGGTGCGCTACGCCCGCGAGCAGCGCGCACGCGTACTGGCCATCTGCAACGTCAACGGCTCCACGATCCCGCGCGAGTCCGACGGCGTGCTCTACACCCACGCCGGTCCCGAGGTGGGCGTCGCGGCCACCAAGACGTTCCTCACCCAGCTGGTGGCCTGCTACCTGATCGGGCTCTATCTCGCCCAGGTGCGCAACACCAAGTTCGGCGACGAGGTCAACGCCGTCATCGGGCAGCTGGCCCGCATGCCCGAACAGGTCCAGGAGGTGCTGGGCACGGTGGGGCCGGTGCGCGAACTCGCCCGTTCGCTGTCCGGCTCCGGGACCGTGCTCTTCCTCGGCCGCCACGTGGGCTACCCCGTGGCGCTGGAGGGTGCGCTCAAGCTCAAGGAGCTGGCCTACATGCACGCCGAAGCCTTCGCGGCCGGCGAGCTCAAGCACGGTCCGATCGCGCTGATCGAGGACGGCCTGCCGGTGGTCGTGGTGGTGCCCTCCCGCGAGGGGCGCGGGGTGCTGCACGACAAGATCGTCTCCAACATCCAGGAGATCCGCGCCCGCGGCGCCCGCACCATCGTCATCGCCGAAGAGGGGGACGAGACGGTGCGGCCCTACGCCGACGAGCTGATCGGCATCCCGTCGGTGCCGACCCTGCTGCAGCCGATCATCGCGTCGATCCCGATGCAGGTGTTCGCCTGCGAGCTGGCGCTGGCCAAGGGCAACGACGTGGACCGGCCGCGCAACCTCGCCAAGAGCGTGACAGTCGAGTAGGCCGACCGGGCCGTTCCCGCACACGCGGGCCTTCCCGGTCCGGTCCGCGGCCCTTGAGGCGTCGCGGACCGGACCGGGAAGGCCGTCGGCGCTGCGGCCCCGGCTTGCGGTGCCCGTCTACCGCGGCGCCTCGACTCCGAAAACCCCGGCGATGTCGTCGAGCATGGTGTGGGCGCCCTGCAGGCTCACCGAGGACAGCCACACGTCGTCGGCGACGGTGTGCTTCTCGCCCTCCAACTGGTCCCACAGCGGATTCCCGGTGAACCGCTCGGCCTTCTCCGCGGACTCTCCGGTGCCGTCGTCCCACGTGGAGACCATGATGTGGTCGGCGTCCAGGTCCAGAATCCGCTCCGGGCTCAGGTTGGCGGCGATGCCGCCCTCCTCGGGCATGGGCGCGTCGTCGGGCCGCGGCAGGCCCACGTCCTGCTGGACGATGCCGGGGAAGGAGTCCGGTCCGTACAGGCGCACCGTCGGCTCGCCGGCGAATCGGGCCAGCGTCATGGTCGGCGCCTGCCCGCCGTTCTCCTCGGCGACGGCCGCACCCAGGTCCGCGGCGCGCTCCTCGAAGTCGGCGATCTGGCTTCGGGCGGTGTCCCGCTTGCCCGCGGCCTCGCCGACCAGGAGGTGGTTCTGCTTCCAGGTGGCGCCGGTGGTCTCGGAGAACACCGTCGGAGCGATCTCGGCGAGCTGGTCGTAGACCTCTTCGTGGCGGACCTTCGCCGAGAGGATCAGGTCGGGCTGCAGCTCGGCGATCTTGGCGAGGTCGGGCGATTCCAGCGTCCCCACGGTCTCGGCGTCGCCGGCGTAGGTGCCGCCCTGCTCGCCGAGGTAGTCGCGCAGGCCCTCGCCGTCGGAGTAGGCGGTGCGGCCGATCACGTCCATCTCCAGCCCGATCGCGGAGTCGAGATAGCTGGTGTCGAGCACGACGACGGACTCGGGCGCGGACTCGATCGTCGTCTCGCCCATGGCGTGCTCGACGGTGGCCGGAAAGCCGCCGGAGCCGCCGGAATCTCCGGAGGCGTCGTCGGCTCCGCCGGTGTCCGTGCCGCAGGCGGTGAGCAGAGCCACCACGGCGGCCGCGGATGCGGTGGCGAGCGTCCGCGCGGGGGTGCGCAGACGGGCGGTAGGCGCCATCAGGGTCCCTTTGCTGTTCACGATAGATTAGGTTCGTCTTGCCTAACGCACGACTATGTCGTGAAACTGGGAGTATGCGAGTTTTGCGATGGTTTGTCCAGGGGTTACCGGTGCACCGACCGAAGAGAGGGAAGCGGCTGTGACCACGAGCGCGACCGCTCCGCCGCGCGGCGCCGGGGAATCCGCCCCCTCCTTCGGCACCGGACCGCGCCTGCGGCGCCGGCTCGCCGGGCTCGGCCTGCTGCTGGCCGTACTGGCCGCGTGCGCGGCGCTGAGTATCGCAGTCGGCTCCCGCAGCATCGCCCCCGCCGACGTCTGGAGCAGCCTGGTCGCGCCCGACGGCGACGAATCCAGCACCATCGTGCACGCGCTGCGCCTTCCCCGCACCCTGCTGGGCGCCGTCGTCGGCGTCGCGCTGGGCGTCGCCGGGGTGCTCATGCAAAGCCACACCCGCAACCCCATCGCCGACCCGAGCCTGCTGGGAGTGGCCTACGGTGCCGCGTGCGCCGTGGTTCTGAGCATCTTCCTACTCGGACTCACCGACGTCTCCACCTACGTCTGGTTCGCGATCGGCGGCGCCCTCGCCGCCAGCGTCGCCGTGTTCGCCGTCGCCTCCGGCGGATCGCGCGGCCCCACACCGGTGACCCTCCTGCTGGCCGGCGCCGCGATGAGCGCCATGCTCAGCGCCGTCACCTCGGCCGTCGTGCTGCTGGACGAAAGCAGCCTGGAGGTCTACCGGTTCTGGCGCATCGGCTCGCTCAGCGGCCGCCCCGAGGGAGTGACCGCCCAGGTCCTGCCCTTCGTCGCCGCCGGACTGGTGCTGGCCCTGGCCGGTTCCCGCGGCATGAACGCCCTGGCGCTGGGCGACGACGTCGCCGCCTCCCTCGGGCACCGGGTGCGGCTGGTGCGCGCGTCCGGCGTCGCGGCGATCGCGCTGCTCGCCGGCGGCGCCGTAGCCGCGGCCGGGCCGATCGGGTTCGTCGGCCTGGTCGCCCCGCACGCCGCACGCGCCGTCACCGGCCCCGACCACCGCTGGCTCGTGCCCTACGCGGCGCTGTGCGGCGCCGCGCTCGTCCTCGCCGCCGACGTCGCCGGACGCGTCGTCCGCGGCTCCGGCGAAGTCGAGGCGGGCATCGTACTCGCCGTGCTGGGCGGCCCCTTCTTCGTCGCACTCGCCCGCCGAAGGAGGCTGATCGAGCTGTGAGCGCCCCCGCCTCCCCCCGCACCTCCCCCTCGCCGCACGCGGATCCGGGCGCCGCCCTGAACCGCCCCGTTGCGCACATCGGCCCGGCGGCATGGACCTGGCGCCCCCGGACCGCGCTCGTGTGCCTGGCGGTGGCCGCGCTGCTGGCGGCCGCGTTCCTGCGGGCGCTCGCCGCCTTCGACACCGCCGACGTGGGCCTGGCCGACGCGGCGGCGGTGCTGCTCGGCGGGGGCGACCCCGGCCAACGCTTCATCGTCCTGGAGCTGCGCATGCCGCGCGCGGCGACCGGCGCGCTGGTCGGCGCGGCACTGGGGCTCTCCGGCGCCATCCTGCAATCCCTGGCCCGCAACCCGCTGGCCAGCCCCGACACCCTGGGCATCGGCTGGGGCGCGGCGATCGGCGCCGTCACCGTGATCGTGTTCGGCGGCAGCGCCGGCGGCGTGAGCGGAATCGCGGCCCAGTTCGGCGTACCCGCGGGCGCGATCGTCGGCGGGCTCGCCGCGACCGCTGCGGTGTTCGGGCTGTCCTGGCGATCGGGCGTGCACAGCAACCGGTTGCTGCTGGTCGGCGTCGCGGTCTCGCTGACGTGCGCGAACCTCGTCTACTGGATCATGACCTGGACCGACCTGCAGAGCGCCGCACGGGCTCAGACGTGGGTCACCGGCAGCCTGCACGCCGCCGACTGGGACCGCGCCGGCGCCGCCGCCGTCGCACTGGCTGCGGTGATCCCCCTCACCTTGGGCGTCGGCCGTGCGCTGGGGGCGCTGGGTCTGGGCGACGACGCCGCCCGCGGCCTGGGTGTGCGGGTGGACGCCGCGCGGCTGGTGCTGCTGCTGTTGTCCGCGCTGCTCGTGTGCGTGGCCACATCGGCGGCCGGCCCCATCAACTTCGTCGCCCTGGCCGCCCCGCAGATCGCCATGCGGCTGTGCCGGTGCGCACAACCGCCGCTGTTCACCGCGACTCTGATGGGGGCCGCGCTCACTCTGGTCGCCGACCAGCTCGCGGCCGGGCTGTTCGCCCCCCTGCAGCTCCCCGTCGGCGTGTTCACCGCCGTGCTGGGCGCGCCCTACCTGATGTACCTCATCGTCCTTCGCCACCGGGAGGCCCGACTGTGAACCCCGACCCCGCCGCCCCCGCCGAGTCCGCGCGGCTGCGCGCCGAGGGGGTCACACTGGGCTACGGCGACACCGTCGTCTCCCGCCACCTGGACTTCAGCGTCGCCGACCGCGAGGTCACCGCCATCATCGGCCCCAACGGCTGCGGGAAATCCACCCTCCTGCGGGCGCTGGGGCGGCTGCTGCGGCCGGGGGCGGGCCGGATCGTGCTGGACGGCCGCCCGATCCGGTCGGTGCCTCCGCGCGAAGTCGCCCGCACCGTCGCGGTCCTGCCGCAGTCGCCGCAGGCGCCGCCCGGACTGGCGGTGGCCGACCTGGTGGCACGCGGCCGGCACCCGCACCAGACGTGGTACCGGCAGTGGTCCTCCTCCGACCGCGCTGCAGTCTCCCGCGCGCTGGAGCTGACGGGAATGCTGGACTGCGCCGAGCGCACCCTGGACCAGCTGTCCGGCGGACAGCGCCAGCGCGCGTGGATCTCCATGGCCCTGGCCCAGGAGACGGACCTGCTCCTGCTGGACGAACCCACGACCTTCCTCGACCTCGCGCACCAGATCGAGGTGCTCGACCTGGTGCGCGAGCTCAACGAGCGCCACGGGCGCACCGTCGTCATGGTGCTGCACGACCTCAACCTCGCCGCCCGCTACTCCCACCGCCTCGTCGCGATGCACCGAGGGGCGGTGCGGGCCACCGGACCGGCGGACGAGGTCCTGACTCCCGACCTGCTCGCCGAGGTGTTCGGGTTGCGGTGCGCGGTCGTCCCGGATCCCGTTTCAGCGACCCCGCTGGTGGTCCCGGTGGGCGCCCACGACACCGCGCCCGGCACCGCTGCGGCCGGGTCCGGAGGACCGGACCCGGCCGCCGGCTGACGTCCTAGCCGGCCACCAGGTCTTCGCGTACCACGGTGGCCAGGCGCTCGGCGACCTCGCGGGCGTGGGGTTCGGCGGCGGCCTCGACCATGATGCGCACCATCGGCTCCGTCCCGCTGGGGCGGATCAGCACACGGCCGGTTTCGCCGAGCTCGCTCTCGGCGGCGGTCACCGCGTCGGCCAGCGCCGCCGAGGACTTCGCCCGGGCCTTGTCCACACCGCGCACGTTGATCAGCACCTGCGGCAACCGGGTCATCACCGTAGCCATCTCGTCGAGCGCCGAGCCGCGCCGGCTCACCGCGCCCAGCAGGTGCAGCGCGGTCAGCAGGCCGTCGCCGGTGGTGGCGTGGTCGGTGATGACCACGTGGCCGGACTGCTCGCCGCCCAGGGAGTACCCGCCCTCGCGGATGGTCTCCAGCACGTACCGGTCGCCGACCGGGGTCTCGACCACGGTGATCCCGGCCGCGCGCATGGCGAGCTTCAACCCCAGGTTGGACATGACCGTGACCACCAGGGTGTTCTCGGCCAGTCGGCCCGCCTCGTGCAATTCGAGCGCGAGGATGCCCATGATCTGGTCTCCGTCGATCACCGAGCCGTCGGCGGCCACCGCCAGGCAGCGGTCGGCGTCGCCGTCGTGGGCGATACCGACGTCGGCACCGTGCTCGCGGACCGCCGCGCGCAGCGCGTCCAGGTGGGTCGATCCGCACCCCTCGTTGATGTTCAGCCCGTCCGGGGCGTCGTGGATGGCGACGACCTCGGCACCCGCGCGCCGCAGCGCCTCGGGGGCGACAGCGGCGGCGGCGCCCTCGGCGCAGTCCACCACGACGCGCAGGCCGTCCAGCCGGTGCGGGACCGTGCCGACCACGTGCCGGATGTAGCGCTCGGCGCTGTCGTCGACGGCGTCGCAGACCCGGCCGACCGCGGCGCCCACGGCCCCCTCGGCCGGTTCCTTGAGCGCGGCTTCGATGTCGTCCTCGACGGCGTCGGGGAGCTTCTGTCCGCCGCGCCCGAAGAACTTGATGCCGTTGTCGGGAGCCGCGTTGTGGCTCGCGGAGAGCATCACACCGAAGTCGGCCTCCAGCTCGGCGGTGAGATAGGCGACGGCCGGGGTGGGCAGCACGCCCAACCGGACGACGTCCACACCGGCGCCGGCGAGCCCCGCGACGACGGCCGCCTCAAGGAACTCGCCCGAGGCCCGGGGATCGCGCCCCACGACCGCTTTGGGGCGCGGGCGGCCGCCGTGCCCGCCGGGCAGCACCCGTGCGGCCGCGACGGACAGCTCCAGCGCGAATGCGGCGGTGAGGTCGCGCCCCGCGACCCCGCGTACTCCATCGGTACCGAATAGCCGAGTCACGAACCAATCGCCCCTTCGTGGGTAGTTGCGATACCGGTCGCATCCGGAACGGGGCCGCGGTCTGCTGCAGCGGGGGCGGCCTGCGCCCGCGGAACGGGGGACGCGAAGCGCGGTCGGCCGAGATTCCCGTACGCATGCACCGAATGGGGATGGAACCGGCAGAAAGACGTACGGCCCGCTCAGACCTCCCGGAGGCCGGGAGGAAAGGCGGGCCGTGCCCGGATGCGCCGACCGTGGCCGGCGGCACCGCGGAAGAGCGCTTAGCGCTTGGAGTACTGCGGAGCCTTGCGGGCCTTCTTCAGGCCGGCCTTCTTCCGCTCGACCTCGCGGTCGTCGCGGGTGAGGAAGCCGCCCTTCTTCAGCACGGGGCGGTTGTTCTCGGTGTCCAGTCCGGCGAGCGCACGGGCGAGTCCGTGACGCAGCGCGCCGGCCTGGCCGCTGGGGCCGCCGCCGTTGAGCCGCGCGAAGATGTCGTAGGCACCGTCGAAGCCGAGCGAGACCAGCGGCTCCTTGATGACCTGCTGGTGCACCTTGTCGGGGAAGTAGTCCTCCAACGGCTTGCCGTTGACCTTCCACTCACCCGCGCCGGGCGTGATGCGAACGCGCGCGATCGCCTGCTTGCGCCGGCCGGTGCCGGCACCCGGGCCGGAGGCGGTCGGGACGTACCCGGCGGCGGCAGCCTCGGGGGTCTCGCTGGTGTACTCAGCGGGGAAGTCCTCGGGATTTCCCTCGATGTCCTGAGTTGCGACGTCTTCGATACCGGTCGGCTCGACCACGGTTCTCCTCGTACTTCCTTCAGTCTCGCGAACGCCTAGGCGGGCTGATCGATCTTCTTCAACTCGTAGGGCACCGGCTGCTGCGCCTGGTGCGGGTGCTCCGCGCCGGCGTAGACCTTGAGCTTCTTGGACATCTGACGGCCCAGGGTCCCCTTCGGCAGCATGCCCTTGACCGCCTTCTCGATGGCCCGCTCCGGCTGCTTCTCAAGGAGCTCGCTGTAGGCGACCGAGCGCATGCCGCCGGGGTAGCCGGAGTGCCGGTAGGCGCGCTTCTGCTGCAGCTTGTTACCGGTCAGCGCCACCTTGCCGGCGTTGACCACGATCACGAAGTCGCCGGTGTCGATGTGGGGCGCGTAGTAGGTCTTGTGCTTGCCTCGGAGCAGAGTGGCAACGTGGCTGGCCAGCCGCCCCAGCACGACATCGCTGGCGTCGATGACGTGCCACTGACGCTGGACATCGCTGGGCTTAGGGCTGTATGTGCGCACGATCGTAAGCCTTCGTCTCAGTCGGCGGGGCCCATCCCCGCGGACGGAGATGGAGAACTCGATTACTGGTAGGCTGCCGCGCCCGTCGAAGGGCGAGCGGCCGCCGGATGAGTGCGGAGGATGCGTCACCGGCGCCCACGGATAGAGCATATGGGTGCCCACGGCAACTCAACGCACGAACAGCAGAATATACTATCGCCCGAATGCACTGCCGGTCAAAACGGCCGTTGATCCTACACTGCCGAGTCATGCACAGACCCGCAGCAGCACGGCGACATGTGAATACTCCGCCTTCCATTATGCCTTGTCCGGCGAGTGCTTTGTCCGTGCCACCGGCATCCGGCCTCCTCGCCTCCCGCGACGGGCCTGCGGCGGCCCGGGCCCGCGCAGGCCGCCGAGGCCTCCTAGCGGGGCCGCGGCACGGCGTGCCCGGACGCCGAAGCGTTATCCTCGGGCCCGCACCGTCGATACGACCGGCCGAGCGCGACGCGCACAGCGCCCGCCGCCGCTCCGTCGCGGCAGCCACCCGGAACCGCCGATAGGAGCGGCGGAAGAGCCGGCGGCCCCGTAGCGGTGACCCGCCGCCGACCAGCCGACGCCGGCCAGACCGGCAGGGAGCCTGCGACCGCGACCGCCGTCCCGCCGGGCACCGCGAGACGTCGGGCGCCCGCCCCCGACCCCATCCGCCTCCCCCAGGACAGTCTTCGGAGTACCGCCATCGCATCGCACCCCAATGATCCCAACGACGGCCCCGGCGCCCCCGACGGACGCCCCGATCCGCGGAACCCGGCCACACCACCGGACTCCGCTGAGCACTCCGCCGCGTCCTCCGGGCCGCACCAGCCCTACCCGGCCGCCCCGGCGGACGGCGGCGACCTCCTCAGCGGCGCGGCACCCGAGCCGGGCCCCCCGAGCCCGCACCCCTCGGCCGGCTCCCCTCCCGGGCCGCCGCCGGGCGCGCCCGGCGGCGCCGCCCCTCCGACGCCTCCGGTCGGCCCTTCCGGCCCCCAGGATCCCGCCGCCCGGACCGGCCAACACCCGCAGCAGCCCCAGCACCCCTCCGGCGGGCAGCCGCCCGTGCCTCCGGGCACCGGCGCACGGCAGCCGGCGCCGTCGGGACCGCAGCAGCCCCATCCGCCGCACGCCCCCGCCGGCGGACCGCAGCCCTACCAAGCGCCGCAGCCCCCGGGCCCGACCGGGCCGGGGGGCCAACCCGGCCAACCCGGCCAGCCGCCGGCAGGAGGGCCGACCCAGCCTCCCCAGCCGGGCCGGCCGCACCCCGGAGCCCCGGGACAGCCTCCCGCCGGCGCAGCTCCCCCGGGGCCGCACCAATCGTCGGGCGGCCAGCAGCCTCCGGGCGCGGCGGGTCCCGGCCCGCAGCATCAGTGGCAGCAGCCCCCGCAGCACCGTCCCGGGAGCGGACCGGCCCAGGCGCCGGCCCCGCAGCCCGGCAGCGCACCGCACGGCCCGCCCCAGCCCGGCCAGCCCGGCCAGCCCGGCCAGCCCGGCCAGCCCGGCCAGCCCGGCCAGCCGCAGCAGCCTCCGCCATCGGGCGGCTACGGCGCGCCCGGCGGCACGCCCCAGCCGGGCGCGCCCCAGGCGCCGCACCCCGCCCCTCCCCACCAGCCCCCGGGCGGACCGCCGCCGGCGCAAGGCCCTCCTCCCGGGCCGTCGGCCCTCGGCCCGACACCCAGCCCCCAGCAGCCCCCCCAGCCTCCCCCTGGAGCGGGCGCCCCCGACGGCAACCGGCCTCCCGGGGCCGGGCCGGGTCGGCCGCAGCAGCCGCCCCAGGGGCAGACTCCGCCGGGCGGCCCCGGCGGCGGGCAGCCCCCGCCGCCGCACGGACCGCCCGGCGGACCGCAGCCGCCCTCACCCGACCAACCCATACAGGGCCGGGTGATGACCCCCGGCAGCCCCACTCCCGAAGGCGTGGAGGACGAACCGCTGTTCCCCGCGGACTCCGGCGCCTCCACCCAGAACATGAACGCGGTCTCCGGCGACGGCGCCGCGTCCGCCAACCGGGCCGGCGACGAGTTCGGAGGCCGGCCCATGTTCCGCGGCGACTCCCCCGCGGGCTCGGACGGGCACAGCACCGCCGAAATCGACCTGTCCGAGATCGACGACGGGTACGGGGGCCGGGACCGCAGTCTCCTGCCCACCAACACGGTCCTGCTCGTGGCGGGCTTCGTCGCTGTCCTGGCCCTCGGCGGCGGCGCCGCGTTCTTCGTCGCGACCAGCGGGGCCGGATCCGACGCCGACCTGGCCGCCGGGGAGGTGCCGGACACGCCCGCCGATCTCGAAACCGGCGACCTGTTCCCCGACACCGTCGACGTCGCCGGACAGTCCTACAGCCTCAGCACCACCGACGACACCGACGAGTGCCCGACCGCCGCCCACGGCGGATTCGGCGAGGTGCTGGCCGAGAACAGCTGCGTGCAGATCGTGCGGGCCACCTACGTCGCCGAGGACGCGTCGACTGCCGTGACGGTCGGCATCGCCGCCATGGGCAGCCCCGAAGAGGCCCAGGCGGCCGAGCGCGAGCAGGACCTCGGCTCGTCGAAGTGGTTCGCCGGCCTGCAGGGCGAGGACGGCAGCGGCGCCGAGCGCATGGACGTCGCCGGCGGCCACGGATCGGGGGCTCGTTGGGGCCCTTACCAGGTCTTCTCGCTGTCCGCGTCCAGTGACGGCCGCGTCAACGACGACCGCGCCGACGGGATGGCCGAGGTCAGCGAGGACTTCCTGGACGTCCCGCTGGAATCGCTGGGCGGCACCGTCTGACGCGGGCCGCCGGACATGAACGGGCTCCGACACCCGCGGCGGGTGTCGGAGCCCGTTCATGTCCGGCTCTTCGGCCGGCTGCGCCCTCACCGGCGCCGACGCGACACGGGCGGAGCGGAACGCACCGCCCGGACGCTCACTCCCGCGGCGGGACGGACAGCGTGCGGACCCTGCGGCTGGCGGCCGCCCGTGCCGCCGATTCCTCCGGCGGCGGGTAGCCCACCTCCTCCAGCGTCAAGCCGTGCGGGGCGACGACGTGCACAGCGGAGTCGCGCACCCCGGCGCCGAGCACCCGCGCGGGCCAGTCCTCGGCACGGCGGCCCTCGCCCACCGCCAGCATCGCGCCGACCAGCGCACGCACCATGTTGTGGCAGAAGGCGTCGGCCTCGACCGTCGCGGCATAGAGGTGCTCGCCCTCGGTGCGCCACTCCAGGCGCAGCAGCTCGCGCACGGTGGTCGCGCCCTCGCGCTTGCGGCAATAGGCCGCGAAGTCGTGTTCGCCCACCAGGCCGTCGGCGGCCCGGTTCATCGCCTCGACGTCGAGCGGCCGCCGGTTCCACAGCACTTCGCGGCGCCGCAGCGGGTCCACCCCGCCGGGCGCGTCGCTGACCCGGTAGACGTAGCGGCGGAACAGCGCGGAAAAGCGCGCGTCGAATCCCTCGGGCGCAGCGCTGACGGCTCCCACACGCACGTCGGGCGGCAGCACGCCCGCCAGCCGCCGCAGCAGCCGCTCAGGCCCCTCGGCGGCCCGCACGGCTTCGGGAACGTCCAGATGGGCCACCTGCCCGCGGGCGTGCACGCCCGCGTCGGTGCGTCCGGCGACCGTCAGCCGCACCTGGCCGCGATCGAGCCGCAGTACGCGGCTCAGCGCCGCCTGCAGCTCACCCTGAACGGTGCGCCGACCCGGCTGCTCGGCCCAACCGGAGAAGTCGGTGCCGTCGTAGGCGATGTCCAGCCGCAACCGGGCTCCGGAACTCTCCCCCATGCGCGGACCCCATCCTTCCCGGACGCTCCCGCCGCAGGCCCCCCGACACGCAGGTGCCCGGGTCCCTACACCGGGATCCGGGCACCTGGAGACGCTCTGCGGCGGGATCCGCCGCTTCGCTACTTCTCGTCCTCGGCGGAGTCGGCGGGCTTCTCGGCGCCCTCCGGCTCCTGGGCCGCGGCCGTGTCCTCGCCGGACTCGGCACTGTCGGCCCCGGACTCGGACTCGGCCGGAGCCGTCTCCGCGGCGGCGGCCTGCGCGGCGGCCTCGGCCGCCTGGCGGGTCGCGGCCGGCGGCGTGGCCGGGCCGGCCTCGACCAGCTCGATCACGGCCATCGGGGCGTTGTCGCCCTTGCGCGGCCCGATCTTGGTGATACGGGTGTAGCCGCCGGGCCGGTTCTCGTAGCGCGGGCCGATCACCGTGAACAGCTCGTGCACGACAGCCTTGTCGGTGATCTTGGTCAGCACCTGGCGCCGGGCGTGCAGGTCCCCGCGCTTGCCGAGGGTGATGAGCTTCTCGGCGTAGGGACGCAGACGCTTGGCCTTGGTCTCGGTCGTCTTGATCCGGCCGTGCTGGAACAGCGACGTCGCCAGATTCGCCAGCATGTGCCGCTCATGTGTCGGGCCGGCCCCGAGACGGGGCCCCTTGGTCGGCGTGGGCATTGTGTCGTTCTCCTAGTGGTGCCGGTCGGCCGCCGCACCTCGGCGGGCGGGGCGGCCGACCTTGCGAGGAAGGTCTATCAGTACTGCTCGGTCTCGACGAAGGCCTCGTCGTCGTCGTCCTCCTCCGCGCCGTAGGAGTCGGCCGCGGTGCTCGGGTCGAATCCGGGCGGGGAGTCCTTCAGCGACAGGCCCATGTCGATGAGCTTCTGCTTGACCTCTTCGATCGACTTCGCGCCGAAGTTGCGGATGTCGAGGAGGTCCTGCTCGGACCGGGCCACGAGCTCGCCGACCGAGTGGATGCCCTCGCGCTTGAGGCAGTTGTAGGACCGCACCGTGAGGTTGAGGTCCTCGATCGGCAGGGCCAGATCGGCGGCCAGGGCCGCGTCCGTGGGCGAGGGCCCCATGTCGATACCCTCGGCGTCGACGTTCAGCTCACGCGCCAGGCCGAACAGCTCGACCAGGGTCTTGCCCGCGCTGGCGACGGCGTCGCGGGGACGGATGCTGGGCTTGGACTCGATGTCCACGATCAGCCGGTCGAAGTCGGTGCGCTGCTCGACGCGGGTGGCCTCGACCTTGTAGGTGACACGCAGGACCGGCGAGTAGATCGAGTCGATCGGGATACGACCGATCTCCTGGCCCGGCTGCTTGTTCTGCGTCGCCGAGACGTAGCCGCGGCCGCGCTCGACCGTCAGTTCCATCTCCAGTTTGCCCTTGCCGGTGAGGGTCGCGATGTGGAGGTCGGGGTTGTGCACCTCGACGCCCGCCGGCGGAGCGATGTCCGCGGCGGTGACCACACCGGGCCCCTGCTTGCGCAGGTACATCAGCACCGGCTCATCGTGTTCGGAGCTGATGACCAGCCCCTTGAGGTTGAGGATGATCTCAGTGACATCCTCCTTCACGCCGGGCACGGTGGTGAACTCGTGCTCGACGCCCTCGATGCGGATGCTGGTGACCGCCGCCCCCGGAATCGAGGACAGCAGGGTGCGGCGCAGCGAGTTGCCGATCGTGTAACCGAATCCCGGCTCCAGCGGTTCGATGACGAACTTCGAGCGGAACTCGCCGAGGGACTCCTCGGAGAGTGTCGGACGCTGAGCGATCAACATGGTGGATGGTTCCTTTCCCCGGGCCGCCCGCTATATGACGGCCACTGGACGGCCCCGCGGTCGCGGGGCCCGATCTGCCCTGCCCGCCGGCGCCCCGAGGGGCGCGAGAGGCAGTGCGTTCCCGTGCGCCCGAGTCAGACCCGGCGGCGCTTGGGCGGACGGCAGCCGTTGTGCGGCACCGGCGTGACGTCCTGGATGGAGCCGACCTCGAGGCCGGTGGCCGTGAGGGAGCGGATGGCGGTCTCGCGGCCGGAGCCGGGGCCCTTGACGAAGACGTCGACCTTGCGCATCCCGTGCTCCTGGGCACGGCGCCCCGCGGCCTCGGCGGCCATCTGCGCGGCGAAGGGGGTCGACTTGCGCGATCCCTTGAACCCGACCTGCCCGGAGCTCGCCCACGAGATCACCGCGCCGTTGGGGTCGGTGATGCTCACGACGGTGTTGTTGAACGTGCTCTTGATGTGGGCGTGGCCATGGGAAATATTCTTCTTTTCCTTGCGGCGCACCTTGCGCTGAGTTGCCTGACGGCCCTTAGGCGGCATACCTGAAAACTCCCAAGATCATCGGTCCGTTCGCGGTCGCCGGTCGCCTGGTCGCGACGTCGGCGGAGTAGACGGACTACTTACTTCTTGCCGACCTTCTTCTTGCCGGCCACGGTCTTCTTCTTGCCCTTGCGGGTGCGCGCGTTGGTCTGCGTGCGCTGTCCGTGCACCGGCAGGCCGCGGCGGTGGCGGAGACCCTCGTAGCTGCCGATCTCCATCTTGCGGCGGATGTCGCCTTGGATCTCACGCCGCAGATCGCCCTCGACCTGGTAGTTGGCGTCGATCCAGTCGCGCAGCTTGACGAGGTCGTCCTCGCCCAGCGCGTGGACGCGGGTCTCGGGGCTCACGCCCGCATTGGTGAGGGCTTCGACGGCGCGGGTGCGCCCGATCCCGTAGACGTAGGTGAGAGCGATCTCCACCCGCTTCTCGCGGGGGAGGTCGACGCCGGCGATGCGTGCCATATGGGCGAACTCCTCGGTTTCCGTTGCGGAGGTTGTACCCGTCCCACCCTCTCGTCGCCCAAACGACGAGGCCCCGGCCTCCGACCGGGGGTTCTCCCCTCGCTGCGAGGGGATCGGGACAGGCCTGTCAGAACGCCGCCGCGGCCGACCGCGGGGCTGTATGCGGGCGTCAGTGCACTGCGCTCACGAGCGCGCCGAGCAGCGGGGGCTTCAGCCCTGGCGCTGCTTGTGGCGCGGGTCCGAGCAGATGACCATGATCGTGCCGTGGCGGCGGATCACCCGGCACTTGGCGCAGATCTTCTTGACGCTCGGCTTGACCTTCATGGTGGCTCCGAACTCATGGAATTCGTCCGTCGCCGCTACCGCCGGTCGCCCGGCGACGGCGGCGGACTACTTGTATCGGTAAACGATGCGCCCGCGCGTCAGGTCGTACGGGCTCAGCTCCACGACGACGCGGTCGTCGGGAAGGATGCGGATGTAGTGCATGCGCATCTTGCCGCTGATGTGGGCAAGGACCTTGTGCCCGTTGTCGAGCTCCACTCGGAACATTGCGTTGGGTAGGGACTCGATAACGGAGCCCTCGATTTCGATGGCGCCGTCTTTCTTAGCCATATCCTCCACCGGGATCATCCCCGCCGACGGCGGGGAACATACGGAATGACCCGAGCTGTGCGCCCGGGCACTGCTGAAGCGATAGCGAACACTGAGAGATCAGGTCGACTGCGACAGCAACGCGCGCAGGCGAGCCGACGCGAACGAAGGCGGGCAGCCCGACCCAACAGCCCGAGTGTGGGCATAGCCATTCTACCCCGCACACGCGGGTGCTGCAGACGCCGCGGCAGCGCCCCGCCCGCCTGCGGCACACGCCCGGCGAGCGCGCTCGCGCCCGCGAAAGGCTAGGTTCCGCCGCTTTGCGGACCGCCGCGATTCACGGCCGCCAGCGCGAGGGTGATGAACACCATCACGATACCCCACGGCACCAGCACCCAGAGGAACCACGGGTAGCCGGCGGTGGCGCCGGTCAGAAGCAGGATCAGCCAGATCGTGAAGCACAGCAGGTTGACTCCGCCCCACAGCGCCCACGGAATCGCCAGTGCGGGGTCGCGCAGCAGCCCGCGGTCGGCGCCCAGCGGCGGTGGAGGCGCCTGCTCTTCCGCCCCCGGCGCGGTGAGATCGCCTGCGGGCAGGTCCGCGGTGAGCGGAACCAGGTCCTCGCGGGTGCGCGCGTTGTAGGCGCTCTCCAGCCGGCTGTTGAACTCCGCGTTCTCCAGGCGGCCCTCGGCGAAGTGCCGCTGGAGCAGCTTGGCGACCCGGTCCCGGTCGGTGTCGGAAGCCCGCATCCGCGGTGAGGACTCCGGCATCGCCCCGCCCTCCTCGCACCTGAGCACACGGGCGGGTACCCGCCCGTGACGCCAATGGTAGGCGACCGGCCGGGCATCCGTACCCGGGCCGGAGGCCAGGGGCCGCGCGGAATCCCGCCGGAACCGCACGCTCGACCGACCGCGGCCGGATCCGGACGGACGGGCCGCCCGTGCCGGGCTGCGCCCGCCCGCGGGAGCGCCCGCGAACCTCAGTCGAAACCGGGGTCGGGAAATCCCATCGCGGCGATCCGCTCCCGGTTCTCCGTGCGCGCGGTCAGCACCAGCGGACCGTCGGCCGTGATGGCCACCGAATGCTCGAAGTGCGAGGACCGCTCGCCGTCGCGGGTCACCACGGTCCAGCCGTCCTCCAGCTCCATCACGTGCCGGGCGCCGGCGTTGGCCATCGGCTCGATCGCCAGGCACATGCCCTCGACGAGCTCCTGGCCCTTGCCCCGTTTGCCGTAGTTGAGCACGTGCGGGTCCATGTGCATCTCGGTCCCGATGCCGTGGCCGCCGTACTCCTGCACGTTGCCGAACCGGCCCTGCTCGCGCATGTAGCCGTCCACGGCGGCGCCGATGTCGCCCAAGCGGTTGCCGGGACGGAGCTCGGCGATGCCGCGCCACATGGCTTCCTCGCAGATCTCCATCAGCCGCGCATCCTGCGGGCGGAGCCCGCCCACCGCGAGCGTGACAGCGGAGTCGCCGTGCCAGCCGTCCAGGATGGCACCGCAGTCGATCGAGATGATGTCGCCGTCCGCCAGCACCTTCGAGGCGCGCGGGATGCCGTGGACGACCTCTTCGTTCACCGAGGCGCAGATGGAGCCGGTGAAGCCGTAATAGCCCTTGAACGAGGGCACGGCGCCGGCCTCGCGGATGCTGCGCTCGGCGATCCCGTCGAGGTCGAGGGTGCTCATGCCGGGCTCGGCGGCGGCGCGCAGCCGATCCAGCGTGCGCGCCACCACCTTGCCCGCTTCGCGCATCTTCGCGATTTCGGCGGCGGTCTTCAGCTGCACCGCCGGCTGGGCCTTGCGGAACATCAGACGCCGCTTCGCAGCGCGGCCTGGGCCCGCCGGGTGACGTCGTCGACGTCGCCCGTGGCGTCGATGGCCACCAGGATGCCCTCGTCCTCGTAGAACGCCACCAAGGGCTCGGTCTGCTCGCGGTAGACCTCCAGCCGGTGGCGGACGACCTCTTCGCGGTCGTCGTCACGCTGGAACAGCTCACCGCCGCAGTTGTCGCACACGCCCTCGGCCCGGGGCGGCTCGAACTCCACGTGGTGCACGTGGTTGCAGTTGCGGCACTGCCGCCGTCCGGAGAGCCGCTTGACGACCTCCTCCTCGTCGGCCCTGAGCTCGACCACGGCGTCGAGCCGCTGGCCCAGACCGTCGAGGATCTTGTTCAGTACCTCGGCCTGGGCCACGTTGCGAGGGAAGCCGTCGAGGAGGAAGCCGTCCTTGGCGTCCTCCTCCTTCAGCCTGTCGCGGACCATGGCGTTGGTGACCTCGTCCGGGACGAGGTCGCCGCGGTCCATGTAGGCCTTGGCCTGCTTACCCAGCTCGGTACCACCGCTGACGTTGGCACGGAAGATGTCGCCTGTGGACACCTTCGGAATAGACAATTCGGACGCCAAGATCTGGGCCTGGGTGCCTTTTCCGGCTCCCGGGGGTCCCACCAATACGGCACGCACTATCGCAAGAAACCTTCGTAGTTCCGCTGCTGGAGGTGACTCTCGATCTGCTTCACCGTGTCCAGCCCGACACCGACCATGATCAGGATGCTCGTACCGCCGAAGGGGAAGTTCTGTGTCGCACCGGAGGCTCCCAGCGCGACCATCGGCAGCAGAGCGATCAGCCCGAGGTACAGCGAACCGGGCGTCGTCAGCCGGGTGAGGACGAAGTCCAGGTACTCGGCGGTCGGACGCCCGGGACGGATACCCGGGATGAACCCACCGTACTTCTTCATGTTGTCGGCGACTTCAGCGGGGTTGAACGTGATGGCCACGTAGAAGAACGCGAAGCCGATGATCATCGCGAAGAAGGTCGCCATGTACACCGGGTGCGTGCCCGAGATGAAGTAGGTGTTGATGAAGTCGGCTACGGGGTTGTCGGCGTCCTGACCCATCAGGCCGATGGCCAACTGCGGCAGGTACAGCAGCGACGACGCGAAGATCACCGGGATGATGCCGGCCTGGTTGACCTTCAGCGGGATGTAGGTGGAGCTGCCGCCGTACATCCGGCGGCCCACCATGCGCTTGGCGTACTGCACCGGGATGCGGCGCTGGGCCTGCTCGATGAAGACCACGCCGGCGATGAGGAAGAGGCCCGCCACGCAGATGAGCCCGAAGACCCAGGCTTCCTGCTCCTGGAACATCGTGGTCATCGCCGACGGGAAGCCCGCCACGACCGTGGTGAAGATCAGCAGCGACATGCCGTTGCCGACGCCGCGCTCGGTGATCAGCTCACCGAACCACATGATCAGCCCGGTACCCGCGGTCATGGTGACGACGATGGTCACCAGAGTCAGCGGATCCTGGTTGGGCATGTACGTGCTCACGGGGATCTGGCCCTGGAACAGCTGCCCGGTACGCGCCATCGCGACGATGCTCGAGGACTGCAGGACCGCCAGCAGCAGGGTCAGATACCGCGTGTACTGCGTGATCTTGCCCTGGCCGGACTGCCCCTCCTTCTTCAGAGCTTCAAGCCGCGGCACCACCACCGTGAGCAGGTTGATGATGATGCTGGCGGTGATGTAGGGCATGATCCCCAGCGCGAAGACGGCGAGCTGGAACAGCGCGCCTCCGCTGAAGAGGTTCAGCAGCGCGAAGACTCCACTGGAGTCCTGCGCTTGGACGGCCTCCAGCTGCTCGCGGATGGCCGCCGAGTTGATGCCCGGTGCCGGAATCACCGCTCCCAGCCGGAAGACCGTCAGGATGAACAGCGTGAAAAGCAGCTTGTTGCGGAGGTCAGGCGTGCGGAACGCACGGATGAACGCACCTAGCACGTCTCCTCCTGCGAGGTTTCGGCGGCGGAACCGGTTCCAGACATCGCGGCCGATCCAGAATCGTCGTAGCACGGCGGCCCCGGGAGGGGTCCCGGGACCCTGGGGTCTTCGATCAAGCAGTATCGCACTGTAACAGCCAATCGCGGGGGGATGAGGATCGACCAGGCCATGGGGCATAACGCCCAGTGCCCGGACGATGGCACGCGGGCATCGCCCCCGAACCTACCCCAACCCGCCGATCAACGCGCAGGGGCGCCCACCGGTTCCCCCTCTGCGGGTTGCACCGGTGGGCGCCCCTGGCGTGATGCGGCGATCATTCCTACCGCGCGGTGGCGCTGCCACCGGCCGCGGCGATCTTCTCCCGGGCCGAGGCCGAGAACGCGTCGGCGGTCACCTGGACCGCCACCGAGATCTCGCCCTCGCCCAGAACCTTGACGAGCTGGTTCTTGCGAACCGCGCCATTGGCGACCAAGCCCTCGACGGTGACCTCGCCACCCTCGGGGTAGAGCTCCTCGATCTTGTCCAGGTTGACCACCTGGTAAGTGGTCTTGAACCGGGCGTTGCTGAAGCCCTTGAGCTTCGGGATCCGCTTGATCAGCGGCATCTGCCCGCCCTCGAAGCCGACCGGAACCGTAGAACGGGCCTTGGTGCCCTTGGTTCCGCGGCCCGCCGTCTTGCCCTTGGACGCTTCGCCGCGACCCTTGCGGATCTTGGCCTTGTTGGACCCCGGGGCCGGCTTCAGGTGGTGCAGCTTGACCGGCTCGTCGGGCGTGTAGTCGCTCATGCGTCAACCTCCTCGACGTTCACGAGGTGCGCGACGATGGTGATCTGCCCGCGCACGGCGCGGTCGTCCGCCCGCACGACGGACGAGCCGATCCGGCGCAGTCCCAGCGAACGCAGGCTGTCGCGCTGCTTCTGATTGCCGCCGATCTTGGAACGGACCTGGGTGATCTTCAGCTTGTTGGCCATGGTCAGTTACCCGCCTTCGCCTCAGCACGGGCGCGCAGCATGGCGGCCGGAGCCACGTCCTCCAGGGGCAGCCCCCGCCGTGCGGCGATCTCTTCCGGCTGGTTGAGACCCTTCAGCGCCGCAACGGTGGCGTGCACGATGTTCAGCGGGTTCGACGAGCCCAGCGACTTGCTCAGCACGTCGTGGATCCCGGCGCACTCCAGCACCGCACGGACCGGACCGCCGGCGATGACACCGGTACCGGGTGCGGCCGGGCGCAGGAGCACGACGCCGGCGGCGTCCTCGCCCTGAACCCAGTGCGTGATCGTGCCCTGGACGCGCGGCACGCGGAAGAAGTTCTTCTTCGCGGTCTCGACGCCCTTGGCGATGGCCGACGGGACCTCTTTGGCCTTCCCGTAGCCGACGCCCACCATGCCGTTGCCGTCACCGACGACGACCAGGGCGGTGAAGCTGAAGCGACGACCGCCCTTGACCACCTTGGCGACCCGGTTGATGGTCACGACTTTTTCGATGTAGGAGACACCCTTGTCTGCGGCGCCGCCGCGGCGATCGTCGCGGCGGTCACGCCGCTCGCCACCGGCGCCGCGCCGCGGAGCTGCAGCCATCAGTGGTTCCTCTTCTCATTGGTGAAAATGCTTGCGACCGGGTTCATCAGAACTCCAGTCCGCCGGCGCGCGCGCCGTCGGCCAGCGCGGCGATACGGCCGTGGTAGCGGTAACCGCCGCGGTCGAACACCACCGACGAGACGTCCGCGTCCTTGGCGCGCTGCGCGAGCAGCTCGCCGACCTGGCGGGACTTGTCGGACTTGGTGCCTTCGCCGCCGCGGATGTCGCGGTCCAACGTGGAGGCCGCCACCATCGTGTGGTGCCGGGTGTCGTCCACGATCTGGGCTTCGATGTGCTTGGAGGACCGGAACACGACCAGGCGCGGACGCTCCGGGGTCCCCGAGATCTTCTTCCGGACCCGAAGGTGGCGGCGCGCGCGGGACGTCGCGCGCTTCGCCGTGGCCTTGCGGACCGGTGCCGTGGTCTTAGCCATGACTACTTCTTCCCAGCCTTTCCGGCCTTGCGGCGAACCCGCTCACCCTGGTACCGCACGCCCTTGGCCTTGTAGGGGTCGGGGCGGCGCAGATTGCGGATGTTCGAGGCGACCTGACCCACGAGCTGCTTGTCGATGCCGTCGACGTGCAGCACGGTCGGCTTCTCGACGCGGAACGTGATGCCTTCGGGCGGCTCCATCACGATCGGGTGGCTGTAGCCCAGGTCGAACTCCAGGTTGGAGCCCTTGGCCTGGACGCGGTAACCGACGCCGTGGATCTCCAACGTCTTCGTGTAGCCGTTGGAGACGCCCTCGATGAGGTTGGCGATGAGCGCACGGGTGAGCCCGTGCAACGAGCGGTTGTCCGGCTTGTCGTCGGGCCGGTTCACGTGGAGCTCGTCGTCCTCCCAGCCGATCGTGATCGGCTCGGGAACCCGGTGGCCCAGCTCGCCCTTCGACCCCTTGACCTTGACGTCCTGCCCGTCGATGGTGACCTCGACGCCCTTGGGAACCGAGATCGGCCGTCGACCAATACGCGACATGACGAAATCCCTCCCCTTCTACCAGACGTAGGCGAGGACTTCGCCGCCCACGCCGCGCTTCTTGGCCTGCTTATCGGTCATCAGGCCGCCGGACGTCGAAATGATGGCGACGCCGAGGCCGCCCAGCACGCGCGGAAGGTTGTCCTTCTTCGCGTAGACGCGCAGGCCGGGCTTGGAAACCCGCCGCACGCCGGCGATGGAGCGCTCGCGCGTGGGCCCGTACTTGAGGTCGACCACCAGGCTCTTGCCCACGGCGGCCTCCTCGCTGCGCCAGCCCTGCACGAAGCCCTCCTGCTGGAGGATCTCGGCGATGTGCGCCTTGATCTTGGAATACGGCATCACCACGGTGTCGTGGTAAGCCGAATTCGCGTTTCGCAGACGTGTAAGCATGTCTGCGATCGGGTCGGTCATCGTCATGGCCGATAGGCCCTTCCTCACCGCGGTTTCCCCAAGGACAGGCCTTTCCCTTCAAGACCTGTTCCCGCGCCGGACGCGGGTTCCTCTAGGACCTACGGCGTGGTCATGGGCACCGCGCCGATCGCCGGCACCGTGCCCTGTCGGTTCTATGTCGTACTGCGTGGTGCACACGCCCCGGGCGGATCCGGGGCCGTGTCTCCTACGTCCGCTCCGCACGCCGGCGGCCGCCTCGCCGGCGGCCGCGCCTGTGCCCGGGGCCGGGCCCGCCTTCGCGGCGGTGCCGCTCCCCGGGCACAGGCGCAGGAGGAACTACCAGCTCGCCTTGGCGATACCGGGCAGCTCGCCGCGGTGGGCCATCTCGCGGAAGCAGATACGGCAGAGGCCGAACTTCCTGAAGACGGCTCGCGCGCGCCCGCACCGCGAGCACCGAGTATATGCGCGAACGCTGTACTTCTGCTTCCGGTTCGCCTTGGCGATCAGTGCCTTCTTAGCCATGCTCTCCCCTAGGACTCCTTGAAGGGGAAGCCGAGCTGCTTCAGCAGGCTGCGCCCCTCGTCGTCGTTGGTCGCCGACGTGACGACCGTGATGTCCATACCGCGCTGGCGGTCGACCCGGTCGGGGTCGATCTCGTGGAACATCACTTGCTCGGTCAGCCCGAAGGTGTAGTTCCCGCGCCCGTCGAACTGCTTGGGCGAAAGCCCGCGGAAGTCGCGGATCCGGGGCAGGGCCAGGGAGAGCAGCCGGTCGAGGAACTCCCACATCCGGTCGCCGCGCAGCGTCGCGCTGACGCCGATCGGCATGCCCTCGCGCAGCTTGAACTGCGCGATGGAGTTCTTCGCGCGGTTGACCCGCGGCTTCTGTCCGGTGATCAGCGACAGGTCGTTGACAGCGCCCTGGATCAGCTTGGCATCGCGCGCGGCGTCGCCCACACCCATGTTCACCGCGATCTTGGTGAGACCGGGAACCTGCATGATGTTGCGGATCTCGAACTCGTCGCGCAGAGCCGGGATGATCTCGGAGCGGTACTTCTCCTTCAGCCGCGGCATCGCCGGGGCCTGCGGAGCGGAGGTCTCGGTGTCGACCGTCATGAGATGTCCTTACCGGTACGGCGGGAGACCCGAACCTTGGTTCCGTCTTCCTCGAAGCGGTAGCCGACGCGGGTGGCCTTGCCGTCCTCCACGACCGCGACGTTGCTCACGTGGATGGGAGCCTCCATGGTGACGACCTCACCCTGCTGGCCGCCCGCCGGGTTCGCCCGCTTGTGCTTCTTGATGAGGTTGACGCCCTCGACGACGACACGCTGCTCCCGGGGCAGGGCCTTGACGACCTTCCCGGTGGCACCCTTGTCCTTGCCGGCGATGACGACGACCTCGTCGTCCTTCTTGATCTTCATCGCCTAGAGCACCTCCGGCGCTAGCGAGATGATGCGCATGTACTTCTTGTCCCGCAGCTCGCGCCCGACCGGGCCGAAGATGCGGGTACCGCGCGGGTCCCCACCGTCCTTGATGAGCACGGCCGCGTTCTCATCGAAGCGGATGTAGGAGCCGTCGGGCCGGCGGCGCTCCTTTGAGGTGCGCACGATCACGGCCTTGACGACATCGCCCTTCCTTACGCCCGCGGCGGGGAGGGCGTCCTTCACCGTCGCCACGATGGTGTCGCCGATGCCCGCGTAGCGCCGACCCGAGCCGCCGAGGACACGGACGGTCAAGATTTCCTTGGCCCCCGTGTTGTCGGCGACCTTGAGTCGCGACTCCTGCTGAATCACGTCTTCTCCTGATATATGCGCGCGCGGCCCGCCGGCCTCGCGCTGCTAGGTGGTCACAACACCCCTGGGGCAGCCGATCTCCACGAACCGACCGCCGGTTCCGGGGCTACTTGGCCTTCTCCAGGATCTCCACGACGCGCCAGCGCTTGGTTGCGGACATCGGCCGGGTCTCCATCAGGCGGACCCGGTCGCCGACGCCGCAGTTCTCGCCCTCGTCGTGGGCCTTGTACCTGGTCGTGCGGCGGATGACCTTGCCGTAAAGCGAGTGCTTCATACGGTCTTCCACCTCGACGACCACGGTCTTCGACATCTTGTCGCTGACGACGTAGCCCTCGCGCACCTTGCGGTAATTCCGCGTCGAGCTCTGCGTGGTCTCGCTCATTCGGCTGCTTCCTTCGTCTTCTCAGCCGACTCACCGGTCAGCGGCATGATTCCGAGCTCGTGCTCGCGCATGACCGTGTAGATCCGAGCGATCTCACGCTTCACGGTGCGCAGCCGGCTGTGGTTGTCCAGCTGCCCGGTGGCGGCCTGGAAGCGGAGGTTGAACAGCTCCTCCTTCGCCTCCTTGAGCTTGCCGACCAGGTCCTCGACGGACTGGCCGCGCAGCTCCTGGGCGGTCAGGGACTTAGCCATCACACCTCCACTTCGCGCTTCACGAACTTGCACTTCATAGGGAGCTTGTGCATCGCCCGGCGCATGGCCTCCTTGGCGACCGGCTCCGGAACTCCCGACAGCTCGAACATGACGCGCCCGGGCTTGACCGGCGCCACCCACCACTCGGGCGAACCCTTGCCGGAACCCATGCGGGTCTCGGCCGGCTTCTTGGTGATCGGCCGGTCCGGGAAGATGTTGATCCACACCTTGCCGCCACGGCGGATGTGCCGCGTCATGGCGATACGTGCGGCCTCGATCTGCCGGTTGGTGACGTAGGCCGAACCCAGCGCCTGGATACCGAACTCACCGAAGTTGACCTTCGTGCCGCCCTTGGCCCGGCCCGTGAGGTCGGGATGGTGCTGCTTGCGGTACTTGATCTTGCGGGGAATCAGCATCGGTCAGCTCCCCTCGTTCCCGGACTTGTCCGCGCCCTGGCCCGACTCGGCGCCGGCCTTGGCCTCGGATCCCTGGCCCTGCCCGCCGCGGCGGCGGCGTCCCGGGCGCTCACGGCGCTGGCCCTGGCCACCGCCGCCGCCACCGCCACTGCCGCCGGGGGCGCGCTGTGCGGCCTGGGCCGCCTCGCGCTCGGCGCGGGTCGCGGGAGCGTCGCCCTTGTAGATCCAGACCTTCACGCCGATCCGGCCGAAGGTCGTGCGGGCCTCGAAGAAGCCGTAGTCGATGTCGGCACGGAGCGTGTGCAGGGGCACGCGGCCCTCGCGGTAGAACTCCGAACGCGACATCTCGGCACCGCCGAGGCGGCCGCCGCACTGGATGCGGATGCCCTTGGCGCCGCTCTTCATCGCACTCTGCATGGCCTTGCGCATCGCCCGACGGAACGCGACTCGGCTGGACAGCTGCTCCGCCACACCCTGAGCGACGAGCTGAGCGTCGGTCTCCGGGTTCTTGACCTCGAGAATGTTGAGCTGAACCTGCTTCTGGTTCGTCAGCTTCTCCAGGTCGGCACGGATGCGGTCGGCTTCCGAACCGCGGCGGCCGATCACGATGCCCGGCCGGGCGGTGTGGATGTCGACGCGGACCCGCTCACGAGTGCGCTCGATCTCGACCTTGGAGATCCCGGCGCGCTCCATGCCGCGGTTCAGCATCCGGCGGATGGCCACGTCTTCCTTGACGTAGTCCTTGTACAGCTTGTCGGCATACCACCGGGTCTTGTAGTCGGTGGTTACACCGAGCCGGAACCCGTGCGGGTTGATTTTCTGCCCCACTATCGGGTCCTCTCCTTCGTCTTGGCCGACGAGGCGCCCGCGGTCTCGCGCGGCTCAACGACCACGGTGATGTGGCTCGTCCGCTTGTTGACCCGGAACGCACGGCCGAAGCCGCGCGGCTGGATGCGCTTCAGGGTCGGACCTTCGTCCACCCAAGCGCCGCCGACCACCAGCGTCTCGCGGTCCAGCTTGTCGTTGTGCTCGGCATTGGCGATGGCGCTCGCGAGCACCTTGCCCACCGGTTCACTCGCCGCCTGCGGCGCGAACCGGAGCACCGCCTGTGCCTCGTCAGCGGGCAACCCGCGAATAAGGTCCACCACCCGGCGGGCCTTTCGGGGCGTAACACGGATGAACCGTGCCTGTGCCCTCGTTCCCATCGCTTTTCCCTCGCTCACGGAAATCACCCCCACGCACCGTGGGGAAATGGCTCTTACTCCTACTGCAACCGCTAGCGGCGGCTACGGCGGTCTTCCTTGACGTGGCTGCGGAAAGTGCGCGTGGGAGCGAACTCGCCGAGCTTGTGACCGACCATCGACTCGGAGATGAACACCGGGATGTGCTTGCGGCCGTCGTGGACGGCGATGGTGTGCCCGATCATGTCGGGAACCACCATGGACCGCCGCGACCACGTCTTGATGACGTTTTTGGTGCCCTTCTCGTTCTGCGTCTCCACCTTTTTGAACAGGTGGTCGTCGACGAAGGGACCCTTCTTCAGGCTACGTGGCATCGGACGTGCTCCTTACCGCTTCTTCTTGCTACGCCGACGCACGATGAGCCGGTCACTGGGCTTGTTCGGCCTACGGGTACGGCCCTCGGGCTGCCCCCAGGGGGTGACCGGGTGCCGGCCGCCCGAGCTCTTGCCCTCGCCACCGCCGAGCGGGTGGTCGACCGGGTTCATGGCCACACCGCGAACGGTCGGGCGCTTGCCCTTCCACCGGCTGCGGCCGGCCTTGCCCCAGCTGATGTTGGACTGCTCGGCGTTGCCCACCTGGCCGACGGTCGCTCGGCAGGTCACCTCGACCTGGCGCATCTCGCCGGACGGCATGCGCAGCGTGGCGAAGGCGCCTTCCTTGGCCAGCAGCTGGATCTGCGACCCGGCCGACCGGCCCAGCTTCGCGCCGCCGCCGGGCTTCAGCTCGACCGCGTGCACGAACGTACCCGTGGGGATGTTGCGCAGCGGGAGGCAGTTGCCCGGCTTGATGTCGGAGTTGGGGCCGTTCTCCACGCGGTTGCCCTGCTTGAGGCCGGCGGGCGCCAGGATGTAGCGCTTCTCGCCGTCCACGTAGTGCAGCAGCGCGATACGCGCGGTGCGGTTCGGGTCGTACTCGATGTGGGCGACCTTGGCGGGGACGCCGTCCTTGTCGTGGCGACGGAAATCGATCACGCGGTAGGCCCGCTTGTGCCCCCCGCCCTGGTGGCGAGTGGTGATCCGGCCCTTCTGGTTGCGCCCGCCTTTGGAGTGGAGGGGCCGCACCAGCGACTTCTCCGGGTGGTCGCGCGTGATCTCCACGAAGTCGGCCACGCTTCCGCCGCGGCGACCCGGAGAGGTCGGCTTGTACTTACGAATGCCCATCTTATTCGCGCATTCCTTTACGTGTTACTCGTTGCGATCGTTCGGGGACGGAACGCCGGAGCGGCGCACCGATCAGGCCCCGAAAATGTCGATCCGGTCGCCGTCGCGCAGGCTCACGATCGCCCGCTTGGTGTCGGGGCGCTTGCCGTACCCGAACCGGGTGCGCTTGCGCTTGCCGGGACGGTTGATCGTGTTCACGCTGGTGACCTTCACGTCGAAGATCTTCTCCACCGCGATCTTGATCTGCGTCTTGTTGGCCGTGGGCTGCACCAGGAACGTGTAGGCGTTCTGGTCCATCAGCCCGTAGCTCTTCTCGGAGATCACCGGCTCGATGATGATGTCCCGAGGGTCGGGGATCTTCACTGGTCCTCCTCCTGCGACTCCTCACGGGCCGCCTTGGCGGTGCCCTGAGCGTGAGCCAGGAACGCCTCGTAGCCGCTCTCGGTGAAGACCACGTCGTCGGCGTAGAGCACGTCGCGGGTGTTCACCTGGTCGGCGTCGAGGATGTGCACCTCGGGCAGGTTGCGCAGGGCGAGCCAGTTGGCCTCGTCCTCGCGGTCCAGCACTACGAGGACCTTGTCCGATTCGGTGATCTGCCGCAAGGCCTTCAGCGCGGTCTGCGTGCGCTTGCTCGCGACGTCCTCACCCACGAACCCGCTGACGATGTGGACGCGGTCGTGGCGGACGCGGTCGGAGAGCGCGGCCCGCAGCGCGGCGGCCTTCATCTTCTTGGGGGTCCGCTGGCTGTAGTCGCGCGGCTGGGGGCCGTGGACCGTGCCGCCGCCGACGAACTGCGGGGCGCGGGTCGAGCCCTGCCGCGCGCGGCCGGTGCCCTTCTGCCGGTAGGGCTTCTTGCCGCCGCCGCGGGTCATGCCGCGGGTCTTGGTGGCGTGCGTGCCCTGGCGGGCCGCGGCTTCCTGGCCCAGCACCACTTGGTGCATGAGCGGAATGTTCACCTGCTGGTCGAAGATCGCCTCGGGCAGCTCGACGCTACGGCCAGCCTTGCCCTGGGCGTCCTTCACCTGGATGGTCGGCGCCATGGCTTAATTGCCCTCCTTCACGGCGGTGCGGACGAGCACCAGTCCGCCGTTCGGACCGGGCACCGAGCCCTTGACCAGGATCAGACCCTTGTCCGCATCCACGGAGTGGACGAACAGGTTCTGGATGGTCTTGCGGACGTTGCCCATCCGCCCGGCCATCTTCGTGCCCTTGAACACGCGCCCGGGCGTGGCGCAGCCGCCGATCGCGCCGGGCGACCGGTGCTTGCGGTGGGTGCCGTGCGTTGCGCTGAGGCCGCGGAAGCCGTGGCGCTTCATCCCGCCGGCGAAGCCCTTGCCCTTGCTCCGGCCCGTCACGTCGACGTACCCGCCGGGCTCGAACGTGTCGGCCGTCAGCTCCTGGCCGAGCTCGTACTCGGCGGCGTCGCTGGTGCGAACCTCGACGTAGTGGCGGCGCGGGGTGAGATCGTGCTTGCGCAGGTAATCGCCGAGCGGCTTGTTCACCTTGCGCGGGTTGATCTTCCCGTAACCGATCTGGATGGCGGAGTAGCCATCGGTTTCCGGAGTACGGACGCGCGAAACGACGCACGGACCGGCCTTCAGAACCGTCACGGGCACGATCTTGCCCGCGTCGTCGAAGACCTGGGTCATGCCGAGCTTCTCGCCCAGTACTCCCGTGATCTGCTTGGTGGCCATGTCAGTGCGTCCTTTAAAGCTTGATCTCGATGTCGACGCCGGCCGGGAGGTCGAGCCGCATAAGCGAATCGACGGTCTTCGGCGTCGGGTCGATGATGTCGATCAGCCGCTTGTGCGTGCGCATCTCGAAGTGCTCGCGCGAGTCCTTGTACTTGTGCGGCGAGCGGATGACGCAGTAAACGTTCTTCTCCGTCGGCAACGGCACCGGGCCGGCGACGCTCGCACCAGTCCGCGTCACGGTTTCGACGATCTTGCGGGCCGAGCTGTCGATGACCTCATGGTCATAGGCTTTGAGCCGAATGCGGATCTTCTGTCCCGCCATGGTGGCCTTTTCGTCCTTCGCTTAGTGTCCGTAGAGGCTCTGTGCCGACGGCGCCGGCACTTCTGCCCCACAGGGGCTTGCCCTCGTGTGGCTCTATTCACCTGAGAATCTGCAACAGGGCTGTCCCCTGAGGCGCATCACCGCTACAGAGCCCGATGACGTCGGTCATGTCGGGGGCGGCCGGATTCCGGTGGGACTTCCGGCCGCCCCCGAGGGCGGATCCGACGCAGCCGCCGGATACCGCCCCCGCACGTCCGTGCTACTTGATGATCTTGGTCACTCGGCCCGCGCCGACGGTCCGGCCACCCTCGCGGACGGCGAACCGAAGGCCCTCCTCCATCGCGACCGGCTGGATGAGCTGAACGGTCATCTCGGTGTTGTCACCGGGCATGACCATGTCCGTGCCCTCCGGCAGCGTGACGACGCCGGTGACGTCGGTCGTGCGGAAGTAGAACTGCGGCCGGTAGTTGTTGAAGAAGGGCGTGTGGCGGCCACCCTCGTCCTTGGACAGGATGACGACCTGCGCCTCGAACTCCGTGTGCGGGGTCGTCGTGCCCGGCTTGATGATGACCTGGCCGCGCTCGACGTCCTCGCGCTTGGTGCCCCGCAGCAGCAGACCGACGTTGTCGCCGGCCTGGCCCTGGTCGAGCAGCTTGCGGAACATCTCCACACCGGTGACGGTGGTGGTCTGCTTCTCGTCCTTGATGCCGACGATGTCGACGGTGTCGCTCACGTTGATGACACCGCGCTCGACGCGGCCGGTGACGACCGTGCCGCGGCCGGTGATCGAGAAGACGTCCTCGATCGGCATCAGGAACGGCTTGTCGATGTCGCGCTCCGGGTCCGGGATCTTCGCGTCAACGGAGTGCATGAGGTCGAGGATGTTCTGGGTCCACTCGGGGTCCCCCTCCATCGACTTCAGCGCGGAGACCTTGGTGACCGGAACGTCGTCGCCCGGGAACTCGTACTCGTTGAGCAGCTCGCGGACCTCGAGCTCGACCAGGTCGAAGATCTCGGCGTCGTCGACCATGTCGGCCTTGTTCAGCGCGACGACGATGTAGGGAACGCCGACCTGGCGGGCCAGGAGCACGTGCTCCTTGGTCTGCGGCATCGGGCCGTCGGTGGCGGCCACGACCAGGATGGCGCCGTCCATCTGCGCCGCACCCGTGATCATGTTCTTCACGTAGTCGGCGTGGCCGGGGCAGTCCACGTGGGCGTAGTGGCGCTGCTCGGTCTCGTACTCGACGTGCGCGACCGAAATGGTGATGCCGCGCTCGCGCTCCTCGGGAGCGTTGTCGATGTCCTCGAAGGGCGTGAACGGGTTCAGCTCCGGATACTGCTCGTGCAGAACCTTGGTGATCGCGGCGGTAAGCGTGGTCTTACCGTGGTCGATGTGACCGATGGTGCCGATGTTTACGTGCGGCTTGCTCCGCTCGAACTTGGCCTTCGCCACTGGATTTCTCCTAGACGTACATGGTTGCTAGCTGGGACTGGATACGATCGCGGTCACTCGCCGCGCGCCTTCGCCACAATCTCTTCTGCGACGTTGGACGGGACCTCCGCGTAGGAGTCGAACACCATCGTGTACGAGGCTCGCCCCTGGGTACGGCTGCGCAGGTCACCCACGTAGCCGAACATCTCCGAAAGCGGCACGTGCGCCTTGATGATGCGGGTGCCCGAGCGCTCCTCCATCGACTGGACCTGGCCGCGCCGGCTGTTCAGATCACCGATCACGTCGCCCATGTAGTCCTCGGGCGTCGTGACCTCCACCGCCATGAGCGGCTCGAGAAGAACCGGCTTGGCCTTGCGCGCCGCTTCCTTGAAGGCCATGGAACCGGCGACCTTGAAGGCGAGCTCGGAGGAGTCGACGTCGTGATAGGCGCCGTCCTGCAGCGTCACCTTGATCCCCACAAGAGGGTATCCAGCGAGAATGCCGAACTCGGCAGTCTCCTGGCAGCCCGCATCGACCGAGGGGATGTACTCCCGCGGGATGCGGCCGCCGGTGATGTTGTTGACGAATTCGTAGCCGGCGCTGTCGCCGCCGTCGTCGGCCAGCAGCGGCTCGAGGTCGATGACGACGCGACCGAACTGCCCCTGACCACCCGTCTGCTTCTTGTGGGTGTAGTCGATCTTCTCGATCTTCTTGCGAATGGTCTCGCGGTAGGCGACCTGGGGGCGCCCGATATTCGCTTCGACCTTGAACTCGTCGCGCATGCGGTGGACGAACACCTCGAGGTGCAGCTCACCCATGCCGGAGATGACCGTCTGACCCGTCTCTTCGTCGGTGGCGACCCGGAAGGAGGGGTCCTCGTCGACGAGCCGTTGGATCGCTACGCCCAGCTTCTGCTGATCGCTCTTGCTCTTGGGCTCGATCGCGACCTCGATGACCGGGGCCGGGAACGTCATCGACTCCAGGACGATCGGCGAAGAGGAGTCGCTCAGCGTCTCACCCGTGGTGGTGTCCTTCAGACCCATCACGGCCACGATGTCGCCGGCGCCCACGCGCTGGATCTCCTCGCGCTTGTTGGAGTGCATGCGGTAGATCTTGCCGATGCGCTCCTTGCGCCCCTTCACGCTGTTGAGCACCTGCGTCCCGGTCTCCAGCACGCCGGAGTAGACCCGGATGTAGGTGAGCTTGCCCAGGTGGGGGTCGCTCATGATCTTGAAGACCAGAGCCGAGAACGGCTCGCTCTCATCCGGGCGCCGGGAAAGCTCGGCCGCCTCGTTCTCGTCCTTGGGGTCGTGGCCCTCGATGGCCTCGACGTCCAGCGGAGCGGGGAGGTAGTCGACCACGGCGTCGAGCAGCGGCTGCACGCCCTTGTTCTTGAAGGCCGTGCCGCACAGCACCGGGATGGCGGTACCGGCGATCGTGGCCCGCCGGATGGCCGGCTTGATCTGCTCGATCGTGGGCTCGACGCCCTCGAGGTAGAGCTCCATGATCTCGTCGTCGGCCTCGGCCAACGTCTCGATCATCTTGTCGTGCGCCTCACGGGCGGCCTCGAGGTGGGTGTCGGGGATGTCGACGGTCTCGTACATCTCACCGAGCTTGGTCTCCGCGCTCCAGACCAGCGCCTTCATGTGCACCAGGTCGATGACGCCCTTGAAGTCCGACTCCGCGCCGATCGGCAGCTGCAGCGGCAGCGGAGTGGTGTTGAGGCGCTCGCGGAACATGTCGACGCAGCGCTGGAACTCCGCGCCGATCTTGTCCATCTTGTTCACGAAGCAGATCCGCGGGACCCCGTAGCGGTCGGCCTGGCGCCACACCTGCTCCGACTGGGGCTCGACGCCTTCCTTGGCGTCGAAGACCGCGACCGCACCGTCCAGCACGCGCAGCGACCGCTCGACCTCGACCGTGAAGTCCACGTGGCCGGGCGTGTCGATGATGTTGACCGTGTAGTCGTTCCAGTGGGTGGTCGTAGCCGCGGACGTGATCGTGATACCCCGCTGCTGCTCCTCCTTCATCCAGTCCATGGTGGCTGCGCCGTCATGGACTTCACCCAGCTTGTAGTTCACGCCGGTGTAGAAGAGGATGCGCTCGGTGGTCGTGGTCTTACCCGCGTCGATGTGCGCCATGATCCCGATGTTGCGGACCTTGGCAAGGTCAAGAGCAGTGGTAGCCATGAGGGCTCGTCTTCTCTCGGTCTCTCGTATCGATAAAGCCGCGGGAATTACCAGCGGTAGTGAGCGAAGGCCTTGTTGGACTCCGCCATCTTGTGGGTGTCCTCGCGGCGCTTGACACTGGCGCCCAGTCCGTTGCTGGCGTCGACCAGTTCGTTCATCAGCCGCTCGGTCATGGACTTCTCACGACGCTGGCGCGAGTAGCGGACCAGCCAACGCAGAGCGAGGGTCGTGCTGCGGGACGAGCGGACCTCGACCGGCACCTGGTAGGTGGCGCCGCCGACCCGGCGGCTGCGCACCTCAAGGGCGGGCTTCACGTTGTCCAGCGCACGCTTGAGGACCACGAGCGGGTCCTGGCCGGTCTTCTCCTGGGCGCCTTCGAGCGCCTTGTACACGATGCCCTGCGCGATCGAGCGCTTGCCGTCGAGCAGCACCTTGTTGATCAGCGAGGTGACGAGCGGCGATCCGTAGACCGGGTCAGTGATGAGCTGGCGCTTCGGCGCCGGGCCCTTGCGCGGCATGCTTACTTCTCCTTCTTAGCGCCGTAGCGGCTGCGCGCCTGCTTGCGGTTACGGACGCCCTGAGTGTCGAGCGAGCCGCGGACGATCCGGTACCGCACACCCGGCAGGTCCTTCACACGACCGCCACGCACGAGCACGATGGAGTGCTCCTGGAGGTTGTGTCCGATCCCCGGGATGTAGGCCGTGACCTCGGTACCGCTGCTCAAGCGCACACGGGCGACCTTGCGCAGGGCGGAGTTCGGCTTCTTGGGCGTAGTGGTGTAGACACGCGTGCACACACCACGACGCTGCGGACTCCCCTTCAGCGCCGGGGTCTTGTTCTTTGCGACCTTGTCCTGTCGGCCCTTGCGGACCAGCTGCTGGATGGTGGGCACCGCGTCTCCGTCTTTCTCGTGACCTACGCCGGTTCTTCTTAGCCGATGTGTCCTGTGACCAGGTGGACTTACCGTCCTCCCCTACCCCCGAACCCGGGCGTGTCGCGATCTACCCCAAGCATGGTGAAAACCGGATAACGTCCGACCCTGCGGTCGTTACTCTGGGAGGAGGTGTCACGCGCCGCGCTCTGCGCAGTCCGGCGGATACCGTTCGCAAAGTGCGCACGTGCTGACCCGTCGACTCACGGGCACGAATTTATAGAGTACCGAAGGCCCTGTAGCAGGTCAAAATGGCGACCGCCAGCTCCGGTACTCCGTTCCGCAGCCTCATGCTGTCGTAGGTCCGGTTCCAGTGTACGGGCTCTGCGGAGTGCTTGCGCAGGATATCGCCCATCCGTGGGGCCGTTCTTACCATCTCCGTGCCAGGGCCGGTATCCGGCCCGGGCACGGACACGACTGTGCCCCCCGGTGTGGCGCTCGCCATACCGGGGGGCACCCGCCCGCCGGCCGTCCGCCGCAGACGGCCGGCGCACACGTTCAGGAAAGGACGACGCCCCCCGCGTAGACGGCGGTCTCCAGCAGGGACAGCCCGATTCCGACCCACGCCAGGACCGTGCCCAGCCGCACCAGGTTCAGTCCTTCCAGCCCGTCCTCCGAGCGCCGGATCGCGCGGGTGGCGCGCGGACCCGTAACCAGAGCGGCGACGCCGGTCAGCAGTCCGATCAGCGGCACCAGCGCCGAGATGCCCAGCCACAGTGTGGCCGAGGCCTCGGGCGCCGTGTCGGGCCAGTGGTCGATGTTGTCGTAACCGGGGTAGTCGTCGCCGGCCGTACCGCCCAACGGCCGGTCGAAATCGGGGAACTCCTCCCTGATCGGATCGCGCGAGGACCGGGCCTCCCGGTCCTGCCCGTCGTAGCCCGCGCCGCCGCCGTCGGGCGCGCCCTCGGCACCGCCCGGCCCGTAGGCGCCGGCGTCGTCGCCGTAGGCACCCGGTCCGGGCAGGTCCATGGCGGCGGTGTCGGGCCCGTCCGGTCCGCCCGCCGCCGGCCGCCGGTGGGCCGACTCCTCGTCCGGAGCGCCCGGACCGGCCAGGCCGTCCCGGCCGGATTCCGGGCCGCGCCGATCGGCGTACTCGGAGTAGCCGGGATGACTCCGGGCGAAGGAGCCGGAGGATTCGTGCCCGCCGTCGGCACCCGGTCCTTCCGGTTCCCGGCCCTGCGGACCGGAGGATCCGTATCCGTCGAAGGCCGCACCGCGCTCGGCCTCCCACGGCCCGTCCGGAGCCGATCCGGGGCTTGCGGCGGAGGCGGCGGAGGAACGGTGCTCGCCCGACTCCTCGTACTCGCCACGGCGCCCGTACGGCTCGGCCGCGGCGGAGGCGCCGTAGGGAGCCGGATCGCCCGACCGCCCTCCGGGGAAGGCCCCGTCACCGGCCGCGGGAGCGGGGCCGCCGCCGCGCCGGTCGGGACCGAGCTCGTCTCCGGCGGGCGGGCTTGAGGGACCGCGCAGGTCCGGGCCCAGCTCGTCACCGGCCGGAGCCCGGACGGGTCCGGACCCCTCCGGTTCCGGACTCCCCGGGCCGGCGGGACCGCCGTCCGTCACCGGATCCGCGGCCGCCCCATCGGCGGCACGGGCGCGGGCCTGCTGCGCCGCGATGGCCGCCAGCGGATCGTCGCCGAGGTCGGCGGCCGGGGACGGCGCGGTCGCGCCGCCGCCCCGCCCGGACTCGGGTCCGTCCGGGGATCCGCCCTCGTCCTCCTGGCGCGTGAGGTTGGCGGTCGTGTACTCGGGCGAGCCGTCGCGCCGCTTGCGGCGCTGCTCCTCGACCGTTCGGCGCACGTCCTCGGGCAGCCGGGTGTCGTCGCGGCTGAAGGCCCAGGTGTTTCCGCTTGCGGTGCCCCCGGCGCCGTCCTGGCCGGTCCCGGGCCCCGGTGCCGGGTCGCCCAAGGCGTCCGACGGGCGGGCGGAGGGTTCCGGCGGCCGCCAGGGCTCCGGCCCACCGGAGGAGTCCGCCCCGATCCAGCGGGAGTAGGGACGGGACAGCTCGTCACCGTAGGCGTCCGCGGCGTCCGGTCCCGGCGTCGCGTCGCCGGGACCGCGGGAGCCCGCGGGATCGAAGGGGTCGCCGTCCCCGGTTTCCCGCCGCGGCTCGGATCCGGGGTCGGGGTCGAGCCGGTAGCCGGCCCCGGAGGCGTAGCGCCGCGGGTCCCCCGCGGCGGAGTCGGTGCCGTAGCCCGGGGACCGCCCGGCGGCTCCTGCCGGATCCTCGGCGCCGGACGGCGCCCTCCGCGGCTCCTCGGAACTGCCGCGGTCGGCGCGCCGGTCGCCGTATGCGGAGGTTCCCCGGTCGGCCGCGGACTCCGCCGAGCGGCGGGCGTCGCCGTACGGATCGGGCCCCGGCCCGGTCGCCGAAGCCGGCGGCGGAGCGCCCGGCGGGTCCGCCGCGGAGTCCTCATAGGAGTCAGGGCGCTGACGGCCCGTATCCCACCCGGGGCTTCCGGGGGACGGGGCGCTCGGCGCGCTCCGCCCGGATTCGGAGTACGGACGGGGCTCGGCGGCGCCCGCGGTTCCCAGAGGGCTCGGCCCTGTACCGGCGAACGGATCCCCGGCGGGACCGTAGCCCCCGGGGCCTTCCGTCCGGCGTTCGGTGCCACCGGGTTCATCGCCGGCGACCGGGTCGCTTCGCACGTCGGAGGGGATGCCGGGCGGAACGGTTCCGGGCGCGTCGCCGTCGGCGGTGCCCGCGGCATCCGAGGGATGCCGCGGGCCGGGTGTCCCGGCCTCGGCTTCCGGCCCGCCGGCGGGGAAGGGCTCGGTGCCGGGTCCGGAGCCGTACGGGGCCGCTCCGGCCGCTGGCCACTCGCCGCTGTCCCGGCCCCGGGCCGTTCCGGCTGCGTACTCCCCACCGGCCGGGGGCTCCCCGAGCGGTGCTCCCCGAGCCCCGTCTGCGGCGCCGCCGGTTCCGGCGCGCACCGTGGAGCCGAATCCGGGATAGCCGCCCGCGCCCTCGACCGTACTCAGCGGAGCGTCTCCGGGCGCGGCGGCCGGGGTGTCCGGCAAGCGGTAGCCGGGCCCGGTGCTGCCCGGCCCGTAGCCGGTGTCCGGCTCCGGCGCGTCGGTTTCCGCGTACCCGGCGCCGGGCGGGAACCCGGTTCCGGGAGCCTCGCCCGGGTCCGCCGGCCGGCCGACGGACCCCTCCTGGCCGTCGGCGCCGTCGGTGCCGGAGTGGCCGGCTTCGTCGGAGGGCGCGGCATAGGGGCGGGTGAACGGCGGCGGGGCCTGCCCGTCCGACGCCGGCCCGGTACTCGCGCCACGCCGATCGCCGGGCAGACCGAGGTCGCCCAGCGCCGAAGGGTAGGGCTCGGCCATACCCGGGCGATCGCCTCCCATGCCCGGGTAGCCGCCGCTGTTGGGAAACGCCGACCGCTCGCGGTCGGCCCCGGCCGGACCGGACCGGTCCGGCTCGTCCCCCTCGGCGGCGCCGTCATAGCTGTCCTGGTACTGGGACTGAGTCCGATGGCGGTCGCCGCTCGGTGTGAACCACGAGTCCGCGGTCTCCGTTCGGGCGTTGTGGTCACCATCGGGCGGTATGTACCGCTGTCCCCCGTTGTCCGTCACTGTCCTCGATCTCCCGACCGCGCGTGCGCGCTGCTCTCCCCATCGATACACGAGTATGCCGAGCCGCAACGACGAACGGCGGCAGCCCACCCGTTAAACGGGTGGACTACCGCCGCCGCTCGACCAACCAATCGCTTCCGCCGATCGACTCTTCAGGTCACCTGCTGTAGGGCCCGAAGTCGTACTCCTCCAGCGGCACGGCTTCTCCCGAGCCCTGCCCGAAGGTGTACTCGCTGGGCTCCTCGTAGCCCGACACCGAGTACATCGACGCCTTCGCCTCCTCGGTCGGCTCGACCCGGACGTTTCGGTACTGCGGCAGACCCGTACCGGCCGGGATGAGCTTACCGATGATGACGTTCTCCTTGAGGCCCACCAGCGGGTCGCTCTTGCCGTGGATGGCGTTCTCGGTCAGCACCCGGGTCGTCTCCTGGAAGGAGGCCGCCGACAGCCACGACTCCGTGGCCAGCGACGCCTTGGTGATACCGAGCAGAACCGGACGGCCGGCCGCCGGCTGGCCGCCTTCGGACACGACGCGGCGGTTGATCGACTCGAACTTGGGCCGCTCGACCATCTCGCCGGGCAGCAGCTCGGTGTCGCCGGACTCCAGGAGGTTCACCCGCTTGAGCATCTGCCGCACGATGATCTCGATGTGCTTGTCGTGAATCGAGACACCCTGCGACTTGTAGACCTCCTGCACCTCCGACACCAGGTGCTGCTGCACGGCCCGCGGGCCCTGGATGCGCAGCACCTCGTGCGGGTTGATGGCGCCCTGGATGAGCTGCTGGCCGACGCCCACGTGGTCGCCGTCGCTGACCAGCAGCTGCGCCCGCATGGGCACCGGGTAGGAGATCTCGTCGGACCCGTCGTTGGGGACCAGGATGATCTTGCGGCTCTTCTCCGTGTCCTCGATCCGGATACGGCCTTCGAGCTCGCTGATCGGGGCGACACCCTTGGGGATGCGGGCCTCGAACAGCTCGGTCACACGCGGCAGACCGTGGGTGATGTCCTGTCCGGCCGAACCGCCCATGTGGAAGGTCCGCATGGTCAGCTGCGTACCGGGCTCACCGATGGACTGCGCCGCGATGATGCCGATGGCCTCGCCGACGTCGACGGGCTTGCCCGTGGCCATCGAGCGGCCGTAGCAGGTGCTGCAGACGCCGATCTTGGCCTCGCAGGTGAGCGAGCTGCGCACGCGCACCCGCTCGACGCCGTTGGCGACCAGCGTGTCGATCGTCGACTCGGAGGTGTCCGCGCCGGCGGGGACGACCACCTTGCCGTCCACCACCGCGTCCTCGGCGATGGTCCGCCCGAAGCCGGTGTTCTCCACGTTGTGCTTGCGCACGACCGTGCCGGCGGCGTTCGTCTCACCGACCTCCTGCCACAGCGCGCGGTCGGTTTGGCAGTCGAACTCGCGGACGATGACGTCCTGGGCGACGTCGACCAGGCGCCGGGTGAGGTACCCGGAGTCGGCCGTCCGCAGGGCGGTGTCGGCCAGGCCCTTGCGCTGACCGTGCGTGGAGATGAAGTACTCCAGCACCGAAAGGCCCTCGCGGTAGGAGGACTTGATCGGACGCGGAATCGTCTCACCGCGGGTGTTGGAGACCAGGCCGCGGATACCGGCGATCTGGCGCACCTGCATCGGGTTGCCTCGGGCACCGGAGTTCACCATCATCCACACCGGGTTGTCGGCGGGAGCGTTGTCCTCCATGTCCGTGGCGACCTCGTTGGTGGCCTTGGTCCAGATCTCGGTGAGCTCCTGTCGGCGCTCGTCGTCGGTGATCAGACCGCGGTCGAACTCGCGCTGGATCTTGTCCGCCTGGCGCTCGTGCCCGTCGAGGATCTCCGTCTTCCGCGGCGGCGCGAGGACGTCGGTGATCCCGATGGTCAGGCCGGACCGGGTCGCCCAGTGGTATCCGGCGTCCTTGAACGCGTCCAGCGTCGAGGCGACCTGGATCTTGGGGTAGCCCTCGGCCAGCTCGTTGACCAGGCTGGACACCTGCTTCTTGCCCACCTGGTAGTTCACGAACGGGTAGTCCGAAGGCGTGGTCTCGTTGAAGAGGTACCGCCCCAGAGTGGTCTCCAGCACGTAGGACTCGCCGGGCTCCTTGGCCTCCTCGGGCTCGACCCAGTCGCGCGGCGGCGGGACGTCGCCTCCGACACGCAGCTTGATCGGCGCCTGCAGGTCGAGCTCACCGAGATCGAAGGCCATGAGCGCCTCGGCCGGATTGCGGAACGCCCGGCCGGCGCCCACGCCGTCCTCTCTGCGCGTCGTCAGGTAGTACAGGCCGATGATCATGTCCTGGGTGGGCATGGTGACCGGCTTGCCGTCGGACGGCTTGAGGATGTTGTTGCTGGCCAGCATCAGCAGTCGCGCCTCGGCCTGGGCCTCGGCGGACAGCGGAAGGTGGACCGCCATCTGGTCGCCGTCGAAGTCGGCGTTGAAGGCGGTGCACACCAGCGGGTGGATCTGGATCGCCTTGCCCTCGACCAGCTGCGGCTCGAAGGCCTGGATGCCCAGACGGTGCAGCGTCGGCGCGCGGTTGAGCATCACCGGGTGCTCGGTGATGACCTCTTCGAGGACGTCCCAGACCACCGGGCGGGACCGCTCGACCATGCGCTTGGCACTCTTGATGTTCTGCGCGTGGTTCAGATCGACCAGGCGCTTCATCACGAACGGCTTGAACAGCTCCAGGGCCATCTGCTTGGGCAGACCGCATTGGTGCAGTTTGAGCTGCGGACCGACGACGATCACCGACCGGCCGGAGTAGTCGACGCGCTTGCCCAGCAGGTTCTGCCGGAAACGGCCCTGCTTTCCCTTGAGCATGTCCGACAGCGACTTGAGCGGACGGTTGCCCGGCCCGGTGACCGGGCGGCCGCGGCGGCCGTTGTCGAACAGCGCGTCGACGGCCTCCTGCAGCATCCGCTTCTCGTTGTTGACGATGATCTCGGGGGCACCGAGGTCGAGGAGCCGCTTGAGGCGGTTGTTCCGGTTGATGACCCGGCGGTACAGGTCGTTCAGGTCCGAGGTCGCGAACCGGCCGCCGTCGAGCTGCACCATGGGGCGCAGGTCCGGCGGGATGACCGGAATGCAGTCCAGCACCATCCCCATGGGGCTGTTGCGGGTGTTCAGGAACGCCGAGACGACCTTGAGCCGCTTCAGGGCGCGGGCCTTCTTCTGGCCCTTGCCGCTGCGGATGGTCTCGCGCAGCCGCTCGGCCTCGGCGTCGAGGTCGAAGTTGGCCAGCCGCTCCTGGATCGCCTGAGCGCCCATGCCGCCGCGGAAGTACTTGCCGAAGCGGTCCCGCATCTCGCGGTAGAGCATCTCGTCGCCTTCAAGGTCCTGGACCTTGAGGTTCTTGAAGCGGTTCCAGACCTCTTCGAGCCGGTCGATCTCGCGCTGGACCCGGTCGCGGATCTGGCGCATCTCGCGCTCGGCCGACTCGCGGACCTTGCGCCGCGCGTCGCCCTTGGCGCCCTGCTCTTCAAGCTCGGCCAGGTCGGCTTCGAGCTTCTTGTGGCGCTCCTCGACGGTGGTGTCGCGGCGCTGCTCCAGGTGCTGGCGCTCCACCGAAATCCGCGCCTCCAGGGAGGGCAGGTCGCGCTCGCGGGCCTCGTTGTCGACCCAGGTGACCATGTAGGCGGCGAAGTAGATGATCTTCTCGAGATCCTTCGGCGCCAGGTCCAGCAGGTAGCCCAGACGGCTGGGCACACCCTTGAAGTACCAGATGTGGGTCACGGGGGCGGCGAGCTCGATGTGGCCCATGCGCTCACGCCGGACCTTGGCCCGGGTGACCTCCACACCGCAGCGCTCGCAGATGATGCCCTTGAAGCGGACCCGCTTGTACTTGCCGCAGTAGCACTCCCAGTCGCGGGTCGGGCCGAAGATCTTCTCGCAGAAGAGCCCGTCCTTTTCCGGCTTAAGGGTCCGGTAGTTGATGGTTTCCGGCTTCTTGACCTCGCCGTGCGACCACTGCCGGATCTCGTCAGCGGTCGCGAGGCCAATCCGGAGCTCGTCGAAGAAGTTGACGTCGAGCACTTAATTCGTCCCCTGCTCTTGAAGATCGCGGAAGTTAAACCTCTTCGACACTGCTCGGCTCACGCCGCCCCAGGTCGATTCCCAGTTCCTCCGCTGCCCGGAAGACGTCCTCGTCGGTGTCGCGCATCTCGATGGACATGCCGTCGCTGGAGAGCACCTCCACGTTCAGGCACAGCGACTGCATCTCCTTGATGAGCACCTTGAAGGATTCCGGGATGCCGGGTTCGGGGATGTTCTCGCCCTTGACGATCGCCTCGTAGACCTTGACGCGGCCGAGGACGTCGTCGGACTTGATCGTCAGCAGCTCCTGCAGCGCGTAGGCGGCACCGTAGGCCTCCAGCGCCCAGACCTCCATCTCGCCGAAGCGCTGGCCGCCGAACTGCGCCTTACCACCCAGCGGCTGCTGGGTGATCATCGAGTACGGACCGGTGGAGCGTGCGTGGATCTTGTCGTCGACCAGGTGGTGCAGCTTGAGGAAGTAGGTGTAGCCGACCGCGATCGGCTCGGCGAACGGCTCGCCGGTGCGGCCGTCGTACAGCACCGCCTTGCCCTGCTCGTCGATCACCCGCTGCCCGTCCTCGTTGGGAAGGCTGGAGGCCAGCAAACCGCCGATCTCGTCCTCGCGCAGCCCGTCGAAGACCGGCGTGGCCACCTTGGTCCCGGGCTCGATCTCGCCGGCGCCGATCTCGTGCATCGCCCGCTTCCAGGGCGCGTCGTCGCCGTCGACCTTCCAGCCGTTCTGGGCCAGCCAGCCCAGGTGGATCTCCAGGATCTGCCCGACGTTCATCCGGCCGGGCACGCCCAGCGGGTTGAGAACGATGTCGACGGGGGTGCCGTCCTCCATGAACGGCATGTCCTCCTCGGGCAGGATCTTGGCGATGACGCCCTTGTTGCCGTGGCGCCCGGCGAGCTTGTCGCCGTCCATGATCTTGCGCTTCTGCGCGACGTAGACGCGAACCAGCTCGTTGACGCCGGGCGGGAGCTCGTCGCCTTCCTCGCGGCTGAACACGCGCACGCCGATGACCTTGCCGGTCTCGCCGTGGGGCACCTTCAGCGAGGTGTCGCGGACCTCGCGCGCCTTCTCACCGAAGATCGCGCGCAGCAGCCGCTCCTCGGGGGTCAGCTCGGTCTCGCCCTTGGGCGTGACCTTGCCGACGAGGATGTCGCCGTCGATGACCTCGGCGCCGATGCGGATGATCCCGCGGTCGTCGAGGTCGGCCAGGACCTCCTCGCTGACGTTGGGGATCTCGCGGGTGATCTCCTCGGGGCCCAGCTTGGTGTCGCGGGCGTCGACCTCGTGCTCCTCGATGTGGATCGAGGACATGACGTCGTCCTGAACCAGGCGCTGCGAGAGGACGATGGCGTCCTCGTAGTTGTGGCCCTCCCAGGACATGTAAGCCACGAGCAGGTTCTTGCCCAGCGACATCTCGCCGTGGTCGGTCGAGGGGCCGTCGGCCAGGACCTGGCTCTCCTCGACGCGCTGGCCGTCGTCGACGAGAGGGCGCTGGTTGAAGCAGGTGCCCTGGTTGCTCCGGATGAACTTGCCCAGCCGGTAGGTGTTGCGGGTGCCGTCGTCGGCCATCACGGTGATGTAGTCGGCCGTGACCTCCTCGACCACGCCCGCCTTGTCCGTCAGAACGACTTCGCCGGCGTCGGTGGCGGCCCGGTACTCCATGCCGGTTCCCACCAGCGGCGACTCCGCGCGCAGCAGCGGGACGGCCTGGCGCTGCATGTTGGACCCCATGAGCGCGCGGTTGGCGTCGTCGTGCTCCAGGAAGGGGATCATGGCCGTGGCCACCGACACCATCTGGCGCGGCGAGACGTCCATGTACTCCACCTCGCTGGTGTACACGGCCTCGAACTCGCCGCCCTTGCGGCGCACCAGTACGCGCTCGTCGACGAAGTTGCCCTGGGCGTCCACCGGAGTGTTCGCCTGGGCGATGACGTAGCGGTCCTCTTCGTCGGCGGTGAGGTAGGCGACCTCGTCGGTCAACTGGTTGTCGATGACCTTGCGGTAGGGCGTCTCGACGAAACCGAACGAGTTGACGCGGCCGTAGCCCGCAAGCGAGCCGATCAGACCGATGTTGGGACCCTCAGGGGTCTCGATCGGGCACATGCGTCCGTAGTGCGAGGGGTGCACGTCGCGGACCTCGAAGCCGGCGCGCTCACGGGAGAGACCGCCCGGCCCCAGCGCCGACAGGCGGCGCTTGTGGGTCAGACCCGCCAGCGGGTTGGTCTGGTCCATGAACTGCGAGAGCTGGCTCGTGCCGAAGAACTCCTTGATGGAGGCCACGACCGGGCGGATGTTGATCAGGGTCTGGGGCGTGATGGCCTCGACGTCCTGGGTCGTCATCCGCTCGCGGACGACGCGCTCCATCCGGGCCAGGCCCAGGCGGACCTGGTTCTGGATCAGCTCGCCGACGGTGCGCAGGCGGCGGTTGCCGAAGTGGTCGATGTCGTCGGTCTCGACCGGGCGGGTGCCCTGGCTGGTTTCGAGCTCCTCCTCGCCGGCGTGCAGCCGCACGAGGTAGTCGATCGTGGAGACGATGTCGTCTTCGGTGAGCGTGCCCTGCGTGAACTCGGTGTCGAGCCCGAGCTTCTTGTTGATCTTGTAGCGGCCGACCTTGGCGAGGTCGTAGCGCTTGGGGTTGAAGTAGAGGTTCTCCAACAGCGCCTGGGCGGACTCCTTCGTCGGCGGCTCGCCCGGGCGCAGCTTGCGGTAGATGTCCAGGAGCGCGTCGTCGGTACCCGACGTCGGGTCCTTCTCCAGGGTGTTGCGGATCGACTCGTAGGCGCCGAACCGCTCCAGGATCCGGTCGGTCGTCCACCCCAGCGCCTTGAGCAGGACGGTGACGCCCTGCTTGCGCTTGCGGTCGATGCGGACGCCGACGAAGTCGCGCTTGTCGACCTCGAACTCCAGCCAGGCGCCGCGCGAGGGGATGACCTTGCAGCCGTAGAGGTCCTTGTCGGACGTCTTGTCGACCTGGCGGTCGAAGTACACACCGGGAGAGCGGACCAGCTGCGACACCACGACGCGCTCGGTGCCGTTGATGATGTACGTGCCCTTCGTGGTCATGAGCGGGAAGTCGCCCATGAACACGGTCTGGCTCTTGATCTCACCGGTGTCGTTGTTGATGAACTCCGCCGTGACGAACATCGGGGCGGAGAAGGTCATGTCCTTGTCCTTGCACTCATCCTCTGAGTACTTGGGCGGCTCGAACCGGTGGTCGCGGAACGAAAGCGACATGGTGCCGGAGAAGTCCTCGATGGGACTGATCTCCTCGAAGATCTCTTCGAGACCGGACTGCTCCGGAACGTCCTTGCGGCCGGCGTTATGAGCCGCCTCGACCCGGGTACTCCACTTCTCGTTGCCGAGCAGCCAGTCCATCGAATCGGTCTGCAGGGCCAAGAGGTTCGGGACTCCGAGTGGCTCCCGAATGCGGGCGAAGGAAACGCGGTTCGGACCAAGTTCGTTAGCGGAGGCGTTGCGCGAGGCTGCCAACAGGGGTCCTTCCGAAGGCTTGTGGCGGTTGATGCGCGCGCACGCCGGACGATCCGGGATGTCAGGCTGAGACCTGCCGACGGATATCGGGCAGAGGCTCGTGATGGAGAACGTACGGTGGGGTCCGGCAACACCGAGGGATCCTCGGGATCCGGCCGCGGAGCACGGACACCGGCACACGGATCGTCAATGGGCAGCGCAAAAGGGCAGTGTAGCTGAATACTACACCGCTGTCCAACCACAGCCCCTGAAGTCAGTCACGACACCAGGCAGCATCGCCCCAACTGGCGGATCCGTCAAGCCCGGGCCGCCCCGGGCACACGGTTCACGAGCCGTGAGAGGCCCCACAGGAAATCCGGGGTGTGCGCACCTGGGCACGGGGGAAAGTATCCCTTTTCCCAGCGTCGCCCGAGCCTTCTCTGCGCCGTGCCGCGGACCGTGCACGCGGACACGGGAACTCCGCTTCGGCATCCGACGCCTCACCCTTCGCCGCCGCTGTGCGCCGCATCGGTCACTCTGATTCGGACACGATTGAACCTCGCTTTCGGGCATGTCCACAAACCGCCCGGAGCGGAGACGCCCGAAACACCGCCCCCCGCTCCGGCACGCCGCACACCCGGTGGTCCGGTGGCCCGGTGCCTCGGGGACCTCGGGCCAGGCCCACCGGACCGGCAGCCGGGTACCGGACGGCAGGAAGCGGGGCGGGCGGTGCGGCCCGCCGCGCTACCGGCCGCTCGGCTCGGTCCGATCGCTCGGGCGCCGCGGGCACCGGGCACCGCCGCACGCGCGCCGTCCCTCCCCCGCCGCAGCCCCGGGCGCCGGAGCCGGAACATGCGAAGGGCGGCCGCCCCGCGGGACGACCGCCCTTGCGCACAGGCCCGCCGGCCGCGCAGACGGCGCGGCGGGGCCCGCCCGGTACTACTTGAGCGTGACGGTGGCGCCGGCGCCTTCCAGGGCCTCCTTGGCCTTGTCGGCGTTGTCCTTGCTGGCGCCCTCCAGCAGCGGCTTCGGGGCGTTGTCGACCAGGTCCTTGGCCTCCTTGAGCCCCAGGTCCGCGATCCCGCGGACCTCCTTGATGACCTGGATCTTCTTGTCGCCGGCGGACTCGAGGACGACGTCGAACTCCGTCTGCTCCTCGACCTCCTCCTCGGCGGCACCGCCGCCGGCCGGGGCGGCCATGACGGCGGCGGCCGGGGCGGCGGCCTCGACGTCGAACTTCTCCTCGAACTGCTTGACGAACTCCGACAGCTCCAGGAGGGTCATCTCCTCGAAGGCGCCAAGGAGCTCTTCGTTGCTGAGCTTCGCCATGATGCGGTCTGCCTTTCTCTACCAACACGCGCGCCGTGCGGCGCCGTGCCGAGCCTGACGCCGGCGCGGCCACGCCGACGGGATCGTCGCTAGCCCTCGGTGCCCTCGTCGGAGCGCTTGTCGTGCAGCGCCTGGGCGAGCCGCACGGCCTTGAGGGGAAGCGCCTGGAACAGCCGGGCGGCCTGGCCCTGCTTGGCCTTGAGCGCACCGGCCATCTTCGCGAGCAGAACCTCGCGGGACTCCAGATCGGCCAGCTGGGTGATCTGCTCGGGCGTCATGACCTTTCCGTCGATGACACCGCCCTTGATCACCAGCGGCGAGCTTCCCTTCGCGAAATCACGCAGGCCCTTGGCGGCCTCGACGACGTCCCCGCGGACGAAGGCGATGGCCGACGGGCCCTCAAGCAGGTCCTGGACCTGATCGTCAAGACCGGCCTCGGTGGCCGCGATCTTGGTCAGCGTGTTCTTCACGATGCGGAAGCGCGCGTTCTGGCCGAGGTTGTGGCGCAGTTGACTCACCTGCGACACGCTGAGCCCCCGGTATTCGGTCAGCACAGCGCCCTGCGAGCTCTCGAATTCATCCTTGAGCTCGGCGACCGCGGCTGCCTTGTCCGGCCTCGCCATGGGACTCCTTCCAACTGTGAACGCCGGTCCGAAGCAAAGGCCCTGGCGGTGGGGCAGGCGGGAGGCACATAAAAAAAGCCCCGGGCGCAGGGGCACGGGGCGCGACACGGCATGGCCGTCGCTCATTCGTACACCTGCGCGGGCCGCCCATTCGCATGGGACCTTAGGCCACCCTCGGGGTGGCGACCGGCGGTCTTCGGCATCTACGAGTCTAACCGACGCGCGGGGATGGTCTGCGCGTCGCCGGCGGGCGACGGGGCTCGGCAGCACCGTCCGTCCGCAGAGGCGGACTGCGGCGACCGGCAAGTGTCGGAACGGTAGCGATACCGTCACTGCCGCCCGCACAACGCCCGGTTCTTGATGGCATGTCGCATATATGGGGCAGACTCGCTCCGTGGGAGCACCCCCTCATCGACGGTGCTCCGCCATCCGTCCGAATCCCCCGAACGAAGAAAGCGAACCGTTCGCGTGCAGATCCCCCGAACACCCGTGGCTTCCGCCGCCCTCGCAGCCGTCCTCGTGCCGTTGGCCGCCTGCGGCGGAACCGGCGACGCCCCCGAAGAGAGCGAGAGCACGGCGACCGCCGAACCCTCCCCGACGGAGAAGAGCGGGATCGCCGCCCTCGTCGAAGCCGTGGACGAGAGCACCGCCGAAGACGCCGACTACACGATCGAAGCCACGGCGACCGGCGTCGGCGAGGGTTCCGAGATCCCCGCCACGACCAACACCTACGAAGTGCAGGGTCCTCAGGAGCCCGACCGCGTCACCGCGGTCGTGCCGGGGCTGGGCGAGGTCATCCTGCAATCGCTGCAGGCGACCGGCCAGGATCCCGGGCTCACCGCGGAGGAGCTGAGCAGCGTCACCATGATCGTGGAGCCCGACGGCGGCGATCCGATCATCTCCAACAGCCACGGCGGATTCCCGGGCCGGACCGAGTGGGTCCGCGGGCTCGACGGCGTCGACAAGCCCGCGGCACCGCCCCTGACGCCCGGCGAGCTGGCGCCGCTGCTGGACGAGCTCGCCGACGAAGAGCTGATCGCCGACGAAGGCGCACAGGAGCTCGACGGGACCCCGGCCACCCTGGTCGAGGGCGAGGCCGAGCAGTCCGCGGTCGAGGACCTCGGCGACGCCCGCGACACCGTCGAGGCCATCCTGGGCGGCCAGACCGCGGGCACCCTCGCCTTCGCCGCCTGGGTCGGCGAGGACGGGCTGCCGCTGCGCGTGGAAGCCTCCGACGACGAGATCGAGGTGGAGCTGGCGTTCTCCGCTATCGGTTCCACGTCGTTCGAAGCACCCGCGCCGGAAGAGATCCACGACCTCTGACCGTCCGCGCGAACGAAGCGAACGGCCCGGCTCCTCGCGAGGAGCCGGGCCGTTCGTCGCGCTGCCGTCACACGGCCGCCGTCAGGCGGCGGCGGGCCGGGTGATGTTGGGGTCGACCGGGATGCCCGGACCCATGGTCGTCGTCAGGGTCGACTTCCGCAGGTACCGGCCCTTGGCCGCGGAGGGCTTGAGCCGGATGACCTCGTCGAGAGCGGCCCCGTAGTTCTCCACCAGCTGGCTCTCGTCGAAGGAGAGCTTGCCGACGATGAAGTGCAGGTTGCCGTGCCGGTCGACGCGGAACTCGATCTTGCCGCCCTTGATCTCGGAGACGGCCTTGGTGACGTCGGTCGTGACGGTCCCGGTCTTGGGGTTGGGCATCATGCCGCGGGGACCGAGCACGCGGCCCAGGCGGCCGACCTTGCCCATCAGGTCGGGCGTCGCCACGACGGAGTCGAAGTCCAGGAAGCCCTTCTGGATCGCCTCGACCAGGTCGTCGTCGCCGACGTAGTCGGCGCCGGCCTGGCGGGCCTGCTCGGCACGGTCACCGGTGGCGAAGACCAGGACCCGGGCGGTCTTGCCGGTGCCGTGCGGCAGGTTCACCGTGCCGCGGACCATCTGGTCGGCCTTGCGCGGGTCGACGCCCAGGCGCAGCGCGATCTCGACGGTCGGGTCGAACTTGACGACGCTGGTCTGCTTGGCCAGCTTCACCGCGTCCAGCGGCGCATAGAGCTTGTTGCGGTCGACCAGCTGACTGGCCTTGGCGTGGTTCTTGCTGCGCTTCACTTCTGCTCCAAAACGAGAGGTGTGGTCAGGGCCAGCGCGGGCCCTTCCACGATCGGTCCGCCGGCTGTCGGTCCGACCCGGGCGGTTACTTGATGCGGATGCCCATGGACCGCGCGGTGCCGGTCACGATCTTGGTCGCCAGGTCCAGGTCCTCGGTGTTGAGGTCGGGCAGCTTGGTCTGCGCGATCTCGCGGAGCTGGTCCTCGGTCACCGAGCCGGCCGTCTTGCGGCTCGGGTCGTTGCTGCCCTTGTCGAGGCCCGCGGCCTTGAGGATCAGCTTCGGCGCCGGCGGCGTCTTGGTGACGAAGCTGAACGAGCGGTCCTCGTAGACGGTGATCTCTACGGGGATGATGCTTCCGCGCTGGGCTTCTGTAGCAGCGTTGTACTGCTTGCAGAACTCCATGATGTTGACGCCGTGCGGACCGAGCGCGGTACCGACGGGCGGCGCCGGAGTCGCCTGGCCGGCGGGAAGCTGGACCTTAACCAGCGCTGCGATCTTCTTCTTCGGAGGCATATCGGGTCCTTTGCCTGATCTGCTGTGTGTCGTGGATCCCGAGCGGCCGGCGCCCTGCCGGGCCGCAGCGGAAGCTTCGCGTCCGCGGTGGAGGCCACGCCTGCGCCGGATCCCCGCTCAGGCGTGGGCGCCCCCGCGCAGCGGCGCAAAGGGGCGCGACGGGTCCGCCCGGCGAAGGGCGAACCCGTCAAGTCTACGCGCCGACGGGCGGTGTCGGCGCCGACTGCTCGGCAGAGGGCTCCCGGAGGGGCTCTCTAGATCTTGGAGACCTGGTTGAAACCGAGCTCGACCGGCGTCTCACGGCCGAAGATCGACACCAGAACCTTGAGCTTCTGGGTATCGGCGTTGATCTCGCTCACGGTGGCGGGCAGGGTCGCGAACGGCCCCTCCATCACCGTGACGGACTCTCCGACCTCGTAAGCGACGTCGGCGCGCGGCTCGGCCTTCTCCTTCTGCGGCTGCTCGGGCTGCTCCTCGGGAGCGGGCGCGAGGAGGTCGGAGACCTCCTGCATGCTCAGCGGAGCCGGCTTGTTCGACAGCCCGACGAACCCGGTGACACCGGGGGTGTTGCGGATGGCGGCCCAGGACTCGTCGGTCAGTTCCATGCGCACGAGCACGTAGCCGGGCAGCACCTTCTCGGTGACCTGCTGCCGCTTTCCGCTCTTGACCTCGGTGACCTCCTGAGTGGGCACCTCGACCTGGAAGATGTACTCCTCCATGTTGAGCGACTGGGTGCGGCTCTCGACGTTGGTCTTGACCCGGTTCTCGTAGCCCGCGTACGTATGCACCACGTACCAGTCGCCGGGGAGGATCAGCAGTTCCCGCTTGAACTCCTCGGCGGGGTCGGTCGGCGGGGCCGCGGCCTGCTCCTGCTCATCGGCTTCGCCGGTCTCGTCGGGGCCGCCGGCCGCGCCGCCGTCGCCCTCGGCCGCTCCGTCCTCGGACTCCTCGGCGCCGCCCTCGTCGGGCTCGGCTCCGAGCGCGGCCTCGTCGGCGGCCTCCGTGTACTCGGCGCGCTGACCGGCCTCTTCCTCCGACGACTGGTCCCGATCCTCATTGGGGAGGTCGCCGGGGCTCAGTGGGGACTCGGACACGGCAGCTCTTTCTCTCGTCGGTTGCGCGCTGGACGGCGCACTTGGGTAGCGCCGCCGCCGGTTACCGCCAGCTTACGGGCCGACCGGACACGTCGCGGCCATTACGGGAACTCGCCCGCGCGCCGCCACTGACCGGGCTACTGACCGGGGGCCGCCCCGCCAGCGCCTGCGCCGGCACCGCTGGAGTCGGGGACGAACTGGCTGTACAGCCACGTGACCGCCTCGCCGAACCCGAAGTCGAGCAGGGATACGTAACCGACCATGATGAGCACGAACACGATGACGACGATCGTATAGGTGATGAGCTCACGCCGCGTAGGCCAACGGACCTTGCGGAGTTCGCCGACGACCTGCTTGGTGAAGGTCACCGGACCGGTACGACGCTGGGGCTCCTTGTCCGGCTTGGCGTCCGCGTCAGTCTGTGTCACCTGAGGTCCTTAGGAGTCGACGGTTCGGCTGGACTGTTCCGGCGGAACTGCCTCGATCGAGGACGCCTGCCGCGCGGGTGCGAAGCTGCGCCGTGTCTCGCCCAAGTGTCCTTTGCAGGGCAGGAGGGACTCGAACCCCCAACCGCCGGTTTTGGAGACCGGTGCTCTTCCAATTGAGCCACTGCCCTTCAGCGGATACCGCGGTACCCACCCTAGCCTCCGATCCGGGGTGATCGCGCACCGAAGTACGGCCTTCGGCGCCCGGCTGTCCGGACCGTCGGTTGCACGAGTGTATGCCCAATCGCGGTACGGCACCAACCCGAATCCCCGCTCGGTCCTCCCGCGGCAGCGCACCGGCCCTGCAGCAGCCGTCGAGCGTTCCTGGCGGAGACGGAGAACGAGTGGCCCGCGCGTGCAAGCATGGTGATATGACTGACCGACCTCGCATCTCCGCACGTATCGGCGGCATCTCCGAGTCAGCGACTCTGGCCGTGGACGCCAAGGCAAAGGCCATGAAGGCCGAGGGGCGCCCCGTCATCGGTTTCGGCGCCGGCGAGCCCGACTTCCCGACCCCCGACTACATCGTCGAAGCCGCGGCGCGCGCCTGCCGCGATCCGCGGTTCCACCGCTACACCCCGGCCGGCGGGCTTCCCGAGCTCAAGGAGGCCATCGCCGAGAAGACGCTGCGTGATTCCGGCTACTCCGTGGGCCCCTCCCAGGTGCTGGTCGCCAACGGCGGCAAGCAGGCCATCTACGAGGCGTTCGCCACACTCCTGGACCCCGGCGACGAAGTCCTGGTCGTAGCGCCGTACTGGACGACCTACCCGGAGTCGGTCAAGCTGGCCGGCGGCGTGCCCCGCTACGTCGTCACCGACGAGTCGACCGGCTACCTCGCCTCGGTCGAAGACCTGGAGGCCGCCCGTACCGAGCGCACCAAGGTTCTGGTGTTCGTCTCGCCGTCCAACCCCACCGGCGCCGTCTACCCGCCCGAGCAGGTCCGGGCCGTGGGGCAGTGGGCCGCCGAGCGCGGACTGTGGGTACTGACCGACGAGATCTACGAGCACCTGGTCTACGGCGGGGCGCGCTTCACCTCCCTGCCGGTCGAGGTGCCCGAGATGGCCGATCGCACCGTGGTCGTCAACGGCGTCGCCAAGACCTACGCGATGACGGGCTGGCGCGTGGGCTGGATCGTGGGGCCCGAGGACGTCGTCAAGGCGGCGGGCAACCTGCAGTCGCACGCCACCTCCAACGTCGCCAACGTCTCCCAGGCCGCCGCCCTGGCCGCGGTATCGGGCGACCTGTCGGCCGTGGCCGACATGCGCGCCGCGTTCGACCGGCGCCGGCAGACGATCGTGCGCATGCTCAACGAGATCCCCGGCGTGCTGTGCCCCGAGCCCGAGGGCGCCTTCTACGCCTACCCCTCGGTCAAGGGGCTGCTGGGCCGCGACATCGGCGGCAAGCGGCCGCAGACCTCCAGCGAACTGGCCGAGGTCATTCTGGAGCAGGCCGAGGTCGCGGTGGTTCCGGGTGAGGCCTTCGGCACACCCGGATACCTGCGGCTGTCCTACGCGCTGGGCGACTCCGACCTCGCCGAGGGCGTCGGGCGCATCCAGAAGCTGATCGGCGGGGCCGCATAGCCGCGGCCGGGCGCGGGCTCCGCAGCGGCGGCGCCGGGGGGGACGTCCCCAGACCCCGGCGCCGCCGCCCGCATCTGAGGCACCCTTGGGTCATGGAACGTCCCATCTCCCGCCTTCCCAAAGCCCACCTGCACCAGCACTTCACCGGGTCGATGCGGCACTCGACCCTGGTCGAGCTCGCACACCGCTACGAGGTCCACCTGCCCGAGTCGCTGGCGAGGGACTGGCCGCCCCGGCTCCGCGCGACCGACGAACGCGGCTGGTTCCGCTTCCAGCGGCTCTACGACATCGCGCGGTCGGTACTGGCCACCCCGGAAGCCATGTACCGGCTGCTGCTGGAATCCGCCGAGGAGGAGAGCGCCGCCGGGTCGGGGTGGCTGGAGATCCAGGTCGACCCCAGCGGGTACGCCTCCCGGTTCGACGGGCTGACCTCCACTCTGGAGCTGATCCTGGACGCCGCGCGCGCCGCCGAGCGCGAGACCGGGGTGGGCATCGGGATCATGGTCGCGGCCAACCGCACCAAGCACCCGCTCGACGCCAAGGCCCTCGCCCGGCTCGCCGCCCAGTACGCGGGCCGGGGTGTGGTCTCCTTCGGCCTGAACAACGACGAGCGGCGGGGACGGGCTCTGGACTTCGAGGGGGCGTTCCGCATCGCCCGCCGCGCGGGTCTGCTCTCGGCACCCCACGGCGGCGAGCTGCTGGGGGCGCGCAGTGTGCGGGAGTGCCTGGACGAGCTCGCCGCGGACCGGCTCGGCCACGGCGTAGGCGCCACCGAGGACCCCTATCTGCTGGAGCGGATCGCCACCCAGGCGGTGACCCTGGAACTGTGCCCCAGCTCCAATGTGGCGCTGGGCGTCTACGACGAGGCCGGCCACGTCCCGCTGCGCCGGCTCTTCGACGCCGGGGCGCCGATCGCCTTGGGAGCCGACGATCCGCTGCTGTTCGGCCCGCGGCTGGCGGAGCAGTACCGCCTCGCGCGGGAGGTGTTCGGGTTCGCCGATCCGGAGCTGGCCGAGCTGGCGCGGATGTCGATCCGCGGATCGGCGGCGCCCGAAGCGCTGAAGAAGGAGCTGCTGGCCGGAGTCGACACATGGCTGGCGACACCGCCTCAGGACCTCTGACGCCACGGGAGCGGCGGTCCGCGGCGCCTGGGGAGGCCCGGCGGCTCCGGGGGCCGGGCGGGGCTAGCCGGCGACGGCGCGGACGCCCTCGAACACCATGGCACCGCCCGCGAGGAAGAACAGCAGCGCGGCGCCGATCTGGACAGCCCGTTCGGGAAGCTTCTTGCCGAGGACGACGGCCAGCCCGATCGCCAGCGCGTCGGCGGCGACCATCCCGGCCGTGGATCCGATCCACACGGGCAGCCAGTGGTAGTTGGTGCCCACGGTGATGGTGGCCAGCATGGTCTTGTCTCCGAGTTCCGCGGTGAAGAACACCGCGGCGACCGTGACGAGTCCGGAGCGGATCCGCCGCGAGGCCGCGCGCTCCTCGTCCTTGTCGCTCATCTCGTCGCCCATCAGTGTCCACACGCCGAAGCCGACGAAGGCGATTCCGGCGGCGAGGGTGATCCAGTCCGTTGGCAGCGCCAGCCCCAGCACCTCGGCGATGAGCACGCTCAGGGCGTGCACGAGCAGGGTCGCGGCGGTGATTCCCAGAAGGACCGTCGCGGCGCGGTAGCGGCTCGCCAGGGACATGGCCACCAACTGGGTCTTGTCACCCATTTCCGCGACGAACACCACAAACGTGCCGACCGCGATCGCGGGCAGGAATTCCATGCGTCCTCCGTGGTCCGTGCGGGGCGAAAGCGGGACCGGCGCCCCGCCCCGGCGATGCACTGCCGGGACGAAGGTCTCGCCCGCCTGTTCCAAGCACAGGCCCCACGGCCGGGCGGATCGCGGCGGACGCTCGCGTCCGCTCGGATCGGCCGGTATGTCGACCGCGCGAATCGAGGACTACTCCCCTTCGACGTTTTCCACGATAGCAGCGGAACGCTATTCCGCAATTCTTGGACCGACCGGCCGAAAACACAAAGAATGGCGAATAAAAAAGTTTGGTGCGGCCAAGAAAAAAGGTGTCCGCCGCTGCTCGGGGACGGTCCGGGCGGGATGGCCGCGCCGGGGGCCGCGGGGATCGCCGCGGACCCCGCCGCTACGATGCCCGCATGTGCGACGCATCGGCTGATTCCCCACCGCCGGCCCCGGGCAACCGACACCGACCGCCGCATGCCCGGTGACCGGGCGAGCGCGTTCGACGCGGTACTGGTGGATTGGCGCGGCACCCTGGCCCTGCCCCTGGCTCCGGAGCGCTGGGTCACCGCCGCTCTGGGAGGACTCGGCCGTCCGGCTTCTCCCGTCGACGCCGCGCCGGTTCTGGAGCGCCTGGAGGCGGTGGACGCGGACGCGCGCCTCGGCACGGCGGGGATGGACGCGGACCCGGCGCTGCACCGGCGCATCTTCATGGAGGTCCTGGCCGACGCGGGCCTCGACTCCGCACTGGCCGAGGCGCTGTACCGGGTGGAGTCCGATCCCGGAAACGACGGCTTCGCCGACGACGTTCCCGCGTTCCTCGCCCGGACCCGAGCGGCCGGTATCCGGATCGTGCTCGTCAGCGACATCCACGTCGACGTACGTCCCCGGTTCCACGCCGCCGGTCTGAGCCCCTATGTCGACGCCTATGCGCTCTCCTGCGAGCACGGCGCGGAGAAACCCGATCCCCGCCTGTTCGAGGCCGCCCTGCACATGGCCGGTTCCCGTCCTGACGAGGCGGTGATGGTCGGCGACCGGCACACCCACGACGGCGGTGCCGCAGCGCTGGGCGTCACCACGCTCATCCTGCCTCCCCTGCGCGCCGCGACCGACCGCCGGCTGCACCTCGCCGAGGCGCTCCTCTACGGCCGGTAGCCCGGCCGGGGCGGTCCGCCTACAGCTCCACGCCCACCAGAACCGGCTCGTTGGCCAACGTGATGCCGAACGCCTTGGCCACGCCGGCGCGGACCTCGCGGGCCAGCGCCAGCAGGTCCTCGGTGGCCGCTTCTCCGGGGTTGGTCAGGGCCAGGGTGTGCTTGGTGGAGATGCGCGCCGGCGCTCCGTAGCCGCGGTTGAAGCCGGCGTTGTCGATGAGCCAGGCCGCGGAGAGTTTGGCCCGGCCCTCGGCGTCGACGTGGGCCGGCGGCTGCACGCCGGGCCCGAGGTAGTCGGCCGCGCGGCGGGTGAACTCCGTGTACTCGGACGGGTCCAGGACCGGGTTGGTGAAGAACGATCCGGCGCTGAACGTGTCGGGGTCGTCGGGGTCGAGCACCATGCCCTTGCCGCGGCGCAGCTCCAGCACGGTCTCGCGGGCCCGGTCGAGCGGCACCCGGGCGCCGGCCTCGACTCCCAGGACGCGGGCGACCTCGGCGTAGCGGACGGGCCGGCTCAGCTGCGAACGCTCCAGCTCGAACACGACCTCGCAGACGACGTAGCGGTCGCCGCCTTTGAAGACGCTGTCGCGGTAGGCGAACCCGCAGTCGGCGTTGCCCATGGTGGCCCGCTCGCCGGTGCGGCGGTCGTAGACCAGGACCTCGACGATGCTCTGGCCGACCTCCTGGCCGTAGGCGCCCACGTTCTGGATGGGGGTGGAGCCGACGCGTCCGGGAATCCCGGAGAGGAACTCGATACCGCTGAACCCTTCGGCGACGGCGCGTGCGACCAGGGGGTCCCACGGCACCCCGGCTCCGGCACGGAGCCGGACGCGCCCGTCGTCGGTGTCGCTGCAGGAGATCGCGCGGGATTCGGCGTGCACGACCGTGCCTGCGAACCCCGTGTCGGCGACGACCAGGTTGCTCCCGCCGCCCAGGACCAGCAGCGCGTCGCCCGCCGCGTCGGTCTCGGCCACCGCGGCGATCAGCTCGTCGGTGCCGGTCGCGACGCGGAACCGCGACGCGGGTCCGCCCAGGCCGAGGGTGGTGTAGTCGGCCAGCGGCACGTCGGCGGCGATCTCCGGGCCGCGGGGTTCGAGCGGAGCGCGGCCGGACTCTCCGCCCGGCCGGGGCGCTGCTTCGGCGGCCGGGTCGGAGCCGGGCTCGGAACGGGACACGGGAAACCCCTGCTTCGCGATGTGCCGGTCCCCTGCGCCGCCGGCGGCGCAGGGGACCGCTGGACTCAGGCCAGGCGGACGACGGCGGTGGAGCGCGCCAGCACCTTGGCGCCGCCGGAGCGGGCGGTCACGGCGATACGCACCCGGTTGCCGTCGAGCTTCTCCTTGACGACACCGCTGACGGTGACTTCGGCGCCCTTGTCGTCGTCGGGCACCACGACCGGAGCCGAGAAGCGGACCTTGTACTCCACGAGGGCGCCGGGGTCGCCCGCCCACTCGGTGAGCAGGCGCCCGGCCTGGGCCATGGTGAACATGCCGTGGGCGATGACGTCGGGCAGACCGACCGCCTTGGCGGTGCGCTCGTTCCAGTGGATGGGGTTGAAGTCGCCCGAGGCGCCGGCGTAGCGGACGAGGTCGATGCGGCGCACCGGGAACACCCGTTCGGGGATCTCGGTGCCGACGTCGACGTCGCTGTAGCGGACGGTGGCGGTCATGCGCTGCTCCCCTGCCCCTTCGCCTCCTGCGCGTCCTGCTCCCGGGCTCCCTCCGCGGCGCCGCGCACGACGAGCATGTTCCGCGCGGTGAGCACGTACTCGCCTTCGACGGTGCGCATCTCGCTCTCCAGCGTCAGCAGCTCGTTGCCGCCCAGAGCCGAGATGTCGGTGATACGGGTGACCGTCTCGACGACGTCGCCGGCCTGGAGCGGGCGGGCGTACTCGAAGCTCTGGTCGCCGTGGACCACGCGGGAGAAGTCCAGCCGCAGCTCGGGGTCGACGACCGCCTGCGACATGCCTTCCATGCCCATGATGACGGGGAAGGTCGGGGGTGCGACGACGTCGCCGTAGCCGGCGGCGCGCGCGCTGTCGGAGTCGAAGCAGACCGGGTCGGGATCCCCGATCGCCTCGGCGAACTCGCGGATTTTGCCCCGGGTCACCTCGTAGGGCTGCGGGGACCGGTACTCCCGGCCCAGGTGCTCGCGGTTGATCCCCATCGGCTCCCTCTCACTGTCGTCGGGCGCCCCGCGGACGGGCGCGGTTCCGGGCCGGCGTGAGGGGCGGTGTTCAGGCGACGCACTAATGGCCCAGCGAGCGGGTGCGCTCGCTGGGCTCCTGCGCGCGTGCCTCGATAGGGCCGCCGCCACTCGCCGGGCCGTGCCGAAGCGCCCGGTGGGCGCGGCCGACTAGCGGGTTTCGCGGTGCTCGCGGTGCTGCCGGCAGTTCGGGCAGAACTTCTTCAGCGAGAGACGGTCGGGGTTGTTCCGACGGTTCTTGCGCGTGATGTAGTTACGGTGCTTGCACTCCTGGCAGGCCAGGGTGAGCTTCGGCCTGACGTCAGTGACAGCCACGTCGGAGTGCCTTTCTCGCTGGTAACAGTGGACACAACTTCAGAACCCGCGCAGCGCCCTGCGCAGCAGGGACGGCGAGGGCAGTAGCGGAGGCCGGACTCGAACCGACGACACAACGATTATGAGCCGTTTGCTCTGCCAACTGAGCTACTCCGCCGTAGACCGGGATACACCGGGCATCTGTCAAGAATACCCGACCCGGACAAACCGGGGAACACCTGTTCCACCGGTTCGCATTCCCACTTGAGCGGTCCGCAACCTCAATCAAGCGGTGGAGCCCCCTTACGGATTCGAACCGTAGACCTTCTCCTTACCATGGAGACGCTCTGCCGTCTGAGCTAAGGGGGCACGCCCTGAGCGGTTCTCCCCGTCCGGGGGTTCCCGCCGTTCGCGCTGATGACGACTATACAGCCATCCGGGGGTGCTCTGCCAAATCGGCGGCCTCGGGGGCGCACGGGCGGTGCGCCCCCGGGGCCGCCGCGCTCTCCGCGATCCGCTATCGCCCCAGGTCGAAGAAGGGGCCCGGCTGCGGCCCGCCCTGATCGGGATCCGGTCCGGGGCGAGCGGCCGGGGCGCCCAACAGGTCGCCGCCGTACCCGGGATCCTGCCGCCCCGCCGAGCCCTCTGCGCCCGCGCCGCCGTCCGCGCCCCGCCCCGCGGGCGGAGCCGCCCCGTCAGGGTCCGGTGCCGCGCCGGCGCGGCCCGATTCCGCCACCCAGACGTTGGAGGTCGCGTCGCGCTGGATGCGCCGGATGTCGGCAGGCAGGCCGAGCCGGTACAGGGCGTCGGACAGCCGCGTGTCGTGGGTGAACACGATCAGCTGGCGGTGGCGGCCCACCTCGGCCAGGACCGCCGCCAGCCCTTCGACGGTCTCGGTGTCCATCGCCTGCACCGGATCGTCCAGCAGCAGAAAGCCGAACGGGTTGTCGGGGACCATGGTCCGCGGCAAGCAGATCGACAGCGCCAGCGCCTGGAACTCGCCCTGGCTGAGCAGGCCGGGCGCGTTTCCGTCGTTCTCCGAGCCGTCCACGGCGACGTCGACCGCGACGCGCCGCCGCGCGCCCCGTCCCACCAGGCGCATCGCCTCCAGGTCGATGCGGCGCTCCTGGCGCAACCGGTGCCAGACCTGCTCGGCGTGCGAGGCCAGCGGACGCAACCGCTCGGCGCGGATCTCCCGGGCGATCCCGGCGAGCCATTCCAACGCGCGCTCGGCCGGGCCAAGGGTTTCCCCCGCGGCGGTCGCCTCCCGGGCATCGCGCACCCACGCGCCCAGCTGCTCGGCGAGCTCGCTCCAGCCGTCGGTGGGATCGTCCAGCTTCTCCCCGGCCTCCTTGCGCGCCGCTATCGCCGTCGAGCGCAGCCGGCGGCCCACCGTCTCGATGTGCTCGGCGAGCGCGGCGAGATCGGTGATCTCGGCACCGGCCTCCCACTCGGCCCATACCCGGCCCAGCTCGCTGTCGGGCGGCAGCCACGAGGGCATCGGCGCCATGAGGAAGCGGGCCTGGTCGCGGGCGTTGTCGGCGCGCTCGTAGGCCGCCGCCGCGTTGGCCGCGACCGGTTCCAGCGCCCTGATCTCGGCGCGGGCGCGCTGCTCCCATTCGGAGCCGAACTCGCCCGCGGTCCCGCAGGTGGGGCAGTCGGTCTCGGCGGGGTGGCGTTCACGGTGCCGCAGAGCGCTCCTGAGCAGCTCCGCGACGCCCCGGGCGCGGTCCCCCTTGGTGCCGGCCGCCATCGCGAGTTCCATCGCCGCACCGCGCAACTCGTTGACGACGTCGTTGAGCACGGTGCGTTCGGGCACCGACAGGCGGCGCAGGCGGCGCAGGACCCGGTGCTGCCGGAGGTCGGCCGGACCGTCGTCGGCGGCGACGGACGCCAGGCGGTCCAGGTCGGGGTTCTCCGACTCCAGCAGATCCGCGGCCTGGGCGGCGCGCCGGTCGTCGGCGGCCCGCAGCCTGCGCACGAGGTGGCCGTGCTCGTGGCCGGGACGGTCCCGCTGCTTGGTGAGGCGGTCGCAGGCCTTGGCCAGGCGGCGCTCGGCCTCGGTCAGATCGGTCAGTCCCAGCAGCGCCGTCAGGGTGTCGTAGAGCTCGGCGGCGCGGCCGGTGACGGCTCGGCCCAGTTCGTCGTAGGACAGGAACGGCCGGTACCGGGCCAGTTCGGGGTCCCAGCCCAGACTGCGCAGCGGCGCCGTGGTGCCGTCGGGTGAGACGACCTCGCCGCGTGCCGAGCGCACACTCTCTCCGGTCCACGCGCGGGTCACGCGGGTGGGACCGGTTTCGGCGGCGAGCTGGAGCTCGACGGTGATCTCGGTGCCTTCGTCGAAGTGCAGGTTGCGCCAGCCGTCGCGCCAATCGGCGGGCATCGCGTCCCAGCGCAGGTTCCGGCCGGTCAGAGCGGCCTCGGCGGCTTCGGCGAAACTGGACTTGCCCGAGCCGTTGCGGCCCACGATCACCGTCAGTCCCGGTCCCGCCGCGAACTCCAGCGAACTCGGCGTGCCGATGCCGCGGAACCCCTGCACCTCGATGCGGCGCAGGAAGCTGCGCCGGGAATGCGCCGGGGCACCCGCCTCAGGGGCGTCCGCGGGTTCGGGCGGCGGTTCGGGAACCTCCTCGCCCCGTCCGCACGCCGCCACCGCATCGTCGCCCTGCAGGGCCGCCAGCACCCATCGGCGCGCGGCGGGGTCCAGGCCGGATTCGGCCAGGCGGTCCAGGAGCGAACGCGCGGCCACCGCGCTGCTGTCGTACCGGCGCGGTGCAGCGCCGGTGGAGGTCGCAGGACCCGTCGTCACTGTCCTCACCACACCCGCTCATTTGTAGGCCTCGCACAGCAGACTAGGACAGGTCGGGTCAAAGCAGTAGCGCGCCCCGTGATCGCGGGAAGCCGCGACGCGGGCCCCGCCCCGGCGTGTCCCTGCGCACACGGCCGCGAGGTTCTCCGGAACAGCCCGGGACCGCAGCCGCGGCGGAGCCCGCTTCCGGCTCGCGAGCGTGGTGCGCCGCCGACCCCGACCGGGCCGGCCCGGTCGGACCCCTCGGCCGCCGGCCGCTCACACCCCCACGAGTCTGCGCCTGCTGCCGTCCCAGGTGAAATGCAGAGTGGCGATGCCGGGGACCGCCGGGTCGCGCAGGCACTCGTAGATATGCAGGCTCGGCACGCTCTCGAAGCAGCCCCATACGCGCTCGGACGTGAGCACGAAGTCGAGGTCGAGCTCGACGAGCAGCCCGAGCAGGCGGCCGTGGGTGGGCTCGTCGACCTTGGCGAAGGCGTCGTCGAGCAGGATCAGCCGCGGCGCCTGCGGCGCCTGTGCCGCCAGCGAGCCGAACTGCGCGGCAGCGGCGGCGAACAGCACCAGGTAGGCCACCACCCGCTGCTCGCCCTGGCTCAGGGCGGTGCGGTGGCTGAGGCGCCGCTCGCGGCCGGGGTTGGTGGCGTCGGTCACATAGACCGTGAAGGCGAACCAGGAGCGGTAGTCCAGAGCCGCGCGCAGCTGGGCTCCCCCCGTGGCCGTGGGGTCCAGGCGGCGGATGGCCTCGATGCAGCGGCGCAGCGCGTCGCGCAGCCGCGTCGTCTCGACCCGGGTGCGCTGTTCGGGCGGCTTGGCCAGCAGCGGCACGACCGCCCGGATGTCCTCGTCGGCGTCGGGGGCGAGCTGCCAGTCCAGACGCACGCCCAGACCCTGGGACGTGGTGGTGTCGCCGAGGACGTCGTTCATCGTGGAGATGAGCGCGCGCGCCTCTTCGATCTGCCCGCGCAGATGGCCCGCGAGCTCGCCGAGCAGATGGCGTTCGAACGCTTCCTCCTCGCGCTGCAGCGCGTCCTCCTCGGCGGCGCCCGCGGCCGTGTCGAGGTGCTCGGCGTAGGCGGTGATGTCGTGGCTGCCGTCGTCGCCGTGCACGGTGAGCCGCTTGATCCCGGCGGGCTCGGTCAGCTCGGTCCAGGCGCCCACCGCCTCACTGGCGGCGAGCATCCCGTGCAGGTCCTCGCGGCGGCGCAGGATGCCGCTGTCGTCGAGTTCGTCGGCGGAGGACTCGCCCAGGCCCGGTTCCAGCGCCGACAGCAGCTCTTCGAGCGCGGTGACGCGCCCGGCGAGGGCCTCGTGGTCGGCATCGGCCTCCTGCCCGGACCCGGCTGCGTCCGCAGCCGCCTGGGCCCCGAGGTGGGCGGCGAGCTCCTCGATCCCGGCCGCGGCCAGCAGCGCGGTGTCGGCGCCGCCCTCATCGCCGGCGAGCATCGCCCGCAGCACGCCGCCGGAGTCGAGCGCGCGGCGCGCCTGTGCGGCGCGTTCGAGCACGGCGGTATCCAGCCGGGTCTCGGCTGCCACGCGGTCGTCGCGTGCACGCTGGGCCCTGCGCTCGACCTCGGGCAGCTGCCCGGCGGCGTCGTCCATCCGCTCGCGGACCTGGCCCACGGCCACGGAGATCTGGTCGGGGGCGGCCGTGCGCGCCCGGTCGGTGAGCTCGATTTCGCGCCGCACGGTGATCATGTCGGTGATGGCCGCCGTTCGGGCGTCCTCGGCGAGGACCCGCCCGGAGCGGGCGTCCTCCCAGGCCGCAGTATGGCCGCGGTAGTCCTCCAGCAGGACGGCGAGGTCCTCCAGGTCGCGATGGGCGGCGGCAAGCTCGGTGCGCAGCCGCTCCAGCGCCGTCCGCGCGCCGGCGAGCTCGCCGGCGCCCGTTGGGAGCCCGTAGCGGGCAGCGGGCTCGGACAGCTCCGCGCGCACGCTCAAGGTGGCCTCGCGTGCCGTGTCGAAGGCGTCGCGGGCGGCGTTGTGGGCGCGTTGGGTCCGGGCGAGCCACGACCGCGCGCTGTCCAGGCTCGACCAGGCGGCGAGCACACCGGAGGGGTCGGGCAGGGACCGGTCGGTCTCGACGAGTGCGGCGTGGGTGCGCTCGATGTCGCCGCGGCGCTCTTCGGCCTCGGCCAGCAGGGCTTCGGCGATCGCGATGCGGCGGTCGACATTGGCGAGCTGGCGGTCGCTGGTCTCGGCGCGGGCCTCTTTGCCGATGTACTCGGCGCTGGCCTTGCTGTGGGCGCCGGAGGCCGCCCCCAGCCGCCAGCGGCCCTCGACCGAGACGGCGCTCGACACCGGCGGCGGACTGTCGCGGCGATGGCGGGGCTCGGGCTCCTCCTCGCCGGGCGGCGGGAGCAGGCCGATGGAGTCCAGCAGCGCCGATACCGCACCGCTGGTGATGCCGCCGGGCACCGGATCGGCGGGTTCGAGGACGTCGCGCAGGCTGCGGCCCTTGACCGGGCGGCCCGGCGCCAGTAGCAGGTCGCGGGTGGTGCCGTCGGTCAGCGAACCGTCCGCCGCGATCCAGCCCGAGAGCACGCCGCAGGCCTCCAAGGCGGCCTCCAGGCCGGAGCGTTCGTCGTGGGTGAGGTCGGAGGCGAAGTCGACGGCGAGGTAGAAGGGGGCGCCCGCCGCCTCGTCGCGCCCGGCGGTGGCCCATGCGGGCCGCTCGGGCGCGATGTGGCCGGATGCGGCGCCGCGGCGCTCGGAGAGCTCGTCGAGCTCGGTGGACAGCTCCCGCTCCTCCCCTACGGCGGTGTCGCGGCGGGTGCGCAGCTCCCGCAGGAGGGGGTCGACGGTGCCGTGGGCGTGGCGGGCGACCCGTTCGGGCACGTCGGCGTCGAGGACGCGGAGGCTGCCCTCCAGCGGCAGCTCGACCAGCGACTCCAGTTCGGCCAGCTGCGTGCCCAGTTCCGCGTCGGGCGCCGTCTCGCGCAGTCGGGTGCACCAGGCGCGGACCCGGTCGGTGTAGTCGGCGCTGGCCGAGCGGACGGACTCGATGGCGGTCTGCTCGCGTTCGCGGGCGCGCTCCAGCACCGCTTCGGCGGACTCGGTTTCGCCGGCGAGGGCGGCCTCGCGCTGCTCGGCGGCCGTGCGCCGCTCGGCGCGTTCGACGAGGTCGGCGACGACGGCCTCGCGCTCGGCCGCGGCGGTGTCGGCGGCGGTGAACAGGTCGTGCAACTCGGCCAGGCGCGAGCGCAGGTCGGCCACGTCGATACCGGAGACGGGTTCGCGCTCGACGGACTGCTCCAGCCCCTCCAGGTTGACGCGGGTGGCGCTCTCCCGGGGGGCGAGCGTGGTGGGCACGGGGTGGGGGATCCGGCCCAGATCGGCGGGGTCGACGCCGGCGGCGCGGGCGGTGGTGCACAGCCGCTCGTGGAGGCTCCCCAGCCCGTCCAGGGCGCGCTCGATGGCGGCGATGTCGGCGCCGATGCGCTGTTGGGCCTGCTCTTCGTTGGTGTTGGCATAGCCGGCGGCACCCGACGCCGCTTCGGCGGCGCGGATGTAGGCCGAGACGGCCGCGTCACGGGCCTGCTGTTCGAAGTCGGACGCGTTCTCGGGGGCGTCGCCGCTGCGGGAGAGGGTCGCGGTGTCGGACGCGGCGGTCTCGCGGGTGCGGCGCAGCCGGTCGCGTTCCTCCTGGACGGCGCCTTCGGCGGTGACCAGTTCGTCGAGCTCGCCGGTGAGCCGCTCGACTTCGGCGTCGCGGCGGCGGTAGGCGTCGACCTGCTCACGCACGGACTCGGCCTGGATGCGCAGGGTCCGCTGCAGATATCCGCGGTAGTCGGCGAGGAAACCCGACACCTGCTCGCGGGCCGAACGCAGCGCCTGCAGCCGCGCGCGGGCCCGCTCCAGGTCGGTGATGTTGCGCGCCATCTCGTCGAGGATGGTCTCGTCCATGGGCGGCAGCGCCTCGGCGAGCACGGAGACGAGCTCGCCGGCCTCCAGGCGCTCGCCGATGGTGGGGCGGCGCAGCCGGTACAGCAGGTGGATGAGGTTGCGGTAGCGCACCGGATCGTCGATGCCGAACAGTTCCCGCATGACGCGCGCCCGGTAGTTCACCGGGGTGTCGTAGCAGTTGTCCGGTCCGACGTCGGCGCGCAGCCGGTCGACGGGCATGGGGCGGCCGTCGTCGACCACCCGCAGGTCGGTTCCGATTTCGCGGTCGGTGATGAAGAACACGCTGCGTGCCTCGGCGCCGGGCGAGGCGGTGACCGCGGCGCCGAGGGTGATGCGGCGGGCGGTGCCGCCGTGGGCCACGGGCCGGGCGCCGTGCTCGTCGGGGGTGCCGGGGGTGCCGGGGGTGTCCTGCGGGGTGGCGGCGGGGCGGGTGAATTCCACCCACAGGTAGCCGAGGGTCGCCGCGGGGGCGCCGTCGCCGCCGGAGTCCGGTCCGGAGGCGGCGTCTCCGGCGGCGTCCTCGCCCGCAGCGGCGCGGCCTTCCGAGGTGTCGGCCCCGGCCGCTTCGCCGGAGCGGCGCCGGGATCCGGGCGCCGCATCGTCGCCGCGGCCCTCCAGCAGCAGCCAGCGCAAGCTGGTGCGGCTGCTGCCGGTGGTGTCGAGCCGGCGTGCGTCGCCGTCGAGCAGGAACGGCAGCAGCATCTCCAGCGCCTTGGATTTGCCGGCGCCGTTGCGTCCGCGCAGCAGAAGGCGGCCGTCGGCGAAGTCGAAGACGTGGTCGTCGTAGTGCCAGACGTTGTGGATGCCGGCGCGGTTGAGCCGGTAGCGGCCGCCGTCCGGTTCGCCGCCGTCGTAGGGGGTGCCGGCCGCGGGTTCGTCGCGGGCGGGTTCGCCCGCAGCGCCCTCCGCGGCGGAGGGGGTGCCGGCCGCGGGCGTGTCGCCGGCACCGAGCGGGTCGGGGCCGGACGCGCCGCTCGCGGCCGCGTGCCCGCGGCCGTCGGGCGTGCGTGCGGTGTCCCCGGCCGCGGCTGCGTCGGCCGCTGGGGAGTTCTGGGCGCCGATGGCGCCGCCCGGCGCCTCGGTGCCGCCGCCGTGCGGCGACGGCTCCGTTCGCCCGTGGGCGTTGGCGACGGTCATCGCCCGTCCTCCGCTCTGTACCGTCTCGCGCCGCGCCGCCGGAGAGTCCTCCGGCGGACGGCGATCCTGCCATTGTTCCGGATACCGCGGACGCCCGGCGCAGGGTCCCCGGCTCGGGGGCGACCGGGCCACCGGGTCATCGCGCGGTGGTCGGCGGTGCCTCGGCGCCGTCCGGTGCTCGGTCTTCGTCGGAGGTTCCCTCGGCGGGGGAGGTCGGGAAACCGCCGGAGGGCCGCCCGCCGTAACGCGCGGCCGCGGCCCGCAGCCGCCACCCCGATCGGTCGTCGCCGCGGGAGTCGGGGCGGTGCAGCAGGCCGGTTTCGTGCAGCAGGCGCAGGGCCCGGGCCGCGAGCGTATCGGGGTCGGGCTCCTGGCGCAGTGCCGACCGCGTGCCGCGGCCGGGCTCGTCCCGGGCCTCGGCGGCGAGTACCGCGGCGAGTTCGCTCTCCAGCACGTCCTCGGGCACCGCCACTGCGCTTTCCGGGACGGTGCCCGGGCGCAGCCGGGCCACCAGCCGCTCCAGCAGCAGCAGCGCCGCCTGACCGACCGGGGTGGCGCTGGGGAAAGCGGCCACTCCTTCGGCAGCGGCCTCGCCCGGCATGATCAGGGCGACGCCCTCGGCACGGATCTCGGCCTCGCAGCCGAGCAGGCCGCCGAGCTCGGCCGCGGCCCTCCACTGGTGATTGGCGAGTCTGCGGCGCTGGCGTTCGGACAGGTCGGCGCGGTAGACGACGGCGGTCTCGGCGAGTGCGCGCCGCAGGGCGATCTCCCCGGCGTCCTCGCCCGCGGGGTCGGCGGCGCCGTGCCCGTCGACGAACGCGCGGGCGTCGGCGGTGGAGTGGGGCTGGTGGGCGACCACGCGGCGCACGATCTCCGGGTACACGTCCAGCAGCACCTCCGCGCCGGAATCGTCGGCGTAAGCGGCCAGTGCGCCCCGCTGTTCGCCGATCGCGCCCCAGTCGGCGAGTTTGCGCAGAGCGGCGGTGAAGGCCCGGCGCTCCCCCATCCGCTCGCGCGGATCCAGAGCGAGCCCGGCCTCGGCGGCGGCCGCGCCGACGTCCTCGGCGAGCCGGTCGACGGGCAGGGTGGCGGGGGCCTCGACGAGCACGGCCAGGCACAGCGCGAGGTAGGTGTAGGTGCGCGGCGTGAAGTGGGCGCCGCTGGGCCGGGTGAGGGGGCGGGCCGTCTCCCGCGCCAGGCCGGTCTTGGCCAGGCGGGCGTAGTCGGCGGCGACGGTCAGCTCGTATCCGAGGACCCGGCGGAAACGCTGGATCAGCCAGTCGGAGTGGGCCCGGACGAGGGCGAAATCCTCGGGATGGGTGCGGTCGGTGACGATCGGATCGGCCAGCAGCCGCCGCGCGGCCGCCTGGCGTTCGCCCGTGAGGGCGATGTCCTCGGTCACGGTCGTCGCCACCTCCTGGCGTCGCTGTGGGCGGGGTGCTCGGGGCCGCCGCGTGGCGGGCCCGCTCGCGGGGGACGGACCGCACGGAGGCGGTGCGCTCGCGCCGGCGGGCCGGCGGGGCGCCTCAGTCTTCGCGTGCGAACGGCAGCGGGGTGCCGGAAGCGGGTGCGGGGCGGGAGCGGGATTCGGCGTCGGGGATTTCGGCGGTCTCGTCGGGGGCGTCGAAGGAGGTCACTCGCAGGCGTAGCCCTTCGAGGCCGAGATCGCCGTCGGCGCCGCGCAGGGTGATGGCCGCGCGGGGGTCGTGGCGGATGTGCAGGCGGACGCCGAGTTCGAGGTCGCCGGCCGAGACGGGGTGGCGTGTCGCGTCACCGGTCCCCAGCGCGGCGGTGAGCAGTTCCATCAGGACCTCCATAGCGGGCGTGGAGAGCCGGATACGGGAGTCGCCGCCGGTCGCCTCGGACAGGACCCGGCGCAGCTCCTGGGCGGCCGAGCGGCGCCAGTGGGCGGAGGACTCGGCGGCGTCGCGCAGCCGGGAGCGCTGCTCGGCGTGGTCGCGGACTTCGGCGGCGGGCAGGGCGTTGGCCAGGCGTGCGGCCGCGCCGTCGGCCAGCGGCGCCGTCCACCAGCTGGACGCGGCTCCGACCGGGTCCTCGCCGGGGCCGCCGAGGTGGGTCGCGCCGTGCACGGCGAAGGCCGCGGAGCAGATCTCGTGGGCGGAGCGGGGGTCGGCGTCCTCGAACCAGGCCGCCAGGCGCAGCAGGGCGGCACGGCCGTGCCGGGGCACCGGCCCGTCCGCCCGTGTGCGCCCGGGCACCCGTTGCCGGGCCCCTGCGGCTCCGCCGCCGGGACCCTCCGTTCTCGCCTGATCCGCTGAGACACCCACAACTCAGCAGACTAAAGACCCCTGGCCACCGTCGCGGACCGAACCTGGGGATCCGCGGCCGCAATCGGACCGGTCGAACCCGTTTGACCTGCGATGAAACCGAGACGGGTATTTCTCGTGCGATGCCGTCGCGCTGCGGCGGCGGCCGCGCCGCCGAGGCCGCGGTCACCACGCCGAGGGCAGCGTCAGCCGACCGGTACCGACCTCGCTCACCCGGTCGCGCATCCCGTCGGGGAAACCGGCGCGTCCCGCGAAGGAGTAGTGCGCGTAGAAGGCGGTGCCGTCGACGACCTCGGCGCCGCTGAGTTCGACGCGCACCGGGTAGGGGCTGTCCTGGCATTCGGGCAGGCACCAGGTGCCCCGGACTCGCCCGTCGGCGGTCGCAGGGCCCCCGCCCCAGGAACTCCACTCCAGGCCGGTGAAACTCGTGGAAGGGGTGGCGACGAGGTTCTCGGGCCGGCGTTCGGACTCGCCCTGCTCGCTGCCGTAGGTGTTGAAGACGAAGATCCGATCCGGGGGCTCGGCCGGCGCGGACGCCTCGTCGCGCGGTCCCATCCCCGCCGTGGCCGACGGAGGCGCGGCGGGTGAAGCGTCCTGCCCGTCACCGCGCCCGTCCGGGACCGCGGCGCAGCCGCCGAGCTGGGCGGTCAGGAACAGCGCCGCCGCGGCGCGGGCGGCCGGGGCGTCGGTGCGCATGGGATCCTCCTGGTCGCCGGCCTTCGCCGGGATGTGCACGGGGAAATGCGCGGCGTCCGCCGCTGCGGACGGGGCCCGACACACAGCGGTCCCCCGGCACCCGCGGGTGCCGGGGGACGCAGGCCTGCTGAGCGCGGATCCGCACAGCGGCGCCGCCGTGGGGCGCACCGGCCTCAGGCGGCGCCGCGCCGCGCGACCACTACTCGTGCGCGTGGCCCTCGGGGATGGCGTCGTAGGCGTCCTGGGAGTCCAGGTTCACCGCCGACGGCCCGTTGGTGCAGTCGCCCGTGGTCTGCGGCGACAGCACCGGCACGGTGGCCCCGAGCACGGCCACGTTGGCGTTGCAGACGGAGACGGGCAGGACCTGCAGGTTCTGATCGAACTGCTGGTCGCCGCCGTGGGTCTGCGCCTGCGCGGGGCCGGCCAGCAGGAGCGCCCCGAGGGCGGCACCGGCGACCGTTCCCGCTGCGACGAGGTTGCGCAGCATCTCTCGACCAGCTCCTAGTCGACGTTGGCCGAGACGGGGCCGTTGGTGCAGTCGCCCGTGGTCTGGGGCGACAGCACCGGCACGGTCACGCCGATCGCAGCGGCGACGTTGGCGTTGCAGGACTGCGCGGCCACACCCTGCAGGTTCTGGTTGTACTGCTGGTCGCCCCCGTAAGAGCCCGCGTTGGCGGGAGAGGCGGCGACAACGGCCCCGAGGGCCGCACCGGCGATCACGCCGGCGATTCCCAGCTTGCGCAGCATCCGGATCACCTCTCCTAGTCGACGTTGGCCGAAACGGGGCCGTTGGTGCAGTCGCCCGTGGTCTGCGGCGACAGCACCGGCACGGTCACGCCGATCGCAGCGCCGACGTTGGCGTTGCAGGACTGCGCGGCCACACCCTGCAGGTTCTGGTTGTACTGCTGGTCGCCCCCGTAAGAGCCCGCGTTGGCGGGAGAGGCGGCGACAACGGCCCCGAGGGCCGCACCGGCGATCACGCCGGCGATTCCCAGCTTGCGCAGCATAGGGAATTCCCTTCTTACTGTGAAACGCATGGAAAGTGGATGAAGCGGGTCCGCGCCGTCAGTCGACGTTGGCGGTGCTGGGGCCGTTGGTGCAGTCGCCCGTGGTCTGCGGCGACAGCACCGGCACGGTCGCGCCGAGCACCGAGGCGTTGGTGTTGCAGAGCTGGATCGGCACGACCTGCAGGTTCTGGTTGAACTGCTGGTCGCCCCCGTAGGGGCCTCCGGCGTGCGCGGGGCCAGCCATCAGCACAGCGCCCATCGCGGCGCCGGCGAGCAGACCGGCAGCGGTCAACTTCTTCATCACGATTCCCCCGGAATTATCAATACGAGGTGCTGGAGAAAGACGCATCGAGGCGCCCGTTGTCGCGGTGGACGGAAGCAATCATCGACTCCCCGGACTGTTTTTGTCAACGCCGAAACCAGTGAAATCGATATGTCCGGTTCATCCGCTGATCCCTTATTTACCGGGAGCGTGGACTAATCTACCGGAATAAATTTACCCGCCTTTCCGAATGGTTTGAAGTGACCGTGACGCCGCGGCACTGAAACAAAGTCCGATTTGCCTCGGGCATTCCGGGCGTACTTCCGCCGCCCGCGGCGACACGCCGCTGCACACCCGGCACGCCCCGCAGCTCCCCCGCCACGGCGGCCGATCCGCCGTGGCGCCGGCACGGCCGGTTCCGGGCATGACGAAATGCGCATCGGCGCAGAACAAGCGGCGTGCATAGGCCGGAGAGGCGGACCGCGGCGTCGGGACGACGGGCCGAGCGGCCGCTCCGAGCCTAGCCGCGGCCGCTCCCCGGAACCCGGTGGTTCCTCCGATCCCCAGCCGGTGTTCTCCACGGCCGCCGCCGGACTCCGGGACGCCGCGCGCCCCCTTTCCGGGGAATCCCGTCAGGCGGTGACCGACACGTCCGCCTTCGCCGCGTATTTCCGATCGGTGCCCCTGAGGACGGATATCGGGAATTCCCCGATCGGAAATCCAGGCCCGGCCCGGATGCGGAGATTCCCCGGACGGCGGGACCGTTTCCGCACGACACCGCACACGGCACGCACGGAAGGGGGATGAGGACCATGGCCGAACCCGTGCCGGAGACGGCGACCGAGCGGGTGGCGGACGACGGCCGGACGCAGCGGTTCCGGGCGGTGACCGCCGGAGTCCTGGCGCCGGCCGGCGCCGTCGCGACCACCGTCGGCAGTCTCCTGCAGCAGCGAGCGGAGATTCCGCGCGGCGATCCAGCCGGAGTCCTCGACCACGTCGCCGGGCATCCGTGGTTCGCCGCGGCCCTGCTCGCCGTACTCGGGACGCTGTGCTGGGCTGTGGCGTTCCCGGCCGCCGACCGCACCCTGCGGGACCCGGTCAGCAGGGCGGCCGCCCGGATGGCGGAGCCCGTCCTGATCACGGCGGCCGCGGTCTTCGCCGTGACCTACGCCCACGACGGGCTCAGCAGCGGGGTGCTCGCCCAGGAGTGGGCGTCCGGCGAGCGCGGCGCCACGGCGCTCGCCGACATCCGGGTCGTGGAAGGACTCGTCGGAGGCACGTCGATCCTGGCCCAGGCCCTGCTCGGCCTGGCGCTGGCCCTGTACGCCCTGGCGATGCTGCACAGTCGGCAGTACCCGCGCGTGCTGTCCTGGACCGGGGTCGTCGGGACCCTCGGATGGTTCGCGGGCGGAACGGCGCTGTTCCTGCAGCTCCCCGGAGCCTCGTTCGCGCTGCTGCTTCCGTTCGTCGGGCTCGCGACGCTCTGGACGCTGGGCGTGGGGATAGCGCTCCTTCGCCAGGCACCGAACTGACCGGCGAGAACGAGCGCGGGGTCATCACCGCGTATTCGCCGCGACCGGCCAACCTCAGCCGGACACGGTGGGACGCAGCCGGACGGCAGCAAAACGCGCCCTGACCGTGTACTCCCTGGTCAGGGCGCGTTCCCGCTGGGTGGCAGGTCAAGGATTCGAACCTTGGAAGGCTGAGCCGGCGGTCTTACAGGACTCGCGCAACCATGGGGTGACCTGCGATGACGCTAGCTGGCGCGCAACTTCGCCGCGGCCGGTGGCCGACGAAGACCGACGAAGGGTCCGGATCAAGCCCGCCCCTGCTGTCGGAACCCGCCGGCTACTTGGGCTGAGCGATGAAGAACACCAAGGCGGCGGAAACACCGGTAGCGATCGTGGCGACGTTGGCCAAGGCAGGTAGTGCGGTCTTCCAGCTGGCCCAGAGGCTGGCCCCCAGTTCGCGCCAGCGACGGTAGTTCAGCAGCATGCTCAGGTTCTGCCACTTGTGCTCTTGAAAGTGGCATCCCCGCAGCAAACCAGAGGCGTTGTTGCGGCAGCGGCCTTGCTCACGACGGTTCCACGCTTGGCAGGGGCGAGGGACCTGGAAGAAGAAGTAGAACATGGAGATTGCGGCCAGTACCAGGATGACCCCCGTACCGACCTCGGGGTTGAGCCACCCTAGGAGGGCACCTGCGAACGGCAGGTACCCCCAGTACTTCCATGCGGCGCGGCGCCTGTTTCGGGCCATCGGCGTGGTCTCCAGCCAGTGATCGTCGATTACGCACTGTGTTCGGTGCGCAGCCGATACTCATACGCCGTACTCGATCGATCACAGAGACGCCGAGGAGAGAGTTGAGTGTTGAGTCGGAGACTATGACGTCACCCGGCCGAGACTATGCAGCCCGCACCGGCGACTCACCGAAACCGCCCCCGCTCGAATCCGGGGCCGGACGGTACACCGCATGCAGTACTCCTGCACGAAGAGCAGCGCGCCCCGCACGAACTTGTACCCGGTCTGGAGCAAAGCCCGCGCGATCGCCCTGCCACCGGACAGGGTCGCCACTCCCCTCGCCCTGCGCCCATACGACCTGCGGCATGCGGCCGTGTCGACGTGGCTCAACTCGGGGGTGCCGGCGGCCAAGGTCGCCGAGCGCGCCGGGCACTCGGTGGCCGTCCTCCATCGGGTCTACGCGAAATGCCTCGACGGTGACGACGCGATCGCCAACGCGCGGATTGAACGGGTCCTGGATGGCGACAACGGGTGAGATCGCCCGCAGAGCTGGGGGTTCCGGATGCCGGGACCCCCTTCGTGCGTCCGGGCTGACCTGCGACAGCACGCGCGGAATCGTTCCGCGGATATTCCGCAACCAGCCGCACAGGGTTACTGCGGGTGGCCTACGGCTGCACATGCCGGATACAGAAGAACCCCCGCACGTCCGCACATCTGTGCAGATCAGCGGGGGTTTCCCGTGGGTGGCAGGTCAAGGATTCGAACCTTGGAAGGCTGAGCCGGCGGTTTTACAGACCGCTCCCTTTGGCCGCTCGGGCAACCTGCCTGGGGTGCGGCGACTCCTCGTCGCGGCGCGGAAGAAACACTAGCGGATATGGCGCCCGGATACGAAATCGGTTCCGCAGGCGGGCCAGAGGCGAGCCGCACGCGGGCCGTAGGCGGGCCCCACGCGAGCAGGATGCGGGTGCTCCGCGCGGGCGGAGGCGGCCCCCGGTTAAGCTCGGGCCCTGTCGCAGCCTGCGGCCTCACACGGCGCACGGCTGCGCCGACAGCGCGGGCCGCGGACCTCGCGGCCCTGGAACCGCATTTGTTCGAAGGTGTGAGCGCACGTGGCCGCTGAATCCAGTTTCGACGTCGTGTCCAAGCTCGACCGCCAGGAGATCGACAACGCGCTGAACCAGGCGGCCAAGGAGCTCGCGCAGCGCTTCGACTTCAAGGGCACCGGAGCCACCGTGGTCTGGCAGGGCGAACAGGCGGTGGAGATCCGCGCCAACGCCGAGGAGCGGGTCAAGGCCGCCCTGGACGTGTTCAAAGAGAAGCTCGTCAAGCGCGGCGTGTCGCTGAAGGTCCTCGACACCGACGAGGAGCCCAAGGCCTCGGGCAAGGAGTACCGGCTGGCGGTCTCCCTCAAGGAGGGCATCTCCACCGAGGACGGCAAGAGGATCTCCAAGATCATCCGCGACGAGGGCCCCAAGGGCGTCAAGGCCCAGATCCAAGGCGACGAGCTGCGCGTCAGCTCCAAGAAGAAGGACGAGCTGCAGACCGTGCAGAACCTGCTCAAGGAGAAGGATCTGGACATCGCGCTGCAGTTCGTGAACTACCGGTGAGGCTGCCCCCGTCCGCCAGACGCCGTGCGGTTCGCGTGCCGCCGGCCGCGGGGGGCGCCCTCTGCGGCCGGCGGAAGGTCAGATGCCGCCCCAGCGCTCGGAGAGGTCCCGCAGGCGGCGGATGCGGTCCTGGACCGGCGGGTGGGCCGCGAAGAGCTTGTTGAGGCCGCGCTGCGGGAACGGGTGGGCGATCATCAGATGGCTCACCGCCAGCAGCGGGCGCTCGGTCGGCAGGGGGTGGGTGCGGGTGCCGATGTCGATCTTGCGCAGCGCGGCGGCCAGCGCCAGCGGTTCGCCGGTCAGCTCCGCGGCGGCGCGGTCGGCGCGGTATTCGCGCGAGCGGCGCACCCCCAGCCGGATGACGCCCGCCGCCATCGGTCCCAGCACCAGGAACAGCAGGGCGCCGAGCACACTGGGAACGTCCTCGTCCTCGGAGTCGCCCAGCGGCAGCAGCAGCGCGAGCGCGGTCAGCGACGTGATCGCCGCCGCGATGGCTCCGGCCACCGCGCACACCAGGGTGTCGCGGTTGCGGATGTGCGCGAGCTCATGGGCGAGGACTCCGCGGAGTTCGCTCTCGTTGAGGGTGCGCAGCAGGCCGGTGGTGCAGCACACGGCAGCGCAGCGCGGGCTGCGGCCGGTGGCGAAGGCGTTGGGCGCCGCGGTGGGCGAGAGGTAGACCCGCGGCATCGGCTGGCGCGCCCGAGTCGCCAGGTCGCGCACGATCCGGTACAGGTCGGGTTGCTCGATCTCGCTGACCGGTCGCGCACGCATCGCGCGCAGCGCCAGGCTGTCGCCGAAGAGGAAGACGACGGCGGTGAGCCCCACCACCGCGACGATGCCGATCTGCAGCCCCTGTACTCCCCCGGCGAGCCAGCTCGCCACCACGACCAGAGCCGAGACCCCGACCAGCAGGGCCGCTGCGCGGATCGTGTTGAGCTGCACGGCTCCTGGCCTCCCTCGGTCCCGGGCCCCCTCCAGGCCACTTCTGGGGAGCAAACGCGCGGATCGATCCCTCGCGTTCCCGTTTCGGCAGGCGAACCCGCCGGACCCCGCTCGGACCCGTCGGCGCCGCGATCCCCCGCGGCCGCTCCGCGCGGGCGGGGCATTCCCGCCTCTGGGAAAGCCGCGGTTTCCTCCCGAACACGGGCCTTCCTGCTGTGAAATCGCCCACTCGCTTCGATTGCGGCGGGAGCGACCGCCTATAGTGCGAGAGTGGCCGCTTTTCTTTCGACGACCGCCGAACCGGGGGTTCCGCTCACCGGTCGGCGGCACGTGGACCTCGTGCGCATAGCACGCGAGCCTTGTTGTCCCTGACACAGCGCCCATCCACGCACCGGCCGCCGCCGGCCGAACGGCTTCTCGGCAAGGGCGCCGAGCCCGCTCGGATCCCTGCCGCTCCGTCGGCGGGCGCGCCACAGCCGCGGTACGGCTGCGCGCCGGTGCCCAGGTCAGGTCCCCGCTCGAAATACCGTGTCCGGCCACCCTCCGGCCCTGCCGGTCGAAAACGTGGTGGTGAGGACTCTGCCAACCTGAGCCGTCGACCCCATACGGCGGCTCGACGAGGAGGTCGGCGATCCCCGTGACCAAGCAGGTCCAGCAGATCGATCGCGTCATCATCCGCTTCGCAGGCGACTCCGGCGACGGCATGCAGCTGACCGGAGACAGGTTCACCCAGGAGACGGCGTCCTTCGGGAACGACCTGTCGACCCTGCCGAACTTCCCCGCGGAGATCCGCGCACCGGCGGGCACTCTGCCGGGCGTCTCCAGCTTCCAGCTCCACTTCGCGGACCACGACATCATGACGCCGGGCGACGCCCCCAACGTCCTCGTGGCCATGAACCCCGCAGCGCTCAAGGCCAACATGGAGGACGTGCCGCGCGGCGCGACGATCATCGTCAACACCGACGAGTTCACGAAGCGCAGCATGGCCAAGGTGGGCTACGACAGCGATCCGCTGTCGGACGGCTCGCTGTCGGAGTACAAGGTCAGCCAGGTTCCCCTGACCTCGATGACCGTCAAGGCGCTGGAAGAGTTCGACATCTCCAAGAAGGACGCCCAGCGCGCGAAGAACATGTTCGCGCTGGGGCTCCTTTCGTGGATGTACAACCGGCCCACCGAGGGCACTCTGGGCTTTCTGAAGTCCAAGTTCGCCGGCAAGCCCGAGATCCTGGCCGCCAACGTGGCAGCGTTCGAGGCGGGGTGGAACTTCGGTGAGACCACCGAGGACTTCGCCGTCTCCTACGAGATCAAGCCGGCCACGCTGCCCGAGGGCACGTACCGCAACATCACGGGCAATCTGGCGATCTCTTATGGGCTGATCGCGGGATCGCAGCTGTCGGGGCTGCCGATGTTCCTGGGCTCCTACCCCATCACGCCCGCGTCGGACATCCTGCACGAACTCTCCAAGCACAAGCACATGGGCGTGCGCACGTTCCAGGCCGAGGACGAGATCGCCGGCGTGGGTGCGGCGCTGGGCGCCGCGTTCGGCGGTTCGCTCGGGGTCACCACGACGTCGGGGCCGGGGATGGTGCTCAAGGCCGAGTCCCTGGGCCTGGCGGTGATGACCGAGCTGCCGCTGCTGGTGATCGACGTGCAGCGGGCCGGGCCGAGCACGGGCATGCCCACCAAGACCGAGCAGGCCGACCTGCTGATGGCGATGTTCGGGCGCAACGGCGAGTCCCCGGTTCCGGTGGTGGCGCCGCAGTCGCCGTCGGACTGCTTCGACATCGCGATCGAGGCCACCCGCATCGCGACCAAGTACCGCACTCCGGTGATCGTGCTCTCCGACGGCTACCTGGCCAACGGCTCCGAGCCCTGGCGCATCCCCGACGTCGCCGGCCTGCCCGACCTGACTGTCGATTTCGCCGCCGCCTCCGACGGGCAGAGCGAGTTCCGGCCCTACGACCGCGACCCCGAAACACTGGCCCGTCCGTGGGCGGTGCCGGGAACGGCCGGGCTGGAGCACCGCATCGGCGGCATCGAGAAGAGCGACGGCACCGGCAACATCTCCTACAGCCCGTCCAACCACGACCTGATGGTGCGCTCCCGCCAGGCCAAGGTCGACGGCATCGCCCGGGACATCCCGGAGCTGGAGGTCGACGACCCCACGGGCGACGCCGACGTCCTCATCCTCGGCTGGGGCGGAACCTACGGGTCGATCGGCGCGGGCGTGCGCCGGGTGCGGCGCGCGGGCGGCAAGGTCGCCCAAGCCCACCTGCGCCACCTCAACCCCTTCCCGGAGAACCTGGGCGAGGTCCTGCGGTCCTACGACCGCGTGATCGTCCCCGAGATCAACCTCGGCCAGCTGGGGACGCTGCTGCGCAGCAAGTACCTGGTCGACGTCATCGGCTACACGAAGGTCCGCGGCCTGCCGTTCAAGGCCGAAGAGCTGGCGGGCGTGATTCAGGAGGTCATCGACCGTGTCTGAGGGCAACGGCAATGGGACGGGCTCGGGCTTCAAGGGCCTGAGCCTGGTCCCCGGCACCGATACCGAATACAAGATGAAGGACTTCAAGTCCGATCAGGACGTGCGGTGGTGCCCGGGCTGCGGCGACTACGCGATCCTCGCGGCCTTCCAGGGGTTCCTTCCGGAGCTGGGCGTTCCGCGCGAGAACATCGTGATCGTCTCGGGCATCGGGTGCTCCTCACGGTTCCCCTACTACCTGAGCACCTACGGGATGCACTCGATCCACGGCCGGGCGCCGGCGATCGCCACCGGGCTGGCGTCGAGCCGCCCCGACCTGTCGGTGTGGGTGATCACCGGCGACGGCGACGGCCTGTCCATCGGCGGCAACCACCTCATCCACGCGCTGCGCCGCAACGTCAACGTCAACGTGCTGCTGTTCAACAACCGCATCTACGGGTTGACCAAGGGGCAGTACTCGCCGACGTCGGAATCCGGCATGGTCACCAAGTCCTCGCCGGCGGGATCGCTGGACACCCCGTTCAACCCGGTGTCGCTGGCGCTGGGCGCCGAGGCCGGGTTCGTGGCCCGCACCGTCGACTCCGACCGCAAGCACGTCACCAGTGTGCTGCGGGCGGCCGCCGATCATCAGGGCGCTTCGTTCGTGGAGATCTACCAGAACTGCCCGATCTTCAACGACGACGCGTTCGGGCCGCTGAAGGACGCGAGCGAGCGCGACATGCGGCTGCTGCGCATGGAGCACGGGGAGCCGCTGCGCATCGGATCCGACCGGGGCGTCGTGCAGGGCGACTACGGCGAGCTGCAGACGGCCGATGTCGCCGACGTGGGTGAGGACGCGCTCGTGCGCCACGACGCGCACCGGCAGGACCCCGGCTATGCGTTCGCGCTCTCGCGCATGGACTACCCGGCGTTCGAGCACGTGCCGATCGGGGTGTTCCGCGACGTGGACCGGCCTACCTACGACGGGCGGATGAACGACCAGCTGGCCGACGCCCGCACGGAGCGCAGCGGCCACGCCGAGCTGGAGTCGCTGCTGGCCAGCGGCGACACCTGGACGGTGAACCACTCGGGCTGATCCGGCGGTAGACGCCGACGAGGACGGCGGCGGGCGGCTGCGCGCATGCGCGGCCGCCCGCCCCGTCGCACGGCCGGTCCCGCCGAGCGCCGGGGCGGAGGCCGGGGCCGGACGGACTCCGACCGGGGCGGCTGCACGCGCCGAACAGTTCTCGTTCTGCCGTGCGGCGATCCGTCCACAGGCCGCCGGTCGTGTCTGGCCTCCGTGCCGTCCCGCGGCCTAGGTTGGGGGTGCGTGATGCCGCAGGAGGGGCGGCACCGGCGCTCGACACGGTGGGAGGCGGCATGGGAGCCGGTGAGACGGCACAGACCAGAGCGAGCACGGTCGACGGCGTGGTGCGCAGGACCGCGGCTCGGGTTCCCGACCGGACCGCGCTGCGCTTCGGCGACCGCGAATGGACCTTCGCCGAGCTCGATCAGGGGGCGACGCGGGTCGCGGCGTGGCTGCTGGGCCTCGGGCTCACCCGCGGCGACCGGGTGGCCGCCTACGGCCACAACTCCGACGCCTACCTGCTGGCGTTTCTGGGCTGCGCCCGCGCCGGCCTGATCCATGTTCCGGTGAACCACAACCTCGGCGGCGCCGAACTGAGCTACCTGCTGTGGCAGTCGGGCAGCATCGTCGTACTGGCCGACGCCAAGCTCGCCGGGCGGGTCGAGGAGGTCCGCTCGCAGATCCCGGCGCGGGAGGTGCTCGCGCTGCGGGGAGCCGAGGAGTCGGTGCTGGAGGTGGCGCGCGACCCCGACGCCCCCGGCGAGGTGTTCGCCGAAGTCGGCGACACCGATCTGGTCCAACTGCTCTACACCTCCGGCACCACCTCCCGGCCCAAGGGCGCGATGATGACCCACCGCGCGCTGGTGCACGAGTACCTCAGCTGCCTGCACAGCCTCGACATCACCGAGAACGACAGCATGCTGCACGCCCTGCCGCTGTACCACTCGGCGCAGATGCACGTCTTCTTGATGCCGGCCCTGGCTGCGGGCGCCTACAGCGAGGTCGTCGAGAAGCCCGAGCCCGCCGACCTGCTGCGCCGCATCGAGGAGACCGGCGTCACGGCGTTCTTCGCCGCGCCCGCCGTCTGGGCGGCGCTGTCCGACCACCCCGATTTCTCCGTCCGCGACCTGTCCGGGCTGGCCAAGGCCTACTACGGCGCGGCGATCATGCCGGTTCCGGTGCTGGAGCGGATCCGGGAGCGCCATCCGGGGATCGGCTTCTACAACTGCTTCGGGCAGAGCGAGATCGGCCCTCTGGCCACCGTGCTGCGCCCTGAGGAGCACGTCGAGGGGCGGATGGAGTCCTGCGGGCGCCCGGTGCTGTTCGTCGAGGCGCGCCTGGTCGACGATCGCGGAGGCGACGTCGGCCCGGACGAGCGCGGCGAGGTCGTCTACCGGTCCCCGCAGTTGTGCGCGGGCTACTGGGACAAGCCCGAGGAGACCGCCGAGGCGTTCCGCGACGGCTGGTTCCACTCCGGCGACGTCGCGCGGCGCGATTCCGAGGGCTACTTCACGATCGTGGACCGGGTGAAGGACGTGATCAACAGCGGCGGCGTGCTCGTCGCGCCCCGGGAGGTCGAGGACGTGCTGTACCAGCACCCCGCGGTCGCCGAGGCGGCGGTGATCGCGGTCCCCGACGCCGCCTGGGGCGAGGCGGTCACCGCGGTCGCGGTGCTGAAGGACCGGGTCGGCGAAGACGAGCTGATCGCGTTCGTGCGCGGGCGCCTCGCAGGGTTCAAAACGCCCAAACGCGTGCACGCCGTCGACGAACTTCCGCGCAATGCCAGCGGAAAGCTGCTGAAGCGCGTGCTGCGGGAGCGCTTCGGCGCGTCTTGAGCGGGCGGGCCGCAGTGGCCGCGGCTCCGCATCGATGCGGGCCGCCGCGCGGACGGTGTCGGCGCAAGGGAATACCCTGCGGGTATGCGTATTGTCATCGCCGGAGGACACGGCAAAATCGCGCTGCGGCTCGAACGGCTCCTGGCCGAGCGCGGCGACACGCCGGTCGGCCTCATCCGCAATCCCGACCATGCCGACGACGTGCGCGCGGCCGGTGCCGAGCCCGTCGTGATCGACCTGGAGAGCGCCACCGTCACCGAGCTCGCCGAGAAGGTGATGGGCGCCGATGGGGTCGTTTTCGCCGCCGGTGCCGGGCCCGGCAGCGACGCCGAGCGCAAGTCCACCGTCGACCGCGACTCCGCTCGGTTGCTGGCCGACGCGGCCTCGCTGGCCGGTGTTCGGCGCTACATCATGGTCTCGGCCATCGCAGTGGACGAAGGCCCGGCGCCGGACGCCGAGCCGGTGTGGGCCGCCTATGTCGAGGCCAAGCGCGCGGCCGACGACGATCTGCGCCAGCGCAGCCTGGAGACGGACTGGACGATCCTGCGCCCGGGCCGGCTCACCGAGGATCCGGGAACCGGGGCGGTGCTGCTTGCGCCGGAGGTGGAGCGGGCGGAGATCCCGCGCGCGGACGTCGCCGCGGTGATCGTCGCGCTGATCGACGAGCCCTCCACCGTCGGAAAGGTGCTTGAGCTGGTGAGCGGGTCCACGCCGATCGCAGATGCGGTCGAGGCCGCCGGATCCTGACCCGTCGGGGGTTTCTGGCTAGAACTCCCGCAAAAGAGGCATGATGGGTGCGGACGTGCCCGGCGGAGTGGCTCCTCGGCTGACGTGGATGGCGGGCAACGCTCAACAGGCAGGCGAGCGCCGCACAGAGCAGATGGGTACGGGTGAAATGAGCGTCACGCAGGTCGTGAGGGACAGCACTGTCGTCGAGCACGCGAAGGTCGCCGCGCAGCAGAAGCGCCGGATGTTCATCGTGCAGCTGGACATCGACAATTACGATGAGGCGTCCAGCAAGGTCCGCCCCGGTCTGACCCGCATCCTGGAGGGGATCGAGGAAACCGGGTGGCGGCTGGATCAGATCACCCCCAGCCCGGACGAGGGCGGCGCGGCGTCGCGCCTGTTCATCTTCCGCCCGGAGGCAGCGGGCGGCCAGCAGGCACCCGGGTACCCCACGACGGGGCAGCAGGCGGCTTATCAGCACTACCCCGCCGGTGCGCAGCCGCAGCACCAGGACCCCTACGGCGGTTACCAGTACCAGACCGGGCAGCAGTACGGCCAGGGCTACCAGCAGCAGTACCAGTACCCGGGCTACGGCCAGCAGCAGTACCCCGGTTACGGGCAACAGCAGCAGCCGGGTTACGGACAGCAGCAGCCCGGCTATGGGCAGCAGTACCCGGGCTACGGCCAGCAGGGCTGGTGAAACGGATCCGGCCGTAAGCGCGCCGGCGCCTGCGGATCGGGGACGGGTCCGACCGAGGCGCCGCCCGAACGGCTCGACGGCCCGCGTGCCGAGCACGCGGGCCGTTCGCATGCCCGCACCGAAGTCCGGGGCGCCGACACGCCGACGCCGCACGCCCGCGGCCGGAGGTGCCGCGGCGCTCGGCGGCGAGGGGCGACACGCCCGTTCTGCGCGGAAAGCCGGATCCTCGCAGTTCACGGACTAAATAATCGTCGACGTTCTGCCCGTAATGACGTGACGCATCCGGACGACTACGTTACGTTTCTAATCGCGGGGCGGAGAGCAACGCCGTCCCCAGAAGCTTCCCGTATGTCCGAGAGGAATCCCATGAACCGCATCGCCAAGGTCTCCGGCCTCGTCGCCGCCACCGCTCTCGCCTTCGGCGCCATGGCCGGCACCGCCAGCGCCGACAACAACGCCGACGTGCAGAACATCACCGTCCCGGTGTGCGTCGACGTGCTCCAGGCCTCGGGCGTCGCCCCCGACGGCTGCTCCGTCATCGACGTGCACGACGAGAAGGGCCTCGGCGTCAGCTGAGTCCGGTCCGCCGGAACACCGGGCCCGGGCGGCATCGCGACCGCCCGGGCCTTCGTCGTCTCCGGAGGAGGACCCGCGACTGCGGCGTACACCCCCAAGCCGGGCACGCCGGCGGAGAAATCCCCGCGTACTCGCCCGTAACCCGACACCCGCCTGAATGCTGGCCTCCATGCACGTGGGGAGGCAGCATGGCGGTCATGAGCATCGGGAAACCGGACCCGCCCGCCGGGAGACTGACGGTCCAGGACCTGGCCCGCACGCCGGACGACGGCCGGCGCTACGAACTGGCCGACGGGAAACTCGACGTGTCCCCGGCGCCGGTGTTCCTGCACACCCTGATCGAGGGACGGCTGTGCACCCACCTCGGGAGCGTTGCACCGTCCGAGTTCGCGGTCCTGCCTGGGGCGGGTATCAACCTCACCGCGGACCGCACGCGCCACCGCGTCCCGGATCCGGCGGTGATCCGATTGAGCGACGCCGACCACCCCTACCTCACACGCCCGCCCGCCCTCGCCGTCGAGGTCGTCTCCCCGGAGAGCGTGTTCCGCGACAACCACACCAAGCGACGGGAGTACGCGGAGTTCGGCATCGAGTCCTACTGGATCGTCGCCCCGGAAAAAGAGGGGATCATGGAGTTCCGCCTGGACGACGACCAGTACGTCGAGACGGCACAGGTCTACGGCGACGACGTCTTCGAGACCGACTTCCCCTTCCCCCTGAAGATCGTCCCCACCTGGCTCACCGCCGACGGCCCCTGGAAGCGGCACATCGGCGGCGAATGACCGCACACCGCGGATCCGCGGCCGCTCACTCCGGCAGCGGGGCCGCCGCAGTGCCCCGCGGCGGAGCCCGCCCGATCCGCCGGTGTCACTCGGGCGCGTGGCAGACGGCTTCGACGTTGTTGCCGTCGGGGTCGCGGACGAAGGTCCCGTAGAAATACGGGTGGTATTCGGGCCACAGCCGGGGCGCGTGCAGGACTTCGGCGCCGGCGGAGAGCGCGGCCGCGTGAAACGACTCGACGGCGGCGCGAATCCCGCTCGGGTTCTCCCGGTGCGCCTGACATTCGGTGTCAGGAATAGGCGTGACCATGGCCGGCATGTACGAGACCGGCACTGAACTCGACGAACTCCAGAATCTGCTCGACGCCTCGCTGAACCGGGCGGGCACCCACTTGCGGTCGATCTACGGGGCCGACGGGGAGCGGTCGGCCACGCTCACCGCCGAACAGCTCACCCGTGTGCTCACCGGGATGTGCACACTGGCGCTGTCCACGGTGACAGCCGAGGGGGAACCCCGCATCAGCGGCGTCGACGGCCACTTCCTGCACGGACGCTGGTTCGTGGGCACCGATCGCTCCGCGGCCAAGGCCCGCCATCTGGCGGCCCGCCCCGGCGTGAGCGTCGCCCACATGCGCGGTGAGGCCGTCGGCGTTTTCACCCACGGCGCCGCGGTCCCCATCACCCCGAAAGACGCGGAGGATCCGGAGGCTTCCGGGTGGCCCGCCGTGCTGGAGCACCTCGTCGCCCACTACGGCGAGTCCCCGATGAACTGGGGCGACGACATCGTCTACTACCGGATCGATCCGCACTGGATGACCGCCTACTGCATCGACCCGGACGCGGTGCTGTCCGCCCCCTGAAGCGCATTCCCGTTCCGCCCGGTGAGCGCCGGGCTGCAGCGCCCTCCGCGGTGCCGGGCCGGTCGGCGACCGGCCCGGCACCGCGGCATAGCCTGGACGGCGTGGCCGAACGAGACATCGGGGAGCCCGCGGCCGCCCCCGGGCTCCGTAGCGAAGCGCCGGGCGACGGCGCGACCGACCGGCGCACGCTCCCCCTCTACGGAGCGGGCGAGGTCGACGTGCCGTTCGTCGTCCTGAGCGGCGCCGAGACCATCGCCGCCGACACGTTCTGGGATGTGCATTCGCATCCGACCCACGAACTGCTCTGGAACGAGGAGGGTGCCTCCTCGGCGGTGATCGGCGGACGGATCTGGACGGTCACCCCCGCGGCGGGGCTGTGGATACCCGCCGGCATCCGCCATTCCGGCTGGACACCGGCGGGTATCCGCCATCGCGCCGCACAGTTCGCGGTCGATTCGGTCCCCTCGATCTCCGACGTTCCCGTCGCCGTGGAACTCACCCCGCTGCTGCGGCTCCTGCTCGACCGGCTCGACGCCGACGGCCTGGCACCGGCCGCACGGGCGCGCACGGAGGCGGTGGTGCTGGACCTGCTGGCCCCCGCCCGCAACGAGTTGACCCTGCGGATCCCGGAGTCGCCGCTGCTGGCACCCATCGCCGCCACCGTGCGCGACGATCCCGCGGACGCCACGACGCTGGCCGCGTGGGCCGGGCGGCTCGGCGTGAACACCCGGACGATCACGCGCGCCTTCCGCGCCGAGACCGGATTGGGGTTCAGCCGGTGGGTGGCGACCGCGCGCATGCAGCACGCCGTCGCGATGCTCGCGCGGGGAGACCGGATCGACGACGTCGCCGAACGTGTCGGTTATCACTCGGCGAGCGCGTTCGGCGCCGCCTTCCGGCGGATCACGGGGGCCAGTCCCGGGCGGTTCCCCTCCCAGTGAGGGTGTCCGGCGCATCCAGCCGTACACGGATGTCCGTTTCGCGATGAACACTGTCGCTCTTGCGCGATTGCACACAGAGCGCGCACCCGTCTAACTTCGGCTAGGCAAACCTAAGTCCGCCCCTGCGGCCGTGGGCGCGTGCTCGGCGCATACCGAACCGGACGTCCCCGCCGACCGGCGCCCGACCCGCGCGGGCCGACAGACGGCGAACAGGCCGGCCCCGAGGCCGACCGATCGGCTCGCCACAACCGAAGGGAAACCATGCCCCGCGTTTCAAGGCTGGTCGCACTCTCCACAGCTGCACTGCTCACCGCCGGTACCGCGGCCTGCTCCCCAGCACCGTCGAGCGACGAGGACGGCGGCTCCGGCGACTGGAGCACCGTCACCGTCGAGCACGCGCTCGGCACGACGAAGATCGAGTCCGAGCCCGAGCGCGTGGCGACCGTCAACTGGGCCAACCACGAAGTCCCGCTGGCTCTGGGCGTCGTACCGGTCGGTATGGCCGAGGCCAATTTCGGCGACGACGACGGCGACGGCGTACTCCCCTGGGTCGAGGAGCGGCTCGACGAGCTCGACGCCGACACCCCCGTGCTGTTCGACGAGACCGACGGCATCGACTTCGAAGCCGTCGCCGATACCCGTCCCGACGTGATCCTCGCCGCGTACTCCGGGCTGACCCAGGAGGACTACGACACGCTGAGCGAGATCGCCCCCGTCGTCGCCTACCCCGAGACCGCCTGGGGGACGCCGTGGCGGGAGATGATCGAGCTGAACAGCACGGCCCTGGGCATGGCGGAGGAGGGCGCACGACTCGTCACCGACATCGAAGGGCGGATCGAGGAGGCGGTCGCCGAGTACCCGGCGATCGAAGGCGACTCGGCGATGTTCCTCACGCACGTGGACACCACCGACCTCAGCGAAGTCAGCTTCTACACCACCCACGACACCCGCACCCGGTTTTTCGCCGACCTCGGCCTCACGGCGCCGGAGAGCGTCGCGAGCGCGTCCGCCGAAACCGGGGAGTTCTCCCTGACCCGCAGCGCCGAGCGGGCCGACTCCTTCGACGACGTCGACATCATCGTCACCTACGGCAGTGCGGAGCTCGTCGAAGCGCTGGAAGGCGACCCGCTGCTGTCGCAGATGCCGGCGGTGGACGACGGCGCGATCGTCAGCCTCCCCGGCGACGCCCCTCTGGGCACGGCCGCGAACCCGACCCCGCTGTCGATCTCGTGGGTCCTCGACGACTACCTGTCGCTGCTGGCCGAAGCCGCTGACGGCCAGCAGTGACACCGCACGCCGCACCGCCCGCACCGCCCGCGCCGGACACCGCCGGCCAGCGGCGCCCGGCGCGGGGCAGGGCCCTGTGGCTGGCAGTACTGCTGGGAGTGCTGGCCGCGCTCGTGTGGGCCTCGATCACCATCGGCTCCCGCGACGTCCCGTGGGCCGACGTCCTGGCGGCCCTGGGCGGCTCGACCGACGGCTTCGACCGGGCGGCGGTCGCCAAGCGGATCCCCCGCACCCTGCTCGCCCTCCTGGCGGGTTCCGCCCTCGCCGTATCGGGCGCCGTCATGCAGGGCGTGACCCGCAACCCGCTGGCCGACCCGGGGATCCTGGGCGTGAACATGGGCGCCTCGCTCGCCGTCGCCGCCGGTATCGCCTACTTCGGGCTCGCCTCGGCGACCGGCTTCGTATGGGTGGCTATCGCCGGTGCGGGCGCAACCGCGGTGTTCGTCTACATGATCGGCTCGCTGGGGCGCGGCGGCGCGTCACCGCTCAAGCTCGCCCTGGCCGGCGCGGCGACCTCGGCGGCGCTCGCATCGTCCATCAGTGCGGTCGTGCTCCCGCGCGGCGACATCGCCGACGGGGTCCGCTCCTGGCAGATCGGCGGGGTCGGGGGCGGGACGTTCGACGACATCGCGCAGGTGCTCCCGTTCCTCGCGGTCGGCCTGCTCCTCGGCCTGCTGTCGGCGCGCGGGCTCAACCTCCTGGCCCTGGGTGACGACCTCGCCGCCGGACTGGGAGAACGCGTCGCGGCCGCGCGGACGACCGCCTCGGCGGCAGCCGTCGTGCTGTGCGGGGCCACCACCGCCGCCACCGGCCCGATCGGCTTCGTCGGTCTCGTCGTCCCGCACGTGTTCCGCCTCCTCGTCGGTGTCGACCACCGGTGGCTGCTCCCGTTCTCGGCGCTGGGTGGAGCCGCCCTGCTCACGGCGGCGGACATCCTCGGCCGCGTCGTGGCGCGCCCCGGCGAGATCGACGTCGGGATCGTGACCGCGCTGATCGGCGGCCCCTTCTTCATCTACATCGTCCGCCGTCAGAAGGTTCGTGACCTGTGAGCACCTCCACGGCCGCTACCGTCGGCACAGCCGGATCCACCCTGGCCTCCGGGGCCTCCGGGGCCGCGCGCGCCGAGCGGAAGCGCCGCGTGCGCCGGCGCCGCACCGTGACCGCCGTCCTCGCCGCGCTGATCGTCCTCGTGTTCGCCGCGACCCTGATGGTCGGGCGGACCTTCTACCCGCCCGGCGACGTCGCGGCGGTGATCCTCGGGCAGGACGTGCCGGGCGCATCGTTCACCGTGGGGCGGCTGCGGCTGCCGCGCGCCGTACTGGCGGTGGCGGCCGGACTGTGCTTCGGTCTCGCCGGAGTCACGTTCCAGACCATGCTGCGCAACCCGCTCGCCAGCCCGGACATCATCGGCATCAGTTCGGGAGCCGGCGCGGCCGCGACCTTCGCGATCGTGGTGCTCTCGCTCGGCGGCACCGGGGTGTCGGTGTTCGCGATCGCGGCGGGACTGGCCGTGTCGCTGATCGTGTACGCACTGGCGTTCAAGCGCGGTACAGCCGGGACCCGGCTGATCCTGATCGGTATCGGCATCGCGGCGATGCTGGACAGCGTCACCGCATACGTACTCGACCGGGCCGCCCAGTGGGACCTCCAGGAGGCGATGCGGTGGCTGACCGGCAGCCTCAACGGGGCCGGCTGGGGCGACGCCGTCCCGGTCGCGGCAGCGCTGCTTGCGATCGGCCCCCTGCTGCTGTGGACGTCGCCCGACGTGGACGCGCTTCGGCTGGGCGACGAGACGGCGGCGGCCCTCGGCGTCCGGGTCGACCGGACCCGGCTCGTGGCATCCACCGGGGCGGTCGGACTCATCGCCTTCGCGATCGCCGCAACAGGACCGATCGCGTTCGTCGCCTTCCTCTCCGGCCCGATCGCCGCGCGCATCCTGGGGCCGAACGGCTCCCTGCTGGTTCCCGCCGCGCTGGTGGGCGCCCTGCTCGTGCTGGTCGCCGACCTCTGCGGCCAGTTCGCCTTCGGAACCCGCTACCCGGTCGGGGTCGTCACCGGCGTGTTGGGGGCGCCCTATCTCGTGTACCTGATCGTGCGCACCAACCGGGCGGGAGGCTCCCTGTGAGCCCACGCCCGCACCCGATGCGGCCGCGATCGGCGGCGCGTTCGTCGTCTGCCCGGTCGACCGGCCCTGAAGCTCCCCGAGAGCGGCAGGCGTGCCCCGGCCGTTCCCGCGTCCGGCAGCGCGGACGCCGAAGTAGCAGCACCGGCCGCGGAAGGGGCCGGTGCTTCCGGCGGTGCGGGGCTCGACGGCGGCGGGGCCGGCCTCCCGGCCGGTCACGATGTCCAGTCTGCTGCACATCCCGGGCCCCGCCTGCGGGCGGGTGGAGCGGGCAGTCTGCGCCGCTGTCCGCGAGGGCCCGGTCTCCTAATGTCGTCTCCAGTCAGCACAGCCCCCGGAAGACGACCGAAACGACGAGGAGACGGCTCCGTGCCACCACGAATCCACCCCCTGCTCTCCCTCTGCGCGGCGACGGCACTGGCCGTCGCCGTCGCCGCACCGTCGGCTCCGGCAGCCGCCGACGACGACGCCGCATCGGCCCCCGCGGCCGACCCCACCGCCGCCGAGGTCGAGACCTTCCTGAACGAGCGCGTCCCCGAACTGCTGAAGGAGAACGAGGTCCCCGGCGCCGCCGTGTCGGTCGTCGACGGCGGACAGCGGGTCTACGCGGGCGGGTACGGCGACGCCGACGCCGCCGAGGGCACGCCGGTCGACCCCGCCGAGACGTCGTTCCCGATGGCGTCGGTGAGCAAATCCTTCACCGCGACCGCGGTCATGCAGCTCGCGGAGTCCGGCGAGGTCGACCTGGACACCGACGTCAACGAGTATCTGCCCGGCGGCGCGCAGCTCCCCGACACCTACCCGGGCGACCCGGTGACGCTGCACCACCTGCTCACCCACACCGCCGGGTTCGAGGAGAGCGTGGTCGGGATGGCCACCGACTCCGCCGAAACCATGCTGCCGCTGAAGGGCTACCTTTCGACCTATCAGCCTGAGCGTGTCCACCCGCCCGGCCGGTTCGTCTCCTACTCCAACTACGGCACCTCACTGGTCGGCCTGGTCGTGCAAGAGGTATCCGGAGTGCCCTTCGCGGATTACCTCGACGAGAACGTCTTCGGGCCGCTGGGCATGGAGCACAGCGGCTTCATGCCCCCCGATCAGGCCGCCGAGCGATTCACGGTGCCCACGCTCCACGGCGCGACCCCGGAAACCGTTTCGGAGCCGCTGTTCGTCAACCAGAGCCCGGCCGGCGCCGGCTACGCCACGGCGACCGACATGTCGGACTTCATGCTCGCCATGCTCGGCGACGGCGCCTATGACGGCGCCCGTGTCCTCTCCGCGGAGAGCACTCAGGCGATGCTGACCAAGCAGGAGAGCCTCCACCCCGGGGTGGCGGGTGCCGGCTACGGCACGTGGGACAAGTCCCGCCAGGGCCCCCGGACCGTCGGGCACAGCGGCGACCTGCACGGCGCGCACACCGAGTGGGCCGTGGTCCCCGAGCTCGGCTTCGGCGTCTACGTCGCGGTGAACGGCGACGGCACCTCCGCGAATCCGCTGAAGGACGCCCGCGCGCAGATCCTGGACGCGGTGCTCGACGAGTTCGCCGGGCCCGATACCGCCTCGGGCGGCGCCGGCGTGGCAGACGACGGCAGCGATCAGGCGGCAAGCGCCGCCGACGGCCCGCTGGACCGCTACGCCGGCACCTACGTCTCCACTCGCAACAGCGAGAACGACGCCTCCGCGGCCCTGGAAGTCCAGGACCAGACCTCCGTCTCGGTGACCGGCGCCGGCACGCTGCACACGTCCAACAGCTACCTCGGCGAGACCGACTGGACGTCCGTGGAACCGGGGCTGTTCGTCTCCGACGGCGGGGAGCGTCTGGCCTTCGACGAGGCCGGCGGCGAGGTCATCGGCCTGTCCTTCGGCTCGCTGGCGCCCCAGGCCTACGAGAAGGTCGCCTGGTACGACGCGCCGAACCTGCGCTTCGCCGGGGCCGGTGCGGCGCTGCTGGTCATGTGCTCGCTGCTCGCGTGGCCGGTGATCGCTCTGGTGCGACGGATCCGCGGCACGTCCCGGCAGCGCTCGGCCGGCACCCGCACCGCGGCGGCGCTGGCAGCGGCAGCACTGGCGATCTGCGCCGGCTACCTCGGATTCTTGATCACGCTGCTGGGCGACAGCGACCTGCTGGAGAACCTGTTGTTCACCGGGTCGCCGCTGCTGACCCTGCCGCTGACCGCGGCCGGGCTCGTCGCGGTGGCGATGGTGGTCGCCGCGGCCCTGTCCTGGTTCCGCCGCTGGTGGAACCTCGCGGGCCGGATCCACTACACGCTGGTGACCCTTGCGCTGTGCCAGTTCGTGAACGTCGCCGCCGCCTACAACCTGGTCTGGCTGCCTCCGGCGGCCTGACTGCGAAGCGCCGTCCCTACCGTGTGGGCACGCCGGAGCGCCCCGGCGTGCCCACACGATCGTCAGCGCACCCGCGCCGGCACCCGGGCTTGATCCCCGTCCGACAGGCCGTTCCGGTCATCCGCCGGCTCCCGGACGCCACCCGCCCCGCCCGGTCACGCGAACGACTCCGAATACAACTCGTCCTGCTGCTCGTGATCTGTTTCGAGACAGCCGTCACCTCGAACATAAAAGGCGCCGGCCGAATAGCATCTGTTGAAGAACGAAACCATCCGCCCCAAGCTTGGAAATTCGACTTCGGTCGGCTCGCCCTTGAGAACGCCCGCCACCGCCGGCGCCCCGCCCGGCTCCCACACAGCCGCATACATATCCGCCCCGCCGCCGACGAGAACCGGCACCCAGTGTTCGCCTAGGACCGGATCTCCTGCATACGCCGGTTTCAAGCCGACCGCCTCGTCCAATGAAACCGGGGCGTATCCTGGGATCATATTTGTACTGCCTTGGTCCTGCCCGGGATGGATCTCGATCCCGCCACACCAGCCGAACCACGTCACGACTTCTTCCGGGACCTGTGGCCCAAGGTGTTCTGCAACCCGGGAAGAGCTGCTTCCCGGGGCGATCCACCGGGCCACCGGACGCTCCAGCTCGTTCAACGCACCTAGGAGTGCACCGAGCTCGCGCGAAAGCATTCAACCCCTTCAACAGGACCTCGTCCGATGCACCGGGACCGTCTCCGCGAAGCTCAGGCGCGGGCCACTCCCACGGGGCAGGTGGCGCCGGTCTCGCCGAGACCGCAGTAGCCGTTGGGGTTCTTGGCGTCGGAGAGGTACTGCTGGTGGTAGCCCTCCGCGAAGTAGAACGGGCCGGCCGGGGCGATCTCGGTGGTGATCGCGCCGTAGCCCGCCTCGGTCAGGACCCGCTGGAACGCGTCGCGGGAGGACTCCGCCGCCTGCCTCTGGGTCTCGCCGTGGCAGAGGACGGCCGAGCGGTACTGGGTTCCCGTGTCGTTGCCCTGGCGCATGCCCTGGGTGGGGTCGTGGTTCTCCCAGAAGACCTTGAGCAGGTCGGTGTAGGAGATGACGGCGGGATCGAAGACCACCCGCACGGCCTCGGTGTGGCCCGTGCGGCCGCTGCACACCTCTTCGTAGGTGGGGTTGGGGGTGTAGCCGCCGGCGTAGCCCACGGCCGTGGCGACGATGCCGCCGCCGGCGCCGATCTCCCAGAACGCGCGTTCGGCGCCCCAGAAGCAGCCCATGCCGAATTCGGCGATCTCGCTGCCCTCGGGGTAGGGCGGGGCCAGAGGCGTGCCGAGCACCTCGTGGCGCTCGGGTACCGGCATCGTGGCGTCCCGGCCGGGCAGTGCCTGCTCCGGCGTGACCATGGTCATCTGCGTACCGAACATGCCTCCAGGCTACCCGGCGGGCCAAGCGCCCTCCGGGCCGCTACCGCCGAGCGGAGGCGAAAACGAATAGTCATGGGATGAATCGTGGCTTACGCTTGCCCGCGTGCCTGAATCCAACCGCGGTGTGCTCCTGGGCGCCGGCGCATACCTGATGTGGGGCCTGTCCACTCTCTACTGGCCGCTCGTATCCGCCGCCGGAGCCGGCGAGGTGATCGCCCACCGCATGGTCTGGTCCCTGCTGGCCGTGCTCGCGGTACTCGCACTGCGCGCGCACTGGCGGTGGTTCCTGCCGCTGCTGCGCCGACCGCGCCGCCTGGCGATGCTGGCCGGGGCCGCAGCGGTGATCTCGGTGAACTGGGGCCTGTTCGTCTACACCGTCAACAGCGGACAGACCAGCCAGGCGGCCCTGGGCTACTTCATCAATCCGCTGGTGAGCGTGCTGGTCGGGGTGGTGTTCTTCGCCGAACGGCTGCGCCGCGCCCAGGCGGTGGCGGTGACGCTGGGCGCCGTCGCCGTCGCGGTGCTGAGCGTGGCCTACGGCGGCGTGCCGTGGCTGTCGCTGGGGATGGCGTTCTCCTTCGCCACCTACGGCGCGCTGAAGAAGCTCGTCGGGCTGGACGGGGTGGAGAGCCTCGCGGCCGAGACCCTGCTGCTGTTCCTGCCGGCCGGCGCCTACATCGTGTTCCTGCAGGCCGCCGGCGCGGGCACGTTCGTCGAGGTCTCGCCTTGGCACACCGCGGCGCTGGTGGGATCGGGGCTCGTCACCGCCATGCCGCTGCTGGCGTTCGGCGCCGCGGCCAGCCGCATCCCGCTGAGCATGCTGGGACTGCTGCAGTTCATCGTCCCGGTGATGCAGTTCCTGTTCGCTTGGCTCGTGTTCGAGGAAGCGATGCCGCTCAGCCGGTGGGCCGGTTTCGCGATCGTCTGGTGCGCGCTCGTGGTGTTCGTGACCGACATGCTCCGGCACAACTCCCGCACGCGCCACGCCGCACGGGCGGCGGAACCCGACCCGTCCCCGGACGGACACGCGCCGCGGAGGTGAGAGCGGCGCTGCGGACACCGCGGGCGTCCCGCGACGGCCGCCGCCGACACGCGCGTCCCGGCCCCGGCCCGCACGGGCCGGCACGCCGTCTTCAGGCGCCGCCGGGGCGGTCCCGGTGGTGCTGGCTGCCGCCCTCCCAGAACCAGTCGCCCTCGGCCTGCGCCGGTTGCGGCCCGTCGTCCGCGGGCTCCCAGATCGGCCCCGTTTCGGATCGGTGCCGGCGACCGGCCGCGGCCGGGACCCCCGCCGACTGCGGCCCGTCCGGCTCGGGGCGCGCGTGCCGACCGCGCGGGCGGGCCGCCTCCTCGGGGACGCGCTGTCCCGGGACCTCGGGATTCAGACCGTAGTGCGCATAGACGCGGTCCTCCTGCTCGACCGAGATGTGCTGGTCCACGTCGAAGCTCGGCGCGTCCTTGATCCTGCTGCGGGACCAGGGCACCTGCAGCGAGTCGTCAGCCATCTCCGCGCCGACCAGCGGAACGAGGTTCTCGCGCGAGCCGAACAGGCCCGTGCGCACCGTGATCCACGTGGCCGCATCGGTCCGGTCGTCGTAGAAGACCTGACCGATCTTGCCGACGGCCGCGCCGTCCTTGTCGACCAGGCGGTGCCCGATCATCCGCTGGGTCTCCATCGCTGCCACGGCGACTCACTTCCCCCCGTATCGCCTGCGCGCCGGTCCGGCCGGTCCCGGAAGCGCTCGGGGCGCGCCGGGCCGCCAGTCGGCAGATTCCCGCAGGTGGAAGGGGGCATGCGGCGGCCGGAGCGACCTTGCCGCCCGATGGCCGATTCGTTCCCCGCGCTTTAACCGGGACCGGGCCGTAGGGCGCGGCCGGCACGGACGCGGTCAGCCGCTGCGCAGCACCGCGTAGTCGCAGAGGGCCTCGAAGGCTTCGCGCGGCGGGCCGTGCGGCAGGGTGGCCAGCTCCGCGCGCGCCTGTTCCGCCCACTGGCGGGTGGTTTCGCGCGCCTCGTCCACGGCTCCGTGGGAGCGCAGCAGCGACAGCGCCTCGTCGGTTTCGGCGTCGTCGAGCGGGCGGCCCAGCAGTTCGCGCAGCCGGCCGTCGGCGCCGCCGCCGTCGACCGGCCGCAGCGCATACAGCATCGGCAGGGTCAGGACACCTTCGCGCAGGTCGGTGCCTGGAACCTTGCCCGACTCGCTGGAGGTGCCGGCCACGTCCAGGATGTCGTCGGCGAGTTGGAACGCCATGCCCAGCGCGTCGCAGGCGCGGGTGATCGTGCGGGTGATGTGCGTTCCGGCTCCGGAGAACATGGCGCCGAACTCGGCGGAGGAGGCGATCAACGACGCGGTCTTGTCGGAGATCACTCGCAGGTAGTGCTCCAGCGGGTCCGCGCCGTCCTGAGGGCCGGCGGTCTCCAGGATCTGGCCCTGGACCAGCCGCCCGAAGGTGCGGGCCTGCATCCGCACCGCGTCGGTGCCCAGGTCGGCCAGGATCTCCGAGGCGCGCGCGAACACGTAGTCGCCGGTGAGGATCGCGACGCTGTTGCCCCACCGCTGGTTGGCGCTGGGCTCGCCGCGGCGCAGCGCGGCCTCGTCCATCACGTCGTCGTGGTAGAGCGTGGCGACGTGGGTGAGCTCGACCACGGCCGCCGCCCGCACCAGCTCGGGCGCCGTCGGGTCGCCGAAGTGCGACGCGAGCAGTACGAGCGTGGCCCGGAACCGCTTCCCGCCTGCCGAGAGCAGGTGCGAGGCGGCGTCGTTGATCGAGGGGTCGCTGGCGGAGACCGACTCGCGCAGCAGGCTCTCGACGTCGTCCAGAGCTTCCTGGACCCCTTTGGCGAGACCCGCGTCGATACTCGGCAGAGCGAGGAAATCGCTCGGGACAGCACCGCTCACCTGGAAGCTCCACACGTCAGCAGGCACGCGATACCCCCGAAACCGGACATATCGCGCGCACTCGGGATGAACAAAACCGATTAGCCAAGTTATCTGACCCTGAATCGGCTGCCAAAGCCACCCACCGCGTGGCCCCGGCTACCGCTCGCCTCCCACCGCCGACAGCAGGGACTCGCTCTGCTCCTGCCCGGGCTGGGGAACCAGGTTGTCCAACACCGGTGAAGGGAAGACCCCCAGCAGGAACGTCGCCGCCACCCCGATCACGATCGCCGAGCCCGTGAAGACTCCGGCGCGTGCCACGAACGGACCGCCGTCGTCCGGTTCGGAGAAGAACATCAGCACGATGATGCGCACATAGAAGAACGCCGTCACCGCGCTGCTGAGCACGCCGACCACCACCAGCGGGGTCGCCCCCGCCGCCATCGCTGCCTCGAATACCGCGAACTTGCCGATGAAACCGCTCGTCAGCGGAATGCCGGCGAACGCCAGCAGGAACAGCGCCAGCGCCCCCGCCAGCAGCGGCGACGTGCGGCCCAGCCCGGCCCACTGCGACAGCTCGTTGGCCTCGGGGCCGTTCTCGTGCGTGCGCACCAGGGTCACGACGGCGAAGGCACCGATGGTGGTGAACCCGTAGGCGGCCAGGTAGAACATCGCCCCGGCAAGGCCCGCGGAGCTGGCCGCCACGACCGCGGTCAGCACGAACCCGGCGTGCACGACCGAGGAGTAGGCCAGCAGCCGCTTGATGTCGCGCTGGGTCACGGCGATCACCGCGGCCAGCACCATCGTCAGTACGGCCACCACCCACAGCATCGGCGCCCAGTCGCTCGCCGAAGGGCCGAAGGGGACGTAGAAGACCCGCAGCAGCGCACCGAAGGCCGCGACGAGTGTGCACGAGGCCATCAGCGCGGTGATGGGGGTGGGAGCGCCCTGGTAGACGTCGGGCTTCCAGTTGTGGAAGGGCACCGCCCCGACCTTGAACAGCAGGCCCACGGAGACCAGCGCGATCCCCAGCAGCAGGAGCGGACGCCCGCCCCCGTCGGGGAACAGGGGCCCGCCGCCCTCCTGGGCGGCCGCCGCCACGTCGGCGAAGCTCACCGAACCGGCGTAGCCGTAGACCAGCGCGATGCCGAACAGGAAGAACGCCGAGGAGAACGCCCCCAGCAGGAAGTACTTCACGGCCGCCTCCTGGGAGAACAGCCGCCGCCGGCGGGCGATCCCGCACAGCAGGTACAGCGGCAGGCTCATGACCTCCAGTGCGATGAACATCGTCAGGAAGTCGCCGGAGGCCGGGAACAGCTGCATCCCCAGCAGGGCGAACAGCACGAGCGGGTAGACCTCGGTGTGCTGGGAGCCGGCCAGTACGTGCTCGCGCTCCTCCTCGCTTCCGGGGACCGCGGCCGCCTGCGCGGCGAACGCGCTCTCGCCGCTGCGGTTCTCCGCGATCAGCAGCAGGCTGATGAATCCCAGGACCAGCACCGTCCCCTGAAGGAACACCGACACCGGGTCCACGGCGACGCTGCCGAAGGCCACGCCCACGCCCGCCGCACCCTCGGGCAGCGATCCGGTGATCAGGACGGTGAGCACGAACGCCGCACCGACGGCGGCCAGCGCCAGGGTCAGCTGCACCGCGCGGCGCCGCGCCGCGGGGGCGAACGCCTCGATCAGCACCCCGATGACGGCGGCGCCGAAGACCACCAGCATCGGCGACAGCAGCCAGTAGTCGATCTCGGGCGGGTTCTGCGTGATGGCCGGAGCCGCCATCACCTGCGCGGACGACATCATGCGTGCTCCTTCATCTCGATCGCCGCCGCCCGCGCGTTGCGCGGACGGCCCACGCCGGCCGCGCACCGACGCCGACCGCGCCGCTCACTCGTCGGGCTCACAAGGCCCACAGGGGTGGCCGGGGTGGTCGGGGTGGCCGGGGTCGCTCGCCTCACTCGTGGTCCCCTTCCGCAGCCGTCTCGGCCCCGCCGATCTCCGGCTCGGGGTCGGTGGCGCCGACGGACCGCATGGTGGCCTCGACGGCGGGGTTGACGACGTCCAGCAGCGGCTGGGGGTACACCCCGAAGACGACCAGCAGCGCGATCAGCGGCGCCACGGCGAGGGTCTCCCTGCGGGACAGGTCGCGCAGGCGCGACAGCTTTTCGGGAAGCGGACCGGTCATGGTGCGCTGGTACATCCACAGGATGTAGAGCGCGGCCAGCACCACGCCGACGGAGGCGATGATCGCCGGGACCGGGTGGAAGGCGTAAGTGCCGACGAACACCAGGAACTCGCTGACGAACGGCGACAACCCCGGCAGCGCCAGTCCGGCGAGCCCGGACACCAGGAACACGCCCGCCAGCACCGGCGCCCTGCTCTGCACGCCCCGGTAGTCGGCGATCGCCGTGGAGCCCTGGCGGGCGACGAGGAACCCGACCACCAGGAACAGCGCACCGGTGGCGAAACCGTGGTTGACCATGTACAGCGCCGCGCCCGACTGCCCCTGCGTGGTCATGACGAACACGCCCAGAGTGATGAAGCCGAAGTGCGACACCGAGGTGTAGGCGATCAACCGCATCATGTCGCTCTGGGCGATCGCCAGGACAGCGCCGTAGACGATGCTGACCAGGCTGAGTACCACCACGGGCCAGATGAACCAGGTGGCGGCGCCGGGGAACATCTCCAGGCAGTAGCGCAGCATGCCGTAGGTGCCGACCTTGTCCAGCACGCCCACCAGCAGCACCGCGGTGCCCGGGCGCGACGATCCGGCCGCCGAGGGCAGCCAGGTGTGCACCGGCCACATCGGCGCCTTGATCGCGAACGCCACGAAGAAGCCGAGGAACAGCCAGCGCGCGGTCGCCGGGTCGATTCCGGCCAGGGCACTGTCGGAGCCGACCAGATCGCTCCACAGGAACGTGCCGCCGTAGACGTAGACGCCGATCACCGAGACCAGCATCAGCAGCCCGCCCAGCAGGCTGAAGAGCAGGAACTTGACAGCAGCCGCGCGCCGCCCGTCTCCGCGGCCGTAGCGCCCGATCATGAAGTAGACCGGGATCAGCATGGCCTCGAAGAAGACGTAGAACAGGAACACGTCTGTGGCCGCGAACACGCCGATCATCATCGCTTCGAGCACGAGGATCAGCGCGAAGTAGCCTTTGCCGCCGTCGGGCGCGTCGTCGTTCTCCCGCCAGGCGGCCAGCACCACGAGCGGCACCAGCACCGCCGCCATCAGGATCAGCACGAGCGCGATGCCGTCGACCCCGACCGCGTAGTTGACCCCGAAGCGCGGGATCCACGGGTAGACCTCGGTGAACTGCAGGCGCTCGGCGCCGGCGGGCGTGAACTGCGCGGCCATGGCGGCGACCACCAGCAGGGTCGCGACGGTGGCGCCCAGGGTCGCACGCTTGGCCGATTCGATCCGCTCACGCGGGAGCAGTGCCACCAGCGCCGCGCCCACGGCGGGCAGCGCGATGGCCAGGGTGAGCCAGGGAAAGTCGGTCATCTAGAACCTCACAGCCAGCGTTGCGACGACGATGGCGGCGCCGAACAGCATCGTCAGCGCGTAGGTGCGGGCGAAGCCCGTCTGCGCGCCGCGCAGCCCGCGGGAGCTGTCGCGCACGCCCGTGCCGACCCCGTCGACCAGGCCGTCGACCACCTTGGTGTCGAAGGCCGACAGCGCCGCGGCGACGGCGTTCCCCGGACGCATGAGCAGCCCTTCGTTGAGGGCGTTGCCGTAGAGCTCGTTGCGGGCGAAGGCGGTGACCGGTCCCGGCCGCGGCGCGGTGGCGGGCACCTCGCGGCGGCCGTACATGAACCAGGCCACGGCCGCGCCGGCCACCAGCATCCCCAGCGCCGCCAGGCTCGGCGGGCTGGTGAACATGGCCGCCAGGTGGAACTCGTGGGCTTCTTCGGGCGCGCCCACGGCGGGCTCCAGGAAGTGCGCGAAGCGGTAGCCGAACACCAGGACCGCGCCGAGGAACACCGACCCCGCGGCCAGGACGATCATCGGGACCGTCATGGAACGGGGCGACTCGTGCGGGTGCGCGCCTTCGGCCCAGCGGCGCTCGCCGAAGAAGGTCAGGATCATCACGCGGGTCATGTAGAACGCGGTGAGCCCCGCGCCGACCAGGGCGGCCGCGCCGAGCGCGGTACCCGTCGCCCCGCCGGAGGAGAACGCGGCCTCGATGATGCCCTCCTTGGTCCACCATCCCGACAGCAGCGGGAACCCGATGATGGCCAGGTAGCCGAGTCCGAACGTCGCGAAGGTGATCGGCATGGCCTTCCGCAGACCGCCGAAGCGGCGCATGTCGACCTCGTCGTCCATGCCGTGCATGACCGAGCCGGCGCCCAGGAACAGCCCGGCCTTGAAGAAGCCGTGCGTGATCAGGTGGGCGATCGCGGCGGCGTAGCCGACCGGGCCCAGCCCGGCGGCCAGCGTCATGTAGCCGATCTGGCTCATCGTGGAGCCGGCCAGCGCCTTCTTGATGTCGTCCTTGGCGCACCCGATGACCGCACCGGCCAGCAGAGTGGCGGCGCCGACCACGGCGACGGTCGTCTGGGCGGCGGGGGCGGCCTCGAAGACCGGCCCGGCGCGCACGATCAGGTAGACGCCGGCGGTCACCATCGTCGCGGCGTGGATCAGCGCCGAGACCGGTGTGGGGCCCTCCATCGCGTCCAGCAGCCACGACTGCAGCGGCAGCTGTGCGGACTTGCCGCAGGCGCCCAGGAGCAGCAGCAGGCCGAGCGCGGTCACCAGGGCTTCGTCCGCCTGGCCGACGGCGTCGAAGACACCGCTGAACGCGACGGTGCCGAAGGTGGTGAACATGATCATCACCGCGATGAGCAGGCCCATGTCGCCGACCCGGTTGACCAGGAACGCCTTCTTCGCGGCGACGGCCGCCGAGTCCTTGTGCTGCCAGAACCCGATCAGCAGGTAGGAAGCCAGCCCGACCCCCTCCCAGCCCAGGAACAGCAGCACGAAGTTGTCGGCGAGCACAAGAACGAGCATCGCCGCGACGAACAGGTTCAGGTAGGCGAAGAACCGCCGGCGCCGCTCGTCGTGGGCCATGTAGCCCACCGAGTAGATGTGGATGAGCGAGCCGACACCGGTGATCAGCAGGGCGAAGCTGAGCGAGAGGGGATCGAGCAGCAGCCCGACCTCGGCGTCGAACCCGCCGGCGGAGAACCACGTGTAGACGGGCACCGCGAAGCTGCGCTCCTCGGGTGCGGCGGCCAGGATCTCGAACAGGGCCGCGACCGCCCAGCCGAAGCTCGCCAGCGGCAGGGCGGTGCCCAGCCAGTGGCCCCAACTGTCGGTGCGTCGGCCGCCCAGCAGCAGAATGACGGCGCCGACCAGCGGAAACGCGATCAGCAACCAGGCGTTGGACAGGACCGCCCCGCTGGCCTGGGAGGTGACAGCGGTCGCGTGCTGCTCGGCGGCGAGGGTTATCTCAGACACAGCCACGTCGCCTTCTAGTGCTTGAGCAGGTTCGCGTCGTCCAGCGACGCCGACCTGCGGGTCCGGAAGATCTGCATGATGATCGCCAGGCCCACCACGACCTCGGCCGCGGCCACGATCATCACGAAGAACGCGATGACCTGGCCCTCGATATCGCCGAGCATGCGGGCGAAGGCGACGAACGCCAGGTTGCAGGCGTTGAGCATGAGCTCGACGCACATGAACACGATGATGGCGTTGCGCCGCACGAGCACGCCGACGGCACCGATCGTGAACACGATCGCGGCCAGCACGATGTAGTTCATCGGGTCCATGTGCGCTCGGCCTCCTGTCCGTTGGCGCCGCCGCCGGCGGGCGTGTCGGGATCCCCGCCGGACTCCCCGGACTCCTCGGACTCGCCGGAGCCGGCGGAATCGGCGGAATCGGCGGAATCGGCGACGCCCAGCGGGTCGGCCTCCTGGGACGCGGCGGAGTCGGAGGCGCCGCCGGCCTCGGGGATGGACCCCAGCTGGAAGTCCTTGGGTACGCCCGACTGCATGCTCGGGTCGCGTGCGGTCAGCACCGCGTTGAGCGACAGTGCCGACACCGACCCGTCGGGCAGCAGCGCGGGCATGTCGATGGCGTTGTGCCGCGCGTAGGTGCCCGGGCCCGGCATCGGGGTGGGGTGGTCGCCGCGGATGCGCTCGCGCTGCAGCGTCCGCTGGGTGCGCCGCTTCTTGATGCGGTTGACGTGGGCGAACACCAGCGCGCCCAGCACCGCGGTGATCAGCAGCGCGCCGGTGGCCTCGAAGGCGATGATGTAGCGGTAGATCACTTCGGCGGCGATCCAGGGGACGGTTCCGCCCGCCGCGGCCGCTCCGGCGCCCAGGCCGAGGGGGTCGGCGGCGGTGATGCGGGTGAGCCCGGTCGCCAGCGCGCCCAGGAAGCACAGCGCTACGACCGCCGTCATCACCCGCTGCCCGCGCAGCGTCTCCACCAGCGAGTCCGCCGAGCTGACGCCCACGAGCATCAGCACGAACAGGAACAGCATCAGCACGGCGCCGGTGTAGACGACGATCTGCACGATCATCAGGAACGGCGCCTCGTTCATGCCGTAGAAGCAGGCGAGGCCGAGCATGACCACCGCCATCAGCACCGCCGAGTGCACGGCCTTGCGGCTGAACACCACGCCTACGGCGCCGAGGACGATCACCGTCGCCAGGATCCAGAAGGCGGTGGCCTCCCCGCCTGAGATGGGCGTGCCCGGCGCCGCGGCGCCGGCGAGCATGTCGGCGCTCACCTTGTCGCCTCGCCCTCGGGCCGGGGCGCCTCGGCGGCTTGGGCCGGGGTGGCGCCCTCGCGGTAGTACTCTTCCTCGGTCTCGCCCAGGCGCATGGGGTGCGGGGGCGCCTCCATGTCCTCCAGCAGCGGCGCGAGCAGCTGCTCCTTGGTCCAGATGAGGCTCTCGCGCTCGTCGTCGGCGATCTCGTACTCGTTGGTCATGGTCAGCGCCCGGGTGGGGCAGGCCTCGACGCAGAGTCCGCACAGGATGCAGCGCAGATAGTTGATCTGGTAGACGCGGCCGTAGCGCTCACCCGGGGAGTAGCGCTCCTGCTCGGTGTTGTCGCCGGCCTCCACGTAGATGGCGTCGGCCGGGCAGGCCCAGGCGCACAGTTCGCACCCGATGCACTTCTCCAGGCCGTCGGCCCAGCGGTTGAGCTGGTGCCGGCCGTGGAAGCGGGGCGCGGTCGCGCGCTTGACTTCGGGATAGTTGGTGGTCGGCACCTTCGTGAACATGGTGTGGAAGGTGACGCCGAACCCCTTCACGGGGTTGAGCCAGTCAAGCACCGGTAACCTCCTCACGCTTGTCGTCGGGGGCACGGGGCACGTAGCGCGGCCCCTCGGCCGGCACGCTGCTGCCGTAGTGGGGGGCGCTGGCCGGTGGCACGGGGAATCCTCCGTAGGCGGGGTCTTCACGCATGAGCCGCAACTCCTCCCGGCGTTCGGCGGCTTCGGCGTCGCGGCTGCGCCGCGCCGAGCGCACCCAGGCCGCCAGTACGGCCACGGTGGCGACGGCGAACGCCGCGACGACGGCGGCCACGGCGGCGGCCGGCGCGCCCTCGTTGACGAGGAGGCGCACGGTGGCCACCGCGGTGATCCACACGAGCTGCACCGGGATGAGGATCTTCCAGCCGAGCTGCATCAGCTGGTCGTAGCGGACCCGCGGCACCGATCCGCGCAGCCAGATGAACAGGAACATGACGAACATGAACTTCAGCAGCCACCACAGGACCGGCCACCAGCCCGCGCTCGCGCCCGCCCAGAACAGGGTCAGCGGCGGAGGTGCGAGGTAGCCGCCGAGGAAGAAGGTGACCGACACCGCGGCGACGGTCACCATGTTCACGTACTCGGCCAGGAAGAACATGGTGAACTTCATCGACCCGTACTCGGTCATGAACCCGCCGACGAGCTCGCCTTCGCCTTCGGCGAGGTCGAAGGGCAGCCGGTTGGTCTCACCGACCATCGTGACGAGGTAGATGAGGAACGACGGGAGCAGGATCACCGCGAACCACAGCGGGCGCTGGGCTTCGACGATGCCGGAGGTGGTCAGGGTTCCGGAGTACATGAACACCGCGACGACCGACAGGCCCATCGCGATCTCGTAGCTGATGACCTGCGCCGATGCGCGCAACCCGCCCAGCAGGGCATACGGCGACTGGGAGGCCCAGCCGCCCAGCACGATCCCGTAGACCCCCACCGCCGCGGTGCCCAGCACCACCAGTGCGGCGATGGGCAGGTCGGTCAGCTGCAGCGGTGTCTGCACGCCGAACAGCGAGACCTCGGGCCCGATCGGAATCACCGAGAACGCCATGAAGGCGGGTACCGCGGCGATCATGGGAGCGGCGATGTAGATCGGCCGGTCCACGCCGCGGGGGATCACGTCCTCCTTCAGGGACAGTTTCACCCCGTCGGCCAGGGATTGCAGCAGCCCCAGCGGACCGAACCGGTTGGGGCCGTGGCGCTGCTGCATGCGGCCCATGACCTTGCGGTCGGCCATGATCATCATCAGCACGCAGACCATGAGGAAGACGAAGATCGCCAGCGCCTTGATCAGCGTGATCCACCAGGGATCGGAGCCGAAGGCGTCCAAATGGGCCTCGGCGGCCACGGGCACCGCCGCGCCGGCCTGCGCCGTCGCAATCACAGGTCGCTCCCCGCACTCGTCGCGGTCATTTTCGCTTTGGAGAAGCCGGTTTCGTCGTCGGCACCGGCGCCGGTTTCCGATCCGGCGGCGATCGACACGACCGCGCCGCCGGCGGCTCCCAGATCGCGGCGGACGTCGCAGTCGCGGGCGTTCTCCGGCAGCCACACCACCCGGTCGGGCATCGCGGCCACGGCCACAGGCACGCTCACCGCGCCGGCCGGGCCGCCGACGCGCAGCCGGCCGCCGTCGGCCACGCCGATCTCGGCGGCGGTGGCGGCCGAGAGCCGGGCCAGAGCCGGGCGGGCCGTACCGGCCAAGTAGGGCTCGCCGTCCTCCATCCGCCCGTTGCCCAGCAGCTGGCGCCACGTCGACAGCACCGCTTCGCCCTCGGCCGGCTCGGGGCGCCGGGCGGGACGCGTCAGCGGGTCGGGGACGCGCTCCCCCGACCAGGAACCGAGCTCGTCGAGCTCGCGCGCCGCGGCGGCGTCGTCGGGAAGCCCCAGGTGCACGTCCATCTCGTCGGCGAGCGCGGACAGCGCCCGCAGATCCGACAGCAGGCCGGGCTTCTTCAGCGCGTCGCCGAAGGGGCGGCGCCGCCCCTCCCAGTCGACGAACGTGCCGCTCTTCTCGGACACGGCCGCCACCGGCAGCACCACGTCGGCCCGGTCGGTGACGTTGCTCGCCCGCATTTCGAGGCTGACGACGAAGGGCACGCGCGCCAGCGCGGCCCGCGCCGCCTCGGGGTCGGGCAGGTCGTCGAGGTCGACGCCGGCGATGAGCAGCGCCTCCAGCTCGCCGGAGGCCGCCGCCTCGACGATCTCGGCCGTGGAGCGGCCCTCGCGCTCGGGCAGCGACCCCACGTTCCATATCCGGGCCACCTCGGTGCGGGCGGTGGCGTCGGCCACCGGGCGCCCGCCGGGCAGCAGGTTGGGCAGGGCTCCGGCGTCGGCGGCACCGCGCTCACCGGCCCGCCGCGGCACCCACGCCAAGCGCGCACCGGTGCGGTCGGCCAGCCGCGCGGCGGCCGACAGCGCGCCGGGGACCGCTCCGAGGCGTTCGCCCACCAGGATGACCGCTCCGGTCCGGCGGAGCTGTTCGAGCGCTTCGCCGTCGGCGTCGCCCAGCTCGCCGAGCACCTCGGGCTCGGATCCGGGCGCGGTGGGGATCAGCCGCCCGCCGGCCTTGGTCAGACCCCGGGTTTCGTGCGATGCGACGGCGTAGACGCCGGTGCCGTTCTTGCGGCGGGCCTTGCGCAACCGCAGGAACACCACCGGGGATTCGTCCTCGGGTTCGAAGCCCGCCAGCAGTACCGCGGGGGCGTTCTCCACATCGGCGTAGGTGACCCCGAGGCCGGTGCCGGCCACGCGGGAGGCCAGGAAGTCCGCCTCCTCCTCGGAGTTCGGGCGGGCCCGCATGTCGACGCTGTTGGTGCGCAGCGCCACCCGCGAGAACTTGGCGTAGGCGTAGGCGTCCTCCAGCGTCAGCCGCCCGCCGGTGAGTACGCCGACACGGCCGCCGCGGTCGCGCGCCCGGGCCAGCCCTTGCGCGGCCAGGGTCACGGCCTCCGGCCAGGAGGCGGTCTCCAGGGAGCGGCTGTCCTCGTCGCGCACCAGCGGGTGGGTGAGGCGGTCGGGCCGGCTGGCGTAGGTGAACGCCCACCGGCCCTTGTCGCAGTTCCACTCCTCGTTGACCTCGGGATCGTCGCCGGCCAGGCGCCGGGTGACCTTCCCGCGCCGATGGTCGGTGCGCTGGGCGCACCCGGCCGAGCAGTGCTCGCACACGCTGGGGGTGCTGACCAGGTCGAAGGGCCGGGACCGGAACCGGTAGGCGGCGCCGGTGAGCGCGCCGACCGGGCAGATCTGCACCGTGTTTCCGGAGAAGTAGGACTGGAAGGGCTCGCCCTCGGCGGTGCCGACCTGCTCGTCGGCGCCGCGCTCCAGCAGTTCGATGAAGGGATCGCCGGCGATCTGCGCGGAGAAGCGGGTGCAGCGGGCGCACTGGATGCAGCGCTCGCGGTCCAGCAGCACCTGGGTGGACAGCGCGACGGGTTTGGGGAACGTGCGCTTGGTGTCCAGGAAACGGGTCTCGCCGCCGCCGTTGGCCATGGCCTGGTTCTGCAGGGGGCACTCGCCGCCCTTGTCGCAGACCGGGCAGTCCAGCGGGTGGTTGATCAGCAGGAACTCCATGATCCCGCGCTGGGCCTTGTCCGCGACCTCGGAGGTCAGCTGGGTCTTGACGACCATGCCTTCCATCACGGCGATGGTGCAGGAGGCCTGCGGCTTGGGCATGGCCCGCCCGTTCCCGGCGTCGGGGACCTCCACCAGGCACTGGCGGCAGGCGCCCACGGGGTCGAGCAGCGGATGGTCGCAAAAGCGCGGGATCTGGATTCCCAGCAGCTCGGCCGCGCGAATGACCAGCGTTCCCTTGGGCACCTGGATCTGGAAGCCGTCGATGGTGACGGTGACGAGCTCCTCGGGCTCTGCGGCAGGGGTGCCGCCCGAGGCGCTGTTGGTCGTGACGGTCACTGCTCCTCCTCTCCTGCCGGCTCCGCCGGCCCTGCTGCCGCCGGCGGAGCGGCCGTGCCGGTCGTGCGGATCATGCCGTGCCTCCCCACGCCGTCGCCTTGCGGTGGTCGAACGGGCAGCCGCCCCGGGTGACGTGGTCGATGTACTCCTGGCGGAAGTGCTTGATCGAACTCATGACCGGGCTCGCGGCGCCGTCGCCGAGCGCGCAGAAGGCGCGGCCCAGCAGGTTGTCGCAGATGTCCAGCAGCTTCTCCAGGTCGGCTTCGGTGCCTTCGCCGTGTTCGAGGCGGTCCAGCACCTGCACCATCCAGTAGTTGCCTTCGCGGCACGGCGTGCACTTGCCGCAGGACTCGTGGGCGTAGAACTCGATCCAGCGGCCGACGGCGTGCACGACGCAGGTGGTCTCGTCGAAGATCTGCAGCGCGCGGGTGCCCAGCATGGATCCGGCGGCGCCCACGGACTCGAAGTCCAGCGGCGTGTCGAGGTGCTCGTCGGTGAAGATCGGGGTGGAGGACCCGCCGGGGGTCCAGAACTTCAGGCTGTGGCCCCGGCGCACGCCGCCGGCCATGTCCAGCAGTTCGCGCAGCGTGACGCCCAGCGGGGCTTCGTACTGCCCGGGCCGCTCGACGTGGCCCGACAGCGAGAAGAAGCCGAACCCGGCGGACTTCTCGGTGCCCATCGAGGTGAACCATTCGGCGCCGTTGCGCACGATCGGGGGCACGCTGGCGATGGACTCGACGTTGTTGACGACCGTGGGCGAGGCGTAGAGCCCGGCGACGGCGGGGAACGGCGGTTTGAGGCGGGGCTGCCCGCGGTAGCCCTCCAGCGAGTCCAGCAGCGCCGTCTCTTCGCCGCAGATGTAGGCGCCGGCGCCGGAGTGGACGACGACGTCCAGGTCGAATCCGCTGCCGAGGACGTCGGGGCCGATCAGGTTGGCTTCACGGGCCTCGTCGACGGCCTGCTTGAGGCGGCGGATGACGTGCAGGACCTCGCCGCGCACGTAGATGAAGGCCTGGTGGCTGCGGATGGCGTAGGCCGCTACGGCCACCCCCTCGATGAGGGCGTGCGGGTTCGCCAGCATCAGCGGAACGTCTTTGCAGGTTCCGGGCTCGGACTCGTCGGCGTTGACGACGAGGTAGCGCGGCTTGGGGTTGTCCTTGGGCAGGAAGCTCCACTTCATGCCGGCGGGGAACCCGGCGCCGCCGCGGCCGCGCAGTCCGGCGGTTTTGACCAGGTCCACGATCGCGTCGGGTTCCATGGTCAGCGCGGTGCGCAGCGCCTCGTAGCCGCCCCCGTCGCGGTAGCCCGCCAGGGTGAAGGAGTCCGGGCGGTCCCAGTTGTCCGACAGGACCGGGGTCAGGGTGGTCACTGGTCGCTCCCTTCGTCGCCGGTGCCGTCGACGGTCGCGCCGCGCTCCGGGGCGGTCCAGCCGCGCTCGCGCGCCAGGCGCAGGCCCTGCAGGGAGGGCTCGCCCGCCTGGGTGCCTTCGCCGCCGCGGTCGTCGGAGAACCCCGCGAGGATGCGGCCGGCCTCCTTGAAGGTGCACAACCGCTCGGGGCCGCGGGTGGGGCGCACGTCCTCGCCCGTCCGCAGGTCGTCGACGAGTCGTTTGGCCGACTCGGGAGTCTGGTTGTCGAAGAACTCCCAGTTGACCATCACGACCGGCGCGAAGTCGCAGGCGGCGTTGCACTCGACGTGCTCGACGGAGACCCGGCCGTCCTCGGTCGCCTCGTCGTCGCCCACGCCGAGGTGCTCCTTGAGGCCGGCCAGGATCTCGTCGCCGCCCATGACCGCGCACAGGGTGTTGGTGCACACTCCGACGTGGTAGTCGCCGACGGGACGGCGCTTGTACATGGTGTAGAAGGTCACCACGGCGGTGACCTCGGCCTTGGTCAGGCCCAGTCGCTCGGCGCAGAACCCGATGCCGGCCTGGGAGACGTAGCCCTCCTCGGCCTGCACCAGGTGCAGAAGCGGCAGCAGGGCCGAGCGCTCGTGCGGATAGCGGGCGATGACGTCCTTGGCGTCGACGTCCAGCCGCGCGCGGACGTCCTCGCTGAAGGTGCTGCTCACCTGTCCACCCCTCCCATCACGGGGTCGATACTGGCCACCGCGGCGATCACGTCGGCCACGGAACCGCCTTCGCACATGGCCGCGACCGACTGCAGGTGCGTGAACGAAGGGTCGCGGAAGTGCACGCGGTAGGGGCGGGTGCCGCCGTCGCTGACGGCGTGGCAGCCCAGTTCGCCCTTGGCGCCCTCCACCGCGGCGTAGGCCTGGCCGGCCGGCACCCGGAATCCCTCGGTCACCAGCTTGAAGTGGTGGATGAGCGCCTCCATGGAGCCGCCCATGATGTGGGCGATGTGCTCGGACGAGTTGCCCAGGCCGTCGCCGCCCAGCTCCAGGCGGGCGGGCCAGCCGATCTTGGCGTCGTCGACCATGATCGGGCCGGGGCGCAGCCGGTCCAGGCACTGTTCGACGATGCGCAGGCTCTGCTCCAGTTCGGCCATGCGCACCCGGTAGCGGGCGTAGACGTCGCCGCCGTCGGAGACGGGAATGTCGAATTCGTAGTTCTCGTAGCCGCAGTAGGGCTTGGCCTTGCGCAGATCCCAGGCCAGACCCGAGGCCCGCAGCATGGGACCGGTGGAACCCAGCGCCATGCACCCGGCCAGATCCATGTGCGCAACGTCGCGGGTGCGCGCCAGGTACATGGGGCTGGCGTCCAGGAGCTTGCGCATGGTGGTGATGCGTTTGGGCATCTCCGTGAGCAGCTCGCGGATCCGGTCCACCGCGCCGTCGGGCAGGTCCTGGGAGACGCCGCCGGGGCGGATGTAGGCGTGGTTCATCCGCAGGCCGGTGATGAGCTCGAAGATGTCGAGCACCATCTCGCGCTCACGGAAGCCGTTGGTCATGACGGTGGTGGCGCCCAGCTCCATGCCGAACGTCGCCATCGCCACGAAGTGCGAGGACATCCGGTTGAGCTCCATCATGAGCACCCGGATGACGTTGGCGCGCTCGGGGATGCGGTCGGTGATGTCCAGCAGCCGCTCGACCGCCAGGCAGTAGGCCGTCTCGTTGAAGATCGGCGTGAGGTAGTCCATGCGGGTCACGAACGTGGTGCCCTGCGTCCACGTCCGGAACTCCATGTTCTTCTCGATGCCGGTGTGCAGGTAGCCGATGCCGACCCGCGCCTCGGTGCACGTCTCGCCGTCGAGGGTGAGGATGAGCCGCAGCACTCCGTGGGTGGAGGGGTGCTGGGGGCCCATGTTGATCACGAGGCGTTCGGCACCGCTGCTCTGCGCCTTGGCGACGACTTCTTCCCAGTCGCCGCCAGAGGCGTCGATGTAGTCCTCGGTGACGTTCGTCGTCATTGGTATGACCTCCGCTCGTCCGGCGGCGGGATAGTGGCACCGCGGTATTCGACCGGGATCCCGCCGAGCGGGTAGTCCTTGCGCTGCGGGTGGCCGTGCCAGTCGTCGGGCATTTCGATGCGGGTCAGCGACGGGTGCCCGTCGAAGACGATCCCGAAGAAGTCCCAGGCCTCGCGTTCGTGCCAGTCGTTGGTGGGATAGACCCCGACGATCGAAGGGACGTGCGGGTCGCTGTCGGGGCAGGCCGTCTCGATCCGGATCTCGTAGTTGTGCGTGAGCGAGCGCAAGTGGTTGACGGCGTGCAACTCGTGACCGGTGTCGTCGGGGTAGTGCACGCCGCTGACCCCGGTGCACAGCTCGAAGCGCAGGTCGGGGTCGTCGCGCAGCAGGCGGGCGACCTCGCGCAGGTGCTCGCGGTGCACGTGGAACGTGATCTCGCCGCGGTCGACCAGCACCCGCTCGATCGCCTGCACGCCGGGGGCGCCTTCGCTCCGGAGCGCGCGCTCCAGGGCGTCGGCGATCGCGTCGAACGAGGCGGTGCGGGGGTCGTCGGGGTCGGTGAAGGGCCGCTCCGACGCTTGCGGCGGTGTCGTACGCACCAGCAGCCGACCGTAGCCGGACGTGTCTCCGGTGGTCTTGGCGCCGAACATGCCGGTCCGGGCGACCGGGGCGGCAAGCCGCTCTTCGCCGGCGCGGGCCGGGAGGTTCTCCTCCTGCCCGGGCTGCTCGCCGCCGTGGTCGGGGCCGTTCCCGTTGGCGTTGGCACTCACCGGCTCGACACCTCGCTCACGTCCACGAGCGGGAGCTCGCGGCGCAGCCGGCGCTCCTCCTCTTCCTCGATCTCGCGCTTGCGGTGCGCGCCGAGCTTCTCGTTCTGCACCTTGTCGTGCAGCTTGAGCACCGCGTCGAAGAACATCTCCGGACGCGGCGGGCAGCCGGGCAGGTACATGTCCACCGGGACGATGTGGTCGACGCCCTGCACGATCGCGTAGTTGTTGAACATGCCGCCGCTGGAGGCGCAGACGCCCATGGCGATGACCCACTTGGGCTCGGGCATCTGGTCGTAGATCTGGCGCAGGACGGGGGCCATCTTCTGGCTGACCCGGCCGGCCACGACCATCAGGTCGGCCTGGCGCGGCGTGGCCCCGAACTTCTCCATCCCGTACCTGGCGACGTCGTAGTGCGGTCCGCCCGCCGACATCATCTCGATGGCGCAGCAGGCCAGTCCGAACGTGGCCGGCCACATCGAGCTCTTGCGCATCAGACCGGCGGCCTGCTCGACCGTCGTCAGCATGATGCCGCTCGGCAGCTTCTCCTCAATCCCCATCCGGCGAACCCCCTTTCCCGTGCGTGGTCTGGTGCCTGGTCCGTCGTCGATCGCTCGCCCGGTGTCCGCACGGGCCCATCCCGGCGCTCACTCCCACTCCAGTCCGCCGCGGCGCCATTCGTAGGCGTAGGCGATGGACACGTTCACCAGGAACAGCACCATCGCGATCAGCCCGAAGACGCCGAGTTCGTCGAAGTGCACCGCCCACGGGTAGAGAAAGATGATCTCGATGTCGAAGACGATGAACAGCATCGCGGTGAGGTAGTACTTGATCGTGAACCGCCCGCCGCCGGCCGGCTGGGGAGTGGGCTCGATGCCGCACTCGTAGGACTGCAACTTGGCGCGGTTGTAGCGCTTGGGCCCGGCGATGGACCCCACGACCATCGAGACCGCGACGAACGCGGCGCCGATGCCGGCGAGAACGAAGACGGGTGCGTACAGCTCCATGGCTAGGCGTTCCCCTCAGTGCCGGTCGGGCGTGTGCGCGCCGGCGCCCGGCGGGCGGGCGCGGCCGCTGCACGCGCGCTTGTGAATGTGTTCACGTGCCAGTGCGGGCGGTGGTGCGGTCGAACGGTGTTCATGTTTCTGCCCTTTCGCCCTCAGGCCTTCGGCGCCATCTTGGACAGGCCGTTGATCACCCGGTCCATGGCGTCGCCGCGGCTGGGCTCGGTGAGGTTCGCGAGCATCTTCAGCGCGAACTGCATCAGGGTGCGCTGCGGCAATCCGTACTTGGTCGCGTACTTCATCAGGTCCGGATTGCCGATCATCTGCACGAAGGCGCGGCCCAGCGTGTAGTAGCCGCCGTAGGCCTCGGAGAGGATGCGCGGATAGCTCAGCAGGGTGCGCTCCCGGGACTGCGGGGTGGGGCGGGCGTGGGCCTGGGCGATGACGTCGGCGGCGATGTGGCCGGCCTCCATCGCGTAGGCGATGCCCTCACCGTTGAACGGGTTGATCATGCCGCCGGCGTCGCCGACGAGCAGCAGCCCGCGCGTGTAGTGGGGGACGCGGTTGAACCCCATGGGCAGCGCGGAGCCGCGGATCTTGCCCTGCTGGTTCTCCTCGGTGAAACCCCATTCGGTGGGCATGCTCTCGGTCCAGCGGCGCAGCAGCGCGCGGTAGTCGACCCCTTGGAAGGAGGAGGTCGAGTTGAGGATGCCCAGCCCGACGTTGCTGGTGCCGTCGCCGACGCCGAACACCCAGCCGTAGCCCGGCAGCAGGACGTCGCGGCCCTGGCTCTTGTCCCACAGCTCCAGCCACGACTCCAGGTAGTCGTCGTCGTGGCGCGGGCTGGTGAAGTAGGTGCGTACGGCCACGCCCATGGGGCGGTCGTCGCGTTTGCGGATGCCCATGCCCACCGACAGCCGCGAGGAGTTGCCGTCCGCGGCGACCACCAGGGGTGCGCGGTAGGTGACGGGCTCGCGGTCGGAGTCGGTGGCGGTGACACCGACGACGCGGTTGCTGCGGGGGTCGATGACGGGCCCGGTGACGTTGGTCCGCTCCAGCATCCGGGCTCCGGCGGAGACGGCGCGCTGAGCCAGGATCCAATCGAAGTCCTCGCGCGTGCGCACGAGGCCGAACCCGGGGTATTCCGCCAGGTCGGGCCAGGGAAGTTCGATCCGCACGCCGCCGCCGACGATGCGCAGCCCGTGGTTTCGGATCCAGCCCTTGTCGTCCAGGGAGACCCCCATTGCCGTGAGCTGTTTCACAGCGCGGGGCGTCAGGCCGTCCCCGCAGACCTTTTCGCGGGGGAATGCGGTCTTCTCCAGCAGCAGGACGTCGAGTCCGGCCTGCGCCAGGTAGTAGGCGGCCGTGGATCCCGACGGGCCTGCGCCGACGACGATGACGTCGGCCTCGGCCTCCGGGCGGCTCCGACCGGACTGGGGGGCGGGTGCTGTCTCGCTCACGCGTTGGTCCTTGGCATGCATGGCGCTGTAGCGCCTCGGGGGTGCGCCGTACGGCACTTGCAGCTGACTTGTGGCTGGTCAGGAGTGTTAATTACGACTCCCAGGCTTGTGAAGGTCTTCACAAACCCGTGGGATCCAAAGTCTAGACCTTTACCGCTGCCGGGGCGACCCCCAGGACCCATTCATCTTGTTTTGCCGCTTTCGGCGACAAACCAGACACCGACCCGCCATTCAAGTAAAGCAAGGCAAACCTAATTGCTACCGGAATTCGGCGTGTTCATTCCCCGCCGTGCGGTGAGCAGGCGCCGGGGGCCGCTCGCGACCGAACGTGTATGCGCGCCGAGAGTGGCCCCAGGAACGCCCTCGGCGAAGTGGTCGGTGCCGGTGTGAAGAACCTCGACGATCGGAACTCCATCCGGGACCGCCAACCCCTCGGCCTCGCTGCGGCTGGGCATGCGCCCGCCGATCCTGACGCGGCCAACCGGCCGAGCTGTCCCGCATCGCCTCCACGCCGACCACCGCTCAGCCCGCGCGATCAACCGCCCGTTCGGCGACGGCCGGGCCTCGGCCCGCGTCGCCGACCTCGCCGAGTTGATCGCCGCCACCGCGGCCCGGCCAGGCACAAGCGCGCCCGCGCACCTCAGCTCCTGCGGTACCCCCGGTGCAGCGCGACCACGCCGAAGCTGAGGTTGCGCCAGGCCACCGACTCCCAGCCGGCGGCGATCAGTCGCCGGGCCAGCGCCCGCTGGTCGGGCCAGTCCATGATCGACTCGGAGAGGTACTCGTAAGGTTCGGTCTTGTCGGTGACCAGCCGCGCGACCCGGGGCAGCGCGCCCATCAGATAGGTGCCGTAGAGGCGGTCCAGCGCGCCGACGGGGATATGGCTGAACTCGCAGATCACCAGGCGGCCGCCCACCTTGGTCACCCGGTGCAGCTCCTGCAGGGCCTGGTCGGAGTCGTTGGTGTTGCGCAGTCCGAACGACACGGTCACGGCGTCGAAGGTCTGGTCGGCGAACGGCAGGGCCAGCGCGTCGCCGGCCGCGAAGGTGACCCCCGCGCGTGAAGCGCCGCCGCGGCGGCGGGCGCCCACCTGCAGCATCCCCTGGGAGAAGTCGCAGGCGATGACGCGCGCGCCCTTTCCGGTGAACGACTCCGAGGACGTTCCGGTGCCCGCGGCCAGGTCGAGGACGAGCTCGCCGCTGTAGGCGTCGACGGCCTGCACGGTGGCGCGCCGCCAGAGGCGGTCCTGGCCCAGGGAGATGACGTCGTTGACGAGGTCGTAGCGGTCGGCGATGCCGTCGAACATGCTCGCGACGTCGGCGGGCCGCTTGTCGAGCTCAGCGCGGGTCATGGAACCACTCTAGGGCGCAGGGCGGAGTGCGCGGGCACGCGTCGCGGCACGCGGCCGCCGCGAACCGCCGATGAATCACACTGAGTGACGATAGGATGACTTTTCGTGTCGATCGGTCGATGCGCCGGTCCCCGCGGCGCGTCCGCAGGCATACGCGGACCGCCGCAACTCCCGCGTCCGCAGCCGCACCTGGAGGCAGTTCCGTGTCCACCGACCGCCGTAGCGGCGGGGCCGTGCCGCGCCGCCCGCTCCCCTTCGCCCGCCGCCGACGGCCCCGCACCGCGTTGAGCGCCGCGCTGGCGGCGGCCGCGCTCGCCGCACCGGCGGTTCTGGCCCAGCCCGCGGCCTGGGCGGCGGACGTGCGCCACGCCCAGGTCGTCGACGATCGTCCGGCCGCCTCGACGCCGCACGTGCTCGACGGCCGGGTGAAGGCCGTCGTGCCGGTGGGCGACGTGGTCGTGGTGGCCGGCCGGTTCGACCGGGTCGCCCCACCCGGCCGCGACGCGACCGTCGAACGGCACAACGTCTTCGCCTTCGACCGCGGCACCGGCCGGATCAGCGACGGCTTCGCACCCGAGGTCGACGGCACCGTCACCAGCGCGGTCCCGGGCCCGCGCGGCGGCACCGTGCACATCGCGGGCCACTTCGACCGGGTCGGGGGCGCGGACCTGCCCGGCGTCGCGCTGCTGTCCGTTCGCGACGGCGACCCGGTCGCCTCGTTCGACGCCGGGGTGGAAGGGGGCTCGGTCTACCGGGCCGACGCCTACGGCAACCACCTCTACCTCGGCGGCAGCTTCGACAGCGTCGGCGGGGTCCGGCGCGGCGGGCTGGCCCGTGTCGACGCCCGGACCGGCGCGCCCGACCCCGGCTTCGACGTCTCCCCCGCCGAGGCCCGGCGCGGCGGCCTGCGGGTGCAGGAGCTGGCCGTCTCCCCCCGCGGCGACCGCCTGGTGGTCGCGGGAACCTTCACCCGGATCGAGGACCGGCGCCGCTACCAGATCGCGGTGATCGACACCGCCGCACGGCCCGCCGCGCCGGCCGACTGGTCGACCGAGTCCTACGCGGCCCCGTGCGACTACGGCGCCATCCACACCTACATGCGCGGGATCGACTTCGCTCCGGACGGCTCCTACTTCACGGTGGTCACCGCGGGCGGGCCCAAGGCCGAGCCCGGGCTGTGCAAAACCGCGGCCCGGTGGGAGACCTATGCCGGCGCGGACGCCGAACCGACCTGGGTCAACCACACCGGCGGCGACTCGCTGTACGCGGTCGAGGCCACGGGCCCAGCGGTCTACGTCGGCGGCCACCAGCGCTGGATGGACAACCCCGAGGGCGATCACGACGCCGGCCCGGGCGCCGTGGAGCGCAGCGGGATCGCCGCGCTCGACCCGCGCACCGGGCGTGCGCTGGCCTGGAATCCGGGCCGTACGCGGGGCCACGGAGCGGAGGCGCTGACCTCCGCTCCCGAAGGGCTCTACGTCGGCAGCGACACCACCCGGCTGGCGGGAACCTACCGGGGGCGGCTGGGGCTGTTCCCGGTGCCGTCCGGCCGGCTCTGACGGGGAACCGTCCCGGGAGGGTCAGCGTGCCTCTTCGGGGGTGCCGGAGCGGGGCCCGTCCCCGCTCCCGCCCTCGCCCGAGGGCGACTCGGCCTGCGGCTCAGGCGGCCCGTCCGGTGCGTCCGGTGCGGCTCGGCCGTCCTGCCCTGCCTGTCCGGCCGCATCCTGCGGGGCGGCGCCGGCGTCGGGGGCGGCGAACGGCCGGGCGTCGTCCTCCTTGGCCGCACCGGCCTCCAGGCGCGCCCGCACTCCCCTCATCCGGGCCATGCCGCCGGCGACCGACGCCGACATCGCGTCGCGCCGGGCGGACAGCAGCACGTAGCTCAGCAGGCCGCTGACCATCACCGCGATCGCTGCGGCGAGCAGGCCCCGGGCGCCCAGCAGATAGAGCACGGCGAAGGCCACCGCGAAGAGCAGCAGGCGCGCCGCGGTATAAGCGAGGACGCTACGCATGAAAACCGCCTCACAACGGATCATTCGGCAATAGGTTGAGGGGTGGGAGGAGCAGCCGGGGTCGCCCGGCACCCGGGACCGGCGTGCGCGCAGGCACGCGGTCGGCTCGGCTCCAGGGTACGGGCCGGGTTCCGGCCCGGGACCGCACCCCCGGTGCGTCGGCGCTGCGGGTGCCCGGCTGCGAAGCGAGCCCCGTACCGGGGGCGGCTGGATGCGGACTCCGAATCGGAGGTTACGTTCCGATCACATATCGGGTGCGCGCCCCCAGTTCATCTCTATTTTTACGAAAACTAGGGATGAAACACACCCACTCATGCACACTAGGGGATCAAACGCCCGCCGCCCCCAAGTCGACTGGCGGGCCCGAAGGGGGATTGTGAAGGTGGAAAGAGGAAGCGAACGCTTGCTGACCCCGGGAGAGGTTGCCTCCCTCTTCCGAGTCGACCCCAAGACGGTGACTCGGTGGGCCGCGTCCGGGCGGATCAGCAGCATCCGCACCCCCGGCGGCCACCGGCGCTTCCGGGAGTCCGAAGTCCGCGCCCTGCTGCACGGAGAGCCGACCGAGTCCACGCCCTAAAAACCCGCCACGAACGCCCGAAACCCGCAGCGTCGCCTCGGAGCCCTCTGGCGGTCCCGCTCCCGCCGGGGACCGGCTCCCCCGACAGACGGCGCGCATATAGGCCATCCCGGATAGGCTGAAACCATGGTGTGGCTCGCTGGCCTAATCTCGCTGCTTACGATCGCGGTCTGGGTGTACGCGTTCTTCGACGCACTCACCACTCCCGCTAGCGAAGTACGCAATCTGCCCAAGATCCTCTGGCTGATCGTCATCGCGCTCTTCACGCCGGTCGGCCCTCTGCTCTGGCTGTTCCTGGGCCGCCCCCGGGAAGCGGACGCTCCCGAGCCTGCGGCGCAATCCGCCGACAGCACATCGCTGGACCACCTCGATCCCGCGGACTTCAACCAGGCCTCCGACAGCGATCGTCCGCTCGGCCCCGACGACGACCCGGAGTTCCTGCGGAAACTGAACCGGCGCATCAACCCCGAGGACTGATCAGCCGGTCGGCACGGAGCGAGTGTGCGGCTGCGCCGGTCGGGGCGGTCCCGCACTCGCTCCGCCGGGGCCCGGAGCGGGCACCCCGACGTCCTGCCTCGCGGGCCGTCGGAGCCGGTCCGCGCCCGCAGGGGGCGCGGCCGGGACCGGTTCAGGCGTAGCTGTGCAGCCCGCTGAAGATGAAGTTCACGGCGAAGAAGTTGAACATCAGGCAGGTGAATCCGAGCAGCCCGATCCAGGTGGCCTTGGTGCCCCGCCAGCCCGCCGTAGCGCGCGCGTGCAGGTAGGCCGCGTAGACCACCCAGGTGATGAAGGACCACACCTCCTTGGGGTCCCACCCCCAGAACCGGCCCCACGCCTCGTCGGCCCATACGGCGCCAGCGATGATCGCGAACGTCCACAGCGGGAACGCCAGCACGATGAAGCGGTGCGAGACCCGGTCGAGCAGCTCGGAGTCGGGCAGTTTGGCGGCGACGCCCGCGACCTGCCGCCCCGCCGCGCGCTGGATCTCGGCGCGGCGCGCCATCAGATGGGCCGCTGCGGCCGCGCCCGCCACCATGAACCCGCCGGTGGCGATGATGGCCGCCGACACGTGGATCGCGATCCAGTAGGAGTGCAGCGCCGGGATCACCGGGCCCGCTTCGCTGTAGAGCCACCGCGCCGCGATCCCCAGTAGCAGCACGACCGGCACCAGGACGAACGTGCCCAGGAAACGGGCCTGGTAGCGCAGGGCGGCGAAGAGGAACGCGGCGACGCTGCACAAGCAGATCGCCACCACGAACTCGAACATGTTGCCCCAGGGCCAGCGGTCGGCGGCCAGGCCCCGGGTGGTGATCTGAGCGGCGTTGAGCAGGAAGCCCAGCACCGTCACCACCAGTGCGACGTTGCCCACCGCGTGCCGGGCGGCAGCGGCCTCGGGCTCCGCACGGCGCACGCTGACGGACAGGTCGTCGCCGCCTCCGGTCGCCTCGGCGGCATCCAGATCCAGGCTCCGTCCCCCCTGCGCCGCGCCTTCAGCCGGAGCCGCCGACGAATCCGCCGACGCGCCCGCCGATCCGACGGCGGCCGGCATGAGCCTGTTGGCGCGCAGCCCCCGGCGGCGCCCGTAGGCGGCCTCGACCGCGAAGAGGAACAGCGCGATCGCATAGGCCACGATCATCGCGATGATCAGTCCGTCGCTGATCGAGGACAGCGAACCGTCCGCGCTCATGTCAGCGGCGATCATGTGCACCACCGGCTACTCCTTCGTGCCTGTGTCGACGGCGGGTCCGTCCCGCAGTCGGTCTCTCAGCGAGGTGGCGAAACTGTGGAAGTCCGCGGTCAGCACCGCGTTCTCGGTCTTGCCCAGGCCGGCCACCTCGACGGCCGTGCGTCCGTCCCCGCGCCGCCGCGCCCGGACCCACACCCGGCGCGGCCGCACGAACAGTGTCGCCAGCAGACCCAGCACCGCCGTCGACGCCGCCAGCAGCGCGGGCACGCGGGAGGGGTCGCTGTTGACCTGCATGCTGATGTAGTCGCTGTAGCCGGTGAAGGTCAGCGTGCCCGCTCCGTCGGGCAGCTCCCAGGAGTCGCCGGGCCGCAGCTCCGGCGAGTCCCCCAGTTCGGTCATGTCGTCGGTGTGCAGCTGATACACCGACTGCGAACCCGTGTCCAGGCCCAAGTCGCCCCGGTAGCCGGTCAGCGTGACCACCGGGTCGCGCGGCGCCGGGAAGTCGGAGACGAGGCCGCCCTCGGGGCCTTCGGCGGCCGAGGGCAGGAAGACCCCGCTGAAACCCAGTTGCCGCCCGCCCGCGTCGGGGACCTTGATCACGCCGTCGGAGGTGAAGTTGCCTTCTTCGCGGGTGATGAAGGGAACCGGCTGGTCGAACACCGTGTCGCCGTCGGGGGTGTCCACCCGGAACCGGGGGGCGTAGCCGTGGCCGAGCAGGTAGACCTGCGCGCCGTCGACCGACAGCGGGTGGTTGACCTCCAGCGTGTGGTCGCGCTCGGGTGCCTCGGGCGACGCGCGGTAGGCCAGGTCGGCGGAGTAGGAGGCGGCCTGGCCGCTCATCCGCCCGTCCTCGACGAAGGACGCCTGGAAGTCCTCCAGGGTGAAGGAGAACGGCTGGAGGTCGTCCTGGTCGACCGCGGTTCCGGGGAAGTAGGAGTCGTAGGAGGTGACGGTGTTGGCGAAGCCGTCGCCCTCGACCACCAGCATGTTGCCGCGGTAGCCCAGGAAGGACCCGGTCGCCAGCGCGACCAGCAGTCCCAGCAGAGCCAGGTGGAACAGCACGTTGCCGGTCTCGCGCAAGTAGCCGGTCTCGGCCGACAGCGCCGCGGTACCGGTGTCGGCATCGGTCTCGGTACGGGTGCGGTGGCGCCGCAGCAGCGCGCGGGCGCCGGCGAGCACCCGGTCGGGCGGGGCGTCGGTGGTGAACTCCGCCGAATAGGGCATCCGGCCCAGATTGCGCGGGGTGCGCGGTGGCCGGGCCCGCATGGCGCGGTAGTGCGCCAGAGCGCGCGGCAGCACGCACCCGGTCAAGGACACGAACAGCAGCAGGTAGATCGCCGCGTACCAGGGCGACGAGTAGACGTCGAAGAGGTAGAGGCGGTCCAGCCAGGGAGCGAGGTCGGGATTGTCCGAGAAGTAGTTGCTCACCTGCTCGGTGCTGACTCCGCGCTGCGGCAGCATCGACCCCGGGATGGCCCCCACCGCCAGCAGGAACAGCAGGATCAGCGCCGTGCGCATCGAGGTCAGGGTGCGCCATGTCCAGCGCGCCCACCCCAGCGCGGACATCCGTCCGGGCGCGGGCGGCGCCGGGTCGGCGGGGCGGCCGTGCTCTCCGGCCCGGGCCTGTGTGTCGGTGCGTTCGGAAGCCACTGCTATATCACCGTCGAGTAGTCGCCCACCCACCGCTGCATGTACGCGGTGATGTCGGTCCACACCCCGGTGGCCAGGAGGAGTCCCACGACCACGAGCATCGCGCCGCCGGCCACGGTAATGGCGCGGTAGTGGCGCTTGAGGCGGTCGAAAGCGCCCAGCGCGCGCCGGTAGAGCAGGGACGCCGCGACGAACGGCAGGCCCAGCCCCAGGCAGTAGACCAGCGACAGGAGCGCGCCGCGCCCGGCGCTTCCCTCGCTGAAGGCCAAGGCCTGCACGGCCGCCAGGGTCGGTCCGATGCACGGGGTCCAGCCCAGGCCGAAGACCACGCCCAGCAGCGGCGCGCCGGCCAGGCCCGCTCCGGGGGTGCGGTGGATGCGGATTTCGCGGTTGAGTCCGGGCACCAGGCCCATGAACATCAGCCCGAGCACGACGGTCACCGCGCCCAGCACGCGGGTGATCGGCTCGGCGTAGTCGAGCAGGAGTCCGCCGATCCCGCCGACGAAGACGCCGACGGCGACGAACACCGCGCTGAATCCGGCGATGAACAGCAGGCTCCCGGCGAGCATGGTGCCGCGGCGGCGCGCCAGGACCGCGTCGACGGACTCGGCCGGCTCCGCCGGGCTCTCGGCCGGGCCCTCTGCGGCGCCGCGGTCCCGACCGCCGGCCGGTGCGGCCGCGCGGGCGCGGCGCCGGGCCGCCGCGTCGGCGCCGCCGAGCCCGGTGACATAGGAGAGGTAGCCGGGCACCAGCGGCAGTACGCACGGGGACACGAACGACACCAGGCCGGCCGCCAGTGCCAGCGGCACGGCCAGCAGCAGGGAACCGCTCTGGACGGTTTCGGCGATCATGCCGGACCCGCGTCGCCACCGGTGCCGGCTGTGCCCGCAGCCGAGCCGCCGTCCTCGGCGACGACGGTCTCGACCAGGCCGCTGAGCTCGTTGTAGCCGGTCTCGCCGATCACCCGTGCGGCGATGCGGCCCTGGCGGTCGAGGACCAGCGTGCTGGGGATCGCGGCGGGCGGCACGGTCTCGCGGAAGGCCTGGGGGACCCGGCCGGGCTGATCGAAGAGACTGGGGTACTCCACGCCCTGGTTCTCCTCGAAGGCCTCGGCCGCGGTGGTGTTGTCCTTGATGTTGACGCCGAGGAAGTCGACACCGGCGTCCTTGTTCTCGGCGTAGACCTCGTTGAGGACGGGGACTTCGGAACGGCACGGGCCGCACCAGCTCGCCCAGAAGTTCAGGACCAGGACGTCTCCGCGGTAGTCGGCCAGGCTGACGGACTCGCCGTCGAGCGTCTCGCCGCCGACCTCGGGGGCGCCGTCGCGCTCACCGGGCGCGAAGGCGGTGCTGGAGCCGTCGCCTTCGACGTAGCGGTTCTCCTGGCTGTCGCCGCCGTCGGCTCCCGAGGCTTGCGAGGCCGCCTGCTCGGCGCAGCCGGACACGGCGACCGCGACTGCGGCCACTGCCGCAGCGGCTGCCGGGAGGACCCGGACACGGCTCTTCCTGGGCATCGGCGGAACCTCAGTCGGGGTGGAGGCGGGGTGGCAGGTGCATCGACGACAAAGTGTAGTAGATGCTCCGGCGTCCCGACCGGCACCCCGGCCCCAGTTCAGGCCGGTGCCCTGGCGACGCGCACCCGCGGGGCGGTGGGCGTGTGACACCGCCCCCTACGGGTGACGCCGCCGGCTGTCAGGCGACTGGTGCCTAGCCCGCTTCGACGAACGCCTCGCGGAGGTAGTCCTGCACGGCGCGTTCGGGCACACGGTAGGAGCGCCCCACGCGGATCGCGGGGAGCACACCCGAATGGACCATTCGGTAGACGGTCATCTTGGACACTCGCATGACCGAGGCGACTTCCGCCACGGTCAGGAACCGGACCTCGTCGAGAGGAGCCTTACTCCCGTTCATCTTCCGACGCCCTCACTTCCGGACGTGAGCGTGGATGTCCCTGCCTCTTCCATCCGGCCGCGGCGACCCCATCACCGCGCCGGCGTGTCGTTCGGTAACTGCTTGCACGTCCGCTTTCAGGGTAGATCCGGCTTCACCGCATTGAAAGGTCGGTTTTGCTGTCTCTGCAGCTACATGAGGGTCGGGGGTCGTGTGAGGTTTGGGGGATGGGTATCCACGGCGCCGCCGCGGGAACGATCACGCGAGTCCCGCTCTCTCCAGCACGTATTCGGCCAGCGGCCGGTACTCCGGCGGTGCGTAGCCGTCGTCGAGGGGCACGGTGGTCGCCAGCTTGCCCTCGTATTCGGCCAAGAACAAAGCGGGATCGTTGCAATCCGCAATCCCGATCGTCGGCACACCCGCCTCACCCGCCGCACCGGCGAACCCGTGGTCGGCGATGACCAACTGCGGCCAATCCCGCCGCTCCTCGGCCAGCGTCTGCAGCACAGCGCGCATGGCGAAGGGGTGGTGGCTGTGCCGCGGGTTGCCGCCGTCCATCACGAAGCCCACACCGTCGTTCCACACCAGGACGCGCCGGTTGGGCGGGTGCTCGGTGGCGACCTCGTAGGCGAAGCCGGCCGCGGCGGTGACGACCTCGCAGCCGTGCCCTTCCAGAGCCGACTTCCAGGTGCGGTAGGTCTCGGCGAGGTTCTTCGGGTGGCCGGTGGCGAACACGACCCGCTCGCGCCGCTCGGCCGCCTGGGCGAAGCGGTCGGCCACGGCGTCCAGCGCCTCGACGGTGCGGTCGGGGTCGATGGTGTCGACGCCCCACCGGTGGGACTCGTCGGCGACGACACCGCACCGCTTGGCCATCAGTTCGAGTACTTCGTCGAACTGCCACTCGTGCTCGAACGTGAGCCCGAACTGGTGGTAGGGGTCCTTGTGGCACAGCCGCCGGTAGTGCCGCAGGTTGTTCTGCCGCGGTGTATCGACATGCCCGGCGATGCCGGTACGCACGAGATGGGCGACGAGCTCTGCGCGCGAAGGCGGCGTCACTGCTGCTCCCCTTCCCTTCACCCGGCAGTCCGGTGGACCGCCGGTGGAGGCGACGCCCCCTGCCCGTGGGCGGACGGAGGCCGTGCACGGTTCCGGTAAAGGGGCGTCCTACCCCTTTCGTCGGCTATTCACCTTTGTGCCCTGCGGGCGACGGAGGCCGGCGGCGTTCCCGACCGGCCCTCCGCACCGGTTTCCGGTCCGGGCGCACCGATGCATCCGAAACGTCTGGACCCCACCGATACGCCCGCAGCGCAACGGACCTACAAGCTGGGGTCCATCCCGTGGCTGGGGAACACCTCGCGCCGGGTGGCCTGGATGGCCTGATCGACGGGGTCGTCAGGGTCGAACCCGGACTCGAACGGCGTGAACTCGACGGTGCGGCCGTCGGTCATGTACAGCGGCGGGACCTCTCCGGTGCGCTCGCGCACGAGATCGCGCCAGGCCTGCGGCGTGTCGAGTGAAGGATCGAGCGCTTCCCCGGACGCCTCGGCCAGCAGGTGCGTCCAGGCCCGCGGCACCACCTGCACCAGCTCGTAACCGCCGCCGCCCAGCACCACCCAGCGGCCGCCCGCGGTCTCCTTCGCCAGACGGTGCAGCTCGCTGTAGATCCGGCGCTGGCCGTCGATGCTGAGCATCAGATTCGCCAGCGGGTCCAGCGCGTGGGCGTCGGCGCCGTGCTGGGTCACCAGCACCTCGGGCTGGAACTCGCGCAGCAGCGGCGGCACGACCGCATCGAAGGCGCGCAGCCAGCGGGAGTCGTTGGTGCCGGCGGGGAGGGCGACGTTCACGGAGTACCCCTCGGCCCCCGGGCCGCCGGCCTCGCCCGGTCGGCCCGTGCCCGGGAACAGGGTCGCCGGCGACTCGTGCATGCTGATCGTCAGCACCCGCGGGTCGTCGTAGAACATGGTCTGCACGCCGTCGCCGTGGTGGACGTCGACGTCGACGTAGGCGACGCGCTTGGCCCCCTGCTCCAGCAGCCAGGACACGGCCAGGGCCGCATCGTTGTACACGCAGAAGCCCCAGGCGTTGCCCGGCATCGCGTGGTGCAGCCCGCCGGCGACGTTCGCGGCGTGCTCGGACTCGCCGTTCCACACCGACGACGCCGCCCGCACCGACGCGCCGGCCACCAGCGCCGAGGCGTCGTGCATGTCGGGGAAAACGGGGTTGTCGGGCGTACCCAGGCAGTAGGGGTCGTCGGGCTCCAGGGTCACGCCCGCCTTTTTGACCGCCTCGATGTAGTCCGGCCGGTGGATCGTCGCCAACAGGTCGTCGGAGGCCGGCTCGATCGCGCTCAGCGCTACGTTGGAGCGGTCGAACAGGCCGAACTCGCGGCTCAGCGCCATCGTCAGTTCCACCCGCACCGGTGCCAGCGGATGCTGCGGACCGAAGTTGTAGGACGTCAGCCCGTCATCCCAGGCAACGTGCAGCGAACAGGACATGTGCCCCTCCCGCCGAGCGGATCGTGTCTGCGCGGATGTGCGAGGTATCACCCGCTTGTTTCCAGCCTATTCAACAACCGGGCGGGCGCGGGGCAGCGGGGCGGGCGCAGGACCCGCGCGCACCCCGCGGTCAGCCCTCCGACAGTTCGCGGCTGCGCTCCCGCGCGGCCTCGATGGCGTCGGTGAACGCGGTCCGCACGCCGTGGCGCTCCAGCTCCCGGACGGCGGCGGCGGTGGTACCGCCGGGCGAGGTGACGGCCTCGCGCAGCACGACCGGATGCGCACCGGGGTCGCCCAGCATCGCGGCGGCGCCGCCGATGGTCTGGGTGACCAGCTTCTTGGCCGCGGCGCGGGTCATGCCCATGGCCACGCCCGCTTCGATCATGGTCTCGGCGATGAAGTAGAAATAAGCCGGCCCGCTGCCGGAGATGGCGGTGACGGTGTCGACGTGGCGCTCGGACACCCGCACGACCTCGCCCACCGACCGCAGCAGGGACTCGGCGTGGTCGAGCTGGCCGTCGCCGGTGTGGGCGCCCCCGGCTACAGCGGTCATGCCGCGGCCCACCAGCGCCGGGGTGTTGGGCATCGCCCGGACGACGGCGACGTCGCCGGAGAGATGCTTCTCCAGCAGCGACGTGGTGATCCCCGCCGCGATCGAGACGACCAGGGTGTCGGAGCCGAGGTCGCCGTCGATCCGGTCGAGCAGTTCGACCATGTCCTGCGGTTTGACCGCCAGGATCACGGTGCCGGCGCGGCTCGCGGAATCGGCCGGCGGCACGACCGCCACGCCGTAGCGCGCATGCAGCTCCTCGGCCCGCTCCCGGTTGGGTTCGGTGACCAGGAGCTGGTCGGCTTCGTAGCCGGTGGCCAGTAGGCCGGCGAGCAGCGCCTCGCCCATCTTGCCGCCGCCGATGATCGCGATCATGAGTTCACCTCGTAGCGTTCCGTTTTCCTCAACGCTACCGAGATCGTCGGCGGGGCTCCGCCGTTCACGGCGGAGGTGACGCCGACTCCCCCGCGCAGCGGGGCGGAAAAAGGCCGATCCGCCGCCGGGCGGACCGGCGTCCAGCGGCTCGGACGGGGCGGTTCCGCTGTCGGATGTATCGCCGCACCGCGGTCGACGGGGCGCCGCCGGCCGGGCCGGCGCAGGAGAAGCCCGGCCGGAGCCGCTCGCCCGCGCCGGAAGCGGCGGACACGCCCGCAGAACTCCCGGCGCTACCGGCGCGGGGACACGTCCGTGCGGCTGGTGACCGGTGTGGAGACCGCGGCGTCGGGCGGGAGGTGCACCGGCGGGTGCACGCGCTCGCCCGCGCCGTCGAACACCGCCGGATCGGCCGCGGAGTCCGCGCACCGCGTGCATGATCTCCTCCATGCGGTGCGGGCGGACGTCGGAGGAATCCCCGGCTTTTAGCCCGGGGAGCGGAAGTCAACGAGGCCCGGATCCCTACAGCACCCGCGGGCTCTGCGGCCGCTGGGCCACGACAGGTCGTCCGGGCCCGTACGGGAAGCCGGGACCCCCGCGCGGCCGCTCATCCGCGGCGCAGCACCGTCCGGGCGGCGAAGGCGGCGTTGGCGGGGCGTTCGGCCATGCGGCGGACCAGGTAGCCGTACCAGTCGCGGCCGTAGGGGACATAGACCCGCACCCGCGCGCCCAGGTCGGCGAGGCGGCGCTGCTCCTCGGGGCGGGCGCCGTAGAGCATCTGGTATTCGAAGCCGTCGTAGGTGCGGCCGAAGCGCCGGGCCAGGGTGGTGGCGATATCGATCAGCCGGGGGTCGTGCGTGGCCACCATCGGGTAGGTCTCGCTGTCCATCAGCCGGCGCAGCTGGCGGACGTAGGCGGCGTCGACGTCGCGGCGCTGGGGGTAGCCGGTGGCCGGGTCGGAGGCGTAGGCCCCCTTGCACAGCCGCACCCGGGCGCCGGGCTCGGAGGCCATGGCGGCGGTGTCGCCGTCGGTTCTGCGCAGATAGGACTGCAGCACGCAGCCCAGCCAGGGGTAGTCGCCGCGCAGCGAGGCGACGAGCCGCAGCGTGGGGCCGACGTAGCGCTCGTTCTCCATGTCGACGGTGACGGTGGTTCCGGCCGCGGCGGCCGCGGCGCAGATGCGGGCGAGGTTCCCGGCGGCCAGCTGCGGCCCTTCGTCTCCCAGGGCCAGACCGATGGCGGTGGGCTTCACCGACACCTCGGCCGAGGAGGTCAGGCCGGCGCGCTCCAGTAGCCGCAGCAGGTGCAGATAGCCCGCCGTGATGTCCTCGGCCTGCTCGGGGTGCCCGGTGTCCTCGCCGAGGTGGTCGACGGAGGACGCCACGCCCTGCTCGGCCAGCTCCTCGGCCGTGCGCACGGCGTCCTCGGCGTGCTCGCCCGCCACGAACCGGTCGACGACCCCGCGGGTGAGCCGGGACCCCGACGCGGCGGAGCGCAGCCGGTCGCTGCCGGCGGCCGCCAGTAGTGTCTTCCGCAGAACCATCCCGCGCTCCTCACTCGCCGCACTCGACTGCGCCCACCGGTCCCCTGCCCGCGTCCGTCGGCCACAGCACCGTCGATCTTGTAGCCACAGTGAGTGAAAACGTTTTACCGTGACCGTAGCTACAAGATCCACGGTGGCATAGCCGGGGCGTCCACCGGAGCGGCCCCGGGCCCGCGCCCAAGGCACCGGGCAGCGGGATGGAGTAGGGTTTGGCTCCGTTGAGCCGAGCGGCGTGCGGGCCGCACGACCTGCGGCGGCTCCCGGCGCTCGCCGATCCAGAGCAAGGACGGCAGGCAACCCCATGGAACTCGTCCACTCCGGGAAGGTCCGCGACGTCTACTCCGACGGCGACGACCTGATCCTCGTGGCCTCCGACCGTGTCAGCGTCTACGACGTGGTGCTCCCGACGCCGATCCCCGACAAGGGCCGGATCCTGACCCGGCTCTCGCTGTGGTGGTTCGAGCGCCTCGCCGACATCATGCCCAACCACGTCGTCTCCGACAGCGACGTACCCGCCGAGTGGGCGGGCCGTGCCATCCGGTGCCGGCGGCTGGACATGGTGCCCGTCGAGTTCATCGCGCGCGGCTACCTCGCCGGTTCGGTGGTCGGGGAGTACACCAAGCACAAGGCGATCTCGGGTGTCGAGCTTCCCGACGGTCTGACCGAGGCGTCGCAGCTGCCCGAGCCCGTCTTCACCCCCACCACGAAGGCGTCCGAGGGCCACGACGAGGCGGTCACCTTCGACGAGGTCGCCGCGGAGATCGGCACGGAGACCGCGGAGCGGCTGCGCGACGCCACCCTGCGGATCTACGCGCGCGGCGCCGAGCTGGCCGCTGAGCGGGGCATCCTCATCGCCGACACCAAGGTGGAGTTCGGGCGTGCGCCCGACGGCACCCTCGTCCTCGCCGACGAGGTACTCACCCCGGACTCCTCGCGGTTCTGGCCCGCCGACCAGTGGCGCCCGGGCCGCGCGCAGAACTCGCTGGACAAGCAGTTCGTGCGGGACTGGAGCAGCACGATCGCCGGGTGGGACCGCACTCCCCCGGGGCCGGAGATCCCCGAGGACATCGTCGAGGCCACCCGCGCCCGCTACGTGGAGTGCTACGAGCGCCTCACCGGCCGCCGCTGGCAGTAGGCCCGTCGCCCGTCAGGCCGTCCGCCCGTCAGACCCGTGATCTTGTAGCTACCGTCACGGGAAATCGCTTTCACGCACCGTAGCTACAAGATCGGCGGTATTCGGGGGAGCGGCTGAACGGGGCGGGCGCCCGCTGCGGGCGCCCGCCCCGTCGCCGCGCGCTGGACGCCCGCGCGGTGGTGCCGGTGCCTACTCGCCGGCGTGCTCGGCCTTCTTCCTGCGACCGAAGTACACGGCGGTGCCGCCACCCGCGACCGCGGCGACGCCGACCGCGACGAGGCCGGTCAGGGCCGCGCCGGTGACCGGCAGGCCTTCGTCGGAGCCCTCGCCAGCGGGCGGCGCGGCGTCGCCGCCCTCGGGGGGCTCGGACTCGCCGCCGGGTCCGGGCGTCTGGCCGTCGTCCGGCGCAGGCGCAGTCCCCTCGTCGTCCTCAGGCGGGGGCGTCTGGCCGTCGTCCGGCGGAGGCGACGTCTCGCCCTCCTCGGGCGGAGGCGTGGTCTCGTCGCCGTCCGGCGGAGGCGTGGTCTCGTCGCCGTCCGGCGGAGGCGTGGTCTCGTCGCCGTCCGGCGGAGGCGTGGTCTCGTCGCCGTCCGGCGGAGGCGGCGTCTCGCCGTCCCCGCACTCGACCCACAGCATCTTGTGCTTCGTGCCCGTGAGCTGGTCCTTGCCCTCGAACTCCCACGTGACCCTGTAGTGCCCGTCGGGCAGTTCGATGTCGTCGGTGCGGCCGTGGCCGCCGTCGTCGAGGACGAGGGAGCCCTCGGCGGCGACGGTCCCCTTGTCGCCCGTGGGCTTCCACTCCAGAACCTGCCAGGAGACCTCCTGCGCCGCGTCGAACTTGCGGCCGACGATGTAGAACTCGCAGACCTTGGGCTCGTTCTTGCTCAGCCACTCTTCGGTGGCGGCGTCGTGGACCTTGACCGACCCGTTGTTGCCCTTCTTCTTGTCACCGTGGGAAGCGGTGGCGTCGGCGGCGGCTGTACCGCCCAGGGCGAGCGATACGGATCCGATCAGCAGTGCGCCTCCGGCGAGGCGTGCGGTGTTCTTCAGCCAATGGCCGTGTGACAAGGGGGAACCTCTTCGCAAGAGTGCAATGACGGTTGTGACTGTCGCGACTCACACGTCTCCGCCCGAAGGGCGGCAGCGGGGGACGGGGGCGACCTCTCCAGCGAAGATATCGCCGGACGGATGTTTCGGACACCCGCAATGATCACATCTACACAACGCTCGGCACCCGATACTCGGCCGCAGATCCTCTCTCACCTGCGATCACAGCGGACCGCGCTGACAACCCCACCCGGGACGCCCGACAGGACCGGGTTTCGGACGGTCGCTCAGCCCGTCCGGTCCACGGTCCCTTCGGAGGACACCGCGAAAGTGCGCCGGGGCTCCGGCTCGCTCGTCTCACGCAGGAGCGTGGCGCGTTCGCGGCGATGGCCGCCGTCCGCGGCGGGATCGGTGCTGACCCCGGCGAAGTGCAGCCGCGTGAAGGCCAGTGCCTCGGCGAGCTCCAAGTGGCGGGTCTCGGAGTCCGCGGCCTTGCGCGTGTTGACCTCCAGCACGATCTGCCCGCCGTAGCCGGTCGTGGCCAGGTGCTCCAGAAGTTCGGCGCAGGGCTGGGTGCCGCGACCGGGAATCAAGTGCTCGTCGAGGTTCTGCGTACCGGTGCCGTCGGTCAGGTGCACGTGCGACAGCCGGTCGCCGAGCCGTTTGGCCATCTCCAGCCCGTCGGAGTGGGACATGGCCGCGTGCGACAGGTCGAGTGTGACGTCGGGGTAGTCGCGCTCGATCGGGTTCCAACTCGGGGCGTAGGGGACGACCTCGCGGTCGCGCATCCGCACCGGGTACATGTTCTCGACCGCGAAGACGACGTCGGTCTCCTCCTGCATGCGGCTGATCCCGGTCTCGAAATCGCGGGCGTAGTCGCGCTGCCAGCGGAAGGCCGGGTGCACCACGACGGTCCGCGCTCCCAGCGCCTCGGCCATCTCCTTGGACCTGATCAGCTTGCCCCACGGCTCACGGCCCCATACCCACTGGGTGAAGATCAGGCACGGAGCGTGCACCGCGAGGATGGGCACGCCGTGGTAGTCCGACAGCCGCCGGAGCATGTCGACGTCCTGGCTGGCGGGATCGGTCGAAACGAGCACTTCGATGCCGTCGTAGCCGAGCTTGGCGGCGATCTCGAATGCGGCGGGCGTCTTCTCCGGGTAGACCGACGCCGTAGACAGCACGACCGGCGCGTCTGGGACCTGGACGGAACTCACGCCACCAAGATATGCGCTGTGGCGGCCGCGTGGATCGCTACCCGCCGCGAGAGGGCGCGGCGAATCCGGGGCGGGCCGTGCGCCCCGCCCGCCGGGTCCCTAGCCTGGCCCGGGTGAGAGCAGCACTGGCGGGGGCCGTACCCAGCCCCAACATCTGGCAGTACCCGCACGTCTACGAGCTGGAGAACGCGGCGGCCGACCCCGACGGCGTCGTCGGCGCGGCGATGCGCGCCGTGCGCGGCATGTCCGGCGCGCACGTGCTCGACATCGGCTGCGGTGACGGCTACCACCTGCCCGGTTTCGCGCGGGAGGCCGGACGCGTGACCGGGGTCGAGCCGCACGCCCGGCTGGCCCGGGCGGCGCGGGCGCGCACGGCGGACCTCGCGGGTGTGGAGGTGCGCACCGGCGTCGCCCAGCGCCTGCCCGTCCCCGGCGCCTCGGTCGACGTCGCCCATGCGCGCCTGGCGTACTTCTTCGGCCCCGGCTGCGAACCGGGGCTGGCCGAGCTGCGACGGGTCGTGCGGCGTGGCGGCGTCGCGTTCGTGATCGACAACGACGCCACCCGCAGCACCTTCGGCGGGTGGTTCCGCCGCTCCCTGCCCGAATACGACCCCGGGCGGGTGGAGCGGTTCTGGTTCCGGCAGGGTTTCCAGCGCACCCCCTTGACGATCCGCTGGTCCTTCGCGACCCGGGCCCGCTTCGAGGCGGTGGTGCGCATCGAGCTGGCGCCGCGGGTGGCCGATGCGGTCGTCGCCGAGCATCCGGGGCGAGAGGTCGACTACGCCCTCAACCTGTGGTGGCGCGAGTACTGACCCGTACCGCCCCGTCCCCGCCGCGCCGGGCCGCGGGGGCGGCGGCTCAGACCTGCGGGCTGTCCCGGCGCACCCCCAGGGCCTCCAGCACCCGGTCCCCCACCTCGGTCATGCCGGCGGCGTTGGGGTGGACGGGGGCCGCGGGGCGGTTGGGGAAGACGCCTTCGACCCACCGGCGCCCGGAGGGCGCGCACATGTCGTGGCCGGGATCGGAGGTGTCGACGAACACGGCCCCCGCGTCGGCGGCCTCCTTCTCCAGCACCGCGTTGAGCTCCGCCCAGACGCCGTAGAGGTATTCGACGTCGTCGTCGGCGAACGGGGCCTGAAGGCAGCCGTCCTCGCGCGGGAGCAACTCCAGGTAGCCCACGACCGCGACCGTCGCGTCGGGGCTGCGCCGGCCCACGGCCTCCAGCACCCCGCCGACGTTCTCGCCCACCTCGGGCAGGCGCTCACGGATCTCGTCGCCGCCGGGTCCGGTGTAGTGGTCGCGGCAGGGGGCGCCGTCGGGATCGGTGGCGGCCAGTGCCAGGCACGTGAGCGCCAGTTCGGAGTAGCCGAGATCGTTGCCCCCGACACCCAGGGTGACCAGTGTGGTCTCGGGGGTCAGTGCGTCCAGCTGGGCCGGGTTGGTGGCCAGACCCAGCCCTTGGGGCTCGGCCATGTCTCCGGTCTCGGCGCCGATGCAGCTGGCGTCGGTGAATTCGTCCGCGCCCGCCGCTTCGGCCACCCGGTTGGGGTAGTTGGAGCGCGAGCGCAGGCACAGCGCGGGGTCGCCGTAGGGCGGCGGAATGAACGGGCCGGCGGTGAACGAGTCGCCCAGAGCGACGTACTCGTCGGCGATTCCGCCTGCAGGGCCGTCGGCGTCGGTGTCGGCTCCGGCCGGGGCGGCGGTGGCGGTGAGGACGAGCGCCCCGGCGAGCGCGAAGGCCGGGGCGCCGCGGCGGTTGAAGACACAGGCTGCGGACACGGGCGACTCCTGAGTACGGGCGGGGCTTCGGGGGGCGGTCTCCCGCCCGGCACCGGGCGGCGCATCGACGACGTTCCGCAAATGAACATAACGCAGAGTGCTCGCTAGGGTCGGCGTTTTCCACAGGCGCGCCAGGAGCGGGTCGGCGCTGTCTGCGGCGGGCGCTACGGTGCAGCCATGGCCAAGGCTGCGAAGACCACGTTCCGCTGCGGTGAATGCGGCTGGACCACCCTCAAATGGGTCGGGCGCTGCGGTGAGTGCCAAGCCTGGGGCACCGTCGAGGAGGCCGGAGCGGCCGCCTCCACCGTGATCGCCCCGGCGCGGGTCACCAGTGCCGCCCGCCCCATCACCGAGATCGGCGTCGAATCCGCCCACGCCGTCCCCACCGGCCTGGACGAGCTCGACCGCGTCCTGGGCGGCGGGGTGGTGCCCGGCGGCGTACTGCTGTTCGCGGGCGAACCCGGTGTCGGAAAGTCCACGCTGCTGCTGGAGGTCGCGGCGCTGTGCGCCGATTCCGCGCCGGTGCTGTACGTCACCGGCGAGGAGTCCACCGGCCAGGTGCGGCTGCGCGCCGACCGGCTGGGCGCCCTGTCGCCGGAGCTGTACCTGGCTTCGGAGACCTCGGTCGCCTCGCTGGTCAGCCACGTCGACACGGTCGCGCCGTCCATGCTGATCGTCGACTCGGTGCAGACCATGAGCTCGCCCGACGTCGCCGGCGTGCCCGGCGGCGTCAGCCAGGTCCGCGAGGTCGCCGGCGCGCTGATCCGGCTGGCCAAGGAGCGCGACATCCCCACGGTGCTCGTCGGCCACGTCACCAAGGACGGCTCCATCGCCGGTCCCCGCCTGCTGGAGCACCTCGTGGACGTCGTGCTGCAGTTCGAGGGCGACCGCCACTCGCAGCTGCGCATGCTGCGCGCGGTGAAGAACCGCTACGGCCCCACCGACGAGATCGGCTGCTTCGAGCTCACCGACTCCGGAATCCTCGGCCTGCCCGACCCCAGCGGCCTGTTCCTGACCCGCCGCAACGAGCCCGTCCCCGGCACCTGCGTCACCGTCACGCTTGAGGGCCGGCGTCCGCTGATCGCCGAAGTGCAGGCGCTGGTGGCCTCCTCCAACCTGCCCCAGCCCCGCCGGGCCAACTCCGGGCTCGACTCGGCGCGCGTGAACATGGTGATGGCGGTACTGGAGCGGCGCGCGCGGGTGCGCATCGCCAATTCCGACGTCTACGCCTCCACCGTCGGCGGCGTGCGGCTGGGCGAACCCTCGGTCGACCTCGCGCTCGCGCTGGCGGTGGCGGGGTCGGTGCGCGACGAGGCGCTTCCCAAGGGCGTGGTGGCCATAGGCGAGGTCGGGCTGGCCGGCGACGTCCGGGCCGTCACCGGGGTGCAGCGGCGGCTGGTCGAAGCCCAGCGGCTGGGGTTCACCCGGGCGATCGTGCCGCGCAACAGCGAGGAGCCGATCGACGGCCTGGAGGTCGTGGGCGTCGACGATGTCGGCGCCGCGCTGCGCTCGGCGTTCACCGTTCCGCAGCCGAGCTGAGGCCCGTCGGCGCGGCCGCACCCGCGGACCTGCACCGGGGCGGAAAGCGCCGCGAGCGCCGACCGGGCCCGCCGGTCGGCGCTCGCGGCGGCATCGGGGATCAGTTCAGCCGGAACACCTGGGGCTCGGCGCTCTGGTCGTAGTCGCTGTGCAGCCGGACCACGTAGGTCCCGGGCCGCTTGGCGTTGACGTTCCTGTCGGAGCAGTCCTTCCATGAGCGCTTGCGGTCCCAGGTGACGGTCGTGCTGTAGGGCACGCCGCGCTGGAGCTTCTGCTCGTCGGAGTCCGATCCGTCGGCGCAGTCGGCGGTGGAGAACACGCGGTCGTCACCGGAGGTGACACGCAGCTCCATGCTCGCGGGTCCCGCGTCGACGGTGCAGGTCTGGTCCTCGGTGTTGACGAGGGTCAGCTCGAACTCCGGCTGGCCGTCCCAGGCGTAGTCGCTCTTGTCGGTATCGAGGGTCACCACCACATCGGAGGGCCGGCAGGGGTCGCCGGGCTCCTCGGGTGCGGGGTGCTCGTCGGAGCCGCCGGATCCGCCGTCGGAGCCGCCGCCCGACTCGTCGCCGGAGTCGCCGGATCCGCCGCCGTCTCCGGAACCGCCGTCGGAACCGCCGTCGGACTCGTCGTCCGCGTCCTCGCCCTCGTCGCCGCCGCCGTCCTCGTCGGCGCCGGCGGAAGCGCTGGGAGAGTCCTCGGGGGACGCGGAAGGTGAGACACTGGGCGGCGACGACTCCTCAGGCGTCGGGTTCTCAGACGTGCCGGAGGCTTCGTCGCCGTTGCCCGCCGACGGCCGCGTGCACGCATAGGTGATCAGGGCTACGACGACGAAGAGCCCCACGAGCACGAAGACACGCCTTCTCCAATATGTCTCGGGACTCACCGGTCCCGGTTGTCCAGCACTTGACGCCATAGGCGCAGTATTCCGGGTTTCCGGGCGCCGCACATACTCAACCCGCCGATCCGCACATCGATTGACATGTTCGACAACCCTTACAGCACGGCCGTTCTCGCGTGGTACGAGACCAATGCCCGCGATCTGCCCTGGCGCCGCGACGGCGCCACCCCCTGGTCGATCCTGGTCAGCGAGATCATGCTGCAGCAGACCCCGGTATCACGGGTGCTACCCGCGTGGGAAGCGTGGATGGAGCGATGGCCGACTCCGGCCGATCTCGCCGCGGAGCCCTCGGGCGAGGCGGTGCGCATGTGGCACCGGCTGGGCTACCCGCGGCGCGCGCTGAACCTGCACGCGGCCGCGTGCGCGATCGTCGAGCGGCACGGCGGCGACGTCCCCTCGGATCACACCGACCTGCTGGCGCTGCCGGGCGTGGGCGCCTACACCGCGGCCGCGGTGGCCAGTTTCGCCTTCGGTCAGCGCCACGCGGTACTCGACACCAATGTGCGGCGGGTGCTGGCGCGCGCCCACAGCGGTGTGCAGTACCCGCCCAAGGCCCAGACCAAGGCCGAGGCCCGGCTGGCGGGCTCGCTCGTGCCTCCGGATCCGGCCGTGGCCGCCCGGTGGGCGGTGGCGGTGATGGAGCTGGGGGCGCTGGTGTGCACGGCGCGCACCCCGGCGTGCGCCGACTGCCCCATCGCCGCGCAGTGCGCGTGGCGGCTGGCCGGCAAGCCCGCCTACGACGGACCGCCGCGGCGCGGCCAGACCTATGCCGGTACCGACCGGCAGGTGCGCGGCCGGCTGCTGGCCGTGCTGAGGGAGTCGCCCGCGCCGGTGGCCAAGTCGGCACTGGACGTGGTCTGGGACGAGCCGGTCCAGCGCGAGCGGGCGCTGGACGCCCTGGTGTCCGACGGACTGGTGGACCCGCTGGAGGACGGCACCTACGCCCTTCCGGGCTGACCGGCCCGACGGCGGGCCGCCGGACTGACGACGGCCCGCCGGGACGGCCCCTCAGGCGCCTCAGGCGGTCTTCACGGTCGCGTCGGTGCCGCCGGTGCAGGGCGCCCCCGGCTCGGGGGTCTGCGGGCCCTGCACGTAGGTGGTGAGGAAGCCGGTCAGGTTCTGCCGATCGTCGACGACGAGCCGCTTCCCCCAGGCCGCCGCGACGACATCCGCCCGCTGGTCGGGGTGGGAAGGGCTGACGATGAGGTAGTCGCCCTGGCTGTAGAGCCGCTCCAGGTCCTCCACCCGGTCGGAGGGCAGGTCGTCGCTGTAGCTGATCCACACGGCGCCGTGCTCCATGGCGTGGACGACGTGCTCGGCCATCAGCTGCTTCCGGTAGACGCCGCAGTTCTGCCACACCGGGTGGTGCCTGCCTCCCGGCGGCGGATACACGCCGTAGGACACGGGTTCCTCGGTGTGCTCGCGGGGGACGTCGTCGAAGGTCCGCACGCCGTCGATGTCGCCGGGCTCCTCCCGGCCGGGCGGGTCCCCGGCGGATTCGGCCGCGCCGGCGCCGCTGCCGCTGCCGCCGCCTACGCCGAACAGGAGATAGGCGCTCACGCCGCCGGCGGTCACGACCAGCACCAGCACGAGCGCCGCGGCGCCCAGAAGCCACCACACGGCGGCCGAGGATCCCTTCCCTGCGCCCCCGCCGCCGGCCGGCGGCGGGGGCGGATAGCCGCCGGAGGGCGGCGGACCGTACTGGCCGGGCGGACCGTACTGGCCGCCGTACTGGCCGGGCGGCGCGCCTGCCTGCGGGGGCTCCCCGCCGCCGGAGGGAGGGTGCTCGTGCGGAGGACCGCCTTCAGGAGAAACCACAGCCGAACCTTATCGGCCCAGCGCCGCACACGGCAGCGGGCGCACGGCGCCCACAGCGCACCGGCCGTTCGACCGGCGGGTCCGGACACACCACGGGGGCGGCCCCGAAGGACCGCCCCCGTGGTTGCCGTTCGCGCTACGGCGCCGGGTTCAGCCGCCCGGCCCGGGTTCTACTCGTTCGACCCGGCCGTCTCCTCCACAGCGGGAGTGTCCGGCACGGCGTCGGGCTTGGGCACGCCGCTGAAGGTGAACTTCCCGTCGGTCCCCTCGCCCTCGGCGTCGATCACCACGATCTGGCCGGGCTTGAGGTGGCCGAAGAGGATGTTCTCCGACAGCTGGTCCTCGATCTCGCGCTGGATCGTCCGGCGCAGCGGCCGGGCACCCATGACGGAGTCGTAACCGCGCTCGGCCAGCATCTTCTTGGCCGCCGGGCGCAGCTCCAGCCCCATGTCGCGGTCCTTGAGCCGCTCGTCCAGGGCGTTGACCATCAGGTCGACGATATCCATGATCTCGCGCTGCGTGAGCTGGTGGAAGACGATGACGTCGTCGACGCGGTTGAGGAACTCGGGCCGGAAGTTCTGCTTGAGCTCTTCCTGGACCTTGGCCTTCATCCGGTCGTAGTTCGTCTGCTCGTCGTCCTCGCGGGCGAAGCCCATGGCCGCGCCCTTGGAGATGTCGCGGGTGCCGAGGTTCGTCGTCATGATGATGACGGTGTTCTTGAAGTCGACGTTGCGACCCTGGGCGTCGGTGAGGCGCCCTTCCTCCAGGACCTGCAGCAGCGAGTTGAAGATGTCGTTGTGGGCCTTCTCGATCTCGTCGAACAGCACCACGGAGAACGGCTTGCGGCGCACCTTCTCGGTGAGCTGGCCGCCCTCCTCGTACCCCACGTAGCCGGGAGGCGAGCCGAACAGCCGCGAGACGGTGTGCTTCTCCATGAACTCGCTCATGTCGAGCTGGATCAGCGACTCTTCGTCGCCGAAGAGGAACTCCGCCAGCGTCTTGGACAGCTCGGTCTTGCCCACGCCGGACGGGCCGGCGAAGATGAACGAACCACCCGGGCGCTTGGGGTCCTTCAGGCCGGCGCGCGTACGCCGGATGGCCTGCGAGAGCGCCTTGATGGCGTCCTCTTGGCCGATGACCCGCTTGTGCAGCTCCTCCTCCATGCGCAGCAGCCGGGAGGACTCCTCCTCGGTGAGCCGGAAGACCGGGATGCCGGTGGCGGTGGCCAGGACCTCGGCGATGAGCTCCTCACCGACCTCGGCGACCGTGTCCATGTCGCCGGCCTTCCACTCCTTCTCCCGCTGCGCCTTCTGGTTGAGCAGGTTCTTCTCGTCGTCGCGCAGCGACGCCGCCTTCTCGAAGTCCTGGCCGTCGATCGCCGATTCCTTGTCCTTGCGGACGTCGGCGACCTTCTCGTCGAACTCGCGCAGGTCCGGCGGCGCGGTCATGCGGCGGATGCGCATCCGCGAACCGGCCTCGTCGATGAGGTCGATCGCCTTGTCCGGAAGGAAGCGGTCGCTGATGTAGCGATCGGCGAGCTGGCCGGCGGCCACCAGGGCGCTGTCGGTGATCGACACCCGGTGGTGGGCCTCGTAGCGGTCCCGCAGGCCCTTGAGGATCTCGATCGTGTGCGAGATCGAGGGCTCGTCGACCTGGATCGGCTGGAAGCGGCGCTCCAGGGCCGCGTCCTTCTCCAGGTGCTTGCGGTACTCGTCCAGCGTCGTCGCACCGATCGTCTGCAGCTCGCCGCGGGCCAGCATCGGCTTGAGGATGGACGCGGCGTCTATCGCGCCCTCGGCCGCTCCCGCGCCCACCAGGGTGTGCAGCTCGTCGATGAACAGGATGATGTCGCCGCGGGTGCGGATCTCCTTGAGGACCTTCTTCAGGCGCTCCTCGAAGTCACCGCGGTAGCGGCTGCCTGCCACCAGCGCACCGAGGTCGAGCGTGTAGAGCTGCTTGTCCTTCAGCGTCTCGGGGATCTCCCCCTTGACGATCTTCAGGGCAAGGCCCTCGACGACGGCCGTCTTACCGACGCCGGGTTCGCCGATCAGAACCGGGTTGTTCTTGGTGCGCCGCGACAGCACCTGCATCACGCGCTCGATCTCCTGGTCCCGCCCTATGACCGGATCCAGGTTGCTCTCGCGCGCAGCCTGGGTGAGGTTGCGCCCGAACTGGTCCAGCACGAGCGAGGTGGAGGGGGTGGACTCCGAAGAGGCACCCGTGGCTTGGGGCTCCTTGCCCTGGTAGCCGTGCAGGAGCTGGATCACCTGCTGGCGCACCCGGTTGAGGTCGGCGCCGAGCTTGACCAGCACCTGGGCGGCCACGCCCTCACCCTCGCGGATGAGGCCGAGCAGGATGTGCTCCGTGCCGATGTAGTTGTGCCCGAGCTGCAGGGCTTCCCTGAGGGAGAGCTCCAGGACCTTCTTAGCGCGGGGGGTAAAGGGGATGTGGCCGGAGGGGGCCTGCTGGCCCTGGCCGATGATCTCCTCTACCTGCTGCCGAACCGCTTCGAGGCTGATTCCCAGGCTCTCCAGAGCCTTCGCAGCGACGCCCTCACCCTCGTGGATGAGGCCGAGCAGGATGTGCTCTGTACCAATGTAGTTGTGGTTGAGCATCCTGGCCTCTTCCTGGGCCAGGACCACCACGCGCCGTGCGCGGTCGGTAAACCTCTCGAACATGTCTCGTCGCTCCTCACAGAGCGGTCAGGCAGGGACGGAAGTTCCGACCCTCGCTTTCCGCATTTCGGCCCCTCAGGGGAAAGCCCCGTGGAGGCGCTGCCGCACCGGTCCACCAAGCGGCCGACCTCGCGGCGCGCCCGACGAACACATCCGCACGGGAGGAAGCTGCCCGCCTCCCGTGCCGGAGACTTTCCCCGACGATAGGGCGTTCATCCTCATCCAACTACCTATCGGGGGGTCAGTGTTCCGGCTACGCCGCAAGCGAACGGCCCGTGCACCCTGGTATATCGAGGGCACACGGGCCGTGAACACGCATTCGCGCGCGGATTTGCTCTGAGCGAACACCGGCCGCCGACGGCCGGCCCGGCAGTAATGGCCTTGCGCGGGTCTCCCGGGTCCGAAAGAGCTCCGCGCAACCGCCACTCGCACACCGGCGCCGGCCTGCGGGGTCAGCGCTGGGCTGCCTCGAACTCGGCGACGATCGCCGCCGGGATCCGGCCGCGCTCGTTGACCTGCTTTCCCGCTGCCTTCGCCCACGCGCGGATCTCGGCGCTGCGCTCACGGCTGGGGGCATTGCGCTGCTGACGCTTGCCGCCGCGCCCGGTCGTCTTGGACGGAGCCTTGCGGGCCGCCTCGACGTAGGGAGCCAGGGCCTCGCGCAGCTTGGTGGCGTTGTCGCCGCTGAGGTCGATTTCGTAGGAGGAACCGTCGACCCCGAACGAAACGGTCTCCTCGGCCTCCCCGCCGTCCAGATCGTCGACGAGAAGCACCTGAACCTTTTGTGCCATAGATAGAACCTTTCCAGCAGAGCGGTGCGATGGCACCTGAATATAAAGCTATCCCGGAAGAACGCTGAAGACAATTCTCCGCGCGACCGAAAACCCGGACACCCTATGCCCGGACCGCGAGCGGGCAGTAAATCCCGACTCGACGGCCGATACACACCGGCCGCCTGCCCGGAGCCCGTGCCGTTAACGCCCCGTACGCACCGCTTCCATTCGCGCGCAGCCGGTTAGCCGTCGGCCCGGTCCGTGCCATCGCCGGGAAGTTCCGGTCCAGAACCTTCTGCGCCCTTTGCCCTGTCTTCGGCCGCGGCGCCGTCCGTATCGGGACGCGACACGGCCGCGGTGCTCGCAGTTCCCCTGCCGGATGCAGTACTCGCGTCAGCCTCGCTCACGAGTCGCCCGTCCGACGTTCTGGGCGCCATCTCCTTGCGAAGGAGCTTCACCACGAACGTGCAGAAGACGGCGGCGACCACGGCCGGGGGAAGCAGCGCCGCCAAAACGTCCCCCATCGAGCGCACACCCTTCCTTGATGTCACTTTATGCAGCAATTACCCCACGGAGGGACGCCGTCGACTGGGATCGGCGGCCGGCCGCGGTACCCGCTCTTTCGACGGGAGCTGACTCCGACATCATAGACACCGTTCGTACCTGCACGTCCCCTACCCCGCAGGATGGGTTTAACCGGTTCCGAAAGCCCGTCGCATAAGGGCTTCCGGGTGTGTCGCGGGCGCGGCGGAGCCCCGCGCCCGAGTCGGCCGCAACCGAATCGCCATTGAAAAGACGGCGCTTCGTGGCCCGGCGCCGCCGAGATTGGATCCGCCCGCGGAGCGGGCATATCGATCGACGCCCCGGGGAGCGAAGGCGGCGAAGAAGCCCTGGATACCGCCTCGGAGATCTCCCGCAATCCACACATTACCGGGCCCGATACGGCTCTCCCGCCCGGGTCCGCATACGCTTCGAAGGCGCGCGGGGTTTGTGGGACCGTGGCCCCCGACCGCGCGCGAGTCCGGCGTCGACGGCCGCGAGCCGGCGCAGCTCCCCCGCGTTTGCCTGCACGCGGACGGTCACTGTGGGCATTGAGAGGACCTCACCGTGGAGTTCCACGCAGATCTGCATATTCACTCCAAGTACTCCCGGGCGTGCAGCAAGGATTGCGACCTGGAGCATCTGGCGTGGTGGGCCGCACGCAAGGGCATCGCAGTCGTCGGCACCGGTGATTTCACTCACCCCGCCTGGCGCGAGCAGCTGCGCACCAAACTCGTGCCCGCCGAGCCGGGGCTGTTCCGGTTGAGCCCGGATATCGAGGCCGAGGTCCTGCGCACTCTGCCGCCCGCCTGCCGGAATGCCGTGCGCTTCATGCTGTCCGTAGAGATCTCCACCATCTATAAGCGGGGCGAACGGACCCGAAAGGTGCACCATTTGCTCTACGCCCCCACGATGGAGGCGGCCGAGGCCATCACCGCCGATTTGGCCCGGATCGGCAATCTCGCCTCGGACGGGCGCCCCATCCTGGGCTTGGATTCGCGCGACCTGCTGGAGATCACCCTCGCCAGCGACCCGGCCAGCTATCTCGTGCCCGCCCACGTGTGGACCCCGTGGTTCGCCGTTCTCGGTTCCAAATCCGGATTCGACGCCGTCGGCGACTGCTACGCCGACCTGGCCGGCGACATCTTCGCCGTCGAGACCGGGCTCTCCAGCGACCCGGAGATGAACTGGACGGTGTCGTCGCTCGACGCCTACACCCAGGTCAGCAATTCCGACGCGCACTCGCCGCCGATGCTCGCCCGCGAGGCCACCCGCTTCGACACCGACCTCGACTACTACGCCGTACGCCGCGCCCTGGAGACCGGCGACGGATTCCGCGGCACCGTCGAGTTCTTCCCCGAGGAAGGCAAATACCACCTCGACGGCCACCGCAAATGCGGCGTGCGTCTGGAGCCCGACGCCACCCGCGAGCACGGCGGTCGCTGCCCGGCCTGCGGCAAGCCGCTGACGGTGGGGGTCTCCCACCGCGTCTTCGAACTCGCCGACCGGCCCGTCGGCCACCGCCCCGCCGGCGCCGCCGGATTCACGAGCCTGGTCCCGCTGCCCGAGATCGTCGGCGAGGTCGCCGGCGTGGGCCCCAAGAGCAAGCGCGTGCGTGGCGAAGTCGACCGCCTCGTGGGCGAACTGGGCTCCGAACTCGACATCCTGACCGCCGCACCCGCCGACGAGGTCGCCCGGGTCGGCGGCACGCTGCTGGGCGAGGCGGTCACCCGGCTTCGGGCGGGGGCCGTCGTGCGCGATGCCGGCTACGACGGCGAGTACGGCAGGATCCGCATGTTCGACCCCGGTGAACTGGCCACCGCCGGCTCCGCGCCCGCCCTGTTCGACGCCGGGGACCTGGCCGGACCGTCGCCGAAATCCCGCCCCGCCCCGACCGGCCCGGCCACCGGGACCGCGCCGGGGCACGGAGTCGCGGACCCGGACACGGGCGGGACCGCAGGCCGCGCAGCGGGCCCCGGGGACGAGGGCGGAGCCGACACTGCCGCCGCCGACGGCCACGACAGCCACGACAGCCACGACAGCCACGACGATATCGGGGACGCGGACGGCCGGGGCGGTTCCCATACGGCGCGCGCCGCCGTCCCGGTTCCCGCCGGAACGGCCGCCGGATCCTCCGGAATCGCCGGATCGGCGGTGGCTGCGGGGAGCGGTCCCGGCCCCGCAGCGGCCGGATCCGGAACCGGGGCGGCGGCCGCAGCACCGGCACGCACCCGGTCTCCCGCGACGCAGGACGCCGGCGCCCCCGCGCTGTTCCCCGACGGCGCCTGTACCGCCGCTGTCCCGGCACGCAGCGTCCTCGACGGGCTGGATCCCCAGCAGCGGGCCGCGGCCGAGGCGCCCGGCGGGCCGCTGCTGATCGTCGCCGGTCCGGGCACCGGCAAGACCCGCACGCTGACCCGGCGCATCGCCCACCTGGTGGCCGAACGGGGCGAATCCGCCGAGGGGTTCCTGGCGATCACCTTCACGCGCCGGGCCGCCGATGAGCTGTCCGAGCGGCTGGACGACCTGCTGGGCGAGCGGGCCCGCGACCTCACCGTCGCCACGTTCCACCGGCTGGGCCTGCTCATACTGCGCGAACAGCACGAGCGCGCCGGCCTTTCGGCCGATTTCGGCATCGCCGACACCGCCCGGCGGCTGGAGATCGCCGCCGGGGTCGCCGGCTCCGAGAAGGAGGGGCGGCGGCTGCTGGAGCGGCGCGACACCGGCGATGCGGCCGAGCGGGACGCCGCCTACGAGCAGCGGCTTCGGGAGCTCGACATGGTCGACTTCACCGATCTCCTCGCGCTGCCGGTGCGCCTGCTCGGCGCAGACGCCGACCTGGCCGCGCACTACCGGCGGCGCTGGCCCCGGATCAGCGTCGACGAGTACCAGGACGTCGACGACCGGCAGTACACACTGCTGCGGCTGCTCACCGCGCCCGGGGGCGACCTCACCGCCATCGGCGACCCGGACCAGGCCATCTACGGTTTCCGCGGCGCCGACGTGGGCTTCTTCCTGCGCTTCACCGCCGACTTCCCCGGCGCGGCAACGGTGCGGCTGGGCCGCAACTACCGCTCCAACAGCGCGATCGTCGACGCTGCGGTGCAGGCCATCGCCCCCGCCTCGCTGCTTCCGGGGCGGGAGTTGCGGGCGGTGGGCGACTTCAGCGACCCGCCGCGCATCGGGGTGCACACGGCCGCCGACGAGAAGGCCGAGGCCTCGTTCGTCGCCCGCTCGATCGACCGGCTGCTGGGCGGGACCTCCTGGCACTCGCTGGACAGCGGCCGGGTGACCGGCGACGGCGACGGCGGCCTGTCCTTCAGCGACTTCTGCGTGCTCTACCGCACCGACGCCCAGAGCGAGGCGGTCATGCGCGCTCTCGACACCGCTGGCGTGCCTTACCAGAAGCGCTCGCACGACCGGCTGCTGTCCCGGCCGGGCGTGCGGATGGTCGCCGACGAGCTGTCCCGCCACGCCACGGGCACACCGGTCGAGCGGGTCCGTTCGGCGGTGGCGCTGCTGTGCGAGCGCCACTCCGGTGACGATGAGCTGTGCGCGCACCTGCGCACGGCCGGAGAGCTGGTGCGGCCGCTGGCCGCCGAGTGCGGCGACGACCCGTCCGAGCTCCTGTCGGCGCTGGCGATGGGCGCCGAGGTCGATGCGCTCGACCCGCGCGCCGACCGGGTGGCGCTGCTGACGCTGCACGCCGCCAAAGGGCTGGAGTTTCCGGTGGTGTTCCTGGTGGGCTGCGACGACGGGCTGCTGCCGTTCCGGTTTCCGGGCGAGGGGCGCGGCCCTGAGGGCTCCGGCGAGGCGGAAGAGCGGCGGCTGTTCTTCGTCGGGATCACCCGCGCCCAGCAGCGGCTCTACCTTTCGCGGGCGCGGCGGCGCACGCGGCGCGGCACGGCTGCGGACACCGCGCCGTCGCCGTTTTTGAAAGCCGTCGACACCGCTCTGACGATGCCCGTGGACGAGGAGTCGGCCGTGCGCAAACGCCCGCGCGACCGGCAGATGCGACTGCTGTGAGGCGGGGTCCGCGGCCGGGGACGCGGGACCCGCGGCGGCTCAACGGGAGCGCGGAATGCCGGGTTCGTTGAGGTGGACCAGCATCCGGGTGTTGCCCAGGGTGTTGGGTTTGACCCGTTCCAGATCCAGGAATTCGGCCACGCCCTCGTCGTAGGAGCGCAGCAGCTCCTCGTAGACGCGCGGCGACACGGGCGCGCCCTGGATCGCCTCGAAGCCGTGCCGGGCGAAGAAGGAGGTCTCGAAAGTCAGGCAGAAGACGCGGCGTATGCCCAGTTCGCGGGCGCGGTCGAGCAGTGCGGCGACGATGCTGTGGCCGACGCCGCGGCCCTGGGCGACGGGGTCGACGACGACGGTGCGGACCTCGGCGAGGTCCTCCCACAGCACGTGCAGCGCACCGCAGCCGACGATGGAACGTTCTCCGTCCTCGGCGAGCTCGGCGACGCAGAACTCTTGGACGTCCTCGTAGAGGTTGACGGTGCTCTTGGTGAGCACGCGGCGCTCGCCGCTGGAGGAGTCGACGAGACGGCGGATGTGCGCGACGTCGCGGGTGCGGGCGCGGCGGACGGTTACCTGGGGTGCGGACATGACCGCCTCAGACTACTGGTCCGCGGCGACGCGGACGACGAAGCGCGGCCCACCGCCCCGACCGCGAGGGGCGGGAGGGCGGCGTGCCGCTTCATCGGTTCGTCCATCGGTTCGGCGAGGGGTGTTCAACCGGATGGTGCGGTCGGATTCCTTGTTCGCTTGCTAGATCAGCTGCTTGCGCGCCGCCCAGACGACGGCCTCGATGGGCGTGTTGACCCCCAGCTCGTCGCAGATGGCGCGGAGACGGCGGCGCAGGGTGCGCGCGCTCAGCTCCAGCCGCCGCGCGGCGACGTCGGTCGTCACGCCCGTGGCGATCTCGGCGAGCAACTGAAGTTCGTCGTCGGTCAAGTTGACCGGAAAGTTCTTCCCCCCGTCGGAGACCGAAACCGGGGCCGGCACGATCCCCTCACGCATCAGCGGGGTACCGGGGTCTTTCTCGGTACGACGTACGAGTGTGGCCTGTTCCACTCCGTCCTCCCTCATCCGTGGTGAGTGCGGAACATCAACTCGTCGCCGCAGAGACCTCCGGACGGTCGGAGGCGCACACCTCTGGCGCGCGGACGCCGACGTTCCCCGGCACCGCCTCCCGGCTCCGGCGCGGCGCGCCCTTCTGGCACAAGGGCACGCGCCCCGGCGAGCTGGGAGTGCACGGCCCGGTCGGTGCGGTCTGGGACGGACAGACCGCACGTGGGCGCACACGGCCAAGGACGGTCCGAACCCGGTCGAGCCGAGCCCAGCCGTCCTCACTCACCGTCATGTCGATCCACTACGGCAAACCAGCGGAGCACAGCTCCGCTCGGATTGAAACGCTAGGCCGATGCGAACGGCCCGTCAAGGTCGATTCAACTACGCACCGTGCCCACCCGATGATCGCTGGTCACCGGGACACCCTCTGAGGAAACCTCATGAACAAGATCTGACCTGCGAAAAGAACCTTCATTCCGGTGCTTTCGCCGATCCCGGCCGAACATGAGGACCCCTCACGTACCACTCTTCGGCACATGCATCCTGACCTGGGGTTTCACGGATCAGCCGAACATCACGATCCGGCAACGGGATTGCGGCGAAAGGCGCCCGATCGGGCGCCCGGCCGGCGCCCGGCCGCCGGCCGGGCGCCGCAGCGCTCACTCCGGTTTCACCAGCGGGAAGAGCACCGTCTCGCGGATGTTGCGGCCCGTGAGCGCCATCAGCAGCCGGTCGACGCCCACACCGACACCCCCCGTCGGGGGCATGCCGTACTCCAGCGCCCGCAGGAAGTCCTCGTCGAGCTGCATCGCCTCGGGGTCGCCGCCGGCGGCCATCAGCGACTGCTCGGTCAACCGGCGCCGCTGCTCGACGGGGTCGACCAGCTCCGAGTACCCGGTGCCCAGCTCCATGCCGAACCCGATCAGGTCCCACTTCTCGGTGAGCAGCGGGTCGTCGCGGTGCCGGCGGGTCAGCGGGCTGGTCTCCAGGGGGAAGTCGCGTACGAACGTGGGCTGCTGCAGGGTGTGCTCGACCAGCTCCTCGAAGAGGTGCTCGGTCAGCTTGCCCTGCCCCCAGTCCGGACTCCACTCGACCCCGCGGGCGTCGGCGAGCTTGCGCACCGATTCCAGCGGCGTGCGCGGCGTGACCTCCTCGCCGACCGCCGCGGAAACCGCGTCGTACAGGCGCACGGACGGCCACGCGCCGCCGAGGTCGTACTCGGCGCCGTCGCGTTCGACCACCGTGCTGCCGAACGCGGCCCGCACCGCCTCACGCAGCAGGCCGGCGGTGAGGTCGGCCATCACGTCGTAGTCGGCGTAGGCCTGGTAGAACTCCAGCATCGTGAACTCGGGGTTGTGCGTGGCGTCCGCGCCCTCGTTGCGGAAGTTCCGATTGACCTCGAAAACCTTCTCCATACCGCCCACGACCAGCCGCTTGAGGTACAGCTCCGGCGCGATCCGCAGGTACAGGTCGAGGTCGTAGGCGTTGATGTGGGTGGTGAAGGGGCGCGCGGTCGCACCGCCGTGCACGGGTTGCAGCATCGGGGTCTCGACCTCGGTGTAACCGCGCTCGTGCAGCCCGTCGCGCAGTGCGCGGACGGCCGCGGCGCGGCTCTGCACCATGCCCCGGGCGTCGGGATTGACGATCAGGTCGACGTAGCGCCGGCGGACCCGCGCCTCGGGGTCGGTCAGGCCCTTGTGCTTCTCCGGCAGCGGCCGCAGGCACTTCGCCGTCAGGGACCAGGACTCGACCATCACCGACAGCTCACCGCGCCGGGAGGTGATGACCTCGCCTTCCACACCCACGTGGTCGCCCAGGTCGACGTCGCCCTTCCAGGCCGCCAGCGCGTCATCGCCCAGCCGGTCCAGCGACAGCATCACCTGCAGGTCGCCGGTGGAGTCGCGCAGCGTGGCGAAGCACAGCTTGCCGCCGGTGCGGTAGAGCATGACGCGCCCGGCGACGCCGACGCGCTCGCCGGTGCCCGAATCGGCGGCGAGGTCCCCGTGTTTCTCGCGGATCGCCGCCACCGTGGTGGTGCGCGGGAACCCGAGCGGGTAGGGGTCGACCCCCTCCGCGCGCAGGCGGTCCAGCTTCTCGCGCCGGACCCGCATCTGTTCGGGCAGGTCGTCGTAGGCTTCGTCCAGTCCTTCGCTCACGGTGGGAATCCTATCGGCCCGGGGCGGGTGGCCCCGACGTGCGACGCCTCCGCCGTCAGGAGTTGCGCTGGTAGACCAGGCGCAGACCCACGAGCGTGAGCCAGGGCTCGTGCACGTCCACCGTCTCGCATTCGCCGACCACCATCGGCGCCAGGCCGCCCGTGGCCACCACGGTCACCTCGTCGACGTCGTCGGTCAGCTCCTGGGCCATGCGGTCGACGATGCCGTCGACCTGCCCGGCGAATCCGAAGACGATGCCCGAACGCAGCGCCTCCGTCGTATTCTTGGCCACCACCGAGCGGGGCTTGACCAGCTCCACCATGTGCAACTGGGCACCCCGCCGCGACAGCGCCTCCACCGAGATGTCGATACCGGGCGCGATCGCGCCGCCCACGTACTCGCCCTTGGCGCTGACGGCGTCGAAGGTCGTCGCGGTACCGAAGTCCACCACCACGGCCGGCCCGCCGTACTGCTGCACCGCCGCCAGCGCGTTGACGATGCGGTCGCTGCCGACCTCCTTGGGGTTGTCCATGCGCACAGGCACCCCGGTCTTCACCCCGGGCTCGACGATGACCGCCGCGACGTCGCCGAAGTGGCGGCGGAACATCTCGCGCATCTCGTGCTGGACCGACGGCACCGAGCAGCACAGGGCGATGCCGTCGATCTGCCCGTCGCCGATGACGGAGCTGCCCCGGATCAGCCCGTGCAGTACGACGGCCCACTCGTCTGCGGTGCGGCGCGCCTCGGTGGAGACGCGCCAATGCTCGACCAGCAGCTCGCCGTCGAAGAGACCGAGAACCGTGTGCGAGTTGCCGACGTCGATCGCAAGGAGCATCTAAGGCCTCTCCTGGTGGATTGTGCAGGATCTCAGCGAATGTCCCGGAGATCGAGCGCGATGTCCAGCGCTGGGCTGGAATGGGTCAGCGCCCCTACCGCCAGATAGTCGACTCCCGTCGCGGCGACCTCCGCGGCGTCGGCGAACCGCAGTCCGCCGCTGGACTCCAGCCGCGCGCGCCCGGCCACCAGGGCCACGGCCGCGCGCAGCTCGCCGACCGTGAAGTTGTCCAGCAGGATCTCCTCGGCGCCCGCGGACAGGGCCGGCTCGATCTGGTCGATCCGGTCGACCTCGACCTCCAGGGGGACGCCGGGGAACGCGCTGCGCACCGCGCGCACGGCCGCGGCCACGCCGCCGGCGGCCACCACGTGGTTGTCCTTGATCAGCGCCGCGTCCGCCAGACCGAAGCGGTGGTTGACACCGCCGCCGCAACGCACCGCGTACTTCTCCAGCGCGCGCAGGCCCGGGTGCGTCTTGCGGCTGTCGCGGACCCGCGCCCGCGTGCCCGCCGCCGCCTCGACCCACCGGGCCGTCGCCGTCGCGATCCCCGACAGGTGGGTGAGGATGTTCAGCGCCGTGCGCTCGGCGGTGAGCAGGTCGCGCGTGCGGGCGGTCACGCTCATCAGCACGTCGCCGCGAGCCGCTGCGCCGCCGTCGGCGACGTGGCGCTCGACCTCCATGAGGCCGCCGGTGACCTCGGCGAAAACGAGCTCGGCCACCGCCAGCCCGGCCGGTACCCCATCGGCGCGCGCCACCACGTCGGCGGTGCGGATCTGGGTGGCCGGGATGGTGGCGGCGGTCGTGACATCGGCGCCGCGACCCCCGGACCCCCCGGGCAGGCTCAGGTCCTCGTCCAAGGCCGCGCGCACGCTCCGCAGCACACCTGCGGCGCCTCCGCCGCTGTGGCCACCGGAGCGGGCGAGCGCCGCCAGCTCGGCGCCGAGCGGACCCTCCAGCGGCGCCGACGCGACCGGCGCCTGCCCACGGGGCCCGTCGATCCCGACCCGGACGTTGATCCGGGCCGGGACCGGGGCCGCCGGTCCGTGCTCGGCGGCGCGGTCGTCGGCGCGGACCCGCAGCAGGGCCGCGCCGAGCAGCGTCGCGGCCACCGTGAACAGGTTCGTCGCCTCCCAGGAGGCCGTCCCGGGTTCGGCGGTGTCGTTGGCGGGGTCCGCGGCCACCGCGGCGAGCTCGCCGAGCGCAGCGCGCAGCCCCTCCTCGTCGCGCACCACGCCCGCATAGCGCGACATCACGGCGCGGATCCGGGACGCGTTCTCGGGGGCGACCAAGCCGCCCCGGCCTTCGGGCTCCGCCGCCGCAGGCAGCGGATCCGCGGCCGCCGCGGCGGTGCGCTCGGCCACGTCCCCGGCCGCGCGGTGGGCGAAGACCACGCTTTCCAGCAGCGAGTTCGAGGCCAGCCGGTTGGCGCCGTGGACGCCCGTGCGGGCGACCTCGCCGACCGCGTAGAGGCCGCTGACACCGGTGCGCCCCCGCAGGTCGGTGCGCAGCCCGCCGGAGGCGTAGTGCGCGGCGGGCGCCACCGGGATCAGGTCGGTCACCGGGTCCACACCGTGCTTGCGGCACGCGGCGAGGATGGTCGGGAAGCGCTCCTCCCACATCCGCGCGCCGAAGTGGCGCGCGTCCAGCAGCACGTGGTCGGCGCCGGTGCGCGCCATCGCCTCGGCGGCGCCCCGCGCGACCACGTCGCGGGGGGCGAGGTCGGCCGATTCGTGCAGGTCGGCCATGAAGCGTTCACCGTCGGTGTCCAGCAGGAACGCGCCCTCGCCGCGCACGGCTTCGGAGATCAGCGGCTGCTGGCCGCGCGCCTGCGCGCCCAGCCACAGCACGGTGGGGTGGAACTGGACGAACTCCAGGTCCTCGGCCGCGGCGCCGGCCCGCAGGCCCAGCGCCAGACCGTCGCCCGTGGAGACCTCGGGATTGGTGGTCGAAGCGAAGACCTGGCCGATGCCGCCCGTCGCGAGCACGACCGCGCGCGCCCGCACCCGGCCCACGCCGCCGCGCTCGCCCTCGCCGATGACGTGGACGGTGACGCCCGCGGCGGAGGGCTCCGCGCCCGGACCGGCGGGGCGAGCGGTCAGCAGGTCGGGGGCGAAGGCGTGCTCGATCACCTCGATGCGGGGGTCGGCGGTGACGGCGTGGATGAGCGCCCGCTCGATCTCGGCTCCGGTGGCGTCGCCGCCGGCGTGGGCGATGCGGCGGGCCCGGTGGCCGCCCTCGCGGGTCAGCGCCAGGCGGCCGTCGTCGGTGCGGTCGAACGCCGTACCGTGCTCGACCAGCCAGCGCAGCGCTTCGGGGCCGACGGTGACCAGCGTCCGCACGGCCTGCGGGTCGCACAGTTCCCGCCCGGCGACGACGGTGTCGACCATGTGCGACAGCGGCGCGTCGGACGGGTCGGTCACGGCCGCGATGCCGCCCTGGGCCCATCGCGTCGAACCGGTGGACAGCAGATCCTTGGTGACCAGCACCACCCGTCCCCGCGGGGATACCTCGGTGTAGCGCAGGGCGGTGCTGAGCCCGGCGATGCCGGATCCGACGACCACGGCGTCGGCCGACGCCGTCCACCCCGGTTCGGGGGCGGTCAGCCGGCGCGGCGGTTCGGGCAGCGTCTCCGACACCGCGGAGCCTCCTTTGCGGCGGGTGCCGCGCCCGTCGCCCGCGCAGCGGTTCACAGGGAGAGCGGCACGTTGTCGATCAGCCTGGTCCGCCCGACGCGTGCCGCCACGAGAAGCACGGCTTCGCCGCGGAAGTCGCCGGGGACCTCCGCGAACGTGGCAGCGTCGACCAGGGCCAAGTAGTCCACGGTGACCGGTGGGTCGCCCGCGGCGGCTTCGTCGAGGACGGCGCGGGCCGCACTGAGGATACCGACCGGGCCCGTCACGGACGCGTCCGCCCCCGCCAGCAGCGCACGGGACAGCGACAGGGCGCTGCGGCGCTCCTCGGGGCCGAGGTAGGCGTTGCGGCTGGAGGAGGCGAGGTTGTCGGAATCGCGCATGGTCGGCGCCGCGACGATGTCCACGGGCATGTTCAGGTCGCGGACCATGCGGCGCACCAGCGCGAGCTGCTGGGCGTCCTTCTGGCCGAACACGGCGACATCCGGCCGCACCAGGTTGAACAGCTTGCCGACCACGGTGAGGACGCCGCCGAAGAAGCCCGGGCGGAACTCGCCCTCCAGCACGCGGCCCATCTCGCCGGGGTCGACGCGCACGATCTGCTCGCCGGGGTACATGTCCTCCACCGACGGCGCGAACACCAGGGCGGCGCCCTCCTCGGCGCACACCCGCATGTCGGCGTCGAGGTCGCGCGGATAGCTCCCGTAGTCCTCGCCGGGGCCGAACTGCAGCGGATTGACGAAGACGCTGACCACGAGCGTGTCGGCCTGCTCGCGGGCGGCGGCCATCAGTGCGCGGTGCCCGCCGTGCAGTGCGCCCATGGTGGGCACCAGCGCCACGCGGCCTTCGGTTTTCGGGCGCAGGAAGGCCAGTTCATCGGGTGTACGGGCGAGCGCGGGGCCACCGCGGGGTGCGTCCGGTGCGTCGGTCATGGGGCTGTCTTTCCGGTTGCGGGGGATCGCCTCACGTCTGGAGGACGTCCAGCAGGCGTTCGGCGTCGTGGGGCTTGAGCAGTCCGGCGGCCAGCGCGCGGTCGGCGGTCAGGCGCGCCAGTGCCACGTAGGCCGGCACGCTTTCGGGCGAGTGCCGGTGCAGCTCGGCGAGGTGGGCGGAGACGGTTTCGGTGTCGCCGCGCAGAACCGGCCCGCTGAGGCCGTCCATGCCCAGCCGCAGCCCGTTGTCCAGGGCGGCGCCCAGCAGGGGGCCGAGCATGCGGGAGGGGTGCTCGACGCCGGCCGCCTGCAGCAGCGAAGCGCTTTCGGCGACCAGGGTGACCAGGTGATTCGCTCCCCCGGCCAGAGCCGTGTGGTAGAGGGTTCGGTGTTCCTCGGCGATCCACACGGGTTCGGCGCCCATCTCGACGACCAGGGCTTCGGCGATGGGGCGCAGCGCCTCGGGGGCGGTCGCGCCGAAGGAGCAGCTGGCCAGCCGGTCGACGTCCTCGTCGCGACCGGTGAAGGTCATCACGGGGTGCAGCGCGAGGGGCAGGCCGCCGGCGGCGGTCGCGGGCGCGAGGACGCTGTAGCCGTGAGCGCCGCTGGTATGCACCAGGAAGGTGCCGCCGACGTCGGTTCCGGTCTCGACGAGTCCGCGTACGAGCGGTTCGAGTGCGTCGTCGGGAACGGTCAACAGGACCAGGTCGGACTCGGCGACGACCTCGGCGGGCTCGGCCACACGTGCCGACGGCAGGCGCCGGCCCACGCGCTCGCGCGAGCCCTCGGATACCGCGGAGGCGGCCACCACCCGGTGGCCCGCCCGCGCCAGCGCCGCTCCCAGCACCGACCCGACCCGTCCGGCGCCGACGACGCCGACCCGCAGCCGCGCGGGCCGCTGGGCGTTCTCTGCCTGCTGCATCGCACCCCGTTCCAGTCCACTCGGGTACCGGACATCTGCGCGGCCAGCTTACTGACCGCCCGCGGTGCCCAGACCACACCGCCCGCCGACGGGGGTGCGCAGTGATCGGTGTCTCGCGCGAGCGCGGCCCGGGCTGCGGCCCGCCCCGGAGGCCCGGGGCGGCGCGATCGGCCTTTCCGCCGTTCAGGGAAGCCCTGAACAGCGCGAAGCCGGCGCCGCCCTGGGCGGCGCCGGCTCGCGGTGCTCGGCACTGCCTCCGCTCAGCGGGGGCAGGGAGCCGGTGCTACTCCCAGACCATCGCGCCGGACTTGTGGCAGGAGCCCCCGCCGTTGCCGAGGACGCCGATGCCGTTGCCGCAGACGTTGACCGGGACGTTCAGGTCGGCCACGACCTGGTTCCCGCCCAGGACCGAGCCGTTTCCGGAGGTCATGATGTCGTCGTCGGCAGACGCGCTCGGCGCGCTCGCGAGGATCGCGCCGGCCGCGGCGGCGGCGAGGGCACTGGCGGCCAGAGTCTTCTTCAGCACGTGGATTTCCCCTTGATCCAGGCCGGGCGGACACGGCCCACCCGACAGGTTCGACTGTACGTGAGAACGCGATTACCCCTCGCGTTCTGGTCACCAATCTAGTCACCGGCACGGGGGCTCGTCCCGCTTTTCGGCCAACTCGGCGAATACGAATAACTAGCTGCATTCATTCAGCCACTGTCCGTTGCGCCTATTGTCCTGACATTCCCCCACGAACCGCCGGGGACACCGGGGGTCGCGCGACACCGATCCGCTCCTCTAGTGATACACGCCACATCTGCCCAGGGGCCGGGGGACCCGCCGCAGGAGTCCGATCCCCGGCACAGCCGCGCGTGTCGCACCGGCGGACCGGCACGGGGCCGGGGAAGGCCGGGGACGGTCACGCCGACGGCGTGTCGCTGCGTGTCGCCCACCGTTCGGTGCCCGCGCTCCGCCGGCGGGCGGCGTGCCCGTACGCGGCGGTCCCCTCGGCGATGCGGCGCGCCTCGGCGATCTCGCGCCCGCTCGCGCGCGCCCGGATCGGACCGGGCGGGGTGTCGGCCTCGACATCGGCCACACCCCGCCTGCGGGCCAGCGGGCCGGCACTCAACCGCACGCTCTGCGTCCGCGTGTGCGGCACGATCTCGGTCACCCGGCAGACCAGCCCGCGGCAGGTGACGAACAACCGCTCGTCCACGCCGAGGGCGCCGTCGCGGGCCCGGCCGCTGCCCGCCGGGTGCATGGCCGTACGCAAGGCGTCGGTTCCGGGGAACAGTTCGCCGACCAGCAGATAGCCCAAGCGCCGCGGAACGACCGGGAGCAGGGTCGAGGAGTCCATCTGCCGCTCGCCGGCATAGCCGGCGACGTTGGCTTCGACACGCACGACGCCCAGCGCCCGCCACAGCACCGGTTCGACGATGCGCACCGCCTGCACCCGCCCCGGCGGCACCGTCTGCATGCGCGCCTGGAAGATCCCGTAGCGCAGCCGCAGTCCGTCCGGCGACAGGGACGCGTAGAAGTCGGTGTAGCGCACCAGCGGGCCCAGGAAGCCGCGCATCAGCCCCAGCAGCACGGGTACGGCGCCGCCGAGGACGCCCGCCTCGAAGTAGCCGGTGACCCCGACCGAGATCGCACCTGCGGCGATGAGCAGGACGAACAGCAGTACGCTGCCCAGCACGGGCAGCCGGAAGGCGAGCGCGCCCAGCAGCAGCCCGAAGGGCAGCCGGTAGAAGGGCCACTCCGGCGCCTTGGGCGTCGTCCCCGCGAGGCCGGCCGCGTGGGCCAGAAGCGCCGCCCGCAAGCGCTCCGCCCGCCCCCACGTCAGATACCGCAGCCGGACCTCGCTCGCGTCTCCCCCGGCCAGTTCCGCGCGCAGCTCGGCCAGCCCCAGGACCTGCATCAGCAGCGGCCGCACGACGTCGACGGCCTGCAGGCGGCTCAGCGGGATCTCGCGTGACGACCGCCGGATCAGCCCGGAATGCACGACCAGGTGGTCGTCGCGCAACCCGAAGGAGGAGACCCACCAGGACAGCAGGCTGAACGCGATCGCGGCGCAGGCCACCGCCAGCGTCATGAGCAGCAGCCAGCCCGGGCCCAGCTGGAGGACCACGGTCCCGGGCAGAGCGAGGAAGACGACGACGGCCAGGAGCACCTGCAGCACCACGGTGGCCCAGTGCGTGCGGTGGGCGCCGCGCGCGACGTCGGGTTCGCCGGACCGGTCCGGCGCGTCCTGCGGCTGGGCCTGGCGCTGCGGCTCGGATGGCGCGTCGGCCGTCGGGGGCAGGAAGCGCACGCGCCCGCCGCCGCGGGCGGGCGCGGGGCGGGGCCACGCGGCATCGGCCGCTCCGGAGTCCGCATCTCCGGAGTCCGCATCTCCGGAGTCCGCGGGTGCCGACCACGGCGCCGTGCCGGACGGCGATGACGGCGGCGGGAGGGGGTGCGCCTCCGGCGGGGGCTCGTGCGGTGTCTCGGGGGGCGCGGAGTCGGACGGCGCGCCGTCGGGGCCGCCGGCCGGGTCCGGGGCGTCGATCCGCGGCCACTGCCCGAGGCCGCCGGACGGCTCGGGCGGGCGCGCCCATGCCCGGGGCGGCAGCTCGTCGGGGCCGTCCCCGTCCGATCCCGCCTCGGAGGCCGACGGCGACGGGGGCACGATCCGGGGGGCGCCCCGGCTCTGCCGTGCCGCTTCCTCCGGGGTCTCCGCTCCGGGCGCGTCCGCGCCGCCGCCGTCCCGGTCACCGTTCCGGTTCCAGGCGTCGTCGCGGGCATCGTCACGGGCGTCGTCGCGGGCGGCGGCGTCCCCGGTGTAGTACGGGCGGTCCCGGACGGGGGGCGGCGCCACCTGCTCCACGCGGTGCGTGTCGGTAGGCGCGGTCACCGGGCGCAGCTCCGGCATTACGGAGCCGCCGCCCTCGGCGGTAGGGCCGGAGTCCCGTTCCGGCTGCTCTGCGGCGTCGGCCTCCGATCCGAACCACGTGGGTCCCGGGTCGGCCGGTTCTGCGGGTTCCGGTCGGCGGTCGCCGTCAGCGGACCGGCGTCCGGAATACGGACCGGGCTCGGTGCGGTCGGCGTCGCCCACGGCTCACAGCCCCGTCGAGAAGGTCTCGCTGCGTGCCGCCAGCCGGTCGCGCAGCTGCACGGCGTCGTCGAGGCGCAGACCCGGGATGCGGGTGTCGGCGGTCGTGGCCGCAGTGCGTACCTGGACCGTGGCCAGGCCCAGCGCCTGCTCCAACAGGTCGGAGGTGACGTCGACGACCTGCATGCGGCCGTAGGGGATCACCACGAGCTGGCGAGTGACCAGCCCGTACGTCAGGTACAGGTCCGTCGCGCCTTCGGCATAGCCCCAGGCTTCGCGGGCGGCTCCGGTCGCCCACCACCCCGCGGCCGCGGCGGCCGCGACGAGCACGGCCCAGACCGGGACCCACCACCAGGCGGCGAACCACAGCGCGGTGCCGACCAGCACGAGCGCGGGCACCAGCGCCGCCAGCAGGACCGTCCTGCGATACCAGGTCAGCGGGGCGCAGACGCGGCTCCACGACGTGCCCTCCGGAGCGGCGAAGGCCGCATCGATGCGGGCGGTACGGGATCCGCGCGCGCCGGGCGATCCGGCCGCGGACACGCCCCGGCCGGATCGCGGCCCGCTGTCCTGCGGGTCGGACCCGGCTTGCTGAGAAGAAGCCTCAGACGCGGCAAAGTCCACGATTCCAGTCAATCATCCCGATGCCACTCCGCGGCGCCACAGCACACGTGCCGGGCGAATCGGGTCGCGGGCCGGGCCGCCGGGCACCCTCCCGGCGCGCCGCCCCGGTATCCCCGGCCCCAGGGGCGGCGTATCAGGCCCGGGACCCGTTCGGATCGTCATCGCCCGGGACGCGGCACGAGTACTCCAGGAACAGTGCCGCGGCCAGCAGAACCACCGCCGACAGCAGGGTCCCTCCCGCCGTCAGCGCGTCGGTGCGCACGTCGACCGCGTTGAAGCGCTCCGCCAGAGCGGCCAGCATCCCGGCGAAGCCGCCGGCGGCCAGCGCCGCGAACACCACGCTGGCCTTGGCCAGTGCCAGCAGGCGGGCGGCGCTCAGCGGCTCCATCGGGACCGTGCCCGGATCCCGCCGGATCCGGCGCCGCGTGTGCACCGCAGCGATCGTCTCGGCGGCGGCGAGCAGCAGCAGCGTGGGGATCGCGCTCCACGGCAGCATCGGCAGCGAACCGTAGACCCGGTCGATCACCACGTAGCACAGCACGCCCGCCACCGCGGCCACCGCCGCCGGCACCCGCCAGTCCGTCGGCTTCAGGCGCCCTTCGCCGTCGCCGACCGGGTCGTCCTCGGGCCGGTCCTCGTTGTCGTCGTACACAGTCCTCACACCCTCAGCGGCCGCCGCGGCGCTCCCGCCGCGCTCACACCTGCAGCGCCAGATCGTCGCGGCGGTGCAGCTCCTGGCCTTCTATCCCGGCGAGCAGGTCGCGGACCGGGCCGCGGCCCGCGATCTCGGCGTCGGGGTCGACGTCGGCCCACGGGCGCAGCACGAACGCGCGCTCGTGGGCGCGCGGATGCGGGAGGGTCAGCCGCGCATCGTCGCTCTGCTCCCCGCCGACCGCGATGATGTCGACGTCCAGGGTCCGCGGTCCCCACCGCACGTCGCGCACGCGGCCCAGCGCCTCCTCCACCGACTGCGCGCGTTCCAGCAGTACTTCGGGGGGCATCCGGGTATCGGCGGTCACCACCGCGTTGAGGAAGGCTCCCTGGTCGGGGCCGCCCACCGGCGCGGTCTCGTAGACCGGCGACAGGGACACCGGAACCAGCTCCGGCGAGTCGAACAGCCCGTCCACGGCTCCCTGCAGCGCGGCGGGCCGGTCACCCACGTTGCTGCCCAGCGCCAGTACGGCCCGTCGCAGCACCGTCGTTGCGTTCATCGCCCACCCCTTGTCACGACGTGCGGAATGCGCCCTCGTCCCGAGGTTTCCGTTGCCGGCGGCTGCGTCCGGCCGCCCCCGCTCACCCGTTGTCGCGGACGACGGTGACCGAGATGTCGCCGAACGCGTGCGGGACGGGCGCGTTCGGCTTGTGCACCGTCACCTCGGCGCGGTGTACCCGCGGCTCGGACAGGCACACCGCCGCCAGCCGCTCGGCCAACGTCTCGATCAGCTGGACCGGTTCCCCCGTCACGACCGCCACCAGGCGGTCGGCGAGCTCACCGTAGTGCACCGTATCGGCGAGATCGTCGCTGCGCCCGGCCGCGGACAGGTCGAGCGCGAGTCCGACGTCGACGACGAAGTCCTGGCCGTCGCGCCGCTCGTGCTCCAGCACCCCGTGGCGGCCGCGGGCGCGCAGCCCGCTCAGCCGGATGCGGTCCCCGTCGCCGATCACAGGACGTCGCCGTCCTGGTCGGCGTCCTCGTCGTTCTCGTCGAGCATGACCGGCGAGGCGTGGTGCGACCACAGCCGCCAGCCCTCCGGGGTGTACACGAACATGTTCGTGGCCACGACCTGCCCGCCGGCGACGAAGCCGGGTTGGTCGTCCTCGGCGGTGAGGACGTTCTCCTCGCAGGTGACCATGGCCACCTCGCCGCTGACGCCGATATGGGTCTCGGTGAGCACGTACTGGATGTAGGGAACATTGGCCATGATCAGCGTCCACGCGCGCATGATCTCGGAGCGGCCGCGCAGCAGCGGCCAGCCGGGATTGACGCAGACGAGGTCGGGCGCCTCGTCCTCCTCGGCCCAGACACGGCGCATCAGGTCGATGTCGCCGTTCTCGATGGCGCCGTAGAACTGCGCGTTGGCCTCGGCCACGCGCTCCATGACCTCCTGGCGGGACTTCACACGCCGCTCCGGCCGATGAGCTCGCCGCGTCCTTCGTCGAGATCGGCTCCCCCGCTGTTCCACGCCGCGGCGACCCGGACCGCGTCGGCGTTGGGCCGCACGTCGTGCACGCGCACGCACCAGGCCCCCCGGGCCGCGGCAAGGGCCGTGAGCGCGACGGTGGCGTCGTCGCAGCCGGTGAATTCGCGCGGGTCTCCGTCGGCGTCGCTGAGCAGCCGGCCGAGGAAGCGCTTGCGGGAGCCTGCGATCAACAGTGGACGCCCCAAGTCGTCGAATCGGTCGAGGCGGGCGAGCAGTGCCCAGTTGTGGGCGCGGTCGGGCAGCTTGGAGAACCCCAGCCCGGGGTCGAGCACGATCTGGGCGGGGTCGACCCCCTCGTCGGCCATAGCCGACATGCGGTCGCGCAGTTCGTCGCGGACCTCTCGGACCACGTCGTCGTAGTGGGCCCGGTCCTGCATCCGGTGGCTGTGGCCGCGCCAGTGCATCAGCACGTAGGCGACGCCGGTCGTGGCGACGAGCCGGGCCATGGCCGGGTCGGCGAGTCCGCCGCTGACGTCGTTGACCAGCCGCGCGCCGGACTCGACGGCCCGGGCGGCGACCTCGGCCCGCATGGTGTCGACGCTGACGGCGACCCCTTGGCGTGCGAGCTCGCTCACGACCGGTCCCACTCGGCGCAGCTCTTCGTCCAGAGAGACCCGCTGGGCGCCCGGCCGGGTCGACTCGCCGCCGACGTCGACGATGTCGGCGCCGTCCCCGGCGAGGCGCAGGCCGTGCTCGATAGCGCTCGCGGTGTCGAACCGGGACCCGCCGTCGGAGAACGAGTCCGGCGTGACGTTGACGACGCCCATGACCAGGGACCGCCGGCGGACCGGGAGACCGGGCAGGTCCCGGCCGGTGGGGAACGGGGCGGGGACGGCTCCGGCGCCCTCCCCCTGCTCGGATCCGTTCGCTTCGCTAGCCGTGATCTTCTTTCCCTCCGTACGTGGGCCGCCGCGGCCGACGGGCGGATCTCGCGATCACCCTATGAGAACCCGGGCTTGCGCGGCGACCCGCCCCGTGATCGATCATGCCCGGCGCAACCGGGCCGGGTCGACCGGTTGCGCTCAGGGCCGAACGGACGCTCAGGGGGGGAGGGGCGACGGCCGGGGCCGGCGGAATGCGCCGGCCCCGGTCAGTCGTGCCCCAGGATCAGGCTCATCGCCTCGGACCGTGTGCGGTCGCGGTTGCGGAAGTCGCCGCGCACCGCCGACGTCACCGTCTTCGCACCGGGCTTGCGGACTCCGCGCATCGTCATGCACAGGTGCTCGGCCTCGATGACCACGATCACGCCGCGCGGGTCCAGATGGGCCATGATGCCGTCGGCGACCTGGGTGGTCAGCCGCTCCTGGACCTGGGGGCGGCGGGCGTAGACGTCCACCAGCCGGGCGATCTTGGACAGCCCGGTGATCTGGCCTTTGCTGTTGGGGATGTAGCCCACGTGCGCGCTGCCGTAGAAGGGCACGAGGTGGTGCTCGCAGGTGGAGTACAGCTCGATGTCGCGGATCAGCACCATCTCCTCATGGCCTGCCTCGAACACCGTGGTCAGCACGTCCTCGGGCTTCTGCCCCAGTCCCGCGAACTGCTCCTCGTAGGCCCGCGCGACCCGGGCGGGGGTGTCGCGCAGGCCGTCCCGTTCCGGGTCCTCGCCGATGGCCAGCAGGATCTCCCGGACCGCCTTCTCGATGCGCGCGTGGTCGACCTCGTGGTGTTCGGGCACGACCAGCGGGATGTCGTTGCCGGAGGCGGGGCCTTCGGCGCTCACGCCTGGTCCCCGGACTCGTCGCCGGGCTCGCCCGGCTGCCGCCCGCCGCCGTTCACACCGCCGGAGGGCCCGTCCTCGCGGTCGCCCCGCAGGTCGGACTCGTCCCAGGGCTCACCGCCGGAGTAGTCGCCCTGGCCGTTGCCCGCGGACACCTCGTCCAGATCGCGCCCGCCCAGCACCGCCATCTCCTTGGGCGTCTTGACGGGCGGACGCGACGAGGGCTGGCGCTTGCCGTATCCGGTGAAGGAGCCGCGCGACGGCCGCGTGGCCACCGGAGCGAAGATCTCCAGAACCTCCTCGCGGGACAGGGTCTCCTTGTCCAGCAGGTGCAGCACCAGATCGTCGAGGACGGCGCGGTACTCGGTCAGGACCTCCCAGGCCTCGTCGTGCGCCGACTCGATGAGGCGGCGCACCTCCTCGTCGATGACCGAGGCGATCTCCTCGGAGTACTCGCGTGCGTGCGACATTTCGCGGCCCAGGAACGGCTCGCTGTTGCCACTGCCGAACTTGCGCGCACCCAGCCGCTCGCTCATGCCGTACTCGGTGACCATATTGCGCGCCAGGCTGGTCGCCTTGTCGATGTCGTTGCCCGCACCCGTGGTGGGCTCGTGGAACACCATCTCCTCGGCGGCGCGTCCGCCCAGCATCATGGCCAGCTGGTCCATCATCTCCGAGCGCGACGTGAGGAACTTGTCCTCCGTCGGCACCGACATGGTGTAGCCCAGCGCCTGGCCGCGCGGCAGGATGGTGATCTTGTGCACCGGATCGGCGTGCGGCAGCGCATGGCCCACCAGGGCGTGTCCGCCCTCGTGGTAGGCGATCATCTTCTTCTCGGAGTCGGCCATCACGCGGGTCTTGCGCTCCGGACCCGCCATCACGCGGTCGATCGCCTCCTCCATCGTCGCCATGTCGATGGTGTTGCGGCCGGCGCGGGCCGACAGCAGAGCACCCTCGTTGACCACGTTGGACAGGTCGGCGCCGGTCATCCCGGACGTGCGGCGGGCGATGACTCCGAGGTCGACGTCGTCGCCCATCGGCTTGCCCTGCGCGTGGACCTTGAGGATGCCCTTGCGGCCCTCCATGTCGGGGCGGTCCACGACGATCTGGCGATCGAAGCGGCCCGGGCGCAGCAGGGCGGGGTCGAGGATGTCGGGCCGGTTCGTGGCGGCGATGAGGATGATGCCGCTCTTGATGTCGAACCCGTCCATCTCGACGAGCATCTGGTTGAGCGTCTGCTCCCGCTCGTCGTGGCCGCCGCCCATGCCGGCGCCGCGATGGCGCCCGACGGCGTCGATCTCGTCGACGAAGATGATGGCCGGCGCGTTGGCTTTGGCCTGCTCGAACAGGTCGCGCACCCGCGAGGCGCCGACGCCGACGAACATCTCGACGAAGTCCGAGCCGGAGATGGAGTAGAACGGCACCCCCGCTTCGCCCGCGACGGCACGCGCCAGCAGTGTCTTACCGGTGCCGGGAGGCCCGAAGAGCAGCACGCCCTTGGGGATCTTCGCGCCGATCGACTGGAACTTGGCGGGGTTCTGCAGGAAGTCCTTGATCTCGTGGAGTTCCTCGATCGCCTCGTCGGCGCCGGCGACGTCGGTGAAGGTGCTCTTGGGCGTGTCCTTGGTGATCAGCTTGGCCTTGGACTTGCCGAAGTTCATCACCCGGCCGCCGCCGCCCTGCATCTGGTTCATGATGAACAGGAAGATGGCGATGATGATGATCAGCGGCAGGAAGCTGAACAGCAGGGACACGAACATGCTGTCCTGGGGGACCTCGATGTCGTAGGAGCTGAGGTTGCCGTCCTCCTGGAGGTCCTCGAGCTGCTGCGCGATCTGGTCGCCCTGGCCGGCCACCCAGTTGGCCTCATAGACGTCGCCGTCGGTGGTCGTGACCTCGATCCGCTGTTCCTTGTCGATCAACTTGGCGTTGTCGACGTCGTCCTGGGAGACGATGTCGAAGACCCGGGAGGAATCGACCTTCTCCGGCTCCGAACCGGACCCCAGTCCGGTGAGCTGGAAAACGAGGATCATCATCAGACCGATGGCCAAGACCCACAGCCACGGCCCGCGGTACAAGCGCTTGAGATTCATCTATCCGGAACCCCGCTGGGTCCGTCCCTCCTGACCAGCCGGCTTGCCCCGAAAACCGCAGGGGTCGGCTCGGCCGCGGATGCCGGGTGCGGGCGCCTGTGCGCCGTATACCGAACCCGGGCCGCTCAGCCGAGAAGCCCCGTTTGGCCGCCGGAGGCGGAACCTATCGGACACGTTTCCTACATTCGCTGTGGTCGGTCTGCGGTGCTCGCGCAGCCACGGCAGTTGCCTACCACACCGGGATACTCGACGGTACACCCCGTTCATCACCGGGTGCACTCGCGCTCCTCCCGCGTTCGCGGACGGTGGAACCCCTCACGGCTCCAACGTGCGGAGCGGGGGTGGTTGTTCCCGCCCGCGCGGTCAGCCCTGGTAGACGTGCGGCGCCAGAGTGCCGATGAGAGGCAGGTTGCGGTATTTCTCGGCGTAGTCGAGCCCGTAGCCGACGATGAACTCGTTGGGCAGGTCGAATCCGACATAGCCCACGTCGAGCTCCACGTCGAAGGCGAGCGGCTTGCGCACCATCGTGCAGATCTCCACCGAGGCCGGGCCGCGCGACTTCAGGTTGCCCACCAGCCAGGAGAGGGTCAACCCGGAGTCGATGACGTCCTCGACGATCAGGACGTTGCGGTCCTTGATGTCGATCTCCAGATCCTTGAGGATCCGCACGACCCCCGACGACGTCGTGCCCGCCCCGTAGGACGACACCGCCATCCAGTCCATCTCGCACGGATGGTGCAGCTCGCGCGCGAGATCGGCCATCACCATGACGGCCCCCTTGAGGACTCCGACGAGCAGCAGGTCCTTCCCGGCGTAGTCGGCGTCGATCTCGGCCGCCATCTCGCCCAGCTTGGCGCTGATCTGGCTTTCGGTCACCAGGACCTTCTCCAGATCCTCGCCCATGTCTTTCGCGTCCACGCTTGGCTGACCTCGCTGCTCAGGTCGGGGTTGGAGAACATCCCCAGAATAGACGGGCGCCGGGGCGCCGGGATCCGCAGGTGCCCCGGCCCGGCCGGCCGGTCCGGGCCCCGGCCGGCGGCCGCGTCGGCGGCGCGGCCCCGCCGGGAGCGGCCCGCACTTCCGCCGTTCGCCGGGTTGCGGGAGACGGTGTGAGATTGGCTTCCTCCCCTCCGGCGGGTACGGCGCCGCACCCGCCGGCGCGGTTCACACCGAAGGCCCGGCGCCCCGGGGCTCCGGGCCCCCGGGGGCGCCGACGAAGGCGATCCGTCCCTCGCTGCGCAGTCCCCGGACTTTGCCGGGCAGGTCGACGTGCGCCTGCCCCCGCCAGTCGGACACCAGCCGGTCCAGTTCCGCCACGTGCACCGCGAACAGGGCCCCCGCCGGAGCGCCCGCCGCGACGGCGGCCCGGCGCAGCAGCCGGGTGCGCACGGCGCGGGGCAGCTCCGCCAGCGCGGCGACGTCCAGCGCAGCGTCCCCGCCCGTCCCCGACCGCACCCGCTCCTGGACCGCGTCGGCCCACTCGTCCAGCGCGTCGGCGTCGTCGCGCAGCAGGTCGGAGGTGCGGGCGAGCGCCTCGGCGACGCCCGGGCCCAACTCCCGCTCCAGCGTCGGCATCACCCGCGCGCGCACCCGCGAGCGCGCGTAGGCGGGGTCGGAGTTGTGCGGGTCGGACCACGCGGCCAGGCCCATGTCGGCGCAGGCGGTGTGCACCTGCGTACGCGGCAGCCCCAGCAGGGGCCGCAGGTAGTGTCCGCTGCGCTGCGGGATACCCGACAGCGAGCGGCCGCCGGAACCGCGCGCCAGCCGCAACAGCACCGTCTCGGCCTGGTCGTCGCGGGTGTGGCCGAGCAGCACGGCGTCGGCGCCCAGCCGCCGCGCGGCGTCGTCCAGAGCCCTGTAGCGGGCGGTGCGGGCGGCGCTTTCGGGACCGCCCTCGGCGCCGACGTGCACGGCCGCGCTCTCGGCCGGGTCCAGACCGAGCCCGCGCATCGTCGCCACGACCTCGGCGGCCCGCTCGCCCGAGCCGTCCTGGAGTCCGTGGTCGACCGTGATTCCGCCCGCGCGCAGCCCCATCCGGGGGGCGGCGAACGCGGCGGCGCCCGCCAGCGCCAGCGAGTCGGCGCCGCCGCTGCAGGCCACCAGGACCAGGGCGCCGGAGTCCACCCGGGACAGGGCGCCGCGGACGGCGCGGCGGGCCGCGGCGACAGCGGGAGGCGGGCCGGTCACTGCGGGCCTCCCGCCGCCGGGGGTGTCACTCCCGCGGCGGGCCGCCCGCGGTTCCGCCGCCGGGCGACAGGCCGGCGGGGCCCTCGCCGAACTCCTGCGGGAGGGCTGCGGGCCGCACGACGCGGTCGATCCAGGCGTCGGGGTTGCGGATCTCCTTCAGCGTCGGAAGGGTCTCGGGCGACTCCCATACGCGGTTGAACTCGGCCATGCCGACCCGGGTGACCACGGTGCGCACGAAGGCCGCGCCCTCTTCGTACTGCTTCATCTTGAGGTCGATGCCCAGCAGCTGGCGGATGACCTTGTCGACGCGGTTGGCGCCCTCGCGGCGGCGCTGGAAGCGGCGCCGGATCTCGGCGACGCTGGGCACGACCTCGGGGCCCACAGCGTCCATGACGTAGTCGCCGTGGCCTTCGGCGAGGCTCATGACCGCGGTGATGCGGTCCATGATCTCGCTCTGCTCCTCGCTCTGGAACGCCTCGATGAGGTTGGCGTCGCCACCGCGCAGCACCTCGGCCACGGCGTCGCCGGCCGAGCGCAGCCGGTCGATCAGCTGGCCGGCGTCGACGTTGGAGGCCAGCAGCATCTCCTGCATCTGCTCCTGCACGTAGTCGCGCAGCCAGGGCGAGGAGGTGAACTGCACGCGGTGGGTCTCCTCGTGCAGGCACACCCACAGCCGGAAGTCGTGCGGGTCCACGTCGAGCTCGCGCTCGGTGTGGACGATGTTGGGGGCGACCAGCGTGAGCCGCCCGGTCGGCGCCCTGCCGTCGGGGTCGGGCGGCAGGAACAGCTCGTACTGGCCCAGCACCCGGCCGGCGAGGTAGGACAGGACGGCGCCCAGCTGGACGCCGGTCACGCGGGAGCCGACGGCGGTGGTGAGGTTGCCGGCGGTGCCGCCGGTCAGCCGTTCGCCGCCGAGGCGGTCGAGGACGGGCTCCAGCACCACGCGGAAGCCGGCGACATTGGCCTTGATCCAGCCCGGCCGGTCGACGACGGCCGCCGGCCCGCCCGGTTCGAGGGGTTCCATACCGGTGAACTCGCGCACGTGGCCCTGGGCGGTGGCGGACAGCTCACGCAGCTGCGCCACGGCCTGGCGGGCGTCGGCGAGGTCCACCTGCGGACCGGGCCTCACGAGTCGGACACCGGTGCTGACGGCTACGTCCCAGTCGATCAAACTCACGTGTTCACCGTACCCACGAAACCGCCGAATGGGCGTGCGACGCGGGGATTTCGGGGTTTCCTCGGGGAAGTCCCCGAGGCCGCGCACGTCCGCGCCGGTGGGGCCCCGTCCCCCGATCCGCCGCCGGCCCGTCTCCGACGGCCCGGCGGCCTCCCCCGGTTAGCGGCAGCCGCACTCGGCGAGCGCCGCGGCGAAGGCGTCGAGGTCGCTGCCCAGTGCGGCGGGGTGGTTGGCGATGAACGCGAACACCAGCAGCCGTCCGTCGGCGTCGTAGACGGTACCCGCGAGGGCGCTCACGCCGTTGAGGGTGCCGGTCTTGGCCCGGACGCGCCCCGCACCCGCCCGGGATCCCCCGGCCTCGGAGTAGCGGTCGTCGAGGGTTCCGGTGAAGTGGGCGGTAGGCAGGCCGGCGACGAGGGAGTACAGGTCCGGCCGCTGCGCATCGGCCGACATCCGCAGCAGCGCGACGAGCGCCTCGGGCGCGATCCGGTTGTCGACCGACAGTCCGCTGCCGTCCTCGACGTGGACGCCCTCCACTCCCAGTTCGTCCAGCACGTCGGCCACGCCCTCGGACGCGCCGGCGAAGGAGGCGTCGTAGCCCTGTGCCAGGCCGACCTGGCGGAACAGCGCCTCGGCGATGTTGTTGGCGCTTTCCAGCAGCATCCACTCGACCAGGGAGGACATCGGCGGCGACTGCACAGCGGCGACGGCGTCGGCGTCCTCGGGCGCCTCTGCGGGGCTGGGCCCGCCGTCGACCTCCACGCCCGCGGCCTCCAGCCGCTCGGCGAAGGCCTCGGCGGCGGCGCCCGGCGGATCGGCGACGCGGTCGCTGTAGTGGTCCGACGGGTCGAGGCGGCCGCCGTCGAGCATCAGGGCGTGCACGGTCGCGACGTTGCCGCCGTCGACGTAGCCCGGTTTCCAGCCCGGCCCCGTGTCGGAGCCGCTGTAGAGCGAGTCGTCGTAGCTGAGCTCCACGGAGCCGGCGCCCGACTCCTCCAGCGCGGCGGCGGTATCGGCGGCCAGCTGTTCCAGGGTGGCCGGACGCGGATAGCGGTCCTGGTCACGGGTCACGGTGAGGGTGGGGTCGCCGCCGCCGACGAGGACGATCCCGCCGTCGCCGTCGCGGACCACCTCGGTGGTCAGCCGCGCGTCGGGGCCCGCGGCGTGGAGCACGGCGGCCCCGGTGACGATCTTGGTGGTGGAGGCGGGGACGGCTCCGTGGCCCGCATCGCGCCCGTAGAGCCGTTCGCCGGTGCGGGCGTCGGCCACATAGGCGTAGAGGCCGTCGGCGACGCCGGAACCGGCCGTGGGATCATCGAGCTTGTCCCGGAGCCGCTCCGGATCCACCTGGGCGGCGTCCTGCTGAGCCGTGTCGGGCGCGTCCTCGGCGAAGGCGACAGGATAGGGCATCGCCGCGGGTGGGCGGGAGTCGATGATGTCGATCGCGACAACACCCGCCACCAGCACGAATATGTTGAGGACGGCCAACGCGGACAGCGCTCGGGCCCGTACCTGCCGCACCCCGCACCTGCCTTCCGTTGGCATACGACGACCTTTGACTGTTTGTAGCGACACTAGCCGCAGAGGAAGCCGAGAACAGCATGGAATTCGACGTCACGATCGAGATCCCCAAGGGCGAGCGCAACAAGTATGAGATGGATCACGAGACAGGACGGATCCGTCTGGACAGGATGCTGTTCACGTCGACGAGCTACCCGGCCGACTACGGGTTCATCGAAGGCACGCTCGGCGAGGACGGCGACCCGTTGGACGCGCTCGTCCTGCTGAAGCACCCCACCTTCCCCGGGTGCCTGATCCGCTGCCGGGCCGTGGGCATGTTCCGCATGCGCGACGAGGCCGGCGGCGACGACAAGGTGCTGTGCGTACCGGCGACCGACCCGCGCATGGAGCACCTTCGCGACATCCACCACGTGAACGAGTTCGAGCGCCTGGAGGTCGAGCACTTCTTCAGCGTCTACAAGGACCTCGAACCCGGCAAGTCCGTCGAGGGCGCCACATGGGTGGGCCGCCACGACGCCGAGCAGGAGGTCCTCGGCTCGGTCAAGCGCGCCGAAGAGGCCGGCGGGCACGGCGACACTTCCCACATCAAGCTGAGTAAAGCCGAGTAGGCGGGCGCCGACGGATCACGGGCGCCTCCGCCGTCCGCCGGCTGCGGCCGGCGCGTGCGGGGACCGCGATGCGGACGACCGTCGCCGGGCGTGCCGGTCCCAGGGGTGGTGGCACGCTTCCGGCTGTCTCGCCGCAGCTCTCCGCGCGGTCGGGGATCAGTCCGCGCGCAGGTGGCGCTCGATCCGCTCGGTGACGCGCTCGATCCGCTCGGCGGAGAGCACGGCGTCCCGGGCGAGGATGTGCCGGATAGCGGGGCGGGGGCGCGCCAGCAGCACCCGCCCCCATTCGACGACCGGCCGCGGTCGCCGCCCGGAGACCAGCACCACCGCCGTCGCCGCCGGGACGTGGGCGTGCCCGGGGCCCGTCTCGGAAGCCAGCAGGCGGTCCATGCGGGCCGACTGCGCCGCCAGGCGTTCGGCGATCCGGTCGACCGGCATTCCGCCGACGCGCCAGCCGTGGCGACCGTCCGGCGCGGCCGGACGGCGCGTGGCCGCGAGCAGGAACACTCCGCCGGGCCCGACCGCCACGTAGCGGGCGGCGCCGTCGGGTACCAGCCGGTAGCCGCCGCCGCGCAGTTCCCGGAGTGCCGAGCGCGATCCGTTTGCGCCGGAGGGCGTGCGCCGGTTCGCCGCGTCGAGCAGGACGTAGCTGAAGGCGGTCAGGCCCGCCACGAGCACGCCGGCCCGCACGCCCAGGAAGCCGGCGGCCATGACCCCTGCGGCGGCCGAGATCAGCGCGCGTACCGCGATCCGGGCCCATCCGCCGTCGGGTGCGGCGGAGCGACCGGATCCGCCCGGCCGGCCCGCTCCATCGCCCCCCAACGATCACCTCCGGCGCGACCTGCGCGAACAGGCGCGCACTCGTTCCCGTTCCGCTCCCCCGTGCCGTCCTTCCGGCGGCCCGCCGGACGCCGCGCGGAGCGTCCGGCGCAGCGGCGCGGGGCGGCGACGCGCGCTCGGTCCGACCGCCGGCGCCGCGGGCGCCGTGCGCCGGTGCGCGCCGCAGGACCGCGACCATCCCCCGGATTCCGGTCTTTAGCGGCCTCTTATGCCATCACCGAATCAGGCGGCGTCGCAACGCGTTTACCTAAAACCGGTCCGAACTCATCCCGTAATTCCGGGCCGTGCGCTGCGGGTCCCGCCGGTGGGCGGGCCGAGGCGCATCCGGGGTGCGGCGCGCGTGTCGCGGCGTGATGCGGGCGACACTCCGATCGCGCGGTCGGCGCTTGACACTCGGCGCGGGGCTTGGTGTTCTTAGCGGTATGCATCCGCGCACCCGTTCTGATCGGCCCTTCATGGCTCGCAGCGCCCCCGCCGGCGCTCGCCGTGCGGTCGGTGCGCGGTGCCTGTGTCGCTGTCCGGCCCGCCGCTGAGCACCGCTGAACCGCGGCGCGCCGCAGGCACCGCCTGACGGCGCTTTCTGTACGCACCGCCGGTCCCGCCGCGCCGACGTGTGTCGGCACCCGCCCGCGGACCCCGGCACCAGGCCGGACCGGCCCCCGGTTTGCAGCTCCGGCGCCGCGCGCCGAGCACTCCCTACGTGAGGACGGCTTCACCCATGACCCGCGAAACCGCAGCTACCGCGACCGTCGACGAACACGCCCGGGCGCGGGACGACCACGCACGGCGACCGTCGTCCTCGCCCGAAGGCATCGGCGACATCGTGCTCGCCGGACACCCCGCGCCCTATCCGCACTTGCGGTCCCGCAGCACCCCCACCATCGGACGGCTCGCCTCCGCCGCCCGCACCGCCGCCTCGGCGCTGGCACAGTCGGCGCCGCAGTCCCGGAGCACGGGGCGGTGGCAGCCCGCACCGCGCCGGGCCCGCCGCGTCGTGACCGGGCGGATGCGCGTCAGCACACTGGTCCTGGAACCCGACGGGTTCGCCGCCGTGCCGTCGCGGAGCCCCCGTGACGCGGCCGTGCTGCACGTGGCACAGGGCAGCGTGCACATGGTCACCGTCGCACCCGACCACCGGATGCAAGCGGTCCAGGAGTTGGACGGCGAGCGCGCCCGGGTACTCGGGTCGGGCGACGGCCACCGGCTCATCAACACCGGCGACGAACCCGCAGTCGTCGTGCGCATCACCGGTTGAGGCCGGCGCGCGGCGGCCGGCGCACGGCTAGTCGGTGCCGCCCGCCGCCGCACGCAGGGCCTCGTCGACGGCCTCGATCGACCGCAGCAGGGCCGCCATGCGCTTGCCTTCGGCCTGATAGGCGTGCATGACCTGGTCGACGGCGTGCTGGGGCAGGTAGTCGCGAAGCTCCACGCGTGCGGCGCGGTAGCCCTGGCGCGCACCCTCCAGCGAGGACGCGACGTGCTGGCGCGCCAGCCGCGAAAGCGCCACCGGATGCCGCCGCAGCACCCCGTGCAACCGGTAGTCGGCGGGCACGTGATCGAACAGCCAGACCGTGGCGGTCTGCTCGAACGACTCCGACCCCGGCGGATGCACGCTCTCCGGCCAATCCGGGGATAACCGCTGCTCAGGCATACCACGATCCTACCCGAGCACGTACACGTGTTCGATTCCGGGATCACGGGCGACGGACTTCCGGGAGATCACGGGGCACCGGGACGACGGGATCCGGCCACCGGCCGCGGCGTCGCCGCGGCCGCGCCCGCCCCGGCGCCGCTGCGGCGGTCTACTCCGGCGGCTCCTGCGGGGAACCCGCCGGCCCCGCGGACTCGCCGGACGGCTCCCCGCCCTTCGACTCCTCCTCGCCCGCGCGCCGCTCGGCCTCGACCCGGAGCGCGTATTCCGCGGCGTCCACGGCGGCACGCGCGGTGATCGCGTTGGTGTGCGCCCGCTCCACATCGTCGAGCTGGATGCAGTCGAACGACACGCGCGCGTCGTGGATGGCGGCTTCGAGCTGGCGTCCTGCCTCGTCCAGGCTCACGGTCTCCCCTTCCCTTCGGCGTGCGGCCTCGTCCGACCGCGACGTCCGGCCTCGGGTCCTCCATGCGCGAATCCGTCGCGAGGAGCCGCACGTTGGATATGTCTACCCGTGTGGCCTGCGGATCATGTCGTGCCCTGCGTGACTCCCCCGCCCATCGGCGGCACCCGGTGCCGACCCGCATGCCGGCCCCCATGCCGACCCGCCCCGTCCGGCCGTCGGCGGCGGGGAACGTCACCGGCCGCGGCTAGCATGACCGGGATCCGATGAGAGCAGGGAAGTACGATGCGCAACCGCTACCCGGGAAATTGCACCTCCTGCGGCACCCCCGTCGCGGCCCAGGCCGGAGTCGTCCTCAACCAGGACGGGCGGTGGCGCACCTACTGCGCCGAGCACGAGCCCCGTCCCGAACCCCCGCCGCGCGGCGACCACCTCGGCTGGCACACCGGCCCGCTCGCCGGCTACGACTGCGAGACCTCCGCACGCGATCCCCACACGGCCTTCCTGGTCTCGGCCGCCTTCGTCGACTCCGCCGGCAGCGAACGCACGTGGCTGGTCGACCCCGCCGACCGCGAGATCCCCGAGGAGGCCATCGCCGTCCACGGCATCACCAACGAGCGCGCCCGCGACGAGGGGATTCCGGCGGCCAAGGCCCTGGACGAGATCGCCGAGGCCCTCAGCGCCCACCTGCTGTCCGGGAACGGCCTGGCGGTCTTCAACGCCCCCTTCGACCTGACGGTGCTGGCCGGCGAACTGCGCCGCCACGAGCTCGCGCCGCTCAGCGAGCGCCTCGGCGCCGACACCGTCTCCCCCGTCCTCGACCCCCTGGTCATCGACCGCGGAAGCGACCCCTACCGGCGCGGCCCCCGCAACCTCGCGGCCATGTGCGGGTTCTACGGCGTCAGCCTTGAGGGCGCGCACACCGCCGTGGGCGACGCGTCGGCCTGCCTCACGCTGGCGTGCGAGATCGCGGCGCGCCGCCCCGACGTCGCGGCGCTGGATCTGCAGACGCTGCACCGGCGCCAGATCGAATGGGCCGCGGCCTACGCCCGCAGCCGCCAGGAATGGCTCGACAAGCGCCGCCCCGGCCACGGCACCGTCGTCGACGGCACCTGGCCCTGCACGACCGGCTGAGCGCCGCTGAGACGGTCACCCGCACCCGGCCCGCACGGCGCGCCGGTACAAGCCGGTGCGCCGGCCTCCGCGGTTCACCGCAGGCCGATGGTGGCGCTGGCGCGGCGCTGCTCGGTGGGCAGCCACGACAGCGGCACCAGGTCGGCCAGGAAGGCGTAGTCGCGGGCCAGCTTGCGCTCGGTCGCGCTCTGGCCCGCCGCGATCTGGCCCCACCACGATGCGATGTCGGCCCAGCCCGGCGCCGACAGCGACCCGCCGGTATGGCGCAGCGACAGCGCGGCCGAGAGGTTGGCGAAACGCAGCCGCTGCTCCAGCGGCCAGTTCGCCAGCGTGCCGACGATGAACGCGGCGCCGAACACGTCCCCGGCCCCCGTGGTGTCGATGGCCTCCAGCACCAGCCCCTCCACCTCGGCGTGCTCGCCGGTGCACCGGTCCACCGCCAGTGCTCCGCGCGGCCCGTCGGTGACCACCGCCACCGGAACGCATTCGGCCAGTGCCGACAGCGCCGACGCCGGACTGCCGGTGCGGGTGTAGGCCATCGCCTCGATGGCGTTGGGCATGAACACGTCGCAGTGCCGCAGCTGCTCCAGCACCGACCCGCTCCAGGTCTCGCTGTCGTCCCAGCCCACGTCGGCGAAGATCCGCGCGCCCTCGGCGGCCTGGTCCAGCGCCCACTGCGGCATGCCCTGGTCCACGCCCAGGCTGACCAGAGCCGCCCGGGCCTGCGGCAGCGCACGGGCCATATCGGCATGGGGTGTGGGCGACGGATGCTCGTGGGTCACCATGCTGCGGTCGCCGCGGTAGGCCAGCGACACCGTGAAGGGCGAGTGCCAGTCGGGAATGCGCCGCGACGCCGACAGGTCGACGCGCTCCTGCGTGCTCAGCGTCTCCCAGGCGAAGTCGCCGTAGACGTCCTCGCCGAAGGCCGTCGCCACCGCCGTGCGCAGGCCCAGCCGCGACGCGGCGACAGCCGGGTTGGCGACCCCGCCCGGGCAGGAGCCCATGCCTTCGGCGCCGACTTCGGTACCGGCGGCCGGCGGCGCAGCCAGCCCGGTGAGGACGATGTCGAAGAAGACGGTCCCGCTCAGCGCCAGGTCGACGGCCGGGCTGTCGGGCTCGCGCTCCGCGGCCAGGACGTCGTGCGGCAACCCGACGAGCGGCGCCGACTCCAGCCTGCCGTCGGCCGTCGGCGCCTGCTGACCCTTCCCGCTGCCGCGCTTCTGCACGCCCATGGCCGCCCCTGCGATCGCCCGCCCCCGTGAGGGCTCCTTCCCGAACGTCCTAGAAGTGCAGGCTACGCAAGGACACCGCCGTCGGCACGTCCGACGTTGCGCACATCCGCCCGCACCGGAGCCGACTACCGTGAAAACCGGACCGGACCATCCGGGGAGAGGAGACGCACACGTGCGACTGGCCATTCTGGGCGGCGGCGGGTTCCGCGTGCCGCTGGTGCACCGCGCCCTGCTCGCCGAGTCCCTCCGCAGCGACGCCGTCGTATCCGAGGTGGTGCTGTTCGATCCGGACGAGCACCGGCTCGACGGCATCCGCGCCGTACTCGAACGCCAGCGCGACGCCCACCGGGCGGCGCACGGCCCGCCGCGGCTGAGCGTGCGCACCGCACGCAGCCTGCCCGAAACCCTCGACGGGGCGGGGACGGTCTTCTCCGCCATCCGGGTCGGCGCGATGCCGGGGCGGGTCGCCGACGAACGCGTCGCGCTGTCCGCGGGGGTACTCGGCCAGGAGACCGTCGGCGCCGGAGGCATCAACTACGGCCTGCGCACCCTGCCCATCGCCCAGCGGGTCGCCCGCGCGGTCGCCGAGCACGCGCCCCGAGCCTGGGTCGTCAACTTCACCAACCCGGCGGGCCTGGTCACCGAAGCGATGTCGGAGGTGCTCGGCGACCGTGTGATCGGCATCTGCGACTCCCCCGTCGGCCTGAGCCGCCGCGCCGCCCGCGCCCTCGGCCTGGACCCGGCGGCCGTGCGCCCCGACTACGCCGGCCTGAACCACCTCGGCTGGCTGCGCGGCCTGTGGAGCGGCGGCCGCGACCGGCTCCCCGAGCTACTGGCCGACACCCGGGCGCTGGAGTCCTTCGAGGAGGGCCGGATCTTCGGCGCCGAATGGGTGCGCGCCCTGGGCGCGCTGCCCAACGAGTACCTGCACTACTACTACATGGCGCGGGAGGCGGCCGCCGCAGCCGCCGACACCGCCCGCGAGGGCCTGACGCGCGGCGAGGAACTGGTGGAACAGCAGCGCGGCTTCTACCGCGAAGCCTCCGCGCGGCCCGGCGAGGCGTTCGAGCTGTGGGACCGCGCCCGGCTGGCGCGCGAACGCGGCTACATGGCCGACAACCGCCGCGCCTCCGGAGGCGACGAGCGCGACGGCGAAGACCTGGACGGCGGCGGCTACGAGGAGGTGGCGCTGGCGGTGATGCGGGCTGTGGCGCGCGACGAGCCGACCCGGCTGATCGCGGACGTGCGCAACCGCGGCGCCCTTCCCGGGCTGGACGACGACGCGGTGGTCGAGGTGCCCTGCCTCGTCGACGCCGGCGGCGCCCAGCCGCTGTCGGCCGCTCCGCTCGCCGACCACCAGCTCGGGCTGGTGCTGGCCGTGAAATCGGCCGAACGCGACGTGATGGAGGCGGTGCGCACCGGATCCCGCGCACATGCCCTGCGGGCGTTCGCCACCCACCCGCTGGTGGACTCGGTCACCACGGCCCGCACCCTGCTGGACGGCTACCTGGAGGCGTTCGGCGACCTCGGCGAGGTGCTGCCGAACCCGTAGCGGTAACGGGACGCCGCCCAGAAGCCGGGAGAAGGCCGACCGGTGCCGCGGCGAGGCCGGCCCGCAGATCAGACTTCGTCGGCCCCGACCACCAGGGCGAGGAGGTCGCCGGCATCGTTCCGTGCCGTATACCCCTCCGCGACGGCCTGCTCCATCACCGGGAACGCGAGGATATTCGCCCCGGAGGCCGGATCGGCGATTTCATCGGGGTAGTTTCCCGGCCCGGCGAGGACGTCGGCAGAACGCACCGCCTCCTCCATCCAGGGGATGGTGCCGCTCTTGCTGTCATACCAGCGCTTAACCGCCGCCTTCTCCGACCGGTCCGTGCCCAGGAACGCGCATGTCTTCGATCGCCGCCCCGTGTCGTCGTTGAAGTGCTGCCAGTGCGCTTGGGCCACCTGCTCCCACGGGGCAAAAGGCAGGAACAATTCGTCGACTCGGAATTCCGGCGGCTCGGGCGCCTCCGACTGGTCGTCGGCCATCGCGTAGACCGGATGCGTACCCGGCGGGGCCGGGTAGACGAACCCTCCGTCCCCCAGTACTTCGGGGTCATCCACACCACGCCTCTGGCGCCCTCGACCGCCACGAAATCGCCGACCCGCCCGATCCACGATGAGGCGCCCTTCCCGCGATGGACCTTGCGCATGGCCTTCTCGATGACACCTACCGCGATGTCGGACGTTTCGGTTTCCATGGGGCGGGGAGTGTGGCACGGGGCTACGACGGATCCGACCGGCAGCGGGCGTTCGCGGCTATCCAAAACTGCGGATCTCCGCAACGATCTCCTCGGCACGACGCTCACCGCAGCCGGTGGCGTCGCGGACCGCCCCGGCGGCCTCGTTGCCGCGGCCCTCGTCGAGGAGGCCGCGGACCCGGGCCAGCGTGTCGTCGGAAAGCGCGGACCCCGATCGATCCTGGCCGCCCTCAAGCAGGGTGTAGCCGCCGGCGGGCGGGTCGGCCGGGGCCGCAAGCGCCGAAGCGCCGGCGCCCGGCTCCACGTCCTGGTCGCCGCGGCGCAGCTGCCCCGCAACCCAGGCGCCCGTGCCGAGCACGGCCAGTGCTCCCAGTAGCGCCAGCACCATCAGCAGCAGGCTCATACCGGGTTGCTACCCAGTGCGTCGGAGTTTGCACCGTCCGTACGCATTTGCGAAGGCGCAGCGGGTGCGACGGCGACGAAAAAAGGCCCGGGACCGACGTGCAACGTCGGTCCCGGGCCTTCCCGGCGGAGCCGCCTGCCGGAATCGAACCGGCGACCTATTCATTACGAGTGAATCGCTCTACCGACTGAGCTAAGGCGGCACAGCCCCGCGTGCGGAGCGCTAACTAGTGTATCGCCTCCGAACCGCCGGTCGGTACATGGAACCCGTCCCGCCGCGGCCGCCGCCCACGCGCGGTCACGAGCACACGGTGCCCTCCTCGGGCGGCTCCGTCCGCAGCAGGTAGGCGTCGACGGCCTCGTCGACGCAGTCGCTGCCGCGCCCGTAGGCGGTGTGGCCGTCGCCGTCGCGGGTGAGCAGCACGCCCGATTCCAGCTCGGCGGCCAGGTTCTCGGCCCATTCGTACGGTGTCGCCGAATCGCGGGTGGTACCCACCACCAGGATGGGCGGTGCGCCCGGCGCGTCCAGCGGCTCCGGCTCGGGCACCGCCTCCTTCGGCCAGTAAGCGCAGGTCATCCCGCCCCACGTCAGGGACGCCCCGAACAGGGGGGAGGTGGCGTCGGCCCGTTCGGCCGCGTCGGCGAAGGCGTCGATGTCGCGCGGGCTCTGCCGGTCCGAGCAGTTCACCGTGACCAGCGCGGACGTGTAGTTGGTGTAGGCGTCGGCGTCGTCGCGGTTGTAGAGCTCGCCGCCCATCCGCAGCAGGCGGGTGCCGTCGCCGTCGAAGGCCTCGCCCAGCGCGGTGCGCAGCTTCGGCCAGGAGCTCTCGCTGTAGAGCGCCGAGTGGATCCCCAGCTCCAGCCAGGAGCGCCCGGCCCGGCGGTCGTCGTCGAGGTCGCTGTGCAGCGGCTCCCGCCCGGCCTCGTCCAGCAGGCCCGAGAGCTTGTCGACGGCGGGCTCGACTCCGTCTCCCTCGCTCCCCAGGGGGCAGTCGGCGTGCTCCAGGCAGTCTGCGATGAAGGACCGCAGCGCGACCTCGGAACCTTCGGCTTGGCGCATGCCCAGCTCGACGATTCCGGCGGAGGGGTCCATCGCGCCGTCGAGCACGAGCGCCCGCACCCGGTCCGGGAACATGTCGGCGTAATGCGCTCCGAGGTAGGTGCCGTAGGACTTGCCGAGGAAGGTGAGCTCGTCGTCGCCCAGCGCCGAGCGCAGCACGTCCACGTCGCGTGCGACCTCCTCGGTTCCCATGTGCATCACGAGCTCGCCGGAGTGCTCCCGGCAGCCGTCGACGAACCCGCGGTTGAGCCGGGCGAGTTCGTCGAGGCCCTCGCCGCTGACCGCGGCGGGGTCGGAGGCGCCGTCGCGGCCGGTGAAGTCGACGGCGATGAAATCGTCCATCGCGGACCTCCCCAGGCACGTGATGGGCGAACTGCGTTCCACTCCGCGCGGATCGAATCCGACGATGTCGAAGCGCTCGCGGACGGAGTCGCCGAACCTGCGAGCCGCGGTTTCGGCGTACTCGAAGCCCGATCCGCCGGGCCCGCCCGGATTGACCACAAGCGAGCCGGCGGGGTCGTTTCCGGTGGCCGGTATCCGCTGGACGGCGATCTCCAGCCGCTCGCCCGCGGGCTCGCCGTAGTCGAGCGGGACCGCGACGGTGCCGCACTGCGCGCCGTCGCCGCCGCAGTCGCGCCAGTCGATCCGCTGGCCGTAGAACCGCGCGGGCGCGCCGTCGGGGGCGTCGGCGGAACCGGACGCCTCGGGTCGAGCGTCGCCGCCGGAACCGGTGCATCCGGCCGCCGCGGCGGCCAGGGCGAGCGCCGCTGCCGCCGCGCGCAGCCCGCGCCGCGCAGGCGTCCGGTCCCGGGGGTTCGCGATCGGGGCGGGGGATGCCGTCGTGGTGTCCACAGCGACACCTTAGCCGCGCGGGAATCCGTGCGCCCCGGCCGTCCGCAGCCGCGTGCGGCCACGGCCGGCTGCGGCGCCGCGCCCGCGCTCAGCCCCGGTAGAGCGCCGCGGTCATCGCCTCCATCGCGATCTGCGGGTGCACGTTGGCGGCGATGCGTTCGCGGCAGAGCATGATGGCGTCGATGCGGCGCAGGGTGGACTCGGGTGCGGACGAGCGCGCGACGCGCTGGAGGTCGCCCTCGTGGCCGGCGGCGGACAGCTCCACCCGCGCGCCCAGCTGCACCGCCAGCACGTCACGGTAGAACGCCACGAGATCCATCAGCGCGGTGTCGTAAGTGTCGCGCTTGATACGGGTCGCCCGGCGCTTCTGCTGCTCCTCCAAGTCCTTGAGCGCGCCCGAGGCTCCGCGCACCGCCTTGGCCACGCCCTTGCCCGTGGATCCCTCGCCGAAGGCGGCCTTGAGGTCGGCGCGCTCGTGCTCGTCCAGTTCGGCCGTCGTGGCCTTGGCTTCGGCTTCGGCCAGCTCGTACAGCCGCGCCGCCGCCGCCACGCACGCACCGGTGCCCTCCAGCCGGGCCGGCATCCCCAGCACCTCGGAGCGGCGGTTCCGGGCTTCGGAATCGGTGGCCAACTGCCGCGCGCGCTCGACGTTGCCGGCCGCGGCCCGGGCGGCGTCGGCCGCCCGGCCGGGATCGACGCCGTCGCGCCGGACCAGCAGGTCGGCCACCGCCCCGGTCGGCGCAGACCCCAGGGCCACCTGGCGGCAGCGCGAGCGGATGGTGACCAGCATGTCCTCGGCGGTGGGGGTGCACAGCAGCCACACCGTACGCGGAGAGGGTTCCTCGACGGCTTTGAGCAGTGCGTTGGATGCGGCCTCGGTGGCGCGATCGGCGTCCTCGAACAGCACGATGCGGAACCGGCCCCCGGTGGGCCGCGACGCCGCCTTCAGCACCAGTTCGCGGGTCTTGTCGACGCCGAAGCTCAACCCGCTGGGGCGCACGTAGAGCACGTCGGCGTGGGTGCCGGCGAACACCTGGTGGCAGGCCTCGCACGAGCCGCAGCCGCCCCCAGGGCACTGCAGCGCGGCGGCGAACGCGCGCGCGGCCTCGGACCGCCCGGATCCGGGAGGGCCGGTGAACAGCCAGGCGTGGGTCATGCCCTCGCCCGGACCGCCGGCCAGGAGATCGTCTGCGGCGTGCACGGCAGCACGGAGCCGCTGGACCGCGGCCTCTTGGCCCACCAGGTCGCCGAAGACACCGTCCCGGCCCGATTCCGTTCGTTCGTTCACCGCTGCGCCCCGCTGGCTCCGTCGCCGATTCGGCCCGACCGTATGCGGCGCCGCCGCCCCGGTCCCTGCCAGGATAGGCCGCCGCGCCGACACTCCGCCGCCGCGGACCGGCGGCGCGAACGCCGCGGGACCCGCGCCGCCTTCCGGAGCCGGCCGCAGGCGGGCGTCACTCCTTGATGGTGGGCATCATGCCGGTGATCGCCTCGGCGTCCGTCGGCACAGGGTCGGGAAGGACCGGGCGCAGGCGCCGCTGGATCTCACGGGTGAGCTCTTCGGCGGACTCGCGCGCGTCGACGACGAGGTAGCGCGCCGGGTCGCGTCCGGCGAGCTCGCGGAAGCTCTGCCGCACGCGCGCGTGGAACTCCTCCGTTTCCGACTCCATGCGGTCGGTGGCGCCGCCCAGCCGCGCGAGCCCCTGCTCGGGCGGGATGTCCAGGAGCACGGTCAGGTGCGGGGACAGGTCCTCGGTCGCCCATTCGTTGACGCGCTCGATGTCGTCGCGGGCCAAGTCGCGGCCGGCTCCCTGGTAGGCCAGGTTGGAGTCGACGTAGCGGTCGCTGATGACGATCGCGCCGCGGCGCAGCGCGGGCAGGATCACCGACGCGACGTGCTCGGCCCGGTCGGCCGCATACAGCAGCGCCTCGGCGCGCGCGGACATCTCGGTGCCCTCGCGGTCCAGCAGCATCGCCCGCAGCCGCATCCCGAGCTTGGTCGAACCGGGCTCGCGGGTGGTCACCACCTCGAAGCCCTCTTCGCGCAGCCACACCGACAGCCGCCCGGCCTGCGTGGACTTGCCGGCGCCCTCGCCGCCCTCCAGAACGATGAAGGTGCCCGGCAGCCGCCCCTCCTCCTGCTGGACGTCGGCGGTGGGCAGAGGCACGCCGCGCAGTGCGGCCAGCAGCTCCCGGGACAGCGGGACCTCGCCGCCGTCGATCCGGCGGTAGGTGGCCAGCGCGGCGGCCAGAACCAGCAGGCCCGCGATGAGCAGCACCGCACCGCTGCCGAGGAACCCGTAGGAGAGGTCGCCGTAACCGAGCGCGTAGTCGCCGATGACCGCGGCGAGCAGGGGCGCGCCGACCACCGCGACGAGCAGCTCCGCGCGGGCCACGGCGTTGAGGTACCCCAGGGTGCGGGTGCGGATGTCCTCTTCCAGCTCCTGGTGCACCAGGGTGATTCCGGTCACCCACGTGATTCCGGCGGCGCCGCCGGCCAGTGCCACCAGCACGGCGGCCATGACCGTGTTCGGGATCAGGCCGGCGGCCAGCAGCGCGACGGCGGCCGCGCCCATGCTCACCGCGAACAGTCGCGGGCGGCTGAGGTGGTGCAGGATGCGCGGACCGGCCAGCATTCCCAGCGCCATGCCCGCGAACACGGCGGCGAAGAGCACACCGAACCCGGCGTTGCCCGCTCCGAGGCTCACCACGTGCAGGCGAGCGACGCCGGCCACGGCGGCCACCGCGGGGAACACGCTGACCATGCCGGCCAGCAGTCCGCGCACCAGCGGCGTCGTTCCCGCGAACCGGCCGCCCTGCCACAGGGTGCGCAGCAGGTTCTCCGGCCGGTAGCGCGGTACGGCCTCCTCCGGGGCCTCGGGGCGCTGCTCCGCGGTCCGAGCGGTGCCGCCGCCGTCCTGCGGTGCGGGCGCGAACTGCGCGGTGCGCTCGGTTGCGCCGGCACCGGTGGCCAGGGGGGCGGTGCGGTCGTCGGCGGCGGGTGCTGCGCCGCCCTCGGTGGTCTGCAGCTCGGCGGTGGCCTCGTCGTCCGACGACGGGACGGCGGGGGCCAGCGGCGTGGTGCGCTCGTCCTCGGCGGCCGCACCCGGCGCCGCAGGGGGTGCCGCAGCGGGCGCAGCCTCGCCCGCGGACCGGCGCGGCTTGGGCAGTGCCAGCGCGGTCAGCGCCGCGGCCATGTACGCCGCAGCGGCGGCGTAGAGGGCAGCGTCGGTCCGGGGTGCCAGGAACGCCTCGGCGCTCCCGGCGGGCCCGCCGCCTCCGGGAAGCAGGGCGCCCACCAGCCAGCTCAGCGACGCCAGCGCCGCGAAGAGCACGCCGGCCACCGGGGCGGTTGCGTACGACGTCAGGACCGCCAGCCGGGTGGCCTGGCCCAGGCGGCGCTGGGGCACCAGCTCGGCGAGGGCGGCGTCCTTGGCCGGGCTCCACGCCAGCGCCGCGATCTCGGCGAGGAAACCGGCGATGAGCAGCCAGTCCAGACGCCCGGCGAGGGGGATGGACAGGTAGAGGAGGGCGCGTACCGCATCGGCGACGACCATGGTCAGGCGCCGGTCGAACCGGTCGGCCAGCACGCCGGCCAGCGGGCTCAGCAGCACCGGCGGCGCGAGCTTGACCGCGGCGGCGCCCGCGACCGCGTAGGCCCGGGTCATCGGATCGGCGTCGGCGGTCAGCGCGGCGGCCAGAGCGAGGAGGGCGAGCAGGCCGAGCCAGTCGCCGAGGCTGGACAGCGAAAGCGCAGTCCACATGCGGCGGAACGGCTTGCTGGAGAGGACGCCGCGCGCCTCGCCCGGCGCTCCTAGGGGGGCAGATCTGCTCATAGCGATAAAGGTATCGACTGTTCTGACGCTGGGAAGTGGGCTTGGCCCTCGAACGGACCGGGGACGCCGGCGACCGGTCGTACTGCGGGCGCGGTCGCCAGCCTAGTGCGAGACTCGGATACGGCGATAGCTCGCTCGGCAGTGCGGGGTCCACACCCCCGCGCCTCGCGCCGCGCGGTGTGCGGGGAGCGTTCGCGGAACTTTAGCGCCGGGCGCATGCGGGCGCCACCCCGCGGGGCGGCGGTCGGCGGCGCCGGTACCGCAGCGGAACGCGGATGCGGGCGCCGACCTGGAGCGGTGCTGCGCGGACGGCTCCGTGCCTCTTCGGTCACACGGCGCTTCCGCGGACGTCGCGGATGCCCGGTCAGCCCTGCGAGGTGCCGCCCTTGGGGGTGCCGTCCTTGGTGCCGGAGCCGGCGGCGCTCGTGGACTTCTTGCCCGCCGTGGACTTCTTGGTGGTCGTGGACTTCTTTGCGGCGGTCTTCTTCGTCCCGGTGGACGACGCGGCCGACTTCCCCGACGCCGCCGAGGAGGACTTCGACGAGGACGACTCGGACGACGACTTCGACGAGGACGACTTCGCCGTGGATTTCTTGGCCGGCGCCTTGGCGCGCCGCTCGGCCAGCAGCTCGCCGGCACGTGCGTCGGTGACCGCCTCCACCTCGTCGCCCTTGCGCAGTGAGGCGTTGGTCTCGCCGTCGGTCACGTACGGCCCGAAGCGGCCGTCCTTGACCACCATCGGCTTGCCGGTCTCGGGATCGTTGCCCAGTTCGCGCAGCGGGGCCGCGGCCGCAGCGCGGCGGCCGCGCTGCTTGGGCTGGGCGAACAGCTCCCGGGCCTGCTCCACGGTGACCGTGAAGATCTGCTCCTCGGTCTCCAGCGAGCGGCTGTCGGTGCCTTTGCGCAGGTACGGGCCGAAGCGGCCGTTCTGCGCGGTGACCTGATCGCCGTCGATCTCACCCACCACCCGCGGCAACGACAGCAGCTTGAGGCCGTCCTCCAGGGTGATGGTGTCCAGGGTCATCGACTTCAGCAGCGACGCGGTCCGCGGCTTGGGGCCGTTCTTGGACTTCGACTTGGATTTGCCGCCGTTGGCGGACGCCTCGGCTTCGGGTTCCTCCAGCACCTCGGTGACGTAGGGGCCGAACCGCCCGTTGCGGGCGACGACCGCCCGCCCCGTCTCGGGGTCGGTGCCCAGCTCGCGGTCCCCGCTGGGCTGGGCGAACAGCTCCTCGGCCTTGTCCGGGGTCAGCTCGTCGGGAGCGAGCTCCTCGGGGATGTTCACCCGCTGGCCGTCGCGCTCCATGTACGGGCCGTAGCGGCCCACGCGGATCATGATGTCGGTCCCCACCAGCGGGAAGGAGCTGACCTCCTTGGGGTCGATCTCGCTGAGCTGGTCGCCCACCAGGTCCTTGAGCCCCGGCTCCTCCTCGCCGCCGTAGTAGAACCGGCGCAGCCACGGCACACTCTCGGCTTCGCCGCGGGCGATCCCGTCGAGCATGTCCTCCATGCGGGCGGTGAAGTCGTAGTCGACCAGGTTTCCGAAGTGCCGCTCCAGCAGCTGCACCACCGCGAACGCCAGGAAGGACGGCACCAGCGCCGAACCCTTCCGGAAGACGTAGCCGCGGTCGAGGATGGTGCCGATGATCGACGCGTAGGTCGAGGGCCGCCCGATCTCACGGTCCTCCAGCTCCTTGACCAGGCTCGCCTCGGTGTAGCGCGCCGGAGGGCGGGTGCTGTGGCCCTCGGCTTCGATCTCCTCGGCCGTGAGCGGGTCGTCCTCCTGCAGCGGCGGCAGGCGGCGCTCCCGGTCGTCGAGCTCGGCCTCGGGGTCGTCGGCCCCTTCGACATAGGCCTTGAGGAAGCCGTGGAAGGTGATGACCTTGCCGGTGGAGGTGAACTCGGCGACCTCGCCCGCGCTGGAAGCGCCGGCGACCTTCACCGTCACCGACTCGCCGACCGCGTCCTTCATCTGGGAGGCGACGGTGCGCTTCCAGATCAGCTCGTAGAGCCGGAACTCCGCACCGCTCAGACCGCTCTCGGCCGGCGTGCGGAAGGTGTCGCCGGCGGGGCGGATCGCCTCGTGGGCCTCCTGGGCGTTCTTGACCTTGCTGGTGTAGACCCGCGGCTTGGCCGGCACGTAGTCGCCGCCGTACAGCCCGGTGGCCTGATCGCGGGCCGCAGCGATGGCGCTGTCCGACAGCGTGGTGCTGTCGGTGCGCATGTAGGTGATGAACCCGTTCTCGTACAGCCGCTGGGCCACCTGCATGGTCTGCTTGGAGGACAGGTTCAGCTTGCGGGAGGCCTCCTGCTGCAGCGTGGTCGTGCGGAAGGGGGCGTAGGGCGAGCGCTTGTAGGGCTTGCGCTCCACCGAACGCACCGCGAAGTCGCTGCCGCCCAGCCGCTCGGCCAGGCCGCGCGCGGCCTGCTCGTCCAGGTGCAGCACACCCGAAGAGGAGCGCAGCTCGCCGGTCGAGGTGAAGTCGCGGCCCACCGCGGCCCGGGCGCCGTCGACCGTGGACAGCGAAGCGGTGAAAGAGGAGGGGGCGTCCGCGTACTCGCCCGCGGCTTCGAAGGACGCCTTGAGGCCCCAGTAGTCGGCGGATACGAAGCTGATGCGCTCCCGTTCGCGCTCCACGACCAGGCGGGTGGCCACCGACTGCACCCGGCCCGCCGAGAGCTTGGGCACCATGACCTTCTTCCACAGCACCGGCGAGACTTCGTAGCCGTAGAGGCGGTCGAGGACGCGGCGGGTCTCCTGGGCGTCCACCAGGCGCAGGTTGAGGTCGCGGGTGTTCTCGGCGGCGTGGCGGATGGCGTCCTTGGTGATCTCGTTGAACACCATGCGGCGCACCGGGACCTTGGGTTTGAGCTCCTCGCGCAGGTGCCAGGCGATGGCCTCGCCCTCACGGTCCTCATCCGTGGCGAGGTAGAGCTCGTCGGCCTCGGCCAGCAGCTCCTTCAGCCGTTTGACGTGCGGCTTCTTCTCGGTATTGACGACATAGAGGGGTTGGAAGTCGTGCTCGACGTTCACGCCGAGCCGCGCCCAGGACTCGCCCTTGTAGCGCGCCGGGACCTCGGCGGCCTTGGTGGGCAGGTCGCGGATGTGGCCGATGCTGGACTCCACGACGTATCCCCGGCCGAGATAGCCGGCGATGGTCTTGGCCTTGGCGGGCGACTCGACGATGACCAGCCGGGTCAGGCCCTGCTGGTCGGTGTCCTCGGAGCCGTTCTCGCCGGCGCTGCCCTTTTTGGGTGGCACGCTCTTCCCCTACATTTCGCCTTGCGCTGTCTGTGCGACCGGTCAACGGGTCCGCCAGCCATCGGAATTCCCGGCCACTGACGGTAACCGACGGCGACGCGATCCGCCCTTCGGGGCGGCGGGCACCGGTCGGTCCCTCCACCGGACGGGTCCGCAACCTGCGGGACCGGAGGTTCACGTGTACGAACGGTATGGCACGAACACCGCGGACGGTCGCAGAATGAGAACGATGCTTGAGTACGAATACCGGGAGATCCGCTTCTCCCGCGGCACATCGCGCAGTGTCACCCGCCAGGCGCTGACCGAGCAGGCCGAGTATGGGAAGTGGGAACTTTCCCGGGTACGCCTGTTTCCCGACGGGAGCCGGAACGTGACACTGCGCCGGAAGATCCTCCGACAGACACCGTTGATGTGATTTCCCGCACACTCGACGCGTGTCGCCGATCTCCGGGGGCCGAGTGGCCGGATCCGGCCCGTCCGTCTGCGCAGCCGCCGGCATGCCGGTCACCCCCGGTGGCCGGCGCGCGTTCCGCTGCACACATGTAAGCGGCGAGCCCCCTCGGAAGCTCCGAGAGGACCGCCGCCACGGCCGGCCGGTCCACCCCCGCAATGTCCACCACGACATCCTTGCGTGCGGGAGAGCACCGCACCGGCCGCGCGCCGGTCCTTCACGGAAGCCCCGGAAGGACTCGCCGCTACAGCGACGCGGCCGCCGTCCCGGCTCCCCCGCCGTCCACCACGACGTCCTTGCAATACGGGAGAGCACCGCACCGGCCGCGCGCCGGTCCATTCGCCTCAGCGGCGCTCCGCCTCCCGGCCGGGCCGGGGCGGGCGGGCCGCGTCCGGGCCTACAGGCCCAGGTCCTCCACCTGGTCCCCGACGCCGCCGGCGGAACCCGCCTGCTCGGTCGCGTCGGCCAGGCCGCTCAGCTCCTCGGGGGCGCTGTCGGCGGGCACCTGCGCCTCGATCGCCTCCGTACCGGGCACCTCCGCGTTCAGCGGCAGCACACCGGAGGGGTCGGGCAGCTCGTTGCGCAGCGGCAGCTCCTCGGCGGTCCGGTCGACGACCTCGGAGGCCTCCGGCACGGATCCGGCCGCCTGCGGCACCGTCTCGCCGGCGGTGTGCCGGACGTCGCCGCCCGCACCCTCGATCACCGCGGCGCCGTCGCCGTGGGAAGCCGCCCCCGCGGTGCCCAGCACCGCGCCGACCGCGTTGCCCGACACGTTGACCGGAACGTCGCCGTCGACCACCGCCTGGTTGCCGCCCAGCAGCGACCCGTTCCCCGAGGTCGTGATGTCGTCGCCGTCGTCGGCGACGATCGCGTGGGAGTCGTGGGAAGCCGCCCCCGCGACACCTCCCACCGCGCCGACCGCGTTGCCCGAGGCGTTCACCGGGACGTCCAGGTCGCCGACGAGCTGGTTGCCGCCCAGCAGCGACCCGTTGCCCGACGTCATGATGCTGTCGCCGCCGTCACCGGCGCGCTGGTGCAGGACGGGGCCGGCGTCGACGGCGTCCGGGCTGAGGTGGAGCGGGCGGCCGAGGTTGGCCCACTCCACCAGGCCGCCGGCCTCGGCCGGAGCCGCCTGCTGTTCGCGGTGGTAGCCGTCGGAGCCGTGGCTCATGCCGTGGTGGGCGTCCTCGGCGACCAGGGCACCGGTGTCGTGCGCGGCAGCACCGGCGACTCCGGCCACCGCGCCGACGGCGTTGCCCGAGGCGTTCACCGGGACGTCCAGGTCGGCGACGAGCTGGTTGGCGCTGGCCAGGGCCCCGTTGCCGCTGGAGCTGACGGTGTCGCCCCGGTGGTGGTGGCCGCCGTCGCCTTCGACGACCGCCGATCCGCTGCCGTGGGAGGAGGCGCCCGCGGTGCCCAGCACCGCGCCGACCGCGTTGCCCGACACGTTGACCGGAACGTCGCCGTCGACCACGGCCTGGTTGCCGCTCAGCACCGAGCCGTTCCCCGAGGTGTGCGGCCCGCTGCCGCCCTCGTCGACGACGGCGGCGCCGTCACCGTGGGAGGAGGCGCCCGCGGTGCCCAGCACCCCGCCGACCGCGTTGCCCGACACGTTGGCCGGGACGTCCAGGTTGCCCACCAGCTGGTTGCCGCTCAGCGCGGAGCCGTTCCCGGTGGTGGTGGGGTGGCTGTCGGCGAAGGAGACGCCGGCGCCCAGGGCGACGAAGCCGGCGGTGAGCACTGCCGTCTTTGCGGATGTGCGAACCCACGTACGCATGTGGGAGTCCTTTCGAAACGTTTGTGCAGCTGAGTGAGATGGATGCGGGGCCGCGGCGCTCTCGCCCCTGGCGGGGGCGCTCGCAGACGCGGCCGGGGGGCGCTCGGCAGCTGCGCACCTGGAAGGTGCGGGCTGCGCGGAGCGCGGGTCCCGCTCCCGCCCGGCGCCGGGATCGGCGTCCGGCGGGCGGCGGGTTCCCGAGCAGCTCCCCTCCGGCTGAGGAGAGGCTGACGTGAGTCCCGCGGCGTGGCCGTGACGCGGGGCTCGCGTCAGCCCCCCGGTCATGGCGACCGGGGAGCCGAACGGATCAGGAGTGGTCGGCCTTGCGGCGGACGAGGGCCAGCAGGCCCAGCCCGGCGAGGACGGCGCCTCCGGCGGCCACCAGCAGGGGCAGCAGCCCCGCCCCGGTGACCGGAAGGTCGTCGCCGGCGCCGTTCACCGGGGGCGTCGACGTGTCGTCGGACGGGGGAGTCTCGTCGTCGGGAGGCGTGCTCTCGTCGTCGGGAGGCGTGCTCTCGTCGTCCGGCGGCGTGCTCTCGTCGTCCGGCGGCGTGCTCTCGTCGTCCGGCGGCGTGCTCTCGTCGTCCGGCGGCGGGGTCTCGTATCCGGGCGGGGTGGTCTCGTCGTCCGGCGGCGGGGTCTCCTTGCTCTCGCCCTCGCAGTCGGCGCCGGCGTTGCCGACCGCCCCGACGGCGTTGCCGCAGACGTTCACCGGGGCGTCGGCGTCGGCGCCGACCTGGTTGCCGCCGCCGATGGACCCGTTACCACCGGTGGTGGTGTCCCCCTCGGACTCCGAAACCGAGGCGCCGCCGGAGGAGGATCCGGAGTCCCCGGTGGAGGCCCCGCTTCCCGCGCACTGGGCGCCGGCGGTCCCGAGCACCGCGACGGCGTTGCCGCACAGGTTCACCGGGATGTCGGCGTCGGCGCCGGCCTGATTGCCTCCGAGAACGGATCCGTTCCCGCTGGTCGTGGTGTCGGCGTAGGCGATCGGGGCTGCGGTGAAGAAGCCGGCCGCTACGAGGGCGGCGAACACCGTGGTCGTTTTCCTGGACATAAGGCGATTCCTTGTGACGAGTCGTACTGATGTGACGGGAATGCTCGCGCGGCGGCTGGTCGGCAGACGCGGTGCCGCGGAGCGGAGGCGAGCGGAACGGGCGCACGCCGGCTTCGGCGAAAGGCGCGAGAAAGCGCGCCGCGGTCAGGCGTGCGCCGTGGGCACGCCGGAGCGGCGCGTACTAGTCAGGCGAGAACGACGGGTCGTCGGCGGTGTAGCGGACGACCACGGCCGGGTCCTCGGGCAGGGCGACCCGCTGGCCGACGAGCCGCAGCGCGTTGGCGCGGTTCGTCTCGAAGCCCGTGGGTGCGGCGGGGACCGGCGAGGGCGACACCGTTCCGGTCGAGTCGGAGGTGTCGCTCAAGGCGGACCCGGTCAGCGGATCCGGAACGTCGGCAGAGCCGGCGGACTGGTCGGGCCCGCCGGAGGCAGGGTCGGCGGGGGCAGCGGCGGCCAGGGCCTCGGCCTCGGACCGCTGCGCCGGTACGCCCGAGTCGGCTGCGGAAGCGGCCCCCTCGGCGGGTGCGCTCTGCTGGCGGGCCGCCTCGCCGTCGCGACCGGGTTCGCCGGTCGCGGCGCCGTTCTGCGGCGGCCCGAATTCCCCTGCGACGTCGTCGAGCCCGGCCTGCCGGCCCTGGTCGACGGTCTGCTCCAGGTGGTCCTGGAGGCGACCCGCATCGCCGCCGATCCCGTCGGAGACGGCTCCGGCGAGCTCGGATTCGCTCAGGGACCCGTCGGCGAAACCGCCGACCTCGCGGCCAGCGCGCACAGTGCCGGTCACGACCTCACCGGTGCCCTGCGCCGTGGTCTCCACCACGCCACGGGTACCGGCTTCTGCGGCGTCGGCGGCCTCAGCCACCCCGTCGGACTCGGCCACCGATGCGAGCACCGGCGCCTCGGAGGCGGCGGGCCCGGATTCACCGGACTCACCGGACTCACCGGAGGTACCGCCGGCTTCGGCGGCGACCTCGGCGACGGGATCGAGGCCCGGGCCGGGGATCTCGTCGGCGCCGGCGGCCGCTGCACCCAGGAGCCACCCGGCGGCGGCCAACCCCGTCAGCACGCCCGCCCGGCGCAGGGCGCGACCCATGGAACGGCAGTTCGCGAGAGCGGGGCGATCCCGCTTCAGGCGACCTGCGAGCACCATGGACAACCTTCGCCCTTTCGACGAACACGGCTACGGGTAGCGGCCCGACGGGCCGCGTGAAGCGCCCGCAAAACCGAACCCTTGCGAACTGAAAGTTACCGTAGCATCACCGAGGGCGATGTGAAGCGGCAAACCGGCCAACCGGCCGAGGATTTTTCACAAGCCGATCTCCGCAGGTCACAAAGCGGGCAAAGGCCGCGCTTCCGGGGCGGCGTCCCGGCCGGCGGCGGCCCCGGCGAACCGCAGTGGGCCGCCGGGCCACCGGGGGCCGCCCCGGCCGCGCGGGATCAGCTCATGGAGATGAACCGGTCGAGGACCCGGACGCCGAACTGGAGTCCGTCGACGGGAACCCGCTCGTCCACGCCGTGGAACATGCCCGAGAAATTCAGGTCCGCCGGCAGCCGCAGCGGCGCGAACCCGTAGTTGCGGATACCCAGCGACTGGAAGCTCTTGGCGTCGGTACCGCCCGACAGGCAATAGGGGACGGCCTTGGCCTCCGGGTCCTCGGCCAGCAGCGACTCCGACATCGCGGTGGCGATTCCGCCCCCGAACCCGGTCTCCACGGAGGGCAGGTGGTGGATGAACTCGCGGTCGACCCCGGGTCCCAGCAGGCGGTCGATCTCGGCGAAGTACTCGTCCTCCAGCCCCGGCAGGAAACGCCCGTCCACGTCGGCCGTAGCCGTTCCGGGAATGACGTTGGCCTTGTAACCGGCGTCGAGCACGGTGGGGTTGACGGTGTGGCGCAGCGTGGCGCCGATCATGCTGGACACCGAGCCCAGCCGCGCGACGGTGGACTCCACGTCGTTCTCGTCGAACTCGATGCCGAACTCGGCGCAGACCTCCTCCATGAAGGTGCGCACGGTCGTGGTCAGCTGCACGGGGAACCGGTGCCGACCCAGGCGCGCGACGGCGTCGGCGAGCTCGGTCACGGCGTTGTCGTCGTTGGTCATCGACCCGTGCCCGGCGGTGCCGCGCGCCTTGAGGCGCATCCAGGCGATGCCCTTCTCGGCGGTCTCGACCAGATACAGCCGCCGGTTCTCGGCCACGGTGACACTGAATCCGCCGACCTCGCTGATCGCCTCGCTGCAATCGGCGAAGAGCCCGGGGTGCTGGTCGACCAGCCAACGGGCGCCCCAGGTGCCGCCCGCCTCCTCGTCGGCGAGGAACGCCAGCACGATGTCGCGCGGCGGTCGCCGCCCTTCGCGCATGCGCCGGCGCAGCACGGCCAGGATCATGGCGTCCATGTCCTTCATGTCGATCGCGCCGCGCCCCCAGACGCACCCGTCGGCGATCTCGCCTCCGAAGGGGTCGTGCGTCCAGTCGGCGGCGTCGGCGGGCACGACGTCCAGGTGCCCGTGCAGCAGCAGCGGCGCCCGTCCGGGATCCTCCCCGGGGACGCGCGCCACGACGCTGCTGCGCCCCGGGTGCGACTCGTAGATCGTCGGTTCGATCCCGACCTCGTCCAGCTTGGCGGCGACGTACTCCGCCGCCGCCCGCTCCCCGGGACCCGAGTGGTCGCCGTAGTTGGACGTATCGATGGCGATGAGCTCCCGGCACAGATCCACGACCTCGCGCTCGGCCCCGCTCACCCCGTCACCAGCCTCCACCATGACGCTGACCGCCTCCTCTTCACCGCAGACTTCGGTCCCGACCCTTCCATGCTCCCCCCGAAGCCCGAAACGATGTCCGATCGGCCCCAGACCTTTGCTATGGTTAATCCAGCCAGCGCACGGCGTGCGGGGCGATACGTCCGGGTGGCGGAATAGGTAGACGCGCTAGCTTGAGGTGCTAGTGCCCGCATAGGGCATGGGGGTTCAAGTCCCCCCTCGGACACTTTCGAATCTCCTATGAGATCGGGGCTGAGGACCACCTCAGCCTGAACGGTCTCCTCACCGGGGTTGTAGGTCGCCCTTAAGCCGAGCTGCTTGTACAGCTCGGCTTTGTCATCGGAGTCGGCCCCCTCCAGGACCCGGACGATGTCGCCCAATTCATGCACCATCTGGGTGATGGTCGCCTCGTCCAAGCGATCGCTGGGGGCTTGCAGGCGCTTCAGCTTGGCCTGGGCGGCTTGGCGCTGGTTCTCGGCCTCAGTGATCCACTCGATCACGGCTGAGGCCGCCGCGCCCCCGTCCAGGGCATCGCGGTACTGGCGAAGCCGGCGCTCGCACTCCTCGATCTCCATACGGATCCGCTGCTCCTGGGCTGCGTATTCGTCGTGTCCTTGATTGGCCGCCATGGCGGCGATGGTCTCGTCGATGCGGTCGGGGGCGAACTCCCGCGCCAGCCAGGCGTCGAGCTGCGGCACCACGAGGTCTTCGCGCAGGTAGACGTTGCGCGGGTGCTCGATCTTGTTGGCCAGCGCGTACTCCTGGGGGAACCGGCACCGGTAATAAGGAGCGTTGTTGGTCCACTGGCCCTGCATCCGCCGGTCGCAGACCCCGCAAAACAGCAGAGTGCGCAGCACGTAGGGGTAGCGGCGCCGGTGCGGCTTGTGGGAGGTCGGCCCGGTCCCGCGCGCGGCCAGGATCTGCTGGACCTGGTCGAAGGCTTCCTGAGGGATCAAGGACTCATGCATGATCCGCTCCGACCACACCCACTCGTCCTTGTCGTTCCAGCGCTGTTTGGTGGTGTGGCCGAGCTGCACGTCGTGGACGTCGATGAGTTCTTCGTCCTTGCGCTGCTTGGCCCAGACCTGGCGGCCGGTGTAGCGCGGGTTGGTCAGGATCACCCGGATGGCGCCCTTGGCCCAGGCGACGCCGGAGCGGTGCCGGTTGCGCTTGCGGTCGTAGGCCGAGGGCGAGGGGATGCCCTCACGGGTCAAGTGCTCGGCGAGCTGCCCGATGCTCCACCCATTGAGGAAGTGAGCGAAGATGAGCCGCACCACCCACTCGGTCTGCGGGTCGGGCACCAGGCGGTGCATCCGCTTGCCGTCGGAGGCCTTGGCGGGGTTGGGGTGCGGGCCGACGTCCTCCAGCATGTATCCGTACGGCGGGCGCCCGCCCAGCCAGCGCCCCTCCATCTGAGCTTGGGAGGTCATGGCGGCGCGCACCCGGGTCTTGATGCGGGTGCGCTCTCCCTTGGAGATCCCGCCGTACATCGACATGATCAGTTCGTGGGCCTCGTTCGCGGGGTCGATCGCCCCGCCGATCTCGGGCACCCAGAGCTGGACGCTGTAGTGCTCGAACATAGGGAACGTCATCGCGAACTGGTTGCCGTAGAACGCGCGCTGCGGCTCGCCGACTACCACCGCATCGAATCCGCGGTTGGGGTTGGCCAGCAGGTCCAGCAGCCGACTGGCCTGCGGGCGCCGCTGCGGCGGCACCGAGCGGGAGCGGTCGATGTCGAAGAACTCCTCGACGATGTGCCCACCGTGGTTCTGGATCAGGGCGGTAGCGCGCGAGCGCTGCCACTGCCGTGAGGATTCCGGGTCCTGCTGGTCCTCGGTGGAGACTCGTCCGAGGAAAGCAAAGTCTGTTGGTTCGGAGCCGGGCTTTCGGATCGGGTTGCCGACCGGCCTGTGGGTCATCGGTCACCTGCTTCCTCGTCTGATCGAGGGGCATGCTCATCGGCTGCGAATCGCTGTGCGTATGCCCTGCGAATGATCCGCAGCAGCGCTCGGGCCGCTTGGGGAGTGAGGACGGGCGCGTCATCGGGAAGGACCACCCGAACCTGCTGGGGGTTATCCGACGCTTCGCGGCTTTCGTGCCCGCCAGGATAGGCGTCGGCACCGCCGTCGACACCATGTTTTAGCTGGTCAGAAGCATTTTCTTCCCGTCGAGTCACAGCGGAATCACCTCGGGGCAAGCGCCGGTGCGGCAACGGTAGGCATTGCCGGATACGCCGCGTCGGTCACTCCCGTGGGGGCGTGCCGACTCCGATCGCGCCGCAGTGGCGAAGCGGCGGCGAACACCCGACGAAGAAACCGCTGGCTGGTTGCCGAGCGACACCGGGCGGCAATGCCGCCCGGCAGACGGGCGCCGGGAGCAACTGATTCGCGGCAACGACATGGAGGAGACGAACAGCAGGCGGGGGATCATGGCGCCTCCCATCGGATACGGGCCGAACCTTGAGCGCGGGGCCGGCGGGGCGGGTGCCAGTCCTCGCGCGGTGGCAATGCCGCCGCCGGCGTCCAGTTGGCGGCGCGCAGGGAGGTGCCGGGCTCCTCGGCGCGGGTGTAGGTGAGCAGGCGCTCATAGGCCAGGGCCCGGGCTGCGCGCCGGCAGGCGGCATAGAGCATCGAACAGGCGTTGGGCGTGCCGTCGGTGGCCAGGCGGGTGACCTCCAGGGTGCGGCCGTCGTCGAGCCCGCGCGCCACGGGGCGCCCGACGACGGCGACCGCCACCAGCGCCCCGGTTTCGTCGGCGGCGCCGATGCTGAACTTGTGGCCGCGCGGGGGCGGCAGGTGGCGGTGGAAGACCTCGATGAAGGCCTTGGCTTCGGCCAGACTCACCGGAATCAGGTGCAGGCTCACCGGTCACCTCCGTCGTTGTCGGCGTCCGCCCCGTCCGGCTCCTCGCTGCCGCGGCAACTCCAGGGCGAGCACCCGTCGGGCTCGGGCCCGGTGTCGATGCCCAGGTCGACCTGTTCCAAGGGGATGCGGTCGCGATGCAGGTAGGCCGTGCCATGAAGCGGCATGCCGCGCGCGGTGGCGCCCGGAGGGCCGTGCCGGATGGCGGCATCGAAGGCAACGGCGTCCTCGAAGGAGGCCGGATCGGTGGCTCGCATCTCGGCCCAGGACTCGTTGGAGCGGAACGGGCACCCGATGCAGGCGGATTTGGGAGTGTCGCCGAGGCCGTGGAGGGTGAGGAACGCGGCGCAGTCGCGGCGCGTCCAGCCGATGTCCAGCAGCGGGAAGACGTTGCGCAGATAGCCGACGTCGGCGTCCTTGGCGCGGTGGACCTCGTCGACGCTGATGCCGATGGCCTGCTCGGCATAGATCCCCGTGGGGACACGTGCCGGATGGGGATAGCCCAGCAGGCGGCGGGCCTCGCGCTTGAGCGGGCGGACCTTGTACTCGCTGGTGCATTGGCGCCGGCCCATCCGGTGCTCGCCGTGGGGGCCGTGGATGAACAGCGGCATGCCGGCGAACCGGTGCCGGGGGTCGAGGGCGTCGTCGCGGATGTTGCCGGCGGCAACGCGTAGCAGGGGGATCCCGGCATCGGCGGCAACGGCTTCGATCCGCTGCAGGTGCTGGTAGACGGCCGGGGGTTCCCATCCGGTGTCGGCGAACAGGGCGTAGTCGAAGGTCGGGATCGCGCCGCGGGCGGCGAGCAGCAGCAGGGTGCTGGACTGCACGCCCGCCCCCAGCGACAGCAGCTTCAGCGCGGGTGCGGGCCGGTGCGGATCGCGTAGGGCCATGGGTTGGTGTCGGCGGCGGCCAACGAACGTCCCACTGGTATATGCAGAAATCCGGGCCGCTCAGCGTCCACCCATGCCCGGATCGGTTCGCGGGTGTGCGTACGCACGGCGTTCGCACCCCGCATGTGGCGTAGTTCCGTCCGGCTGCGCTGGGGCGCCCGCACATCGAGGGATTCGTTCGCCGGGTCTTCGCCGATTCTTCGCACACGCGACTGCGAATATCGTGCTCATTTTTGGCGAAGCCGGGTGTGTATCACTGGTGACTCCCGACAACGCGAGGGAGTTCATCATGAGTTCCACGCCGTTTTCCGTGCTGCGCCGCTCCTTTGACACACTCGCCGCCACTCATGGCGGCCCGCTGCTGGATGCCGCGGGAATTACCGGAGCACCCCGCACTTCTCTTTCCGCAGCGGATTTGGCCGCGTGGCTGCCCGAAGCCACGGCCGAGGCGACCGATGAGGCCTGGCGGCGCCTGATCGTCCGGGCACGCACCGGTGAGGCCGCCTGGACGGTGATCGCGGCCGGGTTGGCGCTGCCCGGTCTGTATGCCGCGCGCAACCGGATGTGCCGCGGCCTGGGCGCCGACGTGGCCGATTTGGAAGCCGAGATGCTCAGCGCCCTGATCGCCCAGATGCGCGCGCTGGATCCGGAGCCGCGGGCGGTGTGTGGGCGGCTGGTCTATGCGGTGCGCAAGGCCGGGCAGCGCTACCGCTACCTGCGCGACCAACAGCGCCGTCGCGAGCGCCCCCACCAGGACGCCCGCCGGGAGGCGGCCCTGCCTCGTGCGCGCGGGCCGGTGACCGTGCTGGCCGAGGCCGTGGCCGGCGGCGTGCTCACCTCGCAAGAGGCGGAGTTGGTCGCGCGCACGCACCTGGAAGGCCACCGGCTCACAGCGGTCGCCCGGGAGCTGGGGTTGTCGTATACGACCGCGCGGCGCCGCCGCAAACACGCCTGCGCGCGCCTGGCCGAAACCATCCAGGACGGAAAAGCGGCCGCGTCGGTGGACGCTGACGGGCTCTGAATTCTGCATATACGAGTGCGGGCGATTTATCCGCCCGGACGTAAGGGGCGGGGACGCGGCCAACGAACGCTCCCCCGGTTTCCACGTCGCGCGAGAAAGGAGAGTCGGCGCTTCCCCGCCCCTTCTCCCCTGCTTTTCGTTCGTTCTTTTGAGGTGACGACTATGCCGCTCCCGCGCGCACGCCCGGCGCGCGTCGCTGTCGTCGGCGCGCTGCTGTGCGTCCTGTTCGTGCTCGCCCCGGGTTCTGCCGCTCTGGCCCAGGGCGCCGAGCAGCCCGGAGTCTCGGATCTGGGTGAGGTGATCACCAACATCCGCAACTGGCTCGTGGGCCTGCTGGTGGCGCTGGCCACGCTGCTGCTGACCATCGGCGGGCTGCGCTACCTGCTGGCCGGCGGGGATCCCGGCGAGGTCAGCAAGGCCAAGGACACGCTGAAGTACTCCGCGCTGGGCTATGGGGTCGCGATCCTCGCGCCGATCCTGGTGGAGATCCTGCGCGGCTTCGTCGGGCTGGGCTGAGGATGCGCACCCGCCACCGGATGGGTCTTGCCCTGGGCGCCGCGGCACTGCTGGTGCTGGTGCCGGTTGCCGCACCCCGTGTGGCGGCACTCGGGGCGGCACCGGCCGCGGCCGCGACCCCGGCGCCGCCCCAGCCCGGTGCCGAGCCCGAACCGCCGCAGACGAGAGAGGCGCCCTCTCCCGCACCCACGCCTACACCGAGCTCCGACCCCGATGGCAATGACAGCGGCAACGGGGTGCAGGAGGAGCCACCCACTGCGGGCCAGGAGTGCGGCGCGTTCGACTACGCCTGCAAGGTCACCGAGGCCCTCAACACGTGGCTGATCTCGACGGTGACCGACATGGCCAACGCCGGCCTGGTCACCGCCGCGGTCGGGATGATCTCCACCCCGCCGCCCACCTCCGGCATCGAAGACGCCTGGCGGATCTCCCAGCAGGTGACCAGCACGGTGTACGTGCTGGTGGTCACCGTGGCCGGGGTGCTGGTGATGACCAACCCCAGCGTGCAGACCTCGGCCAGCCTCAAGGAGGTCCTGCCGCGGGTGCTGCTGGGCTTCGTCGGCGCCAACGCGAGCTGGTTCCTGTGCTCGCTGATGGCCGATGTCGGCAACGGAGCCGCCCTGGGGCTGGTCAGCGACACCGCCACGCCGGAGAGCGTGGCCCAGGCCATAGGGCGCATCATCGCCAACCCCGAGGGCGAGCTGTTCATCGTCGTGCTGCTCTTCCTGGTCGCCAACCTCCTGGCGGTGTTCCTGTACTTCGCCGTGCTGATTCGCATCGTGCTGTGGCTGCTGCTGACGGCGATCGCGCCCATCGCGCTGGCCTGCCACGCCCTGCCCCAGACCGATGGGCTGGCCCGGCTGTGGTGGCGGGCGATGTCGGCGCTGCTGATCATCCAGGTGGCCCAGGCCCTGGTGCTGCGCATCGCGGTGACCGTGTTCCTCAACCGCGAGCAGATGCAGGCGCTGGATCCCGGCGGCACCGTGGGGTCTCTGGCCGATGTGGCGCTGTTGATCTGCTGCCTGTATGTGCTGGTGCGCATCCCGTTCTGGGCGTTCAAGCAGGTGTTCAACCTGGGCAACTCGCCGGCGGTCAAGGGCCTGAAGCTGGCGGTGAGCCTGCTCGTGTTCCGCAACATCGGCAAGGCGCTGGCCGGTGCTAAAGGGGCCAAGGCGGGAGGGCAGGCCGCGCGCCAGGGCGCCCAGCGCACTGCCGCGCGGACCACGGCGGCACGCCGCCCGCCGACACGGGCGGCGCGGTGGCACCAGCCCCGACTGCCGCTGCAGATGCCGGCACCGAAGACACAGCCGCAGCAGCCGATCCCGGGTATCGATCGCCAGATCGACCCGACCCGGCAGCGACGACTGCGGGAGCGCCGCCGATGGGTCCAGCCCACCCTGCCCGAGGGCGCGCTGGGCCGGCGCAGCCGACCGGCCTGGCACCGCCAACCGGCCCTGCCCGGCATGCAGGGCCCGCCCCAAGGGCGTCAAGAGCCGATTCCCGGCCTGCGCACCCCGCCTCCGGCGCGCCAGGAGGCGCTGTTCGAGCCCACACCGCAGATGCGACGCCCGTCGCGGCGCCCGGCCGCGCCATCCCAGCCGAGGCGAGAGAACGGCCGCAACGACCCGGGGGGCTCCGAACCGGTGCGCCCGGGCCCGTCCCCTCGACCGCCAGCACAGTCGAGCGGTGGTGCAGAGCGCCCAACCCCCTATCACCAGGCGCCTCAGCCGCGGCCGATCCGTCCCACGCCCCGCCACCGTCCCCGCCGCGACAACCCCGGACGGAGGTCCTGAATGCGTGTGCGCATGCCCGCCGACATCGAGCGGGAAGACAAGCTCCTGGCCAACCTCTCAGCCCGCCAACTGCTGATCATCGGGATCCCCGGCCTGGGCCTGTGGGCCCTGTGGAGCGCCCTGGGCGATGCGGTGCCGTTGCCGGTGCTGGGCGCCCTGGCCGTCCCGCTCATGGGAGCGGCGGTGGCCGCCGCCCTCATCCAGCGCGACGGGCTGAGCCTGGACCGCCTCCTCGTGGCGGCGGTGCGGTTCCACCGCGCTCCCAAGCGCCGCGCCACCACCGCCCCGTCCTCAGCGGAAGTGCCGTCATGGATCAGCGCCGATCCCGGCCCGCTCCCGGCACCGCTGGAGCTGCCCGTCTCAGCGATCGGTGACGACGGGGTGATCGACCTGGGCGAGCACGGCGCCGCCCTCGTCCTCGACTGCTCGACCGTCAACGTCGGGCTGCGCACCGAGGAGGAACGCGCCGCCCTCGTGTCCGGGTTCGCCTCCTACCTCAACTCCCTGGCGGCTCCGGTCCAGATCCTGGTGCGCGCCGAATCGGTACGTCTGGACCCGCTGATTGCCGCCCTCGATGCCGCGGCACCGACGTTGCCGCACCCGGCACTGGAGCAGGCCGCCCGCGCCCACGCCGACTTCCTCAACGACCTGGCCGCCTCCCACACGCTGCTGTATCGCCGCGTGCTGCTGGTGGTGCGCGAGCCTGCCGCCCACGGGCGGCAGGCAGCGGCAACGCTCAAGCGCCGGGCCGACGATGCCGCCCGGGCGCTGGCTGGTGCCGGCAGCACCGCCACCGTCCTCGACGGACCGCGGGCCGTCGCCGTGCTCGCCGCGGCCGCCGACCCCACCCGTACCGGCGGCGTCGCCCCGGAAGATCTCGCCGCCCCCGATGCCGTGATCACCGGCCCGGAAACCGAACAGCAGGAGGAGGGCTGAACCATGCGTCGACTATTGCGAACGCGGCGGGCGCACCGGACGGCGACCGGGTCGGGCCCTGTTAATGCTGAGGTCGAGATCGGCCAGCGCCGCATGCGGCTGGGCGAGGGCGCCGCGGCCTCCTTCGTCGTCACGGGCTATCCGGCCGAGGTCGGCCACGCCTGGCTGGAACCGCTGCTGACCTACCCCGGCCGCCTCGACGTGAGCCTGCACATCGAACCGGTCCCGCCGAAGGTGGCCGCCGACCGGCTGCGCCGCCAGATGGCCCGGCTGGAATCGTCCAACCAGACCGGGGCCGAACAGGGCAAGCTCGAGGACTTCGAATCCGAGGTCGCCGCCGACGACGCACGCGACATGGCCGCCTCCCTGGCCCGCGGGGACGGCAAGCTGTTTCGCGTCGGGCTGTCGGTCACGGTCCACGCCGCATCAGACGAGGAGCTGGACGAGGAGGTCGGCCACGTCCAGTCGCTGGCCTCCTCCATGCTGATCGACGCCCGCCCCGCCTCCTACCGCCAACTGCAGGGCTGGGTCTCGGCCCTGCCGACGGGCGTGGATCTGCTGGGCCAGCGCCGCAGCATGGACACCCATGCGCTCTCGGCGGCCTACCCGTTCGCCTCCCCCGACGTGGCGGTCGAGACCTCGCCCACCGCCGTCCTCTACGGTCTCAACGCCGACTCCTCGGGGGTGGTGGTCTGGGACCGGTGGGCTCTGGACACCTACAACACCGTCGTGTTGGCCCGCTCCGGCGCCGGCAAGTCCTACTTCTGCAAACTCGACCTGCTCCGGTCGATGTATGCGGGGATCACGGCCGCGGTCATCGATCCCGAAGACGAATACAGCCGGCTGACCGAGGCCGTGGGCGGAACCACGATCCGGCTGGGCGAGCCCGGGGTGCACCTCAACCCCCTGGACCTCGCCCTCGATCAGGCCGCGAACCGCGACGCCCTGAGTCGGCGGGCGTTGTTCCTGCACACCCTGCTGGCGGTCATGCTCGGCGGTCCCCTGGGCCCGCGCCAGCGCGCCGCCCTGGACCAGGCGCTGATCGCCACCTACCGGGCCGCGGGCATCACCGCCGACGAGCGCACCTGGAACCGTCCCGCCCCGCTGCTGGCCGACCTGGTCGCGACCCTGGAGAACGAGGGCGACGAGCACGGCCAGGACCTCGCCGTCCAGCTCGCGCCCTACACCACGGGTTCCTACAGCGAGCTGTTTCGCGCCCCGACCACCCGGCGGCCTTCCGGCCATCTCGTGTCGTGGTCGCTGCGGGATCTGCCCGACGAGCTCAAGGCCACCGGGACCCTGTTGGCGCTGGATGCGATCTGGCGCACCGTCGCCGATGCCGCCCCCGATCACCCCCGCATGGTGCTGGTGGATGAGGGCTGGCTGCTCATGTCCGAGCCCGAGGGCGCGAAGTTCCTGTTCCGCCTGGCCAAGGCCGCCCGCAAACGCTGGGTCGGGTTGACGGTAGCCACTCAGGACGCCGCCGACGTGCTCGGATCCGAGCTGGGCAAAGCCGTCGTCGCCAACTCCGCCACCCAGATCCTGATGCGCCAGGCGCCCCAGGCCATCGACCAGATGGCCGACTCCTTCGCGCTGTCCGACGGCGAGCGCCGGCACCTGCTCACCGCTTCACCTGGGGACGCGCTGCTGTGCAGCGGTCAGCGCCGGGTGGCCTTCCGCGTGGTCGCCAGCCAAGCCGAACACCAGCTCGTCACGACCAATCCGGCCGAGTTCGCCCATCCCGCCCGCTCCGACGAGGGCTCCACAGAACTGGACGTCGACACCGCCGAGGAGGACGACCTGCTATGACCCCTCGTCTCACCGAACTGGGCCGCCTGCCCACCGCACTCGCCGAGTTCCTGTTCTTCCTGATCACCACCTATGGGTGGTATCTCCTATCCGCGGCGCTGATGATCGTCGCCGCCCTGCTGGCCGCGCGCGCCGCCGCCTCCTGGCTGCGGCACCGTCGCTGGGCTCGCGATGCCCGCCTCATCGAGATCCTGCCCCCGCCCGAAAGCGACATGGCCGGCGCGGTGCACCTGTGGCGCCAAATGCTGGGCACCCTGCGCCCGGTCTGGAAACGCGCACTGCTGGGCCAACCCCACGTGGTGTGGGAATACGCCATGACCACCACCGGGCTGGGCATCCGCATGTGGATACCCGGCCCGATTCCGCCCGGTCTGGTCGAGCGCGCCATCACGTCCTCCTGGCCCGGCGCCGCGGCCACCACCCATCCCGTCCGCCCACCCGAGGCCGACCAGCACGTGCGGGGCGGGCGAGTCCGGCTCGCGCGCCCCGACCACTACCCCATCGAGACCGGCTACGACGAGGACCCGGTGCGCGCGCTGATCGGCGCGGCCGGCGACCTCGTCGGCGACGAGGAGATCCTGGTGCAGGTCGCGGTGCGCCCCATCACCGGGGCCCGGTTGCGCCGCGCGGGCCGCGCCGCCCACCGGCTGCGCCACACCGCGCCCGAGACCGCAGACCCTTTCGCCCCCGGCCACCGGCCGCGTCGGCACGGGCCTTCGCCGGAGGCCTCGAGCGAGATCCGCGCGATCGTGCACAAGGCCACCCAGCCGCGGCTGGAGACCCACATCCGCTACCTCATCTCCTCCACGGGCGACGGTGAGCAGGCTCGCCAGGCGCGCCGCGGCCGCTCCCACGCCTTGGCCGCGGCCTTCGCGGTCTTCAGCGGCTACAACCACTACCAGCGCCGCCGGATGCTGCTGGCCCCGCAGTGGCTGGCGACGGTGCGGTTCATGGGCCACGGCGACCTGCTCACCGCCGCCGAACTGGCCGCCGTTGCGCACCTGCCCCTCGATGAGACCGTGCCGGGGCTGCAGCGCGCCCCGGCCCGCCCGGTTCCGCCCCCGCCCCAGGTGGCCGCCGACTCCCCACAGGCGCGGCTGCTGGGCACGGCGGAACAGTCCAAGCGCCGCACCATCGCCCAACACGCCGCCGATGCGCGCCAGCACACCCACATCATCGGCGGAACCGGCACCGGCAAGACCACCCTGCTGATGAACATGGCCCTGGACGACATCGCCAAAGGCCGCGGGCTGGTGATGATCGAACCCAAGGGCGAATCCGACCTGCTGCTGCCCCGCATCCCCGAGAAGGCGATGGACCGGGTCGTGCTGATCGATCCCGACGACGACGCCCCGCCGCCCGCGCTCAACGTGCTGGCCGGCAGTGACCCGGTGCGCACCGCCGACACCATCACCGGGGTGTTCCAGCGCATCTTCGCCGACTCCTGGGGGCCGCGCACCGACGACATCCTGCGCTCGGCCGTCCTCACCCTCGCCGGAACCCCGCAGGCCAGCTTGGCCAACATCCCCAAACTCCTCGACAACAGCAGCTTCCGCCGCCGCGCCACCGCCCACCTGGAACCCACCTCGGTGCTGGCCGGATTCTGGTCCTGGTACGAGGGCCTGTCCGAGCCGGCCCGTGCCCATGCCACCGCCCCGTTGATGAACAAGCTGCGCGCGGTGCTGCTGCGCGACTTCGCCCGCGACCTGCTGGCCGCCCGCCCGCAGCACAGTCTGAACCTGGCACCCCTGCTGGACGAGGACGCGATCATCATCGCCCGCCTGCCCAAAGGCGTCCTCGGCGAAGACACCAGCTCCCTACTGGGTTCGCTCGTGCTGGCCCAGGTATGGCAGGGCGTGCTGGCCCGGGCCGGCCAACGCGAAGCCCAACGCCGCGACATCAACCTCTATCTCGACGAGGCCCACAACTTCCTGACCCTGCCCTACGGGCTGGGCGACATGCTCGCCGAAGCCCGCGCCTACCGCGCCGGGCTCACCATCGCCCACCAGGACCTGGCCCAGCTGCCCCGCGAGCTGCGCGAGGCCACCTCCACCAACGCCCGCTCCAAGATCTTCTTCGACGTCTCCCCCGAAGACGCCCGCGCCCTGGCCCGCCACGTCCAGCCCGAACTCGGCGAACACGACTTGAGTCACTTGGCGCGGTTCCAGGCCGCCACCCGTCTGGTCGCCCACGGCGCGCTCACCCCCGCCTTCACCCTGCGCACCCGACCCCTGCCCGCACCGATCCGCGGGCGGGCCACCGCCGTGCGCAAGGCCGCCCGCACCAACCACACCCGCCAACCCCAGTAACCCCACCGCGCCGTGTGAAGGAGGCGAACCCGTTGTCCGTTGTGCTGCGCCCCGACCACCACACCCCCGTCCGACCCCGCAGCTCGCCGGAGGTCATCAAGACGCTCGTCGCCCGCCTGACCGACCGCGACCGTCACATCATGCGCCTGATCTGGCGCCACAAGGTCCTGACCACCGACCAGCTCACCGCCCTGGGCTGGAACGCCTACAACACCGCCAAACAGCGCCTGGCCACCCTGCACCGCCTACGCGCCCTCGACCGGATCCGCCCCTGGAACCCCCGCGGCGGCGCCCCCTGGCACTACGTCCTCGACACCCCCGGCGCCGAAATCCTCGCCGCCGAACACGGGCAGACACTGCGCGAATTCGGCTACCGCCGCGACCGCGCCCTGGCCCCGGCCACCTCCGCCGCACTGGGCCACCTGCGCGGCCTCAACCAGGTCTTCACCGATCTCTACGCCCACACCCGCACCGCGGCCCACGACGCCCACCTGGACTGGTGGACCGAAGCCGAGTGCGCCGACCTCTACGGCGACATCGTCCGCCCCGACGGCGCCGGCACCTGGACCACCGACGGCCGCAGTGTGGGCTTCTTCCTCGAATACGACACCGGCACCGAACGCCTGCGCCGCCTGGTCGACAAGGTCGAGGCCTACGGCGAACTCGCCCAGGCCACCGCCACCGCCCTCGTCGTGCTGTTCCACCTGCCCAGCCGGCGCCGCGAAGCCCACCTGCGCCGCGCCCTCGGATCCCGCCCCGCAGTTGCGGTGGCCACCGCCACCCACGAGGCCCACCCGGCCGAAGCGGTCTGGGTGCGCGCCGACGACCCCCATCTGCACCCGCGCCGCCTCATCGACCTGGCCCCCGACCACACCGCCGAGCAGCCGATGCTGTTCGACCACACCGCCGAGGAGGAGGACGTTGGCTAGCCTCGGCTGCGGCGTCGCAGTGGGCGCCGCAGCCCTGCTCGTTCCCGCCGTGGCCGTCTCCGCCCTCACCGCCGTCTCCTCCCCCACCGCCGCAGCGGCGCCCGAGGAGGTCGCGGGGGTGCCGGACACGCTGCTGGACGCCTACGCCGGCGCCGCGGCCAGGCTGCACGAGACCCAGCCGCAGTGCTCGGGGATGCGGTGGCAGATCCTCGCCGGCATCGGCAAGATCGAGTCCTCTCTGCTGGCCGGCCACGACATCGCCCCCAACGGCGACGTGTCCCCGCCCATGATCGGCCCCCGCCTGGACGGCTCCGGCGTCGGCGGCAATCTGACCCCGCACTACGACACCGACAACGGCACGTGGGACGGCGACACCGAATACGACCGCGCGGTAGGCCCCAATCAACACCTGCCCTCGGGCTGGGACACCTACGGCGCCGACGGCAACGGCGACGGCGTCAAGGATCCGCACAACGCCTACGACTCGGCGCTGGCCAGCGCGCGGGAACTGTGCCTGAGCGCCGGACCGGGCGGCGTCGACTTCACCGACCGCGGCCAACTGGCCGACGCGCTGTACCGCTACAACCACAGCCAGGCCTACGTCGAAGACGTGCTGGAAGCCATCGACCGCTTCGACGCCATCCGGGTGTCCGCGGGAAGCGGCGCCGGCAATTCGCACGGTCAGGCGGCAGCCGAGTGGGCGCTGCGCCAGGTCGGCAAACCCTACGTCTGGGCCGCCGAAGGCCCGGCCGCCTTCGACTGCTCCGGCCTGACCATGCAGGCCTGGGCCGCGGCCGGCATCGACATCCCCCGCGTCACTACCGACCAGTACCGAGCCGGCCGACACGTCAGCCCGGAACGGCTCCAGCCCGGGGACCTGCTGTTCTACGACACCACCGACGCCGGCGCCCCCGGCCCCGCCCCCAGCCACGTCACGATGTACATCGGCGACGGGAAGATGGTCAACGCCCCGTCACCCGGGCAGACCGTGCGCACCCAACCCGTGCAGGATGACTTCTACAGCCCGCGGTTCATGGGCGCCGTTCGACCATCCCCATAGCAAGGTCGTAAGCGCTAAGATTGGGCATTGGCCATGTCACCTTTCGTCTAGTCAACGTTGGTAGTGGCCGAGGAGTGGCCGGTTTCGACTGGCCACTCCTCCTTCTGGGCCGAACTCTGGTTGATGCGGAAGGCTCTCCGGTGCGCGACTCGGTACGTCGCTGTTCCACCGGGCCCGTTGGGAAAGCTGGTGCCTGGAGAAGCAGAGGCTATCCTTGCTGGTGGCGGAAATTGGCAGCTCCGGTGCGGCAGTAACCATTACCGGGCAGTAGCAACGACTCCTGCAACCACCGACAGTGGTTGTCCCGACAGTCCGGTACATCAATCCAGCAACCACCAACGACCTGACACACGAGAAGGCATCATCACCCGACGGAGCCTCCCCCTGAGTAGTGGACATCTCCGACAATGGAAACCAAGGAGGAGTCCACCACCATGGCCATGAAGCACTATCCGGCCGAGTTCAAAGCCGACGCGGTCGCGCTGTACCGGTCCCGGCCCGGCGCCACCATCGCCGAGATCGCCGACGAGCTCGGCGTCAACCGCGAGACGCTGCGCAACTGGATCCGCATCGACGACAGGCAGCGCTCGGCGACGGCCGCGCCGGCCCACCCCCGCCCGGCAGAGGCCGCGCCCGCGGGCGAGCCGCTGCAGCAGGAGAACAAACGGCTGCGCGCCCAGATCGCCGAACTGGAGAAGGAACGCGAGATCCTGCGCAAGGCGGCCGCCTATTTCGCGGGAGAGATGAAGCAGTGAGCCGCTTCTGCTTCGTCCAGGACCACCAGGGCGCCTACGGCGCCAAGCGGCTGTGCGCGGTGCTTCAGCTGTCGCGCTCGGGCTACTACGCCTGGCGGGCCCGCGCAGGCGCGCGTGAACAGCGGGCGGCCGCCGACGCCGAACTGACCACCCGGATCGCGGCGATCCACGCGGCCGACCGCGCCTGCGGGGCGCCGAGGATCACCGCCGAGCTGCGCGAGCAGGGCCACGTAATCAACCACAAGCGGGTGGAGCGCCTGATGCGCACCGCCGGCATCGAAGGCCTGCACCTGCGCAGGAAAGTGCGCACCACGGTGCCCGAGCCCGCCACGGCCCCGGCGGGCGACCTGCTGGGCCGCGACTTCACCGCCCAGGCGCCCAACACCCGCTATGTCGGCGACATCACCTACCTGCCCGTGGACGGCGACCGGTTCCTGTACCTGGCCACGGTGATCGACCTGTACTCGCGGCGGGTGGTGGGCTGGTCCATCGCCGACCATATGCGCGCCGAACTCGTCTGCGATGCGTTGGAGGGGGCCCGGCGCGCGCGGGGCGGCTGCCTGGACGGCGCGGTCTTCCACACCGACCACGGCGCCCAATACACCTCCCGGCGGTTCCAGACACAGTGTGCGGAGCTGGGGGTGGTGCGCTCGATGGGCGCGGTGGGCTCCTCGGCCGACAACGCCGCGGCCGAGGCCTTCCACGCCACTCTCAAACGCGAAACCCTCCAGGGGCCCGGCTTGAAGCGGTGGCCCAGCCCGCACACGGCGCGCATGGCGGTGTTCTCCTGGATCAACCGCTACAACACCCGCCGCAGGCACTCGGCGATCGGCTACCTCGCCCCCGCCGTCTACGAGCACCGAACCGCTAAGCTGCACCTGGCTGCCTGATTACCGGGTGTCCACACTCAAGGGGGAACCCCCGACCAACTAGAAGGAGTCCAGACCGCATGGAGCCAGTAAACCCGGACTGCCACCAATGCAAGGACCATGGCCTGAACTTGCCCGATGGACACCGGGCGTGCCAGCAACACATCCCATCGCAATGGCGTAGCACCCTGGACGACCTTGACCACAGGGCACAACGAGTCATCCCCGACGGATGGCCCTATGGGCCAAACATCGACGTCCAAGCGCGCATTGATCTCATCAGGTGGGCCGAGTCCCTTGGCGTGAAGCACTCGGGAACGCGCTGTCAACAACTCCACTGGCTACGCTCGGGGCAGTGCCAGGAGGCAGATTGCCGCCCGCTCGGGTGGATGGACCACACCACCCGGTGGACGCGCGACGGCGAGCCCGCGCTGCTCCTCACGCAGCCCTATGGCAGCCCTGAAACTCTTCGTGAAAGCATCGGCTGGCTCCTGGAGGACGACGCGTTCTATGTGGCGATGGAGCCGAGCTGGTACGGGCATGGAACGACGGGGATCTTCGTCTGGCGTTCCGATGTCTGGCAAAGTCTCCAAGAGGACTGACACACGCAGGCCCGGCACGCACTACATGGTGCCGGGCCTCACGGCCGGTTGCTCTACCGCCCCAGAAACTTGGAGCCTGTCCTTACGTGGCCGCTGTCGGGAGGCGTAACCGTGTAGTCGAGAGCTTCCAAGGCAGCCGATGCGATCCTTGGATTGTCGCGGATCGCACTACGAAGCTGTATCCCTCGCCAGCGCTCCAGACCCTCGGTCAACGCCTTTTCCCAGCCAGCAGCACAGTCGACCCCGAACTCCTCGATGAGCATCCACAGCACTTCCTCGACACATGGCCGGTAGCGGTGGCCCCCTACAGGAAAGTGGATCTCTTGGAGTCGTGCGATCTTGTCTTGTTTGGCCTTCGCGCCGCCGCGCCCCATTCCTCCGAGTCGCAGCAGATGGGCGAACTCGTCCCGGTGTGCGTGGACATGCAGATGTGCCGCAGGCGGCGAGGTCCAACTACGCATGTACTCGTAACGGAAGAGCGGAACCGGGTGCCTTTCCTTCACGCTGCAGGTGATCTTGGAGTCCTCCACGGCGAGGAACTGGCCTTCCCTGTCCCAACAGAGCCATATCCGGGCGTCAAGTCGGAGCCGGACCGTCCCGCTGATCGTGAACTCGATTGGCTGCATCAAGCCATCGCTGTCCCGCGGCGCCACCAGAACCTGGGGTCCTGAGTGATGCAGAACAGCGACGAACGAAAGGGCATCCGGTCGGATACCCTTGAACGTCCTTGTCAGGTTGTCAGCGAACTCTGCCGCTTGGTCGTACAGTGCCTGATCGGATGAGCTACTCATTGCCGAGCAGGAAGTCGATCCCTTGGATGGTGTTCCAGAGGGACAACTCGTGCTCGCTTAGCGCCCACTCCTCAGCGCATTGCTGCAGTTGCTCATAGGTCATGCCGGCTTCGTTGAGGAGCGCTTGCCGCTGTTCACGGAGCTCCTCGTCGGTTCGGACGATGACACTGGCTGGCATGGAGACCCTCCCATGGGGGGCTAGGAGGTCAGGCTATCTAGATGTTTCTCTACCCAACCACGGACGTCTGACATCTTTGCTGAGTCTTTGCCCTGCTAGGGAGGGGCGCCGGAAAGTTGGCCATGTCAGGCCAGGTTGCGACTCTGGGTAAACGATTGAGGCGTGGTCGCGTCTAAACACGCGGCAGTTCCGCGCACCGTACCCGCTGCGGTGTCGAGCCCGACGGGCTAGCTGTCAGTGTGGTGGTAGCGGCCCCACCAGCCGCCTTCAGGAGTGGGCAGGGCGATGGCTCCGCGTGTACTCACTGGTGGTCACCGTCCTCGATCTGTTCGGCCGCCTCAGCGGCGGCCAGGAGTTGGGACGCAAGGTCCCGGGCGCGTGCGGGCGGCAGCGGGACGAGGTGGGCGAGTTGGCCAGCCGGGGCGATCCAGGCCATGACCTGGCCGGTGGCCGGTTGCACCGCCGCGCCTACGGCGGGCGGCGGGGGGAGATTCGACATGCGGTGTCTCCGGTTCCTGCACGTAGGTCGTGTCAGAGACGGCTGGGGCGAGGCAGGGGTCGATCTGTGGCGATCAGGTCGACCCCGCCTGTCCGGTGTTTGGGTCCGCCGAGTCAGCGGCGTGTCCGTTCCCATCGGGCGCCTGGATCGGCGGTTTCACGGGGAGCGGTAGAACTCCTCCCATCGGTCGCCCATCCACAGTTCGGCGCGCACGATCCGCGGTCCCAGGTCAAGGTGGGGGGCGCTGGCGCGGGCCAGCCGGTAGTCGAAAGGCACGCCCGGCATGGTCTGAAGCTCGAACAGTTCGGGGATGCCGTACTGGTCGAAGCTGCGCACGAGGTGGATGTGGTCGGCGTCGGCGCGGGCCACGACTGCGCCGTAGTCGTACTCATCGGTCAGGGCGGTGAGGACGGCGTCCTCGTCGAGGGGCTGGTTCTCGCGGCTGCGGCATTGGGCAATGAAGCCCTCGACCACGTCGCGTGCCTGGCGGTCGCTGGGTTGGAAGTGGGTGGCTCCGCCGTTGGGATGGCCGGTGATGGTGCCGAGCCGCCGGTCCTGCTCGCACAGGGGTGCGGTCCAGGCGACGCCGGTTGGGGTTTCGAGCTGGTGGAGGTCGGTGACCCGGATGCGGGTGTGGGGCACCTGCACGCCGGTGTGGACGAGGGTGATCATGTGTACCTCCTCGCGTGGTTGAGCAGCTGGCGGGGCGACGCGGTGTCGGTAGCGGTGCGGCGTCGCGGCGCCGGTTAGTTGTCGCTGGAGTGGATGCAGGTCTGGCCCGTATACAGCGCCCAGGTGTCGAAGAAGGCCGGTTCGGCGGCCATGGCGACGCTGAGTTCGTGGGCGATGGCCTCGCTTGCGGTGCTGGCGGAGGGGGCCACGCAGAGGGCGTGGACGAGGACGCCGTCGTCGTAGGGGGTGAGGGTGCAGCTCAGGACGACGAGGTCGGTGCCACAGCGCCGGCGCAGCGGCGCCATTGCGGGGGCGAGGCGTTGGCTCACGCCGTACTGCTGGGGCTGGGTCAGGGGTGTGGCGTCCTCGTCGGCCAGGGCGAAGACTTCGACGGTGAGCACAGCCATCGGTGGGCTCCTTTGCACGCGGGAAGAGGGGCGGGAGCCGGGTGCCACGCGCCCGGCTCCCGCGCCGGTGCGGGGTCAGGTCGCGGATGGGGCCGCGTGCTGCAGCGCGGCGGTGATCTCATCGGCTGCGGCCATGACGCGTTCGGCGCTGGCGTGGGCGGTGGCGGCGTCACCGGCCCAGCCGGCGACGTAGGGCACCGAGTAGGGCAGGGAGTCCAGCCCGGCGAGGTTGGCGACCAGGCAGGCCACGGATTCGGCTTCGATTTCCCTGCGTTCGCGGCTGGCCTCGGGGCGGGTGTTGTGCTCGCAGACGATGTGGGCGAGCTCGTGGGTGAGGGTTTTGACCGCTTGGGCCTCCTCCACGCCTTCACGCACGCGCACGGTGCGTGCGGTGAAGTCGACGTGGCCGTAGGCCGGGCCGCAGTCGCCGCGTTCGATCCCGTAGCCGCGGCGGGTGATCTGTGTGGCCACGTGGTCCCATAGCGCCGCGGGTGCCAGGCTGCGCAGCTCTTGGGGATCGGCCGCGGAGGCGTCGGGGAGTTCGGTGCCTTCGGTTTGGGCGACGTCGAAGGCGCCGGCGGTGGTGAATCCCCGCACTTCAAACCGCGGTTTCGTGTTTGCGTCGGCGTCGTCGGAGGCGTCGGGGTCGCCGGCCTCGCTCCGGTAGCGCAGCGGCGCCAGGATCCGGATCGCCTTTTCTCCTTTGCGGACCCGACGGCCGACCTGGTTCCACTGCTTGAGGGGGCGCACGTCGGTGGCTTCGGGGTACTGCTCCATGATCAGCAGCAGGTTGTTGAGCGAGTAGCGGCGCAGCCACGCCCGCGCGCTCAGCATGGCGTGCCATCCGTGGCCGCTGGTCAGGTTCTCCACGGCCGACTGCAGTTGTTCGTGGGCGTGGTTGAGACGTTCGCGGCGCTGTTCCGGGCTGAGTCCGCTCCGCTTGGGACTGGTGGGCATGGCGGATACCTCGCAGCATGCGCGGTGGGAAACGGCAGTGCGGCGGCCCGGGCCCGTGCCGGTGGGGCACGGGCCCGGGCGCGGTGGTCAGCTCAGGCGGACGGGCATCAGCAGGTGGCGAAACGCCGTGGGGTCGCTGATGCCTTCGGGGGTGTCGGTGAGTAGCACGGGCTTGGTGGGCGCCTGCAGGTGCAGGGTCACCGTTCGACCGGTGAAGCTCTCCAGGGCATCGACCACGAACCGCGGGGCCAGGCCCACACAGAGGGGCTCGTCGATGCCGGTGACGTCGGCCTCGAGCGCGGGTGTGCGCACGCGGTCGGTGCCCTCCGCCAGCTGCGGCGCGGCGGTGACCGCTGCGTCGGCGACGGTGAGCATGACGGGGTTGGCGCGATGGCCCTTGGCCTCCAGCACGGCCGCAGCCCGGGTGATCTGGGCCAGTAGCGCGGCCCGGTCGGCCACGACCGTGGCCGCGGCGCTGTGGGGCAGGAATCGGCTGTAGGCGGGGAACTCCGCGGGGATCGTGCGCATCACCACCGTCACCGCTCCCGCGGCCAGCGAGACCACCTCGGTGAGCCCTTCCGCGGCGTGGCCGATGCGCACCTGGTCCGCGTCGAGTTTGGCCAGCACCCTGCCGACCAGTCGGCCCGGCGCCAGGACTCCCTCGGCGGGGATGCGCTCCGCCTCGACGTGGGCGCCGACATGTCCCACGGCGATGCGGTAGCGGTCGGTGGTTGCCAGCGTGAGCCCGTCGGGTCCGGGGTCGAGCTTCACGCCGGCGAGCATCGGAAGGGTGTCGTCGCTGCCGCACGCGCGCAGCACGCGTTGGCACTCGCCGGCGAGGTGTGTGCGGTCGGCACGCGCCAGCAGCGGCGGTTCGGACGGCAGGTCCGGGTAGTCCTCCAACGGCAGAAGCTCCAGCGGCACCGTCGTACCGGCGACTTCGACGGTGGCGGATGCGGCATCGTCGGCGCGCACACGCACCCGGGCGCGGTCGGCTTCACGCTTGCTCAGCCCTTTCACCAGAGCCTTGAGCAGTTTGCTCAGCTCGGCGTGGTTCACCAGCAGCCGCCCGGGCGCAACCGCGGCACCCTCCAGGCGGACGCTGACGGCTGTCTCGAAGTCGTAGCCGCGCACCATCAGGTCGGTGCCGTCGGACTCCAGCAGCACGCCGGCCAGCACGGGAACCGCGGGACGTGGGGAAACCGCCATGCCTACGGTGGTCAGCGCAGCGGCCAGTTCTGCGCGGGAAGCGGTGAACAGCGCAGCGCCTGTTGTGGTGGGAGCAGTCTCGGCAACGGTGGTCATGGGATCCTCCAACCGAAGCGTCCAATGCGGACACGAGCGAGACCACGGTCGTGGTCTCGATTGCGGATCACAGGCCGACCGCCTGCGACCCACAAACGCGACCACGGGAGAAACCGTCACGGAATGCGCTGGGAACGCACCGATCGCTCGGAATCCAGCAAGCGCCGACGCAACGCGCACAGGTCCATGTGGTAGTACTTGCGCACCTGCCATTCGAAGACGTCGGTGGCGCCGTTCAAGTGCTTGCGGTTCTCCTCGAGCTCACGCTCAACGTCACCAAGCCGGCGCTCTTCGTTCTCCCGCTGGATCCGATCCAGCATCCGGAAAATCTCACGTTCGCTGACGTGCGGGTTGGCCAACACGTCGTGCCGCATCAATGCGTCCATTTGTCTTCTCCTTCGCTTTTCGGTGGTCCGTACTCCCGAAATCGTTGTTTAGGTTGGGCTACACGAGATCCCGGATCGCGCGGAACACGTCGTCTGCGACCCCGTCGAAATCGGGGCACCACAGGATCCGGTTGTCGTAGGCTTCGATCTCGCCGATCACCTTGCCGTCGAAAGCGACTTCGTAGATGTCGCACAATCCGTCGTTGTCGACGCGCACCACCGAGCCGCGGCGCCGGTCGCCCCACGTGCGCGTTCCGCGCGCGTAGATGTGGATGACTTGGGTGACCTCGAAGTCGTCGATCTTGGCAATGCGTCCGTACAGCGAACCGACCGCCATCCCGATACTCCTATGCTGGACGTTTTCTAGCGGGCATGGCGGACGCTCCCGATGGGAGCGTCACCAAACGCGCTAGAAACCGGCTCCGCAGCGCTTCCTAGTGCCGATCGCAGTGGATACCGAGGCGCGTTCCCAGAGTGATCCGATAGGCCGGATCCCCGACCATCGACCAGCCCTTGTGTGCAGCGACGGGCGCCAGCGGATAAAGGTCGAGGTAAGCGTCTTCCGTCGCTTCGAGAAAGACCCCGGTTTCGGTCGTGTACATGTGCGTAGCGACCATGCCGTCGCACCAGACCGGGTGAAGCACAGTGGACGTGACCCAGCTCGAGAATCGCGCCCGTGCACGCATGACCCGGATGGCGTAGCGAAGCGAAAAGAACGCTTCACTGTCGCATTCAAGATCACCGATCGACGCCCGGTTGCGATCGTGGAGGACTCCGACGTATCGAACGCGGTTCATGATGCTCCTCTCGTTATCCCCTCGTGTGTGCCTAGCCCTGCAGTGGGCACCACGCGCGCGGTAACGCGTCGCGTGATGCCGGACAACAGAGCCGGCGAACGCGGCTACTCGAGCCAGGCGCGGCACAGGTTTTGATGCCGCGTTGTGGTCACCGAGTAGCCCACTTCGGGGATAACGGGGACGCCGTCACAGCGGACCCACGCAATCGGGGTCGCATAGGAGTAGACGGCATAGGAGATGCCGGGGCCTTCTCTGTCGGAACGGTAGGCTTCAGCCCATTCCGGCGGCATCCTGCCAGTCTCGGAACGGGGGAAGTCGTCAGCGTACAGTGCGCCGTGGGTTCGGAACGGTTTGCGCGCCGATATGAGCCGGCGCGCGTCACTCCTGATGGATGCGCGTGCCATTTTGATACCTTTCGCCTAGCCACTTACTAGGATACCCAAAAGGCGCCGTACTATAAACGCCATCAAGGCGAATCAGCACCACTTTTTTGGTCGACGCGCAGCCATCGGAGTTCACCGAAAGGACCCACATAAAGGCACGGGATCCACAGACCCAAACTCAAGGCAGACGCCATCGAAAGAATGTAACCACGACTTCGAAAGAGAATACGAGAGGTCGCATTCAGTGCGAATTCAATTGAAGTGAAACTGACTCAGACTCCAGCGACTAACATCGAAATCCGGAATCAACCGGTCGCCTACAGAAATTTGTATCCGCACTTGCGGCACTAGTGCGGGGAGGCGCCGGCCAGGACAGTCCTGCCTGTGGCCTGGGACTCCTATACTTCCCGGCCCCGCCAGCCAGGAGGGCGAGGGATGCGGCTAGGGGCATGGCATTTTCAGGAGAACCAATAAAGACCACCGAAGGGCGAAATAATCGCCGGTGGACACACGAATAAATCGCGGTCTCATTCCTGAAAATGCGCTTGGCCTGGGCTTACCAGAGCATCCCACTTACCGGGCGCCACACAGGCGCACCACGAGACCAAATCGGCACGAGACAGCCATTCCAGGGTTATTGTTTCGCCATACCAGCCTGAAAAATCAGAAACAGCTGAGATGTGGACACGCTTCGACCTTCGAGTCGAAATTAATCCGCGGCATCTCCCTATTCCACGTCGGTGATGAGGGTGCGGATCCTCGCGTCGGGTTCGGCGTCGATCTCACGCAGCGCGGATTCGTACTGGCGGTAGGTCTCGGCGGCGCCCCGGGTATCGTCCTGCTCCAGATACAGGCGAATGAGGGCGTGGTGGGCCTCCTCGCTGTAAGCATCTACGGCCACTGCCTGGGCGAGCAGGTCGCGCGCGGTGTCGCGGTCGCTTTCGGAGGCCAAGCGCAGTAGTGCGTTGAGGACGCGCCGGCGCAGGTGCAGGCGGTGGTGCTCGGCCCAGGCGTAGTCGGTCTCGGCGGCGAAGTCGGCGTAGCCGGCCACGGCATGCTGCAGGCGTCGGCGTGCCTGCGCATCGGCGGTGTCGTTGTGCTCCACTGCGGCGAGAACGGCTTCCAGGTCCCAGAGGTCGACGGTCACGGTGGCGGTGTTGAGCCGGTATCGGCTGTTCTCGTGGACGACGAGCGGGGTGGTGTCGGTGCCGGAGCCGGTGCTGCGCTGGGCTCTGCGTAGGGCGCTGGTGGCGTCGTGGAAGCGGCGGGCGGCGCGGTGGGGGTTGTCGTGGGGCCACATGTCTTCGGTGGCGCGTTCCAGCGTCACGCCGTCGGGGTGGGCGGCGAGGTAGGCGGCCGTTTCGTAGGCGGCGTGGCGGCGCAGGGCTACCGGTTCGGTGCCGATGGCCAGGCTCACGCGGCCGAGGACGCGCAGTTCGACGCGGTCGGGCTCGTGGGTAGTCGTGGTGGGCAGGGCGGCGATGAGGTCGGCGAGTGTGCCGGTGTCGGTGCCGGGCCAGTGGGCGCCGGTGAGGTGCTCCAGGGCGGGGTCGGTGGTGGTGAGGGCGCCGTCGTCGGCGATGGTGCAGGTGCCCTCGGGCCAGGCGCCGAGCAGGAGGGCTGCGATGCCGCTGTGGCGTCCCTGGGCGAGTAGCGCGTGGAGTTCGGCACGGTGGTCGTTGTCGGGACGTGCCACGAGTAGGAGGGGCCGTGGCGGCTGCGCGTCCGTCGTGGCGTCGTCGTCCTCGTCGTCGCCGGGGTGGGACAGGAGCTCGGTGTGCAGCAGGGTGAGGGCCTCGCTCAGGCCTGGGGCGACGGTGACGGTCGAGGTCGCGCGCTCAGCCAACAGTGTGGCCGTCTCGGCCCCGAGCACGGTTTCGGCGTCGTCGTGGGGCATCACCACCTGCGGCGGGGGTTCCTCGTGGGTGGTCACGGCTGCGGCGAGCAGGCTGCGGGTCGCGGCGGGGGCGCCGGGGCCGGTGGTGCCCAGACCGCCGGCGCCCAGGTCGAGCACCGTGGCGTTGTCGACCTTGGAAGGGGAGTCCTGAGCTGTCGTCTCGCGGTCGGTTTCCGAGGCGGGCTCCGCCGGCGTTGGGCCCCGAGGGGGTGTTTGCTCGGCTGGGGCGGGGGCTGGGTGCCGGTTGCCGTGGCGGCGGCCCAGGGCGAATCCAGCGGCGACTCCGCTGGCGGCCATCGAGGTCAGCAGGAATCCGCCGGGGAGCTTGAGCACGATCACGGCCTGGTCCTCGTCGGCGGCCGGGGCGGGCTCGGTCTCCGACCCCGCGGACCCCTCCGGCGCCGTCGGCGAGGGGGTGTTCTGTGGCTGCCCCTGCTGTGTCTGCCCGGGTTTTTCTGAGCCAGGGTTGTCCTGGGGCTGTGGGGTGACGGTGTAGGTGATCTCGACGCGGCGCTGGGCCTCCGGACTTGCCCCGTCCAGGAGTTCGGTTTCTCCTGCTCCGCGGGTTTCGATGGGTGGTGCTGTCGCGCCGAGCTGTTCGCGCAGATAGGTCGCGGCCGCGTCGGCGCGGCGCTGGGAGAGCTGCCGGTTGTAGGTCGCGTCGCCGGCGGCGTCGGTGTGGCCGGTGACCTGGATAGGTTGGTCCGCGTCCGTGTGGTTGTCGATCATCGTCACGACCGGTGCGAGATCGGTCTTCATGGCCGCGGTGAGGTCGGCGGAGTCGTAGCCGAAACCGTCGAGGACACGTTCGCGCTGGATCACGCCTTGCGGGCCAGCGGGCCGATCGTCACCTTCGCTGTCCCCGGGCTGCACCGATGGCTGCGGCTCCGCCGTCGGTGGCGCCTCCACGGCGGAGTCCGTCGGGGCGGCGGCGTAGGCGGCCGCGGGGGTGGTCAGGGAGGCGCCGATGGTGGTGGCGGCCAGCACCTGCAGCGGCCCCAGCGGACGCAGCCGCGGCCCCCGTCCGCTCGCCCACGCTCGGACTTCGGCGGCCAGCGCTAGAAGGTAGAGGCCCCAGACCGCCCACAACGCGAGGATCAACGCGGCGGCGCCGAGGCCGGGCGGGAGCGCCCCGCCGCGCAGGTGGGCAAGTACCGCCGTGATCGACAGGTCCAGCCTGGGCCAGTCCAGCAGCACCAGCGCGGCATACGGCAGGCCCACCAGCAGCAGGGCGCTGACGGTCAGGGCGGTGATTCGGCGGAGGATCACGGCGACCTCACAAGGGATCACGGGTCAGGCGGTCGTGTTCGGGCCGGCGGTGGCGGTGGCGGCCACGGGGCGGGTGCCCAGGGGCAGCAGCGTGAAGGTGTGGTCGAGGCGGGCGGTGACGGTGACGGTCGCGCCGTCCACGCGGGCTTGGCCGTCGGCGCCGGAACGGTGCAGGAAGGACTGGGCGGCCTGTTCTGCGGCCGGGGCGTTCAGCGTGGCGGTCTGCCCGGCGCGGTAGGCGGCCAGGTCGAGTTGTTGGGCTCCGGCGCGCGCGGCCTCCTGGGCCAGCGACAGCGCGCGGCTGCGCGTGCTCAATGCGGCGCCGCCCTCGGCCACCAGGGCGAACAGCAGGATAAGGGCGAGGGTGATGATGACGACGAAGGCCGTCACCTGTCCTCGGTCCTCACGCAGGGCCGTGGGGGTCATGGTCGGCTCCGGTACACGTCGACGACCGCGCTCGCCTCACCGTGGACCTGCGAGGTGAGGGGAACGCCGAGGCCGGAGTGGCCGGCCAGGTCCACGTGGCAGGTCAGCGCCGCCTCCACCGTGGTGCCGGGCTCCAGGCTGGCGATGTCCAGTTCCAGGGTGTAGGCGGCGCAGTCGAGATCGTGCGTACGCGGTGCGTTCGCCACGCTTTGGCGGGCGGCCTGCTCGGCGGCCGCGGGGGTGCGTTGCAGGGTGGCGGCGCGGGCTGCGGCGTGGGCGAGGGTGTTGGCGGTCATCTCGGCCGAGACCATGCGGTAGGCCAGCACGGTGAGCAGCGCGAGCAGGATGAGCAGCGGCGTGAGCACAGCCAGCTCCACCGACGCGCTCCCCCGTTCGCGCCGCCTCACCGCTGCTCCCCCTGTGCGGGAACGATCCGTTCGACCGGGGCCTGCTGCTCTTGGGTGATCGGCCAGGACAGCCCGGGGATGAGCGAGGGAACCTCGGCCCGGATGGCCACCCGAGCGGTGGTCGCACTGCGCTCGATGCGGACGTCGACGTCGGTGAGCAGATCGCCGCCGAGCTGGCCTGCGGCCTGGTGCGCGGCGGCGTGCCCGTCGGCCTCGCTCGCCCCGACTGCACGCGTGGCGGCCAGGCCGTGGCGGGCGATAGTTTCGGCGGTGTGGCCGGCGTGGGCCCACAGCGCGGTCTGCACGACCAGCATCACCAGCAGCAAGAGCAGCGGGGTGGCGATCGCGAGTTCGGTGCTGCCCCGATCCCCGCGGGCGTGGCGCCGTCGCTCGCCCACGGCTATTGCAGGGTGATGGATTCGGCCCGGTCCATCACGGCGTTGGAGATCAGCGCCAACGCCGCCAGGGCGAGGGTGGCCAGCAGGGCGATGACGATGACGGCTTCGGTGGAATAGCCGGCATCCGAGCGCGGCGGCCGCAGGCGGTTGGTGATCCGGGTGGCGAGGTGGGCGGTGAGGCGATGGAGCATCGAAGCCTCCTCACGAGGGGATAGGCGAACTCATCAGGGGTTCTACAGGCCGGAGAGGATCAGGCTCAGCGCCGGGTATCCGATGAGGATCAGGAATCCGGCGAACAGGAGCACGACGGGCAGGCTCATGCGTTCGGTGGCGGCTTGGGCGTCGGCGTCCATGGCGGCCAGGTGCTGGGTGCGCAGGGATTTGGCTTTGGCGGCCAGGGAGGCGCGCACGCGGGCGCCGTCGGCGCCGGCCAGTTGCAGGCTGGCGGCCAGTTCGGCGAATTCGTCTAGGTCGTAGCGCCGGCCGAGGTCGCGGAGCGCGTCCCAGGGGGGTTGGCGGCGTACGGCGGCGGCGCGCAGCGCGGTGCGGATGCGGCGCATGGCCGGTGCCGTGCTCGCGTTGGCGGCCTCGTCCAGGGCGCTGGTGACGCCGGCGCCGCCGGCCAGTGCCACGACGGCGAGGTCGGCGAAGGCGGCCACGGTGTGGCGCATCTGCCGGCGGCGCTTGGCGGCCTCGTCGCCCAGGGCGAGGTCGGGGGCCAGCCACAGCACCAGGGCGAGGATCGCCCAGATGAGCAGCCCGTAGGCGCCAGCGACGTCGATCCCGGCGGCCAGCAGGAGGGCGCCCAACAGCGGTGGGACGGCAAGGCCCAGTAGGCCGGTGGTGGTCTTCTCGGCCAGGTAGGCGGCGGTGTCGCGTTCGCAGATGGCCAGGCGGGTGCGGGTGCGCGCGGTGGGCAGCCCGAGGGCGGCCAGGACCGGGATGCCGGGGGCACCCAGCCGCATGCTCCACCCGCCCGGCCGGTCGCCCGGCGGGGTGGGTGGGGGTGGTTCGGTCAGCAGCTCGATGAGCCGGGGGCGGGCCAAGCGCACCAGGAGCATCAGCCACAGCCCGGCGGCGAAGACGGCGCCGCCGGCGATGCCGAGGACGAGCGGGCTCATGCGGCACCCGCCTGCGACCCGGTGGGGGCGAGGACGCGGGGTCCCAGGTCGTGGTGGGACAGGCGCGACAGCCACACCAGGGCCAGGGCCCACAGGCTGCCGATGAGCGCCAGCACCGCCTGGCCCAGCAGGCTGTCGTAGGGCTGGAGGTAGGAGGAGTTGTATACGAGCAGCCCGGTCGCGAGGGCGAGGGTGACGGTGATGATGATGCGCATCGCGGTGCGCACCCGGGCGCGGCTGGCGGCCACGCGCACGAGCATCGCCGCCTGTTCCCGGGCGGCCTCGGCCAAGCTGGACAGCAGGGATCCCAGGTCGGCGGCGTGGCGTCCGGCCGCGCTGGACAGGGCGGCGGCGACCAGGTCGGCGGTGGGCGTGTCCACCGCGTGGGCGAATTCCGCGAGCGCGTGCTGGGGGTCGCGGGTGCTGCGCAGCTGCTCGGCCAGGCGTTGCACCTGCGGGCGGATCGGGCTCGGGGCGATGGGGGCGGTGGCGGTGATGGCCTGCTGCAGCCCGGAGGCGCCGGCCATCAGGTCGCGTACCTGCTCGGTCCAGGAGGCCACCGCTTCGATCCGCGCCACCCTCGCCGCATGCGCCCGGTCCGGCCCGAGAAGGGTGGGCAGCCACCACAGGCCGGCCCCGGTGAGCAGGACGGCCACCGGCCAGCCGGTGAGCGTCCAGGCCAGTAGCCCTCCCCCGGCCGCGCCGGCCAGGCGCAGGAGTTGACGCCGGCTCCGGAACAGCCGATAGGTCCCAGCGCCTCGGCCGGTGCGTGGTGAGGAAGCGGCAGATGCGAGCACCAGCCAGAGGCCAGCGCCCAGCGCCAGTCCGCCAGCAACGCCGAGGATGGCCGCCGTCGTGCTCATGCGGTCCACCCCCCGGGGCTGCTGCCGAGCAGGTGGGTGATGTCGAAGCCGTGCTCTGACAAGTCGTCGATGGTGTCGGGGCTGGGCGGGGCGGCTGGCAGCGCCTCCCCGGTGCGGCTGCGGCGATAGATCTCGTTGGAGGCGACCCGCTGGCCCTCGGCACCGACGACTTCGCGCACGCTGGTGACCATCCGCTGCCCGGTGGGGGTGGCCGAGAGGTGCACGACCAGGTGCACGGCCGCGGTGATCAACAGCGCGGTCGCCTCCAGCGGCAGCCGCTCACTGCTTTGGGCGGCGTAGGCGCCGATCTTGGTGAAGGCGCCTTCAGAGGAGGCGGCGTGCAGGGTGGTCAGGGAGCCGTCGTTGCCTTGGCTCATGGCGTTGAGCAGCGGCACGGTCTCCGACCCGCGGGTCTCACCGACGATCACCCGGTCCGGCGACATGCGCAGCGCCGAACGCACCAGATCGGCCACGGTGATCTCACCGGCACCCTCCACGTTGGGCGGGCGTGCATACAGCGCCACCGCATCGGGGTGGGCGTCCCGGTCGCGGTGCAGGCCAAGTTCGGCGACGTCCTCGACGGTGACGATCCGCTCCGAGGAGGCGATCTCCGCGGCCAGGGCGCGAAGCAATGTGGTCTTGCCGGCGTTGGTGCCGCCGGAGATGACGATGTTGCGCCGGGCCCGCACCGCCGCGGACAGCAGCGCCACGAGGGGTTCATCCAGGGTGCCCAGCGACCGCAGCTCGGCAAGAGTGGTCGTGCGGTAGCGGTGGCGCCGAATCGAGACGGCCGGAGCGTGGGCGATGTCCATCACCGCGTTCAACCGGGAGCCGTCCGGCAAGGGCATGTCCAGAATGGGCGCGGCCGGGTCGAAGCGCCGCTCACCGGCCGGTGACTCGGCGGCGATGCGGCGCACCAGCGCGACCAGTTCCTGCCCGCCGGAGACCACGGGCGGGCGGTGTTCGCGGCGCCCGTCGGCGTAGCGCACCCACACGTCGGTGCCGGTGAGGTTGATGTTTTCAATGTCGGGCTCATCCAACAGCTCCTGCAGCGGCCCGAGCCCGCACACCTGGGCCACGGCCCGTTGGGTCACCGCCTGTTCGGAGGCCGAATCCAGGACCGGGTGTCCTTGGGAGAGCAGGCGCTGGGCGGCCTCATCCAGGATCTGGCGCACGGTCTGCTCGGCGCGGCGCCGGTACTCCTCCCCGGCCAGCGGAGCGTCTTCGGACGCCAGGGCGGTGCTAAGGCGGCGGGTGGCCTCGCCGGCGACGAAGCGCACCCACTCGGCCAGCGCGGCCTCGGCCGACGTGTTGACCGTGACGGGGTGCTGTGGTCGGCTCATCCGCGACGCACCTCCACCGCCGAGGCCTGCGGCGCTGTGCTCGCCAGTTCGTCGGCGAGGCGGTGGGCCGAGCGCAGCAGCGGCCGACGATGGGGGCGCGCCGGGCTGCTCTCGCCCCGCAGAAAGGCCGCGGAGCGTGGGTCGGTGGGGATGCGCTGCAGGACCGGCGTCCCCAGTTCCTCCTGCACCTGTGCGTCGCTGGTGCGGGCCCCGGTCACCACTAGGCCGAGCTTCTCCACGCCGGTGCGCAGGGCGGGCAGGGCCGCCTGGGCGCGTTTGAGCTGAGCCAGATCATCGGCCACTACCAGCAGCGCCACATCAGCGGCGGCGGCCAGGTGGGCCGCGGGCGAGCGCGGCGCCAACCGGCCGGCATCGACCACCCCCACCGCGCCGGGTGCGCGCAGGACTTCGGGATGGCGGGCCAGCAGATCGATGGCACCCGCGGCCCGATCGGCGGTGGCCGGGGCCAGACACACCCGCTGGCCGCCCGCCAGCACCTGGGCGCATCCCAGCACCGGTGCCGCGGCTGCGATCGCGCTCTCGTCGGTGCGGGCGGTGGCAGCCAGCTCCGCCACTCCGGGGGCGGTCGGCATGCGTCGCCATGCGGCCAGGTCGCCGCCGGAGGCGTCGGCCTCCACCAGCACGCTGGGGACCGGTTCGGGCCAGGCAGCGGCCAGAGCCAAAGATGCGGTGGTCACACCGGGCGCACCGCCGAGAGAGAACACGACGATCAGCGGCATCAGCTCTCACCTCCGGAAACCTCCACCACGCTCAGCGCATCGGCCGCGGCCGCTCGGGCCACCGCCTCGGCATCGGCGGCATCGACCACCAACTCCACCCGTGTGGCCTGCCCGCCGGCGGCGTCCTCGGGCGTGGTCACCGACTGCACCCGGCCCGAAATCGCCTCCTGGGCCGACGCCGCGGGTGAGGGCGGAGGTGAACCCTGCGTCTGCTCCCCTCCCGAAGCGGGCGAACCGTCCTCGCCGGGCGCGGAGGTGATGACCACGGCCACCCGAGCCCCGGCGCGCACGGAGGACGGCATCTGGTTGGGGGCCAGGCTGGCTCCGATGACCGCCTCCCCCTCGGCCGGGTGCGCATCGCCGCTGCCCAGCGCCTCCGGAGCGATCAGCGTGTTCTGGTTGATGGGAGCCAGCACCGTCTTCCCGACCAGACCGTCGATCCGCGCGGCCGGCACGGCCGCCAGCTGCTCGCCGCCGGCGATCTCCACCACCTGCAGGTCGCCCTCGACCACCACGTGCCCCGCGGGAAGATCTCGGGCCGCGGCCACGACCCCGCTGCGGTCATCGACCTGGCCCAGCGCCGTGGCCACCGCTGCCGCACCCACGGCCATCAGAGCGGCGCCCGCAGCCAGCCACCGCCACCGCCGCGGTCCACTGCCCAGCAGCCGTTGCGGGGCAGCTCCCTCGTCCGACTTGTGCTCGTTCCTTTCCGCCACTGCGGCCATTCGGCCTCCCGCTGCACTCTGTGCTTATCCGGTCGGCTCCACCAACCCGTGGGACTCCACGACTTCCACCTCGGCCCCGGTCGTGGTCACCAGCGGATCCAGTTCGCCGCTGCCTTCGCTCGACTCCCAGGTCACCTCCCAGACGACATCCACACTCAGGTCATAGGCGCCGCCGCGCTGGGTGGTGGAGGCGCGGGTGTAGGTGTGGCCGCACTCCGGCGACGCCGCCGCGGGATCGTGGCGCCCGGCCACATACGCCACGCCCGGCCCGTCGCACGTGACCGTGGTGCCGTCGCCCATCGACCACCGCGCCCGGTCCGGAGTGGCCGTCACCGAGACCGCTCCCCCGGGCACCTCCGCCTCCGCCGAGTGGGGGTTCCAGGTCTGTTCATCGATCCACAGCCAGACCGGCACTTGCACCAGCACCGGCTGCTCCAACGCCGGCGACGTGGCGATGTCCGGCTGTGGCAGTTCCAGCGCGTCGCGGGCGGCGTCGGCCACCGCAACCGGTGACACGATCACGTCCTCGGCGCCCAGGTCCTCCTCGGTCAGCGTGGTCTCGCACTCCTGCTGCCCGGGAGCGACTTCCTCACAGTTGGCCTCAACTTCGCCGCCACCCTGCGAATGGTCCTCGGCTCCCCCACCCGGGGAGCCACCGGCGTCCTCGCTGCCCTGTGACACCGAGCCGGGCGCATTCCGACCGGACTCCGCGTCGGCTTCGCATCCGGAAGCGTCGCAATGGGCGTTGCCCTCGAAATAGTCGGGGTCGGCCCAGGCAGTGGAGGCCCCGACGAGCAGTGCTGTCACGGTTACGCCTCCAATGGTCAAGCGCCGTGCCGCGATCAGCATGAACCGATCTGGCCCAGCAGGAGTTCTGAGACTTTCCAGGTGAGCCCGTTCTGATGGACGGTGGCTTCGACCTGCCGGTGGATGGGGCCGTCGGGCTTCTCCTCGACCAGTTCGCCGGTTTCGGCGTCGTGCTGCAGCCATTCGGTGGAGTCCATGCAGTCACGGATTTCGGCCGTGCCAGCCTCGGCATCGATCTCTGCCACTTCAGCAGAGTGGGAGGGCGCGCCCTTGGCGACGACACCGTCCTCGGCTCGCCCTCTCAGGTTGTCGCGGGCGTACTCCAGAGCCTGGCCGGTGGCATAGCGCTCAAGCGCCGTCAGGTCAGGGTCCGTACTACGGGACTGCTTGGTGATCGCGCCCCACAGGCCGGTATACGCACCCATCGCTTCGTCGGCGGCCGACGGTGGGGAAGACGTGTTCGCCTGTGAGGGAGACTCCGTGGGCGCGGCGGGTCCGCCGTTCGACGATGTGCATCCCGCGGCGGCAAGCACCGCCAGCGCGATGCCGCCTATCAGCGCCCCACAGCACGCACGAGCCATCGGTCACCCCATGACTTCACCGCGTTCCCGACCGAAATCCGACTCCCGAGAGTAATACGACCGTCACTCTGATTGAAGGGAGTTCTCCGGCGAAAGCGAGGGATAACCGGATCCTCACGGAGAGGTAAGCCTGCAGGCGAAGGAAAGGGACGCCAACCTCGTGTCTAGTGATCATTTCTCTAGTGAAGAGCGATGTTCGAGACGGAAAGGTCACCTGTGATCTCCCGTCCCATGGCGGCACAGACTCCAGCGCAACGCTCGACAAACGCCGGTACCGACGGCACCCCTCATCTCGTCGTGCGGGGATCGGTGATGTTCGGTCAGCCGCTTCGGGGCACCCTTGAGCCTCTTCTTCACCAGTCGGCCGCGCGACGGCTCCAGCACCGACGAGGCATCACGACGGCCCCGTCGCAGGGGACGGACCGCACGAACCGACGTCGACTCGCGCAGCGGATCTGCGACCTCCTCGACAGTAAGCTCGGTGACCGCCACCTGCCGCATCCCCTAAGGCACCTATGACCGCTGCTGCCACCGAGATCATCGTCCGCGCTGTCATCTGCCGCGACGGCCGACTCCTCTTGGCGCGTCAACGCGACAAGGCCTGGTGGTTCCTGCCGGGTGGCCACGTCGACCCCGGCGAGCGGGTGGAAGCCGCTTTGGTCCGCGAGTTGGGTGAGGAACTCGGTACCGCGACCACGATCACAGGATTTCGCGCTGCGGTCGAGCACGGCTACATCGAAGACGGCATCACGCACCACGAGCTCAATCTCGTATTCGAAGTCGCCATCACCGGCACCGAGCCGGTCAGCCATGAAGATCATCTCGAGTTCCACTGGGTAGCCCTGGATCAGCTCGTCGATGCGGACGTTCGGCCGGGCGCTCTCAAAACCGCCCTCGTCACCGCCGGGGACGACCCCACGCAGTTCTGGCACGGGTGGAACGGCTGACGGGTCAGCCGCCGACAAATACCACTCTGCGGGAACAGGCCTTTTGCGCGTGCAGTCCCTGCGGGGCATCCGCACGTCTCTACCCTGGTGGGCCATGAAGAAGGTCGCGATCGTCGGCTGCGGCGGCAGCGGCAAGTCACACCTGGCCCGCGCACTGGGCCAGGTCCTCGACGCCCCGACCACGCACCTGGACGCCGCGTTCTACGACGACGAGTGGAACGCCCGGCCCACGGACGAGTTCGCCCAGCTGCAGCGCGAGATGGTCTCCCAGCCTCTCTGGGTAGTCGACGGCAACTACAACTCGACCCTGCAGATCCGACTCGAAGCCTGCGACACGGTGGTCTTGATAGACGTCTCCACGATCGCCGCGCTCTACGGGATCTTCTCGCGGCAACTCCGGCACGGGGCCGGGCACAAGGGCGACGGAGTGCACAACCGCCTCCACTGGGGCGTACTCACGTACGTCGCGACGTATCGCCGCACGATGCGGCCGCGCATAATGGCGAAGATCGAGGAGTTCGCCGCCGGCCGGGCCGGCGTGGTGCTTCTGGCCAACCGGCGCCAGACACGACGCTGGCTGCGGGAGGTCGCCGCCGAACAGGCCTGACCGCTCCGCATCGCTCACGGGTGCGTTCGCGTGGGCGATGCTCAGCCTCTCGGGAGGTCATACCGGCAGGTGCGGCACCGCCGACACCGATCCGTCGGCGTGCCGCACCTGCCGAGGGATTGAATGTCAGTCCTGCGGCGCGACGCGGATCCGGTTGCCATCGGGATCGGCTGCCAAAAAGGTGCGGCCGAACCCCGCGTCACGAGGCTCCTGCAGGATCCTGACGCCCATGGACTGCCACTGCTGGAAGAGGGCATCGAGTTCCTCGGGGCCACCGTCGATGGCCAGGCAGACCTCGCTCGTTCGGGGGACATCGGGCGAGAGACCCTCGAACTGCTCCGCCCACAGGGCCAGGTCGGCACCGGGCCCCAGGTCGAAGGCGATATAGCCCGGGGTTTCCAACGACGGGCCGATACCGAGAAGCTCACCGTAGAAGCGAGCTGCGGCCGGCGCGTCGTTCACGTAGACGATGGTCACCACGGATGCGGACATGGTCGGTTCCCTTTCGATCGATCGTGGGCTGCGGCTTTGGCACGCAGACACAGACTGACCTGCATATACGCCGGATGATGGCGCAATTTCTGCCACGATCGAGATCATGACCCCTGACCGGTTCTTCTCCCTGATGCTGCTTCTTCAGTCGCGAGACGCCGTGACCACCACCGACCTCGCCGCGGCGCTGGGAGTATCGCTTCGAACGGTCACCCGGGACCTGAACTGGCTGCGTGAGGCCGGATTCCCCGTGGCTGCACAGCGTGGCCGGTCCGGAGGAGTCACCGTGCTCCCCGGCACAGGGCTCGACCTCACCCGACTCACCCCGGGTGAGAGGCAGACCCTGTCGCTGACGGGACTGGATGACAAGCAGCGGGACGACCTCAACGCCTCCACCGAGACCCGGCACGCGCTCGCCAAGCTCGCCAAGACACATCCGGGCCGCTCTGAGGACCTGATTCCGCTCACCGAGGCCGTACAGGTCGACAGTCGCCCCTGGCTCCAACCACGGCCTGACGGCACACCCCCGGCAGCGCTCATCGGCCCGGTGCGGCGGGCCCGGCAACTGCGGATCGAATACAGCCGCTCTCGCGAGTCACCACCGAGCACGCTCGTCGTCGATCCCTACGGGCTCCTCGCCAAGGCCGGCATCTGGTATCTCGTCGCCGACTGCGACCGAGCACCACGGATGTTCCGCCTCGAGCGGATCACGTCATGGACGGAAACCGGTCACCGACGACGGCTACGTCCCCGCCAGACATTGCACAGCGTCACTGCCGGCCTCACCGCGCAGTGGGAACACGACCACGTCGTCGAAGTCTCCGCGACCATCGACGAATCCCAGCTCGAACGTGCGCAACGGATCTTCGGACAGCGGCTCCTCCTGCAGAAGCACGCAGACGAAACCGCCGCGTACGAGGCCACCATCAGGTTCCTGCACCTTGAAGACGTGCGAGCGCTGCTGCCGTTCGGCAGGTCCGTTACCGTGCACGGGCCCGTCGAGGCCAAGGCGCGTCTACACGACCTCGCTACCGAGGTGGCCGACCATCACAGGCCCTCATGAATCTCCTTGCCCCACGATGATCGGTACGCACCTCGTGAGATCACCGGCGCGCGACCGGAGCACCACCCCGTCCCGGAAGGAGAAGTCGCCGTGAGGGCGCTGCCGGGATCGGAACTACAAGGAGGTTCCCCGGCGGCAGGGTCAGGTGCGCACGGCCGGAGCCGACCAGCTACGGCGCGGCCTCGGCCGGTGGGTACGCCACCAGGCCAGCAGCGTGAGGGCGTCGATGCTGTCGCGTTCGTGCAGCCCTTCGGCGTCCATCAGGTAGAAGTGGCCGCTGCGTTCCCCGAACCAGACGATCAGGCCGGGATGGGCGGCCTGCAGGTTGGCAGCGGCGGCGTAGCGAGGGGTGCGTCCCCAGCGTGCAGTCACGATTCCTCCTGGGATGTAGTGGCGACCCGGTGTGCGGCGGTGCGCATCCCCTCGGCCAGCTCGGGATCGCCGCGCGGCACCGTCTCCACCACGTCAGCGAGCGAGCGCGCCTGGGCGGGGGTGATCCGGGCGGTGTAGGCGTCGCTGCCGGCGGTAGCGTGCATCCGCAGTTCGACGTACGGTGCTGCCGGTTGCGTGTAGGGGGCGCGGCCGTCGATGCGCTCGTGCCAGACCACGGCCACGGTCAGGGCGACGGTGCCGTGGGTCCCGCGGTAGGTGGTGCTTTGGTGGATGCACCACGCCTGCCCGCGGATGGATCGTTCGGGATGTCTGCCGCGGCACCACCAGGGGCATCCGGGCGTGTTCATGTCCTGCGGGGCGGCCGCGGGGGCGTGGGGGCGGATCATGGTGACCACCCGCCGGGAACCTCGGCGGTGAACCCATCGAGCGCCTCGAGGTCGTCGGTTTCCTGCCGACCGGGGTGCGCGTCGGTGGACGGGAGCGCGGCGCCCGGCTGCTGTGGGCCGGGACTCCGATGGGCCGGGATCGCTTCATCCCGCGCCGCAGTTTCGTCCGGCGGAGCCGAATCGAAGACGAGCAGTGCCCAGACGGAGTGGCCGCCGTCGGCATGGTCGATGGTTCCCCAGGCACGGGCGGTGGACTCGATCAATAAGAGTCCGCGGCCTTCGGTCTCCGCCCCACCGGGGGTGCGCAGACGGGGCACGGTCGGTGTGACAGGGCGCGGGCCGTCGTCGGCGACTTCGACGACGCACCCGCACACGAGGGGCGCGATGGTCAGTCCGATCCTGCCGTCGGGCAATCCGCTCCTCGTGTGGCGATAGGCGTTGGTGACGAGCTCCGAGACGATGAGCTGGGCCTCGAAGAGCAAGGGATGACTCGGACCGAGGACGGTGGTGACCCGGGGCCGGGCGATGCCGGCGGCTTCGGGAGTGCCGGGGAGCCAGCACTGTTGTTCGGGGGACATCAGCAGGCCTCCTGGAGGGATTCGGGGCCAGGTCAGGACACCGTCACGGTCGTCGCTGACGTGCGTGGGGCGAACCGGCGCCTCTGTGTCTGACCGGGCCGGATGAAGGGCTGTTCCGAACTCTCAGTATCACGATCAACTCACACACACGCAATCCATACTGAGGAAAATTTCCCTAGCGTGGATTGCGGTAAGTTGGTTCGGTGATGTCCGATGCGCCAAACTGGAGCTGCGAACTGGGAGGTGTCGAGTGGGCCAGAGCCCGGCAGGCGTCGCGCGGCGGACGATCGCCCGCGTCATGCGCCAGGCCCGCGTGCGGGCGGGCATCAAATCCGGAACCGCCGCGCACCACGCCGGCATCGCGCCCGGAACCCTGACCAAGTACGAAAAGGCGGAGAACCCCTGGCCCGTCTCGGTCGTGCACCTGCTGGCCGAGTACTACGGACTCTCCACCGACGACCGCGACCGCATCGTCGGCCTCGCCCGCCAGCGCGAGCCCGGCTGGTGGCAGCGCCACGGCGACAGCGTCCCCGCTTGGTTCGAGCCCTACCTCGGGCTCGAGCAGGAGGCCCACACCCTCCACAACTACGAGGACGGCACCGTCCCCGGCCTGCTGCAGACCGCCGATTACGCCAGGGCCGTCCTCACCGCCGACATCGACGCCGGCTCACACGACCAGATCGCCGCCCAAGTCGAGATCCGCACACGCCGCCAAGACCGGCTCACCGATGAAGCGCCGCTGACGTTCAACGCGGTCATCAACGAAGCCGCCCTCTACCGCGTCGTCGGCGGCACCGCGGTCATGCGCGAGCAGCTCCAGACGCTGCTGGATCGCGCCGACTTGCCCAACGTCGACCTCCGGATCCTGCCGTTTGAGGCCGGCGCCCACACCGGCAGCGAAGGCTCCTTCGTCATCATGGAGTTCCCCGGCATCCTCGACGACGTCGCCGCCGGCGACGTGGTGCTGGTGGAATACCGCATCGGCGCGCTCTACCTGGAAGAGGAGCCCGAAACCGCCTCCTTCTCCCAGGTCTTCCAGCGTCTACGGGAAACCGCGCTGAGCCCTGAGGAGTCCCAGCGACGTATCCAGCACCTGCTCCAGGAGAGATACGCACCATGAGGCACGAGGCGACCAACGACAGCCCTGGACCGCGCTGGCGCAAGTCCAGCTACTCCGGCGGCGCGGGCGGCAACTGCGTCGAGGTCGCAGCTGTTACCGACCAACGTCTGATCCGCGACAGCAACCAGCCGGAGGCGGGCGTTCTGAAGTTCTCAGTTCGGGAGTGGACAGCGTTCCTCGCCTCGGCTCGGCGCGAGGATCTGTAGGGCTGGTCGCCCTGCTTCCCCAGGCGTGTGGCGCCTTCAGCCATGCCTGTTCACGCCGCCACTATGAGGGACTCACTCTCCAGCACGAACAGTGAGAACACGGCCAACAAGGTCACGGATATCGACCGACTCCAACGTCCCCAGGACCAGGTCCGCTCCCACTCCCGTCAGATCATCGACGGAGCTGGTTCCAGAGGCGACTGCGATGACGCCCACTCCGGCCTCTCGCGCCGCTGCGATGTCCTTGGGGGTGTCTCCGATAAGGACGACCCTCTCCCTCGGCACCGACATGCCCGCTCGTTCCGCAGCTCGGGCGAGAGCGACCTCGACCAGCCGCGGCCGGTAGGAGTCGTCGTCACCGTAGGCTCCTACTGCCAGGTCCAAATGGCGATCCAAGCCGAACGCGCTCAGCTTGACCTGCGCCGCTCGTCTTGTGTTGCCCGTCAGCACACTCTGCATCACGCCGGAATCCGTCGCCAGGGCACCAAGGGCATCCTCGATGCCAGGCAGGACGCGCCCCCGCTCCCGGAGTTCGTCCGAACGGGCGCGGTACCCGTCCGCCTGTGCGGCTGCGAAACGCTCGAACAGCCCCTCCTCGCGGTCCTGAATCCCATTGAGCTCCAGGGTCTTCTCCAACAGCACCGGTTCCGTGTGCCCGTGGGCCGTGGCCATGCCAGCGCTCATCGTGGCTCCGGTGGCCTTCTCGAACGCTTCCCGGAACACAGCGCTGCCCACACCGCGGGTCTCGATCAACGTGTGGTCGACGTCCCAGAGGACGAGGCAGCGGGGCAGCATAGGCGGCTCCAACAAGGGGAATCGGGCGCGGGCCATTTACCATGTACCCCCACGGACGCTGTTCCAGCCGGGAGGGCGGGATCATGTCGCTGGGTCAGGTCTTCGCGCAACGTGTGCGGTGGCATCGCACTCGGCAGGGTAAATCCCAGGCAGTGGTCGCAGGACTCGCGGGCCTGAACGCCGAGTACCTCGGACAGATCGAGCGTGGATACCGGGTCCCGTCATTGGATGTCGTGGAGGCTATCGCCGGAGCTCTCGGGGTTTCCGTGCCCGAACTGGTAGCCGAGAGCAGTGAGCGCCCCTCACCCGCTCCGGACGTTCTATTGGCGTCTGAACTACACCGCGCTCTTCTCCTCCAGCAGGAAGCCTCCTCTGGCCGCAGTACCGACGAGCTACAGGAAGCGGTCGAACACGCGTGGCGCCTCTGGCAAGGGGCCGCAGACCGCTACAGCCGTCTGGCTGCTGTGGTCCCCGACCTGATCGGTGACGTCGCTACAATCAACGCCCCCGGAACAACCGATCCCCTTCTTGAGCATCGAGTGGCAGCCGACGCTTATGCTCTCTTGCGGACTGTGGCTCGGCGCATCGGGCGCCCCGACCTGGCGCTGGTCGCGGCCGATCGTGAGCGTCGGGCCGCCGAGCAGACAGAGGACGATGTCCGCCTGGCACGGGCGAATTGGAACCTCGCACACGCGTTGCTGGGGCAGCAGGAGCCCCAAACAGCCGAGGAAATCGCCTTAGCGGCCATCGCCGATATCAAAGGGCATGGAACCCGCGAAGCCGCAGCGATCAGCGGCGCGCTGTGGCTGGCCGCCGCTGTGGCCGCCGCGCGCAGTCAACGAAGATTCGCGGCCATCGAGCGCATCAGGGACCATGCTCGCCCTCTCGCGGAAAAAACCGGGGAAACCAATGTGGGGCGGACCGCCTTCGGACCGACCAACGTCGCCCTACACATGGTCAGTGTCGAACTCGAGGACGGCCACACCGCCGACGCCCTGGCTATCGCCGACGAAATCGATCCGGCACCGCTCCAATCACGTGAGCGCCGCACAACCCTGGCGCTCGACCTCGCCCGCAGCCACGCAATGCGGTCCGATCCAGGGGCTGCGCTGCTGCATCTGCTAGAAGCCGAACAGTGCAGCGCCGAGGAACTTCGCTACAACCCGACGGCGCACGACACCGTGCGCCGGGTATTCCAGCGCGCCCGTCCGTCGCTCCGCAAGCAGCTCACCGCTTTCGCCCAGCGTGTCGGCATCGAAGACGAACTCGCCGCCGGTCACACGCTTTCCTAGCTCTGTGCTAGGACCTCGCAACGCTAGTAGGCCTGGTTACGCCCTTCCGTAGGTTCGTCCTCGCTGCACGATCCATCACGCTGCGAGGAGACAAGGAATGGCCGACTGCCGAACGCCTTTGGCCACATATGCGTCCGCAGTGGCGCGGGCGCAGCGATGCCACCGGCCAGTGTCCGTCGATGGACACAGCATGTTTGGGCAAAGGCCGGACTTCGCTATCCGCAGGAGCTTCGGGACAACACCGGCCGTTCGCCAATGCCTCGTGTGGGCGGGCAGCGAATGCGCACCGGCCAATCAGGCAGGTGCGTCGTGAGCAGAGCTGACGACACTGCCGCTGGCGCCCTGGCCCGTCTGCGCCGGCATTACCCCTACTGGGACATCCGGTATTACGCCGCCACCTCGCTGCCCGAACGCGGCGTGTTCGTGGCCAGCATCGCACCGGCTCCCAAGTTCCTCAGAGGAGTTCTCACCGCAGCGGCTGCCAGCGAGGAAGGGCTCCTTCGGCAGTTGGAGATCCATAACCCCGTGGCGAGCCGCATCGCAGAGGCCGCCGGCACGGGCACGCGGGATCTCCCTGCAGGCGAAGAAGCTGTAGCTCGGCTTCAGAGACAGCATCCCCAGTGGCGGATCCGCTATGAGATTGAGCCCGGCGGCGGCCAGTTCGTGGCCACACGGTCCCTCACCGCTGAGCAGGTCGGGTTCGGGCTGCTGGAGACCGTGTCCGCCGACGACGCCATGGAGTTGGCGCACCGCTTGGCCTATCAGGACGCCCTGACCGCCGGCGCGGAGGCAATCGTCCGGGGCATCGATATCGATCCCGAAGACCTGATCGAAGGCGCCGGCGACCTGGTCGCCGGCTGCGAGGAGCTTCTGCGCCGCGCCGCCGGAAACCTCTGAGGCCCCGCCGCCGCACACGCCCCGAACCAGGCCAGGTCCAGCTCGACCGCCCCCTCCCTCGTGTGAAAGCGACTCTTATGCCGCTGCCCCCCGAACCCCCACCCCCACTGCTACGGCTGGACGATCCCGCCCTGGACCTGCCCACCACCCTCGACCGCCTCGACGAGGAGCACTTCCAGCGCGGGCTGGTGCCCGTCGAGCTGGAGAAGGGCGTGCCCGCCTGGCTCATGATCAGCCTGCCCGTGCTGCACCGCGTCCTCAAAGACGAGCACTACTTCGCCCGCGACCCCCGCGCCTGGCGCGACCTGTGGAACGGCACCATCCCGCAGGCCAGCCCGCTTAAGGCGCTGTATCCGCCCCGCCGGAACGCCTTGTCGGTCGACGGGAACGAGCACCAGCGGCTGCGCACGGCACTGACCGGCGCCCTGCAGGAAGTCTCCCTGGCTCTGCTGCCAACCCGCATCCGCGAGATCGCCGACGTGGTCATCGACGGGTTCTGCACCCGGGGCCGGGCCGACGTGGTCTCCGAATACGCCTCCGTCCTGCCGCTGCTGGTGCTGTGCCGCCTGTTCGGCATGGACCAGCCCGCCGGGCTGCGGGTGGGCATGGCCATGCAGCGCCTGTGGGACGGCGAGGCCGACGCCGGCCACGCCCACCACCAGCTCCAAGACCTCCTGATCGGCCACGCCGCCCACCGCCGCGCCCACCCGGGCCGCGACATCACCAGCGGGATGGTCGCCCGCGGGCTGGAGGACGAGGAGATCCGCGACCAGCTCGCGCTGATCATGGCCGCCGCCCACGACCCCATCGCCCACGCACTCGCCAACACCCTGGCCGACCTGCTGGCCACGTCGCGGATGCACATGGTCGGCTCCACCTGGCTGATCAGCGAAACCCTCAACCACGGGATCTGGCGCCACCCGCCCCTGGAGACCCTGGTGGGCCGCTTCCCCACCGCCGACGGGCTCGAGGTGGGCGGCTACCGGCTGGCGCGCGGCGACTGCCTGGTCATGGGATTCGGCGCCGCCCAGCGGCACCAGCTGCGCACCGCCCCACCCGAACCCTCCAACCGGGCCTACCCGGTGTTCGGCATGGGCCCGCACGGGTGCCCGCAGCTGGGCCGCGACATCGCCCTGGCCATCGCCCAGACCGGGGTGGAACGCCTCCAGCAGCGCCTGCCCGACCTGCGCCTGAACGAGAACGACGCCCCGCGGCGCGCCTCGACGGTCATCGCCGGACGCCGCGCCCTTCCCGTCACGTTCACCCCCGCCCGCCCCTCACCCAGGAGGACCAATGGACCCCGTCTCCCGCCCCGCAGCGCGCGTCCGCCTCGCACTCGACGACCCCGCAACCAACACCAAGTGTCTTCGCGAGGCTGGCCCGGTGGCTGCGGTCGAGCTAGCCGGCCTGCACCTGTGGGCCGCCTGCAGCGACGAGGCCCTGCGCACCGTCCAAGGCGACACCGGCGGCACGTTCCTGCGCGGGGCCGAGAACTGGCCCGCCCTCCAGCGCGGCGAGGTGGATCCCGCGCACCCGCTGGTCGCTCTGGTGGGCGACCTGCGCAGCCTGCTCGCCCTCAACGGCACCGAACACGAACAGATCCGCCGGCTGCTGCGGCCCGCCTTCACCCCGGCCGCCGTCAAACACCGCCGGGGCCGGATCGAGGCCATCACCGACCGCCTCCTAGACGAAATGGCACAGGCCGGGCCGCGGGCGGACCTGCTGGACTTCGCCTGGCAACTGACCGTGGAGGTGTTCCTCGACCTGTTCGGCCTCGGCCCCGAGCACGCCGAACGCTTGAGCGACATCACCACCCGCGCCTTCGCCCTCTCCGACCCCGGCGTGCACGCGGAGGCCCGCACCTACATCGCCGACCTGCTCGACCACACCCCACCCGACACCGCCAGCGGCGACCTGCTCTCCCTGCTGGCCACATCCCAGCGCAACGGCGACGTGTCACGGGCCGACGCCGTCGACACCTGCTACCTGCTGATCGTCGCCGGCTTCGACACCACCCTCGGAGCCCTACTCAACGCCGCCCAGGCCCTGGCGACCCACCCCGACCAGCGCGACCTCGTCCTCTCAGGACAGGTGGGCTGGGGGTCGGCGGTCGAGGAGTGCCTGCGCCGCTACAGCTCCGTGGCCACCCTCCCGATCTGTTTCACCACCCGCGAGGTCGAGCTGTGCGGCACCAAGCTGCCCGCCGGGGCCGGGGTGCTGCTGGGCATTTCCGCCGCCGGACTCGATCCCCACCGGTGGCAGGACCCGGAGGTCTTCGACGTCACCCGCAACCCCAAGGGGCATCTGGCCTTCGGCCACGGCATCCACTACTGCCTGGGCGCCCACCTCGCCCGCCTCGAACTGGAAACGGCCCTGTCGCGGCTGTTCACCCGCTTCCCCCACCTGCAACCGGCCGGCCAGGTGCCGCCTCTGCCCAGCTTCATGATCCGCCGCCCCGCCAGCCTGCCCGTGAACCTGACCCCCGGCACCGCCCGAGCCGCCTGATTCGGCGCCCCGTTCGGGCCCGAACTCCGCCCGCATAGACCGCTTCCGCGTTCGACAGGTGCATCATCATGCCCGACCACACACCCGCTCCCCCGGCCGGCGTCGACCCCTACACCCCCAGCGCCGCCCGCCTCTACGATTTTTATTTGGGCGGCAAGGACAACTACGCCGCCGACCGTGAGGCCGGCACCGAGCTCCTGGAACGTATCCCCGAGCTGCACAGCACCGCCCACGCCAACCGGTACTTCCTGCGCCGCGTCGTGCGCCACCTGGCCGCCGAAGCCGGCATCGACCAGTTCTTGGACATCGGCTCCGGGCTGCCCACCCAGGACAACGTCCACCAGGTCGCCCAGCGCCACGCCCCCGGCGCCCGCGTCGTCTACGTCGACAACGACCCCATCGTGCTCGCCCACGCCCACGCGCTCCTAGCCGAGGACCCCGCCACCACCGCGGTCGCCGAGGCCGACCTGCGCGACCCGGCCGGCATCCTCGCCCACCCCCAGATCCGGGGCATGATCGACTTCAGTCGGCCGGTCGCCGTGCTGATGATCGCCGTCCTGCACTTCCTCACCGACGAGGACCGCCCCTACGAGGTGGTGGCCGCGCTGCGCGACCGGCTGTGCCCGGGCTCCTACATCGCCGTCTCCCACCTGGAGAACGAGACCAGCCCCCAGCGGGCGGCGTTCATGGAGCAGGTCTATGCCCGCAGCTCCGCCACCTTGAAAGGGCGCAGCCACGCCGAGATCCGCCGGTTCTTCACCGGGATGGAACTCGTGGAGCCCGGTGTGATGCCCATCTCCCAGTGGCGCCGCGACCCCACCGAGCCCTACTGGCCACCCGAGCAGGCCTGGGGCGACGGCGGCCTCGGCCGCCTCACCCAACGGCCGCCCGCGGGCTGAGGGGACACGGGCTCGAAGCCGCACCGGGCGAGAGATGACCTTCTTCGATGTCGCCTCGGGCTTACCGAGGCGTCCGGCTCCCTGGCCGAACAGGCACACAACACCAACCTCTACGGGCCCCACAACCCGGGGCAGGGATCGGGTGGACCAGGCGCCACCCCGCCCACCCTGCACCGGAGCACCCCGCGCCGGCGCACCGGACCGCCGCCGCAGCCCAGCCCACAGTCGCCTGTGTGTCCGCTGCTTCCCGCACCGACGTGTTACGGAGTTGTATGAACCGGCGCCGCCCACGCCGCCCCGCCCCGGCCGCACCCGCAGGCCTGCCCGAACTGGCCACCAGCCGCTTCCACCCCTGGTTCGGCGACCTGCAGCGCCTGTCGCTGTGGCACATGCTCACCCGCCTGCCCGCCCTCATCGCCACCGCCCTGCGCTGGAGCTGGAAAGCCAGCCCCCGCGACACCCTGCTCACCGTCGGGCTCAACATCGCCGCCGGCGCCTTCTCCGCCGTCGTACTCACCGCCGTGGTCGGCATCCTGCAGGGTCTGTTCGCCCAGAGCCCCACCCCCGAGCGGCTGCAGGCCGCCCTGCCCTCCCTGCTGCTGGCCGGAGCCGCCACCCTCACCCGCGCCGCACTGCGCTCCGCAGCGATCTGGGCCCAAGGCCGGCTCACCCCGATGGTCGAGCGGGCCGTGGAGGTCGAACTCGTCTCACTGACCACCGCCACCCGCCTGGAGGCCTTCGACGACTCCGACTGGTGCGACCAGATCCACCGCGCCCGCACCCTGGGCGTCTACGAAGCCGGACGCATCACCGGCTACGCCGCCGACATCGCCACCGAGCTGGTCAGCCTGCTGGCCGTGGCCACCGTCCTCACCGTGTTGCACCCCGTGCTGCTGCCGCTGCTGGCGCTGACCGTGGCCCCGGTCGGCTGGGCCGCGATCCGCTCCGCGCGAATGCGGTATGCGCGGATGCGGGCGCTGAGCACCTCCAACCGGCTGCTGTACATGTACACCCACGCCATGACCGAGCGCGAGGCCGCCGCCGAGCTGCGCGCCTACGCGATGCGCCCCATGCTGCTGGCCGAATTCGCCCGCATCTCCGACCACGTCCGCGACGCCCTCCTGGCCGTGGTGGGGCGCCAGACCACCACCCGCGCTGTGGGCGACGTGCTGGGCGGCATCGCCACCCTGGCCACCTACGCCGCCCTGGTCGCGCTGCTGCTGGCCGGGCTGATGCCGCTGGCGGTGGCCGGGGCCGCCTACCTCGCCCTGGGCCAGGGCAAAGCCGCCCTGGATCGGCTCATGAGCGCCGTCAACTCCTGCTACGAATCCGGCCTCTACCTGTCGGACCTGCTGGAGGCCTTCGACCAAGCCCGCCGCCGCACCCCGCCCGCCACCGGCACCACATCCCCCGGCCCGCTGGAAGAGCTGCGGGTGCAGGGCGTGGACTTCGCCTACCCCGCCGCCGAGGCCAACGCGCTCACCGGAGTCAGCATCACCGTCGAACGCGGCCGGGTGGTGGCCCTGGTCGGGGAGAACGGGTCCGGCAAATCCACCCTGGCCACCCTCATCTCCGGGCTGTATGTGCCCGATGCCGGTGCCATCACCTGGAACGGCACCGACATCGCCGACCTGGCCCCCGACGAGCTGCACGCCCGGATCGGGCTGATCCGCCAGCAGTACCACCAGTGGCCCTTCTCCGCCGAGCGCAACATCACCATGGCCGCCCCCGGGGACGCCGACCCCGACCGGCTGGGCCGGGCGCTGCGTCTCAGCGGCGCCGACCAGGTGGTCGAGGACCTCGCCCACGGGCTGGACACGCCGCTGGATACCCGGTTCAAAGACGGCGAGGATCTCTCCGGCGGGCAGCGCCAGCGCATCGCCGCCGCCCGCGGCCTCTACCCCCAGGCCGATCTGGTCATCGCCGACGAGCCCACCGCCGCCTTGGACGCCCGCGCCGAGGAGCGGCTGTTCGCCACGTTCCAGGCCGCCGCCGAGGGGGCCGCGGTGTTGCTGATCACCCACCGGCTGGCCAGCACCCGCAGCGCCGACTGGATCTACGTCCTCGACCACGGCCACGTCGTCGAACAGGGCACCCACACCGACCTGATCACCCACGGCGGGCTCTACGCCGAGCTGTACGGGATCCAAGCCGCCGCCTACAACGGAGTCACCCCGCACCGGCACACCGAAGAAGTGCCGTAGCCGCACCCCGGTGAGTCTTCCGATCCGTCCGCCCACACTCAGTCCACGGAAGGGGCAGCCATGCGCTACGTCCACTAATGCCCACCCGGCGGCTACGGCAGAACCGCTGGCACACGTCTGAATGATCACAGATGGAGCGTCGGCTCCGCTCACTCGACAGCGAATCTGAAAAGACCGAGGCACACTCGCGCCATCCACGACCTGGAATATTCTACGTTCTGCGCAGCACATACGACACTTGTGCACAAGACAGACGTTCGAATATGTTCAGGGCTCACGAAAGTGGTCGTCTGGCGAGACGGGGAATCTGGTGGACGACAAGATACCGCAGCGCATGCTCTTGCTGGACGCCTGCGGTGTTCTCGTGGGCGAGCCGATGGGCCCGCTGTTTTCAGCAGTCGCGGCCTCCTGCGGTTCCCGTGTCGACCAAGTCCAGCTTCTTTTCCGTGATCATCTTCGGGATGATCTGTGGAGCGGCCGGATCTCCACGAGAGATTTCTGGGACCGCTTCGCTGCAGCGGTAGGACACGACTGCGCACCGCGTCAGTGGCATACGACGATCGTCGATTCCATGGCCCCACTGCCTGCAGGGGATTCCGTCTCCGGCTGGGCCCAGCGTGCGCGCTTGACGCTTGTCTCCAACCACCGACACGAATGGCTGCTCCCCGTGCTGCACAAGCTCGGGATTGAGCGGCACTTCCACGCGGTTGAGATCTCCAGCGTCACCGGTCTCATCAAGCCCGATTCCGCAGCGTTTCTGCACGCCCTCGACGGGCGCTGCCCGCGTTCGGCCTTGTATGTCGATGACAAGGCCGCAAACGTGCGGGCGGCACGCGATGTGGGCATCAGCAGTCTCCAAGCCGACCCGGCGGGAGACTGGATCGACGAAGTAGAAAGGTGGCTCGGCTCTGCATCCGACAGCGCGCACCTTCGATCGGACGTTCGTCGAGCAGATCCCTCAGATCACCGCGAGTCTCTCCAAAGAAGTCGATGACCTCCCCGCGGTTGGCCGGCAATGGGTGTTCTACGGCAGCCGCCCCTTGGGCACGCAGAAGCCCGGCAGCGATCTGGACGCGCTCCTGGTCCTCGACGAGACGAACCAACTACCGCACCGGCGCAGCGCTACGTGGCGCCAGATCCCCGTCACCGTCTACGTCCTGGCCCGTGCCGACCTGTACTCGGACGGAAGCGACCGCGGATACGGCGGCTATTTCGCGCTGAAGCTGTTCGGCCCTTTCGTCACCGACTCCCCGTCCGAGGAACCGGCACTGAGGACGCTGGTCGCCGATTTCCTGGCCCCGCTCGGCCACGCGGTGGCGAAGAGATGGGGGCAGTCGGTGTGGACTGCCGACCAGCTTCTTGCCCACGGCCACCTGGCGTTCCTGGAGCTCTATCCCGATGCGGCCTCGTATCTGGCCCGCCATCACCGCCACCGCAACCTGTTCCTGGGTGTGTGGGCCCATCAGCGCGCCGCATACCTCGCCGCCCTGGAGGCCGGCGGCCACATCCACCGGGCGGGCGAGGGCCTCTGGCGCTATGACGCCGGATCCTCTATCGACGGATTCGCCCGGCAGCGTTCGCGGTGCGCAGCGCGGTTCTGGGCGTGGGGCGCGGTGTTTCACGACGCGGATCCCGGCTTCCCGGATCACTACTTCCACAAGGCCGACGCGGCGGCGACGCGGGGGCAGCAAGACGATGCGTATCGCTTCCTGGAGCGGGTCGTGGCGGAGGGAGTGCTGGCGTGACGCCGGAGATCGAGTGGTGGCACCGGCGGTGCAACCAGGTTACGGAGCGGCGCGAACAGCAGCGTGTCGGCCAGTTCGGGCTGCATCCGGTGGCCTCGCATCCTCCCGGCGATGCGGCCTTACCCGGCGAAGTATGGGCCTGGCAGGCTCATGCTCGAACGGAGCTCGGCGCCGAGGCCACGTCGCCGGTCCGGGTCGGGTTCGCGGGCGACCGCCCCCATGCCGGCCATCTCGGATTGGCGCGGGCGGCCGGTGAACTCGCCGGCCATGCGGGCACGGTTCTGGCGTTCGACGCCTCCGGTGACGGCGACCGGCGGATGGTCGAGGCCTTCCGGGCCGCTGTGGACCACTTCACCGACCGAGCGCCCCACGTCCATGTCGTGGACGAGGCTCCCGAACTGCGCAGCTTCCAACGGCGGGCCGCCCGCGCGCTGCCGTTGGAGCGCCTGCGGCGAATCTACGGGTTCGACGCGAAGACGCCCCTGACGGTGCCGCTCGATGTCGCCGACATGCTCGGCTTCTTCCTCTTCAACCCGGCCGGGAGTGATGCGCCCGGAGTCGCGCTGGTGGATGCGCTCCAAGCGCCGCACTCGGCGGCGCTCCGGCACTGCGCCCGGGCCATCGGTGCGACGCCTCCGGTGCTGCTGTACCGGCGCCTGTTTCCCCACCTGCGCCGCGCCGGCCAGCGCGGGAGCGTGCGCGAACCGTCCTCGGTGATCTTCGTCGACGACAGTGAGGAGACTGTGCGCTCCAAGTTCGCTACGGCGATCACCGGTGGTGGAGCCAGTGTCGCCGAACACCGCGCCTTTGGCGGGGATCCGGTGCGCTGCTCGGCGTTTGCCACCGTGGAACTACTGTGCTCCCCGCAGCGGGCCCGCACCGTCCTGGCGCAGTGCCGGGCCGGCCACGTCACGTGCGCGCAATGCAAGGACCACAACGCCGACGCGGTCGTGGCGGGCCTGAAATCGATCACCGACCGGCTCCCCACGGCCCGCGCAGGGGTCTCTTCCGGAGTAGGGCCCGCGGTGCAGCGCGCCGTCCCGACGCTTTATCGGCCTCCCCCGCGCACGTGCGGCGACCTGGAGGCGGAGATCGCCACGCGCACCCAGGTGACCGCTGAACAGGTCGTGGCGGCCAACGGCTCGACCGAGGTCATGGACTGGCTGTTTCGCCTGCAGGCCCGGCCCGGGGCCCAGGTGGTGGCGACCGAACCGGCGTTCGAGCTCTACCGCGATCTCGCCCAGCGCCACGGGTTCGAGTATGTCCCGGTGTCTTGGGACCCGGCGACGTTCGCCCCCGACCTCGACGCGGTGGAGCAGGCGATCGATGAACGCACCCGGCTGGTGGTCATCGAGCTACCGCATTCGGTGTCCGGGGCCGCCGTTTCCCTCGATGCCGTCATCGAACGGCTGCTCCCCACGCTGCCCGCCGGCGCGCGCCTGCTCCTCGATCTCGCCTACGCCGACTTCACCGTTCCACCGCCCCGCATCGACACCGGCCTCCTCGAGACCCATCCCGAGATCGTCGCCTTCGGCACCCTGTCGAAGGCGCACTGCCTGCTGGGCGCACGCGTGGGCTACGGCCTCACTGCGGCACCGCTGGCCACCCGCCTGCGCGAACAACGTCTGCCTTATGGCCTCGATGCGCTCGCCACGGCCGCGGCACACGCCGCACTCGCCGACGAGCAACAGGTGCAGCGCACCCTCCAGGCCAACCGCACCGCACGGGCGCGCCTGTGCCGGGTTCTCGACGAACACGGCATCGCCTATATCCCCGGCCAGGCGAATTTCCTCCTGATCAATCTCGCGGACCGCTATCGGCCGGTGGTCGATAGACTTCGAGCGCGGAACGCCCGGTATCGGGATGGTCACCGGTGGGATCTTTCCGGGTGGATTCAGGTCCATCTGATCGATATCCCTACCGTCGCCCCGGTCATCGACGCGATCGAATCTGCTGGGCCGGGCCGACCGTGACGCCTGTGTGGACACCACGACCGACCGACACCTGTGCGAAGGACCCCACCGCCATGACAGATCAGCGGATGCTCACCGGCGACCGCCCCACCGGGAAACTGCACCTGGGCCACTACGTCGGCAGCATCGCCAACCGGGTCAAACTGCAGCACCAGTACGAGACCTGGCTCATCCTCGCTGATCTGCACATGCTCACCACCAAGAACGCCCGCAGCGACATCGACGAGATCTCGGGCAACGCCCGCCAGATGGTGCTGGACTCCCTGGCCGCCGGCATCGAACCCGAACGCGCGACGTTCTACCTGCAGTCGGCCATCCCGGAGATCGGCGAACTCAACACGCTCTTCCAGAACCTGATCACCGTCCCGCGGCTGGAGCGCATCCCCAGCCTGAAAGACATGGCCAGCGACGCCTCCAAGGAGGAAATGCCCTACGGGCTGCTCGGCTATCCCGTCCTGCAGGCCGCCGACATCCTCTGCGTCAAGGCCAACGTCGTTCCGGTCGGCAAGGACAACCACGCCCACGTGGAGGTGACCCGGGAGATCGCGCGGCGCTTCAACCACCTCTACGGCGAGACGTTCCCCGTGCCCGAACTCGTCACCAGCGAGGTCTCGACCCTGGTGGGCACCGACGGCCACGCCAAGGCCAGCAAGTCGCTGGGCAACGTCATCTACCTCGCCGACAGCGCCGAGGACGTCCGCAAGAAGGTCGCGGCCATGTACACCGACCCCAACCGGGTCCGGGCCGACGTCCCGGGCACCGTCGAGGGCAACCCGGTGTTCATCTACCACGACACATTCAACGACGACCCGGACCAGGTCGCCGACCTGAAGGAGCGCTACCAGGCGGGCACGGTCGGCGACGTCGAGGTCAAGGACAAGCTCGCCGCAGCCATCAACCGGTTCCTCGACCCGATCCGCGAGCGCCGCGCCGCCTTCGAGGCCCAGCCCGGCCTCGTGGACCAGATCATCGTCGAAGGCACCGAGCGCACCCGCCGCGAAGTCCAACAGGTGGTGTTCGAGGTGCGCAAGGCCATGGGGCTGGCCGGGGCCTACAACCAGCTGCGCCGCAAGGCCGAGCGGGCCCAGAAGAAGGCGGCTGCCGAGTCCTGACGCGACCCTGCCCCATGATCCCCCCGCTTCTCGCCTCTACGGTTGCCATGAGCACGGGGGGTGCGGATCGTGCGCGCAGCGGATCCTCGGGGGCCGCAGTGCACATCCTCGAATGCGCCGACGGCTCGCGGGTGGCGGTGAAGGTCGCCGCGTCCCCGCGGGTCTCGGCCACGGGCCAGGCGGCGGCCCGGGCACAGATCGCCCCGTTCTTCGGCCAGCGCCTGCCCCGCGTCCTGTATGCGGGACGCCACCAGGACACGGACGTGCTGGTCACCGAGTGCCCCTCCCCGCGCACGTTCGCCGACGCGGCGCGCGGCCACGGCCCCGCACCCGACCTGCTGGCGACGTGGGCTCAGATCGTCGACCACCTGGTGGGCGTGTGGCAGCAGTCAGCTCAGCCCGGGTACAAGCCGGACCGCGCGACCCGCAACCATCAGCGCCGGCTCGAGCGCGCGATCGACGGCCTCACCTACGCCTTCGGCGTACTCGAAACCGAGCTGAGCCGCCGCCACCGGTTCATCGTCAACGGCTCAGACCTGGGCACGTGGGAACAGCTGCAACGGCGGCTGGCCGCAATGGCTCCTCCGGACTTTCGTGTCGCCTGCCTGGGCGATCCCCAGCCAGCCAACGTCCTGCTCACACCACAGCTCGACTGGTACCTCATCGACTGGGAATGGTCCGGGCGCCACCACGATTGGCGCATGATGGCCAGCCACCTGCTCGGATGGTGGTTCGTTGAGGATCTCCTCGCCCACGCCCGCGGCACGATCGCCGTCGGAAGCGGCCGCGTCATCCTGGACTATCCGCCACCGGAGTCGGCCGCCATACGGCCGTGGCTCGCCCGTCCCACACGCGCCTTCCACACGATGACCACCTGCCGGACCTTCGACCGCGACCATGCCGCTCTGTTCCTGCATACGGCCATGCTGCTGCTGCGCGAAATCCCCCGTACCGCGGCCAAGAACAGGCAGCTCTTCGCCCCGCTCCTCGGCGAGGCCCTGCACCTGGTCGATGCGGCCGACCACGGAGCACCCCACCCGCTCCTACCCGCCGTCCCCCCGTCCTCTAGGTCCACGTGGTGACCACCTTCGGACTCGCCCTGCCGCACTACGACGCCCTTTTCCCCGACCGCACCATCACCGGTGCCCGGCGCACCCAAGCAGCGCTCGACTACGCCCGCCACACCGAAGAGCGCGGATTCGACCAGATCTGGGTCTCCGACCACCTCGGCCTTGAACTCGATACAGGTCCGCGGCGGCTCTCGCCCGACTGCTGGAGCCTGCTCGCCGCCCTCGCGACAGCCACCGACCGCATCCGCCTGGGCTCACTCGTCACCAACGCGGCCTTGCGACCGAGCGCCCTGCTGGCCCGTCAGGTCGCCACCGTCACCGACATCGCCGGCCCTCGCGTCGACCTGGGCCTCGGGGCCGGATGGAACACCCGTGAGTTCGTCGAAGTGATGCGCTCGATGCCCCCTGTCAATGAACGGCTCCAAGCGGTCGAAGACAGCGCCGACACGGTCCGTCGCCATCTCGGCGCTAACGCTCCTCCGATCTGGGTCGGAGGCAAGCGCCGCGGGATCCTGACGGTCGCCGGGCGCAAAGCCGACGGATGGAACCTCGCCTGGGACCCCACACCGGAGACCTACCACCAGAGATCGTGCATGCTCGCCGACACAGCCAGAGAAGCGGGACGCACCCCTTCCGGGATCCAGCACTCGATCGGACTCACCACGTTCCTCGGAACCGACGAACGCGATCTCCGCCGCCGCTGGAAGCACCTGCAGCGATGGGTCCCGGGCGGCCACCTGGACGATGCCGACTTCGACGTCTGGCGCCAGCGCGGTCTCGTCGGTACTCCAGCCGAAGTCCGCAACCGGATCTCCCGCTGGACTGAACGCGGAGTCAGCCACATCGTCTGCGCCTTCGGTATCCCCTTCGGCATCTGCGGTGACGAGCAATTAGACCTCTTCGCCGAGACCATCAGGTAGATCCGCCGAGCCTGTTGCGACTGCGACCCGACAACAGCGGGAATCCGCGGTCCGCAGGTTTAAGCACTCACCCACCGATCCGGGCTTTGGTCTCGGCGACGCACGAATGCTGGCTCTGACACAGGTCCAGCAAATTTCGCACCGAAGCCCAGGCTCCCGAACAGGCACGTGCACGCGATTTCGGGCATCATGACCCGTATGATCCCTGAGTTTGACGTAGAGATCTTCCACGAGTACGTGCTGACCGACCTCCGCACCTCCCTGACGGCCGAGGATCTCGCCGAAGGCTTCACCGAACATCAAGGCTATGAGTGCACCGCTCTGGCTACCTGGGAAGACGTCAAGATTTGCCTCCATGAGGAGGCACAGGTCCTGGACCAAGCACGTGGGTCGCAGGCCGTGGATGGGCTGGAAGAGGCCATAGACGCGCTCTCTGAGAGCGATGATCTGCAGTATGCCGAGCACTTGCAGGCACTTTGGGGTAACGACGCCGGAGCCGCAAGCCTTGCCTTGGCCCTCAGCGCAGCCCGGACTGCCACTTTCTACTCTTGTTCCGGCAGCCTCGACACGAACCACCACGCCGACCATCCGCAGGTCGGGGTCGTTCCAGACGTGGGTCGAGCCAAGTTGATCGCGGAACTTGCCGAGGGGACGAACTGCGGCATTTGGCAACACGACGGGCGCTGGTACATCTACGCGAAATCGGTTACCGACCTCCACGCCTTGTCGCGGTTGCTCCTGAAAGAACGCGAAGCTTTCGACGCCCTCCCGTCTCCTCCATGGCTCAATGGCCTTCCAGAGCTCCTCGATGCCTCAGTCTGGTAACGCCTTCGCTCGGGACTGTTGCACTCACCTCGCAAGGCACACAGTGTCGTCACGACTCGAACATGTCTTCCGTCACCTCAGCGCCATGACGCAGAGCCCCCGGCCGACGCAGTCACCAGCATCCTCTATCCTTGTGTGCTGTAACGCACCAGAACGCGGGTTCGAACCAGTTCGCGACTTCTACGCCCACAGCCAGCCTTCGGAAAACCGGAGGTTATCAAGGCGTCCTTGCCCTTGCCGGGGTCTTCGTGATCTCCTGGTGCTCGTCGTTCTCACTGGTCTGGAGGTGCGTACTGTGCAGGAGTCGCACTACGGCGTACCCCTTGAACGCAGCGACCAACTGAAGCTCAAGCGCCACCGGAACAGTTGCAGGCCCGAACGCTTCGCTCAGTGGCTTGAGGGGTTCGGCAAGGATCGCCGTTTGGCCATTGATCTCTTTTCCGGAGCAGGCGGACTGAGTCACGGGCTCCGGCAAGCTGGGTGGACCACCGCCGCTGCAGTCGACTGCGACAAGCGGGCCCTGGAGACCCATGCGGCGAACTTCCCTGGCATGAGCCTCCACATGGACCTTGGAGACCCAGAGGAGCGGGACCGTCTCGAAGAGATCCTGGAGCCCGCGCAAGGCAGGATCGACCTTGTGGCCGGCGGTCCTCCCTGCCAACCGTTCAGCCGGGCCGGGCGCAGTAAGATCCGCAGCCTGGTGGATCACCACGGACGTGATCCTCACGACAGGCGCAAGGAACTGTGGGGCGCGTACCTCGACATCGTGAAGCGGATCAAGCCCCGAGCCGTCCTCATGGAGAATGTCCCGGACATGGGTTTGGGCGACGACTTCTTCGTGGTACGCACGATCGAGCAGCAGCTGGAAGAGCTCGGATACGCAACGCAGGTGCGGCTGGTGGACGCTTGGCGCTATGGAGTCCCACAGCATCGGAAGCGGCTGATACTGCTGGCTCGGAACGACGTTGAGCAGTTCAAGTGGCAAGACGAAGCATCCGAGGAGAACCGGACTACGCTGCAGGACGCGATCGGTGACCTGCCGCATCTGAACGTGGTGCCGACCGAACGTGTCGGCGAACGCAGGATGGACTACGACACCCCCTCAGAGGAGCTCTCCGGCTTCGCGAAGGACATGCGCAAGAGGGCCGAGGCCAGCGTCGTCTGGGACCACATGACCCGGCGAGTCCGTGAGGACGACTGGGCCATCTTCGACGACATGGACTCGAAGACCCTGTATTCGGACGTCGATCCGAACCTCCAGCGCTACAGCACCAAGCACTTCACAGACAAGTACAAGAAGCTGGATTGGGGCGACCTCAGCAGGTCGATCACGGCCCACATCGCCAAGGACGGCTACTGGTACATCCACCCGTCCCAGAACCGTACGCTGACCGTGCGCGAGGCCGCGCGCGTGCAGACTTTTCCTGACAGGTTCCGATTCGCGGGAACGCGTAGTGACGCCTTCCGACAGATCGGCAACGCCGTACCGCCTCTCCTCGGTAAGGCTGCAGCCTCCGCGCTGCTTCCCTCTGGAGAGGCAGAGAACGACGGCAACCCAGTGGGGCTTCGGCCACGCTGGAGGAAAGTCCGGCAAGCCTTGACTTCCTGGGCCAAAGAACGCCGACAGGGCGAAGACTGGTATCAACTACCGCACCTGTCTCCTGTGCATGCGGCTGTCGTCGCCGTGCTGGCCGGAACCCGGTTGCGCCGTCACCAGCTCCGGAGGATGGTCGAGGCCGTTCAGGGGAACGCATCCCTGACGAAGCATGCTCTGCAGACTCTTCTCGACGCCGCTCCCACCGCCGCAGCTCGGGCCCGCATCGACCGATTGACCCCGGTCGTGGACAAGCCAAGTGTGTGGCACGACGAGAATCGGGACGAGGTGCCGACGAGGGTCGGTATGAAGCCAGCCGAGGCACGACTCTACCGGCTACTGCTCAACGAAGACCTCCTGTGGGTCGGCCAAGGGGCCATCCGAGTCGCAGCCCGCCTCAACGGCACTGACTCGGATCGCACGAACAGGCTAAGTGACGGCCGTGTGGACTTGGTGAAGCTCGTCGGTGCCGGAGAAGACGCACCTCTCCGTATGGCCGCGCTCCGTTTGGTCGGAAACACCGTGTGTCGGGCGGCTAGGCCGCTCTGCGATGAGTGTCCGCTGAATCAGTACTGCGCTGACAGGCATAGCGTCTCGGAGAAAGACCTGTTCAGCGATGCGGCGGGGGAGTCGAGCGGTCACGACACAATTTCCGCTCAAACTCGGGTTACGGGATCTCACACTGCTCAGCAACGCTGAGTGTCACCCGTTCGACATTGCACTCCCACACACGGAGCGCAATCACCTTCCGGCTTCAGCCGCGTCAGCCGACACTACTGTTCCGGGGTGAACCCCATCGTCAGGGCCTCGCGCCGGATATGGATCGCCTGCGCCGCCTGCTGCTGCGGGATCCCTTGGCCTAGCTCCACACGCCTCCCGACGTGCTGCGCCAACTGTCGCTGCGAAGGCTCCAGATTGTGCGTCTCCTTCGCCCACCGCTCGAGTGCGTACCACTCCTGCGCCGAGATCTGTGCCGCCGCGTCTGCCACTCCCTCGTCCTCCCCCGCCTCGCCTGCAAGCGCTTGCTCGTCCAACGGGTGCTTGCGCAGTTCCTCCTCCAGCTCCCTGGACACGGTCCAGGGGAGTCGGGCGACCGCGTCCCAACATGCAGGCTTCTTCGCCCACTCTCCTACGTGGTTACCCTCACGTGGCGTGACCACCACGTTCATGACGTGCGGGCACAAGTCGTCGATCGCGGCTTCGAGTGCCGGCGAGATCCGCTGCTCACGCCAGATCCTATCCAGATCGATCCGCCTGTCCGTCGCGAGTGAAAGGCGGGCTGTCGTGTAGGTAGTGATCATGCTCTTATAGCTGCCTGCCAGATGCGCTGCAGCTATGCGATCGACGGACTTAAACAGGATGGCCATGGCGATCACCCGTTGGCAATACCGGACGTCCACAAGCGGAGGCGTCAACTCGATCCTGCTCATGAACACGGCGAAGTTCTTCTGTGCCCCCCGGCTGACGTGGAACGGCAACTGGTGCCAGGACTGGACGAACTTCGCGAGGTCAGCCTTCGTGAACTTCTGCCTTGTGGGGTTGACCTTCTTGAAGGCGCGCTGTCTCGCTGGGGTGCGTGCTTTGGCCACCTCGTCCGTGTACTGACCGCGTGCCCGCTCGTAGAACCAGTGCGTTTCCTGGCCGCTGCCGTCCGTCACCGGAGTCCACAGGGAACGTGTGATCCGTTGGACAGCCACGTGGTACTCGTGGTTTGAGCTGAAGTCGACCAGGGTCACGCGGTTCTGGGTGTTGGAGTACTCGGAGATCCTCGGCACGATGTCCGCAAGCCGTTCGGGCGATACCTCCGTGAGCTTCATCTGTACGGTGACCTGCGACAGGTCCACCTTGTCACGGGTCGATGCATAATGCAGCGACGCCGTCGTCTGGCCGCCGTTCACGATCTGGATCCCGTGGACGCGAGAGATACCGGTGCGCTCACCACCCGGCCCGTACACGAAGTCGACCTTGGAGGCGGTGGTCGTGAGGCCGTTGTTGTATGCCAGAAACCGTCCGGGCGCGTTCAATAGTGTTTCCCTGATCCCCCTATTCACCGCGCCACGGGCTTGGAGGAACGAACGGACGTTGAGCTCTAGGAGACGAGGGCCGTACTCGCCATACAGCTGGGCCAGTCTTTGGCCGGGGATAGCAGCGAGAGCGACCGAATGATCAGGCTCGTCGCTGGGAACCGAGACGCAGGGCAGCGGAGGGTCGAAGGAAACCACGATGGGTTCACTGATGCTGCCGGACGTAGCGTGACGGTGCAGGCGTGCAAGATCCCAAACCTCATGGGTCACCGGGAGACCGTCGAACTCGGTGGCGGGTATGAGAGCGCCGGTGCTGACGCGGTTGCTGAGGAGGAAGAGCCGGATTCGCTGGACCTCGGTGAGTGTCTTCTCCACTGCCGCGCACATGTCGTACACGTCGAATGCCTGGTCGATGTTGTGGCGCAGGCCATCACGGCAACGCCGTACGAACGTCAGTAGCCGACGGAAAGCTTTCTCGGTATCCGCCTTCGTGAGCTTCGAGTCCATCGGGTCCAGGACGAACTCAGTAACGAACAGATCGAGGCACTCACCGGACTCTCCGAGACCGTACCCGTGAACGAGGTGCCCGTGTGCCATGTGATAGGCGCTGAAGGTGTTTGAGGCAACTCCTGCCTCCTCCAAGTCCTCGAAGACGCGGCGAGTGAACGCCTCAGCCGTCGTGGTGCCCTCGGCGTCGGCTGTGGCCTCCGCTTCTGCCGCGACGTCGCGGGCGTAGGCAGACAGACCGAGTTCAGTCACGGGAGCCTCCGATCAGTTCGGTCACCTCGTCTGTCGAGGCCTGGTAGCCGTCAAGACCCGAGGTGCTCACGTGGTACGCGCAGTCGCCGACGCCCTTGCGGAGGTCCGCTTCAACGATCCGCGGAAAGTCCCCCCGTACGTGCCAGAACTTCAAGTCCCGGAGGGTGTATCTGGGCTCTTGGTAAAGGTCACGCCGGCTGGGCAGATATCCGGCCTGTATAAGACGCCCTTCAAGCCAGGCACGGACGGCTGGGCTGGTGATGGCGTCTCGGACACCGTCCACGATCCGGTTCAGGCTCTCCCCGGATCCGCCGCGCCGCTCGTCGACAAGCGCCAACGCCAGCATGAGTGCAGGCGTACCTGTGTCGTCCAATTGCCGTTCGCCGGCAATGCGGACACTTTGGGGACGCTTCGCCGTGCTCGTCTTCACCTCGACCGCCCCTCCGCGCGTCTGGAAGTCCTGGTGTGCGCCGCTCGGCCCCGTCCACGCCTCGACGGCGTCGGCTTCGGCAAGGACAGGCAGAAAGTGCGTCCGGAGCACGAGAAGCTCACCCACCAGCCCTCGGCGGCTGTCCGGACTCAGACCCTCACGGCTGACGGCGCGCAGGAGTTCCTGCCAGCGCTCGAACCTGTCCACAGCTGCGGTCAGGGCTTCCGCAGCACCCGACGACTCGCGAACTGTCTCAGCCACATCGGTCACGAGCGGATTGAACACCTCACGCAGGTCGTTCGCGGTGAGTACCACTTGCAGTTCGTACTCGAGCCGACTCACAGCACTCAGGTTCATCTCCAGACCAGCAGCACGGGGCAGCTTCCCCACGGCGCGGACGATGTGGTCCGCGGAGCGGGCGTCGGACCTGAGGACGAGCATGCGCTGGTGTCCGGGATGGGAGACAGTGAGAAAGACATCCAGAGGCGCGTCCGGGTGCAGGCGCAACCGCGACCACCCGCCGGTTGTCTGAGGCGCCTCCAACTCGGTCCAGTCTCCCTCCGTGACGGTCACTCCGCATCCTCTCCGTCGTCAAAGCCCTCCTGTTTCCAGATGCTGTTGACCACATATTCCGTATCGGACTGGTGCTCAGAACAAGGGAAGCTCACCTTGAAGCCCACAAGCGGATGATCTTGCGAGCCATCAGCAGCCGACTTCCGCTCCACGAGGTAAATCAGCAGCAACGCCTGATCCGGCCGGCGTTCCATCCGCAGAAGCGGTCCGGAGGGTGACTGGGGTACCTTCTCCTTCTTATTCCGTTCCGCGGCCAAACGCGTCTTCTCGAGCGCTGACTTAACCTGGCCCTTCTCAAGATCGAGATATTCGTCTGGCGGGCTCAAGAGGCGCCGGATGGTGTAGCGACCCTCAGTCTCGAAACCCGGATTAATAGGCGCACGCGTTACGGGCCCGACCAAATGGCCGCCCACATCCTGAAGCTCCGTCGCAGCGGCCTTGCCGACTACGCAGACAGTCCACTGTGGAAGCTCGCCCACGGCGACACATTGTTCGATGTACTTCGCGATGAACTTGGGATGGACCGTCTGCGCCTGGGGGTCGGTACCGTAGTCGGACAGGAATTCCACAATGGTGCCTGAGGGCACGCCCTTCCACAGCAGGTTCGTACCCGGCTGCTTCTGCTCGGCCACCGCCAACCCGTCCATCCTTCTGGCGAAGTCCCCGAGGGTCTTGAGGTTGCGCCCGACTGTCCTCTGCGCGCTGTCGAAAAGCACGGTCTCCGGCCCCTCACCGGAGTAGCTGAGCATGACCTTCGTGCCCTGCCGCATCTTGTTTGCGGCGGTGATCGCCAGACCCAGGGAAGAGGCGCGCACTTTCAGGCCGAAGTCCCTCGGTGAGAGGTTCAGGGCGGCCATCTCCTCCACCTCTCGGCGGAGTTCGTCCGTGGCGGCAGTTACCTCGACGTACTTGGCCTGAAGGTCAGGTGTTGTGTAGAGACGGCACAGGTCCTCATAGCCAGCGCGGTAGCCGAACCACCGGCCCATCTGTAGCAGCGTGTCGTACGTGGTGGACGTACGCAGGTAGTAGCTGACCGTCAGCCCTTCCAGCGTGAGCCCACGTGAAAGCTTCTGCCCACCGATGGCGATGACAGATAGACCCGTACGGCGGTGCTCGTAGTAGTCGAGGGCGTCGCGCGACGCACCGTTCACCGTCTTGACCACGATCCGCCGCAATGCTGGCAAGAGATGCTCAGACACCTCATCCCATGTGACTGCCTGGGTCTCGTCCACGGGAAAGTGACTGGACGTGGACACGAAGTCCCGCTCCCACAGTGTCCGGAACTCCGTCATCCGCCGTGGCCCCTCCCCATACCGGTCACGCAGGGAGTCGATGAGGAGACGTACATAGCCGTCGACTTGGTCGCTAACTACCCCTTGCACTGACGTATAGCGGGTGACGTGCACCAGCATGGAGTTGTGTACCTTCATCTCCCCCCGAGCCCGTCGGGCAGCGCTAGCGAGAGCGAATGAGGCTATCGCCTCGCGGAGTGACGCCGGGATTTCGTCCGAGGGCATGTATGAGGACTTGTGCTTGTTCGGAATCCAGCTCTCCGCATCCTCCACCGAACGTACGAGAGGAAGCGGGGGGATGTCGTCCTCGTCTTCGTTTTCGGACGTAAGTCCGAAAACCCGCTCTGGGCCGAGGTAATTGGAGGGTGGCGAAAGCGTGCGGATGAAGCTGTCGGGAAAGAGGTCGGCACCGAAATCGGCGTGGTCAGTGTCGGGATCAATGTATATGTTGGCGAACGGAGTCGCCGTGTATCCGACGTACGCCGACTTTTCGAAGCTCATCATGAGGTCTCGGATCGCGCCGTTGGTCCGAGTCGGGTCAGCGTCTGGCTCTCGCTTGGTGTTGATGGAGGCGTTGTCGGCCTCGTCGTCGATAACAAACAGAGGGATGTCGCGTACGACTTGTCGGCCAGCCTCATCCTCCGTACCTTGAACCTCCGTTACCCACGTGCGGAGATACTGCAAGATTTTCCAGTGCTTCTTCACAACAAGAACGACCGGGAAGCGGCCGAGTGGGAAGTTGACGGCGTTGGCTGCCTGTCGGCCGAAGTCACCCTTTTCGGAACTGTTGGTTGGGGACGCGATGTCCAGCCACTTGGCTCCGGGCATCCGGCCCGCGCCCATTCGCCGCGAATTTCCGTCCTGTTTGGACCGCTGCTGGTGCTGAGTGTCGAAGCCCAGAAGCCCCTCGTCCACACGTAGCTGTGTTTGGCTGCGTAGGTCGTTGTGGATGCCGGCGAGAACGACCACCAACTGGTAGCCGGCGTCTACGGCCTTGGCAGCCAACCCTATGTAGTGGCCGGTCTTACCTGACTGGACCTGCCCGACCACGAGGCCCGTCCTACGCCACGCTCCCCCGCGGCGGGGATCCTCAAGCTGTTCCAGGACCTCGTCAGTACTCTGGTCAAGTCGGCGCACGACGACCGGCGGAAGACCGCGCAGGTCCTCCAGGTACCTCCGATAGCGCTCCCAGAAGTCCCAGTCCCGGTCGTTCTTGGCCTCGGGAAGCCATGGCCAGTGGTCAGCTTCCTTGTCCACCAGACCAGAAGAACCCTCCTGGAACACGGCGGTGAGGGCCTCGATCTCTTTAACAAGCCTCTCGCGATCGAGAACCTCGCCCTGGCCGGCAAGCATGCCGAAGATGGCGTTGACCGCGTTCTGTACATCGTCCGGGGACGGCTGCTGGTCCGGAGGGAACATGGCAAGGACGAGACGCTTAGCACGGGCGAGTGTCTCTTCGGGGTGAGAACTCAATGCGGTCTCCGGGGGTGGGAGCGGTACCGAGCAGAGTAGGGGCGAGCACTGACAACAAGCCTATTTGCTCCAGAACCCCTGCAGTTGGTCGAAAGGATGCATCGTGCGAAGCCGCTCCCGGGCAGCATCAGGTGACCGGCCTCCCATAATCATCGCCTCATAGATCCGCTGAGCGACCTCCGTCACTTCAGAATCTGCAGGTCCAGCGCCTCCAAAGGGCTCGGGGTCGTCGCTGGTGTCCGTCTCGTGCATCACCCGCAGGGCAGTCACCGGGACGGTCTCCTCGAGCAATCGGAGCAGAGCCCGCACGTCTCCAGGACTTCCGCCATCGGAGCGGAGCATGGCACTCACCAACGGATGTTCGCGGTTGATGCGGCAGGTGACCTGTTCGTTGTCCCGACGGACGTGCCATGCGTACCGCAGCGGCTCACCGTGTGTGCGTGCAGCGACCTGCCCGCGGTGTCGCAATACATCGGAAGCCAGACTGCGGGCTTGTCTGGCGATCCGTTGGAGAGGGGTGCGCAGGCCAACGGGCGGCACCACACTGGACTTTCGCACGTCGACGCCCCAGTCCGCGTCCGTCTCTGCGGGGATGTCCACGGCGATGCGGGCGAGATTGAACTTCTCCTCCCGACGGAGGCCCCGTTGCCCGAGCCAGCTTCCCGCGAGGATGAGGCGGTCACGCCGATACACGTAGAAGCCTTGCTGATCCAGCCAACCGCGCGGCCCTCCAGCCTTCCCGTACTCGGCAGGGGAGAGCCGTTGGGAGCTGGGAAGGATGAATGCTTCCGCCCGCACGGTCCCCGTGCCGAGTCGAAGCTGTTCCACAGGTAGTCGCTGGACGGACGGATGCCTTGACAGGAACGGGTCCCAGGGCTCGACGGGGGTACCCGACACCCGCATGCTGCAACGGCGCCCCGTGAGGAACCGAGCGAACACCATACCGAGGTGCGACTCCGTCCGGTTAGCCTCCGCGTAGAACTGTTGCTGGGTTCGTTCGTCCTCTTCCGTCACCGCCGCGCCATGGTAGCCAGTGAGCCGACGCCACAAAACCACAGTGCCGTGGTCAGCCTCCCCGCGAAGCACATCGAGTATCCGCGATGTCGCGTCGTCGACGTCACGTAGCAGCCTCCATTCACCGGCCTGCTCGATTACGTCGAGGTCCCACGTTCTCACGCACCAGTCGCCGGACCTCGCCGTGGCAACGGTGAGCTGCCGAGCCTGGGAAAACGACGCTGACTTGAGGCCAACACCAAAGCGTCCCAGGTCTGTCGAACTACGGACCGTGTCAGGTCCACGTGCAGCCACAGTCATGGCTGTTACAAGCTCTTCGGGGGTCATGCCGCTGCCGTCGTCGACGACAGCTACCCAAGAGTGCCGACCAGCCCATGTGAACTCAATGTCGATGGTGGAAGCGTCCGCAGAGATGCTGTTGTCGACGAGATCCGCGATGGCCTCGGGCAGCGAATAGCCGAGGGAACTAAGTGAAGCCACCATTCCCGAAGGTTCCGGGGCCGCAATGTCGTAAGTCATGCCAAGTCAGCCCTATCCCAGTTCCAGAATCTGTCCTCACGGCTACCTCGCTCCACGAGAGCCGCCGCCTCTCTCGGCCCACGCGCTACCAGTGCAATTTGCTGTCGCCACGTGTGTCAAGCCGCATCCAGATTCAGAGCCCCCAAGCCGGGTTACTGACGACGCTGATCCGGTCCAAGGCGATGGGCGGACGAGGAACCGAAGGAGACGCTGCTGCACTTGGCGTTCTACGGGCTGGCCGAGCGGCATGGGCGTGACGAGCGTCCTAAGTGCATCACCGAGGAGGACTGAGCATGCAAGGAGCCGTCATCCACGCCCCGGACAACGTCCGGTACCAGCGGCGCGAGCATCCACGGGTACAGCAGCCGATGGACGCGGTAATCTGCTTGGCCGCGACCTGAGTATGCGGGTCGGAAGTGTGGGACTACCGAGGCATCAATGCCGTCGACCAGCCCACGCCGATGGGCCACAAGTACGTCGGTGTCGTCGAGGAGGTCGGCGAGGTCGTCGTTCGGCTCGTCCTCCCCCCACAACACCTGCGCAACCTGCCGCACGGGCTACCAGTCCCACTGCGAGCACGTCGAACTCGCCGGAGCCGGCAGCGCGCACAGGCCGAGCTGCTCCGCGGACCGCTCGTCGACGGCACCCTTGTGGCCACCCCGGACGTGCCTGACGAGGACCTGATCCCGTCGCTGCTCACCGCCTCCGAAGTGCTCGGCACCGGATAGTTCGGAGCCGTTGCCGCCGTGGCCGGGCCCGGCAAGACGATCGCGGTGGTCGGCGAGGGCGCGGTAGGACGCTCGCAGTCCTCGCCGCCAAGCAGTTCGGCACAGAACGGATCATCGCTATATCCCGCCATGAATCTCGCCAGCGGCTGGCGCTCGAGTACGGCGCGACCGACGTCCTCACTGAGCGCGGCGACGAAGGGGGCCAGGGTCAAGGAGCCAGCTCCGGCCTTGGAGCGCACTCCTTGTCGAGGCCCGTCGGCACCCAGGAGGTAATCACGCAGGCCATCCCCTGCACGCGTCCCGGCGGACACGTCGGCTTCGTGGGCGTGTCCCACGGCGTCTCCCCAGACGGCGAGGAGCTGTTAACGGGCCCGCACCGGTCCGCCGGTTCCTGCCTGGATTTATCGATCGAATCTGGAAGCGAGCGATCGCCGAGCGCTACAAGGCTATGGACGAGCGCCGCGCTCTCAAGGCCCTCCCGCGGCCCTGACCGGCCACCCGACGCGCCGCACTTCCGTGGCCCGGCAGCACGTCGCCGACGAGGACCAAGTCGCCGCCGCCGTCCGCACCACCGTCGAGGCTTTCGGACAGATCGGTGCGGTAGGGGCGCCGGGAGGTCATGCCGGCTGGACTACCAGGAATCACTGCTGACGGGGGTTCGTGGAGATCTCAATCTCTTCCAACCGGACAATCCGGGACTACTACGAACCAGACTCCCTCTCAGCCGTTCACCTCTCTGAGCCGTCTCGCGACGTTCCGAGAAGCCGTCGTGAGGCTGGCCAACGTGGCATCGGTTTCAGCAAGCATCGGTTGGTGCACTGGACGAGCCACCGCATGCATCGTCGAGACCGTCAGTCTCTGAGCCCCTCAAGTACGAGCTGCAACCCGTCCAGGGAACTTAGGAAACTTCAAGGCGTTCAGTATCACTTGGATACGGTAGGATGGAGAGGCCAGCGATGAGAGGAGTGAGCGATGCCGTTCGAGGTATTCGACAAGCGCATGGCCCCCCTAGCCAAGGCACCCAGCGTGACGGTCCAGAAGCGCGGGATCTTCTCGATCAACAAAACTGCACACAAGCTCATCGGTGAAGCCGAGACCGTGGAGCTACTGTTCGACAAGGACGAGCAGATCATCGCCATGCGACCTTCAAGCGAACCGCATGCATACACGCTTCGCCCGCAGTCGGAGCGCAACACCGGGCAGGCGATCCTGTCCGCCACTGCGTTCACTCAGTACTTCGACATCGACACGAAGATGAGCCGTCGATACACGCCATATGAGCAGGACGGCATGCTCTGCATCGACTTGAAGGGGCCGAGCGTCGAGGTACGAGGTAACCGCGCCAAGCGCGAGGAGTCCGACGACTCGGATGATCCCGATGGGATGTAGCCACAAAGAACTCTGGCCTGACCCCGTTGCCGCGGGGCCAGGCCAGTACCGGCCCGAGGGCGCGGTGGTGACTTCGCCAGTCACCTCCAGCGTAGCGAAGTTTCCTGAGACAGAGTGTCTCGCTTCCTCTTCGGGCCGCAACTCGAAGAGAAGGAGGGGCAAGATGCCCACCATCACTACTCACTACGGGATCCCTGATCCCGTTCCGTTTGTCGATGTCGAGGCCATGGCTGACAACCGGCTCTACGTCGACCCCCATGCGATTCGGCTGCGCAAGACGCCTCAGCCGTTCGCGGACCAAGCGCTGGAGTGCATCGACACGTTCTTCCACGAGGTGACGAACAGCGTCATCGAAGGAACCCCGTCGACGCGTCGGCGGGGTGAGAACCTGTTGCAGCACTTCGTCGAGCCGTGGGAAACGCGTCTCGGGATGGCCGCGGCGGGCTTCCACGGCCACGGTGGTGCCGAGGTCGTTGGCACCTGGATCTGGGAGGTCCTCAACGACGACGTGGAAGCACTAGTCCGTGTTGGAGTACTCAGGCAGCTCGAGGATCTCCCGCTGTTCGTCGACGGTGTGGATCGCGACATCACCTCGGACATCACAACGCGTATCATCTTCGAACCGCTCACTCAATTCACCGAAGCCATGATTGACATGTACCCGCAGTTCACCAGTGCCGGGCACGAAGTCAAGACCTACCGCAAGCAGGTCTGGGATCCGGTCGCCCGTGAGTGGGCCGAAGCGAACGTCACCCTCCCTGTTGTGGGCGGCAAGCCGCTTCTACTCGTTCCCAAGGCCTGGTCCCGACGGACGCTCCTGATGTCAGCGGGGCGGTACTACGAGACGAGTGTGCTGTCGTTCGCTCAGCTGGAGCAGGCCGTAAGGACGTCCGATGACAAGGTACGGACGACTCCCAAGAAGCAGCTCAAGACTCAGCCGGGTCTTGGGCGCGGGCGCGGCACCAACCTGCGTGTCACGATGAGGGCCTTTGAGGACGAACAGGATCTACTCGCCCACTTCAAGGCGTTCGTGACTTCGCGCTTCGACAAGAAAAAGACCGACGAAGAGCCGGCTGCATAACAGAGGGTGAGGGGTCGCTGCGGTGAGCGGCGGCCCCGCACCGTTGGCACCTTGACTATGCTCCGCCGAGCTTGCTGTTCAACCTGCGGGGTTCTGGTGCTGCACCAGCGTGACGACGAGTTTCACGGTCTTGCCCACCTCATGCGAGGGCTTGTGGGGCTGGACCTGACACGGTAGGGACAACAAGGGCGTCCTCACACCACTGCCTGACCGAATCGTCCCTGCTGTCCCCATTGCTTGATCAGCCTGCCCCAACGGTCCTTGTGGTCGAAGCGGGCCGCGATCTCACGACCGGTGGGCAGCGAGCCATCCTCGCCGCGGTTGTCTAACGCCCAGTGCCAGGCCTCGATCTGAATCCGAGGTACCGACTCCGACGGGACGGCGGTTCCCGTGGCGACCGCTGACACGGCATTGTCGCCAGCCGCGACCACGTGCAGCCTCGGGCGGCCGTCCCCGGTCGCCTCGGGCGTATCCACCTCCTCAAACGGAGCGGGCATCTCCGGATCGGCTCGTTCGCCCTCGGCTGTGCGTGCCGCTTGTTCATCGTCGGCGTTCGCCGTGCGTACGCCACGGGCGTCGATGCGGAACTCGCGCATGAGCAACTCATAGGCACCCATCAGGGCGAAGCTCGGCCAGGCGTGGATCACCCGCGACCACAGCGTCGGATCGGCCACAGCGATGTTCGCGGCGAGGCTGGCGACGCTGCCGAGGATGAGCAGGGTCCACGGCAGCAGGCCGCCGCGCCGGCCGTGCCGGGCGTCGGCCAGCAGCGCCATCGACGACGCGACTATCATCCCGTCAACCGATAGGGGGAACAGGGCCGCGCGCCAGGCGGGCTCGCCGTGGCGCTGGGCCAGCTCGTACATGTGGCTGTAGCTGACCACCGCGGCGATCACGGCCAGCATGAACACGGCGAGAACGGTGGTCCAGCGCGACCAGCGGGAAGAATCCATACCAGGTCACCGCCCCGCCAGATCGAACTCGGCGGTCAGGCGGACCCGCGCGGTGGAGAAAGCCGAGCGAGCCGAGGGGCCATAGGAATTTGGTTCAACTCCCCCCTCGGACACAAGATGATCATGAAACCCCTGCGATGAACAGGGGTTTTCTTATCGTTGTAGAACGGACTTCACACGGATCTGCAGGGCACAGCCATGGGGGTTCGACTCCCTCCCGGACACTCCCGGTTACCCCATACCGCGGCGGTGCCGGAATCTTCTCGATCACCCCACCCTTGCTCGGTCGACATACGCCAGAGCTCTGTGTGGTCGCAGCGGACGAGATCGCTACCGGGGCAGAGAATCGTTCTCACAGCAGTCGACCAGCGCCCAGTGGCGGTCTCTGGTGCCACCAGGGCACCACATCCGACTCTGCGGTGCCGGGATATACCCTCATATCTCCGCTGGCCCCCAGGCGGTAACCGTGACCTCGTCACCGACGGACACTTTGCCGGGCACAGTCACCGCGAACTTCGCGCCGAAGGCCACGCCTCCGCGCTCGGCGCGGCGGTAGCCGGCGAGGGTGGCCAGCGGCTCGGGTCCTGTTTTGACTCCTGTTGCCTGGTCTACGGTGGTCACCGCGCAGCGGATCGCCGGTTTGGCGTAGCCGAGTTCGGCTTCGCCAACCGCCAGTGCGCGCATACGGTCCTCGGCATAGGGCTCCCTATCGTCAGCGAGGACGATGTTGGGCCGGAACCGGCTTATGGGCACCGGTGTGCGGCCTCTCTCAGCCATACGCCGAGCGAGGTCGATCAGCGAAGCGCGGGAAGCAACCAACACCGCCGAGCTGTCGGCGTAACCGGTGGTCCCTTGAGTGTGGCCGTCGGTGCGACGGGCATGGTCGGGCGGCACACGCACCAGCCGACTTGGGGCACCGACGACCGCGCTGAGCCACCGTGCCACCTCGTCACCCTGGTCGAGCCCGGTATAGGCGGTGCCAAGCAATTCGACACGGCACCGCTCACCAACGGTGCGAACGACGATCTCCGCAGAACCGCCTCCGGGTGTCCACAGCCGTAGTCTCCGCCCTGCGGCGGTGATCTCGGGACGGATCACCGCCAACTGCGGTGTGTCGCGCTGGCTGCGGAAGACGCCGTCGGCGTCGACGACCATAAAACTGCGGTCATGGTGAAGACCCGCCGGGCCGATTCCGGACTCGGCAAGCACGACCGGCCCGCATCCCTTCACAGGGAAGCACAGGAGTTCATCGATTCGCGGCATGGCGGGGGCTACCGTCCGGCTCGACGGTTTCCGACCACAGACAGCCGGCACAGGACGCCGATGAGCCGACTCGGCTCGGTCCCTCGCCTCCGGCTGCCTCCTGTTCGGGGCCGAACCGACCCCCGACCGACCCGCCGTCGTCCCGACAAACGGTGACCCGGGTATCTGCTAGCGTCCCTGCTCGTGGACGAAACCGTGTACGTAGGCAATGAGCTGATTTCATCCTGAGTGTCCAGGTCACAGCCCCGTACCGGCCCGGCGAAACCGCCCCTGACACAAAGAAGTCCCTGGTAAGTGAGTTAACGACCAAGAAAACCGTCACCAGGGACTCCGATGCTGTTCTACCGCGCCTGCCTGCCGTTGTCACGCCGGACGCTGAACCTCGCCGCCCGCACCATCCGCAACCACCGCCGGGAGGCCCGTTCTCGGTGGCGCCGCTCGGATGCGGCCCAGCAGGCCCTGCTCGTGCTGGTCCACCTGCGCAAAGGCGAGACCTTCGCCGAGATCGGGGCCGGATTCGGCGTCGGGACCACCACCGCCTTGCGCTACGTCCGCGAGACCACCCGTCTGCTCGCCGACCAGGCCCCGGGCCTGGAGCACGGACTGCGCCGCATCCGCAAACAGGGCTGGGATCACGTGATCCTCGACGGAACGCTCATCGCCTGCGACCGCCTGGCCGCCGATCGGCCCTTCTACTCCGGCAAGCACCGCCACCACGGGATAAACACCCGGGTCGTCGCCGATCCCACCGGCGATCCGGTGTGGGTCTCCGGCGCGCTGCCGGGCGCCGTGCACGACACCCGCGCCGCCCGCGTGTGGCGCATCGGCGACCGCATCGCCGCCGCCGGCCTGTTCGGGCTGGGGGACCAGGGGTATGCGGGCTGTTCGCCGGCGGTGCTCACTCCGTTCGAAGGACGTGACAAGCCGGAGTGGAAGAAGGAGGCCAACCGCACCCACGCCCGCCTTCGCAGCCCGGGCGAGCGGGCCATGGCCCAGCTCAAGAACTGGCGGATCCTGCGCCGCCTGCGGTGCTGTCCGCACCGCGCCACCGACATCGCCCGCGCTGTGCTGGTCCTTCAACTACACGAAGCACGATGAAAAGGGCTCCTTGACTCGACAGGACCGGAAAGGCGCCCGCATCAATGATGCGTTCCTCAACATCGTCTCGGGCGTTGAAGATCTTGCCGATGCCGACAACGACACAGCGTTCGAATTCATCCGGAAGCGGTTCACGGGAACGGACGGCGGGTCACCGGTCCCACTCTCCCACCACAACACCTACCTGGACCAACCCCCGGCCGGTCCCGAAGAAGCAGTCTTCGGGATATACATGACACGCTCCCCGGAACTTGGTCTACGATACTCTGTGCGGGCTTCCTCCTTTCCGGGTCCGCGCCACACCACCGAGACATGAGGGAAAAATGCCAGGACACACTTCTGAAGTACGCAGCACCGACTTGTCCGCACACACACACGAGGACATGCGCAGTCTTATCCGGGGCCTGGATGTCCTTAAAGGGCCGTTTCCCGAATTCGATCCCGAGACGACGCCCGATCACCCAGGCGACCTGTTCGCCACTTGGTTCATGCACGCGGTAGACGCGAAGGTCGCCGAACCGCACGCGATGACCCTCTCGACTGTTACCCCCGAAGGTCGGCCCGAGGCACGAGTCCTGATTCTGAAATCCGTCGACGCGGTCGGATGGCGGTTCGCCGTCAGCAAAGCCAGCAGCAAAGGCCGGGAACTGGCCCAGAACGCGCATGTTGCACTCACCTTCCACTGGCGCGAGATCGGACGCCAGGTGCGGGTGTCTGGTGTCGCCCACGAAGAGAGCTCAAAGGACGGTTCCGCGGACTTCCGGGCGCGTTCCTCCGGATCGCGCGAGATGGCCCTCTTGCTCCGCCAGAGTCAGGTCCTCGAGGAACCGCGGCAGATCGACCGGGAACTGGAATCGGTCCGCCGCAGGCTCGCCGAGGAGCCCGACCTCGTTCCGCCCGAATGGACGTCCTACGTCGTCAAGGCGGACAAGGTCGAGTTCTGGCAGGCAGACAGCGAACGCCGCCACACCAGGGTGCTCTACAGGCGCGCCGGCGAGGCAGGCACGTGGTCGCAATGCCGACTGTGGCCGTGAGAGAGGCGCCGTGGAAAGGTTTTCACCTGGGAGGGCGGAGATGGGAGCGCGTTATCGCGAAGGCCAGGTCGTCACCCATTGGGAGATGGTGGACAGTGAGCTTTTGCCAACCTGGTGTTCGGGCTGCTCGGAGGGTGTACGGCGCGGCGTGGCCACGAACGAGTGAAGCTCCTGGTAGACGGGCGATTGCCTAGATCAAACCGTCCAACCAGGAGCTTCACGTGCTGTCCTACCCCTCCGGGATGAATGTGTCCAGCCGCGCGCTCGGCGTGCTCGCCGACGCGCTGCGGGCCCACCGCAAACAGGTCGGAACCCGGTGGCGCCGGCTCTCGGCCGGCCGCCAGGCCCTTCTCGCCATCGCCTACCTGCGCAAAGGCGAGACCTACGCCGATCTGGCCTGCGGATTCATGATCGGCACCTCCACCGTCTACCGCTACCTGCGCGAGGCGATCGGGCTGCTCGCCACGATGGCGCCGACCCTCGCTCAGGCGGTCGAGATCGCTGCGGGCAAGGCCTTCGTGATCCTCGACGGGACGCTGCTGCGCATCGACCGCGTCGCCATGTCCCGCGGGGACGACCGCGCGTTCTACAGCGGCAAGCACAAATGCCACGGAGTGAACGTGCAGGTCGTGGCCGATCCTGCCGGTCGTCCGGTGTGGATCTCACCGGCGCTGCCCGGGGCCCGCCACGATATGGGCGCCGCCCGCGAGCACGGCATCATCGACGCCTTCACCACGGCCGGGGTGCGCGCGATCGCCGACACCGCCTACCAGGGCGGCGGCCCGGCGATCCGGGTCCCGCAGCGTCGCCGCCGCATCGACCCCGACACCGGCCGCTACCGGCGGCTGTCGCGGGCGCAGAAAGAGGTCAACACCGCCCACGCCCGGCAACGAGGGCCCGGCGAGCGGGTCAACGCCGAACTGAAGAACCGGCGTGTCCTACGGAAGGTCCGTTCTTGCCCCAGCCGGGCTTCCGACCTCGTCGCCGCAGTTCAGACCCTCATGATCGCCACCCGGTGAACAGGTTGGCAAAGGCTCAGTCGTCCGTGGCTGAGCTATCCGGTCCGGGTGATCGCGGATCGAGCGGACCTGTTCGCCGTCTATCTCGCCGCGGGAACTCCCATGACGTTCGGGCAGGGCACGTTCAGGCTTGGGCCACACCCCTGGCGCTCATTCGGTCCCTGGTGGAGGTCGGCAGGCGTAGTGCAATTGCACCGCCCAGGCGACTGGTACGCCGTGTGGGCAGTGACCAGCGGCCAGGACGGGTTCCGCGGTTGGTACGTCAATTTCCAGGAACCCTTTCGGCGCGTTCCCGGTGGGTTCGAGACACTCGACCACGATCTGGATCTCAAGGTGCCGGCCGACGATCTCACCGGCTATCGCTGGAAGGATACCGAGGAATTCGAGGCGCGGGCGGCGAGAGAAGAGTTGAGCGCTTCGGCAGTACGGGCCGTTCGCGTCGAGGCCGGACGAGTGGCCGCGATGCTCGATGCAGGGACCACGTGGTGGGACCAGTCGTGGCTGGATTGGCGCGCCCCCGAATCGTGGGAGCACCGCGAGTCCACGCGCCGTTGATCAGTCACTCAAGACGACACCGACTGCTCTGCATGAGAGAAAAGGGACCTGTGTAGCGCGCTCCCACACGATCCCGCCACCCAACATTCGTCTCCGGGCTGACGCGGGGCCATCCCACTCGGGATGGCCCCGGCAAAAAAGGCGGTCGAAACGTTCTGATGGGAGCGTTCTCATTTCCGATAAGAGCTCATCTCAAAAGCCTGCGAGGTGGCGATGACCCTGGCATGATCACGTTCTGTGAGCGATGTGCTGCCCGACGGGCTCTGGGAGATCGTCCAACCCCTGCTGCCGCCGGCCCCGAAGACCGGCCGACCCCGAGTCGATCAAAGAGCGGTGCTGACCACCGTGCTGTTCGTCCAGGTCTCGGGCTGCTCCTGGGAGAAGGCCGACGGCCTGTTCGGCGTCACCCGCGCCACCGCCCACCGGTGGTTCCAAACCTGGACCGAGACGGGCCTGTGGCCCACGATCCACCGCGCCGTCTTGGACGAACTGGGCAGAAGGGCCCTGCTGGACTGGTCTCGCGCCACCGTCGACTCCCAGTCGATCCGCGCCAAGAGAGGGGGAGAACACGGGGCCAAACCCCACTGACCGCGGCAAACCCGGCTCCAAGCTCCACCTGCTGTGCGACAACCAAGGACTGCCGCTTACCTGCGCGATCTCTGCGGCCAACGTCAACGACGGCGAAGCACTCGAACCCCTGGTACGGAGCATTCCGGCGGTGCGCTCACGCCGAGGACCCCGCAGGAGGCGTCCCGCCAAGCTGCACGGCGACAAGGCCTACCACTCCCGCGACCGCCGCCGGCTGCGTGAGCGCCGGATCGGAGTGCGCATCGCCCGCCCCGGTGTCGAGTCGTCCCAGCGGCTGGGCAGGCATCGGTACAAGGTCGAGCGCTCCATCGCCTGGCTGGGCTCCTACCGCAGACTGAACGTGCGCTGGGAGCGCAAGGCCTCCAACGTCCTGGCCATGCTCGGCATCGCCTGCATCCTCATCTGCTACAAGCACCTGACCAAGCACGCTGATGGCTTTTGAGATGAGCTCTTATAGACCTCGGTCTTGTCCTCGGGATCTGCGTCATGGAGCACGTCGGCGATGTTGCCGAGCGCGTCAACGATGCTCATGATGTCGTCCTCGCTCATCCGGCGGTCGGGTCGGTCGCTGCGGTCGAGCTTGACCTGGGCGGCCGAGCGCTGGTCCTGGGTCTCCTTCCTCCACTCGGTCACTAAAGCGGGGGCGGCGCCGGCTTCCCCAGCTTGCGGTCGCACTCGGCGATCGTGTCCTTGAGCCGCGCCACCTCGCGGCTATGGCCGGTGTCCTGGTCCCCTTGAGCTCTGACCAGTTCGTCCGAGGTCGCCGCGGTCTTTCCGGGAGCGAACTCCGCGGCGACGCCGCCGATGCGCGCCAGCACACCCGCATCATCGGCGGCACCGGCACCGGCAAGACCACCCTGCTGCTGAACATGGCCCTGGACGACATCGGCAGGGGCCGCGGGCCGGTGATGATCGAGCCCAAGGGCGAGTCCGACCTCCTGCTGCCCCGCATCCCCGACGAGGCGATGGACCGGGTGGTGCGTCGGCGGGATGACGGCCGGGGCCGTCAAGGGGTGAGTGCGACGCTCATGCAGGTCGAGGCCCCCATGCCGCGTAACCGATCACCCCCACGGCGGCGAACACGAGTGCGGTGGTCATCGCCGCGGCGCTGTCCGCGGGCTGCACCAGCCAGGTCAGTACCCGCAGCGCATCCGAGTCCGCCTCGATCGGCACGTTCGCCAGTACGGTTGCCCCGAAGGGAAAGCACCAGCCGAACGAACCGCCGGCCAGAACCGCGCCGACCCCGGCCAGACCGACCAGACCAACGGCGTCTCTGACGATCACCTCGGTCTGCAGATGGGAATCGGCCAATACATCCACCACAAGGGGGCCGGCCGCTGCCATCGCGGCGAGGGCGACCAGGTGCGCGGCACGCCGGGGCGGCCAGGTGAACGAAGCCGTACGCTCACGTGCGGCATCGGACCCGCACAGCCCGGCCGAAGCCGCGGCCACCCCCAGTACCATCGTCACGCTCATCAGTCGGCTACCGGTATGGTCGGCTCCCCACCAGAGGGTGAGTCCCCACAGAAGGACGGCCCCGGTCAGGAACCCGAGCAGTGCGATCGGTAGCTGCCGGGACCGCGTATAGAGGGTCAACCATCTCATTGAGGGTTCCCCCCTTGGGTGAGGAGATCGAGCTGGTCGCCCTCGCAGGTGAGTCCGGCCTCGCGCACGGCGGCGACCCGGCGTATCTGCTCCTCGCGCGGTAGGGATCGCAGCGTTTCCCAGGCCGGGCGCACCGTTTCCTGATAGGCGGAGCTATCCTCGGAGATCCACGGGTACAGGTCCGGTATCGGCTGCAGTTCCGCACCCAGCAGCCAGTTGGCCGTGACGATGCGCGCGGAGATCTCCGCCTCCTCAACGCCGCAGGCCGGGGTTCCGGCGCCGGCGAGGAGCGCCATAAGAAGCCCGTCCGCACCATCGGACTCCCCTTCTCCGCTCTGCTCGAACTGCACAAGTATGTCGGAGCTCACCGAGACCGTGTCCGCGGTCCGTGACAGTGAAGCCCGCTCCTCATTACCGAAAGCGGGTACTTCCTCCACCGAGGTCGGCGCTTCCGGCAGGACTGCGAGCTCGGCGAGCGCCTGCCTGGCGGTGCCGGCGAAATCGTCCAGCAGGTGCTCGTGCAGCCGGGTTACGCACACCCGCGGCCCGTCCTCGTCGCACACCAGCGCCGCCGCTTGGGTGTCATGGGGGTAGGCCGCGCTCGCCTGGCCCGGTAGCAGGACCATGGCCAGCACACCGCCGAGGAGACCGGGCACCGCTGCGGCGATCCTCGTCCAAGAACCCCGCGCTGCCAGCAGGAGGAACCCGGTCGCGGCGATACCGAGGAACCACAGCGCCTGGGCAAGGCTCACCTGGTGGGCCACCAGCCGGTAGGCGCTCTCGGCACCGTCGAGTCCCGGTGAAAGCAGCGCCGCTTTCATGCGCCACGGGTCGGAATCGGGCCCTACGGAGATCCCGACGTTCAGCAGCAGCATGACCAGCGCGTAACCGCCGACCGCCACGAGTGGCGGCGTCACCGTATACGGCAAGAGGTGGCCGAGCCCCATCCCCAGCAGGCTCCCCGCGACCAGCGCGAGAACACCGACGACGAACACGGCCGGCCAGGAGAGCGAGAAATAGCTGGTGGCCGGGGCCACCTGCGCCGCCCCTACCGCGAAGACCACCACGTAGGCGAGGGTCACGCCGATCGCCACCGCTGCCACGGGCATCGCCGAGTGCTGCCACGAGGGTCGCGGCGTGCTGGAAAGTACCTCGTTCATCCGCGAACGGTGCTGCCGAGTGCCCTGCCAGGCACCGAGGCCGACCACCACCGGCCAGGTGAACGTGAGCATGAACCGCTGCCATTGCGCGAGTCCCCCCCACTGCAGGTCCCACGCGCCGGTCCCCTTGGCCCAGGGGCCGGGAAGCAGGTACAGCAGGGCCAGTGTGAGCACGGCCAAGGCCAAGCAGATCCACGGTGCGGTTGAGCGGCGCAGCTCGGTGCGCAGAATCCTCGTGCTCATCGTGCCCCCTTCCCGGTGGCGTGGTGGCGGGCCAGCAGGGCCGAATATCCCCGCTCGCTCGGGCTGTCACCGGAATCGGTACCGCTGCCCGCAGCGGCGAGATCGGCCGCTCGCCCTTGGAACGCCAGGCGCCCCTCATCGACGAGTGCCACATCGGTGCACACGGTGGCGACGTCCTCCACCAGGTGCGTCGACACCACCGTGCAGGTGTCCTCGCTCAGCCCGCGCAGCAACTGCCTGAACTGCATGCGCTGCGACGGGTCCAGGCCCGCGGTCGGCTCATCGAGCAGCAGGATCCGCGGGCCGTTCACGATGGCCTGGGCGATTCCGGCCCGGCGCGCCATGCCGCCGGAGAGCGTTTTCATCCGGTCATCGGCCCGGTCCGCCAGACCGACTTTTTCGATGGCATGCTGCACCGCATCGGCTATACCGCTCTTGGGCACCTCCTTGAGCCATGCCATGTACTCGACGAACTCGCGGACGGTGAACCTGCGGTAGAAGCCGAAGTCTTGCGGCAGGTACCCGATCTGGCGCCGTACGCGGCGCATATCGGCGCGCCCTCTGACGGACTCGCCGAGCAGCTCCAGTGCACCGCCCGACGGGCGCAGTACCGTGGCCAGCGCCCGAATCAAAGTGGTCTTGCCTGCCCCGTTGGGACCCAGCAGGCCGTGCACTCCCGTGCCGAACGCCAGATCGATCCCGTCCACGGCCATCCGCCGCCCGGCGGCGACCCGCAGCCCTTCGGCGCGGATCTCCCAGGCATGGATCGTCGGGGCGGTCTCGGCCGCCCCCACCACGCGTGCCATCACATCTCTCCTGTCTTCTCCACCTGCCGGGTTTCCGGCTTGAATGCCGGCTTGAGTTCCGACTGCTCTCACATCCGGACGAACGACCTGGCGCGCAGTATCAGCACCGCGGCTGCGACCGCGAGGACCGCGCCCCACACCGGAACGGCCACCGGGGCGACCGCTACCGGCGGTTGCGACGTCAGCAGGCCGGGGGCGAGCACACCCAGCGACCACAGCGTCACGACCACAGCGGCAGCGCGCTCCAACCTGATGACGCTGCCCAGCGCGAGGGTTACGGCCGTGCAGGCCAGACACGGCAGTAACCAGACCACCGATGACGTGCCTGTGGTGAGGCCCGCGACGACCAGCACCGGCATCACCACCGCCAGCACGGCCACCGTGCGCCGCAGCAGCAGATAAAGCCCTGCTCGCGGGGTCGCGGCCACCAGCTCATACGCCGGATCGAGACTTCTCGTCCATACCGCGGCGATGCCGAGCACCGGAATGACCGGGGCCAGCAGCAGCACCAGCGGACGGCCTCCGGGGACGGCGAAGAACGAATCGACGGCCACAGCCAGCACTGCCACCAGTGCCGCACCGACGACCCACGGAAGCATCACCGGCGAGGTCCAGCCCGCCAACCGTGCCGGCCGCACCCGGCGGGGTACGGGCGGGCCGGTGGTCAGGGACGGTGCCAGTGCGTCCCAGGTTCGATCGACGAGCGCCGCCGTCCGGGGCGCCTGGCCGGGCACTTCCTCGGCGAGGCGGGCGCGACAGGACGGGCAGGATTCCAGGTGCGATTCCAGCGACCACAGCACCTCGCCGGCGATCGCGTCAGCGCGCGCGTAGCGGCGGATCAGCTCGATGGAAGCATGCGCCTTGTGCTGGTCGTTCATGACAGTGCCTCCCGCATGATGATCCGCGCCCGGCGCGCCCGAGTCTTCACGGTTCCCTCCGGCAGTCCCAGCAGCACGGAGGTCTCCCGCACCGACAGCCCGTCGAGCACCATGGCCTGCAGTACCTGCCGCAGTTCGGGTGCCAGCGTGTTCAACGCGCTTCCCAATTCGCCGCTGACCGCTCCGGCCAGCGCTTCGTCCTCCGCGGCTGGGGCGGCCACCGGTTCGGCGGCTTCCGGAGGCGGATGCACATACCGCGCACGGCGCCGGAACGCGTCCACGAGCCGGCGCGCGGCGATGGTCCACAGCCACCCCGCGGCGCTGCCGTCCACCGCTGTCCCGGCAAAACTTCCCGCCGCCCGCCATACGGCGAGGTAGGACTCCTGCAGCACCTCGGCCACGATCTGCTCATCGCTGCATCGGCGCCGCAAACGCAGCGCCAGCCATGGCGAGGTCCGGCGGTACAGCTCCTCGAAAGCCGCCCGGTCCCCCTTGGCAACCAAGCGGACGAGGCCGGCCTCGTCGGCCGCCTCGATCGCTCCCCGAGTTCTTCTCACACTTGGCAAGACGCGGCGGATCCGCGATCGGTTCTCACGAAAAAGTAATGTGGGTCACATTGCTAGTGCTTGTGCCGCATCGGTCACGGTTCTCCCCGCCGCGGCGTAGCTCATCGAGCTGGGGAAAATTGGGGTCACGACCGGGGCAGATCTGACGCGGATACCCCACTTTCCCCAGCTCGATGAAAACCGGTCAGGATAGGGCAGCCCCTGAGGGAGTGAAAGTCCCGTGGCACCGGATCTTCTGACGAGCCCGGCCAGAACCGTGTACAGCACGGGGCCGACCCCAGCATCGAGGCCGAAGGCGAGGAGGAAGGTGCGTGCGTCGGTGACCACGATGAGCCCGCCGACAAGCGTGCCCATGACCCGGGCGGGCAGCAGGCGCACCACGTAGGCGGCCAGCGGCGCGGCGAGCACCCCCACCGACGAGTAGCGCGCCGGCGACACGCCATGGGACCTGCGCGGCGTCCAGCCCCAGCAGGAACCCGGCGCTCGCACCGAGGGTGACCAGGAATTCTCCGGCGGCCATGGTGCCGACCACCGTGCGGGGCCCCATACGCCGCGACGCCAGCAGGATGGAAGAGCCCACCGGCCCCAGCCGCCACCGCCGACGGCGTCCATGAACCCGGCAACGGCGCCCAAGGGCGCGAGGAACCAGCGCGGCACGGCACCTACCCGGAGGAGCGCACCCGAGCGGTCGAAGGCGCGGGCGGGAACCACAGGTCGCACTGGGCCAGTTCGCCCGGCCGGTAGGTCGTGCGCGAGGCCGGGTCCACGGGTTGGTAGAGCGGGCGGAGTTGGCGGACGCGGTCTTTGAGTACGGTGAGCGAGCGCTGCCAGCCGATCCGCTCGGCGATGACGGTGGCCGGCATGGCCGGCCACTGCGCCAGTAGCTCGCGGATGCGGGGTTCGGCCTCGTCGACGATCGATCCTTGGGGCGCCCGCTCGTACTTGGGCGGGTCCTCGCTGGCCAGCGCGCGTTTGACGGTGTTGCGGGCGATGCCCGGGGTGCCGGGCGATAGCCTGGATCGGCATTCCCTCTGACCTGCACAGACGGCGGATCTCGGCCCAGTCCTCCACAGTGACCACCCCTCCGATGATCAATCGGGGTGGCCAGATTTCAACGCGACGTCACCTGGCCAGTATTCGCGCGTCGCCGACACCCTGCCCGCCCTTCGCGGAACGTGCGCCAGGTACCCGATTGACGACGTCGTCGCCGCAGCGATGAGGTGCGGCGACCTGCACAAGGAAATCGCCCGTTTCTCCGGGGCTCCGGGACCACCGGGCGACGGGGAGCCGTACCGCATACACTCGTATACTTTTGTTCGACAGGGGATATGGAGGAGGACAAATGGCCGATGGAGTCTATGAGCGGCTCCGCAACGCGATCATCTCCGGGGAATGGGAAAGCGACTCCCAGCTCCCCGAACTGACGCTCGCGGAGCACTACGGGGTCAGCCGGACCCCCATCCGCGAGGCCCTGCGGCGGCTGGAGCAGGACGGCCTCGTCGAACGCGCCGATCGGGGCATGCGGGTGCGCGGCCGGAGCCCTGAGGAGATCCTGGAGATCTACGAGGCGCGCATCGTCCTGGAGGGCGCGGTCGCCAGCGCTGCGGCCAAGCGGCGCACCGAGATCGACCTCATCCGGCTGCGCCGGGCGGCCGACGCGATGGCCGAGGTCGAGGCGACGGACGCCTACGCCGCGGCGACGGCCAACCGGGCCTTCCACGAGACGATGTGGCAGGCGAGCCACAACCGCACGCTGATCGACCTCCTCACCCGGCTCAACGACCACCTGGTGCGCTATCCCGCGACCACCCTGACCCGTCGGGGACGCTGGGAGAACGCATTGGCCGAACATGAGGCGATTCTGGCGGCCATCGAGAACCAGCGCCCCGACGAGGCGGCGGAGCGCGCGGAACACCACATGGTGGCGGCGCGCGACATCCGACTGGAGATGTACGCGGCAGAGCTGCGCTAGCCTCCGGCATGCGCGGGGCGTGGCCGCAGAACCCCCTCAGCATGCGTAGGGCGCCGCTGAACCGCGGCGGCGGGCTTCCGCGGCGCACCCGGTGGCCGCACCGGTCCGCAGCGCGGCCACCGGCTCCCGGGTCAGGTGGAACGCCGATCGGTGGCCGCGGCGTCCCCGGCGAGCCGACCGTAGACCGACCCCGCTGTGAGTCCCGAGCCTCCCGGGTAGTTGCCCGAGAACAGCCCGCCGACGATCTCACCCGCGGCGTAGAGGCCTTCGATGGGGCCGCCCCCCTCGGTGAGCACCCGTCCGCTGGAGTCGACCGCTAGGCCACCGAACGTGAACGTGATTCCGCAGCTCACCGCGTACCCGTAGTACGGCGGGGTGTCCAAGGACTGCGCCCAGTTCGACTTGGGCTGCTCGACCCGGGCAGCGCGGCCGTCCTTGACCGCGGGGTCGAACGGCACGTCCACGATGCTCTTGTTGAACTCGGTCACAGTGGCCGTCAGCCCGTCCGGGTCGATCCCGAGCTGGGCCGCGAGGTCGCGGAGGGTGTCGGCCGAGCCCCCGGTGATCGGTCGCGAGTCGTACTCCTCGGTACGGAGGAGTGGCCGGGTCTTGGCGTCGAAGAGCTGGAAGGCCACGCCGCGCGGGCGCGCGAGGATCTCCCGCCCGTACTTGGCGTAGGTGTAGTTCCGGTAGTCGGCCCCCTCGTCGACGAAGCGCAGACCGTCCCGGTCGACCACGATACCGATGGGGTAGCTCTGCCGCGTGCGCTGATTGGTCAGCTCGCGGTCCCCGCCCTGCGGCGGCGCTCCGGCGTCCCAGGCGACGCTGTGGCAGGAGGCCCAGTCGCCGTACGGTGCCGCGCCGAGCGCGATGGCGCGCTGCAGCACCTCGCCGGTGTTCAACGGGTTGCCTCGGACCAGGGCCTGCTCCCACCCCGCACCCAGGTACCGCTGCCGAAGCTGCGGACTGGCCTCGAACCCGCCGGCGGTCAGGACCGTGGACGCGGCCTCGACGGTGTGCGAGCGGCCGTCGGGGTCGGTGTAGCTCACCCCGCAGACGGCCCCCGAGTCGTCGCGCAGCAGCTCGCGCACCGTGGCCCCGTAGCGGATCCCGACCCCGCTGTCTCGGGCGATCTCGGTGTGCCGGGCGATGAGCCCCTTCCCGCCGTCGACGGTTCCCAGGGCGAGCCCGCCGTGGAACACCCACCGGCCGTTCGAGACGTAGGCTTGCCGCTCGTACATCAGCCGCCAGCGCATCCCCTTGGCGTGCAGCCAGGTGACGATGTCCCAGCTGTGGTCCACCAGGTTGCGCACCATCCCGGGATCGCAGCGGCCGCCCGTGACGCGCTCCATGTCCGCGGTGAAGTCGTCGGTCGTGTAGGCGGCGAGGTCCGTTTCGCCCAGTCTGGCCAGCGAGGCGTCGTCGAGGACGCCGGACAGGCCCGCCCCGCCGGGGTGCGAGACCCGGAACGCCCCGGCCGTGTAGAAGGAGTTGCCGCCGGCCTGGTCGGCACTCCCCTTCTCCAAAACCAGCACCCGCGCTCCGCGGTCCCGTGCCGAGTGCGCGGCGCAGAAGCCGGCGTTGCCGCCGCCGACGACCACGACGTCGTAGTGCTCGGCACCGGGCGTCGCCGGTCCTGGTTCGGTACCCGTCATGGGATCGGTCGCCCTCGCTTCGCCGCTCGTGTTCACGTGTGCCCTTCCAAGATGTGTACGTCTGCATACAAGTTCGGTGCGGCCGGTCCGCCGCTCCAGCGCGACGAGCCGGCCGGCCGGCGCCTAGGCGATGCGCACGGCCAGCCCCGCCAATCCGGGCACCGCCGGGAACCGCTCCCGCACCCGGGGATCGTGTCCTGGAACCACCACTCCGTCCGGCCCCGCCAGCGATCGGATGGTGTCGAACGCCTCGTACATCGACGGCAGGTGGTTGACCACGCCGTAGGGCCGGTCCTGCTCGATGTTCTCGAAGAAGTGTGTCCCGTCTGCGGCAAGAACCACGACGCCCTGCGCGGTCTCGACCCGGGTCACCTGCAGTCCGGGGGTGTGCCCGCCGACCCGGTGCACGGTGACACCCGGGACCACCTCGTGATCTCCGTTCACCAGCCGTACGCGTCCGGTGAAGTTCTCCCGCACCAGGGACGCGATCGCCGCCGGGTCGGCCAGGCGGGCGTGCTCGCCCCTGCCCGCGTGCCGCGACGTCCAGAAGGCGAGCTCGGCCTCCTGCAGAACGACGCTCGCGGCGGGGAAGTCCGCGACGTGACCCACGTGGTCGTAGTGCAGGTGGCTGAGGACGACGTGGGAGACGCGGTCGGCGTCCGATCCCAGGGCCGCGATCGTCTCCATGGGCGACCGGAGGTAGTGGCGCTCGCCCCGAGCTCGCGCGGTCTCCGCCGTGAAGCCCGCGTCGACGAGGACCGTCCGATCGCCGGAGACGACGAGCCACACGTAGTAGTCGATCGGGAACGGCGACTCGGAGCAGGGATCGTGCCCGTAGAAGTGCTCGCCCCGCACGGACGCCTCGCGGTGCGCGAAGCGGATCGCGTAGACGCGAACGTCACCTCCGCCGGCGCCGTCGGACTCGACCGTCATCGTCTCCCCTTCCCGAGGAAGGGGCGCGGCCGACCCGACCGGATCGTCCGCGCCCCCGCCGCCGTCATTCGCCGCCGCTTCCGTCGCCTGTCTCGCTCATAGGGCGCCCGGTCCACTGCTCCCAGAGTGTCGCGATCGCGGAGTAGTCGTAGCGGCCCAGGCCCTGTGCCAATCCCAGCTCGTATACGGTGTGCGTGCTCTGCAGCGCGAACAGCGGGACGTTCGTCTGCTGGGCGAGGTCCAGGACCAGGGCGGAGTCCTTTCGGGCCGCCTCGGTCGGCATGCCGCCCTCGTACTCGGCGCGCAGGATCCGCTCCACGAACCGGTGCGTCAGCGGCCGCGTAAGGCCGGCGTCGGCACCGCCGAGCAGCTCGGCCAGCGCCGTGCCGGAGACTCCCGTCGCGGCGGCCAGCGCACCGGCCTCGGAGAGGACCACCATGACCGCGTGCGCGACCGCGTTGTTGAGGACCTTGGCGGACATGCCGCTGCCCAACGGTCCGAACCGCCGGATCGACCCGCTGATGGCGTCGAGCACGGGCTCGGCCTTCCGGACGTGGCGGTCCTCTCCGCCGACCAGGAGGGCCGCGGCCCCGCAACGCATCTGGGAGACCCCGGAGAGGATCGCGGCATCGATGATCCCGACACCGTGGGGCGCGCACACCTCGCCGGCTGCGGCCATGTCGGGCGGGTTGACCGTGGAGGTCTCGGCGATGACGCCGTCCGCGCGCATCAGCGGCGCCAGCTCCGCGACGACCTCCAAGGACGCCTTCGGGGTCGGTAGCGAGAGCAGCACGACGTCGGCGGTCGCCAGCTCGGCGACACTCGCGGCCGCCGCGGCCCCGGACGCCTCCGCGGCCCGGCGGGTCCGTTCCGCGTCGAGGTCGAAGACGAGGGCGGGCAGGCCGGCGTCGGTCAACCGCCCGGCGATCGCCGACCCCATGTTCCCCAGGCCGCACAGCGCCACCTGCACGGATTCACCGCAACTCGTCATCGCTGACTCCTTTGCGTCTGTTTCGCAGCGAGATCCGCCCCCTTGGTCTCCGGCCCCATGAGCGCGCCGGCCACTGCGAGCAACCCGCCGAGGACCACCAGCGGGATCTGGGCGTACTCGTAGGGCATCAGGTGGCTCAGCCAGACCAGGAAGAAGCTGTACAGCGACGGAATGATCACCGCGAACGTGTAGCCGACCCCGAACCCGGAAGCGCGGACCTCGACGGGGAACCGCTCTGGGATGTAGGCGCTGAGGATGCCCCAGGGCGTGTTGGCCACCACCACGACGGTTCCCGCCAGCACCAGAGTGGCGACGACCCCCTCGCCCGGCTCGGCCGTGGCGGTCAGCAGCCAGTACAGGGCCGGAACCACCGTGGCGGTCAACACCCCGAACAGGATCAGCACCGGTCGGCGGCCCCAGGCGTCCGCCACCCGGCCGATGCCCAAGTAGGCACCCATCAGGACCGTGAAGAACACGATCGTGGCGACGGTGACAGCCATGTCCGGAACCTTCAGTACGCCGGTCAGAAAGCCCGGCATCATCGACACGGCGGTCTGCAGCGACAGCCACATGCCGCTCATCAGCACGAACACCTGCATCAGGCCGCGCCGGTTCGGCCCTCTGGCGACCAGCTCCTTCAACGGGGACGGTCGGTCCTTGGCGCGCTTGCCCGTCGGGGGCTCCTCGACGCCGCGGTAGTACAGCAGGAACGCCACCTGGAAGACGACGCTGAGCACGAACGGAGCCCGCCAGCCCCACTCCAGGTAGCTGCCGTCCTCCACGGGCGTGATCTGCAGCATCAGGGTGGTCACCAGGCTGACCACGATGAAGGCCAGCGGGTATCCCAGCATGATGCGGGTGGACACCCGGGCGCGTTTCTCGGGCGGTGCGGACTCCATGGCCAGCGGCACCGCGGCCGTGTAGATGCCCCCGAGGAAGATGCCGTTCACGAACCGCAGCAGGATCAGCCCGATGATCGCGAACCAGCCCAGGAGCGCGTATCCGGGCATGAGCATCATGAGGAACGTGATGACCGTGGAACCGCCCACCGCGACCATGGTCGCCGGCTTGCGGCCGACGCTATCGGCCATGTGCCCGAAGATCGAGGCGCCGAGCGGCCGCCCCAGCAGGGTGATCGCGAGCGTGATGTAGTAGATCGTCGAACTCGTCACCGTGTCGAGGTGCTCGGGTTCGAAGTAGACCATGGCCGGGGCGAGCGCCATCGTCGGCAGGTAGATGTCGTAGAAGTCCACGAAGTAGCCGTAGAAGGCGCCCCGTATTCCCCCGCGAGCCTGGGGAGGCGGGTCGTCTTCGGTGCCCGTGGACCTTCTCGGGGCAGTCGGTCGGTTCGTCATAGGCGTAGAGAGTCTCCTCGGTTCTCGTGCCGCGACCGGTGGGGGGCGGCCTCAGGTACGGATGGAGAAGGGGTCCGGAGTCGTCCCGGACAGGTCGATCAGCACGTTCTTCGTGGTGAGGTACTCCTGGAGCGCTTCCTCGCCGCGTTCCCGGCCGTAGCCGGACTTGCGTGTCCCGCCGAACGGGGCCTGCGCCGCGCTGGCCCGGTAGGTGTTCACCCAGACCGTCCCGGCCACGAGGCGCTTGGCGACGGTGTGCGCCCGGGTCAGGTCGTTGGTCCAGATTCCGGCTGCCAGCCCGTAGTCGCTGTCGTTGGCGATGGCCACGGCCTCCTCGTCGTCGGCGAAGGGGATCACGCTCAGGACGGGGCCGAAGACCTCCTCACGCGCGAGACGCGAGGAGTTGTGCACGTCGGCGAAGACCGTGGGCGGTACGAAGAACCCGGCGGTCGAGGACGGGCTCTGCGCGGCGGAGTCCATGCCGGCCACCGGCCGGGCGCCGGCGCTGACGCCGGTCTCGATGGCCGCCCTGACCCGTTCGTAGTGGGGGCGGTTGGCGAGCGGACCGAGCTGAGTCTCGGGGAGCAGGGGGTCGCCGAGGCGGATGGCGCGGGCCCGTTCCGCGACCCCCTCGACCACCCGCTCGTACACCGAGCGCTGGACCAGCAGCCGGCTGCCGGCGATGCAGGTCTGCCCGCCGGCGGCGAAGATGCCCGCCACGGCGCCGACGATCGCGCGCTCGACGTCCGCGTCGGCGAAGACGATGTTGGGCGACTTGCCGCCGAGCTCCAGCGTCGTGGGGACCACGTTGCGCGCGGCCGCCTCGGCGATCGCGCGGCCGGTGGGTACGCTGCCGGTGAAGCTGATCCGGTCGAGCCCCGGATGCTCGGACAGGGCGATCCCGGCCCGGGTCCCTCCGGTGACGACGTTGACGACACCGGGCGGGAAACCCGCACGGGTGACCAGGTCCGCCAGTTCGAGGGTGGTCACCGAGGCGTGCTCGGAGGGTTTGACCACGACGCAGTTCCCGGCCGCGAGCGCCGGCGCGAGCTTGTTGGCGAGGAGCTGCATCGGTGAGTTCCACGCCGTGATCAGCGCGGCTACCCCGACGGGTTCGGCGATGGTGTAGTCGAAGGTGTCCGGCGAGTCGAGCGGGACCGTGCGGCCGCCAAGCTTGTCCGCGTAACCGGCGAAGAAGCGGTAGTTGCGGGCGGCGAAGCGGATCTGGCTCGTGGTCTCGCGCAGCAGCTTGCCGTTGTCCCTGCTCTCCAGGGCGCCTAGCCGGTCGGCGTCGTCCTCCAGCAGCGACGCGAGGCGGTTCAGCAGCTCGGCGCGGCGCACACCGGGTACGGCGCGCCATTCGCGCTCGAACGCCGTGCGCGCGGCCGTGACAGCGGCGTCCACATCGGAGGCGCCCGCGTCGGGAAAAGCGGCGAACTCCTCTGCTGTATAGGGGTTGATCGCGGTCGCGCGGTCGCCGCTCTCGGCGCCGACCCGCTGGCCGTCGATCAGCATTCGGTAGTCAGTTGCGGTCATCGGCTGGCTCCGGGGTCGGGCGGTGGGTGTCGATCGTGGTGATCGCGTCGGTGAGGTGTGCGGCGAACCGAGGCGGGTTCTCGGCGTGCGGGAAGTGTCCGAGTTCCGGCATGACCGTCCGGGCGTAGGTGTCGGTGTCCAGGGCGTAGCTCCCGGGAACGGCGCCTTGGGCCAGCGCGGCCAGTTCCGGGTCCTGCGCGCACCGTTCGCTCCATCGGTCCACGAACTCCGACCACGCGTGCTCGCTAGCGGAATCGCGCATGCCCAGCCTCCCGTTCACCGCCGATTCCCTGTACACAGTTGCATACAGCAGAATACGCCAGATGGTTAACGGCGTGTCAAGGGGAGATGAAGGGCGGAGTGCGGCGGATACGCGTGCCGCGACGGCGGCCCGCCGCTCCGACGTGCGCTGCCGGCGGCTTTAGGCCAAAGCCGTGAAGTTACGAGGTGTCGGGGCCGGCCAGGATCCACAGCGGCACCACTGCCGAGTGGTAGCCCCGGTGTCGAAGTGCTCGCCCGCTGCCACACCGTGCTGCCCGTGCGGTCCAGAATGCTGCGGCTGGAGGTGCCTATACTCGCACCCCGATGTCGGTGATCTTCAGCAGACGCCACGGTGACAGCGGCAACTCGGGCGGAAGGGCTGAAGCCCCGACTCGCCGAGCAGGGCCGCCGGACAACTTCGCGCCGAGGCCCCGCATCAGGGGCGGTCGAGGAACGCCGGGTCGAAGCCGAAGGGAAGCTCCAGGCGGTGGGCTCGCATCAGCGTGGCGTCGGAGAGCAGGTCGCGGGTTGAACCGTCGGCGGCAACGGTGCCACTGCTGAGCAGCAGCGAGCGCGGGCACAGTTCCAGCGCGTAGGGCAGATCATGGGTGACGATGAGGGTGGTCACTTCCACGGAGACGAGGATGTCGGCCAACTCCCGGCGCGATGCGGGATCGAGGTTCGAGGTCGGTTCGTCGAGCACCAGAATCTCCGGCTGCATGGCGAGCACGGTCGCCAGGGCAACCCGGCGGCGCTGGCCGAAGCTGAGGTGGTGAGGGGGGCGCCGGGCGTGCCCGGCCATGCCCACCTGCTCCAGTGCGATCTCCACGCGCTCGCGAAGCGCGGAGCCGCGCAGGCCGTGGTTGGCCGGGCCGAAGGCCACGTCGTCGGCGACGGTCGGCATGAACAACTGATCGTCGGGGTCCTGGAAGACGATGCCCACTCTGCGGCGGATCTCCTGCAGGTGCCCGCGCCGCACCTCTAGCCCGGCGATCCGCACGTGGCCCGTTGCGGCTGTGAGGATGCCGTTGAGGTGCAACACGAGTGTGGTCTTGCCCGCGCCGTTGGGTCCCAGGAGGGCGACGCGTTCCCCCCTGTCGACGGTCAGATCGACACCGGATAGCGCCGGGTGCCCGTCGGGATAGTGGTAGCCCAGCCCGTCGACCTCCAGTGCCGGATACCCCCGCGCCAGGGAGACCGGCTCCTCCGGCGGCAACGCACTCATGCCGCTCCTCCTCGCAGCCGCAGCGTCCAGGCGGCAGCCCCCACCAGCAGGGCGGAGCCCGGCAGCACCAACGCGCGCGCCCAGGCGCCCGGCGACGCCGCGCCGCCGGTGGGAGCGGTAGGGCCCCCGGCGTAGCCGCGGCTGAGCATCGCCACGTAGACCCGCTCGCCCCGTTCGTAGGTGCGCACGAACAGGGCGCCCGCCGTGCCCGCGGCGGCGGCCAGTCGGCGCGGTGATCGACTGTGCAGACCGCGCGAGGCCATCGCCAGGCGCATCCGCGCGAGTTCACCGGAGACGACGGCGACGTAGCGCACCATGAACGAGGCGATCATGACAAAGGTCGGCGGTATCCGCAGCCGCGCCATACCGCTGAGGACATCGCCGATCGGAGTAGTCGCGGAGAGCAGAACGGCGGCCACCACGCCGAGCGTGGCCTTGGCCAGGATGTTGAACGCCCCGAATAGCCCGCTGACGCTCAGGCTGACACCGGCGACCACCGTCGCCGGTCCCGACGACAGGAACGGCAGGGCTACAGCGAACAGCACAAAGGGCGCCTCGACCAGCGCGCGCCGCACGATGAACCCCGCGGGAATCCGCGCTACGGCCGCCACGGCACCCAACAGCACCGCGTAAACGGCGAAGGCCCACAACTCCTCGCGCGGGGTGGTTGCGACGACGAGGACGAAGGCGAACACCGCGACCAGCTTGCAGTGGGCGGGAAGGCGGTGCGCCGGTGTGTCGCCGGGGCGGTAGAGCGCCGCAGCGTGCCCGCCGCTCATCCACGGTGGCCCGGACGCTTCTCTCCGGCCTCCGCCGACGCATCGGCCCGTGGCCTCCGCGGATGCACGAGGAGAAACAGGCCCCACGCGACGGTGAACGCGGCGAGCACGCCAACGGTTCCGGCGATGGCGCTCGACAGCCAGGGCGCTGTGATCCCCGTCGTTGCGTAGTCGGCGAGCGGCCCGGTGCCGAGCGCGTGGTCCTGCTCGGCTCGGGCGAATCCCAGATCGGCGGCCACGCGGTTCAGACCGTCGGGCTCGGCGCTGGCGAAGTAGCTGAGGCCGCCGGCCAGCAGCAGCGCTACGGTCAAGCCCGTGATCACAAGCGTTCGGGTGGCAACACGCACGGCTAGCCTCCTGCCGCAGGTCGGACGGGGGATGCATGTGGCACCGGCGAAGCGAGGTGGCGGGCCGCGAATACGAGATCGGGCCGGACCCTGAGGACGGCCGCCAGGGTGGCGCCGGTGATGAGTCCTTCACCGATCCCGATGAGCAGGTGGACTCCGCCCATGGCTGCCGCGACCGTGCCGATCGCGACGTCGGTGGTCCCGCCGAGCGCGTATTCGGCGACGAAGGCCATGGCCGAGACGGGCACCGAGAGCCCGGCCGCGAGACCGCCGGCCGCCACCGCAGCGGACCGGGTCTTGGGCAGTAGACGGATCAGCACGGCGAAGACTCCGTAGGCGGCGAAGGCGGTGACCACGCCCATGTTCAGCACGTTGAGCCCGAGTGCGGTCAGGCCGCCGTCGGCGAAGAGGAACGCCTGGACCACCAGGACCACGGTTACGGCCAGCGTCCCCGCGTAGGGGCCGAGGAGTAGCGCGGCCAAAGCGCCCCCGAGGAGGTGGCCGCTGGTGCCGCCCGCCACGGGGAAGTTGATCATCTGTGCGGCGAAGATGAACGCCGCCGCGAGGCCGGCCATAGGGACGAGCCGTTCGTCGGTGTCTGCTCGGGCCTTGCGCAGGCACCCGGCGACGGCGCCTACAGCGGCGACCCCGGCGCCGATCGACACCGGAGCGTTGATGAAGCCGTCAGGTATGTGCACGCTATTCTCCTCTGGCTGTCCCGTTTCCCTCCACCCGCGGCACGGCCTCATCGAAATCCGTTTCCACGGTGATCGTCCGGGCGTAGTCCATGGAGTTCATCCCTTCAGGGGCAGGTCGGCGTTCTTCCACGCCGTCATTCCACCGGTGACGTTGAGGACCTCCGAGTGCCCGTTGCGGGCGAGCAGGCTGGTGGCCACCGAAGAGCGATAGCCGCTCCCGCAGGTGACGGCGAGCGGCCGGTCGTCAGGGACCTCGTCCAGCCGGTCGGCCAGCTCGGCTCCGGTGATATGGAAGGCCTCGGCGATGTGGCCGCTGTGCCACTCGCTGGGCTGGCGCACATCGAGCAGCCGCACCTCGCCCCGCTCCAGCCGTTCCTTGAGGTCGTACACGGTGATCTGGGGAACGGTCTCGACGGGGCGGGCAGCGGTGCGCCACCCGGTCATGCCCGCGCGCAGCCACCCGGTCGGCAGCGGGTAGCCGATACGCAGGAGCTGCCAGCTGATCTCCCACAGATCGGCGGGATCGTCCATGACGAGCAGAGTCCGGGCCCCCTCCGGAAGCACCGTGCCGGCCCAGGTGGGAAAAGCCGCTCCGGTGCCCACGTTGAGGGCACCGGGGATGTGTGAGCCGCCGTACGCCTCCGGCTGGCGGGTGTCCAGGACGATCGCGCCGGCGTCGCGGTGCTGTTGGAACTCGCCGGCGCTCAACGCCGGCGGCTCGGCGAGCACGCCCAGGGGGTCGACGCCCCGCATGTTCTGCGAGCGCATACGCCTCCAGTACGGAGGCACCGCGGGCAGGTTGTCCAGGCGGATGCATTCGCGGACGAACTCCTCGGCGGAGTCCGCGTAAGACAAGACGGCGTTGGTCCGACGCTCGTATCCGACCGTGGTCGACAGCCGGCTGCCGATGTTGCCGCCGCACAGCGAACCGGCCACATGTGTCGGATACACCTGCACGCCGTCGGGCAGCGCGAGCAGCTTGGTCTGGATCGTGTCGCAGAAGGCCGACGCCGCCTTGCGCGCCTGCTCTTCGCCGCCGAGCAGGTCGGGCCGGGCGAGGTCGCCGACCAGCAGCGCTCCGCCCGATAGCAGCAGCGCGGGCACGTCGGCGCTGGTGGTGCGGTCATAGGCCAGCAGGCTCATGTGCTCGGGCGTATGCCCCGGCGTGTGGAGGACCTCGATGCCCACATCGCCGAACTCGATGACCTGCCCGTCGCGCAACGGCTCGTGGGGGTAGCCGTACTCGCCGGCGGCTGAGGCCCATACCCGGGCACCGGTAAGCTCGGTCAGCTCCCTGATCCCCGACAGGTAGTCGTTGTGGCCGTGGGAGTCGGCGGTGTAGGCGATGCGCAGGCCGCTCTCCCGGGCCGCCTGGAGATAGACCTCCACGTCGCGGCGCGGATCGAATACCAGCGCCCGCCCCGTCTTCTCATCGCCCACCAGATAAGAGGCATGGCCCAGCGACTGTGCGTAGAACTGCTTGAGGAACACGGGTCAGGCCACCTTTCCCGGCGTGTCGTTCGCGGGCCTGCGCACGGGCAGCTTCTCCTCGGCCCATACGGCTATGCCGCCGTCGAGATTGTCGGCCTGATACCCCTGATCGGCGAGGTAGTCGGCCATCCGGCCGCTGCGGCAGACCGTCACCGCAGGGCTGCCTGCATCGCGTTCCCCGAGCCGCTGCGGAAGCGCGTCCATCGGGATCCAGCGCGATCCCGGGATGCGGCCCACATCCCGCTCCTCGACCTCGCGCACATCGACCACCTGCAGCCGGTCCTGCTGCTCGCTGACGTGTCGCGGCTCCATGGCCCCTCCTTCCCCGGGAACGAGAAAACGGCCTTTCGCAGCCCTGCGCCCTGTCGGCGGCCCCGGCGCTCGGCTGCAACCGGCGAGTTGCGGTGGCGTCTTATCTGGTCTCGCTGTCCCGAGACCGGTGGCGCAAACCCGCGCCAGGCGCTCCGGATGCGACCGCCGTGCCTGCGCACAGGCGATCGGAGCCGTGTCGGTTCCGAACAGCGTTCAGCCCTGCCCGTTCAGGCATCGCTCACCCGGCGAGTAGGCCGGGCGCCGCGAGGACCGCGGCGGCCATGCCGCCGGCCACGGCCAGCACCAGGATGGCGAAGGCGCGCCGCAGGGGCACGGCCGGGATGCGCCCGGCCAGTCGACCCGCGGCCAGCGAGGCGGCCACTGCGGCAGTGGCGAAGACGGCGATGGTCCCGTAATCCAGGCCGGCGGCCGCGCCTGCGTGGGCGGCCAGTCCCGAGGCGGCGTTGACCGCGACCACCACCAGCGAGGTGGACACGGCCTCGACCGCGGTCAGTCCGAGGAGCAGTGTGAGCGCCGGGACGACGACGAACCCGCCGCCGACCCCGAACATCCCGGTCAGGAACCCGACCCCGGCACCTGCGGCCAATGCCTTGGGCAGGCAGCTGCGCCAATCGATACCCCCGGCACGGGTGCGGCAGGCCCCGCCCTCCTCGGATTGATTGCGCAGCATGTGCGCGGCCACCACCACCATCAGGAGCGCGAAAGCCAGCATCAGCCACCGGTCGGGCACCAGGCGCCCGGCCCCGGTGCCGGCGAAGGCCGCAGGCAGTCCGGCGCCGCCGAAGACGAGGGCGACCCGCCAGCGGACGGTGCCCTGCCGCAGCCTCGGAACCAGGCCGGCCAGTGCCGAGGCGCCGACCACCACCAGGGAGGCCGGTACGGCGGTTGCCACCGGCAGGCCGACGCCCACGACGAGCGCGGGCACCGCCAGGATGGAGCCGCCCGCGCCGAGCAGCCCGAGCAGAAGGCCGATCAAAAGGCCGAACGCGAGCGCCGCTCCCATCGGCGGCACCTCCCCTCGTCGATGTCGGTGGCTCCGGCGGCGGGCATCTCAGGCCCGGTCGGCGGCGGGCTCGGTCAACGCGCTCAGTGCCGCCGGGCCGTCGCCGGCCGCCGCCCGGTTCCACGGCAGCACGGAGAGCACCCGGGCCATGGCGCAGGTGTCGGTGACGGCAGCGACGGTCAGCCCCGCACCGACGGCGGCGGCCAGCCACTTCACCGGCTCGGCGAGCAGGCTGGCGCCCACAGCGAGTAGCACGATCGTTCCGGCCACCAGCCGTACCTGGCGCTCCATGGACCAGGTGCCGCGTCCCCGTACCAGCGGGGCTCCGGCACCTTCCCAGGCCGCGATGCCGCCCCGCAGCACCTGTACTCCCGCCAGGTCCGATTCGGCGACCAGCCGGCGGGCCTCCTCGGCACGGGTGCCGCTGCGGCAGACCAGGACGATCGGGTCGTCGTGGTCGGCCTGAAGCTCCCGGCGGTGCTCGCGCAGCAGATCGAGCGGGACGTTGTAGGACTCGGCGATGTGGGCCCCGGCGAACTCGCCGGGCGTGCGCACGTCGATCAGCCTGGTCCCGGGACGGTCGTCCATCAGCGTGCGCGTCTGGTCGACGTCGATGGATGCGGGCGCTGTCATGAAGTATCTCCTTGATGTCGGGAGTGAACCCTGTGGTCGTGGCTCTGCGGCGCGCCGGCGAGCCGGGGAGGCCTGCAGCGGTGCGCGTGTTCAGACCTCGGCCATGGGCACGCCGCTCGGTGCGGCGTTGGCGAAGAAGTCGTCGACGAGCACGACATCGCGACCGGCTCCGTCCAGCAGGGACGCCGCCGCTGCGGCGCGGTAGCCGCTGCCGCAGTGCACCCACACCCGACCGGGCGGGACCTCGTCGATGCGGCGGGCCACCTCAGGCAGCGGGATGTGCACGGCACCGGCGATGTGGGAGGTGTTCCACTCGTTGTTCAGCCGCACGTCCAGCACGACCTCGCGCTGTCGCGCCGGATCCTCGGTTCCGTCGGACAGGATCGCGGCCAGGTCGGCGAAGTCGGCGGAGTCCAGACCGCGCACCTGTCCGGGGTCGGCGGCGAGGTCCTCCGGCGAACCGCTGGCGGCGGCCTCGATGCGGTCGATGCCGATGCGCACCAGTTCGCGTTGGGCGCGGGCGACCTGGTCGGGCGACTCGCCCAGCAGGGTCAGCGGGGCGCCCCAGTCGATCATCCAGCCCAGCCAGGTGGGCATCGGGCCGTCCAAACCGAGGCTGACGGTGCCGGCCAGGTGCGAACGGACGTAGGCCGTGCGGTGGCGCAGGTCGACCACCCATTCGCCCTTCTCCAGCCGGCGACGCAGTTCGTCGGGGTCGGCGTGGCCAGGGAAACGCAGGTCGACGGGTTCGGGGCCGGCCAGGTTGGCCACGCCCATGTGCACGTAGTAGGCGGGGTAGGCGTCCAGCCCGGCCAGCGCCTCGGTGACGAACTCCTCGGCGGCCAGGCGCAGCGCGGGGTTCGTCTGCTTCTCCTGCCCGAGGGTGGAGTCGTCGGTTGCGGCCGGGGCGGCGGTGCAGAAGCTGCCGAAGCCGTGGGTGGGCCAGATCGATGCGCCGTCGGGCAGCACGTCTGCCAGCCGGAGCGCCGAGGCGTGCTGATGGTGGGCGAGTTTCTCGGCGTGTTCCTTGCCGAGGAGGTCGGTGCGCCCGGTGGTGCCGAACAGCAGCGACCCGCCGGTGAACACGCCTTCCGCACCGCCGGTGCCTTCCAGCACGTAGGAGAGGTGGTGGAAGGTGTGGCCCGGCGTCGCCACCACGCGCAGCCGCATGCCCCCGGAGATCTCGACGGTGTCGCCGTCGCTCAGCGGGGTGCGCCGGAAGGGCACATCGTCGTCGGCGGCGACGCCGTAGTCGGCGCCGGTGAGCCGGGACAGCTCCAGCCCGCCGGAGACGTAGTCGTTGTGGATGTGGGTCTCGACCACGTGGGTGATCTCCACACCCAACCGGCCGGCCAGGGCGAGGACGCGGTCGACGTCGCGCTGGGGATCGACGACGACCGCGGACTCTCCGTCGGTCGCCAGATAGCTGCGATCGCCCAGGGACGAGGTCTCGATCACCTCGACGCGGATCGTGTCCGTGGTCATGCTGATCACTTCCTTACGGTCGTGCCGTCGGTCGGCGGCGTGCCTGGGTGGATGTTGCGGGGCGAGCTCCACCAGGACGCGCCTCGGTCGCCGTGCGGGATTACCTACTCTCGGAATCCGAGTCACTACGGGAGGCTTTTCACCCCCGGGGGTATCCAGGCGGCAAAAAGGGGCGCGGCGTGCGCACACGCCGCGCGTGGTCAGGACAGCGCGAGGAAGAGCTTCTCCAGTTCGGCCTCGGTCATGGGCGGTTCGTCTCCGCGCTCGCGGGCGGCCTGGCAGTGCCGCATTCCGCTGGCGACAATCTTGAACCCGGCACGGTCGAGTGCCCGCGACACCGCCGCGAGCTGGGTGAGCGTAGCCGCACAGTCCTCGCCGTCCTCGATCATCGAGATCACGCCCGAGAGCTGGCCCTGGGCACGACGCAACCGGGTGAGCGCATCGCCCACCAGTTCAGGAGACATCTCCATGGTTCACCGCCTTTCGCCAATGCCAAACATACCCCCGCCCGTATCTATTCCGCGCCGACCCTCTCTCCGGCCATCACTTCGAACCCAACGAGGTTCCCGAGCCGACCGACAACGGCTACGCCGGGGCCCGTCATGCCCGACGAAGACCATCCCGACCTGCGGTTCCTCAGCGTGAGCGCCGAGAGCACCACCCGCTGATCCGCTCCGCGCACCCCTAGCTGCGTCGCCTTCGCCATCGCCCGCCCCGGGGGGCGCGAGCTGGTCGTCCTGCTCGGCGGCGACGCCGCGCCCGACCGCAGCCGGGCCGCGACCCGCACCACCGCGGCGATCACGGCCAGCATGAACACAGGGGCGATGGTTGTCCAGCGGGACCAGCGGGAAGAACTCGTAGCCGGTCACCGCCCCGCCAGATCCGGCGCGGCGGTCAAGCGGACCCGTGCGGTGGAGAATACCGAGCGGGCCGAGGGGCCATAGGAATGTGAGTCGAGTCCCCCTCGGACAGACGTCGTGTCCTGGGATTTTCTTTGTTCTATGTGACCTGGGCGCGCTCAGGGAACGGACTGGGAACGCCCCGAGGCGGGCGGCGACGGACGCAGCCGTTCATTGCAGGAGGCTCTGCTCGGCAGCGGCGATCAGCGTATCCGCGATCTCTTCGGGCGCGCGCGATCGACCGGTGTGGAGCAGATCCACTCCTTCGAACGATGTCAGAAGCCAGAGCAGGTCCGTGGCGCGCTCAACCGAAACCTCGGAGCGCAGCCATCCCTGTTCGGCGAGACGACCGGCCAGGTCGGCCGCACCCGTGAGCCGTCCTTCCTCCATGCGCCGGATCGCCCCTCCGGCAGCGGCCGCATCCAACCGCGCCATGGACGACAGCGCGCGCACCACGTCGATGTTGGCCGCATAGATGCGGACGACGCCCCGGATCGCCCCGCGCAAGCCGTCGCGCGCGTCCGGCTGGGCCGCTTCCTGGAGCATCTGCGCGAAACCGCCGCGATACAGAAGGTCCGCACCGAGTGCCTCGAACAGTCCTGCCCGAGAGCCGAACACCTGGTAGACGGTCGGGCGGGCGACACCGGCGAGTTTGGCGACGCGATCGATGCTGACCGGCTCGGTCGGGGCTTCGCTCAGGCGCTGATACAGAGCATCGAGGATGCGTCGCCGGGTCCGCTCGGCCGACTCCGCCCGCAGTCTCTGCTCGTACTTGCGCGACACCATGCCGAGAACTCTAACATTTCGATTGACACCGTGTATTCTGAAATACAGACTGTCATTCGAATCGACCGATGGCGGCACTCCCTGGGGCAGCCGCTTCACCGAGACGGAGTTCCCATGATGCGGATCATGTTCACCTGCGAACTGAAGCCCGATGCAGTGGACGAGGATCTTGCGCTGCTGAAGGAGGTCTACGCGGAACTGGAGGTGAAACGCCCCGCCGGGATGCGCTATGACACCTTCCAGGCCGACGACGGCGTCACCCTCGTCTCCTTGGTAGAGCTGGAAGGCGGTCCGGAGGCCATGCACGGGCTTCCGGCCTTCCAGCGCTACCGGTCCACGCTGGAGCAGCGCTGCGTGCGGCCACCCTCCATGACGGTGCTGAACGAACTCGGTACCTACTCGGCACCGTGACGTCCCGGGGCCGCCTCGATGGACGGCCGCCCGCATCGTGCCGCGGGTCCCGGCGATCCGACAGGGTCAACGGTCGACCATGTCGTCGGGCTCCACCAGTCCCTGCTTCCCGACCAGCCGCGGCACCACGGCCTGCGCTACGTGCAGAACCGGATCGGCGGCTCGGACTGGAGCCCGATCGGAGCGGACTTCGTCCCGCCGGACCCCGACCGGGTCCCGGCGCTGATGGCCGACCTCACCGACTCTATGAACGGGGCCGCCCATGCTCCCCCTGATCCAAGCGGCCATCGTCCACGCGCAGTTCGAGACGATCCACCCCTTCACCGGCGGCAACGGACGCGTGGGCCGTGCGCTCATCCACACGGTCTTGGCACGCCGCGGGCTGACCGAACGCGCGGTCCTCCCGATCAGCCTCGTACTCGCAACCCTGCGAGACGCCTACGTCACCGGGCTGAACGCTTACCGCCACGATGCGCCTGCTGCGAGCGCGGACGCGAGCGCATCGATCAACGCATGGCTGGCCACCTTCGTTCGCGCCTCTGCCATCGCCGTCGAACAGTCGAAGACGCTCATGGAACAGATCGAGGATCTACGCTCCGACCGGACCGACCGCTTGTCGACCTATCGGAAATCCGTCGGCCTGCGTGCGATACCGCGCGCGGATTCAGCCGTTGCGCGCTTGCCGGGCCAGCTTCCCGAGGCGCCTGTGGTTACCGCGACCACCCTGTCGACGATCCTCGGCATATCGTTCCCGGCGGCGAACGGCGCCCTCGAGGAGCTCCGCCACGCCGATGTGCTGCGGACCAGGTCGATCGAACGTGGCGCCGCCGCCTATCTCACCCGCGACGTGCTCGATCTGATCACGCTGGCGGAGGGCGCCTTGGCGAGCACGAAGTTCGACACCCGTACCGCTCCTCCGAACCGCGCGGTTCCAGCCCGTCCTGAGAACGGAGCGCCCCGGAGCTGACCGCAGAGGGGCCGCACAGCCGCCGGCGGCACGGCCACCGGCCGCGGAGCTGTCCGACTCCGGCCACGGTCCGGGGTGCCCGTGGGTCGCGGAGCGCCGAGCGGGGGGCCGGTCCGGGAAGCCCCGTGCGGACCGGCCCCGGACCCTGCCCGCTTGCGCAGGCAACGCCGGCACCGACCGCCCCGCCTCCCGCTTCTCCTGCGCCGGGAGGGCGGGAACCTCCTCGACGGTTGGTTTCGAACTGTCGGGTAGTGGGGGCCGCGGGCTCTGCGCCCGTGGGGCCCGGGTCCCAAAGCCGCGGGGACTGCCGGCGACCCGCGCGGTGGCACCCTGCGGGAGCGCCGTCCTTCTCCTCGCCACCGGACACACGCCGGCGGGCGCGGATCCCGTTCTTCACAAAGGCCCACTGATACGGTCGGGGGGTATGTGCGACGCGGTGACACGCAGCGATCGTTCCGCGCTCCGGCGGGGTCCCGCACGGCGGTACGGACCGACGGCGGAGGAGGCGTGAGGTGGACGCGTTCGGGCCTGCGCTGATCCTGCTCGGAGCCGCCTCGGTCGGCGTGGCCCTGGTCTACGGCACCTCGGCGATCGTCCGGGTGACGCGCCGACCGCTGGCCTCTCCCCCGTTCCTGTCGGGGATGCCCGTCACCGAGCACGCCGTGTCGCGCTTCCACGTCCGCTGGTACGCGGTGACCATGCTGTTCCTGGCCTTCGACATGGAAATGGTCTTCATGTATCCGTGGGTGCTCGTCGTCGCCGAGAAGGGGACCGCGGCCGTAGTCGAGATGTTCCTCTTTCTGGCCGTGCTGGTCGCTGCGGTGATCTACGCCTGGCGCGAGGGAGCGTTCCGATGGACGTGACCACGTGGCTGCTGCGCCGGGCACGTCCTCGCCCCTTCGTCGTCACCGCGCTCGGCGGCACCGGTCTGCGCATCGCCGTGGAGGACGAACTGCGCCGGCGTTCCTGGCAGCCGGCACTCACCCCGGTCGCGGCGGACATGCTCGTGGTGTGCGGCCCCTCCGACGGGGAGCTGGCCCAGGTGCTCGACCGCGTGTGGGAGCAGATTCCCGAACCCCGGGTACGGGTGCTGCTCGACGCCCGGGACGACGTCGCGCGCTCCCTGAACGAGGGCAGCGCCGCGCTGGCCGAATCCGCGGAGATCCCGCGCCGGGAACCCCCGCTCGCGGACTCCGCCCACCCGGCGCCCGATCCGTCCGGCCACGGCGGCGCCGGCAGCGGGAGGCACGAGGACTCCGGCGCCGCCGACGCTTCAGCGCACAGCGAGGAGCACGGTGCGCACGACCGGTCGGAAGGCGCGGGCAGTGCGGCGGCCGACGAGCACGGCGGCCACAGCGGCCACGACATGCACGGCGGCGGGGCGGAAATGCCCGGCGGCCTGCCCATGGCCGAGCGCGCGGCCGATCGCGACGGACTCACTCTGGACCGGCTGCACGCGGAACTGGGGCCGGCGCTTCCCGACTGGCCCGCCGGGCTTCGCGTCTCCCTGACCCTCCAGGGCGATGTGGTCCACGACGCCGCCGCCTCCGTCGTGGGCGCTCCGCCGGCCGATACCGCCCGCTTCTGGACGGCGCCGCACCTGGGCGGCCGTGAACGGGGCGGCCTCTCTGCCGAAGCGGCCGCCGCGCTGGACGGCATGCAGCGCCTCCTCGCCGTGGCGGGCTGGTCCGACGCCGCCGCCACCGGGCGCCGGCTGCGCGACGACCTGCTGCGCCGGGGGCCACGGGAGACCTGGCGGGCGCAGTGCCGACGGTGGACCCGCACGGTGCGCCGGTCGCGGCTGCTGCGCTGGTCCACCGACGGGCTCGGATCCGTCGCGCCGGATGCTCCCGAGGCCCTGCGCGGCGACGTGACGGCGCGGTGGAAGCGGCGACTCGACACGATCGAGGCCGCCGCGGCGCAGAAGGGCGCCGCACCGACACCGACCGATGCGGGTACGGCGGCGCAGTGCGCCCTGGATCTGCTGCCGTCGCTGCTGGCCGGTCAGGAGCTGGCGGCGGTGCGCCTGATCGTGGCCTCCCTGGACCCCGATCTGGAAGCCCCGGTCGCCGACGGCGCCGAGGCGCACCATGGGTGAGCCGATGCCGCTGTGGGGAGTACTGCTGCTCCCCATCGGATTGCTGCTGCTGGGCTACGGTGCGGCCGCCTGGTCGGCGATGCTCACCGCGCGCGCCGGCGGCGCGCCGGCCTCCGCCGCCGCGTCCGCTCCCGCCCGAGAAACGGCCCGATTGCTGGTGGAGCAGCGCCGGACCATACCGGGCGCCGACACTGTGCTGTGGCGGCTGGGAGGCGCGGCAGTGCCGGTCGCGGCGATCCTGTCCGTCCTGGTGCTTCCGGTGGCGGGCCGCTCGGCGGCCGACCTTTCGGTCGGCGTGGTGTGGTTCAACGCCATGGAGGTGCTGATCTGGGTCGCGGTGTGGACGGTCGGCTGGGGCGCCGATTCGGTGTGGGGCCTGGTCGGCGCCTACCGCTTCCTCGTCCAGGGGCTGGCCTACGCACTGCCGCACATGTTCGCTTTGACCACCGCCGCTCTGGGAGCCGGATCGCTGCGGGTGAGCGACATCGTGCAGGCGCAGGAGGGTGTGTGGTTCGCCGCCCTGATGCCCGTGGCCTTCGGCGTGTATCTGCTGTCGGCGATGGCCATGGCCTATTGGGGACCCTTCGACCAGGCGGTGGCACGCGACCTGGCGGGCGGCGCCGGGGCCGAACTCGCGGGCGTGGACCGGCTGGTCTTCCGCGCCGGCCGGTACCTGATGCTCACCGCGGCCGCCGCGATGGCGGTGCCGCTGTTCCTGGGCGGCGGTGCGGGGCCGCTGCTGCCCGAGTGGACCTGGACCGTGCTCAAGGCCGCTGCGGTACTGGCGCTGCTGGTGTGGCTGGGCCACCGGCTGCCGACCGTGCGCATGGACCGCTTCACCGAAGTCGGCTGGGTGGTCCTCATACCGGCGACGCTCCTGCAGGCCCTTGTCGTCGCGATCTTCGCGCTCGTCGTCTAAGGAGACCCACTATGGTGCAGGCGGTCGTGTTCGCGATCTGCGCCGCGGCATCGGTGGCCGCCGGAATCGCGGTCTTCCGTGTCGACTCGATGGCCCGAGCGACCCTGGCGCTGCTCGCCTCCTTCGTGCTCGCCGCGATCACCCTGCTGCTGCTGGACCTGTCGTATCTGGGCGTCCTGGTCATCCTCATGATGACCATGGAGATGATGATCATGATCGTCTTCATGGTCATGTACATGATGAACCCCGCCGGCCTGATGCCGATGACCATGGTGCACAACAACCGGGGCGCCCTGGCGATCTCGATCGGCGTCTTCGCCGTCCTGGCGGCGGGGATCTTCATCGTGCCCTGGCCCGACACCCGGCCGGGCACGCCCGCGGATCCGACGCTGCAGCTGGCCGAGGCCATCATGGGTTCGAAGATGCTGGTGATGATGGTCGTCGGCATGGTGCTGTTCGCGACGATGGTGGCCACCACGGTCCTGTCGACCGACCGCGGCCGCTACGACCGCTACGGCGACGACCTGCGCCGCTCCCGCCCCGACGATCCGATCCGGGGCGGTGCGGGCCGATGAGTCTGGAACCGTATCTGCTGCTGGCCGCGGCGCTGCTGGCCGTGGGGCTGTACGGCGCGCTCAGCCAGCAGTCCGTCGTCATGCTCATGATGGGCCTGGAGCTCATGCTGAACGGGGTGATCGTGGCGACGGGCGCCTTCTGGTTCTACGTCTCGGCCGATCGCCCTGACGGCCAGGTCCTCGTGCTGGTGGTCGTGACGGCGATGGCCGTGGAGATGGCGGTGGGCTTCGCCGTAACGACCGCGATCTTCCGTTCCCGCGACGTCGACATGGTCGATTCGGCCACCGACCTGAAGGACTGAGGAGCGTGTCGGTGCTGCTCGCGATGCTGGTGGGGCTGCCCGCGGCCGTGGGGGGCGCTCTTCTGGCGGCCGGCCACCGCGCCGACCGGGCGGCCGCGCCGCTGGCCGTGGCCACCGCTGCCGCCGCGGTGGCGCTCGGGGCGGTCGCGGCGGCGGCCCGGCCGCACGTCAGCGTCCCCATGTTGGCGGGCATACCCGCCGAACTCGCGGTCGACGGGCTGTCCGCGGTGATGGTCGTGGTGATTCCGGCGATCGTCCTGGCGGTCGTGCTGTTCTCCGTGGGCGACATGGGCGAGGACCCTTCGCGGGCGCGCTTCCACGGTCTGCTGCTGGTGTTCGCCTCGGCGATGCTGGCCACCGTCACCGCCACCGGCATACTGCCCCTGCTCGCCGGATGGGAGGTGATGGGGGCCGCGTCCTACGCCCTCATCGGCTTCTGGTGGACCGACCGCGATCGGGTGCGTTCGGCGACGCTGGCGTTCCTCACCACGCGCACCGCCGACCTCGGCCTCTACCTTGCCGCGGGCGCCGCGCTGGCAGGCGGTGCCGCCGCCCTGGAACTGACAGCGCTGGCCGGCCTCGGCGGCGGCTGGCGCGACGCCGCGGTCGCCGGGGCGATCGTGGCCGCTCTGGGCAAGTCGGCGCAGCTTCCTTTCAGCTTCTGGCTCTCCCGCGCCATGGCCGGCCCCAGCCCGGTCTCGGCGCTGCTGCACTCGGCCACGATGGTCGCCGCGGGAGGGTATCTCCTGCTGCGTCTGCACCCGGCCCTGGAAGCCGTCGCCTGGGCCGGTCCCACCGTGGCCTGGGTCGGTCTCCTCACAGCGGTGGTGCTGGCGGCCGTCGCCCTCGCCCAAGAGGACCTCAAACAGCTGCTCGCCGCCTCCACGTGCTCCCAGATCGGCTTCGTCGTCCTCGCCGCGGGGGCGGGCGCCGTCTCCGGCGGAACCGTGCAGTTCGCGGCGCACGCGGCCGTCAAGGGCCTGCTGTTCTTGGTCGCGGGCGCATGGTTGGCGGCCCTGGGTGCTCGGCGACTCCCCGACCTGCGGGGCGCCGCCCGCCGCTATCCGCTGCTGGGGTGGCTGTTCACCATCGGAGCGCTCGCCGTAGGCGGAGCTCCTCCGCTGTCCGTCTGGGTGGCCAAGGACCAGATCCTGACCATGGCGCTGTCGGAGTCTCCGGCGCTGTATGCGGTCGGATCGGCGGCCGCGGCTCTCAGCGCCGCCTATGCGGCCAAGGCGCTGTTCACCGTGTGGATGCGCCCCGCGGCCGGCACGGCCGACCCCGGCCGCGGCAGGGCCCCCGCCCGGCTGTCGCCGGCCTTCGTGCTCCCGCTGCCGTTTCTGGCCGCCGCGGCCGTGGGACTGGCCGCCGTCGCGATACCGCCGATCGCCACGTGGTGGCGCCGCCTGCTCGACGCCACCGACGAGCACAGCCCCTACGTGTGGGAGACCGCGGTTTCGGCCGCCCTCAGCGTGGGCGTCATCGCCGCCGTGGGGGCCGTCGTGGCGTGGAGCCTCCAGCGCCGGATGAAAGCGGCCGCGGTCCCGCGCACCGCAGCGGCCTGGGCCGCCGACTGGTTCGGGGCGGAGCGGATCGCGATCGGTGCGGCGGCCGCTCCCACCATGGCCCTGGCGCGCGGGCTCGCCGCCTTCGACGACCGGGTCGTGGCCGGAACGGTGCGCGCCGCCGCGGCGGCCGCCGATGCCGCTTCCCGGCTGACCGACGCCCGCCTGGAAGCGTCCCTCGCCCGGGCGGTCGGCGCCGTGGCCCGAGGCGCCCGAACCCTGGGCCGCTGGACCCGCCGCCCCCAGACCGGGCTGCTGCACCAGTACTACGCCCAGGCCGTGGTCGCCCTGATCGTCCTCGCCGCCGTCCTCGTCCTGATGAGGTGACCGTGCTCTCGGTTGTCGTGTTCCTGCCTTCGGCCGCGGCGGCGGTGCTGCTGGCGCTGCCCCGCCTGCCCGACCGCGCCGTCATCGGCGCCTGGGTCGCGGCCGCGGCGGTCGACTTGGCTCTGGTGATCGCGTTGTGGGTCGCCTATCCCGGCGGCAGCGGGGTCACCGGCGACATCGCCTACGAGGCCGACCTGCGCTGGATCCCTACCGTCGGATCCGGATACCACATCGGGGTGGACGGGCTCTCGCTGCCGCTGGTGGCGATGACGGCCCTGCTCTTTTTCGCCTGCGCCGTGTACTCGCTGCGAGAACAGCGCCGAGTACGGGCCTATGCGGTCCTGTTCCTGTTCCTGCAGACGGTGTCGCTGGGCCTGTTCGTCTCTCTCGACCTGATCCTGTTCTTCGTCTTCTTCGACCTGTCCATCGTCGGCATGTACTTCGTCATCGCCGGCTGGGGCCACGGCACCCCGATCCGCTCGGCGCTGCAGTTCTTCCTCTACACCTTCGTCGGCTCGCTCGCGCTGCTGCTGGGGTTCATCGGCCTCTACCTCGCCGCCGACCCGCACACCTTCGACATGGTGGAGCTCGCCCGGAGCACGCCCTTGGAGGGCGACGCACTCGCCGGCGGGCTGGTCCTGGCGGCCATCGCGGTGGGACTCGCCGTCAAGACGCCGACGGTGCCCTTCCACACGTGGCTGCCGCCCGCCCACACCGACGCCCCGGCACCCGGATCGGCGATCCTGGCCGGGGTGCTGCTGAAGATGGGCGCCTACGGCTTCGTCCGCATCGCCATGCCGATCCTTCCGGGCGTCTGGCGGGACTACGCCGCGGTGTTCGTCGTCGTGGGCGTGGTCTCCGTCCTCTACGGCGCGCTGGTGGCGCTGGCCCAGACCGACTTCAAGCGGATGGTCGCCTACACGTCGGTCAACCACATGGGCTACATCGTCCTCGGCCTGGGCGCCGCGGGCATGGCCGCCGGCGCCGACCTCCAGGCCAGCACTCTGGCCGTGACCGGAGCGGTCACCCAGATGGTCGCCCACGGCCTGCTCACCGGATCGCTGTTCCTCCTCGCCGGTGTGCTCTACACCCGCGGCGGCACCTACGACATGGCCGCCTACGGCGGCCTGGCCAAAGCCGCGCCGCGGTTCGCACTGGTCACGGCCGTCGCGGCCTTCGGCTCGCTCGGTCTTCCCGGGCTGGCCGGGTTCATCGCCGAGTTCCAGATCTTCACCGGAAGCCTGTCGTCGGCGCCCGTTCCCACCGCGCTGGCCTTTTTCGGCATCCTGCTCACCGCGGCGCTCCTGCTGCGTGCGCTGCAGCGGATCTTCCTCGGGCAGCGTGGCCGGGCGGTCCGGGGCGAGCCCGCCGACCTGTCGGCCGCGGAGGCGCTGTCGACCGCCCCGCCGGTGCTGCTTGCGATCGTCATCGGCATAGCGCCCCGGTTCCTGCTCGACGTCATCGAACCGGCCGCCCGCACCGTCGCCGCCCTGGTGGCGCAATGACCGCGAGAAAGGCGTCATGACATGAATCCCGGCCTGCTGCTGCCCGAAAGCGCGCTCGCGGCCGGCGCGGTCATCGCCCTGCTCGCCGGCAGCTGGACCCCGCGCCGCCTCCAATGGATCGTGCGCTGTGTCGCACTGCTGTCCCTCGCCGCCGCGGCGGTTTTCGCCGCGGCGGCGATGGCCCGGCCCGCGACGGTCACCCCCGAAGGCGTCTACGCACTCGATGCGGCCCTCCACCTGGCCCGCGTGGCGGTGCCCGCCGGTGCTGCGATCACGATCCTGCTCGCAGCCGGCCACGTCGCCGGACACCGGCGCGAAAGCGAGTTCTACGTCCTGGTTCTGCTGGCCGCGCTGGGCACCGTCGTCATGGCCGGAGCGAGCGGCCTGCTCGTGCTCGCGGCCGGGTACCTGCTGGCGAGCATTCCCGTGTACGCGCTGGTGGGGTTCGGCAAGGACGCCCTCGGCACCGAGGCCGCGCTGAAGTACTACCTGATGGGAGCACTGTCCGGTGTCCTGCTGCTGACGGGGGTCACGACCGTGTTCGGGGTGGGCGCGGCCGGCGACTACGCCACCCTGGCGCGCACGCTTCCCGACGCGTCGGCCGGTGTGGTGGCCGTGGGGACCACCGCGCTCGTGGCGGGGCTGCTGTTCAAGTCCGGCGCTGTACCCGTCCACTTCTGGGTTCCCGACGCGACCCAGGGCGCTCCCGCTCCCGTCGCGGCTTTCATCACCACGGTGCCCAAGATCGGCGCGCTGGCGGCGATCTTCCGGTTCGCCGACCAGGCACTGGGCGAGACCGCGCTGAACTGGCCGCTGCCGGCCGCGCTGCTGGCGGCCGCCAGCATGACGCTGGGCAACCTCGCCGCGTTCTTCCAGGACGACGTGCGCCGGCTCCTGGCCTACTCCACCATCAGCCAGGTCGGCTATCTGCTGGTGGCGGTGGCGGCCGTGCACGGCTCGGACACGGCGCTGTCGAGCCTGCTGTTCTACCTGGCCGCCTACACCGCGACGAACCTCGGCGCCTTCGCGGTCGTGTGCGCTCTGCCCCGGGCGCGCACGCTCGCCGACTACACAGGTCTGATGCGGAAGCGGCCCTGGCTGGCGCTGAGTCTGATCGTCTGCCTGCTGGGCCTGGTGGGCACCCCGCCGACGGCCGTGTTCATCGGGAAGTTGACCGTGTTCACCGCGGCTCTCGACGCCGGGCTGGTCTGGCTGGTCGTGCTCGCCGCCGTCAACACCGTGGCCAGCCTCTTCTACTACCTGCGCTGGATCCTCCCCGTGTTCCGCACCGCTGCCGACGACGCGCCCGCGGACCGCGGCGGTGGTGCGGACGTGCCCGTCGTCCGGTGGAGCGCCGGCGTGGCCGTCGTGGCGGCCGCGGCCACGCTCGCCCTGGGGATCGGCTCCTCCCCGCTCTTGGATCCGTTGCAGACCGGCGTGCTCGTGCGCTGATCGTCCGGGGACGTCTCCGACGGCGGGGCGGCCGTCGTCGCGACGAAGGCGCGGCGCTGCGCCGCACCCGCCCGCATGGAGCATGCGCCGACCACGGAGCCGCCCCGTCGGCCCCCATGCCATATGTGCCGCTTGTGTAGTCTTCCTCCCGTGTTCGGCCACACCGCGAGAACGCTTCGGCAGTCCCGGGTCCGGGAACTGCTGTCGGTCTTGCTGGTGACCGCCTTCCTCGTCGGCTCGATCTGCCACATCGAGAGCGGCTCGGCGCAGGCGTCTGCGGACCGAGCGGCGCCCGTCGCTGCGGAATCCGCCGAAGAGGACGTCGAAGAGAGGATCGAGGAGCTTACCGAGGAGTCGAGCACCGTCGTCCAGAAGTACAACCAGGCCGTAGAAGACCTGGAGGCCGCGGACAAGCGCGTCGAGTCGCTCGAGGAGCGGATCGGCGACGAGGAGACCGCTTCACGGAGTTGCGCGGCGACGTCGCCGTTCTCGCCGCGGGTGCCTACAAGTCCGTCGACCTCGGTTCGCCCGCGACCGTCCTGGGCGCGGAGAACCCCGGCGACGTCCTCGAGCAGTCGGCCGACCTCTCCTACCTCTCGGAGAGCCAGCAGGCCGAACTGGATGAATTCACCGACTCGTCGGAGCGTCTGATCAAGCTCGAGGAAGAGGCGGAGGGCACCCGCGACGACGCCGAAGAGCAGAGCGACGGCCTTGAGGAGAAGAAGGAGGAGGTCGAGGACAAGCTCGCCGAACAGGAGGAACTGCTCGCCGGCTTCGAAGGCGAGAACCCTGCGGCAGGTTCGGCATCGGACGCCGGCGGCGGCTCCTACACCGGTTCGGCCTCCGGCAGCGCCCGCACTGCTCTGGACTTCGCCTACAGCGAGATCGGCACACCCTACGTCTGGGGCGGAACCGGCCCCGACGGCTACGACTGCTCCGGTCTGATGCAGGCCGCCTGGGGCTCGGCGGGAGTCAGCATCCCCCGGACCACCTACGCCCAGTTCGAGTTGCCCAACAAGGTCTCTCGGAACGGTCTCCAGCCCGGAGACATCATGTTCTTCTTCGACGACCTCGGCCACAACGGCATGTACGCCGGAAACGGCCAGATGGTGCACGCCCCCAGCAGCGGCAGGACCGTCTCGGTGGTCACCCTCGCCGACTACTGGGACCAGCACTTCGTCGGCGCCGTCCGGCCCTGATCCCAAGGCGCCTCAGGCTGAGCCCCGAACGGGCTTCCGTCCCTGCCTGGGGCGCCTTGGCTGCGGCGGCCCCGATGCCCGGGTTCGCGCCGAACGCGGTAACGACGGCCTTCTCCGCTTCCCTCGGTGCCCACGACCGCGGTCCTCGCCGCGACGGCCCGCGCTCCGGACCGCACGCTGCCTCAGGCGGTCCCCCTCCGCCGCGTCCCAGCCGCCTCCTGCGCGTTTTCGGACGTTCTGGTGCGGTAGGGATAGAACAGTGCAGTTTTGCCGCGGTTTCCGAATCTGGGACAGGAGAGGACCCGATGGGCGCAACCAGGCAGCGGCAGCGGACGGCCACGACCGGTCGTGCCCTGGTGCTCACCCTCGTCTCGGTCCCGGTTCCGGGCCTGGCTCATCTGCGGACCGGGCGGCGACGGGCCGGGGCGGCGCTCCTGGTCCTGTTCGCGGCGCTCGCCCTGAGCGCCGGCGCCGCGGCGCTGCTGCTGCACGACGACCCGGCGGGCAGCCTCCGGCTCGCCGCACAGGGGCGCTGGCTGCTGGCGACGAGCATGGCCGTCTTCGCGGTGGCGGTGCTGTGGATGACCGTCATCGTGCACTCCTGGGTCATCACCCGGCCGCCCGCGGCCGGGCGCCCGGCCCGGTTCACCGGTGCGGCCCTGGTCGTGCTGCTGTGCCTTGCCGTCGCCCTGCCCTCGGGGGCGGCCATCCGCACGGCCTACACCGCCCACGACACTGTCGACGCGGTCTTCGGCCCCGAGCGCCCCGATGCACCGCCCCATGACGAAAGCGACCCCTGGGACGGGCGCGAGCGCATCAACGTGCTGCTGCTGGGCGGCGACTCCGGCGACAGCCGCTACGGACTGCGCACCGACTCGATGATGGTGGCCAGCGTCGATGTGGAGTACGGCGACGTCGTGCTGATCGGGCTGCCGCGCAACCTGGAGAACGTGCCCTTCCCCGACGACACACCGCTCGCCCGCGCCTATCCGGAGCCGCAGGGGTTCGACGGGCTGCTCAACGACGTCTACCAGACCGTGGCCGAGGACCCGGAACGCCTGGCGATCGACACCGGCGCCGAAGATCCCGCCGCAGACACCCTCAAGCGCACCGTCGCCGACGCCGTCGGTCTCGACATCGGCTACTACGCGCTGGTGGACATGCAGGGCTTCGACGACCTCGTCGACGCGATCGGCGGCGTCGACGTGCACATCGACGAACCGATCCCCTACGGAGAGCAGGGCGACGTCCTCAAGGCCGGCGACCGGCACCTCGACGGCAACGAAGCGCTGTGGTACGGGCGCAGCCGCACCGACAGCGACGACTACACCCGCATGGGCCGCCAAGGATGCCTGATCAAACATGTCGCCGAACAGGCCGACCCGGTGACCGTGCTCACCAGCTTCCAGGAGCTGGCCGGAGCCACCAAGCGCACCCTGCGCACCGACATCCCCCAGTCCAAGGCGGGGGCGTTCATCGACCTCGCGGAACTGACCAGCGGCGAAGGCGGCTTCAAGACGCTGCAGCTCTCCCCTCCCCAGGTGGATACCGCATACCCGGATTGGGAGAAGATCCGCGGCCTGGTCGACGACGCCGTGGCCGACCAGGAGAGGTCGCAGCCCTCCGACGACAGCGGCGCCGGGACCCCCTCCGGCTCTCCCGCCTCGCCGGGACCTGCCGAGGACGGGGACGCGGAACCGGGTTCCGCGGACAGCGGCGCGTCCGTCCCCGACACCCCGGGCCGCCAGGTCGGCGAGGACGCCGCCTCACTCGACAGACTCTGCCCCTGACGTCCGGCGCCGCCCCCACCGTGCGCCGGCTCCCGCGTCCCGCCCCTATCGGTCGGGTTTCCTGTGCATGGAGCCGACGGGAACCGCAGTGGGAACAGGGTTTCCGTGCGGGATCCGGGGCGCCCGATCACGTCGAAGCACACCCCTGCCGAGGAGGGTTACTCCAGTGAAATTCACCGTCCGCGACCGGATCTTCGATATCGGCGACGACTTCTGGGTGGAGGACGAGGACGGAGAACGCGTCTTCCACGTCGACGGGAAAGCGCTGCGGCTGCGCGAGACCTTCGAGCTCCACGACCCTGAAGGCAACGAGCTCGCCGTCATCCGCAAGAAACTGCTCAGCATTCGCGACACCATGCGGATCGAGCGCGGCGGCGAGACCGTAGCCACGGTCCGCAAGCGACTGTTCGACCCCATCGTCGACAAGCTCGTCGTGGAGCTCGCTGAGGGCCCGGAGTGGGAGATCACCGGCGACTTCTTCGACAAGGAGTACACCGTCAACGACGACGACGGCCCCGTCGCCCACATCTCGCGGACGTGGTTCCGGCTGCGCGACACCTACGCCGTGGACGTCGACACCCACCGCGACGACCCCGGCGGCGACCCCACCCTCGTCATCAGTGTCGCCGTGTGCGTGGACGCCCTCACCGACGGAAGCGAGGAGGGCGAGGAGGGCTGACCGGGCCGCCTCCCCGCAGCGCCACCCTGTTCCCGTCGGGCTGGCACTGACCGCCGGGAAGCCGGTATCCGCATGGCGGGAACCGGTCCCGCTTTTTCGCGCCGTACAACAGGCGCGGTCTGGTGCCCTGCCACGGCTCGGGCTCTCACGCGCCCACCGCGGAGACAGGCCGTAACCGGCGCCTCTGCCCACCGAGGCGCCGGCGTGGCTGCGAGGCGGCTTCGCGAGACGCCGGTTCCGGACGCAACAAAGCACCCGCTTGTGCCACAGAACCGGCCCCTGGCGGGAAACCGGCCTCCGCCCCGAAGCGTTGGCGTGGCGGGCGCCGCCCAGCGCAGCGGCGCCCAGGACCACTCACCGGATTCCCGAAAGAGGAACAGAATGGGTTTCAAGCGTCTCCTGTCGGTCTTCGGCGTCGGCGGCCCGAGCATCGACACCGTGCTCGCGAACCCGTACACGTACCCAGGCGCGGCCCTGGACGGCCGCATCGAACTCACCGGCGGAGACGTCGATGCCCACATCGACGGGATCGCGGTCGCGTTGGCCGCCTCCGTCGAGTTCGACACAGAGGAGGACGAAGAGACCTCGACCGCCGAGTTCGCCCGCATCCTCCTCACCGGGCCGTTCGACCTCCCGGCGGGTGAACGCCGCTCGATCCCCTTCCGCTACCCGGTGCCGTGGCAGGCGCCCATCACCGATGCCGGCGGCGGCCCGCTGCCCGACGCGGGGCTGGGGCTGCGCACCGAGGTGGTCATCGACCGCGCACCCGACAAGGGAGATCTCGACCCGGTACACGTCTGCGCGCTGCCGTCCCAAGAACGGATCCTGGAGGCGTTCTCCCGGCTCGGTTTCCGGTTGAAGCACACCGATGTCGAGGCAGGCCGCCTCGTCGGGACCCGCCAGGAGTTCCCGGTGTTTCAGGAGATCGAGTTCGGCGCCGCCGCACCCTACGAACACGAGATCAGCGAGGTGGAGGTCAGCTTCGTCGCCGATACGCAGGGCATGGACGTGATCGTCGAGTTCGACAAGCGCGGCGGCCTGTTCACCGAAGGAGGCGACCTTTACGGCCGGTTCTACGTCGACCACTCCGACGCCGACCGCGTCGACTGGACAGCGCAGGTCGAGGCATGGGTCGAGGAGGCGCTCTCCCGCCACCGCGGGCTCTTCGGCGGATTCGGCACCGCCCACCACGACCACGGGGACCACGACGAGGGCGGAGGCATGATGAGCGGTGCCGCTGGAGTCGCCCTGGGTGTGGCGGGCGGACTCGCGGCCGGCTACGTCGCCGCCGAGGCCGTCGATGAGATCGGGGACTTCTTCGGAGGCGAGGGCGAGGGCGAGGACGAGAGCGAGCAGGAGGAGGAAGACGAGGGCGCAGAGGAGGAGGGCGAGGAGGAAGAGGAAGGGTAGCGGCCCGGTCGGTGTCCGCGCTCGGCACCGCGTGACTCCCGCGCTGGATCCGTTCCAGGGCCCGCGACCGCTCCCGCGAACTCCGGAAGCGGCTGTGAGCCCGCCGGCGACGGCGCGACGAGGGGACTGCCGCGGGGGCGGGGAGGACACGGCCGCCCCGCCGCCCCGGGCTCCCAGGGCGGGGATCAGCGGTTCGGCTCACCCCGCCCTCGAAGACGCCTCGGTCCGCAAATGCGGAACTCGCGCACGAGCTGGGCGCAGAACGGCCTCAGCTGCCGGTCCCCCTCCGTCTATCACGGGGTTTTCGCCCGGTTCCGAGAACGTGGGTTCAGAGGAGAACCCCGCGATAGATCACCCGAGCGCCGACCGGCTGACCTCCACTCCGTAGGCATTCACTCTCCTTTCTCGCGCACGAATCCCACGAAGAGCCGAATCGGCGCGTTCGGAAACAGTGGCCAAGGTGACCGTGTGGGCGGGGAAGCGCTGCCTGCACCGAACCCGGATTCGGTGGCTATCCTGCACGCCTTCAGCCCGTCCGCGCACGTGTTTCAGCCTGCGACGGTGTCGAGCGGAACGGAGCGGAAGCCCTCGACGTGCTCGGGGATAACCAGCGACTTCTGTTTCGCGGACGCGACCACCGACTTCAGCATGGCGACCATCACCTTTTTCAGTGCGACCGAGTTCTCCTGACCCTTCTCGGCCACAAACGCATCATCCGTCGCAATTCGCCCCAGAACGTCCGCCGATGCGTCGGCGAACCCGTAAGCGATGACGTGGGGACGCGGCCGCCATTCCGGATCGCGAAGGTCCGCGGCATCGGCATGCCAGGCACCACCAGGCTTGTCATTCGGCTGGCCGTCGGTCAGCAGAAATACGGCCGGGCGCAGGACCTGGACGTTCCTGGCCGCAATATCCGGGACGTCCTCCTCGATGCAGTTCCGCACCTTACGGAGCATAGGACCGTAGTTGGTCAGCCCCTGGCAGGCGACCGTGGGCAAGTATTCGATCTCCTCGAACTCGGTGATACGCATAACCAAATGCGGTTCGGTATTAAAAGTGAGAATGGCCAACTGAATAAATTCTTTCATTTCCGGAGTATTGTCGAATACATCGTGAATCTCCTCTACAGTCCGATTGAGCAGATCCTCGTGCATCTTCATCGATCCGGACGTATCCAATACCAGATACACGGGGAGCACTGTTTGAAGCGCATCCTTCTCCGGTTTTTGCGCCACGAAATTTTCGTCGACCATAACCGACCCTCCGATTCTTGTTTCCTGAAACGCCGGATCCTCCGATCCGGACCGGCGCGTTCAACCGGCAGCGCACGGCACGTGAACATGGTCGTGCACTGCCGGATCACAGAAAGGCGAGCACCGCCATCAGAAGGGCGGCCACGGTCGCCACAAGAAGACCGCTCGCAAGTATCGGACGCCTCCGCTGCCTGCGGCCTACGACGGCAGCCGGGACACGGGCGGACCGTCGTACGGTTCCTGTTCCCCGAGCCCGTTCCACGCCGCCGCGGCGAACCGGCGACAACGGCTCTGTCGTCGTTCTCGCTCCCGCGTTCCGGTGCCGATCCGTACCATCGGTCGCCCGATCAGACCGGCGGAACGTCCCCGGACGCGTCCTCGTCTCGGTGGAGGAATCCGGCATCCGTTTCGCCGGTGCGGGTACGCTGCGGCCGCCGACGCGGCGCACCCTGCGATATCCCACGACTCCGCTTCCTACGGGCCGGGACGGTTCCAGCCGGGACTCGGAAGCTGCTAAGGCGGCGCTGACAGCGCCGATTCCGGGCCGTGCCGCATCCGTATCGGCGTCAAGCATGGCTCGCGCCTGTCGACCGAACTCCCCTCGCCGCAGCGCCGTCGGCAGAGCCTCCAGCGCCTGGGAAGCGTCCCGCTCACCGGTGAGGGCTCGCAGGGCGAGCAGCGTCAAGCGGTAGTCGTCGGCGGCCCGCGTCAACCGCTTCGGGTGCGGGAACAGCCGATCCTCCCAGCCGGGCGACTCGATCCAAGCACGGTCGCCCAGCCCGCAGGAGTCCATGTCGATCAGGTAGACCCTGCCCTGCTCCCCGTCCCACATGGCGTTGCTGTAAGACCAATCGCCGTAAACGACGCCGTGGCGCGCGAGCATGGCACCGATTTCCAAGAAGGACTGTGCGATCCTGCTGCGCGACGCGGCGGTGGGCCGGGCGACTCCTTTGCGCTCCAGCCAGTCGTCGGACTGCGCAAGGTGGTCGATCCGCAGTTCATGACGTGATGTGCGGCGCGGCTCACCCTCGCGTCCCTTCTGCGCGAAATCCGCGTAGAAGTGCTCCGGGGCCTTGGCCGTCACGACGCCGACCGTGTGGCCGGCATCCTCGATCCGGGACACGGGCCAGGCGATGGAGGCGTCAACGATCTCCCGGTCGCTCTCGTCCATCGATTCCGGAAGGGCGATGAGGCGGCGGAGACGCGTGTCCTCCTCACTGGACTGCGGATGTCGGTAGATCTTGGCAAGCCACCCCGGACGTTCCGGGAGCTCAGAGACCGACTTCGATTCACCCCCGGCGGTACCGACCTCCCTGCCGCGGGCACCGACCGCCGACAGACTGACGCGCTGTGCGAACGGACTGTCCGTCCACGTCCTCATCCGCACTCCCCGCCCACCGGGCACCAGACGACCGCGGCCGTGCGGTCATCGTGGTGCTGCCGCGCCTCGAAATCGATGTGCCGCAACAATTCCGGTGCCGTCACCGGTGACCTCCACAACTCCGCGAACCGAGTCTCGGCATCCGGCAACCCTGCGATGGCGTCACTGAAACCGTCGGTGGTGATCGCCAGCACGTCCCCGGCGACCAGGGAGACGGACGACGCTGCAGCGGCCTCGGGAGTAAAGGGCAAGAAGCACTCCAAACCGCCGGTCCGCAGCCCGCTTCCGCCGCTGATCCCGGTTAGCGGTTCCCATCCCGCCGGATGCCGCCGCCAGGCGGTCGCGTCACCGACCCGTGCGAGCCACGCCTCCCGTGAGCCTCCAGGGGAGGTGGTTCCGGTTGGCACCACAGCGGCGATCGCGACCGCGCGCACGTCGTTGTGGTGCCAACCGCGCTGGTGGGCGGTTTGCGCAACATGGCTCGCGGCACCGGTGAAGGCGCTGACGGCGTCCAGCTCGGCCAAACCCAGGCCACCGTCGAGCTGGTTACGCAGCTCGTTGACGAGCGCGGCGCAGGTCACGGTCGCGGCGAGGTCGGAGTGGCGGCTGTCGGACATCCCGTCCGCGACGGCGACGATCAGGTGGCGGTACGACGAGTCGTGCCCGATCCGGAAGTCGTCCTGCCGCGGCTGCGCAGGATCGGGAGTCCGGTGCCAGGTACCGACCACCGAGGCCGCCCGCACTTCGAGATCGCCGATCCTCGCCTGGTCGGCGACCATCGCGGGATGGGCCGGGCGCTCCGGCAAGCGCCACGGTTTGGCGGCGAGCTCGGTTCCCCGGCCGAAGCTCAAATGCTCGGGCCCGCGTGCAGAACCGCCGTTCCGGTCGGCCGTCGCCTTCGGCCGACCGGGCCAGATCCCCGGGGCGGGTTCGGGCTCCCGGTCCCGCCCCTCGGGGCCGCGCCGGTCGGCGCTCTCATCCGATCGGCGCAGCCGTGGAGCGGGGAGGGCCGGGGCGCGTTCGGCGTCGCGGTGCGCCGCGGTCTCAGAGGACCCGGGCGACCACGGCCGCGCAACCGGCCGTCCCGGGCCTCCTCGTGGGTCTGCGGGGAAGAAGCGCTCCTGCTCCGCGATCCGCTCGTCCCGAGAGTCCCGGCGCACCCCCATGTCAGGCCCCACACGTCCCGGACCGAGCTGTCCGATCGGTCCGAGCGTCCTCCGGGATCGCTGGTCGGGCCATACCGAGAAGAACAGCGCCGCTGGGAGAATGGATACTCCGAACCCGGCGACCAGTCCCGCGGTCATGCCGTTCCCTGTCGTCAAGGCGAGTCCGCCGACTACCGGGAGCAGCAGCGCGACAGCGACGACTGCGCCCGTTCTCGTCAACCGCGGTGCGCGCCTGCGTCCGCTACCTGCCCATCCCGGATTCCCCGAGTGCGCTCGGACGCCGGCGCGACGCTCGTGAGACCTACCGGCCGGATCGGACCACCGGTTCGCGTCAGCCATGGGTGCCGTCCGCGTGGGTACGATCGCGATCGTCGACCGCCTTCCACGCCACGACACCCCCGCCTGCGGCGCTGTCCGCGTCGCCCGGGGACGCTGCCTGCCCGTTCGGGGGGCCGCCGGTGCCGCTGCCGCCGCCCGTCGGAGCCGCGCCCGCCGCCCCCTGCGGCTCCGGGGAATCGGCGCCGGAGACCGGAGTGTCCACGGCGGCGGACTGGTCCCCGTCGTCGTACGTACCGTCTGCGGCCCCGGTTGCGGTGGCGCCGGGCATAGTCGCCGGATCGATGGACGCCGCCGAGGACGATCCCGGCAGCTGCCCTCCGGGGAAAACCGTCAACTGCCTGCCGAGGAAGGAGAAGATCTGGTCGATATCGGCGGGTTGGGCGAAATCCTTGTCGATCAACTGCTCCATGAACTTGAGCTTCTTGTCCGCCGCCATATCCTCACGCTGAGCGATACCCGTCAGAGCGGCGCCAAGCTGGTCGGGATGCTCGGCCAGGAACCACAGCAGCAGGCCGGCGTCGCCCTGAGCCGCCTGCTTCAGCGCCTCGATCCGCTGATCGCGAAGATCGGCCGCGTATTCTTCCTGCATCCGGCTGACCTCCTGTCCGCGTTGCGTCTCCATGACGGTGTGGTCGTGCTGCGTCTGCGCCTGCGTGGCGGCCCACTCCATCTCCTTCTGCGTGCGGAGGTGGGCCTGGGCGGCGGGATCCAGCCACAAGCCGGCGACGGAGGCGACCACCGTGAGTCCGGAGTCGAGCCTCACCGGACCGGCCGAGAGCACGGAACCGGCGTGCTCCTCGGCCTCGCCGGCGTGCTCGATCGCGAAGCGCCGGGTGAGCGGCCTGACGCGCTCGCTCGCCCAGTCCCGGACCTGGGCGTCTGCCTCGCCCACCGTCGCGATCCTGTTCTTGACGACCGCGCACGGGTCGCTGACGCGCCAGGTGAGAGACGCCCGAAGCTGAAACTCGAAGCCGCGCGTCGCGCTGGGCGAGGCACCGGTCCACTGAATGCGGTGCGCAGTGACGTCGACGTCGTATCGATAGGTGTAGGACATGCCGTGGATCGGCCCCGGCTTGCGGTCGAGAACGACGGGGGTGCCGTCATCGGTCGTGTACACGAGGGCGCGCCCGGGTCGGGCCGGGACACCGAGTGCCATGAAGCGGACTTCGGCGGGACCCTCGAACAGTGCATTGTGGTTGCTATCAGTCATCGCGTTTTCCCATTCAGAAGGGCACGTATTTCGGCGGCCGACCGCGGTGCCGCCGCTTCGCCGGACCGTGTCCAGCGGTCCGCCAGGAACAGCACGATCCGCCGCGCGCGCGGCCGCGCGGACACCCGCTCCAACAGCCGGGCGAAGGCCCGCCGGGCAGCGGGATCGGGGTCCGCGGCGCGCGCCCATTCACCGAGGACCCCATAGGCGGTCTCATAGGATCCGGAGGAGTTGAGCACCGTCTCCCACAGCGCCGCGATCTCCCGTTGGCGGACCGGATCGCGAGCACTCATCGCCAGGAGCGCGGGCCACGAGTGCGGCGCACCGTCCTGCTCGTCCCCCCGCCGCTCCTCACGCAGGTCGGCAGCGGCGTAGAGGAAGGCGAGCTCCCCCAGCACACGCCGCCGGGGTTCGCGGGCGGCGGTCCAGTTGCGCATCAGGGCGAACGCCTGCCTGTGTCGGCTGTCTCCTGCCATGGCAAGACATTCGGCGATGCTCAAGCAGATCGCCTCGACGACCTGGGTCCCGTCGACGTCGGCGAGCTGGTCGAGCAGGCGAAGCGCCGGCTCGTCGCCCTCGGCACCGTCGTCGAGAAGGACCGTCCACGCACGCGCGGCCGTGGCGCACAGGGCGGTTGACCCCTGCTCGGCGGCCCAGCCGCGCACCAGGTCGCGCACCGCTTGATCGAGGCACGGCTGCCGGACCGCGGTGCTCAGTGCCGTTGCCGCAGCGTCGCGCAGGCGCGGGTCCGTGTCGGCTGCCCACTGTTGCAGCACCGTTGTCCGCACGGTGTCGAACGCCGCCTCGGCGAGAACGCCGACCGCGACGGCGGCACGCACCCGCACGCTCGGCAGCTCGTTGCGCGCGCACTGCCGCAGCCACGCGGGCAGCTCGGCCTGTGCCTGGTCGTACTCGGCCCATACCTGCTCCAGGACCCGCCGGGGTACTCCGGGATCCAGGTAGCGCACCACCCGTCCCGGAACGCCGCCGTAGCGCGCCGAAACCTCTTCCGCGAAGCGGGCCGCGTGCAGGCGAGCGAGCCGCTTCTCGCCGGTGGCCGCGAGGGGCGAGGACCGCGGCATCTCCAGGTTGTCCGGGCTTTGCGGAGGTTGGAGCCGCCGTTGGAGGGCGCGGCCGAGCGCGGCGACCGACTCATGGGGCTCGCCGCCGAACACGGCGACGGAGACCGCCAGGCACTGGGTGTCGATATCGCCGAGTTCTTCGAACCAGCGGTGGAAGCTGTGGACGTCGTTCAGGGCGAGCCGGTCTGCGACCCGCTTGACCGCCTCGTCGGCCGACCCGGTGGTCTCGGCCAGCATCCGCGCCGCGTCAGCCGCCCGCACCAGAGGCGATTCGGTCGGGGACCGGCCGGGGATCAGCGAGGCGACATCGTCCACGGCCCCGAACTCGGCTGTGCGCACCGCCCCGACGCGCCAGGTCAGGTGGGCGGTGAGGACGGCGTCCGGCGACGGGGGGTCGCCGATCTCCCGTACCTGCCGGTGCGTATCCGGGTCGTTCGGCCGCACGCCTGCTGGGAAGGTGATGATCAGACGGCAACCGACCGGTGCGAGCAGGCGCTCCAGTCGCTGCACCTCGAAGGCGCCCAGCGTTTCGACCAGCGTCCGCGGTGCATCAACGAGGAGGTAACCGGCTCCGGGAACGACATCGTCCTCGACGAACCCGGCCAGATCGGTGTCGGGGGCCAGCCGGTAGAGCTCCGGATGGCCGGCGCCGACCAGAAGCGCCCGCGCGGCTGCGTACTTTCCCGCCCCTTCAGGTCCGGTCAAAAGCGCGACCGACGCGCTCGCCGCCGCAGCGGTCAGTTCGTCGAAGCCGAGCGGCGCCGCGAACGCCGAGCGGACCTCCTCAAGTTCGTCGCCGAAGAGCCGGTACATTCGAACGCGGGTGCCGTCGGGTTCGACCCGGAACTCGAAGTGGTCGCCCCCGTAGGCCCGTTCGGAGCGCACTCCGGCGCCGGCGAACGTCGACAACTCCGCGCGCGCACTCTTCTCAGCGCTGATCCGCTCGTTCGTGCTTCCTGGCCGGGCGGCGAGGGCGGACAGATCGCGCCGGAAATCGCCGAGACCACGCTCGTCGTCCCCCTCGGCTCCGCCTTCCTCCCGCGCGCCGTCGGCCTCATAGGGCCCCGAAGGCTCACCGGGCGGCGCATCCGGATCGGCCGAGGGCGTGTCGTCGCTCATCGGCTCGCCCTCCCGCCTGTGCCCTCGTTGTGGTCGCCGCCGTAGACGCGCTCGGCCGAGATCCGCGCGCCGGCGAAGCGGCCGGTATTGGCCTGCGGAAGGTCCGGCCAGGACTCGTCGCCGCCTTCCCCGCTGTTCTCGTCCGGCTCCGTACCGCCGTCCGCGTCCGGCGAGGGAGCAGTGTCGGGGGCACCGGCGACGGTTCCGGGCGGCAGGGGGTGCCCGGGAACCGTGATCCACGCGTTCTGCCGGACCTCCTTGGCCGTGAACGGGACCTGCAGGAAGTCATCGGAGATGTCGGGGTGGTTGTGCCGGAGCACGCTGGAATGCCAAGCCTGCGACACGGCGAGCACGAGGTCAGCGGCGGGGCGGCACTGTTGGAGGCAGGACTTGAGGGGGGCGATGTCGACCAGGCGGCACGCGGTGTTGAGATCGGTGCCCACCCAGCTCTGGCGGTCGCGCGCCACCTCTCCCGAATGCAGTGCTATTCGCAACCGAAGTTCGGCATCGGCGCTGCTGACCTGCTTGTACGCGCGCAACTCGGCCCGCAGACACCGCATGAAGTTCGCTGTCAGCTCCACCTTGGGCACCGTTCCGGGGAACAGCCAGAAGGCACCGTCGCCGCGGTCGGTGGGCGTGGGTGAGCCGCTGAAGTCGATCCCTGACGCGGCCATCGCAGCGTCGGCGATGCCGTACATTCTCTCCCGCAGCCAGTACTGGAGCGGGTCGGGCCGCCGGCCGAACCCCTCTATGTCGGCGACCATGATCACGTAGTAGCTGGATCTCGTACGCGCCGGCATTTTTCGTTCCTCTTTCCCTGTCCGTATCCGATGTGCCGCCGCGCTTCTCACACGGGCACCGGCGGCAGCATCCACGATTAACCGGAACTGCTCGCCGCGTATGCGTCATATGACGCAGTCGGACGTTGATAGTTCCCGCTTCGCCGGAAAAGGGAGAGCCCGCCCCTGTTCAGCCGCTCGGCCATCCGTTCAACCGTGTGGGATTCTGCACGAGCAGGACTCCGCGGTTGCGCGATACGAGCCCGGCGCGTTCCAGCTCCTTGAGCGCGCGCACCACGGATTCGCGCGATGTGCCCGAGGCACCGGCGAGATCCTGCTGGGTGACTTGTACCCGGCGGGCGCGGGGGCCCGCGTCGAGTGCAGGGACGCCGTATCGGTGAGCGAGATCGGCGAGCACGCTGGCGATACGCGTGCGCGCGGTGTGGGCGCCGTTGCCGGCGCGATGGGTGTCGGAGTGCCGCAGTCTCGCGCCGACGCTGCGCAGGACTGCCATGGCGAGCCCGGCATTGCCCTGGAGAAGAGCCAGGAAGCGGTCGGCCGAGATGACGGTACCCAGCCCGGCGGTGGACGCGGTGACGGTGGCGGAGCGAGGGCGGCCGTCCAGGCAGGCCATCTCGCCGACCAGTTCGCCCGGTCCGCGCACGGCCAGCAGGCTGGTATAGCCGTTAGAGGCATGGACCGTGGCTTTGATCTGGCCTTCTTCGATCATGATCACGCAGTCGGGGGCCCCTCCCTCGCAGAGGAGCACGTCGCCGCGCCGCCACCTCTTGTGCGCCCCCGTCTTCCGCAGGGCCCCGATCTGATCCGCTGAGAAATCCGCAGATCCAAGGCCCGAAAAAGCGCTCTCCGGATATTGCAAGTCCATCAGGATCCCTCCAATTGCAGACGCGCGGACTCCGCGCAATTCGGACGGTGGTGGATTCAGCAGTGCGCTCGCTGGGAACATCACGGATGCCGGAGCCGACGAACGGCGTCGCACGTCACTGTAGAGGGCGCGGTTCGATCTTCGCAGCAGAAGCGCACAACTCCGCGGCCGGCATCGGATCGCGAGTACAGATTTCGGACTTCCGCAACAGCAGTGCCCCACAGCAACACCACCGCGTTGGACAAGGACGGCAGAGGCATGACGACGGGATCTATTCGGGGACGGATGAAGCGCCGGCACATGTCCGCGCGCAGACTCGCGGTCAAAGGCGGAGGCCCCGTCACCCCGGCGACCGAGCGTCCCGGCGTGGGGCCTCCGGGCGAGGACGCCCTCTTCGCTATCGACCAGACAGGACAATGGATACGCAGCGCCGATACCAAGGCTGGCCTTCTGGGCGCCGCCCTCTCCGTTCTCGCCACCGGTGTGGCGGCGGAGGCGGCGAAGTCGGGTGTCCCGGTACTCGACGCGGCCTCAGTTCGCGAATCCCTGTCGGGATGGCTGCTGATCATTCTCGCGGCATTCTTGGTGATCGCGATCGCACTCACCGTGAAAACGGTATCGCCGCGCATATCTACTCCCCGCTACCGTTCACGCTATTCCTGGCCGTGGCTGAACGCAATGGACCCGATGGAGCTGAGCCGGTTGGGCAGCACGAATTCGCGGCATGAGGCGTGGGTGCAGGCCATCTATCTCGCGGGAGTGGCCGAGGCGAAGCATCGGAGCCTGCGGCTCGCGTTGCGCTTCTTCGCCGCGGCGGGGGTGCTGTTCCTCCTGTGGAGTGCTCTGCGGTGACAGCTCGGTAGCGCGCTCGCCGGACGTGAGGGCGACTACCTTCTACGCGTACTCCAGCCGTAGATCGTGATCTTGGCAGCGATACCCGCTGTACGCACGCAAGCGGCCACCGTCGATCATCGCGATCGTGTGGTCTCCTGCCCGACCTGCCCAGCACGAACCGCTGGGCCGTCGCCGAGCACGCGGGAGAAGCGTGCGGTCGAAACGCGCCCCGATCCGCCTGCGGGCAGGATGGTGGGGCACGCTGCCCGCCGGACCGGCGGAGCCAGGACGCAGGGAGCCGCGAGTTGCCGCAGGAGCACCAGGGCCTGGTCGCGAAGCTGGAGCGCCACCAGGTGGCCGTCTATGTGGGGGCGCTGGCGGCGGGGGCCGTCATCGGCCGGGCCGCCCCCGCCGCCGGCACCGGGGCGGAGCACGCCATCACCCCGGTGCTGGCGGTCCTGCTGTATGTGACGTTCCTGCAGGTGCCCGCGGCCGACCTGGCCCGTTCCCTGCGGTCGGGCCGGTTCCTGGCCGCAGCGCTGGTCGTGAACTTCGTCGCGGTCCCGCTGGTGGTCGCGGCGATGTTCGCGTTCCTGCCCGCTGACCGGGCGGTCCGGCTGGGCGTGCTGCTGGTGCTGCTCACCCCCTGCGTGGATTACGTGATCGTCTTCAGCGGGCTGGCCGGCGGCAGCAGCCGGCGGCTGCTCGCGGCGACGCCCGTGCTGCTCGTCGCGCAGATGGTCCTGCTGCCCGGATTCCTCTGGCTGTTCCTGGGCCCGGACCTGGCCGAGGCGGTCGAAGCCGGCCCGTTCGTCGAAGCGTTCGCGGTCCTGATCGCCGCCCCTCTCGCCCTGGCCTGGCTCACCCAGGCCTGGGCGTCCCGCCGGCCGGCGGGACGCGCGTTCACCGCCGCAGCGGGCACGACGGCGGTTCCGCTGATGGCGGCCACCCTGCTGACCGTGGTCGCCTCCCAAGTGCCCGAACTGGGCGGCGGTCTCGCCGCTGCGGCCCGCGTAGTGCCGTTCTACGTGCTGTTCCTGGTCGTGATGGCGTTCATGGGGCTCGCCGTCGTCCGCCTGTTCGGCCTGGACGCCCCCGCAGGCCGGGCGATCGTCTTCACCGGGGCGACGCGCAACTCCCTGGTCGTCCTTCCGCTCGCCCTGGCTCTGCCGGACACGCTTGCCGTCGCGGCCCTGGTGGTCCTCACCCAGACCCTGGTCGAGGTGATCGGCATGGTGGTCTACGTCCGGGCGGTTCCGCTGCTGCTTCCCGCCCGGTGAACGGGGGCGGCGGGCCGGTGTCGGCGCTCCCGCTTACCGTGGAACCGTGGCGAACTACACCTGGATGTACCGGCTCGGCGTCACCCCCTGGGAGCGCTACGGCGCTGTGGCCCGGCCCCGGCTCGGAGCACTGCTCGACCGCGAACGGGAACAGCTCCCGGCCGCGCCCGGGCGGGCGCTGGACATCGGCTGCGGTCGCGGGCAGTTCACCGCCGAACCGGCCCGGCGCGGGTGGGAGACGGTGGGCGTCGACGCCGTGCCGGCGGCGATCGACGCCGCCCGGCGCACGGGCCCGGCGGACGTCTCCTACGTCGTGGCCGACGCGACCGACCTGGAATCGGCGGGGCTGGGCGAATTCGGCCTCTTCCTCGACATCGGCTGCTTCCAGGGCCTGGACACGGATCAGCGGGCTGCGGCGGGCCGGAGTGTGACGGCGCTCGCCGAGCCGGGAGCCCTCCTGCTGATGCTCGCCTTCGGGCCGTCGCCCTACCGGCGGCTCGTCGAAGGCGTCGCGCAGGCGGAGATCGAAGCCGCGTTCCCGGGGTGGGACCTGCTCGCGGTCGAGGACGCCGACACCGCCGGCCTGGGGTGGCCGATGAACCGGACCGCGCCGAAGTGGTACCGGTTCCGCCGCACCGGCGCGTGATCCGGCGTGCGGTTCCGGGACCGGTCAGCCGGTCACCCCGGCAGCGGCGGCGGGTACCGGTTCCGGCCCGGGCGGTGAACGGGTCCGGTGCGCCGCCGAGCGGCCGTCGACCCGCGGCTCGCGGCTCGCGGCTCGCGGCCGCACTACCGGCGGGGCCGGGGCAGCACGATCGGCGTCCCGGTGAGCGGATCGCTCATCACCGCGCACGGCAGCGAGAACACCTCCTCCACGGTCTCGGCGGTGACGACCTCGGCGGGCGGTCCCTGCGCGACGATCCCGCCGTCCTTCATGACGACGAGGTGGTCGGCGTAGCGTCCGGCGAGGTCGAGGTCGTGCAGCACGAGCACGACGGTGCGGCCGGACCGCGTGTCCGCGTCGGTGAGCAGCTCCAGCACCTCGATCTGGTGCGCCAGGTCCAGGTAGGTCGTCGGTTCGTCGAGGAGCAGCACGCCGGGGTCTTGGGCGAGCGCCAGCGCGATCCACACCCGTTGCCGCTGGCCTCCGGAGAGTTCGTCGATCGGCCGGTCGGCGAGCTCGGTCACGCCGGTCGCGGCCATCGCCGCGGAGATCGCCGCGGCGTCGGCGTCGCTGAACTGGCGGAACCACCGCTGGTGCGGGTGGCGTCCCCGCGCGACGAGGTCGGCGGCCGTGATGCCGTCCGGGGCCACGGGCTGCTGCGGGAGCAGCCCGAGCCGGCGGGCGAGGTCGGCGGCGGGCATCCGGGAGATGTCGGAGCCGGCCAGCAGCACGGCGCCGCCGCGCGGTTTCAGCAGCCGGGCGAACCCGCGCAGCAGGGTCGACTTCCCGCAGCCGTTCGGCCCGACGACTACCGTGACCTGCCCGGGCGGCAGTGTCACCGAGACCCGGTCGACGACGGGGGCCCCGCGGTAGCCGAGGCTGAGGTCGGCGGCGGTCAGCGTGGTCTCTTCGGTCGGCGGGCGGGTCATCCTGTGTGTCCGATCCGGTTGGCGCGGGCGAGGAGGTACAGCAGCACCGGTGCTCCCAGAACGCCGGTCATCACTCCGACGGGCAGCTCCGCCGGGGTGAACAGCGTCCGGGCGGCGAGGTCGGCGGCGACCACGAGCAGGGCGCCGAGCGCCGCCGTGGCGGCGAGGACGGGTCCGCGGCCGGGCAGCATCCTGCGGACGATCTGCGGCGCCACGAGCGCGACGAACCCGATGGGGCCCGCTGCCGCGGTCGCCATCGCGGCCAGCACCACGGCGACGGCGACCAGGGCGAGTCTGCTGCCGCCCGCGCGCCCGGACAGCGTCATGGCCAGGTCGTCGCCGAGTTCGAGCAGCCGCACCTGGCGCGCCAGTACGACCAGTACGGGAACGGCGACCGCGAGGGTGGCGGCGATGATCGCGACGTGCAGGCCGCCGCGGTTGGCGAGGCTTCCGGTCAGCCACGCGGCCGCGGCCTGCATGCTGTGGTAGTCCGCCCGGGTGAGCAGGAAGGACACGGCCGAGGTCAGCATCGCCGCGACCCCGATACCGACCAGCACGAGCCGGTACCCGCTCACGCCCCGCTTGGCCGACAGCGTGAAGATCGCGGCGGCGGTCGCCGCCGCTCCGGCGAGCGCGCCCGCCGCGGTGTGCAGGCCCGTGCCGCCGAACACGGTCAGCACGGTCAGGGCCCCGAAGGCCGCTCCGGAGTTCACGCCGATCACGTCCGGGCTGACCAGGGGGTTGGCGGCGATGCGCTGCAGGATCGCTCCGGACAGCGCGAAGGCCGCCCCCACGCCGAGACCGGTGAGCGCGCGCGGCAGCCGGTTTCCCACGACGACGTCGTATTCGATGAGGGTGCCGCCCCCGCCCAGGACCCGCAGCACGCCGGTGGCCCCGATGTCGTACTGGCCCAGGGTCAGCGACAGCAGGGCCGCGCCGCAGGCGAGCAGCCAGGCGGCCGCCGCCAGTGCCGTCGACCGGCGCCCGAGCCGGAACACGACGGCGGCCCGCGGGCTGCGCAGGAGGAACGCGTCGCGGTCTCCGGCGATCACAGCTGCGCCACCTTCCGCTTGCGGACCAGGTGGATGAAGAAGGGGGCGCCGATCAGTCCGGTGACGATGCCCACCTGCAGCTGTTCGGGCCGGATCAGCACCCTGCCCAGCACGTCGGCCGCCAGTAGGAGGGCCGGTGCCAGCAGCACGCACCACGGCATGATCCAGCGGTGGTCGGGGCCGGTGAACGCCCGCGCGATGTGGGGCACGACGAGGCCGACGAAGGCGACCGGCCCGGCGATCGCCGTGGCGGATCCCGCCAGCAGCACGACGGCGAGGGCGGCCAGAACCCGCGTCGCCACCAGCCGGGTGCCGAGGCTGCGGGCCATGTCCTCGCCGAGGGCGACCGCGTTGAGGTCGCGGCCGACGGCCGCCGCCAGGCAGAGGCCGGCCAGTGTCGCGGGCGCGACGGTGGCGAGGTCGGCGGTGTCGGCGCGGGTGAGCGAACCGACGGTCCAGAACCGGAAGTCGTCGAGGGCCGAGGGGTCGAGGAGGGTGAGGGCGGTGGTCGCGGAACCGACCATGGCGCTGAGCGCCGCGCCGGCCAGCGCGAGCTTCACCGGTGTCGCGCCGGCGGTGCCGAGCGAACCGAGGGCGTAGACGAAGACCGCCGCCAGTGCGGCTCCCGCGAAGGAGAACCACAGGTAGCCGGTGAGGGCGCTGACGTTCAGCACGGCCATGGCGACCACGACGGCGAACGCGGCGCCGGCGTTGACGCCGAGGATCCCCGGTCCCGCCAGCGGGTTGCGGGTCAGCCCCTGCATGAGGGCGCCCGCGACGCCGAGCCCGATTCCGGCGAGCAGCCCGGTGGCGGTCCTCGGCACGCGTACGTGCCACACGATCCGGTCGGTTTCGCCGCCGGAGGGTGCGGTCAGGGCCGAGACGGCGTCGGCCGCGGAGACGGCGTAGTTGCCTGTGAGGATCGACGCGGCGCACGCGGCCGCCAGCAGGAGGGCGGCCAGCGCCATGCCGGCCGTCTTCGACGCTCCTCCGGGGAGCAGGCCTGCGCCGGGCGCGGTTCGCGGAAGGCTGCCGGTCGTGCCTGCGGTCGTGGGAGGGGCGGTCGCACCGGCCGCGGTCAACGTTCGACCAGGTCCGGGTGGATGCGGGAGGCCACGAGCTCGATGCTGTGGGCCGCCCGGACCCCGGCCGACCGGTCGGCGAACAGGAACGGGTGGACCTCGTCGTCGGCGACGGCCGTGACGCCCTCCAGCGCGGGATCCGCGGTGATCGCGTCGACGTCGCTCTCGGCGTCCTGCTCGGTCATCCCGGCGTCGCAGCAGGCGCTGGTGAGGATGACGTCGGGGTCGCGTGCGACGATCTCCTCCGCGCCGACCTCGATGTTGCGCTTCTCGGTCAGGTCGGCGAAGGCGTTCGCGCCGCCCGCGTGTTCGATGATCCGGGTGCTGAAGTCGATCCCGCCCGCCACGCGGTAGCCGCCGTCGTCGCCGGGGGACACGATCGCCACGGACGGTTGCGGAGCTCCTTCGACCTGCTCCTGCACGGCGGCGATGCGCTCCCGCATGTCGCTGATCACCTGTTCGGCGTCGTCCTCGGCGCCGAACAGGGCGCCGAGGTCGCGCAGGTCCCGGTAGACGCTGTCGACCGTGACGGACGCCGGGTCGATCGCCCGGTCGGTGAGGCCGTCCTCGCTGGGGCACAGCGGGCTCAGGATCCAGCTCTGCACGCCGAGCTCGCGCAGGCCGGCGCGGGTACCGACCGAGCGGTCGGAGCCGTTCTCGGCGAAGAAGCCGTTGAATCCGGAGATCACGAAGCCGGGTTCGGTCTCCAGCAGCCCTTCCCTGCTCGGGAGGGTGGGCACGTAGTCGGTCGCGGCCTGCTCGTCGGCGTATTCGTCCAGCACCTGGGCGTCCAGGAACGCGGTTCCCACCAGGCGGTCGCTGAGGCCGAGGGCGTGGGCGACCTCGATGCCGGGCTGGTATGCGGCGTAGACGCGCTCGGGCGGCGCGTCCACGGCGACGTCGATACCGCAGTTGGTGCGGGTGGTGGCGTCTTCTCCCGCCGGCTGTTCGGGGGCGGGTGCGCCGCAGCCGGCGAGCAGGAGGGCGCCGGCGAAGGCGCCCGCGGCGCGGAGCGGACGTGCTGAAACACGGGTCATGGGCGAGACCGCCATTTCCAGGTCCTCGTGGAATCGGGTCGTGCGGTGCCGTGGCCGGTCTCCTGGCTGACGGGGAAACGCGCCGCATCATGCCTTCCCGGGGCTCGGACCCCAGTGGCTCGTTCGCCGAACGAACGACACAGCGCTCCCGATCACAGTGGCGAGGGCCGCATCCGGTTTCCCACCGGATTCCCGTTCACCACGGCTTTTTCGACGCTAGCACGCCGTACCCGCGCCTCCCGGATCCGGGGCGCCCCGCTGCTGCCTGCGGGAATCGGCGGCTTTTCCCATCGGGGACGGGGCGGCTGCCCCGGCCGCTCACCGATCCGGCCGGCGCAGCCCCGCGATGAGGAGCTCGACCACGCGGCGCGCGTCGTAGCGGGAGTCCTCCTCCGCGCTGATGCAGATGTTGCCGACCCCGCGCATGAGCTCGTAGGCGCCGATGTCGGAGCGGATCTCCCCGGCTTCGGCCGCGGCGGCGAGGAGCCGGGCGCACACGGGCAGGAGGCGGTCCAGGAAATAGGTGTGCAGCTCCTCGAACGCGGTGTTGTCGGAGCGCAGCGCCGCGGCGAGACCGTGCTTGGTGACGAGGAAGTCCACGAAGAGATCGATCCATCGCCCCAGCGCGGCGTAGGGGGTCGGACCGTTCTCCAGCAGGTCCGGTCCGGCCTCGGCGCACGCCTCGACCTGGTGCCGGTAGACGGCGATGATCAGGTCGGCCCGCGTGGGGAAGTGGCGGTAGATCGTGCCCGTCCCGACGCCGGCCCGGGCCGCGATGTCCCGTACCGGCGCCTCGACGCCCGAGGCGGCGAAGACCGCGGCGGCCGCGTCGAGCAGCGCGCCCTCGTTGCGGCGGGCGTCGGCCCGCTTGCCCCGGGCCGCCTGCCGCGTTCCCGTGTCGTCGTCGTTCACAGCGCCCCTCTCGCAACCGACCGCCTTGCCAAACGGAACAGTGTTCCGTATAGTTTTCCGGAACAGCGTTCCGCTTGTTCATGATGGCAGAGCAGGAGCGCATCCGCCAAGCGGCGCGTGGCCCCCACGCGCCGCCATCCCGCTTCACCTTCGACGGAGGAGATCGGCCATGCAGTACCGCACCTTGGGCCGCACCGGTGTGCAGGTCAGCTCGCTCGCGCTGGGCACGATGAACTTCGGCGCGATCGGAAGCACCACTCAGGAGGAGGTCACCGCCATCGTCGACGCCGCCCTTGAGGGCGGGATCAACCTCGTCGACACCGCCGACGTGTACAGCCGCGGCGAATCCGAGGAACTGGTCGGCACAGCCATCGCCGGCCGCCGCGACGACATCGTGCTCGCCACGAAGGCGGGCCTGCCCATGGGCGAGGACCGCAACCGCCGGGGCGCGTCGCGCCGCTGGCTGACCACCGCGCTGGACGGCAGCTTGCGCCGCCTGGGTGTCGACCACGTGGACCTTTACCAGATCCACCGCTGGGACCCCGACACCAGCGACGAGGAGACCCTGTCCGCTCTGACCGACCTGCAGCGCGCCGGGAAGATCCGCCACTTCGGCTCCTCCACCTACCCCGCCTACCGTCTCGTGCAGGCCCAGTGGGCCGCCCACGCCCGCGACCTCAACCGGTACGTCACCGAACAGCCCAGCTACTCGATCCTGCAGCGCGGAATCGAGGCCGACGTGCTGCCCGCAGCCCAGGAGTACAAGCTCGGAGTGCTGGTGTGGAGCCCGCTGGCTTCGGGGTGGCTGTCGGGGGCGATCCGCGAGGACCGCGAGATCGCCACCAACCGCTCGACGTTCATGCCGCAGCGCTTCGACACCACCGTCCCCGCCAACCGGGCCCGGCTCGACGCCGTCGAGCAGCTGGCCACCGTCGCCGACGAGGCCGGCCTGACCATGATCCAGCTCGCGCTCGGATTCGCGACCGCCCACCCGGGCGTGACCAGCGCGCTCATCGGCCCCCGTACACCGGACCACCTGCACGCGCAGCTGGCCGCCGCCGACACCGTGCTGCCCGCCGACGTGCTCGACGCCATCGACGCGATCGTCGCTCCCGGCACCGACCTGGCGGCACACGAGAAGAACGACACCCCGCCCGCACTGCTGGACCCGTCGCTGCGGCGCCGCTGACCGCCCGAGCGCGTACCTCTCAACCCCGTCCCGCGGTCTCCGGGCCGGCTTCCCGAGCACGCCCCGCCCCGACCCCGGAAGCACCCCGGTCGGCGCGGTACCGACGCCGAAAGGACCGCGGTTCCATGCCGCACGCAGCACGGCCGAACTTCGGGATCATGACCGCGCCCTCCCAGGTCGACTACCCCGACGTCCTGCGGGTCTGGCGCGAGGCGGACGCGATCCCGGAGATCGGGCACGCGTGGTTGTTCGACCACCTCATGCCGATCGGCGGCGACCCGGACGGTCCGGTTTACGAAGGCTGGACGCTGCTCTCCGCCCTCGCCGCCCGGACCCGGCGGCTGCGGGTCGGCGTACTCGTGACGAGCAACCGGTTGCGACCGCCCGCGATGCTGGCCAAGATCGCCACGACCGTCGACGCCGTCTCCGGCGGACGGCTGGAGTTCGGCATCGGCGCCGGCTCCCGCCCCGGCCATCCCCGGGCACGGCGCGAATACGACGCACACGGCCTGCCCTTCCACGATGCCGAACACGCCGTCGGAAGCCTCGCGGAGGCCTGCACGGTGATCCGGCGGTTGTGGACCGAGGACGAGCCGTTCGACTTCCACGGCACCTACCACCACCTGACCGGCGCGTTCGGCAGCCCCAAGCCCCGCCAGCGCCCCCACCCGCCGGTCCTCGTCGGCGGACGCTCGTCCCCGACGCTGCGCGTGGCCGCCGAGCACGCCGACGTGTGGAACATCCCGGGCGGCGACATCGGCGACGCCGTACGCCGCAGCGCACGGCTGGACCGCTACTGCGCCGAGATCGGCCGCGACCCCGCCTCGGTCACCCGCTCGATCCATCTGCCCGTCTCCTACGAGCAGCCCGGTGCCACCCGGGACGCGATCGGCGACGCGACCGACGCCGGCTTCGGGCACATCGTCCTCGGCCTACCGGCGCCCTACCCCGCCGGCGTCGCACGGTGGGTCGCCGACGAGCTCCTCGGCGCACCGCCCGCACGGTGAGCCCCGGAGAGTGCGACCGCCCGCCCCGGCGAACCCGTCGGACGGCGCCTGCCGCCCGACCGTTCCGCCGCCGGTCCCCCACGGACCGGCGGGACTCCCGCACCGGCGGGCGCACCGGAATGCGGCCGCCTTACACCAGGCGGCGGGCGGCGTCGAGGAGCTGGGAGCGGAAGCTGCGCCCGAACAGGCACACGTGGGCCAGCAGCGGGTGCAGCTGGTGCAGCGGGACGCGCTCGCGCCAGCCGGCGGCCAAGGGGAACGCCTCGTCGTAAGCGGCGAGGACCCGCTGCACGTGCGGAGCGCCGAACAGCCGCAGCATGGCCAGGTCGGTCTCACGGTGCCCGCCGTGGGCGGCGGGGTCGATCAGCACCGCCCCGCCGCGGCCCCACAGCACGTTTCCGGACCACAGGTCGCCGTGGATCCGGGCCGGGGGTTCGTCCGGGCCGGCGAGGTCGCCGATGCGGGCGAGCACGCGTTCCAGCTGCGCCACATCCGCGGAGTCCAGGAATCCCCGGTCGCGGGCGTCGCGCAGGTAGGGCAGCAGGCGGCGCCGGGCGTACCACTCCGGCCACTGGTCGGCCGGGGTGTTGTCCAGGGGCAGCGTGGCCAGCCAACCCGGCCACGCTGCGCCGAAGGACTGCGCCCCGGCCCGGTGGGTGGCGGCCAGACGCCGCCCGAGATCGTCGGCCGCCTCCGCGGTCGGGCCGGCTTCGTCGACCTGTTCCAGCACCAGCGCTCCACCGCCGGCGGCGAGGACTCCGGGCACGGCGGCACCGTCGGAGACCTCGGCGAACCAGCGCAGCCCGGCGGCTTCGGAGTCCAGCGCTTCGGCGTAGCCGTCGGCGATCTTGGCGAAGAAGCGGCGCCCGTCGGCCAGCTCGCCGCCGTGCAGCGTCCACGCGTGCGACGAGCCCAGCCGAGTGCAGGAGCGCACGTCGCCGGACACGGCCGCGGCGACGGCGGCGGCCGGTTCGGGCGCGGGAGTCGTGTGGGGCATACGGGTACTCGCTGCGCGGTCGGGGTGACGGTTCGACCACACGGTACTTCCGCCACGCGCGGCACCGCTCAGCCGCGGCTACCTCCGGCGCTGCCGCTCCCGCTGTGCTCGGCGGGGGTGACCGGCGCGAGCCATATGCCGGTGATCGCGTCGACCAGCCCCACGGCGGCGGCGTGCCAGGTGGATGCCGGGGTGGTGACGCCCTCGGCGAGCCGGCGCTCACGCTCGGCGCACATGTGGATCATCAGCTGGCCGGCCATCTCGCTGCGCTCCAGGTGCGCGGCCAACGGCAGGTCGGCGCAGGAGCTGAGCCCGTCGAGCACGTCGCGCATCGACGGTGTGGACAGGGACTCGGCGACCATGATCTCCCGAAGACCGGGGTCGGCCATGGCCTGGGCACCGAAGCGGCCGTACCACGACGGCACGCCGAGCTCGGCCAGGTGTCCGGTGACCGGGTGGACCAGGAGTCCGACCCAGTCCCGCACGCTGCCGCACCCGCGTTCCCGGGCGAGCAGAGCGACGCGGGCGCGTTCGATCGGCTCGGCGTGGCGGCGCACGATGGCGCGCACCAGCTCTTCCTTCGCGCCGAAGTGGTAGCTCACCGCGGTGTTGTTGCCCTGGCCCGCGGCCTCGCTGATCTGCCGGTTGGAGACGGCGACCACGCCGCGCTCGGCGAACAGCCGCTCGGCCGCCGTGATGATCCGCTCGCGGGTGGCACAGGCCCGCGGCCCGTTTCCTCGTCGACCCGCCATGATCATGTCGTCACCGCCGCTCCGGGACTTCTCTCGATCCGCCGACGATCAGGGCTTCGCCCTCACGACCGGCGCCGAACCGCCTCACGGGGCCGTTCCCGTGCTGGTCGTGACGACCGTACCGGTTTCGGAGGCGGTGGAGGCGACGAGGTGCCGCCGAACCGCACACAGCGGACCCGACGCCGGAACCGGGCGCGCGGCCGGGCGGAGGCGTCGCGGGCGGGGTCGGACTCCGCGTGCGGTGGGCGATCGGGACCGCAGCGGCCGCGACCGGTGCGAGCACGGCCGCGGCGGCGCTGAGCCAGGACACCGCGGTGGTCAGGTCGTAGGACACGGTCAGCAGTCCGACCGCCACCGCGGGGCCGCCGGCGCCGAGGTAGAACGCGAGGTGCAGCGCCGAGCTGATCGCCCCGCGCTGGTCGTCGGGGGCGGCGGCGTCGACGGCCGCGGCCGCCCCGCCGTACGCCAGCCCGTGCCCGGTGCCGGCGGCGACCGCCGCGAGCAGCGTCGCCGGAAGGGAACCGCCGCCGGTCACAGCGAGGACGGCCAGGGAGCACGCCAGGGCGCCGAGACCGGCGACCTGCGCCAGGGGTGCGCCGAGGCGGGCGGCGACAGGCTGGGCCGGTACGGAGCAGGCGAGGACGGCGCCCACGACTCCGCCCGTGACCGCGAGGTCGTCGATTCCGGCGGCGCGTCCGAGCGCCGCCGGAATCACCGCCAGGAACAGTCCGGCCGCGGTCCAGGCCAAAAATCCCGTAGCCGCCGCCGAAGCGAACCGTGCCCGCAGGCCGGCGGGGACGCGCGGGCACGAGGGGCGCCAGCGGTGAACGGGCGGCGCGGCGGCGGACAGCGCCGAAGCGCGGCGGGCCGCCTCCCCCAGCAGAACCAGGTGGATCAGGTACGGCAGCACCGTCGGTGCCGGGGCGTACTGGGCCAGCGCCCCGGCGGCGACCGGGCCCGCGGCGGTGCCGGCGACGAACGCCATCCCGGCCAGCATCGAGGCCTTCAGGCGCCCCTGTGCCGGGGCGCTGCGGATCATCAGCGCCGTCGCCGCCCCGGTGGCGGCGCCGAGCGCGAGGCCTTGGGCCGCGCGGCCGGCCAGCAGCAGTGCCGGGCCGTCGGCGATCGCGAAGCAGGCCGATCCCAGGGCCGCGACGCCGACGCTGCACCGTAGTACCGGCCGCGGGCCGAGCGCGTCCGCCGCCGGGCCGAACAGCAGCAGCGCGGGCGCACTGACCAGGGCGAACGTGGCGTAGATCAGTGTCATCAGCAGATCGCTGAACCCGAAGGCGTGCTGATAGCCGGGATAGAGCGGGCTGGGCAGGTAGGCGCCGGCGGTGAGTACGACGAGGAGGTAGGCGGCCGTTCTCCGTTCGCGCGCGCTCCGGCGGAGCGCAGCGCCGGGCTCCGGGGCAGGGACCTTTCCGAAGGTTCGTTTGATCAGCACGCGCCCCAGCGTGCGCCCTAAGAATCATGTGGAAAAGCGAACGTTTTCGCATGAGATCGTGCAAAATTATTACATGATCGATCCCAAGCTGCGGGTCCTGCAGCTCGTGCACCACTACGGAACCGTCACCGCCGCGGCACAGGCGCTGCACTACACGCCCTCGGCGGTCTCGCACCAGTTGCGCCAGTTGTCGACCGAGCTGGGCGTGGACCTGGTGGTCCAGTCCGGCCGGGGGATCCGGCTGACCGCCGCGGCCGCGATCGTGCTGCGCCACGCCGAAGCCCTGTCCGCCCAAGCCGAGCGCGCACGCGCCGAACTCGCCGTCTCCGTGGAGGAAACCGGCGGCCTGTTCACGCTGTGCGGGTTCTCCACGGCCGCCACCTACCTGCTGCCGCCCGCGGCGGCCGCGCTGCGGGACCGCTACCCGCAGTCGGACGTGCGCGTCATCGAAGCCGAACCGTCCCGCTGCTTCGATCTGCTCCTGGCCGGCGACGCCGACCTCGCGCTGCTGATCGCCACCGCCGAAACGCCGCCCGCCTCCGACACCCGCTTCGACCGGCACCCGCTGCTGGACGACCCGCTCGACCTCGTCGTGCCCAGCGGGCACCCGTTGGACGGGGGCGGGCGGGTCACACTCGCCGACGCCGCCGACGAACCGTGGATCCTCGGGAGCCCCGGCAGCACCTACCACCACCTGGTGCGCACCGCCTGCATGTCGGCGGGCTTCACGCCCCGCATCGCCCACTACGCCGACGAGTGGGACACCGGGACCGCCCTGGTCGCCCACGGGTTCGGCATCATCCTGGTGCCCCGCCTCGCGCGGCTGCCGGAAAGCTCGCCGGTGGTGCGCATCCCCCTGCACGGCGAGCCCGCGCCCGTGCGCCGCATCCTGACCGCCACCCGCCTCGGCAGCCGCGACCACCCGGTCGTCGAAACCGCCCTGGAATCGATCACGGCGACGGCGACCGGCCTGCAGCGCTGAGCGCCCCGCCGGATACGCACAGCGCCTCCAGGGGCGGGCCGACTCAGCGGGCCGTCAGCACGACCCGTCCGGCGAGTGCGGTCAGGGAACCGCCCGGCACCCGGTCCGTGCACGTCGGCCGGGCCGGTCCGATTGACGCCCGCACTCGGGCATGGTGATATCGAAACATGCTGATGTCACCGGAGGACTCCGTCGCCGAGGCCGCCGTGGGCCTGTTCGGAGACCCGCTGCGGGTCCGGATCGTGCGCCTGCTCGCCACGGAGCAGATGTGCACCTGCCACCTGATCGAGCACACCGGCGCCCGGCAGACGACCGTCAGCCATCATCTGCGGCTCCTGCGCCGGGCCGGTCTCGTGGAGACCGAGCCCCGCGGGCGCTACACCTACTACCGGCTGCGGCCGGAGGCGATCGCGGCGGCCGCCGACGGCCTGCGCGACCTCGCCGGCCAGGCCGAGGAGGCACGCGGGCGCTACCGGCCCTGCTGAACCGGGCGCGCCGGCGCGCCGCACGGGGGCGGCCGCGGGGTCACTCCCGGGCGGGCACGCCCAGCTCCTCCAGCAGTCCTACGATCCGGCGGCGGATCTCGTCGCGGACCGGCCGCACCTGCTCCAGGGGCCGGCCGGCGGGATCGTCCAGCTCCCAGTCGAGGTAGCGCTTGCCGGGGAAGACCGGGCAGGTGTCGCCGCACCCCATGGTGACCACGACGTCGCTGGCGTCCACGGCGTCGAACGTCAGGGCCTCGGGGCGTTCGGCGGCGATGTCGATACCCAGCTCGGCCATGGCGTCGACCGCGACCGGGTTGATCGACTCCGCGGGCTCGGACCCGGCGGAACGGACCTCGACCCGGTCCCCGGCGAGGCTGTCGAGGAACCCGGCCGCCATCTGGGAGCGGCCGGCGTTGTGGACGCAGACGAAGAGCACACTCGGTTTCTCCGGCACGGAACTGGCCTTCCTGTAGGACCTGCAGGACCGTCGACGGCGCGGGCTCCGGTGGCGCGGCGCCGTCTACGCCAACGTATCAGCCCGTATTGATATCAAACGGTTTCGATATATGGTGGCCCCGGAACTTCCCGTCCACCCACAGGAGGACACCGCCATGGGCGCACCCGGCACCGACGCCGCGGCCCCCGATACGGCCGGACCGCCGAAGCTGTCGACCCTGGACCGGTTCCTGCCGGTGTGGATCGGCCTCGCCATGACCGCCGGCCTGCTGCTGGGGCGCTGGGTCCCGGGCCTGCAAGGAGCTCTGGACGCCGTGAAGGCGGGCGGAATCTCCGTTCCGATCGCCATCGGCCTGCTGGTGATGATGTATCCGGTACTGGCCAAAGTGCGCTACGACCGGCTGGACTCCGTCACCCGCGACACGCGGCTGCTGGTCAGTTCACTGGTGCTGAACTGGCTGGTGGGGCCGGCGGTGATGTTCGCCCTGGCCTGGATCTTCCTGGCCGACCTGCCCGAGTTCCGCACGGGGCTGATCATCGTCGGCCTGGCCCGCTGCATCGCCATGGTCATCATCTGGAACGACCTCGCCTGCGGCGACCGCGAAGCCGCCGCCGTCCTGGTCGCCCTCAACTCCGTGTTCCAGGTACTGGCCTTCGGCCTGCTCGGGTGGTTCTACCTGGAACTGCTGCCGGGATGGCTGGGCCTGGACCAGAGCGGCATCGACGTCTCCCCGTGGGAGATCGCGGCGATGGTGGTGGTCTTCCTCGGCGTCCCGCTGGTCGCCGGCTACCTCACCCGCATCTTCGGCGAGCGCGCCAAGGGGCGCGCCTGGTACGAGGACCGCTTCCTGCCCCGCATCGGCCCGCTCGCCCTCTACGGCCTGCTGTTCACCATCGTCATGCTCTTCGCGCTGCAAGGCGAGGCCATCACCTCCGGACCCGTCGACGTCGCGCGCATCGCCGTGCCGCTGCTGATCTACTTCGTGGCGATGTGGGGCCTGTCCATGCTGCTGGGCCGGGCGATCCGGCTGTCCTACGAGCGTTCGACCACCCTCGCCTTCACCGCCTCCGGCAACAACTTCGAACTGGCCATCGCCGTGGCCGTCGGCGTCTTCGGCGTCACGTCCGGCCAGGCGCTGGCAGGCGTCGTCGGCCCGCTGATCGAGGTGCCCGTGCTCGTGGGCCTGGTCTACGTGTCCCTGTGGGCCCGGCGCTTCTTCCCCGCGCGCAGCACCGCCGGCGCCTGAGAACGGCGAAACCGGCGGGGCGGGCCGCGCCCGTCCCGCCGGCCTGCACGTGCACACCCGCTCAGACGTGGGCGGAAGCCCTGCGCCCAACCGGGAAGCCGGCGCGCCGGGGCGCCCCGGGGCGGCGTACCGGCCCGGGGCGGCGGTCCCGGTCGAGCCGCCGAAGCGGGCCTGTTCCGATGCGGCGGGCGTGCACCGGGCACCACGGCGGCGATGCCGTCGTGACGCGTCAGCAGCAATACCGCAGGTAGGTCCGGAGCTCGTCCAGCGCCGCCAGGCTGCGGTCGCGATCGGAGCGGTAGAGCACGATCTTGCCGTCGCGGCGGGAGGCGAGGATGCCGCCCCTGCGCAGCAGGGCGAGTTGCTGGGACGCGGTGGACTGCCCGATGCCGATCCGTTCGGCGACCTCCCCGACCGACAGTTCCGCTCCCTGAGCGAACAGCAGCATGATGCGCTGGCGGGGCGGACTGGCCAGCGCTTTGAGGAAGTCGTGGGTGGCCTCGCTCAGCTCTGCCGAGGCCTGCCCGCGACATGTCGGCTCGGATTCGGAGACCTCGTCAGCCCCCGCACTCGCCCTTTCGGTCATGCCCCCATCTTCCCATATCGTCATATCGAAATTTCACGATTTTACGATATGATCCGGCCATGAGTACACGCGACGACACCGTCATCATCGTCGGCGGCGGCCAGTCCGGGCAGGCCGCCGCCCGCGCTGCACGTGACGCCGACCTGCGCCCGCTCATCCTCGAAGCGGGAGAGCGCCCCGTCGGCTCCTGGCCCGGCTACTACGACAGCCTCACCCTGTTCTCCCCCGCCCGCCACAGCGCGATGCCCGGCGCTCCCTTCCCCGGCGGCCCCGACCGCTACCCGCACCGCGACGAGGTCGCCGCCTACCTGGAGCGCCACGCCGCACAGCTCGACGTGGAGATCCGCACCGGCACCAGAGTGGAAGCCGTCGAGGCCGACGCCCCCGGATTCACCGTGCGCACCGCCGACGGCCGGACCCTCAACGCAGCCGGTCTCATCGCGGCCAGCGGATCCTTCGCCAACCCCCACCTGCCCGCGCTGCCCGGGCACGAGGACTTCCCCGGCGAACTCCTGCACGTGGCCGACTACCGCAGCCCCGAGCCCTACGCCGGCAAGCGCGTCGTCGTGGTCGGCGGCGGCAACTCCGCGGTCCAAGTCGGCTACGAACTGTCCCGGACGGCGTCGACGACCCTGGCCACCCGCGCCCCCATCCGGTTCCTCCACCAGCTCCGCAACGGCCGGGACCTGCACGACTGGCTGGTGGCCACCGGCTTCGACCGCCTCCCGCCCGAGTGGCTCATCCACTACGTGGGAGGCACGCTCGTCGTGGAGACCGGCGACTACGAAAACGCCCTGAACTCCGGCCGGATGGACCGGCGGGAGATGTTCACCGCATTCGACGGCGACCACGTCGTCTGGGCCGACGGCCGGCGCGAACCCGTCGACGCCGTGCTGTTCGCCACCGGTTACCGACCCGACCTCGACTACCTGCGGCCGCTGGGCGCTCTGGACGGCGACGGCGCTCCCCTGCACACCGGCGGCGTCTCGGCCACACACCCCGGGCTGGTCTATGCGGGCCTGGAGTTCCAGCGTTCGTTCTCCTCCAACACGCTGCGCGGCGTCCACCGCGACGCCGAGCACGTCGTCGCGCCGCTGGCCGCCCACGTGCGCAAGGCCCCGACCGCAGCCGGACTCTGACCGAGCGTTCACCGCGGAACAGCCGTGCCCACCCGCGGGCCTCCACCGGGCGGGCACAGCCGCATCAGGGCCGAACCGACCGACGGGCCGCCTACGCGGCCCGCTCCGGCCGGGTGAACGCGACCGTAACCGCGGCGATCGCGCCGACGACGGCCAGTACTGCGAACAAGGCGGGGTAGCCGCCGAGGGGGCCGGCCATCGCCGAACCGGCCCATGGAGCCAGGGCCACCGCCAGCATGAGCGGGGTGTGCAGGACGCCGTTCAGCGTGGCGTAGCGCTCGATGCCCCACCGGTCGCTGACGGCCGTGGCCTGCAGCAGCGTGAAGATGCCGCGCGCCATCCCGGCCAGCAGCGCGATCACCATGACCAGCGCCACCGGAGCGCCCACTGCGGCGAGCAGCGCAGTCGTCGCAGCGCAGGCCGTGAGCACGAGCACCGACCGGGTCTGCGGCCCGGCTCGGCGCTCCAGCGGAGCGTAGACCAGCCGGCCCAGCACCTGGCCGATCCCGCCGATCCCCAACGCCCACGCGGCGGTGGTGGCGTCCCAACCGCGGGTGTCCAAGAGAGGGACGAGGTTGACCACGACCGCATACACGCCGAACGCCCCCAGTGTCAGTGCGGCGGTCAGCGCGAGGAACGCAGGGCTGGCGATCACCGGACCGACCGTGTTCGAACCGGAACTCGGGCGGTCGGTACCGGTGGTGCGGTGCCACGGCGGCGTCAGGACGAGGGCGTGCAGCGGAATCACCAGGACACCGAGCAGAGCCGCCAGCGCCAGGTACGCTCCGCGCCACCCCAGAGCCTGCTCCACGGCTGCGGCCAGCGGGGCGAAAATCGTGCTCGCCGATCCGGCCGCCAGCGTCAGCACGGTCAGTGCCCTGGTGCGCCTGGGCCCGTACCAGCGGGTGAGAGCGGCGAACGCCGGGGGATAGAACAGCCCCGCCATCGCGACCCCCGCCACCAGCCATGCGGCGAAGAAGGCCCACAGTTCCGGCGCCCACGCGATACCCGCGATCGCGGGCACGGCGACGACGGCCGCGCAGGTCATGACCACCCGCGGACCGGAACGCTCCAGCCACCGGCCCACGACCGCACCGCCCAGCCCCGCGACGACCTGGGAAGCCGAGAACGCGGCCGTCAGATGCGCGAGCGGCCAGCCGGTGTCCGCGCTGATCGCCGGCGCCAACACCGGAAACGCGTAGAACAGCACTCCGTAACTCGTAGTGACGGTGATGGACAGCGCAATAAGCGCCCGGCGCGCCCGCGGCGCGACGGCCGCCGCGGACGCGCCGGGCGCGGTCAGGGTCCTGTGCCTCACTTCACAACGGGCATGGCCGGGTGCGTGGACTCGGCCGGCTCGGCACCGCCGCCGCAGCAGCCGCCCGCGGCTTCCTCCTCCTCGGTCGCCTCGTCGACTCCCGGGCCCTGGCACACGCCGGTCTCGGGCAGGGTCAGCTCCACCTTCGCGGCGGACGCGTGGTCGCCGGCGATCGCGGCGGCGATGCTGCGCACCTGCTCGTATCCGGTCAGGGCGAGGAACGTCGGCGCACGGCCGTAGGACTTCATCCCCGCCAGGTAGAAGCCCGGCTCGGGGTGGGCCAGCTCCGCGGCGCCGTGCGGGTAGACGGTCCCGCAGGAGTGCACGTTCGGATCGATCAGCGGGGCCAGCTCCACGGGCGCCTGCAACGTGGCGTCCAGGCCCAGGCGCACCTCCGACAGCGGCGCCAGGTCGGGGCGGAACCCGGTCAGCGCGACGACCTCGTCGACGGGGTCGAGGGCCCGGCCGCCGTCGTCGACGAGCACCACCGCGCTGCCCTGGCGGCGCACCTCGGCGGTGCGGAAGCCGGTGACGACCTCGACGCGTCCGGATTCGACCGCCGCGCGGGCACGGTCCCCCAGCGCGCCGCGGGCGGCGAGCTGGTCGTCGTCGCCGCCGCCGAAGGCGTCGCCCACCTCGCCGCGGCGCAGCACCCAGACCGCGCGGGTGCCCGGCGCCTGTTCGGCGAGCCCGGCCAGCTCCACCAGCGCCGTCAGCGCGGAATGGCCGCTGCCCACTACGGCGGTGCGGCGGTCGGCGTAGCGGGCGCGCTCCCGGTCGTCGGCGAGATCGGGGATGCGGTAGCCGATCCGGTCGGCGGCGTCCTCCCCCGGCGCGGGAAGCCCGTCGCCGCCCAGCGGGTTGGGCGCGCCCCAGGTTCCCGACGCGTCGACCACCGCGCGGGCGAGCAGGCGCTCCTCGCCGCCGGATGCGCGCACCCGCACGGTGAACGGCTGCTCGTCCCGGTCGGCGTCGACGACCCGGTCCCGGCCGCGGCGACTCACTCCCAGGACCTCGGTTCCGTAGCGCACACGCTCGCCCAGCGCGGCGGCGAGCGGGTCCAGGTACTCCTGCGCCCACGCGTCTCCGGTGGGGTAGGCGGCGTCGTCGGGGCGGGTCCATCCGCGCTCGGCGAGCAGCTTCTCCGCAGCTGGGGCCACCAGATCGCGCCAGGCGGAGAACAGGCGCACGTGCCCCCATTCGCGCACGGCCGCACCCGGCCGGTCGCCCTGCTCCAGCACCACCGCCGGCAGTCCCCGGCCGGCGGCCTCCGCGGCGGCCGCCAATCCGACCGGACCGGCGCCGATGACCACAACCGGAAGCTCGTCGTCCATGACACACCCTTTCATCGATTCACTTCGATCAATCAGTACTTTATCGACACAGATCGATGGATGCAATCACCGGAACCGTCTACCGCGCGGTTTCGACGACGGTGCGCCCGTGTCGGCGGTGAAACCCACGCGCCGGATTCACCGCGGGACGCGGGTGGGCGGGCGCGGGTGCTTCAGCAGACTCCCGTCGACGATCTATGGGGCGTGGCCGCTGTCTCGCCACGTCTTCCACGCTGCGTCCTGGCCGATGAGCCATCCGCGAATCCATGCAGGCGACGCGTAGCCCTCCCAGCCGGCTTCTACGCCGAAGACGGCGGCACCTGCCGGGACCGGGCTCCGACGACTGAGACGCCAATGCCAGTCGCCACCTGGCACGAGCACCCCTCGGACCTCCCAGACGCTGCGGTAATACTCGGCGAGGAGTCCGACCGGGTCCCACGTGGCCGCGTCGATGCGGGGCGGGCGCCGAGATGTGGTCACTGCCTGGGCACCTCCCCTGCGATTCGGGATCGCGCCATGGCCACGGCCGTACCCCGGCCGCGGACCTGGTCGACGCCCTCAAGCGCGCGGACCAGCAGGGCACGCAACCACGGGGCGTCGTCGGGCGCGGCATGGGCAGCCGCGTGCAGTTGGCCGGCGATCTCGGCGAGGCGCGACGTGTCGCGCAGCGACAGGCGGGTCGTCTCGGCGTCCTCGGTGGGACGGCTCGGCGAGGTCATCACCGCACCTCCGCCAAGATGTCGCCGCCTTCGGCCGTGCGGGCGAGATCGGGGCGCGCGGCCACCAGCGCGCGGACCGGACCGACGAGCGCGGCACGCAGGTCGTCGAGGCCGTCGCCGACGGGAGCCGGTGCGGCCACCCCGTGCTGAAGCCGCTCCCAGCGCTCGTGCCACGGCCCCACGGTCCGGCCGCGTGCGTACAGCGCGCCGGGCACGGGGCGGGTCGACGACAGAGCGCTCGGGGCGGGACCGGCCGGTCGGCGACGTAGGGACGGACCCGGGCGGCGGCGCGCCGGCTGGGCGGCGCCAGGGCGCCGCGCCCTGGCTTTCGGACGATCGTGGACAGTCGCGGCATGGGTTCCCCCAGGGGGTAGGGCCGGACGGGAGGTCCGGCGGGAATTCGGGAATCAGTGGAGAGCAGGCCCAGGCGACAGCTCGGCCCATGTCGTGTAGTCACCGGACCGGAAACACGTCGCCCCCATAGCGTCAGCGAGGGTGGAGCAGAGGCCGAGCCCGTCGGGCGCGTCTTCGTCGACCGCGAAGTCGCCGGCGCGGCGCGGGCGGTGTCCACGCTGATCGGTGACCTTGATACGCACGGTGCCGGTATCCGTCACACCGACCGTGATCGCGCCCGTACTGGCGCGCACGGCCGAGGTGACCAGCTCACTCGCGATCAGCTCGGCGTCATCGACACGGTCGAATCCCGCCAGCAGTGCAGCCACGCCGTGTCGAACGACCGGCACCATGGCGGCGCTCGCCGGGACGGTGAGGGATTCGTTCATACCAACACCCCGCATAACCAGCACGTACAGATTTAGTTTCTGTACGTGCAGCTTGATTCGGCACGTACAACTTTGTCAAGCTGATCGTGCAAATCGATCTCAGAGGGGAGCGCCGTGGGCCGCCCGACATACCAGCGCATCGCCGATACGCTGCGGCAGCGCATCATCGGGGGCGACTTCGGGCCAGGTGAACGGCTCCCGTCTCGGCAGGCACTCGCCGAAGAGTTCGGAGTCGGCCCGCGAGTTGCCGCCGATGCCGTGCAGCTACTCGTCGCCGAGGGCTACGTCGTGGCTCGCACCGGGTCGGGGAGCTATGTGCGGCCGAAACCACCCGTGCGGCGACTCACCCGGTCCTGGTATCGCGAGTCCCGCGGCGGGTCGCCCTTTCGTGCGGACATGACCGCACAGGCGGTCCGCGGCGGCTGGGAGTCGGCCTCGGAGACCGTTCGCGTGGCCGACGGAATCGCCGACCGGCTGGCGGTCGAGGCCGGCGCGGAGGTGATGCGCACGTCCTACACCTTCACCGGTGACGACGAGCCGGTCATGCTGTCGACAAGCTATGAGCCGCTGGAGATCACCCGCGGTACTTCCGTGGTGCTACCCGAGGACGGGCCGCATTCCGGCCGCGGCGTGGTCGAGCGTATGCGGCAGATCGGGCAGCGCATCGTGCATGCAGGCGAGATCGTGACCGCGCGGTCGGCCACCGACGAGGAGGCGAACCGGCTGCGCCTGAGCCGCGGCACGGTGATGATGGTGATTCAGAGGACGTACTACACACAGGATCGGCCGGTCGAAACCGCGGACATCGTGGTACCACCGGATCGCTACGAGCTGGCGTACATGATCCCGGTCGACCAGGACTAGCCAGAAGGCGGCGCAGCGGCGCGACCAGACGCGCGCGAGCGCGCCGAAGGTGTCCCTCTCGGCGGAGGGACGAGCCCCCACTCATTGACGACCGTCGATAATGGGGGCATGACCGCTCCGTCCGCCCCGTCCGCGCTGCCGACGCTCGCCGCCGCCGACGCGGAGACCTACGCCGCCTGGTTCGCCTGCCTGGCCGAACCCGCCCGGGTACGCCTCCTGCACACGGTCGCCTCGGCGCCGGCGGGCGCGACGGTCGGGGAGCTCGCCGAGGCGCTGGAGCTGCGCCAGTCCACCGTCTCCCACCATCTGCGCAAGCTCGCCGACGTCGGCTTCGTCACGCTCACCAAGGCCGGAACGTCCACCCGCGTCATGATCAACCCGGAGTGCTGCACCGGCCTGCCGCACGCCGCCGACGCCGTGATGGGCCTGCTCGCCTCGCGGCCGTGCTGCCCGGTCGACCTTCCCGCCGACGTGTCGGTGCGTGCCATGGAACCCGCCGACTTCGACGCGGTGCGCCGCATCTACGCCGAGGGCATCGCCACCGGCATAGCCACCTTCGAGACCGAGGTTCCGCCCGCCGACGCCCTCGACGCCACGTGGTTCGCCGACCACCGGTGGATCGCCGAGATCGACGGCGAGACCGCGGGCTGGGCCGCGGCCGCCCCCGTCTCCACCCGCGCCGCCTACGCCGGGGTCGCCGAGACCTCGGTCTACGTCGCCGAATCGGCACGCGGCCGCGGCGTCGGCAAAGCCCTGCTCCACCGGCAGGTCACCGCCGCCGACGCCGGCGGCCTGTGGACCCTGCAGAACGCGGTCTTCCCCGAGAACAAGGCCAGCCTGGCCCTGCACCACAACGCCGGCTTCCGCACCCTGGGCGTGCGCGAACGCGTCGCCCGGCACCACGGCGCCTGGCGCGACACCGTCATGCTGGAACGCCGCCGCGACGACGAGGGCTGCACACCCGTGAACTGAGCCACCCGCCGATCGCGGGGTGATACGCGACACATCCGCTCTCTCGCTGAATGAGAACGCCCTGTCCGCGGACCGCGGGGAGGCTAGCGATCTTCACCGAGCGCGGGGGTTTCACCGGCACAGTGCAGGAAGACGGTTGAAACCCCGCGCTCGTTTTCAGCGAACCCGACACAACGGTCGCCTCGGCGGGCGCCACTACCGCGGGGCACCGCCGACCAGGGCGTGCCCCATCAGTCCGGGAACGCCGCCCCGGCTCCGATCGACACCAAACCGGCGACCAGGTCCTGGGCGAACCGTTCCACCGGCGGGAGCCCGTCCGGCCCGCCCCCGTCTCCGTCCCCGTCTGCGTCCCTCCCGTCCAGGAACGCCTCGAAAAAGGCGCGCTGGAAGCAGGCGCCCAGGAGCAGGGCGGCGACGGCGTCGGGGGCGGTGTCGGGCGGGACGCGACCCAGGCGCTGTTCTTCGGTGATGTAGGCGGCCAGCAGCCGGTTCGCGTTCATCGGCCCGGCGCCGGTGCGGCCCAGGTCCTCGCGGTGGCGCTGCAGCAGCTCCGGGTCGGCGAACAGCGAACCGAGCATGGGCACGCCGTGACGGTAGAACGGCACGGCTTTGCCGACGAGGTCGGTGAGGTTGCCGGCGACGGTGCCCCGGCCGGCGCGGTCGGGCAGCGCGGCGAGCACGTCGACGAAGGCGGGGAAGCGGCTGCGCAGCACCTCCAGGAACAGGTCCGTCTTGCCGGCGAAGTGCTTGTAGAGGGCGGCTTCGGAAACGCCGGCGGAGCGGGCGATGCGTTTGGTGGTGGCGTTGGCCAGCCCCAGTTCCCGCATGCTCCGGTCCGCGGCCGCGACGATGCGCTCGCGGGTCTCGGGGCGGCCGGAGCGGCGCGGGGCCTGCTCTTCGCCGGTGTCGGCCACGGTGCCTCCTTCTCTCCTTCGGGACGGGCCGGGCCCCCGCCCGGGTGTGCTGGGCAGGGGAGCGGGTCCGGACCCTCAGCCCGGATCCGGTCGCGCGGAGCCGGTGTCGCGGCCCGCGACCCGCGCGACGAGGTAGGCGGCGGGGCCGCGCAGTTCGCTCGGGCCGGTGCCGTGGCTGAAGTCGAGATCGGTCGCCGCGATCCGCATGCCCGCCGCCTCCCGGGTCTCCGCGGCGAACATGCTGCTCGTCGCGAGCGCCCGCAGGGTGGCCAGCAGGTGCTCGGGCGGGGTGCCGGCGTCCAGGCCCAACGGGCGGCAGATGTCCTGGTGGTGGACCACGTAGTCGACCAGCAGCAGGGTCGGGTTCAGCCGGAAGACGGTCATGATGCGGTCGGTCTCGAAGGCGGCGAGCAGTTCGGAGTCGGAGAGCCGGCTCCAAGCGCGGGCGGTGCGGCGGTTGTACTCGTCGTGGTCGAACCGGGCGCGCGCCATACCTCCGAGGAACGACGGCAGGCTCGCGCGTGTGTTCTCGGCGAGGTGCCCGGCGACGTCGCGGACGGTCCATCCCGCGCACAGCGAGGGCGCGGCCCACTGGTGCGCCGCCAGTCCGCCGAGGGTCGCTCGCAGTCGGGCGCGCTCGTCGAGGGCCATCGCCCGGGTGTGCGCTGCGCTGAATCTCCGCTGACTCATGGCGGCTCCGAAGTCGTGAAACAAAGTTGGTAAGTACTTACTCACTTTAGGTGCCGACGTGCCCCTGTCAACCGTGCAGGTAGGGGCCGCCGCCCGGCCGCCCCGGCGAGCGCGGAAGCGCTCCGCGGACGGGACCGGCTGAATCGCTGCGGCGCCGGGCCCCGTCCTGACCCGGCACCGCAGCTTCTCCTCCGACCGGCCCCTCAGACGGTCGGCGGCGCCGGTCCGCGGTGAGCGGCGGGCTCCGGCCCTCTCCCGAGCGCCTTTCCGGACCCTCCCGCACTGGGACGGCGCCCGGCCTTTTCTCCGCTTACGCACTCACCGCTCTTCGACCAGCGCAGCTGACAGTAGGCCGACGGCAGGTCCGGGGCAATGCGCACGGTGCCCAACCTCCCGGCCGGGACTGATCACGGTGCACGGTCGGCGATCCGCAGGGCGTGGACGAGGTCGTGGGTACCGGGGCCGAGCGCCAGCAGGTCCCTGTTCAGCAGCCGCTCGGCCGTGCGCATCCGGGAGCGGACCGTGGTACGGCTCACGGCGAGGCCGCGCGCCGCGCGCTGGGCGTCGCCGCCGGCCCCGACCCATGCGCGCAGGGTCGAACGGAGGTGGGGGTCGGCGCGGTCCTCGACGGGCTTGAGGAAGGCCCGCGCCCAGGCGTCGGCTTCCTCCGTGGCCAGCAGGGCGTCCAACGCCCCCTGCGGCGGGCCGTCCGGGCCGCCGCCGACCGCCGGAAGGCCGGAAACGGCCATGGCCAGCGCGAGATCGGCGCGGACGTGGATGTCGTGCAGATCCGCTCCGATGGCGTCCTCGGCGCGCCGCAGGTGGGCGGTGACGGTGTTGCGGCTGATTCCCAGCAGGCGCGCGACACCCAGGCGGGGGAAGGTCAAGGCCAAGCGGGTGACGTCGACGGTGAACCGGGGCAGCGTGTCCAGCGGCGCAAGCACAGCCCGCGACCAGGCGCCGGCCTGCGCACGCGGCAGCAGGCCGGCCAGCGGCGCATGGCCGTGGTACGGGGCGGTGCGGCCGGTCGTGTGGCGGGCGGCCGCCAGCGCGTGGCGGGCCTGCTCGTAGCCTTCCGCCGTGGCCTGGAGCGGCTGGGGCTCGCTGATCCCCAGGGCATAGCGCGGATCGTGCCGCACCAGCGAGCGCAGCACGGCGCCCAGGCCGGAGCCGTCGCGGTCGCCGCCGTCGTCGTCGGGGACGAGGCAGATGAGGTGGGGTTCGTAGACCGGGCAGCGCACGATCAGGCTGCGCCCCCGGTCGCCCGGACCGTCCTGGTAGGTCGCGGCGATGCTGTCGCGTTCGGACGGAGGGCAGTACAGCAGGTGGACCCGGACGCGCTCGGCGTCCAGCAACGGGGGGACGGCGCCGACCGTCATCCGGCGGGCCAGGGTCACGTCGCCCGCCATCAGGGCCATGAAGAGCCCGACACGCAGCCGGCCCGCCGCGTACCGGTACCGGTCGGCGACGGTATCGGCGTGGTGGACGCGCCGCAGGGTGTCGATCACGGTCCCGGTGTGCGACGCGAGCGTGATCGCCTCCCGCGTCAGCGGCGACCCGGCCGCCACCACCAGCACCGTCCGGGGCGCATCCCGGCGCAGCAGTTCGCACCGCACGTGCATCCCGCCGGCCTGCGTAGCGGCCGCGGCGACCTGCCCGCCGAGCAGCTGCGTCAGCACCGGCTCCAGCGCCGCGAGAACGCCGCCGGTAATCCCGGAGGTGGCTACCTCCGCCTCCCCGTCGGCGTTGATCAGGGCGATGTCCGCGCCGGTCTCCTGCAGGAGCCGGTCGGCGACCCGCTGCGGCTGCGGCGGGGCGTCCTGGGACACGCCGGACCTCAGCCGGCGCAGCAGATCATCGAGCATCGGGGATGTCGGCACGGCACTCTCCAACCGTCGGCCCACCCGGCGCCGCACACGATACGCAGGCCCGATGCCGGATCGGATCGGCGGGGTCCGCAAAGCAGGGCGGCGAACAGGCCGCCCGGGGCGGCGGCGCCGCGACCGCACGGGCCGCACGGGCCGGGCGCCCGCCGCCCGCCGCCGCTTCCGGGCGGCGGGCGGCGGATCCGCGGGTCAGCAGACGTCGTTTCCGCTGTTGACGAGCGTGTTGTCGCGGTAGGTGACACCGTCGACGCACGGCCGCTCGGTGATCCCCGAATCGGTGACGGTCAGGTTCTGCAGGGTGATGTCGGAGGTGTTGGCGAAGTCCGACCGCGCGGCGAGCCGGATGTTTCCGGGGCCGGCCACGCTGCCCTCCTCCGCCGCGATGTCGACGTTGTGGCAGTTCTCGATGAGGATGGCGTTGCTGCCGGTATCGGCGATGTCGACCCGGTCGATGACCGCGCCGCCGCTTTCGGAGACGCAGAAGACGCCCCGGCCCCCGCCGCGGGCGCGCACCTCGTCGACGTGGACGTTGGTCGGGTAGGAGCCGCCCACCCGGCCGTTGCGGTTGGCCATGCGGAAGGCTGCGTAGCCGGTCCCGGTTCCGGCGCCCACACCGTCGACCAGGCCGACGTCGGCGTTGACCGTGTCGTTGAGCAGCAGACCGGAGTAGCCGGTGTCGCGGGCGACGACGGTGCCGATGTCGATCCCGTCCACACCGTAGGTCTCGACGCCGTGCCCGCCCGTGCCTTCCACGTAGACGTGGTCGAGGGTGATGTCGCGCGCTTCGCGGACGGAGTCGTCGTCGCGGCTGTCGATGCGGATGCCGGCTCCGCCGGACTGGCGCAGGTCGATCTCGCCGAGGTGGACGTTCTGCGACGTGCGGACCCACACGGCGAAGTAGGGCGCGCCGGTGACGCTGAGGTAGGGCACGGACACGTCGTCGGCGTGGCGGATGCGGATCGGCGCGTTGTCCGCTGAGGCGGATCCGGTGGCGTTGAGCGTGCCGCACACCTCCAGGCGGGTGTGGCTGGGGACGTCGATCGATTCACCGGCGGAGACGTCGCCCGAGGCGCGGACGACGACCGACTCCTGGGATCCGCGGCCGCCGCTGAGGCTGCCGATGGCCGCGCGCACGGCATCGGCCAGGTCGCCGCCGCTGTAGTGGACCGTGCCGCCGCCGGCGGCGGTGTAAGTCCCGCCGGACCCGGTCACCTCGGCGTCGTAGCTGCCGGTGCCGCATTCTCCCGACGGCGCCCCGCCGCCGGAGTCGCCCACGGGGATCAGCCGCCACTGCTGGTTGGCGTCGCCGGTGGGTTCCCACTGGGACAGGCGGTCGCCTTCGCTGTCGCCCCATTCCCAGGCTTCCAGGGCCATACCGCTGTTGCGGTTGGTCAGGCTGACGCCGGTGGCGGCCTCTTCGACGAGCCACTGCTGGTTGGCGCCGCCGGTGTCGGTGTACTGGCGGATCTCGGCGCCGCCCTCGGTGGAGTGCTCCCAGACGTCGATCGCCTGGCCGCTGTTGACGTTGATGATGCGGTAGTAGCCGTCGCCCGACGGCGCGAACCGGAACCGCTGCCCGGCCTGGTCGCTGCGCGACCACTGGATCAGCTCGGCGCCGGTCTCGGTCGAGGCGCCCTCGACGTCGGCGACCAGGCCGCTGTGCACGTTCTGCAGCACGTACTCGGTGCCGGTGTCGACGTCCACCGCCGCCCGGGCCGGGGAGGGGGCCGCGACGAGGCCGGCGGCGGCCAGCAGGCAGGCGAACAGGGCGGCGGCGAGCGGGTGGCGTCTGCGGCGGGCGGGTATCGGGGGTGCCCAGATGCGGTGCGTCATTCGTTGCGCTCCTCGGGGGATCGGGGGATGAGCGCGGCGACCGCCGGAAACCCGGGCCGGAGCCCGCGGCGGGGCCGCACCGGGCCGGCCCGCACGGCGGGGAACGGCCGATCCGGCCCCGCCGGGCGGAGACCTCGCCCGGAAGTCGAACGGACGGTAGCACGCCGGACACGTTCGGGAATATCCGTCCTGAATCGATTTCTTCCACTTTCGGGTGCATCCCCTGCACACGGCGACCCGCCCTCGATGCGTAGTTCCGCTTCCACTGCACACGCGGATCCGGCCGCGTCTCACCGGTCGTCCGACGACCTGAAAACGATTCATCCCGGGTGCGGCCTCCGCGCCCGCACACGTCCTGCGCACCGCCCGGGTCCGAGCATCGGAACACGCAGGCGAAAGCCCTGCGGGGCAGGACTTGCCGAGCCCGCTCATGTGGACGTTGAATGATTCCGGCGGCACGCGCCGCCCCCGCACACCGGACCCGAGCGCAGAAGGCAGGACCGTGGATCCCCACACCCCCGAGCCGGCCCCCGAGATCGACACGTCGGTCCCCCACAACGCCCGCATCTGGAACTACTGGCTCGGCGGCAAAGACAACTACGCCGTCGACCGGGAGATGGGCGAGCAGATCCGCTCGTTCTTCCCCGAGATCGTCGACAACGCGCGCGCCGACCGCGAGTTCCTCGTGCGCGCCGTCACCCACCTGACCCGCGACAAGGGCGTCCGGCAGTTCCTCGACGTCGGAACCGGCCTGCCCACCATCGACAACACCCACGACGTCGCCCAGTCGGCGGCCCCCGACGCCCGTGTGGTCTACGTCGACAACGATCCGCTGGTGCTCGTCCACGCCCGCGCCCTGCTCGTCGGCACCGACGAAGGCGTCACCGACTACGTCGACGCCGACCTGCGCGACCCGGACGCGATCCTGCAGGCGGCCGCCGCGAGCCTGGACTTCTCCCGACCGGTCGCGCTGATACTGCTGGGCGTGGTGAACTTCGTCGAGGACGACGCCGAAGTCCGCTCGATCATGGACCGCCTGCTGGGGGCGCTGGCGCCGGGAAGCTACCTGGTCGTGTCGCACCCCACCGACGACCTCGACGCCGAACGCGCCCACCAGGTCGCCGCGGCCTGGAACGAGCGCGGCACGCCCAAGCTCACGGTGCGCTCGGCCGCGGGGATCGCGTCGCTCTTCGACGGCCTGGAGCTGATGGAGCCGGGCGTGGTCTCATGCTCGCTGTGGCGCCCGGAGGGCACGCCGATGGGCACGATCGGCCCCGTCGCCGAATACGGCGGCGTCGCCCGCAAACCCTGACCGCGCCTTCTGCCCGCCCGGGCCGCCCCGCCCTCTCGGGCGTTGATCTTGTAGCTACGGAGAGTGAAACCGGTTTCCCATAACCGTAGCTACAAGATCAACGCGATTCCCGGGGGAGAAGCACGGTGGCCTACGGGGCGTGGCCGCCGTCTCGCCACCGGCCCCATGCCCGGTCCTGGTCGACGAGCCAGTCCCGCACCCACGCCGGGCGGGCGCAGCCCTCCCAGACGTCGACCAGGCCGGCGCCGGCGCCGTCCGGCACCGGGTGGCGGCGGGCCAGGCGCCAGTGCCAGTCCCCGCCGGGAACCAGCACGCCCCGGATGTTCCAGGTGTCGCGGTAGAACGCGGCGAGGTCGCCGACCGGGTCCCGGGTGTCGGCGGTGATGCGCGGCGGGCGGCGCTGTTTCACTGCCGCGGCACCTCCCCCGTCATCGGCGGGCGGGCCGTGGCCACCGCGGTGCTGCGGCCGCGCACCCGGTCGATGTCGGCCAGCGCCTCACTCAGCAGCGTGCGCAGCCAGGGCGCATCGTCGGGTGCGGCACGGCGGACGGCGTCGAGCTTCCCGGCGACGGCGGCCATGCGCGCGGTGTCGCGCAGCGACAGGCGGGTGGACTCGGCGTCCTCCACCGGCGCCACCGGTCACACCCCCGCGAGCAGGTCGCCCGGCACCGGACGGCCCAGATCGGGCCGCGCGTCGAGGAGGCGCCGCACCGGACCGGCGAGCCCGGCACGCACATCGTCCAGCCCGCCACCGGGCGGCACCGCCCCCGCCACCGGGGCGGGCGGCGGCACGGTCTCGGCGGCGGGCACCCGCGGGGGCGCGAACCGGTGGCGCTCAGGCGGCACCGGCGGCGGCGGTTCGGTCACCGGCTGGTGGGTGACGTAGGGCCGGACGCGCCCGGCGGCGCGGACGCCGCGCCGCGGATCGACCGGCCTACCGCGACGACCTCGGACGGTCCTGGACAGAGTTCGCATAGCTACCCCCTGCGGGGTCGGGCGGCTGGTTAGGCCGCGCGTGGTTCTGGTACTCCCCATAGTGACAAGATCAAGCCGATTTTCAATACAAAAGTTCGGATCTGTGCAATGCTGTCGGCAAAACCTTCGCCGAGGGGGTGATCTACCATCGCCGCAGGACGCAAGCGCCGGACGAGGCAGGGAGCACGGACCGTGGCGGACAGGCACAGCCCGACCGTGAGGCGCCGGCGACTATCCGCCGAATTGAAACGCCTGCGCGAAGAGGCCAACATGACGGCCGAGCAGGTCGGAGACCGTCTCGACTGGTCACGCGGGCGACTCACGAACATGGAACTCAACAAGTGGAAGCGTCCCGACCCGGTGATCGTGCGGGCACTGGCCGACCTCTACGGCGCAAGCGAGGAAGTCCGCGAGGGGCTCGTGACGCTCGCGCGCCAGTCGCGCGAGAAGGGCTGGTGGGCGAGGTACGGCGACGTTTTCACCGACAGCTACGTCGGATTCGAGGCCGAGGCTTCGGTGATCTCGACCTACCAGTCCATGGTGATCCACGGACTCCTTCAAACCCGTGAGTACGCCGCTGCCTCCGATCGTGCCGTCCACGCAAAGGACGCCTCGGCAACCGAGAGGGCGGCCGAGGCGCGAATGGAGCGACAGGAGATCATGGACCGCGATGACGCCCCACGGCTGTGGGCCGTCATCGACGAGTCCGTCCTGCTGCGCCCTGCCGGCGGTCGCGACGTGATGCGCGCGCAGATCGAGAAGCTGATCCAGATCTCGGAGGAGGCCAATACGATCAAGGTGCAGGTACTGCCGCTGGAGGTAGGACTGCACCCGGGCATCGCCGGCGCGTTCACCATCCTCGATTTCCCCAATCCCGTAGACCCGTCGGTCGTCTACATCGAGAACCGCACCGATGGCCTCTACCTGGAAGAGCCGCCGGAGGTGGAGACGTACCGAGACGCGTGGGATGACATCCGAGTGATGGCGCTTCACCCCGAGGCGTCGGCTACCCGGATGCGTGACCTTCTTCGCACCCACTACGAGTGACTAGGAAACAGGAACACCGATGGACCAGAACCGAGACCACCAGTTCGCCTTCCGCAAGTCCAGCTACTCGGCGACCCGCAATGACTGCGTCGAGGTCGGCGAGGCGCCGGGTGTCGCCGCGGTGCGCGACACCAAGGACCGCGACGCCGGACACCTGGCGTTCCCCGCCGCCGAGTGGGCGGCGTTCGTCGAAGGGCTGAAGGCCGGCGACGTGTGAGGCTTCCAGGCATGAGTCAGGCCCCGGGGACGGTTCGCCCACCGGGGCCTGACTCGTACCAGAACCGTGTCGATCCTATCGCCCCGGCGGGGCCGGCCGCCATGTCGCGGCTTCCCATGCGCCTTCCCAAGGCGGCTTTCGGCGGGCGCGTGTGGCACCCGGCTATGCCGGGTAGCGGCGAACCTCGGTGTCCCCCGGCGCCGCGAACGGCGCCGAGGCACACGGTCAGCGGCCAGCGATCAGTTCCGCTGTTCGGCCGCGAGCAGCTCGTGGAAATGGGCGAGCATGCGCTCGCGGTCGGGGCCGAGCCCGGTGAACAGATCGAAGGCGTCGGCGGCCTGGAACACCGCCATACCGCCGCCGTCCAGGGTGGCGCAGCCGTTGCGCTCGGCGCTGCGCAGGAGTTCGGTGCGCAGCGGGCGGTAGACCGCGTCGGCCACCCACAGCGGCGGCCGCAGCAGCTCCGCCGGCACGGGGCTGCCCGGGTGATGGGCCATACCCGTCGGTGTGGCGTGCACGAGGCCGTCCGCCCAGGCCAGGAGGCGTTCGGGAGCGGCGGCGTCGCCGATGCCGACCGCCGCGTCCGGAAACCGGCGGCGCACCTGCTCGGCGAGTTCCCCGGCCCTGTCGGCGTCGACGTCGGCGACGGCCAGCTCGCCCACTCCCGACGCCAGCAGCGCGTGGGCCACGGCCGCGCCGGCGCCGCCCGCGCCCAGCAGCACCACCCGGTCGCGGGGCGCGTGCGGCAATCCGCGTTCGAGGGAGCTGGCGAAGCCCGACCAGTCGGTGTTGTGCCCGACGGCCGATCCGCCGTCGAAGACCACGGTGTTGACGGCGCCGATCGCCGCCGCGTCCGGGGTGAGCCCGTCCAGCGCAGGAAGCACGAGCTGCTTGCACGGGTGGGTGATGTTCAGCCCGTTGAACCCGAGCCGCTGCGCCGCCGCCACCAGTCCGGACACCGAGTCCGGGGGCAGGTCCAACTCGGTGATGTCGATGGTGCGGTAGATCAGCCGCCGCCCCGACGCGGCCGCTTCGCGCTCGTGCATGGGCGGGGTGAGTGAAGGGCCGACTCCGGAGCCGATCAGCCCGACGAGGTAGGACGGTGCTGCGGCGTCCGCCCGGGGGCCGGCCTCTGGCGATGCGGCCCCGACCGGTGCTGCCTCGTCGCCGATCGCGCCGGTCACCTGGTGCGCTCCGCTCGGTGGGCGGCCATGCGGATGGCGGCGTTGGCGGCGCCGTAGCCGGTGTAGCCGCCGGTGCGCTGCACCGCTTCGAAGAACAGCCGGTTGTCGAGCATCGGGGTGTAGAAGTGGAAGAACTCCCCCGTGCCGGCGCGGTCGTAGAGGATCCCGTTCTCCCGCATCCGTTCGCGTACCGCCGGCGCCAGGTCGGTGCGGGCGGCGAGGTCCTCGTAGTAGTTGTCGGGGATGGTCAGCGGTGCGACACCGGCGGCACGCATGGCCTCGGCGGCGGCGAACACGTCGTCGCAGGCGAAGGCGATGTGCTGGGCTCCTCCCGCGGCGTCGGCCCGGCTTCCCCGGCCCAGCACCGAGACGTTGAGGGCGATGCGCAGTCCGCCGCCTGAGGACAGCGCCCGGCTGCGCACGAGCCCGTCGGGCGCCGCGACCTCCAGGCTGGCGTCGGGCTCCAGTCCGAGAACCGAGCGGTAGAACAGCGACGCCTCGTCGAACTGGTCGAAGGGCTGGAACAAGCCCACGTGGTCGATCGCGGTCACCGCCGTGTCCCCGCCCGGATGCGGGTCGCGCACGGCCGCCGCGGAGAAGTCGTCGAGCCACTCCCGGTCTCGGCCGTCGGCGCAGAAGAACACGGCGGTGCCGTCGGGGGCGGCCACCGCGTTCAGCCGCGATTCGGCCGGGTCGCGGCGGCGCGGCAGGGTCGGGGCGAGCAGCAGGTCGGCCCGCTGGGCGGCGCGGTCGGGATCGGCGACCTCCGCGCCCACAGCGGTGACGGCGGCGTCGCCGCTCCAGGTGTGGCCCAGGCGCGGGTCGGTGGAGCTGAGCAGGAGGCGGGCGTCGCCGCGGCTCCACAGCTGGACGGGTTTGGACCGGTGGTCGCTGGTGTGGGCGAACCCGAGCGCGCCCAGCACGGCGCGCACGCTCTCGGCCCCGGATCCCTCGGCCGCGACTTCGACGAATGCGAAGCCGGTGTCCGCGGGCGGGTCGGGCAGGCGGGTGAGGGAGGCCCGGGGCCGTGCGCCGTCGGCCCCGGGCTCCCCGGGTGCGCGCTCCGCCGCCCGCTCGCGGCCGAGCGCGTCCTCCAGCACCGACAGCGAACGCAGCGCGTCGGCGGCGGTGCGGTGGGGGTCGGAGGCGCGGAAGACGTCGTTGAAGACCTCCAGCGACAAGGGGCCGGTGTAGCCGGCTTCCAGCACGTGGCGGGTGAACGCGGTCAGGTCGAATCCGCCCTGGCCCGGGAAGCACCGGTAGTGCCGGCTCCACTGCAGCAGGTCCATGGCCATGTAGGGGGCGTCGGCCAGCTGCAGGAAGAAGATCTTCTCGCCGGGGATCGCGCGGATCGCGGAGGGGTCGTCGCCCTTGGACAGGATGTGGAAGCTGTCCAAGCACACGCCCAGGGACGGGTGGTCGGCTTCGGAGACGATGCGCCAGGCGTGGCGGTAGTCGTCCACGCGGCCTCCCCAGGCCAGCGCCTCGTAGGCGATGCGCACCCCGTAGGGCGAGGCGGCCTCGGCGAGGCGGTGCAGCTGCTCCGCCGCACGCGCGTCGTCGCCGAGGGCCGCCTGCGACGCGTTGGAGCACACGAGCATGGTGTCGGTGCCGAGTTCGAGCATCAGCGCGAACTTGGCCTCGGCCCGGCGCAGGTTCCGTTCGAGCTGGGCGTCGCCGACCCCCTCGAAGTCGCGGAACGGCTGGTACAGGTCGATTCCCAGCCCGAGGTCCGCTGCCGTCGCGCGGACGTCGCGCGGTGGCAGCGGCGATGCGACGAGGTCGTTCTCGAAGATCTCGACCCCGTCGAACCCGGCCGCCGCTGCCGCCCGCAGCTTCTCCTCCAGCGTTCCGCTGAGGGATACCGTGGCGATACTGCGCCGCATGTGCGTTGCTCCGCTCCGTCGTCTCCGCCGGGCCTACTTCGCCTCTTGGAAGGCTTCGTAGAGCTCCAGCGACTTGCCGTCGAGGTTGTTCCCGAAGTACTCGCGGGCCTGGGTGCGGAACGCCTCGGTGTCGACGTCGTCGACGATCTCGACGGACCCCTCGGCCTTCCACTCGTCGACGATCTCGGCCTCGGCGTCCTCGATGCACGCGCGGTTCTCGGCGCGGGTCTCGCTGACGGCCTGCTGCAGGGCGTCCTGCTGCTCGCCGGAGAGCCCGTCCCAGGTCTCGCCGGAGACGACGATCATCTGCGACCCGATCTGGTGGCTGGTCCGGCTGACGTGCGACTGGACCTCGTCGAAGCTCTTGCTGGAGATCGTGGGGATGGGGTTCTCCTGTCCGTCGACGGTCCCCTGCTGCAGGGCCGTGTAGACCTCCTCGAACGCGACGGCGGTCGCGTCCGCCCCCAGCGCCTCGGCGTTCTGCAGGTAGATCGGGGAGTCGGGGAACCGCATCCGCAGGCCGTCGAGGTCGGCGGGCTCGCGGATGGGCTCGTTGGCGGTGAAGTGGCGGTCGCCGAAGTACCAGGCGTCCAGGATCTTGGCGCCGGTGGCGTCCTCGAAGTCCTGCTTGACGGTGTCGGAGGCGTCGGAGTCGAAGAAGCCGAACAGGTGGTCGGCGTCGTCGAAGGCGTAGGCGGCGTCGAACACGCCGATCGGCTCGTAGCTCGATCCCAGGGCGGCCGAGCCCTGCACGTCCATGTCGATGTCGCCGGACATCACCGAAGCGAAGGTTTCGGTGTTACCGCCCAGCTGGCTGTTGGGGAAGGTGTCGACGGTCATGCCGACACCTGCCTCGTCGACCTTCTCGGCGACCAGGTCGATGCCGCAGCGGGTGTGCGGGTGGTCCTCGGTGTAGCTGTTGGAGAAGGTCAGGGTGACGGATCCGTCGTCGGATCCGCCCTCGCCGCCGCAGCCGGCGAGGGTCAGAGCGGCCACGGGCACTACGGCCGCCCAGCGAAGGGTGGTGCGCATCGAACGCCTCCTTAGGGGTTCCTGTGGGGGATGCCGCGTGGGAGCGGCGGTGGGGACGGGGTCACTGCGTCGGTTTCCGACCGGGGCAGGACCGGCTAGAGGTCGAGGAGCGTGGGTAGGAACAGCACGACGTCCGGTGCCACGGTCAGCAGCACGAGGACCGCGACGAGCGGGAGGAGGAACGGGGCGGTTCCCCGGAACACCTCCTGCATCGGCGTGCGGGTCGCCGAACCCAGCACGAACAGCACTCCCCCGATAGGCGGGGTGAGCAGGCCGATCATCAGGTTGACGATGGTGATGACGCCGAAGTGCACCGGGTCGACGCCGAACTGCATCGCCACCGGGAGCAGCACCGGCACCGTGATCACCAGCGCGGCGACCGGTTCCAGCACCGTGCCGATGAAGATCAGCGCGACGTTGACCAGCAGCAGGAAGACCAGCTGGCTGTCGGTGAAACCGAGCAGGAACGACGCCAGGTCCTGGGGAACCTGCTCGCGGGCGAGGACCCAGCCGAGCAGGCCGGAAGCCGCCAGGATGACGGCGATGGAGGCCGCTGTGGTGGCGGTCTCCACCGCGATCGTCCGCAGCGTCCGCAGATTCAGGCTGCGGTAGCAGATGCCGAGGACGAACACGTAGGCGGCGCCGACCGCGGCGGCCTCGGTGGGGGTGAACAGGCCGCTGAGGATGCCGCCGAGCAGCAGCACCGGGGCGCCCAGCGGGCCCAGGACCCGCAGGACCGCGCCGCGCACTTCGCCGGGCTCGGGCCGCCGCCCGGCCAGATGGTGCTGGCGGCGCCCCCAGAAGAAGACGGCCAGTGCGAGCCCGCCGGCGATCAGCAGCGCCGGGACGACGGCGGCGGCGAAGAGCGCCGCGGTGGACACTGCGGCCACGGACGCGTAGACGATCGCCGGGATGCTGGGCGGCATGACCGGGCCGATCAGGCTGGAGGCCGCCGAGAGTCCGATGGAGAAGCGCCGCGAGTAGCCGCGGCTCGTCATCGCCGGAACCGTCATCTTGCCCACGCCGGCGACATCGGCCAGGGCGCTGCCGCTCATCCAGGAGAAGCCCACGCTGACCCCGATGTTGACGTAGCCCAGTCCGGCACGGACCCGGCCGAACAGCACCTGGGCGAACGCGAAGATGCGGTCGGCGATTCCGGTGTGGTTGGCGGTCACACCCACCAGTACGAACAGCGGGACCGCCAGCAGCGGGAAGCTGTCGATCTCCTCTGCGGCGGTGCGCAGGCTCAGTCCGGTCGACTGGTCGGTGAGCGCCATGTAGGCCAGGCAGGGCCCGAGGATCGCGAAGGCGATGGGGACGCGCAGCACGAGCAGGGCCAGGATCGCGGCGACGACCACGGCGGCGTTCATCGGTCGGCCTCCCCGGGGTCGGTGTTGCCGGGCAGTGCCGCGGCGGCGGGCGGGCCGGTGGCGACGGCGTTGGCCGCCGCGCGCAGCGCGGTCAGCGCCAGTCCGGCCATCGGAATCACGTAGACCCAGCTCATGGGAATCCCGAGGGCCGGGGTGGTCATCGGCGAACCGCCGAAGACCAGCTCGACGGCGTCGACGACGAAGCCGGCGCAGACGGCGGCCACCACGAGGTTGGCCAGAATCCACACGGTGCGCCGGATCCAGGCCTGCGGCGCGAAGTCGATCAGTTTCAGGGTGATGTGCTCGTCGCGGCCGAGCAGGTAGCCCGACAGCGAGAACGCGAGCCAGACCAGCCCGAGCCGGGCGAGCTCGCCGGTTCCCACCCATCCGGACACGGGCAGGTGGCGCTGGAGCGCCTGGGTCAGCATCAGCACGAAGATCAGGGCGAGGAACGCGATTCCCGCCGTCAGCTCCGCGGCCTCCAGCCACCGCACCGCCGCCGGACGGGACCGCGGGGGCGGCCCGTCGCCGGGGGGTTCGGGGGTGTCGGTCATCCGGGGCTCCAGTCGACGAAGGCAGCGATCAGTGCAGCTCACACCGGCGTTCCACCGGCCAGAAGCACGAATGGTGTGAACCTTAGGTTTCCGGAAGACGACGTGGCAAGCGATTGCCAAATGTTGCCAATATCGCGTAGAACGGCCGCATCATGACTACGCCCAAGCGCACGACCGTCTACGACGTCGCCCGAGAAGCCGGAGTCGCCGCGTCGACGGTCTCCCGGGCTTTCAGCAACCCCCGCCGCGTCAACGCGGCCACACGCCGGCACGTGCTGGAGGTCGCCGACCGCCTGGGGTACCATCCCAACCCGCTGGCCACCGCGTTGCAGTCCGGACACACGGCCACGGTCGCGATGCTCGTGCCCGACATCGCCAACCCGCACTTCTTCGGCCCCATCCGCGGGGCCGAGCGCCGCGCGACGGCCGCCGACATCACCTTCATGCTCGGGTTCACCGAGGAGTCCGCAGATACCGAGCGCGACAAGATCGAGCGCCTGGCCCGCTCGGTGGACGGATTCGTGCTGGCCTCCAGCCGCATGCCCGACGGCACCACCGCCGAGCTCGCCCGCGACCACAACCTCGTCCTCATCGACCGCCAGGTCGACGGGCTCCCCAGCGTCGTCGTCGACAACGCCGCCGGCAGCAGGCAGATCGTGGACCACCTCGCATCACTGGGCCACCGCTCGCTGGTCTACCTGTCCGGGCCGCACACCTCCTGGCTGGCGGGCGAGCGCTGGCGCGCCCTGAGCGCGGGCGCCGAGGAGCGGGGCATGGCCGCGACCCGCTTGGGCCCCTTCCCTCCGCAGGTGGCGGGCGGCGGCGCGGCCGCCGACGCGGCACTGGTCTCGGGCGCCACCGCCGTCGTCGCCCACAACGACCTGCTGGCGATCGGCATCCTGCGGCGGCTGGCCGAACGCGGCGTGGCCGTACCTGAACGGATCAGCGTGGCCGGCTACGACGACATCTTCGGCGCCGACTTCTGCGTCCCCGCCCTGACGACGCTGGCCGGCCCCCAGGAGGAAGCCGGCCGCGCCGCTGTGGAGAACCTGCTGACCAAGGGTTCGGCCCGCCCCTCCGAGGCCGCGCCACGACGGGTAGTCCTGCCCTCCCACCTGGTCATCCGCGACTCCACGGGCCCGGCACCGGGGTGAGCGCCGCCGCACACCCCATCAGCGGCGTATGCGGGAGCGCCGGCCGGATCGCGCGCCCCTCCACCCTGCGCCGTCTCGACCCTCACGGGATAGTAGAGTCGGCTCCGCCGAGGCGGCGGTGCCGCTTCCATACCACTCCACCGCCGCCTCCCGCCGCGGCGGCCCGGGCGGTCCGCACTCCGGACACCCGGTCGCCGCGGCCCGCGCCCACCGGCCCGAAGCCGCCGCGGCGACCGCTAATCTCGACGACGAGTGAGTCCGGCTCGCCGTTTCTCACGTGAGGGTAGGGTCAAGGCAGGAGGTGCGTCGATGGGCGCCGGACACATGCAGATCGGCGAGATCGCCCAACGCACGGGCCTGTCGCTGCGGACCATCCGCTACTACGGCGAGATCGGGCTCGTCGAGCCCTCGGCCCGCTCCCGCGGCGGGTTCCGGCTCTACACCGAGGCCGATCTCGACCGGCTGCTGCTGATCAAGCGGATGAAACCCCTCGACTTCAGCCTGGAGGACACGCGCGACCTGCTGCAGATCCTGGACCGGCTGGCCGAGCCCGGCGTGGACGAGGACCGGCGGGCCGAGCTGGCCCACCGGCTCGACGAGTTCGAGCGGGCCGCCGAACAGCGCTGCCGCGACCTGCGCGATCAGCTCGCGATGGCCGAGGAGTTCGCCCAGCGGCTGACAGACCAGCGCAAAACGCACCTCGAAGCGACCGGCGATCAGGTGAGGAAACAGCAGCAGCGGTGAGTACGACGGCCGAAGAGACCCACAGCAAGCCCGCCCGCGAGGTCGCGGACGAGGCAGCCCGGCGGCGCACCTTCGCGGTGATCTCCCACCCCGACGCGGGCAAGTCCACACTGACCGAGGCGCTGGCGCTGCACGCCGCCGCCATCACCTCGGCCGGCGCCGTGCACGGCAAGGGCGACCGCCGCGGCGTGACCTCCGACTGGATGGACATGGAGCAGGCCCGCGGCATCTCCATCACGTCCGCGGCGCTGCGCATCGACTACGGCGACACCGTGCTCAACCTGCTCGACACACCCGGCCACGCCGACTTCTCCGAGGACACCTACCGGGTGCTGTCGGCGGTGGACTGCGCGATCATGCTGCTGGACTCGGCCAAGGGCCTGGAACCCCAGACCCTGAAACTGTTCGACGTCTGCCGCGCCCGCAACATGCCGGTCATCACCTTCGTCAACAAGTGGGACCGGCCCGGCCGCGAACCGCTGGAGCTACTGGACGAGATCGAGCAGCGCATCGGGCTGCGGCCTACCCCGCTGAACTGGCCGGTGGGTATCGCCGGCGACTTCCGCGGCCTCATCGACCGCGCCGACGGCTCCTACACCAAGCTCACCCGCACCCCCGGCGGCGCCACCCGCGCCGTCGAGGAGCGGCTGACCCCGGAGCAGGCCGCCGAGACCGAAGGCGAGACCTGGGTCCAGGCCACCGAGGAGATGGAACTGCTCGGCGAGATCGGCGCGCACATCGACGAAGAGTCGTTCATGGCCGGTCAGTCCTCGCCGGTGCTGTTCGGCGCCGCGCTGCCCAACTTCGGTATCTCCCAGCTGCTGGACACCCTGGTGAAGCTGGCTCCGCCGCCCCCTGCGCCGGTCGACGCCCGGGGCGAGCGCCGGCCGATCGACGCGCCGTTCTCCGGCCAGGTGTTCAAGATGCAGGCCAACATGGACAAGGCCCACCGCGACCGCATGGCGTTCGTGCGCATCGCCTCGGGCCGGTTCGAGCGCGGCATGGTGCTGACCCACGCCAGGACCGGAAAGCCCTTCGCCACCAAGTACACCCAGGCGGTGTTCGGCAGCGAGCGCTCCACCGTCGAAACGGCCTACCCCGGCGACGTGATCGCGCTGGTCAACGCCGCCGCGCTGAGTGTCGGCGACACCCTCTACGCCAGCCCCAAGGTCGAGTTCGCCCCGATCCCGAGCTTCGCTCCGGAACACTTCGCCGTGTGCCGCGCCAAGGACTCGGGCCGCTACAAGCAGTTCCAGCGCGGCATGGCCCAGCTGGACGCCGAGGGCGTGGTGCAGGTACTGACCTCCGACGTCCGCGGCGAGCAGGCACCGGTGCTGGCGGCCGTGGGTCCGCTGCAGTTCGACGTGGTCGCCCACCGCATGGCCGAGGAGTTCAACGCCACCGTCGAGCTCGCGCACCTGGACTACACGCTGGCGCGGCGCACCGACGCCGCCTCGGCTCCGGCCGCCCACGCGCTGTCGGGGGCGGAGGTCCTCAAGCGCCGGGCCGACGGCGAGCTGCTGGTGCTGGTGCACAACAAGTACCGGCTGCGGGTCATCGTGCGGGACAATCCCGGCCTCGTGCTGGAGCCGCTGCTGGCCGGGGGCGCCGACGACGACGCCTGATCCGGGAGGTACCCGGCCCCCGGGGGCCCCGCGAACCCCGCTGACCGGGTACGCAACACGAATCCGTGGATTCAGCGTTTTCGGGATTCAAAATTCCCTGTATCGTTGAGGCATGCTGAGCATCGCCACGGACATCGACGCACTGTCCCGGTTCGGACGCGCCCTCGCCGACCCCATCCGCTGCCGGATCCTCCTGCTGCTGCGCGAGGCACCCGCCCACCCGGCCGACCTCGCCGACTCCCTCGACATCAGCCGCACCCGGCTGTCCAACCACCTGGCCTGCCTGCGCGACTGCGGGCTGGTCGTAGCCGTACCGGTCGGGCGGCGAGTGCGCTACGAACTCGCCGACTCCCGCCTCGGCCACGCGGTGGACGACCTGCGTTCGGCGGTACTGGCGGTGGAGACCGACAAGACCTGCCTGGACTCCGACGAAGAAGAGTGCTGCTGATGGCCTCCCCCGCCACCGGCCGCCCCGACCGCAGGGCCGTACTGACGCGGCGCATCCGGCTGCTCGTGGCCGCCACCATCGCCTACAACGTCGTCGAGGCCGTCGTCGCCATCACCGCCGGCACCCTCGCCTCCTCCACGGCGCTGATCGGCTTCGGCCTGGACTCGGTCATCGAGGTCTCCTCGGCCGCCGCGGTGGCCTGGCAGTTCTCCGCCCGCGACGCCGCCGTGCGCCAGGACCGCGAACGCCGCGCGCTGCGGATCATCGCCGTATCGTTCTTCGCGCTCGCCGCCTACGTCTCCGTCGACGCGGTGCGGTCCCTGCTCGGCGCCGGCGAAGCCGACCCCTCGATTCCGGGCATCGTGCTCGCGGCCCTGTCGGTCCTCATCATGCCGTTCCTGTCGCTGACCCAGCGCCGCACGGGCCGCGAACTCTCCTCGGCTTCGGCGGTAGCCGACTCCAAGCAGACCCTGCTGTGCACCTACCTCTCCGCGGCCCTGCTCGCCGGACTGCTCGCCAACGCCCTGCTCGGCTGGGCCTGGGCGGACCCGCTGGTCGCCCTGCTCATCGCCGCGGTCGCCGTCAAGGAAGGCCGCGAGGCCTGGAAGGGCGACGCCTGCTGCGCCCCGGGCGGTATCGCCGCCGCCGTCGGCGCCGACCCGGACACCGACGGGGACACCTGCGGCTGCGGCCCCGGCTGCTCCTGCTGCGGCGGAGACTGATCCCGCCCAGCCCTCCGACCGGGCCCCGCCGAGCTCCCGGCGGGGCCCGGGGCCGGTAGCGGGGCCGGGAACCGGCTCACCGGTTGTCGAGCCTGCTGGACAGCCTCCGTGTGCCGGACTGCGGCAGAATCGGAGGCGTCCGGCCGCACCGCGCCGGCGTTCAGAAGGACGGAGTATGAGCATGGAGCGGTTGCTCGGCAGCGGGCGGGCCTCGGTCTACCTGCTGGCGGCCTTCCCGACCGGGATGGCGGCGCTGGTGGCGCTGCCGCTGCTGGTAGTGGCCACCGTCCTCGTCCCGCTGGGCGCCGGAGCCTTTGTGCTGCTTCCCCTGCTGACCGCGGCGCACCGGTGGGGGGACTGGGAACGCCGCCAGGCGCTGAAGAGGATCGGCGGCCCTATCCCGCCCCCGGTCCGGCGGCCTCCTGCGCGGCTGCGCGAGCTGGTCGGCGATCCGGCGACGCAGCGCGCGCTGCGCGGCCTGCTCGTCCACGCCCTACTGGGACCTGTCGCCGGGATCATCGGCGTGATAGCGCTGGCGGGAACCCCCGCCGCGCTCGTGGAAGCGGCTCTGTGGTGGGCTTTCCCGACCCCGCCGGTGCTCCTCGTCGGGATCGAGGTCGGCGGATGGGCTGCCGCGATCGCCGGCGGCCTGGCCGAGGCCGCCGTATACGCGGCGCTGTTCCTGTGGGGCGCCCCCGTCCTCGCCACCGGCTACGCCCGGCTGCTGGACCGGGCGCTGTCGCCCTCGGACTCCGAGATCGAGGCCGCGCACCTCACCGAACGCGTCGAAGAGCTGTCCCACACCCGCGCCGAAGCGCTGAAGGCCCACGGGGACGAACTGCGCCGCATCGAACGCGACCTGCACGACGGCACCCAGGCGCGGCTGGTCGACCTGGCCATGCGCGCGGGCGTCGCCGAGCAGCTGCTGGCCAGCGACCCCGATCGGGCGGCCGAACTGCTCGGCCAGGTCCGCGGCCGCGCCGAAGAGACGATGACGGAGCTGCGCGACGTCATCCGCACCGTGTACCCGCCCGTCCTCGCCGACCGGGGCCTCGACGGCGCCGTATGGGCGCTGGGGGCACGCTCCGGCGTACCCGCGCACGTCGACATCGGCGAACTGGGCGAGGTGCCCGCCTCGGTGCAGGCCGCCGCCTACTTCACCGTCGCCGAGGCGCTGACCAACGCCGCCAAGCACGCGCAGGCGTCCTCGGTCACGGTACGCGTCGACCGCACCGGCCCCATGCTGCTGGTGGAGGTCTCCGACGACGGCGCCGGCGGCGCGGAGGCCGCCGGCGCCGCACCGGGATCCGCTCCGGCTCCCGCCGGGGGAACCGGTCTCAGCGGTATCCGCCGCCGTGTGGCCGCGCTGGACGGAACGATGTCGGTGACCAGCCCTGCGGGCGGCCCGACCCTCATCGCTGTGGAGCTGCCGTGCGAGTCGTGATCGTCGAGGACAACACCATCCTCGCCGAAGGAGTGAAACTCCTGCTGGAAACCGGGGGCCACCAGGTCGCGGCGCTCCTCGGCGACGCCGAAGGGCTGCTCGGCGCCGTCGACGAGCACGCGCCCGACGTGGTGATCGCCGACGTGCGCCTGCCGCCCGCGTACCGGGAGGAAGGGCTGCGCGCGGCGATCGACGCGCGCCGCGCACGCCCCGGGCTGCCGGTGCTCGTGTTCTCCCAGTACGTCGAGGAGGTCTACGCCTCCGAGCTGTTCGCCGACGGGGCGCGCGGCGTGGGCTACCTGCTCAAGGACCGGGTGGCGCGGGTGGAGGAGTTCCTGGACGCGCTGACCCGGGTCGCGGCGGGCGGGACGGCGATGGACCCCGAGGTGGTCGGACAACTGCTGACCCGCCGGGAGCGCCCGCTGTCCCGGCTCACCCCGCGTGAGCGGGACGTGCTGGCGCTGATGGCCGAAGGCCGCGACAACACCGAGATCGCCGAGCGGCTCACGGTGACCGAAGGGGCGGTGCACAAGCACATCGGCCGGATCTTCACCAAGCTCGACCTCGCCGAAGGCGACACCGGCCACCGCCGGGTGCGGGCGGTACTGGCCTACCTCGGCACCTGACCACGGGCCCGGCCGCCCTGCGCCGATCGCCGATCGTGCACAGGCCGCCGGGCTCGGCGCCGCAGCCGGCCGCGCACCTCACTCTTCACCCCTCACCCCTCGCGCCTCGTCCTTCGCGCCGCTCCGCGGCCGCCACCAGGCGGCGAGCCGGCGGCTCCACGCTCAGCCAGGCGACGACGGCGACCGTCGCCGCCGCGGCGGGCAGCAGCCACGCCGGACCTCCGGGCCACGGCCTGCCGAGGTAACCGATGCCCACCAGAGCCGGCGGGACCGCCACCGCGGCGGTTCCCGCCGCGACTGGAACACGAAGCCGCCCCGCACACGCCGGAACCGGATGAGTGCCGGCTCCTTCAACGCCCCGATGTCGGTTCCGCCGATCTCCACGGTTCCCGACGTCGGGCGATCCAGCCCGCAGGCGCAGTTGAGCATGGTCGACTTCCCCGGACCCGAAGGGCCCATGACCGCGAGGAACGCGCCCCGCGGCACGCGCAGGGACGCCCCGGACAGCGCGTCCACGGGCCCCTGCCGCCGGCGAAGCTGCGGTGCACGCCGTCGAGGACGAGGGCGTCGCCGGCGGCGGCTTTCCGGTCCGGGGCCGGATCGGGGGCCGCGCCGGTCACCGGAGCGTCGTGCGGTAGTGCACGATCGCGGCGGCCAGAAAGGCCAGAGCGGCGGCGCCGAAGGCGGCGTCGACCAGCACGTGCGTCGCCACCAGTGAGCCGACGGCGTTCGCCGCCAGGCAGAGGGCGAACAGGGTCCACAGGGCGACCTGCGCCATCCGGGCGGGGTTCGCGGGGCTCCGCTGCCGCCCGGACGCGGCGGCGGAACCGGTGCCGGGGCCGTATGCGGCGTCAGGGGTGGAATCGGGGTGGATGCGGTACGGATCATCGGACACGGGATGCTCCTGGGGCACGTCGGACGGATCGCGGCGCTGGGCCGCCGGCACGGCGACCGAACCGCGCGGACGCCGCGGCGGCGGCACGAAGAACGCTACGGAGCCGGCGCCGCCGCGCTCGATCCCCTCCGCACGCCGAGCCGGTGTCCAGCTGGCTGTACACCGGCGGCGCGGCGAGCGGGTCCGTTCCGGATCCGGGCAGGGGTCGCCGGCGGGCAGCGCGTACCGGGAGGGTCCGTTCCGCCGCCGCCACCGTGCCCGCCGAACCCTTCAGCGGGGCTTTCCAACCGTGGGGACCGCGGAGACCGCGGAAGCCCGCGCCCCCGGGATGGCGCGGCGCCCCTCAGCGGACGGTCGCGGTGTCCTCGGCGTCTTCGGCGTCCTCGTCGGCGGCGCGGTCCGCGGCGTCGGAACCGCCGCCGCCCAGGCGGAGGTGTTCGACGTGGTACAGGGCGTGGTCCAGCAGGGCGGCGACGTGGTCGTCGTGCAGGGCGTAGACCACCGAGCGGCCCTCGCGCGTCCCCACGACCAGACCGAGGTTGCGCAGCAGGCGCAGCTGATGGGAGCAGGCCGACTGCTCCATACCGACCTCGGCGGCCAGGGCGGTGGCCGGAAGCGGGCCTTCGCGCAGGCGGGCGAGGATCAGCAGCCGCGACGGGGTCGCCAGCGCCTGGAGTGTGGTGGCCACCTGGTCGGCCTCGGCCGCCTCCAACCGGGTGCGGAGGGCGTCCTCGGCGGGGGTGGTGACTCGGTGACCCATGCGGACAGTCTACCCACAGGACGAATGAACACTTGAATTGATGTTCATGTGTTCCTGTAAGGTGGAGATCGCCGGTCGCCGCCGCTCGCTGGAAGGAACCCGACGTGACCGCTGTGCTCTCCCCGCCGGTATCCGACACCGGCCGGGCTTCCGGTCGGATCGCCCGCATGCTCGCGCTGCCCGAGGTGCGCTGGGCCGCCGCCGCGCTCGTCCTGTTCGCCGCGGCGCTGCCGCTGGAGCTGCTGGAGGCGCCCGCCTGGCTCTGGGGGCCGCTGTACGCGCTCACCTACGTCGCCGGCGGCTGGGAGCCCGCGCTGGAAGGGCTGCGCGCACTGCGCGAGAAACGCCTGGACGTCGACCTGCTCATGGTCGCCGCCGCACTGGGCGCCGCCGGGATCGGGCAGGTGTTGGACGGGGCGCTGCTCATCGTCATCTTCGCGACCTCGGGCGCGCTGGAGGCCGTAGCCACCGCCCGCACCGCCGACTCCGTGCGCGGCCTGCTCGACCTCACCCCCCACCGGGCCAGCCGGGTCGCCGCAGACGGCTCCGAGGAGACCGTTCCGGCGGCCGACCTGCGGCCCGGCGACATGATCGTGGTGCGTCCGGGCGAGCGCGTAGGCGGCGACGGCCACGTGGTCGAGGGCGCCGGGGAGGTCGACCAGGCCTCCATCACCGGCGAGCCGCTGCCCAAGGCCAAGCAGGCCGGCGACGACGTCTTCGCCGGCACCGTCAACGGCACCGGGGTGCTGCGTGTGGCCGTCGAGCGCGACCCCGGCGACTCGGTGATCGCGCGCATCGTGGCCATGGTGGAGGAGGCCGCCCGCACCAAGGCCGGCACGCAGCTGTTCATCGAGAAGGTCGAACAGCGCTACTCGGTGGGCATGGTCGCCGCCACGCTCACCCTGTTCGCCGTCCCGCTGCTGTGGGGCGCCGCGCTGGAGCCCACGCTGCTGCGGGCCATGACCTTCATGATCGTCGCGTCGCCGTGCGCGCTGGTGCTGGCGACCATGCCGCCGATGCTCGCGGCGATCGCCAACTCCGGCCGCCACGGAGTACTGATCAAGTCCGCCCGCGCCCTGGAGCGGCTGGCCCGGTGCGACCGGGTCGCGCTCGACAAGACCGGGACCCTGACCGAGGGCGCGCCACGCCTGGCCGACGTCCGTCCACTGCCGGGCTCCGGGCTGCGGGACGACGATCTCCTCGCCGTGGCGGCCGCCGCCGAGCACGCCAGTGAGCACCCCTTGGCCTCGGCTGTCGTCGACGCCGCCCGCGCCCGCGGTCTCGCGCTCCCGCCCGCCGCCGACTTCACCTCGGCGCCCGGGCTGGGCGTGGCCGCCACGGTCGACGGCCGCCGCGTCGAGGCGGGATCGCCCGCGCGCCTGCTCGGCGACGATCCGGACGCGGCGGAGGCCGCGGCCGAGGCCGAGCGGCTGGAGGAACGGGGCCGTACCGCCGTACTGGTGGTGGTCGACGGCGCCCCGGCGGGCGTTCTGGGGATCGCCGACCGGCTGCGCCCCGAAGCCGCCGCGGCCGTCGCCCGGCTCGGTGCGCTGACCGGCGCGCCGCCGATACTGCTCACCGGCGACAACCCGCGCGCGGCCGAGCACACGGCGGCCGAGGCCGGCATCACCGACGTCCGAGCCGGGCTCCTCCCCGAGGACAAGGTCGCCGCAGTCCGAGCGGCCGAGGAGAACGGGCACCGGGTGCTGATGGTGGGCGACGGCGTGAACGACGCCCCGGCGCTGGCCGCGGCCACCTCCGGCACGGCCATGGGCGGCGCCGGTTCCGATCTCGCGCTGGAGAGCGCCGACACCGTCGTGGTCCGCGACGACCTGGGCGCCGTTCCCGCCGCCGTGCTCCTGGCGCGCCGCGCCCGCACGCTCGTCGTGCAGAACCTGGTGATCGCGTCGGTGTTCATCGCCGGGCTGGTGGCCTGGGACCTGTTCGGCACGCTGCCGCTGCCGCTGGCCGTCGCCGGCCACGAGGGCTCGACGGTCCTGGTCGCCCTCAACGGCCTGCGCCTGCTGAGCGGTCGGGCCTGGCGCCGCGCGGCACGCGCCTGACGCGCTCGGCGAGCCCCGTCGGGGTGGTTCCGGAGTCCCGCGGGGACGCCGCGGTCACCGTCCCCGGCCGCCGAACGGCCGGGGAGCTCGGCTCCAGGATCAGCGGTCGGGGTCGGGATCACCGGCGGAGCGCTCGTGGGCCGGTTCGACCGCGGCCGTCCTGGCGGCCAGCTCGACGCGCAGCGAGCGGACCTCCTCCATCAGATCGGCCATCTGCTTCTGGGTGGCCGCGGCGCTCTCCTGGCCCTCGTTGAATTTTTCGACGAACCACGAGGCCAGCGTCGCGGTCACCACACCCAGTAGGGCGATACCGGCGGTGAACAGCACCCCGGCGACCAGCCGGCCCTCCGCCGTTACCGGGTACAAGTCGCCGTATCCGACCGTCGTCACCGTCGTGGCCGCCCACCACAGGGCGTCGGGGAACGCATGGATGACGGCGCCGGGCTCCCCTCGTTCGGCGTCGAGCACGGCCACCGCCGCACAGAACACGATCAGCACGGCCGCTGCCACCGAGTACCGGGACACGCTCGCGCGCATCGTCATCGTGGCCCGCTTGTTGAGCAGCCCCAGCACCACGATCACCTGCACGAGCCGCAGGGTGCGCAGCGCCGGAATCAGCAGTACCAGCAGGTCGAACCAGTTGCGGCGGACGAAGGACCAGCGGTAGGGCGCCAACCACAGCCGGACCACGTAATCGAGGCAGAACAGCGCCCACACCACGACCAGCGCGGCCGAACACACGCTCTCCCACACGGCGGGCAGGTCGGAATCGATGATCGGCCAGGAGTAGGCCGCCAGGAAGACGGCGGCGGCCGCCACCATGGGCATGACCGTCCGGTTTCGCCACTCTTGGAGGCGCGCATCGTTGCGGCGAATCTTCGCCTCGGTCATCTCTCGCCCTCCTGCCGCGTACCGACACGGCGGCGGGGCCCGCCCCGCCGCGCCGCGACCGTCGCCCGATCGCCGGCGATAACGCTAGCAAGGGCGGTGCCGGCGGCCGGCCGGGCGGGCCCCGTACGCTACTTCACCGACCCCGCCGACAGTCCCGACACCAGGTGGCGCTGGACCAGCATGAACGCGACGATCACCGGCAGCGAGATCGTCAGCGACGCCGCCAGCAACTCGTTCCACAGCGTGTCGACCTGGCTCGTGTAGAGCTTGAGACCGATGGAGAGGGTGCGTGTCTCGGTGTCGGTCAGCACCGACGCGAACAGCACCTCGCCCCAGGCGGTGATGAAGGCGAACACGCCGACAGCGAGGATCCCGGGGCGGGCCACCGGCAGGATGACCCGCACCAGGGCGCCGATGCGGCTGGTTCCGTCGATCATCGCCGCTTCCTCCAGGCCTTGGGGGATGGCGCTGATGTAGCCCGACAGCATCCAGATCGAGAACGGCAGGGCGAAGGTCAGGTACGTGATGATCAGCCCCGTGTAGGAGCCGGTCAGTTGGATCCCGAGGATCTCCTCGCCCTTGACGAACATCAGGAACAGCGGCAGCAGGAAGAGGATGCCCGGGAACATCTGCGTCGAGAGCACCGTCATGCTGAACACCCGCTTGCCGCGGAACCGCAGCCGCGCCAGCGGGTACGCCGCCAGGATCGAGATGATCAGCGCCAGCACCGTCGCCGTGATGGTCACGATCAGGCTGTTGGTCAGATAGCGGGCCAGCGGGATCGTCGACCACATGTCCACGTACGGCTGGAACGTGATGCGGTCGGGAACCCAGGTGAACAGTCCCCGGACGTTCTCCAGCGGCTTCACCGACGTCACCACCAGCACATACAGCGGCAGGACGGTGAAGACGGTGAGGAACGTAAGGACGATCCGGCGGAACCAGCGGAAACCGGGTGTCTCAGTCATTGCTATTTCCCTTGGGCAGGACCATCCGGACGTAGACCGCCGAGGCGATGACCAGCGCTGCCAGTAGCAGGACGCTCATCGCGGCCCCCAGCCCGAAGTTCCAATTGACGAAGGAGTGCTCGTAGATCAGCGGCGAGATCAGCCGTGCGCTGTCCGGCGAGACGTCGCCGAAGAGCAAGAAGGGGACGTTGAACTCGTTGAATGTCCACAGCCCCATGACCAGCAAGACCACGGCGTTGGACGAGCGCACCATCGGCATCGTGATGCCGGTGAACCGCTTCCAGGTCGACGCCCCGTCGATCGCCGCCGCCTCGTAGAGTTCACCGGGGATGCTCTGCAGGGCGGCCAGCAGCATGAGGAAGGCGAACGGCCACAGCCGCCAGATCGACACGATGACCAGAACCCAGAACGCGTTGTCGCCGATGAGCCAGAACGGACCTTGGTCCAACAGGCCGAGGTCCTCCACCAGCAGCCGGTTGATCATGCCGTCGCGCTGGTTGAACATGAACGCCCAGACGATGGCGGCGACGTAAACCGGCAGGGCGTAGGGCACCAGGAACAGTGTCCGCAGCGCTCCGCGCCCGCGGAACCGGGTGTTCAGCGCAACCGCCGCCGCCATGCCCAGTGCCCAGGAGATCCCGACCACCAGGGCCGTGTACACGATCGTGCGGAACAGGCTCTGGAACAGCTCACTGCCGAGCGCGCCGCTGGGGTCGAGGCCCCGGACGAAGTTCTCCAGCCCCACGAACGGCGCCGACGTCCAGTTCCGGATGGTCAGCTGCGTCAGTGAGGTGAATGCGATGTAGATCCCCAGAATCATGGGGATGATGTGGATCAGCAGCTCCATCGCCGCCGCCGGCAGGACCATGCCGTAGGGCAGGAAGTCCGGTCGGCGCCGCCGCCGCTTGCGGGTACCGCCGCCGTGGGATTCGGCCGCCGGGGCCTCCTCCTCGGCGCGGGGCCGCGGTTCTTCGGTGTCGTCAGTGGTCGACATCAAGGGCCTCCATCGAACGGCCGCCCCGCCGCGGAGGGACGGGGCGGCCGGTTGGACGAACCGCCTGCTACCGGATCTAGTCGGCGGCGTTCATCTGGGTCTCGGCTTCCTCCATGGCCGCGCGGATATCGTCCTCGGTGATCTCGCTGCCGGTCGCCGCGTCGGCGAAGAGCCCGGCGATCGACTCGCCGAGGACCGTCTCCATCTGCCCCTCCTCGGGGATCAGCGGCATCGGGGCGGCGTGGTCGGTGAGGATGGTGCGGAAGGTGTCCATGGACTCGCTCTGCAGTTCCTCGTTCTCGTAGGCCTCGGTGGCCACGGGCAGCGTTTGGAACTCCTGCGACAGGTACACCTGCTCCTCGGAGCTGGTCAGGTGATCGACCAGCTGCAGCGCGCCCTCCTTGTCGTCGGTCTCGTTGAAGACGCTGATGTTGATGCCCGCGGCGTGGCTCTGGATCGGCTGGCCGGGCAGCGGATCCATGACGGGGATCTGGGCGACCTCGTAGTCGTCGAAGTCGCGGGAGGCCAGGGTCGTGCGGGCGCTGCCCTGCGCCATCATCATGGCCGCCCGCTCGTCGGCGAAGTCGGCGATGGACTGGGTGCCGTCGCTGAACTCGGCGTTGCTGGGGTTGACGATTCCCTGCTCGGTCATCATGTCGAGCCGCATCTTCACCGCGTCGACCACCTCCTGGGAGGAGAAGTTCGGGCCGTCGGCCCAGAGTTCCCCGCCCTGCTGCAGGCCCAGAACGTGGGCGAAGTGGGAGTTCTGCCGCTCGCTACCGGCCTCCATCGTGAAGCCGTACTGGTCGGGCTCGCCGTCGCCGTCGGTGTCCTCGGTCAGCTCCTCGGCGGTCTCGGTGAACTCCTCCCAGGTCGAGGGCGGCTCCTCGATGCCCGCCTCCTCGAACATGGTCGGGTTGTAGAACAGCGCGTAGGACAGACCGTAGAGGGGAACCGACGTCGGCGGCTCTCCTTCGGCACCGCCGGTGGCGAAGCTGGTCTCCACGAAGCGGCCCTCGCCGCCTGCGGCCTCCAGATCCTCGCCCTCGTAGGGCACGAAGGCTCCGGTCTCCTGCAGGCTGGCCGCCCAGGTGTTGCCGATGTTGAGCACGTCGGGACCGTCACCGCTGCTGACCGCGGTGAGGATGCGGTTGTACAGCTCACCCCAGGGGATGACTTCGAGCTCGACTTCCACGCCGGTCTCTTCGGTGAAGCGATCGAGCGAGGGCTGGAGCACCTCCTTGTCCTCCTCGACGCTCGCCCCCTGGTTGCTGGCCCAGTAGGTCAGCGTCCGGTCGCCGGACTCTTCGTCGCCGGTGCCGCCGCAGGCGGAAAGGGCGGCGACCATGCCGAGCGCGGTCGAGGCGGACAGTACTGCTTTGGCGGGGATCTTCACGACCATCTCCGTTCCTCGTCGTGGCCATGCCGGCCCGCTGTCGTGCCGGTGGGCGGCACAGCGGTCCGGGGCGACACAGGGGCCGCCGAGGTTCCTGTTCAGTCGGTGCAGGGTCCGGGGCGACGGGCTGCGCATCCCCAGAGTGAACCACGCCACTGAAGTAAACCGGTTTACCTCATGAGTGTAGGAGAGGTCACCTACCAAACAGGAGAGGAGGTTACCGAGACGTTACCCAGCAGAACTTCGCAACCGCAATTCCCCGGTCATCCGGGTCACCGCAGGCGGCTCCTGGCCCTTGAGCATGTCGAGCAGGATACGGGCGGCTGAACTACCCAGCTCGCGGTGCCTGCTGCGGACGGTGGTCAGCGGCGGCGAAGCGAACGAAGCCAGGGTGATGTCGTCGAAGCCGGCCACGGCCACGTCACCGGGAATGGCCAACCCCGCCTCGCCCAGCACGGAATAACCGCCGATGGCCATGAGGTCGCTGCCGTAGAACACCGCCGTAGGACGCTCTCCGCGATCCAAGAGGCGCTCGGTCGCCTGCGCACCGCCCTCGATGGTGTAGCCGCCGTACTCCACCGGCCCCGGCTCCAGCCCGAAGTCGTGCAGCGCCTCCTCCCAGTGGCGGCGGCGCTGCAGGGCGTGCAGCATGCCGGGATCGCCCTGGACGTGGGCGACACGGCGGTGGCCGGTGTCGGCGAACCGGTGCACCAGCGACCGGATCGCCTCCCGGGAGTCGTTGCTGATCGTGGGAAAATCCGAGGAGCCCTCGGGGGCACCGACGACCACGGCCGGCGCTCCCATGCGGTGCAGCATCGCCGGGCGCTCGTCGTCCACACGCAGGTCGGTGACCAGGAAACCGTCGACGAACCGGTCCTCGAACAGCCGCTCGTAGGTGGTCGCCTCGGTCTGAGCGTCGGGCACGAACCGGATGACGGTGGCGTGCTCCTCGCCGGAAAGCACCGACTCGATACCCGACAGGAACGACGCGAAGAACGCATCGAAATCCAGGATCTCCGGCGAACGGCGCACGACCAGGCCGATCGTGCCCAGCGCCTTCCCGTTGAGGGCACGTGCGGCATAGCTCGGGCTCCACCCCAGTTCCACCGCAGCCTGCCGGATGCGCTCGCGCGTGCCGGAGCTGACACCGGTCCCGCTGTTCAGCGCCCGCGACACCGCGCCCTTGGTCACGCCTGCGCGTTGGGCGACGTCACTGATCGTGGGGCGCTTGCGGCCCGGAGTGGGTGCGGTCATGGGCAATGATGGTAGTCCGCCTCCCGATTTCCGGCAGGGCCAACCCGACCGCGGCCGGAGAACGCCGACGCCACGGCCCACATGTACGGCGAGGCGCGCGAAGCGGCAGGATCCACCGGGATCGGCGCGGCGCACCGCGCGGATCGTCGGTGCCGCCATGCAGAATCGCAGTGCAGCCCACCTCGTACACGCCCGGATCGGCCTCCACCACGATCGCCGCGGCAACGACGACGATGAGCGGACAGACCGCCGTCCGAGGTGCTTCGGCCGCGCCGACGGCCTCCACCGTGAAGGCGCGGCGGCCACTGCCCCGGCAGACGGTGATGCGTCCACCGGTGCCGGCACCGGTACCGGCAGCGGACGCCACCGCAACGGAAGGAACCGCACATGCGACCGTCGACTCCCGAAACGAACGGATCCGAGCCCCGGATCGTCTCGGTCCAGCCCTCCACCACCGCCGTCATCCGAGGCACGGTCGAACAGGCCGACCTGCCGACCTTCTTCGACCGCTCGTTCGGCGCCCTCGTCCCGGCCGTCAGCGGCCAGGGCGCGAACATCACCGGGCCCGCGTTCGGCCTTTACCACGGCGGCTTCGGCGACCCCGTCGACATCGAGGTCGGCTTCCCCGTCGACCGCCCGATCGACCCGGAGGGCGACGCCGTACCGAGCACCCTGCCCGCGGGGCGCGTCGCCAGGATGACCCACGCGGGCGCATTCGACGGACTGCCCGCATCGTGGGGCCGCCTGTGCACGTGGGTCGACGAACAGGGCCTGACCCCGGCGACGTTCTACTGGGAGGTCTACGTGACCGAACCCTCCCCCGACATGAACCCCGACGACCTGCGCGTTGAGCTCAACGTTCCGGTGGAGGGGTGAGGGCGGAGCGTCCTACGCCGGACCGGCGACGGCCGTATACGGTTCCGTGAGGTCCCGGTCTCCCGTGGACAGGGAAACGCCGTCCGTCTCCGTCGCGGTCGCGGTCTGCGGAGGCCAGGGCTCGGCGGAGGCTTCGAGCCCCCTCTTGACGGCTCCTTCGTCGAGTTCGAGAGCCTCTGCGAGGACGTGGAGCGCGAGGAGCGGGGGGACGGCGTTGCCGATCTGCTGCGCGATGTCGCTCCCTCGCCAGGGGTAATCCGCCGGGAACGTCTGCAACTGTCCCGCTTCGGCGAACGTGAAGCGTCTGGGGAACCCGCCGCCCGTCGGCTCGACCAGATTACGGAAGATCTTCCCGGTGACGGTCGAGGCCGGCTCGTCCGACCTGCGTCGTCCACGGGCTTTGGGGTCTCCGCCCGTCCCGTAGTTGGAGACCACCTCGAACGGGCGACGGATACCGAGCGCCTTGCCCATGGGGACCCACTCCTCGCGCAGGCCGAAAGGATCCTCGCCCGAGACCCCTTTTCGGTATCGCGTGTGCGTCGGTTCGGGCATGGAGGCGGTCTTCCCGTCACGACGAGCGATCAGGACCGCACGCCGACGGGTCTGCGGCACCCCGTACTCTTCCGCACGCAGGATGCCGGTGACCACGGAATACCCTCGGATGGAGAGGTGCTCTGCCATCTCCTCCCAGACCGGGAGCGCTTGAGGAACCTGTTCGAGGACGATCGCCTGATAGGGATCGCCCTCGTCATACGCTGCGAACGACCACCGCAAAGGCTCGAGAACCAGAGCCGTTCGTTCGTCGTCCAGCTTCGCCAGCTCCGTACGGACGTCCTCGCCGGCGGCCATCCGCCGAGCGAATCGGCGGACCTCCTCCAGGGCTCGACGCCCCTCACCACTGCCGGCGACGGTGTAGGTCTGACACGGCGGCCCGCCGGCCAGCACAGTGGCGTCCGGGAACCGTTTCGGGTCGAAGGAGCGTACGTCGCCTTGTTCGGTGCGGAGACGGGCCTCCTGCCGGGTAGCGCAGGCGTTCGGGTCCGCCTCGATTCCGACCGTCGACAGACCGAGCCAGTGCGCCGCCACATCGATTCCGCCCGGACCGGCGAAGAGATCGACGATTTCGACGGGGGGGTTCACTGATCTCTCCTGGCTGCTCGGGGAAGCGGTTGGCGGTCGGGGCGGTGCTGCGACGGTCGCCTGCGCTTCCTCGGACTCCGTTGACGGACACACGGTGTCGCTCCCGCCCCGGGTGACGCGGCGAGGACGGTAGTCCAGAAGATCATATACTCGCGGTTCGTCGCCGAATCCAGCGACCGCGGCTCAATGTACACCGAAGATCCGACCCCTGCCCACGCCACTCCACAGGCGGCGAGACGCACCCGCTCGCCGGTGGCGGTCACTCGTCGCCGGAAGCTTCGATGATCCCCGTGTAACGCTCGTATACGCGGACGGCGACGTCCTGGGGGTCCTCGTGCTCCCACGCGCGCAGTACCGTCCATCCGGCGTCCTCGAGGAGGCGGTCCGTCTGACGGTCCCGATCGCGGTTCTTCTCGACTTTCGAGGCCCAGTATTCGGCGTTGGTCTTGGCACGGGTGTGGTGCTCCGGGCATCCGTGCCAGAAGCATCCGTCGAGGAACACGGCCAGTCGCGCGCGTGTGAAGACGAGGTCGGCCGTACGCCGCACCGAAGGGACGGGACGGTAGGCGACCCGGTAGCGCAGGCCCATGGCGTGAACCGCACGTCGAAGCGCGAGTTCGGGCTTGGTGTCCCGGCCCTTGTTCGACCGCATGCTGCGTCGAGTGCCGGCACTCGACGCCCAGGACCGTTCCCCGGCCTGCGATTCGGCGTGGTCGCTCATCCGCTCCTGAACCCCATGCACGTATCGACCGCTTCGGATGCGGAGGCCCCGGCCCGCAGTCGCGTCGGCGGTATCCGCTGCTCGGACGGCGGCGCCTCGCGCCGGATATCCGGCAAGCTACCACTCCGCTTCCCTCGCGCCGCTACACGCACGGAGCTCGAAGGCGGGCAGCGGCCTCGGCATCACGAGGGAACGTTCGACTCCTCCGGAGTCCGACCGCGCACGGAGGCCTCGGCGTAGAGCTCGTCCACGAGCGGCAGCAAGACCTCGACCGCGTCCTCCGCGACCCGACCGTCGTCGGGTCCCTTCGGGAGGGAACCGTAGGGAAGGTAGATCTCGTCCGCCTCGTCCGTCCAATCCCGGTAGGCGCCGGTGTCGCGCGGGGAGTCCGGCGCCAACGCCTCGTACACCAGGGTGCTGCCCGCGGCGTTCACCGCCCTCGACAGGGCGTTGATCTCGCGTGTCTGCGCCAGCGAGCGCCGCTCGGCGAATCGGATCAACGCCTGGGCCATGGTCCGGTGGTGCACGAGGTCGAGCCGGAGGATGTTGTGGAAGAATTCCTGGTTCGTGCACGCCTTCGCCACCGACCGGTAATCGTCGCCGTTGCGGAAGACCTCCGCCGCCCACCACAGGCGTGCGAAGGCCTGCGTGTGGTTGGGGCCGCGGAAACGGTCGCGGTTCACCGGCTTCGGCGCGCCGTCGGCGGTCGTGGCGCCCCATCGCCAACGGACGTAATCGGGGGCGACGAGCAGCGCGACGAAGTTCCACAGCTCGGTATCGGCGGCTTCGCTGCGGAGCAGGCGCAGCGACGCGTGCAACCGGGGAGCCAACCACGCGTCGGACTCCGTGGGGCTGGCGGCGAAACGGTCCATGGCCGTCTGTACGACCTCGCGCACGGGGCCCGCCCGCAGGTCTCGGGAGGATCCGGGCGCGCGGCACGCCGCCGCGAGCGCCTTCTGGGGCGGGGCCTGCGCACCGAGCAGGACCTCCTCGGTCAGATGCCCGACCGCCTCCCGGTCCGGAAGTCGACCGATGTGTTCGGGCACCGCGCCGGTCACTGTCCCTCCTTGCGGCTCGCTGCACGGATGAAGTCGCCGAGGCGACGGGGGAGTCTGGCTTTCCGGCCCGCCGCATACTGAACCCGCGCCTGCAGGTCTCCGCTGCCGCCGGCGAACCGGGCACGCGCCACCGTCTCGGCCAACGCGTCCTCGGGCGACATCTCGGGGAACACCTGCGGGAGCATCCGGCTCAGAACGTCCTCCGGCCATCCGCTCGGCCATTCCGGCCGCTCCCCGTGCATCGGCACGGTGTCCACCGCCGCGTCGAACAGCGCGGTCCAGCTCTCGACGGCGATCTCGGCGGCGAGCGCAGCGCGGGTGGCCTTGTCACGGCCGTGGAGCGTCTCCCGGAGGCCTTCGAACCCGCTGTTGAGGTAGACGACCGGCGCGTCGCCGCTGGTGTCGAGCGTCCACGGCGCTTCCCGATACCGGTACAGGTAAGAGTCCTCGTCGGCTCCGAAGTCGACCCAGCAGGTGGTGACGGCCTCCTTGCGTGTGGGATCGGGCGTCTTCAGGTCGATCGTCCAGAACGGCGCGGCCGTCGCGATGGCCCGACCGCGGATCCCTCCGACGGTCGCGACGATCTGCCCGCTCAACCGGACCCGCCCCGTGTGGTCGGCACGCGCCAGCTCGGCCGTGCCGCGGAAGACGCCTTCTCCCGTCGGGGACAGAGGGGTGACGGTCCGTGTCCGGGTCGCCCGTTCCTCGAGTACGGCTACGGCTTGCACGTCGCTCCACCGGTCGTCGCCGTGCAGTTGGGGCGCCTCCAACCGGATCGTGAACGACGCGCGCCGCCAGTCGCCGAACTCGGTCCGTTCGAGCGCCACCGAACGGTCGTCCTCGGATATCGCCCGTCGGGAGAGTGCGACGCCGTCGATGGCGGCATTCTCGACGGCGAGCGACACCGTCCCGGGAAGTCGGGGGTAGGGGACCAGCGTCGTCGTCACACCGCCTCCTTGGCGCGCCGCAGCTCCACCTCGACCTCCGCCATGGCGGCGGCGACCGGGTGGCTCGTCACATCGGTCTCGCCTTCGAACCGCGCGGTCCGGGAACCGGGCTCGAACACCAGGCGCCCGTCCTCGGCGACCTCGCAGCCGCTCTCCGGCGTGAGACCGGCCCAGTCCGCCACCGCGTGCGGTCCCGAACGGGTCACGAACTTCAGCACGGGTACGCCGTGCCAGGGGTCCTCGCGGGCGGGCAGCTTCACCGTGACCCGCACGCGCCAGGCGCCGTCGGGGAGGATCTCGCCGTCCAGCGCATCCACGGTGGGATACTTCGGGCTCTGCGGCTTCTTTGGCCGGGTCAGGTCGAGCACGTCCCGCAGTTCGGCCGGCCCTTCGTCACGCGTGTCGGGAGCGGGCCGGTGCAGGATGCGGCGGATCTCCGCGGTCATGGCGCGGCCGAACTCCTCGATCCTGGAGATCGCGCCCCGCGCATAGGTGGAGACGAGGTCGTCGGTCTTGCGCCAGTCGTCATGGTCGGGCGGTTCGGCCGTGCGCAGGAACCGTTCGGCCGCCGCGGTGGCGTCGTCCGGCTCGCGGACCGCTCCCCCCGCGAGCAGGACCGCCTGGAACCGAGGTGCGCCCATCGGCACGTCGGTGACCTTCCGGTCCGCGACCACCATGCGACTGCCGCGCATGGTCACCAGCCGGTTGGTCTTCTCTTCGCGCTCGTCGGCCTCCGTCAGAAGCAGCACGGCCCGGTGTTCCGTCTGCGCGCCTCCGCCCTCCTTAAGCGGGGGGACGCGGAGCGGCACGGTGCTTTGCACCACCGACTGCGAATCGGTCGGTTCGGACACGGTCCCGCCGTCGTAGTAAACGCGCAGCGCCCGTGCGCGCGAAGGCTCGGCCAGGTAGGGGTCGACGGGCTCTTCCGGAACCACCGCTTCGCCGTCGCGGAACGCCGCGACCGAGGCCTCCAGCGTGGGTCGGCCGCCGCCCGGCGCGATCATGGCCGCCCAGAAGTTGCGACCGACGGCCTCCGCCAACCTGTTCCGCATCTCCTCGAGATCGCCAGCCTCTCCGACGGATTCTTGCACACCCACGACCAGGAACGATGTTCCGGGAGCGCTGCTCGATCGGGTCAGAAAGAGATCCTCCGTGATCACCGGATCCGCCCACCAGGAACGCGCCGCGTCGCGTGCGGCGTCCGGAACGCCCAACCACGCCGGTCCGGCCCACTCGCCTTCCGCGGTGCGATGCCAGGGCAGGTCGAGTCGGCCGACGAGTCGGCGTTCGCTGCGTCCTCCGTGGGGTTCCGACAACGTGCTGTTGATCAACACGGTACCGAGGCGACTGGCCGCCCACAGCGTCGCCTTGCCCAATCCGTACGTGCCACCGGCCGAGCCGGTCTTACGGCTGTCCAGCTGGCGACGTACGACGGCGGCGAAGCGTCCGTCTTCGTACTCGTCGCCCGTAAGCCCCGACGCGTTGTAGTCGTCGATACGCAGCAGCACCAAGCGCTCCTTGTGGCGGAGCTCGGCCAGACCGTCCCCCAACACGCGCCCGACCTTCTGCCCTGAAGCCGCGGCCGCATCGAGGTGAGGTTCGATCGACTCCCAACGCAGGGCTTCGAGGAACCGCTCAAGACGCCGCCCGGAGATCTCGTTCAGCTCGTACCGGACCCGGACCGGTTCATCCGCCACATAACGTTCGTCGAGACTGTTCTGCGTGGCCTCACGCGCCAACACCGCCAGATCCGACTCGAAGGCGAACGCTGCGGCGTTGCCCAGCTCGCGTCCTCCGTCGGCGTGGGCGGGGCGGTGATACCAGGTCAAGTCCGACGAACGATCGGCGGCGTCGACTTGAAGCGCATCCGGCCCGGGTTCGAGTCCCAGAAAGATCTGGATCGCCTGCAGTTTGTCGATGCGAGGTTGGACTCTGCCCGAGATCCACGAGGAAACGGCAGCCCTGGTCACACCGAGTTCGGCCGCCAGATCGGCTTGGGTCGTTCCTCTGCGACTCAGCTGGCGCCCCAGCCACTCGCCGAACTCCATGGCGTCGGCCATCACATACTCCCGTGCACGTCAGAGCCGATATGTTGACACATTTTCCACTGTCAAACTCCGATTGCCCTCGAAGCCTACATGCAGCGCGCCACCACGGTTACCGCTGCGATATCGTCGCCGCCCACACGAGGGAATACTGCATACCGGATCGGCAAACACACTCAACGTGTCCGATTGTTCACCGGAGTAATCGGAACACGCTTGTGATAAGGGTTTTCCCATTCGACTGACACGGCAGTGGCGACCGTGCTAGGTTGTGCGAACTCCGAATCGGGCGGAACAGATCTCCGCCCGTATAGGCCAACGTGTGTCTACGCACGCACTCGTGCGTAGGCCCGTCGTCGCATCCCCCCGCTTTCCATTCGTTTCGACGGGATACGATCCTCCGGCGCGCAAGCATTCGTCACACCGTCCGCGAACGGGCGCGCCGCCGCATGCTCGCTGTGTCCGCCCTTCCGAACCGCCTGCCCCACGGGCGCTCCGGACCGGTGCGCCCGTCCGAACGCCCGAGCCGTCACCGGGAACGCACCGAAAAACAAGAGTTGAAAGCACCTCGCCTCACCCCGGCCCCGCTCAGCCGGACAGTCGTTTTCTCTATTCCCACCCCCGCTAGAGAGTCCAGTCTTTTCATGATCCGATCGCCTGACGCGGAAAACGTCCTCGACGTCGTGAGCGAGCAGTCCCGACGCGTGTTGGAGACCTATCGCGTCGACCCCGGACTCATTCGCGAGCACGTGAACAACGAGCGTCGAATCGAACAGGGCGGATACGGGGATCGCCAGATCTTCGAACTCGTCCAGAACGGCGCCGACGAGTTGCACGGCAGCCACGACGGCAAAGTCGCGGTGGTCCTCACATCGACGCATCTGTACTGCGCCAACGAGGGCGACCCGATGTCGGCCGAAGGCGCGGAGACCATCCTGCGCATGAGCGTGTCCCGGAAGCGGGGCGGCCAGATCGGCCGGTTCGGGGTCGGCGTGAAGTCGGTGCTGACGGTCTCCGACACCCCGCAGTTCTTCAGCCGGATCGACGGGGTGGAGTTCGGCTTCGGGTTCGACCGCGAGTGGTCGGCCGCCGAGATCCGGACGGTCTCCCCGGGGGCCGAGGAGACGCCGGTGTTGCGCATGGCCACCCCGCTGGACCCCGCGCAGGAGCGGCGGGACGATCCCGTGTTGGACGAGCTGGCCGCGTGGGCGACCACGGTGGTCAGGATCCCGCTCAAGCCCGGCAGCCACAAACGCCTCGGCAAAGACCTGGCGGACTTCCCGGTGGAGTTCCCGCTGTTCTCGCCGCACGTGGGCGCGGTCGTCCTCGACGACCGTCGGGGAGCACGCCCCGTGCGGCGCCGGATCCATCAACGTGTCTTCGGGGACTTCCACACGCTGACGGAAGACCGCCCGGGCGGCGACAGCGTCCAGCACGAGTGGCGGGTCTTCACGCGTAAACACGCGCCTTCCGACAAGGCCCTTCGATCCGCGGGCGAGCTCCACGACCGGCCCGAGGTCGACGTCTCCTGGGCGGTACCGGCGGGCAGGCGTGAACGCGGGGACTTCTGGGCCTACTTCCCGACCAAGTTCAAGACCACGCTGCGCGGCATTCTGAACGCACCGTGGAAGACGTCTGAGGACCGGCAGGCGATCTTCGACGGCAACGCGTTCAACGACGAGCTTCTCGACGTCGCGGCCTCGCTCGTCGTCGACTCGCTGCCGCTGATCGCCGGCCCCGACGACCCGGCCCGATTCCTGGACTACCTGCCCGGCCGTGGGAGAGAGGCTCCGCAATTCGCCGACGGCGGGTTGACGGAGGCCATCTGGCGCATCGCTGCGGAACGCCCGTCGCTGCCCAACCAGAAGGGCGCGTTCCGCTCCCCGGACGAGCTGAGCATGCACCCGGCCGGGCTCGACGACACCTGCCTGAAGATGTGGCAAGGCTACGAGGGCCGACCGGTGGACTGGGTCCACCACTCCACGGAGCGGCGGGAACGACGCGCCCGCGTCGGCTACATCTTCGACCGGGCGGGCAAGACGGATACGTCCGTCGAACACTGGTTGAACGCGCTCGTCGCGGACCGCACCCCCACGGCCTCGGCCACCGCCGTCCGTATTCTCGGCGAGATCGTGCGCCGGTTTCCCGATCTGAGGGAGGACGCCCTGAAGGCGAAGGTCGTTCTGACCGAGTCCGGCGAGCTCGTCCGGGCGGAACGGGGTCACGTGTTCCGACGCAGCTCCGACGACGACCTGCAAGACGACCTCGCCTATGTCGACGGACGCGTACTCGACCACATGGGTGTCACCACCGCCCTCGACGATCTCGGCGTGCGCGAAGCCGACGCGACCGGCCGCTTCGCCGCCGTGGTGGACCGCGGGTTCGGAGGCTACTCCGACGACGCGTGGACCGCGTTCTGGGAGCTGTCGCGCCGCGTGACCGGCGACCGCGTTCTCAGCGCTCTCCGGGAGGGCCCCGACGGTTCCGTCGAGGAACTGCGGGTGCGCACGGTCGACGGGGAGTTCCGTCCCCTCCGCGAGTGCCTGGCTCCCGGACCCGTGGTTCCCGACGACGGCTCCAGAGACGCCGACATCGCCGTGGACATGCGGTTCCACGGCCCCGACCGCACGTTGCTGACCCGGCTCGGGCTCATCGACCGGCCCGCCCCGGAGCACGACCCCACTGAGGCGCCCTGGTTCGAAGAGTACGCCGAACGGGCCCGGGAAACGTACGTGAAGCAGCTCGACCCCAAAGCCAGCCGCCCCCGTGCGATGCACGTCGAGGGACCTTCCCCGGCGGGCCCGCTCGACCTGTTGACGCGGTTGTCGCCCGAGGGCTGCGCGGCCTACGTGCGCCATCTCCCGGTCAACGGCCTCGTATCCCACTGGACCGTACAGGGCGGGCGCCAGTCGAGTACCCCCGTCTCCATCCGCCCGCCTCTCGTGTGGATGGTGCGCCGACACGCGGTACTCCCGACCTCCGCCGGACTCGCGCGCCCTTCCCGATGCGTCGGACCGGCCCTGTCCGACTACCGGGACGTGTTCCCGGTGGCCGACATCTCGCCGATCATTGCCGACCACCTGGGCCTTCCGGCGACGCTGGAGAAGGTTCCGGCGCCGGTGTGGAAGGAGGCGTGCACCAAGGCCGCCGCAAGCGAGGACGACCGCTTCCCCGGCCGTGTCTACTCGCTGCTGCTCCAGGCGGACACCGAATGGCCGGAAGGAGTCGGCACACGGTGCCGTGTCGGCGACACCCGGTCGTGTGAGTTCCCGGATTCCGAGATCGCGGTCACCCACGTGCGCTCGGAGTACGACTCCCTCGTCCGCGAAGGCCTGCCCGCGTTGTGGGCCCCGGACGGGGAGACCGCCGCCTGGCTTCGCCAAGACTGGGGCATGCTCGATCCGGCGGACGTGATCCAGAAGGAGGTCCGCTTCGAAGCCGATTCCGAGCCGGTCCTGCTCCGCGACGAGTTCCCGAACCTACACACCCACGCGCGGGCCGTCGAAAACCGGTATCTGGTGCGGTGCAACCTCCTGGAGGAGGTGGTGCGCACTCCCCAGGGCGCACGGACCATCCCGTTGGAGCGTGCCCTGCACGAGAACACCGTGCTCGTGCTCGCCCCCGGGAACGACCTCGAAACCCTCGTCGCCGTCGACGCGGTACTCAGGCTCGGGCTCGGGCGCCCGCGGTGCGAACGCATCCTGCAGATGCGCGAGAAGCAGCGCGAAGACGAGCTCGTCAAGAGGATCCGCGCCGCCACCACCGACGAGGAGAAGTTCCTGGTCGCCATCGGCGAGGAGCGCCTGCGCGCCGGCCTCCCGGAAGGGCTCGTCGAAGCCGAATCGTCCCGCACCGGCAAAACCCCCGAAGGCCCCGAACTCGCCCGACTCGCCCTCCACGCCTACGGCGACGGCGTGCTTCGGGAATACAACAAGGACGTCGCCGCCCGGATCAAAGAGGCGCCCAGCACGTTCTCCGGGAGCGCGACCAGCCGGCGGTTCGTCAGCGAGCTGGGACTCCCGGAGAGCTACGCCGGCCACAAGGCCGAGACTCCGCCCGAGACGGAGAAGGTCGACGGGCCGACCGACTTCCCGCAGCTGCACGGATACCAGGAGAAGCTCGTCGCCAACATGCTCATGTTCCTGAAACGCCAGGAGCCGGGACGGGCGATGCTGCGCCTGCCGACGGGCGCGGGCAAGACCCGGGTCGCGGTCGAGGCCGTCATCCGGATGGTGCGGGAGCGGGGCATCGACGCCCCCATCCTCTGGATCGCCCAGACCGAGGAACTCTGCGAGCAGGCCGTGCAGAGCTGGAAGTTCGTGTGGTCGGCGGTGGGTCCGCGGCAGAGTCTGACCGTGAGCCGCTTCTGGGGAGGCAACGACGCCGCCCCCGTCGACGGTTTCCCCCACCTTGTCGTGGCGACCGACGCGAAGCTCGACAGCCGGCTGAGCCAGGACGACTACGCCTGGCTGCGCGAGGCCGCGCTGGTGATCGTGGACGAAGGCCACGCCGCCCTGTCCGAACGCCCCACCGCCGTCCTCCGACAGCTCGGCCTGGACCAGAACCGCAACAGGACCGACCGACCGCTGGTGGGACTCACCGCGACGCCGTTCCGCAGCGACGAGGAGGAGACCCGACGGCTCGTCAACCGGTTCGGCGGTGTCCGGCTGGACGAGGGAGTGTTCGACGACCAGGATCCGCTGGTCGCCCTCCAGGAGATCGGTGTCCTCGCCCGGGTCGAACATCGGGAGCTGAAGGGGTCGACGCTGACCCTCGACGAGGAGGAGCGCAAGAAGGCGGACCGGTGGCTGCCCAGCTCGGCCGAGCAACGACTCGGCATGTTCGACGAGCGCAACCGCATGCTGATCGACGAGATCAAGGTCCTCCCCCGAGAATGGCCGGTGCTGCTGTTCGCCACCTCGGTGAACCACGCCAAGGTGATCGCGGCGATGCTGAACGCCGAGAAGATCCCGTCGGCCTCGATCGACGGGTTCACACCCACCGCGGAACGGCGGAAGAGCATCGAGGACTACCGGTCCGGAAAGATCCGGGTGCTCACCAACTACGGGGTGTTGGCGCAGGGCTTCGACGCACCGGCCACACGCGCCGTCGTGATCGCCCGTCCGACCTACAGCCCGGCGGTCTATCAGCAGATGATCGGCCGCGGCCTCCGCGGCCCGGCCAACGGCGGCGCGGAAACATGCCGAATCCTCGACGTCCACGACAACGTCGAGAACTTCAACCGGTCGTTGGCGTTCACCGGATTCGAGCACCTGTGGGGGATGCGATGACGGCACCTGCCCACGACGCGCCGGCGCTCACCGACGAACAGAACGCCGTGGTGGAGCAACCGGTCGACGCCCTGACGCTGGTGACCGCGGCGGCCGGATCCGGCAAGACCCACACCCTGATCCGTCGACTCGGACGGCTCGTGGAACGCGGCGACGTCGCTCCCCGCGACGTCCTGGCCCTCAGCTTCTCCCGGGCGAGCGTCCGCGAGCTGCGTCGACGCCTGACCGGCTACGGCGACGCCGGCCATGTGCGTGCGCAGACTTTCGACTCGTGGGCCCTCGACCTGTTGATGCAGGTGAAGGCCGACCAGGACTGGCGATCGGCGTCCTTCGACGAGCGGATCCGCGAAGCCGCGAAGGCGCTGGACGACGGGCTGGCCGACGATCTCTACGAGGACCTGCGCCACGTCGTCGTCGACGAGGTGCAGGACCTGATGGGCGAACGCAGAGAGCTGGTCCGGACCCTGCTCGAACGCTTCGACTGCGGGTTCACCGTGGTCGGCGATCCCGCTCAGGCCATCTACGGATTCCAACTGGAGGACACCGCCCGACGGGCCGGCGAGACCAACCGGTTCTTCGACCGGCTCCGATCCACCTTCGCCGAGGAACTCGTCGAGCTGCACCTCACCCGGAATTTCCGAGCCGCCACCGACGAGGCACGGCTCGCTCTCCCCCACGGGCCGGCGCTGCGCACCGGAGCGGAGCAAGGGGGAGGCGGCGACGACCTCTACGAGACGCTCCGCAGTGAGCTGCGGAGCGCCCTGCCGGTCGGGAAACTCGAAGACGACCACGTCGTGGACCACGTGGCCGACCCGGACGGCACCGCCGCGGTGCTGTGCCGCACGAACGGCCAGGCGCTGCTGGTCTCGTCGCGTCTGCATTCCGCCGGTGTCGCTCACCGCCTCCAGCGCGGCGCCCAGGACCGGGCGGCCCCGGCCTGGCTGGCCCGGTTCTTCGCGCCCGAATCCGGACCGACGCTCACCCGGGAGTCGTTCGACGCGGTGCTCGCCGAACACGCCGACGCGGCCGTCGACCCGGACACGGCGTGGCGCGCGCTGGCGTCGACGGCGGCCGGACGGACCGGGCGCACCGTCGACCTCCGGCGACTGCGGGACGCCGTGTCGAACGGTCTCCTGCCCGACGAACTCGCCGCCGCCCCGCCGGCCGCCGTGGTGGTCTCGTCCTTCCACCGGGCCAAGGGCCTGGAGTTCGACCGGGTCGTCGTGGCCGACCCGGGGCCGCTGCGCGAGGCCCCCGAGATCGACGCCGCCGAGGAGGCGCGCGTGCTGTACGTGGCCATGACGCGCTCACGCACGGAGCTGCTGCGGATGGACCCGGTCGATTCCCGCAGGGTCGGTCTCCACCAGGGGACACGACGGTGGCAGCGCTACGGTTTCAAGAACTGGCAACGGTTCGGGATGGAGTCGACCGCAGACGACGTACACGCCGACGACCCGGCGGGAACGGCGGAGTTCACCGACGATCCCCACGGACTCCAGCGATACCTCTCCACCGAGGTGTCGGCGGGCGACCCGATCGTACTCGACCGCGTCTGCGACGAATCCCTGGAAGACCGGGAGAGCCCGCCGTATCTGGTCCGGCACGCGGGCCGACCGATCGGCATCGTCTCCGAACGGTTCCGCCGCGACCTGTACCGCGTGCTCAACGTGAACCGGGGATTCGTGCCCCGGAACTTCCCCTACGAGATCACGGACGTACGCGTCGACACGGTCGAGACGGTCACCGGTAGCCCGGCTGCGGGCAAGATCGCCGGACTGGGCGACCACGGCGTGTGGACGGCCCCGCGCCTGACGGGGCTGGGGCGTTTCCACTTCCGACGCGAGGAGGCCGACGAATGACCGGAACGAACGAGCTGGAGGCGCACTACGCCTTCCGCGACGATCTCGCACGACGGCTGGAAGCCGATCTCCTCGGCCCGGTCGGGGACCCGCACGAGACCCTCGACGAGGAGCCCGCCACCGCCTACATCACCGGCGTGCTCTACCCCGAAAGACGCGACGGCGAGGCCGAGCGCACCCATCGCGAAGAGCAGGAGGAACCCCCCGCGTCGGCGCAGATGACCGTCGACGAAGCCCACGACAGCGGCGTCGCCATGGCGAACCGCCAGCGCCCGTCGGCGATGGGCCTCACGTTCGCCGTCGATCCGAGCCGGGCCCGGCGGGTCACGGTGACGGTCTCGGCGGCCGTCTACGAGCCGATCGACGAGAACGACCGGCCGGTCGCGGCGCGGCGTGCGGAACGCCGCGGGCTCGACGAACGGCACACCACGCGGTGGCGTCGCCGACCCCTGACGTTCGATCCCGTCGAGGTCGACGTCGACCGCCCCCACAGTCACGACGAGCCGATCGACGGGGAACGCGGGATCCGGCTGCGCCTGACCGTGCGGGAGCCGGACGGCAACGGCGACGTCTCGGTGACGGCCACCCTCGTCAACGCCGCCGAGGCCCACGACGAAGAACTGCTCGACGCCCGCTGCCTCTTCCAGCCTCAGCTGCGCGTCGACGCTCCCGAGGAGTCCGAGGCGCTGGTCGACCGTCGCCGCCCCGAAGGAGCGGAGGAACGCGAACGCCTCGTCAACGACCTGCTGCACCGGCACGCTCCCACGTTCGCCACCGGCCACGGGTGCTCGGTCACGTGGAACTGGACCCCTCCGCCCGCGCGCGGGGTCCACGGCCACCGCCGTGCGGCCACCGACGCGGTCTGGACGACGTTCGTGCCCACCTCCGAGGTCCTTCAGGCCCGATCCAACCCGGACGTCGCCGAACCGAGGATGATGTGGCTGGCCGAAGCCCCCGACGATCAGGTCCTGGATCGCCTGCAACAGATCGTCGACGCCTACCGCGAATGGATCGCCGACCGCTCGGCCGAAGCCGACTCCCTGTCCGACACCGCGTTCGGGACGGTCGCCCGCGAGCAGCTCGACGCCTGTTCCGCGGCCTACGGCCGAATGAGCGAGGGAATCGCGACCCTGCGCGACGATCCCGTCGTGTTCGAGGCGTTCCGGATGGCCAACGAGGCCATGGCCCACCAACGCGCCCGCACGGCGTGGAGAAACGACGGCGCGCAGGGCGAACCGTCGCTCCGGCAGGGACGCTGGCGGCCGTTCCAGATCGGCTACATCCTGCTGTGTCTGAACGGGATCGCCGACCGCGGTCACGCCGACCGCGCGGTCGCCGACCTGCTGTGGTTCCCGACCGGCGGCGGCAAGACGGAAGCGTACCTGGGGCTGATCGCCCTGACGACGTTCCTGCGCCGGCTGCGTTCCCCGGACGACGGCGGCGGCGTCACGGTTCTGATGCGTTACACGCTGCGGTTGCTGACGCTTCAGCAGTTCGAGCGTGCGTCCACGCTCATCTGCTCCATGGAGCGCATACGCCGACTGCGCCGGTCGGAGTTGGGTGAGGAACCGGTTTCGATCGGGATGTGGGTCGGCAAGGCGGCCACCCCGAACAAGGTCGAGAACGCGGAGAAGAGCCTGCGGAAGCTGCGCAAAGAGGGCAAGATCCAGACGGAGAACCCGGTACAGCTCACCTCGTGCCCGTGGTGCGCCACGCCGATGGACGCCGGGGACTACGAAGCCGACCGCGAAACGAAACGGATGCGGATCCGGTGCCGCAGCAGCGAGTGCGACTTCGCCGATGGGCTGCCCGTGCACGTCGTCGACGAGGAGATCTACCGGGTGCGGCCCACCCTCGTCATCGCCACCGCCGACAAGTTCGCCCAGATCGCCTGGCGGGAGAACGTGTTCGCACTGTTCAACCGCGCCGGCGGCGAACACGCGCAGGCGCCGCCGCCGGAGCTCGTCATCCAGGACGAGCTGCATCTGATCTCGGGGCCGCTCGGAACACTGGCCGGCCTGTATGAGACCGCCGTCGACATCGCCGCGGAACGTCCCAAGGTGATCGCCTCCACCGCGACCATCCGCCGAGCTCAGGAGCAGGGAAAGCTCCTGTTCGACCGCCGTGTCGAGCAGTTCCCGCCGTCCGGCCTCGACGCCCGTGATTCCTGGTTCGCGGTCGAAGCGCCGCGCGAGGCCAAGGGGGCGCGCCGCTATGTCGGGGCGTTGGCGCCCGGCGCCAGCCAGGCGACGCTGCTGATCCGCACCTACGCGGCGCTGCTGCACAACGCGTACCGGGCGGAGGCCGATCCCGCGGTCCGCGACGCCTACTGGACGCTCATGGGCTACTTCAACAGCCTGCGTCTGCTTTCGGCGGCGGAATTGCAGGTCTACGCCGACGTCGACGAACGCCTGGAGCAATTGGCGAGCCGCGACGGGTCCCGACGACGCCGTGTGGACGAGTTGCGGGAGCTCACCAGCCGCGTCGACTCCAGCGACATCCCGGACCATCTCGGCGATCTCTTCCGTGCGCTGGACTCCGGCACCGCCGTCGACGTCGTGCTCGCCACGAACATGATCTCGGTGGGCATGGACGTGGACCGGTTGGGGCTCATGGCCGTGATGGGCCAGCCGCAGACCACCGCGGAGTACATCCAGACGACGAGCCGCGTCGGCCGGCGCGACCCCGGCCTGGTGGTGACGATGCTCAACGCGGCCCGTTCCCGCGATCGCTCCCACTACGAGGACTTCGTGTCCTACCACTCGGCTCTGTACCGGCAGGTGGAGTCGACCAGCGTCACCCCGTTCTCGCCTCGGGCCCGCGACCGTGCGCTGCACGCAGTTCTGGTGGGGCTGGCCCGCCTCACGCTGCCGACGGCACGTCCCGACGACGGGGCCAACAAGGTCGAACGGTTCGTCGAGGATCTGAACGGACTCAAAGAGCGGATCCTGCGCCGTGTGGCGTCGATCGCCCCCGAAGAACACGCCGAGACGCGCGAGGAGCTCGACACGTTCATCGACGGCTGGCGCGACCTGGCCCAGACCAATCCCGGGCTGCGCTACGAAGCTCGGCGCAAATCCCGGCCGGGCGATGTCCGTTCCCCCGACGAGGCTCTGCTCAGCAACTACGGCTACGACGAGGACCTGCGGGAGTCGGCGCCGACGATGATGAGCCTCCGCGACGTCGACGTCGACTCCGACCTCTACCTGGAGACCTGAAATGGCCTTGCGCTCCGACAAGAACACCGGCGGCGAGAAGACGCCGACCTTCCAGCGGCTCGGCGCGGTCCGACGGACGCAACTGATCACCACCTATGGCGTCGGGGCGATGATCGCCCTCGGTGATCAGTCCTACCTCGTCAGCGGTTTGGACGGTTGGAGAGTCGGCCGAGATCCGGATATACACGAGTTCCGGCTGCAGACCCGGTTGGGGATGCGGAAGGGCTTCTATCTGCCTCCGGCCGCCGATCCGCCGGCCGGCGACGGCGTTCGGATCCGCCGGTTCCCCGACATGTACACGTGCCCGGGGAAAGACGCGCGACCGGACACGGGGTGCGACGAGAACCTGCGTCGCTACGGCGCGTTCAACCCGAAACCCGGCTCGACGGCGTGCGCGTCCTGCGACGAACCGTTGACACCGTCGCGGTTCATCGTCGCCTGCGAGCGCGGGCACCTCGACGACTTCCCCTATGAAGCGTGGGTCCACGGCAGACCGTTGCGCGCGAACGAGAGATCCGGACATCGGCTCTCGTACCGCTCCACCGGCCGCACCGCGGCCCTGCGGTCGATCGTCGTGGGGTGCTCGTGCGGGGAGGAGGCGTCGATGGAAGGCGCCTTCGGACGCGGTTCCCTGGCCAGCGTCAACTTCCGCTGTTTCGGCAAGCGTCCGTGGCTGCCCCGCGGATCCGACGAGGAGTGCGGTCTGACGCCCCGCACGATGCAGCGAGGCTCGTCGGCGGCCTGGTTCCCCGTCGTCCGGTCGGCCCTGTCCATCCCGCCGTTCTCCGAGGAGCTCTACGAGGAGCTGCTCGTCCCCGGTCGCTACGACCAGTGGAAAGGCGAGGACGACGGGCTCATCAGGCGCCTCGCGGAGAAAGCCGGTCTGGTCCCCGGCCGGTTCGAGGCGGACGACGTCGTGGAGGCCGTTCGCCACTACGAGGCCTACGAGGCGGGTGAACGCCCCGACCCGTCCGTGCTCACCGGTTTCGAACCGTCCGACGTCCTTCGGGAGGAAGAATACAGACAGCTCGACCGCGAATCGGACACGCAGCACTTCCAGACGAAGCGTCCCCACGAGCTGCCGGACGCCCCCGCTCCCCCCGGCATCGCGGGCACGATGCTCGTCACCCGCCTCCGCGAGGTCCGGGCGCTGCAGACGTTCACGCGGGTGGACCCGCCCATGGAGGGCGACTCCGAAGACCGGCTCGCCGCCCTGAGCCGTGACGACGTCGGATGGTTGCCCGCCGTCGAAGTCGTCGGCGAAGGCGTCTTCCTGCGCCTGTCCGCGGACCGGATCGCGGAATGGACTGCGCCCGCCCCCGGGCTCACGGCGGGGCCGGAGGAACGTGCGGCGTCGATCCGGCGACACCACCAGGAGCTGCTGAACCAGCGTGCCCACCGTTCGAAGCGCCAGTCCCCGTCGTCGCAGGTCGACGCGCGTTTGCTGCTGGTGCACACGCTTGCGCACGCGCTGATCAACGAGTGGAGCCTGGACGCCGGCTACCCGGCGTCGGCCCTGCGGGAGCGCCTCTACGTGTCCGAGGACATGGCCGGTGTGCTGATCTATACCGCCAGCAGCGACTCCGCCGGAAGCTTGGGCGGCCTGGTGAGCCAGGGCGAGCCGCGGCGCCTGCGACGTTCGCTCGCGTCGGCGCTGCGCCGGATCTCGTGGTGCTCGGCCGACCCGCTGTGCATGGAGTCGGAGGCGTCGGGCGTCGACAGCCTCAATCTCGCCGCATGCCACGCGTGCATGCTCGTGCCCGAAACGAGCTGCGAGCTGAACAACGACTTCCTGGACCGGGCCATGCTGATCGGCACGCCGGACAAGACGACGCAGGGGTTCTTCGAAGAATTCATGTCCGCCCTCTGAGCGCGGACTGCGGTCCTCGCCGGCGGGACCCGGCCACGGGCCCCGCCGGGAACGTCGGTACCGGCTTTCACCGCTCCAACGCCCGGGCGATGCTCTCGCCCATAATCGTGGCCAACGGAGGCGGAAACGCGTGGCCGATCTGTCGGTACCGCGCCGTTTTGCGGCCGGTGATCGTCCAGTCGTCGGGGATCCCCTGAAGGACGGCCGCCTGGTCGGCGGTCAGTTTCGGCAGTCCCGCGCGGTCCTTCGTGCCCTCTCCGGCCCGAAGCTCGAAGTCGGGTCCCGGGACGTCGTCGGCGATACTGTCGCCGTTGACGCCGAGCCGGGCCCAGGCGGCCTTCGACCGGCTCGGGCCCAGGTCCGCGCCGCCGCGGTCACGTGAACCGCCGACGATCGTGGGGGCGATACCGTCGGCGATCCGGCGCCATTCGGCGGCGTAGGGCCAACCTCGGCTCGCCATGGACGACCACAGGACCTCGCCCACGGTTCGGGCGCCGGGCGCCGGTTCGGGCCAGCGGAAGCGGCTCATGTCGTCGGGACGCATCGCCACCAGCACGCTGTAGGGCCGGCGTTGGTGAACCCCGAACTCCCGCGCGTCCAGGATTCGCCAGTCGTAGGCGTAGCCGAGGTGTTCCAGCTCTTCCCGCACGAATTTCCGTGCGTCCTCGAACGTGGACTCCGTCAGGAGCCTGGGGACGTTCTGGAGCATGAGCGCGCGCGGCTGGACCTCACCGGCCAGCCAGATCGACTGCCGAAGCAGGTCCCGGGAGTCGCCGGCCCCCTTTCCGCGTCCCGCCTGCGAGTACGGGACGCTGGGCAGCCCTCCCGCAAGGAGGTCGACATCCAGAATCTGCGGGTGTTCCGCGCCCACCAGATCGGCCACGTCCATCTGTCGGACGTCCCAGTTCGGACGGTTGGCGCGCAAGGTCGCGCACGCGTGCGGGTCGTCGTCGACGAGCATGACCGGTTCGAACCCGGCCCGCTCCAGTCCGCACGCCTGTCCACCCGCTCCCGCGCATATCTCCAGACTGCGGAGACTCACCACGTCGCTCCCGGCATCCGTCCGGTCGTCGCCTGCGTGCCGTCGTGGGAAGGGGGGTCCGCAATCATGGACTTCAGCATCGTAGCCCGCACGGCGCTACGCAACGGCGCCGCATACGCCGGCACTGCTCGGCCCAGACGCGGCTTCCGGGCATCGGGCTCGGCCCCGTCCCGACCGTCGGGTATCACGGCGCCAGCGGCCACCCGTGCGGGACGAACGTCTCACCCCACAGTCACGCCTCGATACCGGCCGCGGGGTAAGGGATCGTTCCCGAAGGAAGCCGCCTGGCGTCGGTCCAGACCAGTTTTCCGTACTTGTGGGGCTCCGCGTTTACGGGCTCGCCCCACCACTCCTCGGTGAGGAAGAACAGTCCGAGGCGCGCCAGGTCGGCGTCTTGGCGGTGGTGGATCGTGGCGAGGAGGCGCAGCAGGTCGGGGTCGACGCCGACCCCGACCTCCTCGCGGGCTTCGCGAGCCGCCGCGTGGTGGGCGGGTTCGCCCTCGTCCAGATGCCCGGACGGCAGGTGCAGTATGCCGTCGCAGTAGCCCCCGTGCCTTGGCGCTCCAGCAGGAGGATCTCCCGGCCACGGAGCAGGATCACGTGAACGTCGACGATGCTGCGGTAGCGCTCGGGCATGCGGTCCCCTCGGTCAACGGACGTCCGCCCCTCAGGTCGCAGGCGGCTCGCGGGAGATGTAGGCGCCGTCGCCGGCCCGGTCGAACCGCGACCGCACCCACGACGACGACAGCAGCGACGGCCGACAGGCGCGAGTCGGGGGTTCCTCCAGCTCCTGGACGAACGCCTCCACATCCGGGTGGACGACCGTAGGCGCGTGGCCGGCCTCAGGGTCCCGGGCGGTGGCGATCCACAGGTTCTCGGTGCGCCGGATGTTCCACCGGGCGCCGTAGCGGGCCTTCAGCATGGCCAGCAGAGCCGCATCGCCATCCGGCGCATCCACCCCGATCACCTCTCCCCCGCCATCTGTGCAGGCGTGTGCGCCAGATCCGGTCGGGCGGCGATCAGCTCGCGCAGCGGGCCGGTGAGGGTCTCGCGGAGGTCGTCGAGCCCGTCATCGAAGCCGACGGGGCGATGCTGCGCCGCCCGGTGCGCAGGGCGCGCGGTGCGCTGCCACGCGAACAGCAGTACCGCGTCGGTATCGGCGAACTCGTGGAGACCGTCGTCGTCCATCACGTAGAACCGGCGCGAGGTCTCACCGAACCAGATCACGAAGTCGGGGTGGCGGATCTGCATCAGTGAGGCCGCCGCGTGCGCGTGCGCGCACTCGGGACCGCGCCCCCACCGCCTCGCGGGCCGCATGGGTGGACGGCTACTCTGCCTCATGTCATCAGCTCCTACTCAGCTGGTGGCCGCGCCCCCGGACGCCTTGCCCGCGTCGCGGGGGTCTGTACTGCCTCACAGCTTTCCTCGAATCAGCATCGCGCAAAAGTGTTGCCCCGTTTCTTACTCGTAGAAGACAACGGGCAACACGCCACTACGAGAAACCGAACGTCAGGGCGCACTATGCCGCGGGCTACCTCTCTCGCTTCATTTCGGATAAATCGACCTTCGATCGATGTGGCGATACGCTGATGACGCATTAAGCGCAGAAGCGGAATCGGTGACCTGGACTCGGCGATGAGTTGCGACCATGAGCAAATCGAAGGCGAAACGACCGGCTATGCCCAACAGCCGAGTCGCGCTTACGCGGCGCGCGCCTCCTCCAGTGCGTCCCGGTACTCTCGTGACCATTCCGCGCACCGCTGTTCGAGCGGCAGACCGTCCAGTCCGGCCCGAAGGTTCGCCGCCGCCTCCGCATGCTCGTCCAACGCGAGATGAACCAGGCCCATCCCCATCCGCGAGAACGTGGGAGACAGCCAATAGGCGGTGCCCGGTGCCTCCGTGTCCGCGGCCGCGTCGGCGAGATCGGACGCTTCGCCCAACAACCGCCGGGCTGTGTCGCGTTCCCCGAGGAGCGCGTACCCGTGTGCCGCTTGAACCGCATCCCCGACACGTTGCAGCGGGGCCGCTCCCGGTGTGTAGTACGCCGCGGAGAACCAGCGCACGATCGCCCGCGGGCGCCCTTGTCGACGCGCGAGATACCCCTTGAAATTCGCCGCTTGCGCCGCGAGTTCCCCACTGCCGACGTCGTCGGCCCGGTCTTGCGCCTCCGTAAGCCAGCGAACCGCATCGGCGTCGTTACGCGCTTCGGCGTGCAACCACCCCACGAACTGGACCCACTCCGCGGCGACTTCGCGAAGCGCGTCCGCATGCGGCCCCCGCGCGTCGCGCGCCAACCGCTCCACGGTCTCCCACTGCGCCGACGTACCCGACAGCATCGCGGTCGCGGGCAACGTGTCGTCGAGCCGCCGCTGTGCCGCGAGCACGTCCGCCAACGCGTGCACTGTGCCGAGGTCCACGCGTGCCGGCTCCGCGACGCTGCGCGCAATCCGGCCCCGGTCATCCTCGTTCAGGGTCGCCGCCAGATCGGCCAGGGCGCCCTCGGCGCCGACGAGCCCGTCCAGAGCTTCCGCGAGATGCGGAGTGGGGGGCCGCTTTCCGGAAAGCACGCGGGAGAGATGGCCGGGGTCGATGTGCATCGTCCGGGCGGCCGCCCGCAGCGAAATGTCGCACTCATCCAGATCCGCGCGTGCTCGTTCCGCGAAGTCGGACACTGCAGACCCTTCGAGTAATGCCGAAGCCGTCACCATAAGGATAGGCCGAAGCAATCACTCTCCGCCAGCGAATCAGGCGGCGGCACCATCGGCGCCTTCACCCGCGCCTGAAACCGATCCAACGCGCGGATTTCACGGCGAACAAGCTCCTCAAGTGACGAAAACCTGGCGCTCGATGGCGGTAGCGCCCGGACTTGCGTATATCGCGGCGGTGAGACGCTCGTCATCGGGCTGATCCCGGGATCAGTGGCCGAGGAGTCGCTCTATCTGCGCGACGGCGTCGTCGTCGGCCACCCTGTGCTGCTCGCCGGTGGCCATGTCCCGAACGGTGATCTCTCCGGCGGCCTGCTCGTCGGCGCCGCGGATGACGGCGAACCGGGCCCGCTGGTCGTCGGCCCACTTGAGCTGCTTGGCGAGCTTGCCCGAGGTCCCCAGGTAGGTCCCCACCCGCAGGCCGCGGCCGCGCAGAGCGCGGGCCAGCCGCAATGTCCCGGCCTCACTGTGGCCGAGGGCGGTGAGGGCGACATCGAGACCGCGCCGGTCGTCGGCTGCCGTCTCCTGCGTGGCGAGGATGCGCTCGATGCCCACCGAGCCGCCGACGGCGGGCATGTCGGATCCGCCCAGTGCGGCGACCAGCTGGTCATAGCGGCCTCCGGCGGCGACGGCACCGGGGTAGCCGACAGCCTCGACCTCCCAGATCGCGCCCGTGTAGTAGTCCAGGCCGCGCACCATCCGGGGCGCGAACGCGATGCGCCCCTCTAGTCCACCGGTCAGCTCCAGCATCCGGTCGATCTCGGCCAACCCTTGCTTGCCGCGCGGATTGGTCTCCAGCTTGGCGCGAAGCCGGTCCGGGCTGTCGGCCGCAATATCGGCGACGACGGCCTCGGCGGTCGCCGTAGCGACACCGCGTTCGGCCAGCTCGCCGGCGACCGCCTCCTCCCCGATCTTGTCGAGCTTGTCCAATGTCGCCAGCACACCGTCGCCCAGCTCGAGACCGACGCCGTAGACCTCCAGCAGCCCGCGGAGCGCTTCGCGGCTGTTGACCAGGAAACGGAAGTCCTCAACGCCGAGAGCCTGGAGACCGTCGGCGACGGCGTAGACGACCTCGGCATCGGCCAGCGGCGAGTGGGAGCCGACGGTGTCCACGTCGCACTGGACGAACTCGCGGAACCGGCCGTCCTGAGGCCGATCGGCCCGCCAGACCGGCCCGATGGCGTAGCGCTTGAACGGCGACGGGAGTTTGGAGCCGTGGGTGCCGATCACGCGCGCCAACGGCACCGTGTGGTCGTAGCGCAGCGCCAGGTCGGCCTGCCCACTGGCCTCATGGACGCCGCGCCGCAGGATCTTGAACAGCAGGCTGGAGGCTTCCTCGCCGTATTTGCCGGTGACCACGTCGAGCCGTTCGAAGGCCGGGGTCTCCAGCGGGTCGAACCCGTAGCGCTCGAAGACCTCGGAGACGGCGGTGACGGCCGCCGTGCGGCGGCGCAGTTCGTCGGCGAGGAAGTCGCGGGTGCCGGACGGTGCTTGGGCGGCCTGGCCCATGAATGTGGCCTCCTGCATTGCGCTGCGTGATGGACGACAATCCTACTGCGGGGCAGACGCAGCCGAATCCCAGTGCGGAAAGTGCTCCATCAGCAGCTCGACCATCGTCGATTGCTCGGGGGTGTTTCCGTGCCCGGTCTGCAGCAACGGCGTCGCACCCACATGGGAAAGCTCCTGCCATCCGCCGGTCGCGTCCATCAGCGATTTGATGCCGCTCATCAGTGAAAGCGACATCTGGGGCACCAACGCGTCCAGGCAGTGGGCCAGGTAGTAGATGGATGAGCGCCGCACCGCGGTGGAATCGACCCGTTCGGCGTAGTTGCTCTCACTGACGCTGGGATAGCAGGCGTCCAGCAGGCTCTTGGGCACGTCCCATACCGGCATCAGCACCTCCACCTCGCCGGTGCGGCGCCGGGGGAACGGCAGCGGCCGGCGGCCGTTCATCAGCAGGAAGAGCAGCTCGGCCATGACATCCTCGCGTTGGTAACCCACCAGCAGATGGCCGGCGGCGCGCTCTGCGCAGAGCGCGCGCCCCACCAGATTGACGAAGAAGGTACCGAAGAAGTGTGAGGAGTCGGCCCCGTACTTCCGCTCGAACTCCCCCCACAGGGTGTGCGGTGATCCGCTCATGCCCAGAAGGGCGGCGGTGTCTTCGGGATAGAGGACGACGTGCTCGAAGCCCGCATCAGCGCACAGGGCGCGGGCACGCTGGGCCGCGGATTCGGGCCAGAGCGGTTCCATGACCAGGGTGAAGCACGTGATCGCCGAGGGGTCGAGACCGTGCTCGGCGGTGTAGCGGCGCATCCCCTGAACGAGGCTGCTGCTGTCGCCGCCGCCGGAGATTCCGGCGACCACGGGCAACGGGATCTCATGGTGGGCGAGGAAATCGGCGATCTTACCGAAGACGATTTCGCGCATGGCGGCGTCATCGACCAGGTGGGCCCGATGTTCAGGGCTCTTGTCGTCGTCGGCGTAGTGGAGGTCCAGCAGCGCTGTCGTCGGCTCCTCGACGTGGTGCACGGTTGCGACTTCGGTGGGGCGCAGGGCGTCGATGTCGGTGTTGCGCATGCATTGCAGCAGGATCGTGTGGTCCTCGGGCACCTGCCCGGGGGTCAGGGTGGTGGGGATGGGCTTCAACGAGCCGTCGCCGGGCACTGCATATGCCTGGAACAACGATGGCGGGAACCGGTTGGCCAGCAGCAACTCCGCCAGCGTCAGCTCCTGCGCCGGTTTCAGCGGCCGAGCTCCGGCGCTGAACAGGAGGGTGACCCTCTCGTTCCAGTCGTGCATCCCTGTCTCCAAACCCTGACCCCGGGGGTGTGCGTCGGCCGTGTATCTACAGGTGGGCGGTGAGCGCGGGAACGGCGAGGATTTCCTCGATGCGCTCGTCGGTCATGCGGTCGATCCCGCCCTGGGGCAGTGTCCGGGTCATGACCGCGGTCAGGTCGGATGCGGTGGTGGAGGGTTCCTCGGGGGTTGCGGTCGCAGCGGGCTGAACGTTCATGCCATCTCCTTTTCGCCGATTGGCTAGGCAAACGTAGCTAGCCGATTCATCGGCACTCAATGGAGTTGCACGAAGTTGCGCTGCTACCCTTCCAGCGAATCGATCGCTGAGGTGATCAAGGCACGAGCTTGATTGCCGTAGACGGCCAGTTTGTGGAGCTCAGTGAAGGCTGCTAAGTATGTGGCGATTTCGGTGGGGGCACGGATGGTCACATCGGTTGTCAGCAACTCCACTTGGACCATCCGATCATCGAAGATGTAGCAGGCTTCCAGCGGCCACATCGGCCGCGGCGCGGTGAACGGAATGATCCCCAAGGACACGGTAGGCAGGGACATCACCGAGAGCAGGTAGCCGAGCTGGCCGGCCATCGTGGCGGCGTCCCCGATGCGGTAGCGCAGCACCGCCTCTTCGACGAGCAGAGCGAATCGGCGGCGTCCTTCGTGGACGATCTGGGATCGCTCGGTGCGCGCGGCCACCGCATCGGCGACGTCGTCGGGAATCTGCCGGAATTCGGTGATGGAGGACAGCAGAGCCGTCGCATAGGCCGGAGTCTGCACGAAGCCGGGCACGATGTCCGGCGAGTAGATCCGGAAATGCGTGGTCTGGCGGTACCGCTCGACGTAGGAGTCCTGAAGCCGTCGCAGCCCGGTCCGCTGCTTGCGCCGCCACTCCACGAACATCGACTCGGCGCTGCGCGAGGAAGCGATGAGGTCCTCTGCGTGCCGCTGGGCTCCGCACGCTGCGCACCAGGTGCGGATATCGGCGTCGGATGGCGGAGTACGCGCATTCTCGATCCGCGACGACTTGGCCTTGTGCCAACCGCAGCGCTCGGCGAGCTCCACACCCGTCAGACCAGCTTCCAGGCGCAGTTCCTTGAGCCGGGCGGCGACCGCGGCACGGGCGGCCTGCGCACTGGAGGAAGGGGAAGACGACATTACAGGGGGGCAGTGGGTTTAAGACTCGGAGACGGAGTATTCCGCGTGGGGGATCGCCCGGTTCCACACGTCGGTGAAGGCGCCCCCGCACAGGCGCGCGAGGTCGGGATCCTCGCTCACCTCCTGGTCGAGCAGGGTCCCTTCGCCGCTGAAGTGGTAGATGCGGATGAGGCGGTCGTCGAACAGCCAGACGTCGTTGCCGGGAAGGGCGATATCCGTTGCCTGGCGGCGCGGTAGCCAGCGCACCTGCTCACCTGCGCGGACGTTGGCCTCGGTGATGTAGTGCTCGTATCGGATGTAGTCGCTCACCGGTTCGGAGACCACCCGCACCCTGCGTACCACCACTCCGCGAGAGACAGCGTCGGATACCGCTTGGTAGTAGGGGTGCCACCAGTACTCCCGGTCATCCCAGTCGGTGCGGTGCCCGCGCTTCCAGGCCTCGAAGTCCTCGGCTTCGTCGGCGACGGCGTAGAAGTCGCGCATTTCGAGATGGACGGCCGACTTCCGGCAGTCGGCCAGCATGTCAATGAACGTCGGCACGCTCAGCGGCATCGCAGGCCTCCTTCACCATCGCCATCATGCGGGCGGGCACCCGCACGACCGTCTCATGATCGGGTATGGGACCTGACTCCAGACAGCCGGTCCGGGTCGAACCGTCGGCGATCCATCCCTGGACGACCAGGTCGCCGTTGTCCTGGTCCACGAAGACCGTCGGTGATCCGTCCTTGCCGGATTCCGGATCCTTCCCTATGTACTGCAAAGCCATATCGTCTCCAACAGAGGGGTTGCACGTTGCATGAACGTCCCATCGCTGGAAGATCAAGTCAATGCCTTCAAAGGTTCGCCGGAAGCGGATATATCCACGAGGATCCCTGGCCCGCCGCGTAATCCCCAGCTGCGCCGTCGGCGCGTTCACACGCGTCCGGTGCTGATCGAGCGTGCCGTCTTACCCGTGAGGAAAAAGCGATTACCGTGCCAATATCCGCGCGCTCGATGCCGAGGCGGCGGCGCCGCGCCGGGTTCCGGCGCGGCGCCGCCGAACGGTTCCTGCGCCGCATAACCTACGGCCGCCCGGCCGGACCGGCGCCGCCGGGGCCGCGTGCCGTCAAGGTTTGCGCGCGGCCGTCTCTACGTGCTGGGTGGACGCGAGATGTAGGCACCCTCACCCAGCCTCTCGTATTCGGCTGTCACCCATGACGCGGACAGCAGCGACGGGCGGCCCGCCCGCGCGGGCGGGTTCTCCACCGCGTCGATGAACGCGTCGATGTCCGGCTCGATGATCGTCGGCGCGTGGTCGGCGTCGGGGTCGGTAGCGGTGGCGATCCAGAGGTGTTCGGTGCGGCGGATGCTCCACCGGTGGCCGTAGCGGTCTTTCAGCATGCCCAGGAGGATCCGGTAAGGGTCGGGGACGCTCATGACTGCACCCCCGCGAGCGTGTGCTCGGCGCCTGCAGCGGAGGCCGAGTGCCCGAGGTCGGGTCGCTGGGCGATGAGCTTCCGCAGCGGACCGGAGAGTGCGGCACGCACGTCATCCAACGTGTCACCAGCGGGGTTCCGCGTGGCGGCCTGCGTGTTGGCAATGTCGGCGAGCACGGCTATGCCGAGCCGGGACGCCTCGGCGCCGTGCTGCGCGTGATCGCGGGCTGCGGCTCGCACGTAGGGGCGCACGGGTGCGGGGGGCGGGGCCGCTTCGCTCGGCTCCTGCCACTGGGGGCGCTCGGCGAGCACGTAGGGCCGTACCAGCGCGGCGCGCGGGGCGACTTCGTAGGGCTTGGGTTGGGGGGTGCTCGGCAGGCGCCGCACGTAGGGGCGGGTGCGGGCGGCTCGGCGAGAGCGCCGGCCGGAGGACTCGGCCCACGGGCCGACTATGCGGCGTTGGGGGCGCTCGATACGATCAGGCACGTCAGCGACTCCAGTTCAGTCGGTGGCCACGCCCCCGGACGGCCCACACCGTCGCGGGGGTCTGCTTTGGCCACTGACGCTAGAGCACCGCGCACAACGAAGGGGGTAGCTCCGCTACCCCCTTGCGCAGTGGTACAGGTTGTCCCCCTAAGCCGCCTGGACTCCGATCTTGCGCGCGAGGTTGCGCACGTCATCCCGGATCATGGCGCTACCGGCCGTGCTCAGCTCCGACACCGCCGAGCGGGTGAAGAGGTTGTAACGGGCCGTCTCGGGCGATTCGTGGTAGGCCTTCCGTAGCAGGTGCACCGTAGCCACGCTTTCGGCCTTCATGCTGTGGGCGCGGGCGGATTCGATCAGGTGGAAGCTCCGCCGAGTGGCCGACGGCATCGGCGCGAGGTCGATTCGCTCGGCGACTTCTAGTGCCGCGCCGGGCTTCATGAGGTCGTTGTTCATCGTGATCGCGTAGGCGTCCACCATGCCGCGGCCGAACATTAGCCACGGGTGCGCGTACCGGTCGCCGAGCCGCTGGGCCGCATCTTCGGCGCGGTCCCAGTAGCGCCACGCGTCACCGGCGCGTCCAATCTTCGCGTAGGAGAGTGCGGCGGCGAGCTGCAGCAGTCCCCAGCGCGCGAGATCTTCCGGGCCATTGTCGGGCCGTAGCAGGTCCGCCGCGCGCATCGCCAGGTCTACGCGTGCCTCATGGCGCTCTCCGGCGTCACGAAACACGTGATTCAGATACCACGCGGCTACGGCTATCGCGTGCGGATCGTCGGCGTCCTGGGCAGCCGACATGGACCGGTCGCCGGTCAACGTAACCAGCTCGGGAGTCGGCTGGAAGCTCAGGTAGAGCTGAGTGAGATGGTACGTCTCGGCGAGCGCAGCCAACGCGCGACGCCGGTCATCGCCTTGCAGAGTGCGGGCAGCGTGCTGGAGATCCGATAGGAGACCGGGCAGTACGGCCGCTACACGGCTGCGGTGGTCGCGATTTCCGTGCCAGAGCTGCCAGGTCTGCCGGACACGCTCGATCAGCTCCGCGGCCGTCGGCGCCTCATCTGCTTCACGACCGAACGTGTACGACGTGAGAGCGTCCTTGACCGTGGGCAGTGCATCATGCGCCGCCTTCGTATAGCTCGCCGCGGCAAGCCGTTCATCCCCGGTGAGATCCGACATGTCCTCTACCCCTAGTGCGTCCGCAAGGCGTAGCAGTAGCGGAAGGCGCGGCATCTGCAGCCGCCCCGATTCGATGAACTTGACCCATTCCTGGGAGCGGCCTACTAGGCCGCCGAGTACGGCGCGCGTTTGGCCGTTGCGCTCGCGTAGACGTCGGACGCGTTGACCGAACGTGAGGGGCGACGATTCCGGGATATGCTCTGTCATCAGATCCCCGTCCTACTGGTGGGCTCGACACTCGCCAGCATAGGCCGGGGATCGTTGTGTGTCAGAGGTCCGGCCGCTCGGCACCGGGGAGCGGTGCGCCCCGGCGGGAGCACCGCAGGGCGATTTCAAAGTCGTCGGGCAGTCGCCGCCTCTGTGCCGCGAGCACGCCCGCCAACGGCGCACGGTTCCCGCGTCCAGACGGGAGGGTTCACGGGCGTAGGGAACCGCCGTTGCGGCCTCATCTGTCGCGAGGTTTTCACCGGTATCCGTGGATGATTCCGGTCAGGACCACGCGACAGATCGGTCGAGCGCCGACCGAGCGATCCGCCCCGACACCCCGCACGCCAACCCGCCTTTCCGCGCCCCCGTCCGCCCTCAGTCCGCCGCGCCGTCTCTCTCCCCGAAACCGGCATCGGCGGCCCGTCCCACCGCCGGGAGGATCGCCTGGTCCACGACGGCGGCGATGTAGTCGTCGCCCGGTACCGCCATGGTGTCGATGCCGTACTTGAACAGCAGGGCCTCTCCGATGTCGGCGACGACGGGGGTGATCAGGGCCGGGTCGATGCGCCCGTGGTCGGCGTAGTGCAGCAGCACGGTGCGGGTGAAGCGCCCGCCGCGAGCGTCGAAGACTTCAGCGTAGAGGCGTTCGTGCAGGTCGGGGCGGCGCCAGGCTTCGCTGAGGACTGAGGACATCACCCGTCCGTACACGGGCCGCATCAGGCTGTCGCGCATCAGTGTGAGCGCTGCGACGAGGTCGCCGCGCAGGTCGTCGGCGCCCGGCGCGGGCTGCTCGACGGGATATCCCCGGTACAGCGCCCGAAGCACGATGTCCTCCGGTGACGACCATCGCCGGTACAGCGAGGTCTTGGCGGTCCCCGCCCTGCGGGCGATGCCTTCCATGGTGACGCGCGGCAGGCCGAGCTCGGCGGTCTCCTCCAGGGCGGCCGTGTAGATGGCTTCCTCCAGCTCCGCGCCCCGGCGGCGCCGGGCCCGCGACGGTCCTTCGCTGTCGTCTGTCCGGTTCCGGTCACCCACTTCGCCCACTTCCTTAGATACGAACGCGTATCTTATGGTGGCAACTAGATACGAACCCGTATCTTAAATCGCAACTCCTGCGAGGACTGCCGATGTCGCACAACACCGATCGCAGCGAATCCCCGCCCGCCTCCGGAGCGGTGCCCGCCACGCAGCGCTCGCTCGCGCCCGACCTGGCGCGGGGATTCATGCTGCTCATCATCGCAACCGTACATGCGCACCTGTTCCGCGACTTCGCCGGCGCAGGCGGCTTCTCGCTCGCCGGTCCCCTCGACGTCGGCACCACCGCGGTGATGGCGCTGTTCGCCGAGAACCGCGGCTATCCCATGTTCGCCGCCCTGTTCGGCTACGGCCTCGCGCAGATCCTCCGGCGGCGCACCGCCGAGGGCCGCGAGTGGCCGTGGGTCCGGCGCCTGCTGCGCCGGCGCGGGCGCTGGCTCGTGGTCATCGGCGTCGCGCACACCGCCCTGCTGTTCCACGGCGACATCATCGCCGTCTACGGCCTGATCGCCCTCGTCTTCACCGCGGCCCTGGGCATGGGCGACCGGCGGCTGCTCACCCACGCCTTCGCGTGGATGGCGGCGGGCAGCCTGTTCTACGCCCTGGCCTCCACCCTGCTGTTCTCCGCCGCGGCCCAGAGCACCGGAGCCGACGTCACCTGGCTGTCGGACGCGCTGGCGCGCCTGGCCGTTTTCCCGTCCTTCCTGCCGCTGATGTTCGCGCTGTCGGTGTTCCCGTTCCTGATCGGCGTGTGGGCCGGACGGCGCCGCCTCTTGGAAGAACCGTGGCGCCACCTGCCCCTGCTGCGGCGGACCGCCGCATGGGGCGTCGGCACGAGCGTGGCCGGGGGCGTGCCGCAGGCGCTGATCAACATCGAGGTGTGGAACGCGGCCCCGGCGGCCGAGGCGGTCGTGTTCTGGCTGCACCTGCTCACCGGTTACGCGGGCGGATTCGGCTACGCGGCCGTCATCGCGCTGATCGCTCTCCGGCTGGACCGGCGGCGCGACGGCCGGCGCGGCCCCGTGGCCACCGCGCTCGCCGCCACCGGACAGCGGTCCATGACGTGCTACCTGCTGCAGTCGGTGGCCTGGCTGGCGCTGATCCCGCCCTACACCCTGGACATCGGCGCCTCACTGAGCGACGCCCAGGCCGTGGCGCTGGGCACCGCGGTGTGGCTGGCCACGGTCGTGCTGGCGGAGGCCCTGCGCCGGGCCGGGTTCCGGCGCGGCCCGGCCGAGTGGTTCCTGCGCCGGATGACCTACGGCCGCCCGCCCGAACCGGCGTCGCCGGGGTGAGCCTGTACCCGCCCCCGTTCCGTGATCACCGGGCGGGCGCCCGCCCGCGTCTGCGCCGCGCGGTCAGAGGGACCGCGCGGCGGCAGCGGACAGCCGCCGCCTCCTGCGGGCGCCGACCGGTTCGCGCCCGGTCAGGGTTTGCGCGCGACGATGCCCACCTGCGGGACGCGCCGCGGTGCGCCGGCGTCGTCAGGCTCGGGCCGCCACTCCGCGCAGGACACGACGCCCGGCTCCACGATCTCCAGGCCGTCGGCGAAGGCGGTGATGTCGGCGACCGTGCGGGGCGTGATCGGCGGGGTGGCGTTCTCGTTCCAGAACGCCATCGCTTCGGCGTTGGCCTCGCCGCCCATCTCCAGAGTGGGGTGGGTGAGCGCGACGTAGCTGCCCGGGGCAAGTTCCGCCACCAGCCGCGCGACGACGGCCCGGGCCTCCTCGGTGTCCGGCACGAAGTTGAGCACGCCGAGCAGCATCAGCCCGACGGGCCGGTCCGGGTCGAGGGTGGCCGCGGCGGCCTCCAGGATGGTCTCGGGCTCCCGGATGTCGGCCTCGATGTAGTCGGTGGCACCCGGCGGCCGCGAGGTCAGCAGGGCCCTGGCATGGACCAGCACCAGCGGATCGTTGTCGGCGTAGACCACGCGCGACTCCGGCGCGACGGCCTGGGCGACCTCGTGGGTGTTCTCGGCGGTGGGCAGCCCGGTGCCGATGTCCAGGAACTGGCGCAGTCCGACCTCGCCCGCGAGATGGCGCACAGCCCGCTGCAGGAACGCGCGGTCGGCGCGCGCGACGTCGACGATGCTCGGGAACAGCGACAGCACATGGTCGCCGGCCCCGCGGTCGGCCGCGTAGTTGTCCTTGCCGCCCAACCAGTAGTTCCACACTCGGGCGTTGTGGGCCACCGAGGTGTCGATCCCGGCCGGCGACCCGGTGCGGGTGCCGGCCGGTCCGCCGACGGCGTCGGGGCCGGCGCGCCACGGTTCCTTGATGCCGCTCCCCGCCTGATCGGCGTGCGTGGAGCCTGCCCGTTCGAGGCGATCTTCGTTTTCGTCTGATTCGCGCACGCGGCCACGATAGCGCCGCCTGCGGCCCGGCGGGCTCCCCGCGGCGCACACCGCGCCCCGCGGGGAGGACCGCACGACCCTCCCCGCATCGCGCCTACAGGCCGCCGAGGGCGTTTCCGGCTGCTCGTTCCAGTTTCGGGGCGAGCATCTCGGAGTAGGTGGCGGTGAGGTGGTGGCTGTCGCGGTAGACGGTGACGTTGCCGATCACCGGCAGGCAGGTGTCGCCGGTGCAGAACTCCTCGGTGAGGTCGACGACGTCGGCGTCGGGGTCGTTCCCGGCGGCGATGACCTGCGGGTCGTCGTTGGAGAACGCGTCCTCGGCCGGCTGCTCGCACTGGGCGAGGTCGTCCTTGTGCAGTGACACGCATTCGGGCAGGCGCGTGGCCATGCGGGGGTTGTCGCGGATGGCGACGACGTCGGTGCCGGCGTCTTCGAGCGGCGACCACAGCCGGTTCATGCCGGCGGCGATGTCGAGCGCGCCGTCGGATTGGCTGGAGGCCGAGGCCGCCTTGTTGTTGGCACTGGAGGTGGTGAAGAGGATGTCGGGCTCGATGTCGCCGCTCAGTTCATCGAGGAGGGACTCGTTCCACTCCGTGCACGCGTCGTAGTCCCGGTCGTTGCGCTCCATCGTGGTGAGGGTGAACGAGCACGACGATTTGGCGTAGATGTGCAGCTGCCAGTCGTGGTCGTCGGCGATCGTGCGCAGGGCGGGCGCCCATTGGGCGGCGTGGGAGTCGCCGACCAGGGCGACGGTGGTGTCGGCGTCGTCGGGACCGTAGACGCAGGACTGCAGCCGCGTGGTCTCGGGAGGGGCCTGGCATTCGTCCTTGACGTCGGGGAAGTCCTCGCCCGCGGCCACCGCCGAGGGATACAACGGCACCGCACCCGACCCCATCGGCTCCGACGTACCCAACGCCGCCGGCCCCACATGCTGCACCGGATCGAACTCCGCCCCCTTGAGCCACTCGTAGCGCCCCACCTGAACCGCACCGACCAGCACCACCACCAACGCCGCCACCACAGCGAACACCCCCGCCCGCCGGCCCGACCGCAACAGCCCCCACCGGCGCACCGGATCCTCCACCGCCACCTTGGTGCCCCACGCCAACACCACCGACACCACCACCGCCAGCCCCGCATACAACGGCTCCAGCCGCGCCGAACCGGTCAGCGCCGACGCGAACACGATCACCGGCCAATGCCACAGATACAGCGGATACGAGATATCGCCGCCGAAACGCGCGGGACCACTCGCCAGCAGCCCGTAGGAGGACCACCGCCCCCCGTTGCACCCCGCCGCGATCACCGCCGCCGCCCCCGCGACCGGCACCACCGCCGCCACCCCCGGAAACGGCGTCTGATCGTCATAGGCCAGCACCGACCAGCCGATCGCGGCCAGACCCGCCCAGCCCAGCACCCACCGCACCCGCACCGGCCACACGATCCGCACCGACGCCACCGCCAGCACACCCCCCGCCGCCAACTCCCACATCCGGGTCTGGGGCAGGAAATACGCCGGCTGGGGATCGGTGGCCGTCAGCACCGCCGAGAACCCCAGCGACACCGCCAGCACACCCCCCGCCGCCGCCAGCGCCACACGGCGGCGCCCCCACCGGGGCCCGCCCGCCGCCCACGCCGCGAACAGCAGCGGCCACAGCAGATAGAACTGCTCCTCCACCGCCAGCGACCAGAAATGCTGCACGGGACTGGCCGCCGACTCCGCGGCCAGATAGTCCACCGACTCCCCGGCCAGGAACAGGTTCTCCACATACACCGCACTGGCCACCAGCTCCCGCGCCGTCTCCGCCAACCGCGTCGCCGGCAGCAGCCACAGCGCCGCCAGCCCGGTCCCCACCAGCACCACGCTCGCCGCGGGCAGGATCCGCCGGATACGGCGGACGTAGAACGCCCCCAGCGACACCCGCCCCTCGGTGCGGGCCTCGCGCAGCAGCAGCGACGTGATCAGAAACCCCGAGATCACGAAGAAGACGTCCACACCCACATAGCCGCCGGGCAGCAGATCGTGATCGACGTGATAGACGAGCACGAGCGCCACCGCCACGGCGCGCAGGCCCTGCACCTCCGGCAGGAAACGCCGTTCAGAGCCGCCGGCAGGAGAAGCGGCAACCTTGGATACGGTTTGTACGTTAGTAGCCACGGAGAGCATTTCCGGACGGGAATACAGGGTCGCGCACGGACGGGGGCGAACCGAGCACTCCCATCCTGTCGTGACGCCCTCGTTACATACAAGGCGTTACCGCGGATTTATGTGAATCCTCTCAGGATCATGTGAATCCTCTCAGGCGGGCGCAGCCCCGTCGCAGCGGGGTCGGCCCTGCGGCGCACCGGCGCGCGCTACCGGCGGGGCACGGCGGCGGCGCCGCGCCCGACACCCCGGGGGATCGCCGACCGGCCCGGTCGGCCGCGCCCGCCGGCCGCGCCCGCCGGCCGGGTCCGCGCCCGGTGCTCGGGGTCCCGCGCGCCCGGCGGACACCGGTGCGGCGGACACCGTCCGAGTACCGCGACTCCGGAGTCGCCACCCGACGCTTCCCGACGAATCCACCCGAGTTCGCAAAACGGTCGCAATACCACGAAACCCACTCCGATGGAATATCCACTGTTTCTCCGCGCAACGCCGCGGACCATGGGCCGAACGCCGCGGCGCACCGGCGGACCGATCTCCCCGAACCCCGTTGCGACCTGCACGGACATCCAGAACCCGAAAATCCCTGCAACCGAAACAACGGAATCCCGGAATCCCCCGCACGTGCCCCGATAAACTCGGCGGCACCGACGGGGCCCGCCACGATCGGTGTATCGCCCGATGGAACGGTGCGTGCGCCCGGCCTCCCCTAAAGGTTCCGGATTCTCCTGTTCCGCTTCCCTCTCCTCGCCTCCGCCGCGCGGCGGCACCCGCCGGTCCCCTCAGCGCGTCCTGAAAGGCACAGCCATGTCCGCAGGCACCACGCACGGCGGCCGCACCGCGCCGTCGGACACTCTCCGGCCGACCGCGCCCCGCCCCGGTCGGCCGGCGCCGCCCGACGACTCCGCGGAGCTCGACGAGGCCCAGAACGCCGCGCTGGCGTCCCTCATCCGCCGCCTCGCCCACAGCAGGCCGGAGATCGTCGCCGGGCGACCCCCGGTCGGGCCCCCGCCCCAGTCCTGCGAGTCGCCGCCGCGCGCACCCGAACCCCGCTCAGGCGCACCCGGACCGCACGCCCCTACCCGCCCGGAGCCGGAACCGGGGGCGCCGCGCCCGCACGGAGGCGGCCGGGCGGACACGGCGCCCCCGGACGGCGGAGACCGCCCCGCCGAGGCGCCCGCACCGCCTGCCCCGCGCCGCCGCTCCTCCGCGGGCCGATCCGCGGGCCGATCCGGGGGCCGCGCCGACGCCGGTTCCCGGGCGCGCATCGGGGCGCGCGCGTTCCGGGAGTTCGCCGCCGTCGCCTGCGCCGCTGCGCTCGCCGCGGGCACGGCGGCCGCCCTGGTACGCGTGCTGCCGGTGCTTGCGGCGTAGTCCCGTGCCCGGCCGCGTGCCCGGCCGCGGCCGGGTTCATGTGTATCGGCGTGCCGCCAACGGGCGCGGGCGACACCCGAAAGCCCTTACCCCGGAGCGACATCACCGTCGGCGGCGACGCGTCGCCCCAGGTAGGCGCGCTTTCGATGCATCCCGCCCGTGACCGGCCGATTGCCTCCGGTTTACTCCGTCCCGGCGGGGTAGCCAATCCGTGGAGCCTCAACGGGTCCGGCGTCGCCGCCGGGCCCCGGACCGGTACCGAGGAGGCCGATCGGCATGGACACCGGCCTGATCATCACCGTCGTCGTCGCACTGGTCGCCGCCGGAGCGGTGTCCGCGGTGCCGTGGCAGCGCAGGCGCCGCCTGCGCGCGCGTTTCGGCCCCGAGTACGATCGCGCGATCGCCGAGCACGGCGATCGCCGCGCGGCGGTTCGCGACCTCGCCGAGCGCGCGAAGCGCCACGCCAGATTGCAGCTCACGCCCCTGACCGACGCCTCGCGCCGGCAGTACGAGACCGACTGGATCCGCGTCCAGGAGCGTTTCGTCGACGCGCCGGGCGAGGCCGTGCGCGAGGGGCACGAGCTCCTCGCGCAGCTCATGTCCGACCGCGGTTACCCCACGTCCGACGAAGCGCAGCGCATCACCGATCTCTCGGTCGAGCATGCCGGCACGCTCGACCGCTACCGCGAGGCCCGCGCCGTCAGTGAGCGCAGCGCCGCCGGCGAGGCCACCACCGAGGCCCTGCGTGCCGCGATGGTGCACTACCGCGCGCTGTTCAACGAGCTGCTCGGCAACGGCTCCGCCGCCCCCGGCGGTCCCCGCGCCCTCCGCCGCGGCGACACCGCCGCCCGCTGACCAGCCGAAACCGCGCGGGCGCACGCGCGCCCCGGTGAAGGGAGTGCCTGCATGGACGACCCGTCGAAGAGCAGGAACGAGGCCGCCGCGGAGTCCGCCGCCGAGGGCGGGCGTCCGGAAACCGCCGATTCGGCGAGCGGCGGTCGGGAGTCCGACCGCCCGACGGTCCGGTCGACGAGCGACCGCGCCGCCGGAACCGGGGGAACCGGGGGAACCGGCGGCGCCAAGCGGCGGGCGGCGGGCCGCTCCGCGCGTGCTCCCGCGGACAAGCGCGCCTCCGCCGGGCACGCGGAGGCCGCAGCGCCGTCGGCGGGGGCCTCGGCTACGGACGCCCCGTCCGGCACCTCGTCGGGCGGTTCCTCCGGCGGTTCCACGGGCGGGCGCCCGCCCTCCGGGGCGAACGCCGACGAGCAGGGGGCCGCACTGTTCTCCGCCGAGGACGCCCAACTCCTGCGCGAGCGGTGGAGAAGCGCCCAGAGCGACTTCGTCGACGACCCCCGCACGGCCGTCGACACCGCCGACCGGCTGGTCGGCGAAACGCTGCGCACGCTGAACGAGCGGCTCGCTGCCCATAAGGAGGTGCTCGAAGGGCGGTGGTCCGGGGAGGCCGAGTCCGACACCGAGGAACTGCGCACCACCATGCGCGACTATCGCGCGTTCTTCCGGCAGCTGCTGCAGACCGGGGACTGACCGCCGCGCCCCCGGGGGCCGCCCGGGGTGCGGCCGCCTCTCACCCGGCGGGGCGGCCGGGGGTGCGCATGCCGGTCCCGTCCGCCGACTCGACGGGGGCGGGGCGGCCGTGGGGCCCGGGCCCGGCCCGGTGCACACCCAGGCCCGTGCGGCCCGGAGCCGACTCCGGGCTCAGCACGAGGTCGTCGTCGTAGTCGGCGCTGTTCTCGTGCCGGTAGGCGATGGGTTCGGCGGTGTCCAGCTCCCCGATCCGCTTGCGCAGCTCGGCGGCGCGGCGGGCGAAATCGGCGCTGTCGGACCGGTCGGCGCCGTAGACCACGAACGGCGGCAGCGCCGCGGCGCCGGTGTACCAGAAGGTGCCGTGCAGCAGCGGGAACAGCACCTCCTCGGCCTGCCCGTGCACGCCCCGCGGCCCGAATCCCGATTCGCGCGCGCCCACCGAGGTGACGATGAGCGCGCGCTTGCCGACCAGCCCGCCGTCGCCATAGCGGCGGGTGCGGCCCCGTTCGTCGTTGAGGCCGAAGGCGAAGCCTTGGACGAGTACGCGGTCGAACCACCCTTTGAGGATGGCGGGCGGGCCGAACCACCACAGGGGGAAGTGGAACACCAGCACGTCGGCCCACTCGATCTTCTCCTGCTCGCCGCGCACGTCGGCGCCGAGGCGCTCCTGGTGGTAGGCGCGCTCCTGGGCGTCGCCGACGAACAGCCGGTCACAGCCCGCGCCGCCGACACCGCCCGCGTCGTCGGCGTCGACGGCGGGTTTGAAGTCCATCGCGTACAGGTCGCTGACGCGGTATTCATGGCCGAGCTCCGCCAGCTCCTCCAGTCCCTCGTCCATCAGGGAACCGTTGAGAGAGCGGCGTTCCGGGTGCGCGAACACCCACAGGATCTTCATGGTGCGATCCTGCCTCATCCCTTCTTGTCCGCACGAACAGCCACCCCGCGGACACGTTCTCGACGGCGGCGGAATAGGCGTATCGAGAACAGAATGGGAAATAGCGCCGCGGAATTCGGTCCGGCCGGTCACGGCCGGGCCGCACCGCCGGTCAACGGCGTGGTCGCCGCTGGGGCACCCCGGTGGCGCGTGCGCCCGGACCGCGCCGCGAACGCACCGCAGCACGGAAACCGGTAGTCTCCATACCGGTTGGTATGTCGTCATGGATTCGGGGGGGAGCAGGTGGACACGGCCGACAACGCCGCGAACGGTCCGGGGGCCGGCGGCGCCGAGGAGCCCGACTACGCCCACTGGACGGAGATCCCCACGCGCTGGGCCGACAACGACGCCTACGGCCACATGAACAACACGGTCCACTACGCGTTCATGGACACCGCCATCAACACATGGCTGGTCGAGGAGGGCGGCCTGGACTACCGCGGCGGCGACGTCATCGGCATGTGCGTGGAGTCGCAGTGCTCCTACACCGCCGAAGTCGCGTTCCCCGAGGTGCTCGCCGTCGGATTGTCGGTGGCCCGCCTGGGCACGTCCTCCGTGCAGTACCGGGTAGGGCTCTACCGGCGCGATCGGCGCACCGAGGTGGCCCGGGGACGGTTCGTGCACGTCTTCGTCGACCGCACGAACCGCCGGCCCGTCCCTGTCGAAGGCCCGCTGCGCGTCGCCTTGGAGAAGCTGCAGACCGGCGCCGCGTGAACGTCGCCCGGCCGAGAGCGGCCGGCCTGCCGACCGGCCGGTACTCAGCCGTCCCGGTGGAGTGGAGGACCAGTGAACGCACCCGCACCCGAGACCGTGCGCGCCGCCGTCCTGGAGGAGATCGGCGCCGACGCCCCCTACGCCCGCTCGCGCCCGCTGCAGGTGCGCGAACTCGGACTCGCGCCGCCCGGCCCCGGTGAGCTGCTGGTGCGCGTCCGAGCGGCCGGATTGTGCCACTCCGATCTGTCGGTGGTCAACGGCGACCGGCCGCGCCCGGTGCCGATGGTGCTGGGCCACGAAGCCGCGGGCGAAGTCGTCGCCTGCGGCTCCGGGGCCGACGACCGGTTCGCGCCCGGCGACCACGTGGTGCTCTACTTCGTCGCCCCCTGCGGCGGCTGCGCCCGCTGCCTGGAGGGGCGCCCCGCGCTGTGCGTGCGCGGGGCCGCCGCCAACAACGCCGGCGACCTGGTGGGCGGCGGCCGGCGCTGGTCCGGCTCCGGCGGCGAGCGGCCCGCCCACCACCTGGGCGTCTCCGCGTTCTCCGAGTACACGGTGGTCTCGGCCGCCTCGGCGGTGCGCGTGGATTCCGACCTGCCGTTCGAGGTCGCCGCGCTGTTCGGGTGCGCGGTGCTGACCGGAGTCGGGTCCGCCCTCAAGGCCGCCGAGGTGCGGCCGGGCGAGCGCGTGGCGGTGTTCGGCCTGGGCGGTGTCGGGCTCTCGGCGCTGCTGGGGGCCAACGTGGCGGGTGCGGCACAGGTCGTCGGCGTCGATCCGATCGAGGCCAAACGCGACCTGGCGGGGCGGCTGGGCGCCACCGACCGGCTTCCGGGCGGCCCCGACGCGGTGGACGCCGTCCACGAACTGACCGGGGGCGGCGCCGACAAGGTCGTCGACACCACCGGCGACGCCGGCGTGCTCGCCCAGGCCTACCTGGCGGCCCGCCCGGGCGGCACCACGGTCACCGTCGGACTCCCCCACCCCGACCGGCACGTGTCGATCCCCGCCGTCACCCTGGCCGCCCAGGAGCGCACCCTGCGCGGCAGCTACCTCGGTTCCGGGGTGCCGGCCCGCGACATCCCCGCCTACATCTCCCTCTACCGGCGCGGCATGCTGCCGGTCACCGAACTGCTGTCCGGTCGCCTGCGCCTGGACGAGGTCAACGAGGGGTTCGACCGCCTGGCCTCGGGCGCGGCGGTGCGCCAGGTGGTCGAGCTCTAGGACCGCACCGGGCACCGGGCCGGGTCCGCCGTTCGCCGACGGGGACCGGCTCGGAGGGCGGTACCGGGGCGCCGCTCAGGACGGGACCGGCGCCCCGGCCGCCGCACTCGGCGTTCCGCGGACGGAGCACCGAGCGCATGGGGTCAGAATCCGGCGCCGGCGAAGGCGTCGAACTCCGTCGGCGGCGCCGCGTCGACGTGGTCGCAGCCGCGGGCGCGGGTCAACGGCCACTGGGTCAGCCAGTACACCTCACGGCCGGTGTCGGCGATCGCCCGGTCGATGCGGTCGGCGGCGGCCGCGTCGTTGTAGTAAGTCTCGCCGACCACCCAGCCCTGGTCGTAGCCCATTGCGGCCATCTGCCGGTGCGCGGCGGAGAACTGCTCGTATTCGTCGGCGGTGTCGTCGCCGTAGAAATGCAGGTCGAACAGGTAGGGCGGGTTGCCGCGGTACATGTCGGGCAGGGCGGCGATCCGCTCGGGGCGGCTGGCGATGATGGAGAATCCGACGGTGTCGGTCTTGCCGTAGGCGGCTGTGTAGTCGTCCCACAACCGCTGGGTGTAGGCCAGGGTCTGCGGCTGGTTGGGGGCGGGGGTCAGCTCGTTTCCGAGGTTGAGCCGGTAGTGGATCCCCGAGTTCCGCACGATCGGGCGGATCTGGCGGATGAGCTGCCAGTTCTCCCGGTAGAGGTCCTCGTTCCACGTGTCCCAGCCGTTGGGGCTGTTGGCGCCGAGGACGTGCATGGCCACCTCGACCTCGGCGAAGCCGATGTCGTCGGCGGTGGCGAGCAGGTCGGCCAGGTTCTGCTTGTACTGCGGCTTGATGTCGCCGCCGGAGGAGTCCATGACGGTTCCGGTCTCGGGGCCGTTGTGGTGGAAGATCCCGATGATCAGCCGCCGCTGGCCGTTGGCGTGCATCTCGGTGAGCTGGTCGGTGATGAGTTCGCGCTCGGTGTGGAAGTTCTTCAGTACGCCGTAGGGTTCGCGGTCGCAGCCGTCGAGCCGGTAGAAGTTGTAGTTGGAGCCACCGGGACTGTTGGCCCCGGCCGCCGTAGCGGCGGCGGGCTCGGCCTCCGTACTCCCACCCGGGCGGTCGGCGGCGGCGACACCGGACGCGGCGAGTGCCAGAGTGGCGGCGACGGCGGCCCCCGCCACCCCTGCTGTGCGCATCCGGTTCCGCACCGGCCGCCCGCTCATAGGATCTCCCGATCATCGGTTGCATACCGTAGCCGCAGTGTGGCGCACATCCGCATGTCCCGGCAATCGCGGCCGACTGCCGCCGGCGGGTTCGCAACCCCAGGTCAGAACGGGAATGTGAATGTCACCGCCACCTATTCCGGAAAACGACCGGAACCGGTCAGGCGCGCGGGAGGCCGGCGCCCCCTTGCGCCGGACGGGTACACCGGCCGCGCCGCCGCCCGCGCAGCTCCTACGTCCGCCCGGTCGAGCCCGCCAAACGTTCGCGGGCCGCGGCCGCCACCGCCTCCGGCGCCGTGTCCGGTTCACCCGCGTCGAACGGCGGCTGCGGCTCATACCCGGTGACGAGCTGGACCAGCTGGGCGTGCCCGTCTCCGGCGATGCGGGCGATCAGGTGCGGCGCCCCTCCAGAAGGCCGGCGGCGGCCAGCGGCAGCGAACCCGTGCAGACCGATGCCGTCCAGGTGCTCGCCGCGGCCGCAGGTGTCTGCAACGACGATTCCCCCACCTTCTCCGCCACGAACTCCGGAACGGCGCCGCGGCCCGCGGTGCGGCCGGGTGTTCGCTACCGTGGAGACCTACAGCCTGGACCGGCGCGGCCGCCGCTGCGCCCCGCTCGACGGAAGGGCGCGCATGGCACGCAGGGCGGAGGCCCGCACGGGCGGGCGCGCGGGTGCGTGGCAGTGGAGCCGAACCGCCCACACCCGCCGGGTCCTGCTGGAATCCGCCCGGGAGGTGTTCGCCGAGAACGGGTTCGCCGACGCCGCCGTCGCCGACATGGTCGAGCGGGCGGGATCCAGCGTCGGCAGCCTCTACCACCACTTCGGCGGCAAGACCGAGTTGTTCCTGGCGCTGTGGGAGAACCAGCAGGCCGCCGACGAGGAGCAGGCCGCCGGCGCCGTCGCCCAGGCGCGCGCGGACGGCGAGCAGGACCCCCTCGAACTGTTCGTCGCGGGGGCGCGCGCCTTCCTCGACGGCTCCTGGCAGCGCCGCGACGTGAGCCTGCTGCTGCTCACCGGCGACGGCCCGCCCGGTTTCGACGCGCTGCGCCGCCGACGCAGCCGGGAGTGGGTGCGCCGGAACTCCGTACTGCTGCAAGCCGGCGACTCCGCTCTGGAACGCCTCACCGTCAGCGTGCTCACCGCGATCATCGGCGAGGCGCGCCGCGAGATCGTGGCGGCCGACTCCCGCGGGGAGGCCGACCGGCTCATCGAGGCGGCCGTCGGCCTGATCCGGCGCCTGGGGCGGTGACGCGCCGCCGCACCCGCCCTCCGGCGGGGGGCGCCCCGGCCCGTCCTACCGGAGCGCCCCCCGCCGCGGCTCACTCCGTGCGGAGGTTCTCCGGGCGGGTCGACGTGGCCAGAGCGGGCAGACTGAGCGCGGTCACCGACAACACGACCGCTGCCGCCGCGCCGATCGTCCCGGCGATCGCCGCGGTGTCGACGGCAAAGGGGACTCCGGCCTCGTCCAGCAGCACAGCGCCCAGCGGGATCCCGACGGCTGCGGACACGGCCAAGCCGACGCCGAGGGGGATCGCCGCCTGATACAGCATCGACAGCGCCAGGACCCGCTTGGGTGTGCCCGCGGCGGCGAGCACCGCGAGCTCCCGCTTGGTCGTGCGCAGCCGCTCGACCGCGGAGATCAGCAGCCCCAGGCCGACCACGGCCAAGGCCGCGCCGACGCCCGCGTAAACCAGGGCGCTGACCCGGGCCAGTTGGGTGTCGTCTCCGTCCCCCGCCGCCGTGGAGGCGCGCAGGGCCAGCGGGCTGAACTCGGCTACCGCGTTGCGCGCCCGCTCCACGGCCCGGGGCGTCTCCGTGTCGAAACCGAAGAGCACGGACACGCTGGTCCGGGGCAGGTCCGCGCCGTCCACGGCACCGGTGGTCGCCAGTACCGCCCCGGCCTCCGGACCGCCGCCGAGTCCGACCGGGTCACGCGGCGCGACGCTGGGGGCGGCCTCGGGCAGTTCCCAGGCGGCCGTACCCCGGGCTGACCGGATCCGCAGCCGCTGCCCCTGCTCCACCGGTGTTTCCGCGCCTTCGACGGCGAAGACGCCGCCGTCCGAGCATCCGCCGATCCGGGCAAGATCACGCAGCGCCGCACAGCTTCCCACATGCAGCGATACGGGGCCGTTCGGGCTCTCGACGCCCCAGTACTCCGCGACGGCGCCAGCGTCGTCCACCTGCGGCACGGCGCCGACCCGTTCGGCGACCTCGGCGGCACCGGCCACCGGTAGGTCGGGCACGTGCGCCGAGTAGACGCGTTCGCCGGCGGGGAGCGCGTCTTCGGCGCGCCGCTGCTCCGATCCCGCCATGAGGGTCTGCAGCGCGACGGCACCCGTCACCACGACCACGAGCCCGACCACGGCCCGGCTCTCCGAGGATCCGTCGACGTGCAGCCGGCGCGCCGCCAGCAGTACGGGCACGCTGCCGCGGCGCACCCGGGAGACGGCGATCTGGAACAGCCACGGGGTCACCAGCCCGGCACCCACCAGCAACGCCAGGATGCCGCCGACCAGCGCGGTCTCGGAAGTTTGCATGTCAAACGTGGCCAGCAGTCCGACACCGACCGCGAACAGGGCGATGCGCCACCAGAGTCGGCGGCGCGGCCGCGCGGTGCGCCGCGCGGTCCCGAGCGGGTCGGCGGCCGCACGGGCGGTGGAGACCAGCGTGACGGCCGCCGCGAGGATCGCCACTCCGACGGGGACGGCGACCGCGAGCAGGGGGTGCGGTACGAGGGCGGCGGCGAACCCGCCGACGCCGCCGATCTCGATCGACGCCGTGAGCGGGCGCAATGCGTAGAACAGCCCGAATCCCGCTCCGATGCCGGCCAGCGCGCCGATGAGGGTCTCGCCGCAGGCGGTGCGCGCCGCCGTCCACGCGTCTGCGCCGATCAGCCGCAGCACGGCCAGCCGGCGGTCCCGCCGGTCGGATCCGAACCGCAGCGCGGCCGCCACGAACACGCCCAGGGGCAGCAGCGCCACCACGGCGCCGGCCAGCGCCAGCACCAGCGCCGGCCCCTGCAGGCCGGTCGAGACCGGGGAGTAGCCGAAGCCGTCGATGCGGTGGCTCGAGGGCGTGTCCGGGTCCAGCAGCCCGGGCTCGGCACCGGCGTAGTAGACGAGTTCGCCGGGGTCCGCCAACCCTTCGTCGCCGACGGTGCCGACCACGCGGTAGTCCAGCCGCTCCTTCAGCAACTCCCCTTCGGCCGAGTCGAGCAGCCGCTCCAGCCCCGGGGAGACCACCATCCGCCCGGGGCCGGGGAACTCGTCCACACCGGGCGGCAGTGGCGCTTCCGCGCCCTCCGGGGTCAGCAGGCGGCCGTAGACCGATTCGCCGTGGTAACGGGTGCCGACGTCGGCGATGAGCAGGGTCTGCTCTGTGGGCTCGGGGAGCTGCGTACTGACATCGTAGGAGCGCATGTCGTAGCGCCCCTGACGGTTCTGGGACATGCCCGGCGCCGCGGCTGCGACGAGCAGCAGCGCCACCGCGACGCCGATGCCCGAGGTGATCAGGGCGAGCCGGATCCAGGCGTCGCGGCCGCCGGAGACCGACATGCGGGCGCCCAGCCACAGTTCCCGGCCCCAGCGCAGCGGTGCGAAGTTCCGCGGGTGTGCCGTGCGGCGGGCCGTCGTTCCCGTCAACCGGCGGCTCCCGGGGTGGCGAGGTCGCGCGTGCGGCCGTCGCGGACCGTGACCTCGCGGTCGGCGTAGGCGGCGACCCGGGCCTCGTGGGTGACGACCACGACGGCGGTGCCGCTGCGGCGGGCCGCGTCGGTCAGCAGCTGCATCACCTTCTCCTCGTTGAGGGAGTCGAGCTCGCCGGTGGGCTCGTCGGCGAACAGGATCGCGGGCTCGGCGACGAGCGCCCGGGCCAGGCTGACGCGCTGGGCCTGGCCGCCGGAGACCTCGCCGGCGCGGTGCTGGGCCGTGTCCGCCACGCCGAGGCTCTCCAGCCGCTCCCGAGCGAGCGCCTCGGCGGTCCTGCGGCGGGTGCCGTTGAGCCGCAGCGGCAGCGCCGTGTTCTCCAGGCAGGAAAGCTCGGGGACGAGCCCGCCGGTCTGGAACAGGAAGCCGAAGTCGCTGCGGCGCAGGCCGCTGCGCTCGCTCTCCGACATCGCGCCCAGGTTGCGGCCCTGGTAGAGGATCCAGCCGCGGTCAGGAGCGAGGATGCCGCCCAGGCAGTGCAGCAGCGTGGTCTTGCCCGACCCGGAGGCGCCCATGACCGCCACCATCTCGCCGGGGTCGATGTCGAAGGCGGCGTTCTCCATCGCCGTCGTGGGACCGAAGAATTTGGCCAGGCCGCGGGCGGCCAGCAGCGCACCGCCGGGGGGCTCCTGCGTGTCGGGCGGTGGCGCGTCGGTACCGGGTGCGTTCACCGGTGCACCTCCGTTGCGAGTTCGTCCAGCCGTGCCGCGGTCAGCTCCAGCCATCGCAGGTCGGCTTCGAGGTGGAAGAGGGCGTGGTCGCAGATGAGCTGGTCGGCGAGGTCGCCGTGGCCCTTGCGCCGGGTGAGTTCGCGCATCGTCTCCAAATGGGCGCTGCGCTGGACTTCCAGAACGTCGGCAGCGGGGCGCCCGGCCAGCAGCGCGAGGACGACCTTGGTGTAAAGCGTGCTGTGCAGGTACTGCTGCGGGGCTTCGGGGTTGGCGAGCCAGGTGTCCAGGTCGGTGACACCGGACTGGGTGATGGCGTAGCGCTTGCGTTCGGGACCGTCGCCCTGCTCGGTGCCGGCGACCTCGACCAGGCCCTTCTTGAGCAGCCGCGCCAGCGCCGAGTAGACCTGGCCGTAGTGCAGGGGCCGGTCCTGTCCGAAGTGCTGGTCGTAGGCCCGCTTCAGGTCGTAACCGTGCGCCGGGCCGTTCTCCAATAGCCCGAGAACCGTGTGCGCGAATGACATACCCGGGACTATACACGAGATCTATACACCACATGTATAGTCGACCGAGAGAGGTGCCGCCCGACGACCGCGACGCCGGTCAGCGGTCTTCGTCCGCCCCGTCCAGCCGCGCCGACAGGGACTCGGCGGTGCGGCGGCGGTCGCGGTCGAGGTCGTGCCTCGCCTTGCCGGCGAGGACCGCCGCCCTCAGTCGCCGGGGCCGGTGTCCTCGACGAGGCCGGCGTCGTGGGCCAGCAGGGCGATCTGGACGCGGTTGTTCAGGTCGAGCTTGGCCAGCACACGCGAGACGTGCGTCTTGATCGTGGGGACGCTCAGGTGGAGCGCGGCACCGATCTCGGCGTTGGAACGGCCCTCGCCGACCGCGACGGCGACGTCGCGTTCGCGGTCGTTGAGGATGCTCAGCCGCTCGCGGGCCCGCTCCCGCCGCCGGTGGCGGCCGTCGCCGCCGGCGGCCCGGGCGATCAGACGGCGGATCACCGACGGCGACAGCGCCGGCTCGCCCCGTGCCACGCGCCGGACGGCTTCGACGATCTCGTCGGGCGGGGTGTCTTTGAGTACGAACCCCGCCGCGCCGCCGCCGAGCGCCCGCAGCACGTGCTCGTCGGCGTCGAACGTGGTCAGCACGACCACCTCGGGGGCGTCTTCCCGGGCACGGAGCCGTTCGGTGGCGGCGAGCCCGTCCGTCGACGGCATGCGGATGTCCATGAGCACCACGTCGGGGCGGCTGCTCGCCACCAGCTCCGGCACCTCGGCGCCGTCCCCGGCCTCGCCCACGACGTCCAGATCCGGCGCACCCTTGAGCATCATCGCCAGTCCGGCGCGCAGAAGCGGGTCGTCGTCGACGATCAGCACGCGGATGGCGGGGGCAGCGGGAGCCGTCATGCCGCCAGCTTAGACCGGCGGCGCGGTGCGCACCGAGCGGCGGCCGGCGCACCCCGGCCTACGTATGCGTCCTTCCCGGCCTCTGGACGCATCGCGGGAATATAGTTCAATATTCAACTGTTTCCAGGGCCGAAGTCACAATCACGATGATCACTACGGAGGAGCGAGCATGGATGTGCGCCCGGCGGGCCTCCACCACGTCACCGCTATCGCCAGCGATCCCCGGGCCAACGCCGACTTCTACCTGAACGCCCTGGGTATGCGGCTGGTCAAGAAGACCGTCAATTTCGACGCGCCCGACACGTACCACCTGTACTACGGAGACCGCGCCGGCAGCCCCGGCACGATCATGACCTTCTTCCCCTGGCCCAACGCCCCCAAGGGCCGCTTGGGCGCAGGCCAGGCAACCACCACGTCCTTCGCGGTCCCCGAAGGCTCGCTCGGCTGGTGGCAGAACCACCTCGGCTCGCTCGGCATCGAGACCGGCCGGCCCGTCGAACGGCTCGGCGAGGACGTGTTGAGCCTGCACGACCCCGACGGGCTGGTCATCGAGCTTGTGGCCGGCGCCGGCCACAACGGGACCGACCCCTGGGAAGGCGGCGGGATCCCGGCCGAGCACGCCATCCGCGGAATCCGCGGGGTCACACTGACCGAACACGACCTGGACGCCACCGCGGGCATGCTCGGCGGCAAACTCGGCTTCGAGCTCGCCGCCGAACTGGGCGACCGCTACCGTTTCCGCACCGACGACGCAGGCGCGGGCGTGGGGACGGTCGTCGATGTGATCGCCGATCGCACGGCCCGCAACGGCCTCGTCGCGGCCGGCACCGTGCACCACGTCGCCTACCGCGCACCCGACCAGCCCACCCAGATCGAGTGGCAGCAGAGCCTGGCCGACGACGGCGTCGGGGTCACCGAGATCCGCGACCGGTCCTACTTCACGTCCGTCTACTTCCGCGAGCCCGGCGGCGTTCTGCTGGAGATCGCCACCGACGGCCCCGGATTCGACTACGACGAGCCGCTGCTGCAGCTGGGCCGCGACCTGAAGCTGCCGCCGTGGCTGGAACCCCAGCGCGAAGAGATCGAGCGGCACCTGCCGGAACTGGTCGTCGACGGACAGGACCGGGCCGCCCCGGCGGCGCCCGCGAACAGCGAGGAGGCAGAACGGTGACCACCACCGAGGACTTCCACCACGTCTACGTCCCCGCCGAAGAGCCCGGACACCCCACGCTGCTGCTTCTGCACGGCACCGGCGCCGACGAGCACGACCTCCTCGCCCTCGGCCGGGCGCTGGCGCCGGGCGCGGGTCTGCTGTCGCCCCGCGGCAACGTCGACGAGCAGGGCGCCAACCGGTGGTTCCGCCGCCTGCGCGAAGGCGTCTTCGACGTCGACGACGTCGTCGCGCGCGCCGGCGAGCTGGCCGGATTCGTCTCCGCCGCCGTGGACCGGTACGGATTCGACCCCCGCAGCCTGATCGCCGTGGGCTTCTCCAACGGCGCCAACATCGGCGCCGCCACCCTCCTGCTGCACCCGGGGACCCTGGCGGGCGCCGCGCTCTTCGCCGCCGCCGCGCCGCTCCAGGACCGCGAACCCGCGGACGTCGACCTGTCGGGCACGCCCGTGTTCCTCGGCGCCGGGCAGGCCGACCCCATCACCACCATCGACGACGCCCGGCTGCTCGACCGCCAGCTGCGCGCCCGCGGCGCCGACGCCACGCTGCACGAGCACCGCGGCGGCCACGAGCTTCCGCCGGCGGTCCTGGCCGCGGCGCAGAGCTGGCTGGTCGGCAGCGGGCCGACCGTCTCCCCCGATCCGCGAAACCGCGCGGAACCGCCGTCCGCAGCCGCGGACGGGACCGGGTGAGGGCGGGCGTGAGTACGATGACGCCCATGTCCGCTGAAGACGAGGGAGTACGCTGGCTCGACGCCGAAGAGCAGGCGATGTGGCGCCACCTGCTGCGCGCCGAGTCCCGCATCGAGGAAGAGCTGGACCGCGACCTGCAGACCCGCAACGGCATCGGCCTGATCGAGTTCGGCATCCTCGTGGCCCTGTCCGAGGCGCCCGGAGCCCGCATGCGCATGCGGGTCCTGGCCGACAGCGTCATCGTCTCCAAGAGCCGCCTGTCGCACCAGATCACCCGACTGGAACGCACGGGCTACGTCCGCCGCGAGCCCTGCGAGGAGGACCGCCGCGGCTACTGGGCGATCCTCACCGACGACGGGCTCGCGATACTGCGGGGCTCCGCCAAGGGCCACGTCGCCCGCGTGCGCGAGCGCGTGTTCGACCGGCTCACCCGCGACCAGGTCCGGCAACTGTCCGCGATCATGCGCACCCTCGAAGCCGACGACGGCCCGGCGGGCGCGGCCGGGGGCTGAGGCGGCCGTCCTCCGCCTCGCGCCACCGGCCGTCCCGCGCGGCTGCGTTCCGGGCCCCGCCGCGTGTCAGGGCCGGCGGCCCAGGAAGGCCATCAGCCGGTCCTGCTCGGACGCGGAGGCGTCCACGGTGACCTCGGCGCCGCAGACCCCCTCCATCCGGAGGCTGTCCCCCAGCCCGTGCGCCATCTCCCGGATGCGGGGCAGCTCGTCGGCGGGCAGCGTCTCGTCCTGCCCGGTGGCCCGGGCGAGGTCCCAGGAGTGCACGACCAGGTCGAAACCGAGGAAGTCGTCGACGGTCGAAGCGACGCTGAGGCGGCCGAAGTAGCCGTCGTACTCCCTGGACGCCTGCTCGGGGTCGTCCAGGATCTCCTCCATGGCCGCGCGTACCTCGTGCCACGCCGCCACCGGGTCCTCGTCGGGCGACTGCGACGCCTCGATGTCGATGCCGACCTGGCTCGGCATGCGCGTATGGTTGCCGATCATGTGGCGCAGCAGATCGCGGGCGTTCCACTCCGCGCACGGCGTGGGCGCCTCCCACCCTCCTGCGGGCACGCCCTCCACCCGCCGGGTGAACTCAGCGGCCAGCTTGCGATAGCGCTCGGCGACCTGTGCGGTATCCCGATTCGATGTGTCCATACCCCCGATTCTCTCCCGCGACCCCGCGCGCGGTCATGTACGGATCGGACACGAGCGCCGGCCCGGCACCGGCACCCAACGCACCGGGCGGGCCGGAACCGCCGTGCCCGCCGCCCCGCGCGGCGGGGCGGCCGGTGAGCTCGTGCGGACCGGCGCCGCCGAGGTCGCGGCACTCGCGGTGCAGGTGCGACTGGTCGGTGAATCCGGCGTCGTGCGCCAAGCCCGCCAGGTCGGCGGGGGCCGCCGGGCGGCGTGCCAGGCGCAGGAACCGCTGGAGGCGGAGAATGCGGCGCAGCAGGGCGGGCCCGTAGCCGAACGCGGACGTGCAGCGCCGGTGCAGCTGGCGCTCGCTGAGCCCGGTTTCGGCGGCGAGCACAGCGACGGGGGTCGCGGGGTCGGCGGAAAGCATGCCGACGACCGCCGCGGCCACCGGGTCGGCGGGCGGTGCGCCGCGCTGCCGGCGGCGCACCAGGTCTTCGAGCACGGCCACGCGTTCGGTGTCCGTGCGGGCGCCGCCGAGGCGTTCGAGCAGCCTGCGCCGCTCCCCCGAACCCAGCACGTCCTCGATGGGCACGCGCCGCTCGCGGGCGTCGGCGGTGTCCATCCCCAGCAGCGGTCCGGCGCGCCCCGGCCGGAACCGGACGCCCGCCGCCACCGCGCCGCCCCCGAGGGAGAACGTCCATCCGGTGGTCTCCGGTCCGCACACCACGACCCGCCCGCCCTCGGTCCACAGCAGGTCGACGCAGCCGTCGGGCACCAGCCGCTGACGGCCCTCGATGCGCGCGGACCAGTGCAGCAGCAGATCGCCGGCGAGGTCCCCGGGGACGGCGGCGGGCGTGTACCGGGTCATCGGACGCGCTCCCTTCGCTGCGTCGCCGGGCTCGCGGATCCGGCCTGCGCACGTCCCTCCGGCGGTGCGGCGGGGGCCGTGTGCGCCTCCGCGCGGGGCGGAGGGGCGAACGCCCGAGCCCGCCGGGGGTCCGGTCGGACACGGCGGGCGGGCACCCGGCGGTCTCCACGGCGGCGGGATCCGCCGCACCCGCTGCGGCCCGGCCGAACACGCGCCCCGCACCGCCGGGCGGGCCCCGCAGCCCCTTCCGGTCGTGCTTCGCGGCTCGTGCGGGGCCGGATTCGCGCGCCGACGGCGGGTGTCCGAGACTGTTGCGACGACGGCAGCCGATCCGGACCTGGGAGGGCCGAGGGCCGATGCCCGAACACGACACCGCCGGCGGCGCCGCGCACGCCGGCGCCCTCGAACCGCACCTGCTGGCGATCAGCGACCTGCACGTGTCCCATAGCGGCAACCGCGAGGTGCTGGAAGGGCTGCACCCCGGCACCTCCGGGGACTGGCTGATCGTGGCCGGCGACGTCGGCGAACTGCCCTCCGACGTCGAGTGGGCGCTGGGCCTGCTGCGCGGACGCTTCGCCGAAGTGGTGTGGGTCCCCGGCAACCACGAGCTGTGGACGACCCCGCGCGACCCCCGCCAGTTGCGCGGCGTCCACCGCTATGAGCAGCTGGTGGACATCTGCCGGGACCTGGGGGTGCACACCCCCGAGGACCCGTACCCCGTATGGCGGGGCGCAGGCGGCCCGGTCACGGTCGTGCCGCTGTTCACTCTCTACGACTACACCTTCCGCCCTCCCGGCACCTCCACGAAGGAGGAAGGCCTGGCATACGCCCACAGCACGGGCGTGGTGTGCACCGACGAGTTCATGCTGCACCCCGATCCCTACCCCAGTCTCGACGCGTGGTGCCGGGCGCGCCTGGAGTACAGCGAGCGCCGGCTCGCCGAGGTCGGCGGGCCGACGGTCCTGGTCGACCACTATCCCCTGGTGCGCGATCCCACCGACGTCCTGTACTACCCCGAGTTCGCCCAGTGGTGCGGCACTGTGCACACCGCGGACTGGCACACGAAGTACGACGCCGCCGCGGTCGTCTACGGCCATCTGCACATCCCGCGGGTCACCCACCACGACGGGGTGCGGTTCCAGGAAGTGTCGGTGGGCTACCCGCGCGAGTGGAAGCGCCGCCCGGTCCCCGACGACCGACTCTACCGCGTGCTTCCCGCACCGGACCGGGACTGACCGGCGCCGCTCGCGCTCCTGGTCACCGGGCCGCCCGGCACGGGCCACGACTGGACACCCGTTCGAACGTGTGTTCGCATAGAAGGCATGCGTTGGGAATCCTTGCGTGACCGGAACGACGACCCCGCGTTGTTCGACCGCGCCGACGTCGCACCCGGGCCCGGCTCGGAGCGCGGCACGGGGCGGGCCGGATTGAGCGAGCCCGGACCGGGGCCGGTACTCGGCGGTGAGGGCGGCGACGCCGTGGCAGTGGAGATCCGGGCCCGCTCGATCGTCAACCGCGTGCCCGGCGAAGCCGCCGTTCCGTTCCGCTGGACCGTCAACCCGTACCGGGGGTGCAGCCATGCCTGCGTGTACTGCCTGTCCGGCGACACCCCGATCCTCATGGCCGACGGCCGGACCGCGCCCCTGGCCGGCATCCGGGTCGGCGATCGGATCTACGGAACACGGAGCGCCGGCGACCACCGGCGTTACACGCCGACGACGGTGCTGGCGCATTGGACGACGGAGAAGCGCGCGTACCGCATCACGCTGGCGGACGGAACGGTCCTCGTCGCCAGTGGCGACCACCGCTTCCTCACCGTCCACGGCTGGAAGCACGTCACCGGTGCCGTGTCCGGCCACCGGCGGCGCCCGCATCTCGCCGAAGGCGCCGGGCTGCTGGGGCCCGGCGGGTCCGCGGACGCTCCCGGCGATCTCGACGGCGTCGCGCTGAACCCGGACACCCCGCTCGGCGTGGTGTCGATCGAGGACACCGGCGAGGTCCGAACCCTGTACGACATCACGACCGGCACCGGCGACTTCCTCGCGAACGGCGTGGTGAGCCACAACTGCTTCGCCCGGCGCACCCACGAGTACCTCGACCTCGATTCCGGGCACGACTTCGATTCCACGATCATGGTCAAGGTCAACGCCGGCGAACTGCTGCGGCGCGAGCTGGCGAATCCGCGGTGGTCGGGCGAACCGATCGCGATGGGCACCAACACCGACCCGTACCAGCGGGCCGAGGGCCGGTACCGGCTGATGCCGGAGATCATCGCGGCTCTGCGCGACTTCGCCAACCCGTTCTCCGTCCTCACCAAGGGCCGGCTGATCCTGCGCGACCTCGACCTCCTCGAACAGGCCTCCCGGGTCACCGACGTCGGGCTGGCGGTATCGGTGGGCTCTCTCGACGACCGGGTGTGGCGTTCGGTCGAGCCCGGAACGCCGCGCCCGGCCTCCCGGCTGGACGTCGTCCGCCGCTGCGCCGATCGCGGGTTGAACTGCTCGGTGCTGATGGCACCGATCCTGCCGGGGCTGACCGACTCCGCCGAGCGGATCGAGGCCACCGTCGCCGCGATCGCCGAGTCCGGCGCGACGAGCCTCACCCCGATCGTGCTGCACCTGCGCCCCGGCGCGCGGGAGTGGTACCTGCAGTGGCTGGCCCGCGAGTATCCGCACCTGGTGCCGACGTACCGCGAGCTGTACGGGCGCGGCGCCTACGCCCCCCGGGACTACCGCGACCTGATCGGTGCGCGGGTCCGCGACGCCGCCCGCCGCCACGGCCTTGCGCAGCCGCCCGGGGACGGAGGCAGCGGCGGCGGGACCCGCCACCGCCCCGCTGCCCCGGAGGATCCGCCGGCGGGGCGGAGCGGCCCGCCTTCTGGATACGGCGAGCAGCTTCCGCTGCTGGGAACGTGACGGAGCGCGTCCGCCCACCGCTGACTCGGAACCGAACACGTACGGTAAAAACCCCGATCCCGCACACACCTCGGAAGACTCCCTCGACATCCGGGTTTATCTGCGGCAATGTCCGATCCATGCCATCTCCACACGGGCGGTTCACCGAACCCCGACCCTCCGCCGGTTCCTCACACTGGGTGACGACCGAGTCGTCCCCGCGGGGATCCACGAAGGAGGAACCATGTCCGTGTTCACCGCCGCCTCCCGCCGCACCGCCGGCCTGCGCACCGCCGCCGTAGCGGGGGCCGCCCTGCCCGCCCTGGTGGCGGGCGCGCCGCTCGCCGCGGCGGACCCCGGCGGATACGCGTCCGCCGAATCGGTGCCGGCATGCGAAAGCCACCACGTCAAAGTCATCGAGAACGGCCGTCACGGCGCCGCCGGCACCATCGCCTTCGAGCTCGCGCTGCTGCACATATTCGACGGCAGCGGCGCGTGCCTGATGCCCGGTTCGGTGGATGTGCGCTGGATCGATGTCGACGGCGAGCAGGTCGGTTCCTGGGCGGTCCAACGCGGCGAACCGGGCGAACCGTTCGTGCTCGACGAGGGCGAATCCGCCGAGTTCACCATGTACCACCACCGCGCCCGCAACCACGATCCCCAGGAGTGCGAACCGACCGAGGTCTACGGAATCGAGTACTTCGTCGGCCCGGACGGTGAAGGCGGGCGCGCGGGCATGGGGCCGGGCATCTACGTCTGCGCCGACACCGAGATCGAGGGCACCAGCCTGTCGCCGGTGACACCCGGCCCGCACGACTGACCGTTTCCGGCGCCACGCGCGACGGCGGGCGGACGGCCCGTGGCCGGATCCGGCCACGGGCCGCCATCCCCGCCCGGCCACCGGAGCGCCGACCCGAATCCGGCGCCGGAACTGTTGCCGTTCCGCCCTCTCCATGATTCACTATTCTTTGAATACACGACATCATGTATCTTCAAAGGACGGAACCCGTGGCCTGGATCGCACTGGCGTACTTCACCGCCCTCCTCGTGATCGCCTTCGGGGTGCAGTCGTGGCGCCACCGCCGCCGGACCGGCGACTCCGGACTGCGCATGGACGCCGCCCCCGGCAGCGTCCAGTGGTGGGGGAAAGCCGCCTTCGCCGCCGCGCTCGTAGCCGGATTCGCCGCGCCCGTCGCCGCCCTGCTGGGCATGCCCGCCCTGTTCGATTCCGGCGCCGCGTCCGCCGCCGGAATCGCGATCCTCACCCTCGCTCTGGCCGCCGTCCCCCTCGCCCAGGGCTCGATGCGCTCGTCCTGGCGCGTGGGCGTCGACAGCGGCGAGCACACCGACCTCGTGACCGACGGCCCGTTCCGCCTCGTGCGCAACGCGATCTTCAGCATCGTCGCGGCGGTCTTCGCCGGCATGCTGCTCCTGGTCCCCAACCCCGTCGCGGCGCTCGGGCTCGTCCTCGCGGTCGCCGCGGTACAGATCCAGGTCCGCCTGGTCGAAGAGCCCTACCTGCTGGACACCCACGGCGGCGCCTACCGCGACTACGCCGCACGCACCGGCCGCTTCGTTCCGCTCGTCGGCCGCCTGCGCCCGTGAGGAACCGCCGACGCGGCGGCCCCGTTCCCGCAGGGCGGCCGGCCGGGCGGATCCGGCGGGATTAGCATCGACGTGTGGCCCCATCGCGCCCCGATCACGACCCGCGGCCCGCTGCGCCGGCGCCGGCGGGTGATGCCGGGCGGCCCGGTTCCGGCACCGCCCGGCCCGAGCACACCGGCGACACCCCCGCGGCCCCTGAACGGTCACCGGAGGCGGATCCGGCGCCGGCTCCTGTGGCGGTTCCCGAGGCGGATGCGGCCAAAGCGGCGCTGTTCGACGAGCAGCGCCCCCGGATGCTGGGGCTGGCCTACCGGATGCTCGGCTCCGCGGCCGAGGCCGAGGACGCCGTGCAGGACGCGTACCTGCGCTGGAACGCCGCCGACACCGCCGCCGTCCGGGTACCCGCGGCCTGGCTGACCAAGGTCGTCACGAACCTCTGCCTGAATCGGCTCACATCGGCACAAGCGACCCGCGAGAGCTACATCGGCCCGTGGCTGCCCGAGCCCGTGCTGATCGACGACGGCGCGCTGGGCCCGCTGGAGACCGCCGAACAGCGCGACTCGGTGTCGGTGGGCGTGCTGGTCGTGCTCGAACGGCTCACCCCGCCCGAACGCGCCGTCTTCGTGCTGCGGGAGGCCTTCGGCCACACCCACCGCGAGATCGCCGACCTGCTCGACGTCGGCGAGGACCATTCGCGGCAGCTGCTGCGGCGCGCACGCGAGCACGTGAACGCGCCCCGGCGGCGCTTCGCCGCCGACACGGCGCAGCAGCGCCGGATCGTCGAACGGTTCTTCGCGGCGACCGTCCAGGGCGACGTGCGGGCGCTGGAGCGGATGCTCGCCGAGGACGCCGTCGCCTGGTCCGACGGCGGCGGCGCGACCCGGGCGGCGCGCCGCCCGATCTCCGGGCGCGCGAAGGTGGCGCGGTACCTGGCCGCTGTCGCCGCCCTTCCCGAAGCGGAGGGGCTCCGGGCCGAAGCCGCCGAAGTCAACGGCGAATCCGCGGGGGTGCTGCGGATCGGCGGCGAACTCATCGGTGTCGTGTGGCTGGAGGCCGACTCCGGCGGCCGCGTCGCGGCGGTGCGCGCCGTGCTGAATCCCGGGAAACTGGCGTACTTCGCGAGCCAGACCGGCACCGGCGCACACGGTGACGCGGACGGAGCCCCGGCGGACTGACCCCGCCCCGCACCGGAGCGTGTGACACGGGTCACCGATCCGACTGTCACACGGCGCGCTCGCCACCGGTTCAACTTCCGAGGACCACCGCAGGAACACGGAAGGGCAGGAACCATGGCACACCACCGCGTCGTCGTCCTGGGAGCGGGCTTCGCCGGCCTGGCGGCCGCGAAGCGCGCCGCACGGCAACTGCGCACCACCCGAGCGCAGGTCACCCTCGTCAACGCCACCGAGGCCTTCGTGGAACGCACCCGGCTCCACCAGGTCGCCGCCGGCCAGGAGCTCGCCGACATCCGCATCCCCGACCTCCTCCGGGGAACCCGAGTCGAAACGGTCACAGCGCGCGTGACGGGCATCGACCCGGACTCGCGCACCGTGTACCTGGCCGACCGGCGGGACGGGGAACCCGCGAACGGACGACTGCACTACGACACGCTCGTCTACGCGCTGGGCAGCTCCTGGGACACCCATGGCGTACCCGGCGTGGCCGAGCACGCGTTCGCCGTGGCCGACGCCGACCGGGCGGCCCGGCTGCGCGACCGCCTCGCCGCCCGCCTCGGCGGCGAGGCCCCGGCGCCTCGCCCCGAACCCGTCTCCCGGGGCGCCGGCGGGGCGCCCGCCGCCAGTGGCGGCGAGCCCGACCGGCTCCCGCCCGCGGGCACGGCCGGGAACGGCCCCGAGCACCACCGCATCGTCGTGGCCGGCGGCGGACTGACCGGTCTGGAGACGGCCGGCGAGCTGGCCGAAACCTACCCGCGGGCGCGCGTCGAGCTCGTGTCCGCCCGGCCGGTCGGCGACTGGCTGCAGCCGCGCCCGCGGCGCCACCTGCACCGCTCGCTGGAGAAGCTGGGGGTGGCGGTACGCGAGCACACCGCTGTCAGCGCCGTCGAGGACGGCCGGCTGCTGATCGAGGACGCCGCCCCGATCGGCTTCGACACGCTGGTGTGGACCGCCGGTTTCCGGGTCCACTCCCTGGCCGCCGACGCGGGGTTGGCCGTGGACGGCGACGGGCGCCTGCTCGTCGACGCGTCCGTCCGGTCCGTCTCCCATCCCGAGGTCGTCGGAGCCGGCGACGCGGCAGCGGCGGAGACGCCGGGCGGCGTTTCGCGGATGACCTGCCAGACGGGGCTGCCGATGGGGCAGGGGGCCGGTGACGTGGCCGCCGCTCTCGCACGCGGGCACGCACCGCGGCGGGTGCGGCTGCGCTACAACGCGGTCAGTATCAGCCTGGGCCGACGAGACGGCGTCACCCAGTTCGTGCGCGCCGACGACACCCCCGTGCGCGCCGCTCTCACGGGCCGTTCCTCGGCCGCGCTGAAGGAGGCGGTCACCCGCGGCGTCGTCGCCACGCTCCGCCACCCCGGCCCCTACCTGCCGCGCCGGGGGTGAGGGGCGGCGACGCCCCCTGACCGGGCGGGATCATCCCCGCCCGGTCCCGTCCGCCCCTCCCCGCAGCGGGACCGCGCGCCAGTACTGCTTCGTGCGTTCGTCGCGCACGACCACCCCCAGGTCGGCCAGCTGCGCGCGCAGCTCCTCGGCGTCGGCGTCGGCGTCGGAACCGTCCTTGCGCAGCGCCCGCTCCCGCGCCGCCAGCAGCGCGTGGGCGCCGGCGGAGAGCTCGCGGTGCCCCTCGACCCAGCGCCGGTACTCGGCCGCGTGCGGATCGCCGCCGTCGTGCCACGGGTAGCCGTGCGCGCGAAACGCCGCGGCCAGCCGGCGCCCGTCCAGGTCGGCGGGCCGACCGGCGACCTCCTCGGTGTCGTGACCCAAGGCCACCAGCCGTGTTCCGTCCATGAAGACGGCGCGGACCTGCGTCCGCGCGAAAGCGGTCCGCCGGCCGCCGCGGTCGATGGTGGCCGTGTCGTCGTCGACGGTCACCGTGGCCGACTCGCCTTCGCCGATGAACGCCACTGCGAGTCCGGCCACGAGCCCCACCGCGGCGCCGCCGATACGGGTAGGCAGGTCGGGCAGCGCGGAGATCAATCGGACCGGCCCTTCCATCGGCACCCACGGCCATGTCGCGAGCCAGTCGACCAGGCTGCGCAGCAATGCGCCGAGCCCGGCCCCGGCCAGCGGGAACCCGCCCCACATGAGGACGCGTACGCCCGTTCCCGGCGCGACGACCGTGGCTCCGCCGGGGTTCGGCGCCTCCGGTTCCATAGCGGCTCCCTCCTCAGCTCCAGCGATTCCCGAACTCCTCTGCGGACCGGCCCCCGATCGGCCTGCCAGGCGCACCGCGGCGGTGGCCACCGCGATCCCGGCGACCAGCAGCGACGCGTCGACGAAGACCGTGTAGCCGTCCAGCCCGGGAATCCGTGCGACGGCCGACAGCCGCCCGGCCGCCTCGCCTATGCCCGTCCCCGACACGTCGGCGAGTCCGGCGGCGGCCTGGAGGATCAGCACCGACCCGGCGACCAGGCCCGCGATCCGGGCAGTCAGGGCGATCCGTGTCATGCCTCGACGCTAGAGCGCCCGCGCGGTGCGGCGCATCGGCCGCCGGTATCGGACCGGGCGACGTCGGTCGCGTTCGGGCGGGCCGCTGTCAGCCGAAGGTATCGGCCCCGCCGACGCCGGTCGGCTCCTGCCCACCGGCCGCCCGGAGGGACCGGACCGGCGGGTTAGGTTCAGGGCATGGAGCGCACAGAACCGGGCAGTCCGAGTGCGGAGCCCGTCGGCTCCGGGATCAGGCGCGGGCCACGGGAGTGGGCCGCCGACACCGGCCTGTTCCTGGCGGCGGTGCTCTACGGGCTGGCGTGGGCGGTCGCGCTGGCGGAGGATCCGGACGTCACCGAGACGGCTCTGCTGCGCGAACAGGCCGTCTGCGCGGCCGCGTGCGCCGCGGTCTGGGTTCGCAGGCGCTGGCCGGTCGGTCTGGCGCTGGCGCTGATCCCGCTGTCGGCGTATGCCGCGCTCGCCGACGGCGCCCAACTCGTCGCCCTGTTCACCGTCGCCGTGCACCGGTCCGCGCGCACCGCCGCACTGTGCGGCGCCGCCGCGGTGGCCGGGCAGATCGGCTACTTCGCGGTGTTCACCGGGATCGCTCCCCCGGACCGGCAGGCCGACCCCGGTGAGCTGGAGTGGATCGTCGCGTTCACGGCCGTGACGGTCGTCGCGGTACTGGGCTGGGGCGCGGTGATCCGGCACCGGCGCCGGCTCGTGCTGTCGCTGCACGAGCGGGCGGTGCGTGCCGAGTCCGAGGCGCAGCTGCGCGCGGAGCAGGCGCAGCTGCACGCGCGCGAGCAGATCGCCCGCGAGATGCACGATGTGCTCGGGCACCGGCTGTCGCTGCTGAGCGTGCACGCCGGCGCCCTGGAGTACCGCCCGGACGCGCCGGCGGCGGAGGTCGCCCGCGCGGCGGCGGTGATCCGGGAGAGCTCCCATCGGGCGCTGCAGGACCTGCGCGAGGCCGTCGGCGTGCTGCGCGCCCCGGTGGGCGAGCTTCCGCAGCCGAAACTGGCCGACGTGCGCGGGCTGGTCGCGGAGTCGGCGGCGGCGGGGATGGGCGTCGAACTGGACGACGGGGTATCGGGCCGACCGCCCGAAACCGCGGGCCGCACGGCCTACCGGGTCGTGCAGGAAGGGCTGACCAATGCCCGTCGGCACGCGCCGGACGCGCGGGTGCGTGTCGTTCTGCGGGGCGCGTGCGGGGAAGGGCTGTCGGCGGAGGTCGCCAACACCGCGCCGGGTACCGGCGGCGGCTACGGGGGCGGACCGGACGAACGAGACGAACCGGACGGCGGGGGCGGCCGAGGGCTTCTCGGGCTCGCCGAACGCGTCGCGCTCGCCGGCGGGCGGATCACCCACGGCCCCGACGGCGCGGGCGGGTTCCGGCTGCGCGTCTGGCTGCCCTGGAGCGGCGCGGACGAGGAGCCGACCGGCGCGAGCACCGGTCCCGGCGGCGCCGAGCCGCGCTGAGCCTCCGCCGAACCGCGTCGATCTTGTAGCTACGGAGAGTGAAACCGGTTTCCCGTGACGTTAGCTACAAGATCGACGCTATGGGCGGGGGGTCGCCGGGCCGGGTGTTCCAGTCGGTCAGCACCGGGCGGCCGTGCTCCAGGCCCAGGCGGGCCGTCGCGGCCGTCTCCAGGCGGAACAGGGAACCGCACTCCGGCGGCAGACCCAGGCGCCGGGCCGTGAGGACGCGCAGGAAGTGGCCGTGGGCGACCAGCGCGGCGTCGGCGGAGTCCGGATCGTCCACGAGGGGCCGAAGCCGCTCCAGCACCCGGTCGGCGCGGGCGCCGACGCCGGCGACGGTCTCGCCGGGGTGGTCGGCGTCTCCGGGCACCACGCCGTCGCGCCAGATGTACCAGCCCGGCCGCTCGTTCCGGACCTGCGCTGTGGTGATGCCCTCGTAGCCGCCGTAGTCCCACTCCACCAGGTCGGGGTCGGTCTCGGCCCCGGGCAGCCCCGCCAGCTCGGCGGTGCGGCTCGCCCGCTGGAGCGGGCTGGTCAGCACCCGCGACAGCCGATAGGACGACAGCAGCGGCCGCAGGGCGCGCGCCTGCTCTTCGCCCTCGGCGGTCAGCGGCACGTCGGTGCGTCCGGTGTGCCGGCGCGCGACGCTCCACTCGGTGCGGCCGTGGCGGATCAGCAGCAGTCCTCCCACGCGGCTCCTTTCACGGGGTGTTCACCGGCCTCCGGGGCCGGGGCCGGTCCCCTGGGGCCGGGGGCCGGCCCCAGGGGCCATCGTCGCTGCCGCCGGCCCGGCCGCGGCGCCGGGCCGGCGGACCCGGTCACCCGTTCAGCGACCGGTACCGGCTCACCAGCGCCGCCGTGGAGGAGTCCATCCCCTCCGCGGCCTCGCCTCCGGTCAGGGCCGGCTCGATGCGCTTGGCCAGCGCCTTGCCCAGTTCGACGCCCCACTGGTCGAAGGAATCGATGTCCCACACCGCGCCCTGCACGAACACCTTGTGCTCGTAGAGCGCGATGAGCTGCCCCAGCACCGACGGCGTGAGCTCGTCCGCGAGGACGGTGGTCGTGGGCCGGTTGCCGCCGAAGGTGCGGTGCGGCACCTGCTCGGGCGCGACACCCTCGGCGGCGACCTCCTCGGCGGTTTTGCCGAAGGCCAGCGCCTGCCCCTGGGCGAACATGTTGGCCATCAGCAGGTCGTGCTGGGCACCGAGCTCCGCGGACATGCCGGGCACCGGGCGCGCGAATCCGATCAGGTCGGCCGGCACCCGTTCGGTGCCCTGGTGCAGCAGCTGGAAGTAGGCGTGCTGCCCGTTGGTGCCGGGTGTGCCCCACACGACGGGGCCGGTCGGCCAGGTCACCGGGCGGCCCGCGCGGTCCACCGACTTGCCGTTGGACTCCATCTCCAGCTGCTGGAGGTAGTCGGGGAACCGGGCGAGGTAGTGGCTGTAGGGCAGCACCGCGTGCGACCGGGTGTCGTGGAAGCCGGTGTACCAGACCCCCAGCAGTCCCATCAGCATCGGCGCGTTGGCTTCGATCGGGGCGGTGCGGAAGTGCTCGTCGACGGTCCGGAACCCGTCCAGCATCTCCCGGAAGCGTTCGGGGCCGATCGCCACCATCAGCGACAGCCCGATCGCCGAGCCGAGCGAGTAGCGGCCGCCCACCCAGTCCCAGAACTCGAACATGTTCTCGGTGTCGATGCCGAACTCGGCGACCTTCGCGGTGTTGGTGGACACCGCGACGAAGTGCCGCGCGACGGCGTCGGCCTCGCCGCCGAGCCCGGACAGCAGCCACGCCCGCGCCGAGGTGGCATTGGTGATGGTCTCCACCGTGGTGAAGGTCTTGGACGCGACGACGAACAGGGTGGTCGCCGGGTCGAGGCCGCGCAGCTTCTCGTGCAGGTCGGCGCCGTCGACGTTGGAGACGAACCGGACCTCGACGCCCGCCTCGCCCTCGGTTTCGGAGCCGGTGTAGGGCAGCAGCGCCTCGTAGGCCATGGCCGGGCCGAGGTCGGATCCGCCGATGCCGATGTTGACGACGGCGGTGATGGGGTCGCCGCGGTGTCCGCGCCATGCGCCCGAACGCACCCGGTCGGCGAAGGACGCCATCCGGTCCAGCACCCGGTGCACCTCGGGCACCACGTTCTCGCCGTCGACCTCGACGACCGCGTCGCGCGGGGCGCGCAGCGCGGTGTGCAGGACGGCGCGGTCCTCGGTGGTGTTGATCCGTTCGCCGCGGAACATGGCCTCACGCAGGCCTTCGACGTCGCAGACCCCGGCCAGGGCGCGCAGCAGCCCCAGGGTCTCGTCGGTGACCAGGTGCTTGGAGTAGTCCAGGTGCAGGTCGCCGACCTGCACGGTGTAGCGGCCGCCGCGTCCGGGATCGGCGGCGAACAGCTCCCGCAGGTGCGCATCCCCGAGCTTCGCGCGGTGCTCGCCCAGCGCCGCCCATTCGGGAAGCCGGTCCGGGCGCGTGCGCTCGTTCGCGGTCGTGTCGGGCATCGGTCTCGCTCCTCGCCTGTCCGTTCGGATGTCGTACTCCGCGGGCCGCCGCCGGCCGGGCGCTCCGGACGATCGCCGCCGGAGGACACCACTACCCGGAAATCATGCACGCTTTCCCGCCCCGCTGCGCGCCGTGCCGCGCCCCGGCTCCGGCGCGGATCCCGGCGGGCCGGCGTCCGCTGCACCGATCGGTTCCGGGTCGGATCCGGGTAGTGGACGCGGCGGCGCGGCGCGCCGCGGCCCGCCGGCGCAATCGATCGTGGCATACCGGAAGGGGCCCGTCCCGGCCGAGGCGGCGCCCGTCGCGCCCCGACCGGCGCGGCACGCGAAGAGAGGAAGCGTCCTTATGGTCAACGAGCACTACGACGCGGCCGTGATCGGCATGGGTCCGGGCGGCGAGGTCGCCGCGTCGCGGCTCCTCGCGGCCGGGAAGCGCGTCGCCGTCGTCGAGCGCGAACTCATCGGCGGCGAGTGCGGCTACTGGGCCTGTATCCCCTCCAAGACGCTCCTGCGCCCGCTGGAGGCCGCGGCCGGCGCCGCCGGTGCCGCGGGGCTGGACGGGCCGCAGCCGGACTGGGCCGGCATGCGCGCCTACCGCGACACGATGATCCGGCATTTGGACGACTCCGCGCAGGTGGAGGGCTACCGGTCCCAGGGCGCCGCCGTCTTCACGGGCACCGCCCGCCTCGCCGGCCGGGACCCGTGGACGGTGGCGGTGGACGAGCACCGGCTGACGGCCGACCACGTGGTCGTGGCGACCGGGTCGTCGGCGTCGCGGCCCCCGATCGCGGGTTTGGAGGAGGTCGAGGTCTGGACCAACCGGCAGGCCACCACGGTCGAGGAGATCCCCGGCCGCGCCGTGGTGGTCGGCGGCAGCGCCGTGGGGGTGGAGCTGGGCCAGTTCCTCGCCCGGATGGGCTGCTCGGTGACGCTGCTGCAGCGCGGTCCCGGGCTGATGAGCCGCGAGGAGCCGCGCGTGGGCGAACTGGCGGCCGAGGCGCTGCGCGGCGACGGCGTCGACGTGCGTACCGGGGTCGTGCCGCACCGCGCCTACCGGCGGGGCGGCGACAGCGTGGTGGTGCTGGAGGACGGGTCCGAGGCGGTCGGCGACGTGGTGCTGCTGGCGACCGGGCGCACCCCCCGCCTGGAGGACCTGGGGCTGGACCGGGTCGGGGTGGAGGCCGGGCCCGCGGGCCTGCGGGTCGACGAGCGGTGCCGGGCGGCGCCGGGATTGTGGGCCATCGGCGACGTCACCGGCGTCGCGCTGTTCACCCACGTCGCCAAGTACCAGGGCGGCGTCGTGGCCGCCAACATCCTCGGCGGCGACCGCACTGCCGCCTACACCGGCGTTCCGCGCGTCGTCTTCGCCGATCCCGAGATCGCCGCCGTGGGGTTGACGGCCGCGCAGGCGCGCGACCGGGGTTTCGACCCGGTTTCGGCGGAGGTCGATCTGACCGAGGGGCTGGCCCGGCCGTGGACGTTCGCGACCTCGCCCCGGGGCCGTGCGGGCGTGGTCGCCGACCGCGCGAGCCGCAGGCTGCTGGGGGCGTGGGCGGTCGCCCCGCTGGCGGGCGAGTGGATCCACACGGCGGCACTCGCGGTGCGCGAGGGAATCGGGATCGACCGGCTGCGCGACGGCATCTTCCAGTTCCCCACCTACAGCGAGGGCTACGTGCTGGCGGTGGAGGCGTTGGACATGTGAGGGCCGGGTCCCGTCGGCGACCGGGGCGGTTGCGGGCGATGCGGCGATCGGCCGGTCCGGAGACTGGCGCGGGCGTGTAACCGGTGCCACAGTCGGCCGGAAGAGCGGTCGTCCCGGCGGCGGCCGCAGGTGTACCGGGGCGAACCCGCGCGGGCGCGGCCCGCGGGTGGTCGGGCTTAGTCACCGGGAGTACGCCCCGGTGCGGGGTCTGCGCCCGGTGCGGTAGGCGCGGCACCGCCTCCCGGAGGACGACGGGCGGGGCCGGTACCGGGCAGACTCGGCCGCGATGCAGCCGACGGCACAGGAGGCGGTGCTGATGGGAGCCGAAACGGCCGGGCGCGCGGCGCGCGGGCTGTCGGCCTCGTCCGCAGCGGCGGCGTCGGCGCTGTCGTCGGCTGCGGCCGCCGGGCTGCGGTGGGCGCGCTCCGGATCGCCGGCCCGGTCGGCGCCGCCGATCGGCGGCCCGCTGTCGGCGCCCCGCGAACCCGATCCGCCGCCCGCGCGCGTACCCGCCCCGCGCGTCGCTGCGCCGCCGTCCGCCGTCGGGGAGCGGGCGCCGCTGCCCCGGGCGCCGGAGCCGATCGGCGCCGGTGCTGAGCGGGCGCCCGACGCGGCGCGGGCGCGGCTGCGGGCCGCGGGCGCCGCGTGGCGTCCGGTTGCGCTGTGGTGGCTGCGGGTGGCCGTCCTCGTGCAGGTGGCGTTCGTGCTGGTGCGGTCGGCGGCGGGCGGCGCCGCCACCGCCGCTCCGGCCGGGACCGGGCTCGTGGCCGGAATCGCCGGCGGCGCGCCGGTGTGGCCGATTCTGGCCGTCGGCGGGGTGCAGGCGGCAGCGGCGGCGGCGATCGCGGTCCGCGCCCGGACGTCGCGGTGGCCCGCGGTGTTCAGCGTGCTGCTCGTGGCCGGCGGCGTGGTGCAGGGGCGTCTGGACGCCGCGGAGCCGCTCTACCTGCTGTCGTTCGGCGCGGTGCTGGTGGCGCCGGGGCTGTGGGTGGCGCTGTGGGCGTGGGGCTGGCGCTGGCCGGACCCCGGCGGGCCCGGCGCCGCTTCGGGCACTCAGCTCTTCCAGGACGGATCGTAATCGGGGTGGGCGGCGTAGACGGCCGCCAGGTGCTCCAGCGCCCGGCGCCAGGCGTGCAGCGCCGACCAGGCCCCGTCCTCCTCGGCGGCGGACTGGGCACCGTTGTCGAGCGTGTCCATGCATTCGCGGTAGGCGGCGGTGTAGTGCTCGACGATGCCGCGCTTGGCGGCGACGTCGGCGCGGATGCGCTCGGGGCCGCCGGTCCCCGGTGAGGCGGCGTGCGCCGCCTGTTCGTCCTCCGCCAAGCGCGCGCTGAGGAACTCCACGATCGTCACTGTGCTCCACTCCTTCCACCGCGGTCCACTCCCGTCGACGCCCCCGACCGCCTGAGCGTTCCGCCGCTGCCGCCGCCGGCTCGGCGGCGGGCACCGCGCCGACCCACCGCGGATCTCTCCCCCGATGTCCGGGGCTCACTCCTTCATACGGCGGCAGTCCGCAGATTGTACGGATATGTTCGCCGGTCCTCGGTCCGCGTGCCGATCCACGCGCGGATCCGGGCGGGCGGCGCGCAGCGGTTCGGACGGGCGGCGCGCGTCCGGCGCCCGGGTGTACCCGGGGTCCCGGAGCGGGCCGGGGTGTTCCGTGTCAGGTGCAGCCCTCGAACTGGGGGACGCTGGTGTTGATGTCCAGGCCGCTGTCGCCGAACCATTTGCGCAGCAGCCACGCCGCCGTGCCGTCCTGGTACATCCGGGTGATGGCCCGGTTGACCGCCTCGCAGCCGGCGACGTCCTCCTTGGCGACGCCGACCCCGTACTTCTCGTTCGTGAAGGGCGCGTTGACGAGGTTGAACGACGACGGCGCGGTTTCCAGGTAGCCGGCCAGGATCAGGTCGTCGGTGGAGACCGCGTCGACCTCGCCCTCGGCGAGCAGGTCGATGCAGTCGCTGTAGGCGGGGCGCTCGACCCGCTCGGCGTCGATGCCGCGCTCGCGGATGATGCGGTTGGCGGAATTGGACCCGGCTCCCTGGCACAGCACTTTGCCCTCCAGGTCGGCCGCATCCGCCACGGACGTGTCGCCGGCCTGCACCAGGATGTCCTGGTGGGCGACGTAATAGGGGCCGCCGAACGCGACGCGGGTCTTGCGCAGCTGAGTAATAGAATAAGTCGCCAGCACCAGGTCGACCTCGCCGCTGACCAGCACCTGTTCGCGCTCGTGCGACGTCACTCCGACGAACTCCACGTCGGCGCGTTCCACACCCAGCTCGGCCGCGATGTAGTGGGCCACGTCCACATCGAACCCCTCGAACGTGCCGTCCTCGGCGCGCAGCGACAACCCGGGCTGGTCGGGCTTGACGCCGATGCGCAGCATCTCGGCCCCGGCCACCGAGGCGGCCCCGCCCACCGCGTCGGTGCACGATCCCGCCGCGGTCAGCACCAGCGCGGCGGCGACCGCGGTAAGCAGCCGGCGCAGTCTCATCGGCTCTCGCCTCCCGTTCCGGTCCTCTCCGGTCCCCGTCCGCCTCCGGTCCGCCTCGGTTCCCCGTCCCGCACCGTCCGTGCCGCCGTGCGCCGCCGGCCGCCCCGTCAGCGGTACTCGGCCAGCCGGGGCCGCACGCCCAGCACCACCAGAGCCGCGAACGCCAGGCATGCGCCCGGCAGGATCGCGTCCCAGCCGCGCAGCCCGGCGCGGGCGTCGGCGACGGCGGTGTCGAAGGTGTTGATGTGCAGCGACGTCAGCTGCACGAGCGACCGCTCATAGCGGTCGAAACGATCCGCGACGGAGTCCCCGCCGCCCATGCGGGCGTCGATGGCCGCGGCGGCGCCCTCCTCCTCGGCCAGGTCGCGCATCCGCTGGTCGGCGTCCAGGTAGGCGCTGTAGTCGCGCAGGGTGCGCCGCTGGACCTGTTCGCGGCCTTCGACGCCCCCGGCCCGGACCTCCTCTCCGAGCAGACCGATCAACTGCCCGGGGTAGTCGGTGTGGTCGGGCACGGCCTCGCCGACCTCGGCGGTGTAGCCCTCCAAGTCGCCGGGCGGGGCGTCGCCGTCGGGCACCAGGAACACCACCATCTGCGCGTCCTCCAGGAAGTTCTGCTCGTAGATGTCGGCGCGTCCGGGGTTCATCAGCCACCGGCTCTGGTCGGCGTTCATCCCGGTGCTGATCGCGCGTGCGCGCGAGAGCGCCAGCACCGAGTCGAGCCCGTCGGCTTTGGCGGAGCGCAGCAGGGCGGCCTGCTGCTCCAGCATCCCGACCGCCCCCAGCCCCAGGACGAGCACACCGATGGTGGCCGCGGCCAGCGGGATGTTGTAGCGGCGGCGGAAGCGGGTGCGCAGGAAGCGCTGGAGGGCGAGGAGCGCCGCGACCAGTGCCGTGGCCGCCCCCGCGACCAGCGCCATGCGCACCGACGCGGCCGAGCTGTTCTCCTGGTAGGTGCTGCGCACGGTGGCGCCGCTGTCGAGGGTGAGGTTGTAGGCCTTGGGCAGCAGGTCGCGGCGCATCAGCTCGCCGGCCCGCTGGTAGAGCCGCACCACCTCCTCGGGCTGCGATCCGGCGGGCCGTCCGGCCTCGTCGCTGAGCAGCCGCGCCTGGGACACGAGGTTCTCGTAGCGGGTCATGTCCTCCATGACGGCGCGGACGTTCTCCTCGTCGGTCGTGTCGCCCTCGGCCAGCTGGGCGGCGTGCAGGAGCGCGTCGGTGGCGTCGGAGCGGCGCTGCTCGTAGCGGTCCACGGCGGCTTCGCGGCCGTCGCCCAGGGAGCGGTCGGATCCCATCAGCAGCACGTTGGCCATCTGGGCGTCCATGTCGCTGAGGGCGAAGTACAGGTCGGCGGTGGCCACCACCTTGGGTCCTTCGTCGCGGCCGATGACGTCCAGACCGTCGCGGCTGCGCGCGATCGCCGATCCGGTGACGGCGAACAGCACGCCGATGAGCACCAGGCACAGCACAGTGAGCAGCCACACGCGGCCGCGGGTGCCGGGACGTCCCACCCACGCCGGCAGGCGCGTGCGGGGGCGCGCCCGGTCCGCGGCGCGCATAGCCAGGCGGTCGGCGATCTCGGGAGCCTCGGTGCTGCCTTTCACCACGCGGCCTCAGCCCCGCTGGCGGTGCAGGGCGATGACGGTCCAGGCGCCGACATAGATGCGGTCGGCCTCATTCAGCGGCACCTCCGTGTTGGCGGGGACCGCATCGGCGGTCCCGTTGAGGGTGGTCCCGTTCGTCGAGCCTTCGTCGATCAGCGCCCATCCCCCGCCGGGGCGGGCGATGAGTACGGCGTGCGTGTGGGAGACGGCGGGGTCCTCGGGCGGCCCGGCCAGATCGATCTCGGGGTGGATGCCCGTCCTGAGGCTGCGCCGCCCGATGCGGATGCGGGCGCGGTTCAGCGGCATGCGGCGCTGCGGCGCGTGCGCGGGGAACTCGACGGATGCGGGGTCGAGCACGCTGCGGTCGGCCATGGCACGGTAGTAGGCGGGGTCGGCGCAGACGATCGCCCACCAGGTGGGGTGCGCGGGCTCCGGTACAGCGCCGGGCCGCGGCGCGTCGGGGGCCGTGCCGAGCACGGTGGTGCCGTCGTGGTCGGCGGAGCGGGGGGCGGGCGGCGGTGTCAGCGGCAGCGGCGACGCCTCGGTGCGGTCGGCGGCGGCGAAGTCGTGGCCGCACTCCTCGCAGAAGCGGCCGTCGCGCACGGCGGCGCAGTCGGGGCAGGTCTCCTCGGGCGCGCCGGCGCCCGGAACGGTCGGCGGCGGCTGGGCGGTCGGCAGTCCGCACACGGCGCAGCGGGCGCGGGCGGACGAGGGGTGTCCGGCCGGACACGTCGGCATGATCGGCCCCTTCTTCCTCTCACACGGCCCCCGTTTCGCGGTCTCCCGCGCGTGTGCGCTCGGTCGTGATCCGGTTCTGCGGCGCCGCGCCGGCGGTCGCATCGGCCGGCGGCCGCAGCCGCACCGTGCCCGGCGCCGTGTCGGCTCCCGCGCCGGCGGCGCCGGTCGACTCCTCGGCGGCGGTACCGGTGCGGGCGTGTGCGGGCGCCACCGCGCGCCCCAGTCGCACGGTGGCGGTGTCGGTCTCCGGGGATGTGTGCAGCGCGTACGGCGCTGCGCGGGTCGGCCCGTCGCCGGCGGCGCCGGCAGCCGGTGCGGGGACGAGGGCCGCGTCGCCCTCGCGGGTCCACTCGGCGAGGACGTCGCCGCAGGCCGCGGTATGCGGGTCGGAACCTGCGGCCAGCACCCGCAGGCGCGCCGCCCGCATCCGGCGTCCGGGTTTCGCGGGCGGCACCCGCAGGTGCAGGTGGTAGGTGCGGGTCTCGTCGGCCCAGGCACCGGCGGGGTAGGCGCCGGTGCGCGGGTCGCACGGGCCGCGCCGGCCGGTGATGTCGCAGACGCGGGGCGCGATCTGGACCAGGGCCGCCACTCGGGTGCCGCGGGGCGTCCACAGCCGCAACGCGACGTCGGCGGCGGTTGCGGGCCCGTCGGACGGGGCGGGCGGTGTGCGGGCGATGCGCACGACCGCGTGCACGTCGCCGCCGCCCGGCGGGATCCGCCGGGGCCCGTGCACCCGCACGGCGAACTCCGGCCGCGGGGCACCCGGTGCCGGTCCCGGCTGCGCGGTCATCGGGCCTCCTTGCCGGTCGCGGGTGCGGGCACGTCGATCACGACGGCCGTGGAGTTGTCGTGCCCGCCTCGCTCCAGTGCGTAGCGGACGCACGCGCGCGCCGCGGCGAGCGGGTCCGCTCCGGCGCCGCGCACGAGCCCGGCCAGGCCGGCGGGCTCGGGCAGGTGGTTCCACACGCCGTCGCTGCACAGCAGCAGCCTGCCCGCGCCGCCCGGGTCGAATGCGGCGACCCGCCCGGCGGCGCCGCCGTAGTCGGCGCCCAGCCACGCCGTCAGGGCGTGGGCCTGCGGCGCGGCCGCCGCCTCCTGCGGGTCGAGGACGTTCATCGCGACCATGGCTTCGCTCCAGGAGTCGTCGCGGGTGAGCAGGGCCGAGGGTGCGGCGGGGCGGCCGTGGCCGATCCAGTACGCGCGGCTGTCGCCGACCCAGGCCACGGCCAGCGGCCCTCCCGCTGCGGGCACCGCCGCACCCACGAAGGTGCAGGCGGGGGCCCGGACGGGGGATTCGGCGAGTACGGCGACGGCGCCGGCCGCCCGGCGCAGGGCCGCGCTGAGGGATTCCGCGGTGCCCTGTCCGCTCTCCAGGGACGTGGCGAGCACCGCCGCTCCGGATTCGGCCGCGGCCGCAGCGGCGGAGTCGGGCCGCGGCGAGGAGGACACCCCGTCGCAGACGACGGCGGCGGTCACCGGGCCGGCGGGCAGGGCTCCCGCGCCTGGGGCGTCCGCGCTGCGCACAGCCATCGCGTCCGCGTTGCGTTCGTGGCGCAGGCCGCGGTCGCTCACCCCGGCGGCCGCGGTCAGGCGCAGCTCGGTGTGGTCGCCGGGGCGGCGGCGCAGCCCGCATCCGGTGCAGGCGCCCTCGGTCAGGCGGGCGCCGCAGCGGGCGCAGGGGGCCGGTGCCTCCACGGCGGCGCCGGCCACGCTCTGCGCCGCGCCGCCGGTACGGCGCAGAGGGTGGCCGCAGTGCTCGCAGAAGGCGTCCTCGGCGGCGGCCGGTTCACCGCATACCGGGCAGGTCGGCACGATGCAGGCCTCCCCTCTGCCGCGTGCGCGCGGTCGTGCGCGGCGCGCGGCCGCGTGCGGCGGCCGGCGGCGCCATCGGACCGCGCCGGCCGCGCGGCGGTGCTCCCCCGGTCCGCGGCCCGTCGGGCCGCGCCTCCCCGTCGGTGACATACCCGCACCGGGCGGTAGGGCTAACGCGCCGGAAGGGAGTTGTGGACGGCCGGTCACAGCAGCGTCCGCGGCCGGACGGCGTTGGCCCGGTCGACGAGCTCGCGGCGCCGCCTGCCGTCGGTGGTGGTGCGGGCCCGGTCGCGGTAGCTGCGCTCCAGGCCCGCGCGCAGCCCCGCCTCGGTCATCGGGGACGCCAGCAGCCGGGTTTCGGCGGTTTCGGGTCCGAAACCGGCCAGTACCCAGTCGAGTGCGCCGCGCAGCACCCGGGCGTTGAGCCGGTCGCGGGCTTCGCCGCGCAGCCCCAGGCGGCTCAGCCGCGCCACGGCGTCCAGGAACACCGACTCCGACACCGCGCCGGGGTCCCGGTCCACCACCAGCACGCTCACCGCCGCCATCTGCGCAGCGATGTAGACGCTGGAGAGTTCGGGGACCATGTCCAACACCTCGACGGCCCCGGCGGGGTCGCCGCGGGCCAGGCGGATACGGGCCAGGCCGAACCCGGCGCTGACGTAGGCGCGGTCGGTCAGCCACACGGTGCGGTAGAGCCGTTCGGCGTCGGCGTGGTCGCCTGCCAGCTCGCAGGCGGCGGCCAGGCCGAGCTTGGGCGCGGCCTCGCCCGGCAGGTGGTCGAACAGTTCGTCGAACCGTTCGCGGGCGCCGGCGCCGTCCCCGACGTCCAGCGCTATGACCGCCCAGTACCAGAACGGCCGCCAGTCGCCGGGCGCGCAGGCGCCGAACTCCTGCAGCCGGTGGGCGGCCTCCTCGCGGCGTCCCGACCCGATCAGGGCGCGTGCCAGCATCAGCTGCGTCTCGGGGGTGGGGTCGGTGTCGCCTTCCAGGGTGGCGGCCAAGTCCTCGGCGGGCAGTGCCGCGAGGCCTTTGAGTTGCGCGGAGGCCTCGTCGGCGGGGTCGACCAGCGGGAACGGCAGGGCGGCCGCGGCGCGTTCGGCGTCGGAGGGGCCCAGCAGCCGGTCGGTCTCGTCGATGACCCGCACGAGGTTGCCCGAGGTGAACAGAGGGTGCTCGGCGCCGAACAGCGCCGAGGAGGCGGGGTGCGGGCGGCCGTGCATGTCGGAGAGGACTTCGCGCAGCACACCGGTGAGCTGCTCGGCCATTTCGGCGGCGTCGCAGAAGCGCAGCGGGGGTTCGGGCTGCAGCGCCCGGCGCAGGAGCCGGTCGAAGGAGGGGTAGCGCCGCAGCACCGGAACGGACCCGGAGTCGGGCAGGTCGTGTTCGTAGGTGCGGGCGAAGTCGAACCGGAAGCTGAGCACCGCCAGGCAGCGCGCCACCGAGTACAGGTCGGCGCTGACCGAAGGGCCGCTCTCGCGCAGCTCGCGTTCGGGTACGCGGTAGCCGACGGTGGTGTAGACGGGGGTGACCAGATCGTCGACGGGCCGCACGGCACCCAGGTCGATGATCTTGATCTGCTCTTCGCTCTGGATGACGTTGTCGGGTTTGAAGTCGCAGTAGAGCAGACCCTTGCTGTGCAGGTGGCCCAGGGCGCGCAGCGCCTCCAGCCCGTAGGCGATCACCCGGTCCACCGGCAGCCCGTCGTCGCCGGACGTGCGCGCGCGGTGCTCCAGAAGCAGGTCGCGCAGCGACTTGCCGCCGACGTACTCCATGACGATGTGGCCGGTGGGCACTCCCGTTCGCGGGTCGGGATGCTGCACGAAGTTGTAGATCTTGACGACGTTGGGGTGCTCGACCTCGGCCAGCACACCGCGCTCGGCGGCGGCGGTCTTGTGCGCCTCGGCGTCGCCGACGTTGAGCAGGCCCTTGAGCACGACCCACCGGTCGTTGACGTTGTGGTCGCGGGCGAGGTAGATCCAGCCGAGACCGCCGTGGGCCAGGCAGCCCAGCACTTCGTACTGGCCGGCGACCAGGTCGCCGGGGGCGAGCTTGGGGGTGAAGGAGAACTCGGTGCGGCAGGAGCGGCAGTAGCCCTCGGTGCGGCCGGGACGTCCGTAGAGGGAGCGGCCCACGCTTTCGCCGCAGTTGCCGCAGACGCGGTTCTTCTCGGCGACCACCGGGTCGCTGAGGACCGCGCTGGCGGGGTCGCGGTAAGGCACGGGCGGCACCTGGACCATGCCCAGCCCCAGCAGTCCGCGGGAGGACTGCGCCCCGGGACGGTGCGCGCCGCCGGCGGCGGGGTCGGGGTCGGGCCGGGCCCGCGGCCCCGACGTGTCCGGCGCGCCGAAAGCTCCGAAGGGCCCGGACAGGCGGGACTCCCGCAGGCTGGGCGAGGGGCCCGAGGCGGTGGGGCCGCCGCTGCCGGGATCGGGCGCAGGGCGCCGGCCGTCACCGGCGGTTCCGGGGCCGCCGGCGGGCGGCTGCGCGGAGTGCGGGCCGGATGCGGGGGCGGTGCGCGCGGCGGCGGCGCCGGTCGTTCCGGAGACCCGCGGCGCGGGGACGACCGTCTCGGAGACGATCGGGGCCATGCCGCACTGGTCGCAGTAGCCGTCGTCGATCGCACCGGTGCAGTGGCGGTCGGTGCACTCGGTCATCGGCACGCTCCTGGGGTCGTGTGGGTTCGGCATCCGCCCGGCGCCGCCCGTTCCCGGACGGGGCCGCGGCGCCGACTGGCGGCGCCGCCGTCGCGGGCACGGCGGCACGCCCATTCCGGACCCGAAGTCGTACCCCGTTACCGACGCTCCACAAGCGCAGGCGACGGCAGCGGCCGTATCCGGCCGGTGACGCGTGGGTTACGGGGCGGTCAGGCAGCTCAGCCGAGCCGGCCCGGGCGCACCATGCCGGTCTCGTAGGCGATGACGACCAGCTGGGCCCGATCGCGCGCGCCCAGTTTCGTCAGCACCCGGCTGACGTGGGTCTTGGCGGTAGCGGGGCTCAGTGTCAGGCGGCGGGCCAGTTCCTCATTGGACAGCCCGGCGGCGACGGCCTCCATGACTTCGCGCTCGCGCTCGGTAAGCGCGTTGAGCCGCGGCGCCGGCGGCGGATCCTTGAGGCGGCCGGCGAACTCGCCGATGAGGCGCCGGGTGACCGAGGGCGCCAGGAGTGCGTCGCCGCGGGCGACGACGCGCACCCCGTGGATGAGCTCTTCCGGCTCGGTGTCTTTGACCAGGAATCCGCTGGCGCCGGCTTTGAGGGCACCGTAGACGTAGTCGTCGAGGTCGAAGGTGGTGAGGATGACGACCTTGACGTCGCGCAGCCGCTCGTCGGCGGCGATGCGGCGGGTGGCCTCCAGCCCGTCGAGGACCGGCATGCGGATGTCCATGAGTACGACGTCGGGGCGCTCGGCGCGGGCGGCGCGCACGGCCTTCTCGCCGTCCTCGGCTTCGGCGACGACGGCGATGTCGGCTTCGCCGTCAAGCATGGAGCGGAAGCCGGCCCGCACCAGCGTCTGATCGTCGGCGAGCACCACCCTGGTCATGCGCGCCCCGCTTCCGTCTCCGCCGTCGGCCTGCCGCCGTTTCGCTCTCTTGCTTACCAGGCCGGGCGGCAGCCGGGGAAGGCATGGGAGTCTGTCACCGGGGATCGGGCCGAAGAGGCCCCGCCGGCACCCCCGTCGGACGTGGTGGAGGCCCGTCCCAGCGGGAAGGCGGCGCGCACGGCGAAACCGGGGCCGCCCTCGCGCGGTCCGGCGGTGCAGGTGCCGCCGACCGCGGCGGCGCGCTCGCGCATCCCCCGCAGGCCGTTGCCCTCGGGAGCGCCGCCCGATGGGGCCGCGCCGCCGTCGTCGGCCACGGCCACGCGCAGTTCGGCGGCGCCGTAGGCGACCGACACCTCTGCGCTGGAGGCGCCGGAGTGGCGCAGGGCGTTGGTGAGGGCCTCCTGGACGATGCGGTAGGCGGCCAGGTCCACGGCGGCCGGCAGCGGCGTGGCGCGGCGCTCGGCCTCCAGCCGCACCGGCAGCCCGGCGGCCGTGGTGCGCTCGGCCAGTTCACCGACACGGGCCAGGGAGGGCGCGGGTGCGGTAGGCGCGCCACCCTCATCGTCGACCTGGCGCAGCACGCCCAGTGTCGAGCGCAGTTCCCGCAGGGTGTCGCGGCTGGCCTCCTTGATGCGGTCCAGCGCGTCGTAGGCGGCCTCGGAGTCGTCGCGGCGGCGCGCGGCCGCACCGGCCTGCACGTTGATCAGCGAGATGCTGTGGGCGATCACGTCATGCAGCTCCCGGGCGATGCGCAGGCGCTCCTCGACGGCGCGGCGGCGCGCCTCCTCTTCGCGGGTGCGCTCGGCCTCGGCGGCGCGCTGCTGGGCCTCGCGTATGTAGGCGCGCTGGCTGCGGGTGACCTCACTGACGAGTAGGACGACCAGGACCCAGGCGAGCGCCGACAGTGCGCGGGCCGCCTCGAAGTCGAGTATCTCCACGACGGTGGAGAGCGCCAGAACGACGCCGATGCCCGACAGTGCGGCGCTTCGGTTTCCGGCGGCGCTCAGCCGCACCACCGCGACCACGAGCGCCGCCCAGGCGACCCAGATGTCGGCGGAGGCGGTCATGTAGTAGCCGAGGACGCTGATTCCGATCGCCACCGCCGCGGTGTGCGGGAACCACCGGAGCAGGGCCACGCAGGCGGTGCCCGCCAGCAGCACCGCCAATCCGGTTTCGGCACCGCCCTGGCCGAAGGCCACCAGCAGCTGCAGCGCGCCCACGCCGACGGCGAGCATCGCATCGACCACAGTCTCGGGGATCCGCAGCGGACCGAGCAGCAGGCCTCCGCCGCCGGGCACCGCCGGCGCCCGGCGGGTCATCGGGAGCCTCCGGCCTGGGCACCGGTGTCCGGGCATCGCGCTCCTCATCCGTCCGTCGCACAACGGCCGCCCGGCCGTAGCACCAGGATGGGGGACGAGCGCACGCGCACGCATCCGCCGCCGGATGGAACCGCGCCTGCGCCCCGGGATGGAGAGGGGCGCCTCAGGCGCTGCCGCCGGCGCCCGGGCCCTCCGCGGCGGGTCCGCCCCGCAGGTAGCCGCCGCCCTCCTGGCTGAATCGGCGCATTCGCAGGCTCAACACGATCAGCGCGATGCCGAAGACGAGGGCGTAGGCGCCGATGGCGAACGACATCGCGACGGCGCTGCCGAAGGGGACGATCCAGATCACCAGGCCGAAGGCGACCGAGAGCGCGCCTCCGAAGATGTAGAGCCATTCGCCGTGGATCTCGCGGCGCAGCCGGTAGGCGGTGACGATCTCGAAGAGGCCGGTGACGATCGCCCACAGGCCCAGCAGCACCGTCAGCACCAGCACGGTGGCCACGGGCCAGGCCAGGACGACCAGTCCCACGACCACGCCCAGCACGGCTTCGGACACCAGCGGGATGCGGTCGTCCTCCTGGGCCCGCAGTGCCGCCCACCCGGCGAACACACCGTCGACCAGGGCGTAGACGCCGAAGGCCGCGGCGAGGGCGATCGCCGTGATCCCGGGCCACAGGAGCGCGACGAATCCGAAGAGGACCGCCGCGGCGCCGCGGACGGCCAGGACCCACCAGTGCATGGCCAGGTAGTCGCGCATGTCTCCCCCGATCGGTCGGCCACGGTGGCGCTCTGCCCGCGGGTGCGGGCGCCGATGGTCGCGGGGGCGGAATTATTACCGAAAGATGGGCCGGCGGGTCCGGTCAGTGCGCTGCGGCGCCGGAATCGGGGGGTACCCGGCCGCGCCGACAGGGCGGCTCTGTCGGCGCGGCCGGGTACGGCACGGGGCCTTCAGCCCTCGTAGGAGCGCTGCTCGGGCCCGACGTAGAGCTGGCGCGGACGGGCGATCCGGGCGGCGGGGTCCAGGCGCTGCTCGCGCCAGTGCGCGATCCAGCCCGGGAGCCGGCCCAGTGCGAACAGCACGGTGAACATGCTGGTGGGAAAGCCCATCGCGCGGTAGATGACGCCGCTGTAGAAGTCGACGTTGGGGTAGAGCTTGCGGTCGGTGAAGTAGGAGTCCTCCAGCGCCCGGTTCTCCAGCTGCAGGGCGAGCTCGAACAGCTGGTCGGGCCGCTCCTGGCGGTCCAGGATCTGGGCGGCCAGCCCCTTGATCTCCTTGCTGCGGGGATCGAAGTTCTTGTACACACGGTGCCCGAAGCCCATCAGGCGCGTACTGCTCTCCTTGTCCTTGACCTTGGCCAGGAAGGAGTCGACGTCGCCGCCGAGACCGCGGATCTCCTCCAGCATCTCCAGCACGGCCTGGTTGGCGCCGCCGTGCAGCGGGCCGAAGAGGGCGTTGATGCCGGCGGAGATGCTGCCGTAGAGGTTGGCCTGCGAGGACCCGACGACGCGGACGGTGGCGGTGGAGCAGTTCTGCTCGTGGTCGGCGTGCAGGATCAGCAGCAGGTCCATGGCCTTGGCGTAAAGCTCGTCGAGCTCGCGGCTGCCGCTGTCGCCGCCGAAGGTCATGCGCAGGAAGTCCTCGACGTAGCCGAGGGTGCTGTCGGGCTCCACCGGCGTCTCGCCCGCGGAGTTGCGGTAGATGCGGGCGGCCATGGTGGGCAGCTGGGCCAGCAGCAGCATGGTGGCCCGGTCGACCTGAGCGGAGTCGCCGGGGTCGACGGTGTCGCCGTAGAAGGCCGCCATGGTGTTGACGGCGCTGCCCAGCTGGACCATGGGGTGGCCGTCGCGCGGCAGGGCGTCGATCATGGCCCGCATCTCGGCGGGCAGCGCGGCGTTGGCGCGCAGCTGCTCGGAGAAGTCCTTCAGCTCGCCGGGACCGGGAAGCTCACCGTGGATGAGGAGGTAGGCGACTTCCAGGAAGGAGCTCTTGGACGCGAGGTCCTGGATGGGGTATCCGCGGTAGCGGAGGATGCCCGCTTCGCCGTCGATATAGGTGATCGTCGACTCGCACGCGGCGGTGTTGGCGAACCCGGGGTCGAGGGTGACCATGCCGGATTGGCTCAGCAGGGTCTTGGCCTCGAAAGCCCGGTCGCCTTCGGTGCCGGTCAGCAGCGGCAGGGTGTGCGCCCCGCCTTCGTACCGCAGCTCTACCACGCGCTCTTTGCCGTCTTCGCTCATGCCTGAGCAACCTTTCCAGGCGGGGATGCGGGGGATCAGGGAAAGCCGCCGTCCCGGCTCGACCATGTCTTGAGTTCAGATCTAATTAAACTCCAGTGAAGCAAAACAGTACAATTGTCGCGCAATGGCGAAGCGGTGACATGGGACACACCATTAAGCGGGCGCCGGGATTCCGGCAAAGTAAAGAAGTGACGATTTTCGCACCCGTGGCAAGTGTACCTGTTTGTCGTGCGTACACGGTTTCAGCCCCCGCGGAACACGGGCCGCCCCCGACACGCCGGACGCTGCGGAGGCTCCGCGCACCGGCGGCGGCCCGCCGCCCCGCACCGGCTCAGCCGTCGGCGCGGGCGCGCGGCCCCGCCCACGGCCGCAGCCGCGGCAGCCACGCGGGGGCCGCACTCCGGTAGTCGGCGTACTCGGCTCCGAAGGAGCGCGCCATCATCGGCTCCTCGTAGAACCGGACGAACAGCGCGATAGCCGCCCAGAAGGCCATCCCCCACGCGGCCACGCCCCACGCCCCGGGCAGCAGCGCCTCGCCGGCCAGAGCGGCCACCAAAGCCACGTACATGGGATTGCGCACGTAGCGGTGGAACCCGTCCACCACCAGGTGCTCGGTGCCCAGCCTGCACACGGTCTTCCACGGCCGCGACGGCCTGCTGGCGGCGGTCTTCGAGCGCTACGGCCCGGTGGTCGACGTCGAGGCGCTGGCCCAGGACCCGCCCCAGCGGTTCGACGACGCCGTCCGGGGCCTGTACCGCGCCGTCGTCACGGCGTTCCGCAGCCGGCCGCGCGCCCTGCCTGCGATCGTCGCCGACATCCTCGCCCGCCCCGACGGTCCCGGAGCCCGCCTGATGGAGGCGGCGATGCCGCGCATGCTGGAGGGCGTGGGCAGCCTGCTCGCCCCCGAGATCGAGGCCGGCCGGGTCCGCCCGCTGCCGACGCCCGTCGCCATCCAACTGCTGCTCGGCCCCCGGCGGTGCACCTGATGCTGCGCCCGGCGATGGAGCGGGCGCTCGGCCCGAACTGCCGTCGGTCGAGGAACCCGTCGGCGCGCCGTGATACCGGGCCGCAGGGCACTCGGGGCGGCCGGCCCGACGCGCCCTTCAGCAAACCGGGGCGGTCGCGCCCCCGGTGATCGCGACGAGCCGGTCCGGCGCGATCGGGAAGACGCTGCGCGGTGTTCCCGCGGCGGCCCACACCGCGTCGAAGGCGAGCAGATCGGCGTCGACGACCGTGCGCAGCGGGCGGTCGTGTGCCAGAGGCGGGACGCCGCCGATACTGAACCCGGTCGCGGCCTTGACAGCTTCGGCGGTGGGACGGGTGATCTCGGCGTCGGTCCCCAGGTGCTTGGCCAGCAGGCCGGTGTCGACGCGGTTGGTGCCCGAGGCGATGACCAGCAGCGGCTCGCCGCCGACCAGGAACACCAGGCTCTTGGCGATGCGGGGAACCGTCGTGCCCAGCGCCTCGGCGGCCTCGGCCGCACTGCGGGTGCTGTCGGCAAGCTCGCGGACGCGGCCCTGCTCGCCGTGCTCGATGAGCGCGTCCTGCACCCGCTGCGACTTGGCGTGCATGGGGATACCTCCCGTCGATCGGCAGTCGGCCCGGCGCCGCCGTCCTAGGGTGCCACCCCCGTGTGCGGGCACCCCCTCCGGCGGGCGGGCCGGGAGCGCTCAGCCGCCGTCGGCGCCCAGAGCGCTGCGGACGCGGGCGAGCACGTCCGCGCCGGGGGTGTCCGCGGGATAGACCGCCACCAGGACCGACTCCGCGCCCGCGCCGGCGGCCGGCGGCCGGGCCGGTTCGGCGGACCGGCCGGACTCCCCGGGGTCGGCGGGCTCGCGCAGGAGGGCGCCCGGCGAATCGGTCACGAACGCCATGGCTTCGTCGAAGCGGCGCCAGGGCACCGGCTCCTGCGGGGCGTGCAGCCACGACCGCAGCACGTGGTTGTGCGCCGCGATGACCGAAGCGGCCAGCGCCTCCCCCGTCAGCGCGCGCCGACCGGACGTCTCTCCGCGGGCCAGGAACCGGCTGAACGCGGCCTGGTAGCGGGCGGTCATGGCGATCTCCCGGTCGCGCAGCCGGGGAACGGCGCGCACCAGGTGGAACCGCGGAACGGTGATCCCGGGCGAGCGCACGTACTCCTGGAAGACCATGCGCGCCGCCGAGCGGACCGTGGCCACCGGGTCGTCGTCGGGGGCCGCCTCCAGGAAGCGCTCGACGGTCTCGAACAGGTCGTCGTGCTCGGCGAAGAGGATGTCCTCTTTGGAACCGAACCGTCGGAAGAGGCTGCGCCGGCTCATCCCGGCCGCGAGTGCGATGTCGTCCATGGTCGTGGACTCGTAGCCGGCCTCGGTGAACAGGCGCACCGCCACCGCGACCACGGCGCTGCGCGCCGCGCCGCCCGGCCTGGCCCGTTCGCCGTCCGTGCTCTGAGCGCTCTCCGCCACCTCGGCCCCATTCCCGGTTTCCGATCTCCGCCGCCGCGGGTGTCCGCGGCCCGCCCCTACGAATACCGCTCTTCGTTCCCTTCTGCGCACGCGGCCAGTACGATGACACTAAATGCCACAACTGGACACGCAGTGCCAGACGTGGTGAACGCGGGAGCGACGACACCGGGAAGGCGGGAAGCGTCGATGAGCGACTTCGACCTGTTCAGCATCACCGAGGAGCACAAGGAACTGCGCGAGGCGGTACGCGCCGTCGCCGACGACAAGATCGCGCCGCACGCGGCCGAGGTCGACGAGCGCTCGGAGTTTCCCCAGGCCGCCCACGACGCGCTCGTAAGCACCGACTTCCACGCCGCGCACATCCCCGACGCCTACGGCGGCGTCGGCGCCGACGCCCTGGCGACCTGCATCGTCATCGAGGAGGTGGCCCGCGCCTGCGCGTCGTCCTCACTGATCCCGGCCGTCAACAAGCTCGGCACGATGCCGCTGATCCTGGGCGCCTCCGAAGACGTCAAGCAGCGCTACCTGAAGCCGGTGGCCGACGGCGAAGCGATGTTCTCCTACGGCCTGTCCGAGCGCGAGGCCGGCTCCGACACCGCGAGCATGCGCACCCGCGCCGAAGCCGACGGCGACGAGTGGGTCCTCAACGGCCAGAAGTCCTGGATCACCAACGCCGGTGTCAGCCGGTACTACACCGTCATGGCCGTCACCGACCCCGACGGCAAGCGCGGCGGCAACGTCAGCGCCTTCGTGGTCCACGCCGACGACCCCGGCTTCTCCGTCGGCGAGCCCGAACGCAAGCTGGGCATCAAGGGCTCGCCCACCCGCGAACTGCACTTCGACAACGTGCGCATTCCCGGCGACCGGCTCGTCGGCGGCGTCGGCGAGGGCCTGAAGATCGCACTGCGCACCCTCGACCACACCCGCATCACGATCGGCGCCCAAGCCGTGGGCATCGCCCAGGGCGCACTCGACCACGCGGTGGCCTACGCCAAGGAGCGCAAGCAGTTCGGCTCGGCCATCGCCGACTTCCAGGGCATCCAGTTCATGCTCGCCGACATGGCGATGAAGCTGGAGAGCGCCCGCCAGATGGTCTACGCCGCCGCGGCCAAATCCGAGCGCAACGATTCCGACCTGGCTTTCTTCGGCGCCGCAGCCAAATGCCAGGCCTCCGACGCGGCGATGGAGATCACCACGGACGCGGTCCAGGTCCTGGGCGGCGCGGGCTATGTCAAGGACTTCCCGGTGGAGCGCATGATGCGCGACGCCAAGATCACCCAGATCTACGAGGGCACCAACGAGATCCAGCGCCTGGTGATGGCCCGCCAACTGCTGAAATAGGGGGCCCGGCGCCCTGCGCCGGACCCCGTGGACCGTCGCTGATCCGCCTCGGTTCCGGAGCCCGGGTCAGCGGAACGACCACCCCGACCAGCGGTCGACCTCGGCGGCGATGACGGGACCGGTGGGCGGCGTCTCCCGGTACTGGGAGTAGCGCTCCTGCAGGCTCCGGACCGCGGCGCGGTGCTCGGCGGGCGTCCGCTCCGGATCGGCGCCGGCTTCGACGATGCGGGCGCGGCCGTCGGCGCGCACCCACCAGAGCCGCTCCCAGTCGTCGGAGTACTCGTCGGCGAGCAGGCACACCTGCGGGTTGGCGGCGATGTTGGCCAGTCGGCGCACAGCGGTCGTGCGCTTGGGCTTGTGGTCGATCGCGACGACCACCGTGTCGGGGACTCCCTCGCCGCCGAGCAGGGCGAAGGTCACGGGCACCAGGTGCGGCCGGCCTTCGGCGTCGGCCGTGGCAAGGCGCGCGACCCGCGCGCGGGCGAAGGCTTCCCGGCACTGTCGGGCGTTCCAGCGCATACCGCGACCCTGCCACGGCCCGCACCGCCGGCCCGCCTCGTCGGCCGGGCGCGCCGCATCTCGGGGGCGGCGGCTCAGTCGGCGGGGTCGAAGGAACCGGTCATCTCGTCCAGGATCGCCCGGTTGCGGGGGAAGTCCTCCTCGGGCGAGACCAGGAAGAGCGCGTAACCCTTCTCCTCGGTGTGGAAGGCGCGGTTGACGGCGTGCATGCGCCCGCCCGAACCGTCGAAGGTGAACTCCCAGTCGGCGGCGCTGACGTAGTCGTCGGTGGAATCCCCGCTCAGCCGGTCGATGCCCACCAGCTCGTAGCCGGAGAAGTTCTGCGAGATCGCGGACTCCTGTTCGCGCCAGTCGGTTTCGGCGTCGGCGGCCGGGTCGTCGGCCTGGTCGATCTGCAGATAACCGCCGGAGGGGACGTCGAAGAAGACGCTCGTGCCCTCGCGGCGGTCGTAGGCCCAGTTCTCGGGGATGTCGACGGAGAACCCGGTGCCGTCCTCGTACTCCTCGGTGTCGGGCAGGTCGGGCTCGCCGCCGCCGTCGCCGCCACCGTCGCCGTCGCCGCCACCGTCGCCGCCCTGGTCCGGTCCGGCGCTCTGCTGCGGCGCCGAGGCCGACGGCCGGTCGTCGCCGGGCGCCGGGCTCCCACTCGCGGTACCGGCTTCGCCGGCGGACCCGTCGAGCGCGCCCAGCCACACCACGAGGCCGAAGACGGCGGCCACAGCCGCCGAACCGCCCAGCACCGCCCAGACGGTGCGGCGTCGGACCCCCTGCCCGGGGGCGCCGCCGCCCGCGGGTCCGGCCGCCGCGGAGGCGGCCGAGGCGGCAGGCGCCCCTATGCGGCCGTTGCGCGCGCCCGCCCCGCTCTCGGCGGCCTCCTGCAGCATGCGGGCGGCCTCGTGCGCCGAGGGACGCTGTTCGGCGTCCTTGCTCAGCAGCCGCTCCACGACCGGAGCGAGCGCACCGGCCGACCGCGGCGGGGGCACCTCCGCGGTGACGATGGCCGTCAGAGTGGCCATAGGCGTATCCCGGTGGAACGGAGTCACGCCCTCGACCGCCTGGTAAAGGGTCACGCCCAGCGACCACATGTCGGTGGCGGGAGCCGCCGGCTCGCCGTGCGCCTGCTCCGGCGCCAGGTAGCTGGGGGATCCGACGAGCAGGCCGGTACTGGTGAGGTGGCTGGAGCCGTCCAAGTGGGCGATGCCGAAGTCGGTGAGCACTGCACGGTCGCCGCGGGCGAGGAGCACGTTGGCGGGCTTGATGTCGCGGTGCACGATGCCGTGCTCATGGGCGACCGCGAGCGCCGCAGCCAACTGCACGCCGATGCGCGCCGCCCGCTCGGGGTCGACGACGCCCTCGCTCTTGACCAGGTCGCCCACCGAGGGCCCGCGCACCAGCTCCATGACGATCCACGGGGACCCGCCGATCTCGACCACGTCGAAGACCGTGATGATCGAGGGGTGGCTGATCCGGGCGGCATGGCGGGCCTCCCGCAGCATCCGGGTCCGGGCCACCTCGACCTCGGCCTCGGGAAGCTGCGCAGGGACGATGAGCTCCTTGACCGCCACCGGGCGGTCCAGGAGCTCGTCTACGCCCTCCCACACACGGCCCATGCCGCCCTCGCCGATCAGTTCGGCCAGGCGGTAGCGGCCGGACAGCAGGCGTCCGGGCTCGCTGCTCTCGTTCGTCATGGGTGGGGATTCCTCGTATCGGGGGTGGCGGGGCCCGCTGCGAGGGCCGCCGCCAAGGGGAGTCTACGAGCAGCCGGACGGCCGCACGCGAGCAGCCGCCGGCCACCGCCCCGGCCGCAGCGGGACCGGTTCCGGCCGGCGGCGGCCGGTTCCGGCCGGCGGCGGCCGGTTCCGGCCGCACGGTCCGTCCACGAATCCGGCTGCACCTGTCGGCGTCCCGGCCCCTGCGGCTATGGTGGTGGCGTGATATGCCCTAAGTGCCAAGGCCGGATGCAGACATTCGACCGGATGGGGATCCACCTCGAGCAGTGCGAAAGCTGCCGCGGTATCTTCCTCGACCGGGGCGAGCTCGAACAGATCATCTCCGCCGAGCAGCGCCACTACGGTGCCCCCGCTGCGCCCGGCCCGTCCGGGACCGCGGGCGCGCCTCCGCCGGTGCAGCCCTACCGCGACTCCCCCGCCCCCTATTCGGGCGGCGGCGGACACCATCCCGGCGGCTACCAGGACTCCCCACGCCCCTACAGCGGCGGCTACCAGGACTCCCCGCGCCCCTACGGCCAGCGCCGCCGCAAGAAGAGTTTCCTGGAACAGCTCTTCGACTGACGTGGCCGCCCCGACCGCCTACGGTGCCGCGTACCGCGGCGCCGCCCGCCGGAATGCCGTGTGAACCCGCTGATCTGTCCGCACTGCGGCGACTTCACCGACCGTCCCGACGTCGACGCGACCGCCTCGGAAGGGGCGGTCGTACGCTGTGCGCGATGCGGCTGCCGCGCGCCGTTCCGGCGCCTGCCGCTGCTGTGCGTCACCGGTCCCAGCGGCACCGGAAAATCCACGGTGGCGCGGCTGCTACTGGAGCGGCTGTCGACCGGTTTCGTCGTGCTGGAGCAGGACCTGCTGTGGACGGGCGGGCTGCGCGACTCCGGCACCGAGCACCCGCTGTTCCGCACCACATGGCTGCGCACCGCCGCGATGATCCACCAGAACGGCCGCCCGGTCGTGCTGTGCGGGACCGTGGTACCCCCGGAACTGGAGGGGTTGCCCGAGCGCGCGCTGTTCTCCGGAATCCGCTACCTGGCGCTGACCTGCGAACCCGACGTGCTCGCCGCGCGGCTGCGCGCACGCCCGGCCTGGCGGGAGTGGGACGGGCCCCGCATCGCCGAGATGCTCGAATACGCCCGGTGGGTGGGCGATACCGCGCACGAGATGGATCCGCCCGTGGAGCTGCTGGACACCACCCGCGTGCCGGTGGCGGACACCGCCGACGACGTCGCCCGCTGGGCGGTTCGCGCGGCCGCAGACGGCGGCGCCCCCGTGCCCGGGGACGGCGGGACCGCCACCGGATCCGCCGACGGCCCCGCGCCCGGATAGCGCCGATCCCGGCCGCCGCTGCGCGTCACCGCTTGCGGCGCAGCATCGACAGCAGATCGGACAGGGTCTCCCGCACCGGGACCCCGTCCTCCTCCCCGGAATCCGGCGGCACGGCGCGCTCCTTCCACGGAGCCTCCTCCTGTACGGGCGCCTGGGGAGTGAAGGAGACCGGCAGGCGGGCGAGCGACCGCGCGAACGGGGAGGGGCGCCACTCGGGCTCGGCGGCACCCGCGGCCGGGCGCATTTCGGGCAGCCGGCGCAGCAGCACCCGGAGCGCGGTGGTCGCGATCATGGTGGCGAGGTCCTGAGCCGGGCACCGGTGCGGACCGACCCCGAACGACAGGTGGGCGCGGTTGGCTGTTCCCGCCGCCGCCTCTCCGGACGGCGCACCGGCCATCGACCGGTTCGCGGCCGCATACCCCAGCAGGACGGGCGATCCCGCAGGCATGACGGCCCCGTTGGCCAGCGGCACGTCGGATACGGGAAACATCACCGGATAGCCGACCATCGGCGGCTCGTGCCACAGGACGTGTTCGAGTGCGTCCTCGACGTCCACGCGCCCTTCGGCGATGTCGCCGCGGAACTCCGGGTCGATGAGGACCATGCGCACGGCGTTGCCGATGAGGTCGGCCGTGGGCTCCACGCCCGCCCCCACCACCAGCACGAGGTGCTGCAGCACCTCCTCGTCGCTGAGGCCCGCCCGGTGCTCCATCAACCACGAGGTGGCGTCGTCGCCGGGGTGCTTGCGCTTGCGGGCGACGATCTCGGAGGCGATGCGCTCCAGCTCGGCGTTGGCACGCCCGGAGTCCGCAGCGTCGACGACCGCCGCGAGAGCGGCGGTGAACCGCCGGCCGCTTTCCTCGTCGAACCCGAACATCCGGTTCATGACCAGCAGCGGCAGCACACGGGCGTACTCCTCGACGATGTCGGCCTCGCCCAACTGGCAGAATCCGTCGATCAGCGCCTCGGCGGTGCGGGCGGTGTAGGCGGCGGTCTCCGCGGAGTCGACCTTGCCGAAAGCGTCGGTGACGGCTCGGCGCAGGCGACGGTGCTCGTCGCCGTCGGCGAAGAGCACGTTGGGCCGGTACTCCATCATGCCCAGAACGCCGGCGTCGTCGGAGACCAGCCCGTCGCGCCAGTCGTTCCAGCGCCGGGCGTCGCGGCTGAACGTCGCGGTGTCGCGGCACCAGGCGACGATGGTCGCGTAGTCCACGACCAGCCATCCGCGGACGCCGGGTTCGAGCATGGCCGGCGCGGCCGGCCCGTAGGCGTCGCGCATGCGGTCGTAGACGCGTTTCGGGTCCCGCTGGAACTCAGGGGTGTACAGCTCTGCGTAGGGGCATCCGTCGGTCACTCGGTCGTCCTCGGGGTCGATGGGCATCGCGGGGAGGGCCCGCGAGGGGAGCACGGGCGCGCACGGGTCGGCCCCTCCGCTCCCGTGAATCCGAAACTTCCCGGAAAGGGACTTTCGGCGATTGCACCATAACGCCATCGGACCAGCAGGGGAAGACATAGCGCGACGGCACGGCGACACGGCGTGCGGATGCGGGTGCGCGGCGGAACCGGCAGCACCCGCCATCGCGGCGATCCCGCTCACGCCGACGGGGCGGCGGCAGTGTGCCGCCGCCCCGTCGGAACGGGATGCCGCACTCGAATCAGCGCGCCGGCCCGGCCCGGCGCTCCCGCGCGGGCGACGGTCCGGCACCGTCGGCGCCGCTCTCGCGTCCGCCGGTCCCGCCGGCGCCGGCCAGCGGGCGGAACGCGCGTAGCCGCAGGCTGTTGCTCACCACGAACACGCTGGACAGCGCCATCGCCGCACCGGCGATCATCGGGTCGAGCATCCCGGCCGCCGCCAGCGGCAACGCGAGCACGTTGTAGCCGAACGCCCAGAACAGATTGCCCCGGATGGTGGCCAGAGTGCGGCGGGACAACCGGATGGCGTCGGCGGCCACCCGCAGGTCGCCGCGCACCAGGGTGAGGTCGCCCGCCTCGATCGCGACGTCGGTGCCGGTGCCCATCGCCAGCCCCAGGTCGGCCTGGGCCAGCGCGGCGGCGTCGTTCACCCCGTCGCCGACCATGGCCACGCTCCTGCCCTCTTCCTGCAGCCGCCGGACCACGGCGACCTTGTCCTCGGGCAGCACCTCCGCGACGACCTCGTCGATGCCGACCTCGGCCGCCACCGCCTCGGCGACCCCGGAGGTGTCGCCGGTCAGCAGGACCGGGCGCAGACCGAGCGACCGCAGCCGGGAGACGGCCTCGGCGCTGGTGGGCTTGAGCGCGTCGGCGACGGCGAGCACGGCGCGTGCGGCGCCGTCCCAGCCCACAGCAACCGCGGTGCGCCCGTCGCGGCGTTCTTCCTCGGCCGCGCGCTCCAACTCCTCGGGAAGCGCCATGCCCCGCTCGGCCAGCAGCGCGGGACGCCCGACCAGCACTCGGCGGCCCTCGACCTCGCCCTCGACGCCGCTGCCGCCGATGGCGGCGAAACCCTCGACACCCGGCAGCTCCCCGCCCCGCTGCAGCGCGCCCGCCGCGACCGCGCGGCCGATCGGGTGCTCGGAGGCGTCCTCGACCGCCCCGGCCAGCCGCAGCGCCTCGGCCGCGTCCACCCCCGCGGCGGCGGTGACCCCGGCCAGGGCCATGCGCCCGGTGGTGACGGTTCCGGTCTTGTCCAGCACGACGGTGTCGACGCGGCGGGTCTGCTCCAGGACCTCGGGCCCCTTGATGAGGATGCCCAGCTGCGCCCCGCGGCCGGTACCCACCAGAAGCGCGGTCGGGGTGGCCAGACCGAGTGCGCACGGGCAGGCGATGATCAGCACGGCCACGGCCGCGGTGAACGCCGCGGCGACGCCCCCGATCCCGGCGGCCAGCCAGACCCCGAGCGTGGCCGCGGCCAGCACGATGACGATGGGCACGAACACGCCGGAGACGCGGTCGGCGAGGCGCTGGACCTCGGCCTTGCCGCTCTGGGCCTCTTCGACCAGCCGGGCCATCTGCGCGAGCTGGGTGTCGGAACCCACGCGGGTGGCGCGCACCAGCAGCCGCCCGCCGGCGTTCACGGTGGCGCCGGCGACCTCCGAGCCGGGCCCCACCTCCTCGGGCACGGACTCGCCGGTGAGCATGCTGCGGTCGACCGCCGACGTGCCGTCCTCGACGCGGCCGTCGGCGGCGATCTTCTCGCCCGGGCGGACGGCGAACAGGTCGCCCGCCGCCAGCTCGCCGACGGGGATCCGCTCTTCGCCGCCGTCGCGCATCACGGCGACGTCCTTGGCGCCGAGTTCGAGCAGGGCGCGCAGCGCATCGCCTGCGCGGCGCTTGGAGCGGGCCTCGAAGTAGCGGCCGAGCAGGATGAAGGACGTGACTCCGGCGGCGACCTCCAGATAGACGTCTCCGGCACCGCCGCCGCGCTCGATCGCGAACGTGAAGGCGTGGGTCATGCCCGGTTCCCCGGCGGTGCCGAGGAACAGCGCGTACAGCGACCAGCCGAAGGCGGCGAGCGTGCCCATCGAGACGAGGGTGTCCATGGTGGCCTGCCCCAGCCGCAGGTTCGCGGCGGCCGCCCGGTGGAACGGCAGAGCGCCCCAGACCACGACCGGCGCGGCGAGGGTGAGGGAGGCCCACTGCCAGTAGGTGAACTGGAGAGCGGGCACCATGGCCATGACGATGACCGGGGCCGACAGCAGCAGGCTGACGATCGTGCGCGTGCGCAGCGCGCGCAGCGGATCCCGCTCGTCGTCGGCCGCGGCGGTGCCGCCGGAATCTCCGCCGCGTTCGGCGTCGGAGGGCGGGGGCGGTTCGGCGGAGTAGCCGGTCTTCTCGACGGTGGCGACGAGGTCGTCGACGGTGACGCCGCCGGCGTAGGAGACCCGGGCCTTCTCCGTGGCGTAGTTGACCTCGGCGGTGACGCCGTCGAGCTTGTTGAGTTTCTTCTCGACCCGGTTCGCGCACGAAGCGCAGGTCATACCGCCGATGGCGAGATCGATCCGGTGTGCCGGCTCCTCCGGCGTGTACGTGAGCTCGGCGCTTTCACTGCTCATCGCGTTGTGGCCTCCTCCGCGGCGGCTGCCGCCCGTCGAGAGCGTGCTGGTCGGACTGCCGGGAGCCGCCCTACACAGCCTATGTCTGATACCGGTCAGGGGTATATCCGCGTGCGCCGGAGCGCCGCACCCCGTCTCTGCGGCTTCCGCCTCCGCTCCCGTTCCGGATATCTATACCCTACCCCCCTAGGGTATAAAAAAGGCAAGGCGGCCCCCTCTCCGCCGCGTCACCGCGCCCCGCCGGCACGGCCGCTGCGGGCCGGGCCGGGAGCGCCGGGACCGGCCGCGGGCTCAGTCGTCCTTCAGCGTCAACCGGGCGATGGGACGTCCGCTGCCCGGATGGGGCGCGCACGTGAAACCGGCTTTGCGGAACATGCGCACCGTGCCGGTGTAGACCTCGGCGCTGGGCGCACGGCCGCCGGCGGTGTCGACCGGGTACGCCTCCAGGATCCGCCCGCCGTTGGCACGGGCGTGCTCGATCGCCCCGTCCAGCAGCTGCGACCCCATCCCCTTGCGCCGGCGGCGCGGCGGCAGCCAGAAGCACACCAGCGACCACACCCCCGGCTCGTCGGGGTCGACCGGCCGCACCGAGCGCGAACGCGCCAACCGGACGAAGTCCTCCCGCGGCGCCACCGAAACCCAGCCGCACGGATCGGAGCCGTCGTAGGCGATCAGCCCGGGAACCGCACCGTCGAGCGTCACCCGGCGCAGCTCCTCGCGGTTGCCGGCCCCGCGCTCGCCGGGCGCACACGACACGCTCGCAGTGAAGTCTTTGGCCCGGCGCCGGAAGTAGACGCACCAACAGTGGCCGTAGGCGCCGGTCGGCCCGAACAGCCGCTCCAGTTCCGCCCACCGTTCCGGGGTGGCGGGTTCGATCGCCACGACGGTCATCTGGCCCCCTCGAACACGGGTGGTTGTGACCCAGAACACTAGCGACTCACGTCCCCTGAAGGCACCCTCGCAGCGCCCGACTTGGCCCCCGGTTCCCGGGCCGCGCCGTCCGCCCAGCGCACGGCGGAACCGCGCGTTCGACAAGCACCGGAGGGCCGCCGGGCGCGTTCCGCCCGGCGGCCGGAATCACGCGGCCCGGCGCGCGACCATGCGCGTCAGGACCAGGATCGCCACGCCCCACACGGCCCACGTGAGCAGGGCATAGCCCCAGTAGGCGCCGTCGGGCAGGTCCGCGGTCGAGGTGATCAGATGGGAGTAGGCGAACACGAGGACGGTGTTGAGCATGGCGTGTCCGGCCACGGCCGGCCACACCGACCCGGACAGGTACCGCACGGCGGACAGTACGACCGCGCTCAGCAGCAGGTTCACACTCGTGACCAGCACCTCGCGGCCGTCCATCCGCCCGTCGGTCCAGTAGGCGGCGGCCACGGGAAGGTGCCACAGGGACCAGTACGCGCCGATCACCAGCGTGGAGCGCCAGAATCCGAGCGGCGCGAGCGTGGACTGCAGGTAGCCGCGCCAGGCGGCCTCCTCGCCGAGCGTCGCCGCCATCATCACCACGATCATCGGCGCCACCATCGGCGCCGTGGCAGCGGCTTCCTCGGACGGAGCGAAGCCGACCAGCCCCAGTGACGCGGTCACCGCGATCGTGAGGGCCGGCACCAGGACCATCACGGCCAGCAGCAGACCGAAGACGGCCGACGTGCGCCCCGCAGGCCGGATCCCCAGGCCCGCCCAGCGCATGACGGGAACGGGGTTCCGGGCACCCAGGTGCACGGCGACGAGGACGAGCGCGGGCAGCCACATCACCAGCGGAGTGGCCGCATTCAACACGTCCGAGGACAGGGCGCCCGTCCAGACGGGCAGGCACAGCGCGACCGTGATCGCCATCAGCGTCAGAGCGAACACGGTCAGAAAACGCGGTGCCCACGGCGCCAGGCGGCCGGTGGAGCGGTAGGGAAGCGAGGGGGAGGGAGACCGCATGGACGCGGTGGACTCGGAGCTCATGACTCACCACGGTGCAGGCGCCCCGCGGCCGCGTCCACACGAGCGGCCGGTATCCCGGGGCCAATCAGGGAACTCCCCTGGGGGATCGCGGTCCCTGCCTGCCGCCCGCCTCAGTGACCGCCGGGTATGCGGGTGATCACGCGGCCCGGTCGGCCGGACGGTCGCTCCAGCGTGCGCTCTGACCGGTCGGCCGGGTCGGCGCCGGCCGGATCACCGCGATCGTGACCGCGCCCTCGGTGCCGGGCGATAGCCGCCGCCTCCGGCCGAACCCGGGCACAGACCTGCGACAGGCGCCGGCCCCGGCGCTCCGCTCTGATCGGGGCGCCGGGGCCGGGCGGGACGCACGGTCCGGGGACGGGCGGGTTACGAACCCGCCTTGCCGGCGCCGTCGGACGCGCTGGGCTCCTGCTCGCCGTCCCAGCACTGGACGCCGCGCAGCTGGGGCAGCCGGTCGCGGGTGAAGACCGGGTCCAGACCCTGCTTGCGCTGTGCGACGTAGTCCTTGAGGACCAGCCCCACCACACCGACCAGCGGCGCCAGAGCCATCAGGTTGACGAAGGCCATGAAGCCCATAGCGGTGTCGGCGAGGCTCCACACGATCTGGACGGTGCCGATCGAGCCGAGGAACGTCGCGATCAGGAAGATCACCTTGAACCCGGTCATCACGCCGCGGTTCTCGGTGAGGAACGCGACGTTGGCCTGGCCGTAGTAGAAGTTGCCCAGGATCGAGCTGAAGGCCAGGAGCAGCAGCACCAGGGTGAGCGCGTGCAGCGACCAGCCGCCCAGGCCGGTCTCCAGCGCCTCCTGCGTCAGCAGCGGACCGCGTTCGGCCCCGTAGGTGGGGTCGGTGCTCAGGATCAAGAACGCGGTCATGGAGCAGACGATCAGCGTGTCGAAGAAGACGCCCAGGGTCTGCACGAGGCCCTGCTTGACCGGGTGGGTGACCCCGGCGGTGGCACCGGCGTTGGGCGCCGAGCCCAAGCCGGCCTCGTTGGAGAACATGCCGCGCCGCACGCCCTGGATGATCACCGTGCCCAGGGTCGCGCCGGCGAACTCCTGCAGCCCGAACGCGCTTTGCACGATCCGGTCGAGGACGGCGGGGACCTGGTCGACGTTGAGTACGACCACGACCAGCGCCATCAGGATGTAGAAGACCGCCATGAAGGGCACCAGCGTCTGGGCGACGCGGGCGATGCGCCGAACGCCGCCGAAGACGACCATCGAGGTCACGGCCACCAGCAGCAGCCCGACCACGGCGGTCACCCAGCCGGTGGTCGCATAGCCGGCAGCGCCCGCGGAGTTGGCGATCGCGTTGGCGATGGTGTTGCTCTGCACCGCGTTGAACACGAAGCCGAAGGTCACCGTGATCGCGACGGCGAAGATGACACCCATCCACCGGGCGTTGAGTCCGTGCTGCATGTAGTAGGCGGGGCCGCCGCGGTAACCGGAAGGGTCCCGCACCTTGTACAGCTGGCCGAGGGTCGACTCCACGAAGCTGGCCGCCCCGACGAGCAGGCCCATGACCCACATCCACAGCACCGCACCGGGCCCGCCGACGGCGATCGCGCCGGCGACGCCCACGACGTTGCCGGTGCCGATACGTGCGGCGGCCGAGATCGAGAAGGCCTGGAAGGAAGAGATCGCCTTCTTGCCGTCGGGGGCGGTCTCGGGCTTGCTGCGCAGGGTCCGGAACATCTCCGGGAGCAGCCGCAGCTGCACCGCCCCGAGCCGGATCGTGAAGTACACGCTCAGACCGGCGAGGACGGGGATGAGGATCCACGCCCAGAACACGTCTGTGAACGAGGTGACGAGATCGTTGGCTAGTTGGTTGACTTCTTCCACGGCCCGCGGGGCTCCTTCGTTACGGGGGACGGCACCCGACCCTGCGTACCCGCTACGGGCACGTGTTCACGAACCGGCGCAACCCGTTACCGGATGACGATCGATCCGTTACGCCGCACGCGTGCGGTCGGGCGCTGCCCCCCGGGCCGGGCCGCCGCGCCTGCGGCGGGTCGCGGCCGCCGCTCGCGTGCGGCTCCCCCAGCCTCCACGGACTCCGGTGCCTTCTCGCTGCGGCGCGCCGACCGGGCGGTCGGCCGGGGCGGGCGGACCGCAGTGCCGCGGCCGGGCGCCGTCGATCGGCGGGCCGCTCAGCGCCGCGTGCGTTCGGCGGCGCGTGGGCCTGCCGCAGCCTCCTCCGATCGGCGGGCCTGCATCGGCACAGCAGGCACCGCCGCGTCGGCACCGCCGACCGCCCGCCCCCGGGCCGTCCGTCCGTCCGCGCCGCCGACGGGGGCGTCGGATCGCTCGGGCGCCGGAAGCGTCGCACACACCGCGTCCAACACCCCGGAATAGGCCGTGCCGTAGTCGGCGAGTGCCGTACGCAGGCGCTCCAAGCCGGGCCGCAGGCGCACCAGCATCCGCTCGCCGTGCTCGGGCGCGCCGCGGGCGGCGAACTCCAGCAGAACCGCGAGGTGATCGGGCCGCTCGGAACCCGCTCTGTACCAGCCGCCGTCCGCGTAGATCCGGGAGATACGGGCCCGCAAGCGGCGCCGGGGGCGGGCGTCGCCGCCCGTGTGGTCGAGCACGTCCAGGGTGCGCCGCCGCGCACCGAAGACACGGGCGTGGTGGGCGCGCAGGTCGGATTCGGGCTCGGTCGCGGCGTGGTCGCATAGCCGGGTCAGGGCGCGGCGCGCCGGGATCGCCGGAAGCTCCAGCAGAGCGCGGCGGACGAGCGGGAGCCGCTCGTAGAAGCGGGTATCCGGCGGTCCGAGCAGGACCGAGGCTGCACGGCGGAGCACCGCTTCGGCCTCCGACTCCTCCAACGGTCCCTGCCGAGCGCGGACCGTCCCGGTCGTGCCTCCCCCCGGCTGCGGCGGCCCGGGGGCGTCGGCTCGTGCGCCCCGCCGGGACGGTACAGGCGCCGTCGACGCAGCGTGCGGATCGCGGGGACGACCGACGGCAACAGAACCGAAAACATCGTTTATCTCTGCTGGGTATTGCCCGTCCGAAGATTCCCGAGACCGGGTCAGATAGGCGTCGAAACCCACGATCCCGTCGACGAAACCCGCGCTCTGTCCTGGTCTTTTACCGACAACATCCACTTGCACCACTCGCCTTTTGCGTGTCCGTGGCCCACCCCGGACGCAAATCCGCGGCTACCGGGGCAGAGCAGACCCATTAAGTGGAAACATACCCAAGAGAACCGCTTTTCCCCACACGGGATGCATTCCGAATTTCCCGTTTCGCCGGTGCGGGCGCGGACAAGTCCCGCGAAACACCCGGTACTGCGGGATGCGCACCGGCACCGTGCGACGCGGTAGCGGCGGCGCAACAGCGCTGCCTCAGGCCGCCGCGTCCGCGGCGCGCACCAGCGCGGCCGCGCGGACGCCGACGCGGACCCGCTCCAGCGCACGCACACCCTCCGGAAGCGGGACTTTGCGGGTGCGCGCAGTCACCGCCAGCACAGCGTGGCCGGGCACCACGGCAGCCAGCGCACGCACGAGAGCGGGTACGGGATCGCCCGCGGGCGCAGCACCCGAGAATGCGGTGAGGCCGCCGTAGGGCACGTCGGTGAGGACGAGGTCGACCGGGTGCTCGGGCACGACCGGTGCGAATGCGTCGCCCGCCCGCACCCGGTGACCGAGATCGCCGCCCAGCCCGTCCAGCCGCTCGGCCAGCCGCGCAGCCGTGCCGGCGCGTTCGAGCAGAGCGGGTTTGGACAACTCCGCGGCGTCGGCGCGCAATCCGCGTTCACGGTCGGCCAGGCCGGACCGGGTCAGCAAGGCCAGGTTGCGCTCGGCGATGGACAGCGCGGCAGGATCGGTGTCGGTGGCCAGCAGCCGGCTCAACCGGTCGCGATGCAGCAGCCCGACGGATGCCGCCAGGTGCCCGCTGCCGCAGCAGGGGTCCCACAGCGAGAGCGGTGCGTCCGGAAGGCGGGCGGCAGCGCGCTGGAAGAGCTCATCCGCCAGGCGGACGGGGAAACCGGGGTGGCCCGGCGCTGAACGGAGGACGTTTCCACTAGCCAAGTCCGACTGGTCGCGGCGCTCGGTCGCGTAGCGGTAGGCCACGGTATCCCTTCGCGGTTCCAGCGCGGCCGATCGCCGACGCGGAAAACGGGGATGGGCGGTCCTGACGGGATTTGAACCCGCGACCTCCACCTTGACAGGGTGGCGAGCACTCCTCACTGCTCCACAGGACCTCGGTGCGCCGGAACCCTCGGTTCCGCCGCGCACTCGCACCACTATAGCGCCCTTCGCGAGTGCTCCGCACCCGAAAGGTCCGCCGCACCCGATCCCCCGCGACCCGAATCCCCCTGCACGCCCGGCCGGACGGCGCTCGCCCCGCAGCGGTGTGTCCGACGTCTCCACCCGGCCGGCGCGGACGGCGGCGGGACTCCCGCATCCCGGCGGCGGCGCGCGACCGCCGCCGGGGGCTACAGTGCGGGCAGGGGGACCGCCGCGGCCGGCGGCCCGCTCGGATTGTCAGCGTAGGAGGCAGCACCGCCGACGACCGGCATTCGGCGGCGGCCGGAGGGATCGCACGTGAACGACCCGGAGCCCAGCACCGAACCAGCCCAGCACGACGACTCCGCGGCGCAGTCCGACCCCAGGATGCCGCCGGCGCACACCAGCGGACGCGTGGACCGCTGGGTGTGGGCGGTGCGCCTGGCCAAGACCCGCGCCGACGCCGCCCAGGCGTGCCGCGGCGGGCACGTGCGCGTCAACGACCGGCCCGCCAAGCCGGCGACGGCCGTCCGCGAAGGCGACGAGGTGCAGGTGCGGCTGAACGGGGTGACCCGCGTCGTCGACGTGACCAGGGTCATCGACAAGCGCGTGGGCGCCCAGGTCGCCCGCCGCTGCTACACCGACCGCAGCCCCGAGCCCACGCCCCAGCCGCGAGGCGCGGTCCTGCGCCGCGACAAGGGTGCGGGCCGTCCCACCAAGCGCGACCGGCGCCAGATCGAACAGCTGCGCCGCGAAGGGCTCTGACGGACTGTCGGGCGTCGGCGGATCGGACACCGCGTCATTCCGCTTCGCCGTCGCGCCGGGACCGCGAGTCATCGGAGGCGTCGCTGCCGGTGCGGTCCCGGCGCCTGCGCGACATCCCGCGGAACACCCACGCGGCGTCGAGCATCGCCAGGCACACCAGCCCCCATGCGACGGTCGCGAAGCTCCAGCCGTCGGCGCTCGCGATGGCGGCGCAGACGGCGCCTGCGATCACCGCGCACAGCAGCGCCACCCACACCGTCCAGCGCCCGATCACCCGGAACCCTCCTCCTCCGCTTGCGGCACAGCCGATCGCCCGTGTCCCGGCGGGCAGGAACGGGGCGTTCGCGCCTCTTCCGCCCGTCGAGCGCAGCGACCGCTCCGACCACCCGCGGCGGTCGCCGTCCGATGGAGGCTACCGGGCGCCGACGCCCCCGGCCGGCGGCGGTCCCCCGCCGCGGTCGGGAACCTCCGAGACGGAACCCGCCGCCTTCGGAGCCGGTCCGTCCGCCGCCACGGCCGCGCCGACACCGAAAAAAGCCCGGCGCCTCTTCGGCTCCGGGCTTCTTCGCTGTTCAGACGAGGTGGCCAGGGACGGGGTCGAACCGCCGACCTTCCGCTTTTCAGGCGGAACAACCGCCCTGATCACCCGTGACAGCCGTCTTCGGGTAGAGGCTACCGGCCGTGCGTGGGTGGGGGTGGTTGCTGCCGTTGCTGTCACGGTTGCTGTCAGACGGCGGGCCTTCCGACCTGCCCAGCGGACGGCGGCAGGTGGGGCACCGACCGGAGCGGATGACGCCGCAGCCCCCTCCCCCGCCATCCATCCGGCAACCACAGTGGCGAGCGACCACGGTCCCGGTCCGAGGTGCTTGGTCGCGCTGGTGCCGGCAACCAGAGACAGGCAGGGTCGCGCGACCGAGTGCCTCGGGACCGAGAACGTCATCAACCCGAGTTCTACCAAAAGGCAACGGCTTGTCGACGCGGAGCGTCACCATGGGCACGGTGCCCTTCGTTGCCCTGCGGGAAGGGTCGGCCTGGCATGCGCGAGAGAACCCGACGGCGGCTGTGGGCGTGCTCGGGACCGGGCGCCAGCCCGCAGCCCGAGCACGCCCACAGCAAGCCGCAGCGACGGCGCGCAGCGCCGACGCCTTGATTCCGTACAGCTCAATTCGGCAACTCTTGATCAGATTCAGACACGGGGGTTTCTTGACCCGAGTTGCTAGGATGCCTTGTTTTCGACTCAGAAAAGTAATGCAGGAGTCGCGCAAACGTATCAGCCGAATCGTGATCATGGACTTCAAGGTACGCTTGAGCGTCTCCCCGAATAGACTCATCAAGGTGTAGCATTTCATGCAGAGCATCGTCCACTTCCTCAAAGAACCCTCGCTGCTGTAGCGCCCAAACAAAGGAGCCAATCCACTGCCCTTCATTTTCGGGTCGAATGCGTGGCGCAAGATTATCAAGAAAGTCGGCGACAGCTTGAGCAACGGGGATTGTTATATAATCCAAGTATGCAGCGTTAGCCAGGATATTGTATGCCGACCGCGATTGCGCAGTTGATTGGACCAACAGGACTGCACACATAGCTCCAGTAATAATGATTACCCACGGACGTCCATTCAGAGGAACAACGAAGGACAGAAAAACGAGTGCCGGAACGATACCCATTCGAAGCTCAGCCTCATTTTTTGCTCGATCATAATCCTGGTATTGAGTAGGTGCCACCTCAGACAACTGCGGGGCACCGTACGGAAGGTCATTAACTGCTCGCTCCACGGGAAACATGAGCGAAGCCCCCGCGGGCACTCCTGCCTTACTTAGAGTTCTAGTTACGGAATCTATCACCATCCCCCTCGCCTGTACACTAGCCGGCCGAGAAACCCTTTCCAACCTATCCAACGAGAAGAATAGTCTCCGAATTATGTGCCGAGACGTTGCTTTCGCCATTCGCGAAATGAAGTTCTGCAGGCATCGCCTTGCAAAGGACATGACTCCTTGCAATGCAGGCGTAAGCATTCCGGTCGCGAGGTTTCCAAGAAGATACGCAAGACTCGCCGCCACCGGAAGAAGAAGAGCCGAGTACCAATTCTCTGGAATACCCAGAAGAACATCTAGCGTCGGGCCATCTTGGACTAATGATGACTTATAGGGAGCCAGAACAAGCACGACATTCAGGAGCCAAACAAACCCAACAAGGACAGGCGTTCTAAGTTCTCTTAACCCTGGAACCAAGGAACCAAATATAGCCATTCTGGTAATTCAATCTTCAACATGAGCGTGCTGAATTTGACATTAACCACACGGTCGGCGTGCGTTTCAGGGATTAGACTATCCGCGATCGTTGTAGCCTGCTGCGCGATCTGGCCTTTTCCGCTTCCTAGCGGCACTTCACAACGCACCACGTCATACGCTCGGCCGGTCCGCCTTGGCTGCCCCAGCTCTTGGCGACCGCGTTCACGAGGGTCAGCCCGCGCCCGCGGTCGGTGTCGGGCTTGAAGTCCTCCATGTAGGGCGTGCTGGACGTGGTGCCGGCGTCGTGGACGGTGATCAGGACACCCTCGTCGGCCGTGTGCTCAAGCATGACGAGGAAGCCGGTGGTCCAGGTGCCCGATTCGGTGTGCTGGATGGCGTTGGTGGCGAGTTCGCTGGCGACGAGGACGGCGTCGTCGGCTTGGGGGCAGTCGGCCAGTCGGTTCGTGATGAACCGGCGCACGTCCCGCACGGAGGAGGGGCTTCCGGGGAACCAGCGGCAGGCGGCGACGCGGGTCCGGTCGGCGTCGTTGGGGTGGAGGGTCATACGCCTCACCTCAGTGAGTTCGGCACCTCACAAGACAGTGAGCTGCATGTCTAGTACTATAAGTACGGCTACCGTACATTAGGTGCCTGGTACTTGCACTACGTTTGGAAGACAATTAGTGCGACTAGTGATGTCGACGTGAGGTGAGGAGACGCCATGTTCGGACTGGCGGTGCGGTTCACGCTGAAGGACGAGGAGAGCGCGTCAGGCTTCGATGCGCTGGTGGCGGAGACGCTTCCGCAGATCCGCGAGGGTGAACCGGGCACCCTCGTCTACGCGGTGCACCGGGTGGAGGACAAGCCGCTTGAGCGGTACTTCTACGAGCTGTACCGCGACCGGGCCGCCTTCGACGCCCACGAGCAGCAGCCGCATGTGAAGCGGTTCCTCGACGCGCGCGGCCAGTACCTCGCATCCGTCGAAGTCGACTTCCTGACGGTGCAGGACGCCAAGGGAGTTACCGGGTGAGCAACGAGTATCAGAAGGCGCTCGGGCGCAAGATCGCCCAGCACCGCAAGCGCCGCGGACTCTCCCAACGGGAGTTCGCCGGCCTCGTCGACCGCTCGGAAGCCTGGGTCTCCCAGGTCGAGCGGGGTGTCCGCCGGATCGATCGCATGTCGGTTCTGGAAGGCGTCGCAGACGTCCTCGAAGTGCCGCTCTCCGAGTTGGCCGCCGAGTCGCCGATCGTCGCCTCGACCTCCGACGAGGCTCCCGGCAGTAGTCGCCTGCGCTTGGTCTTGAGCCGCGCTCATGCGCTGAGCGCGATCCTCGGCAACGGCGGCGCCACCCCTGACGTGGACGATCTGCGCCGGCGGACCGAGCAGGCGTGGACCCTGACGCACGCAAGCCAGTACATGGAGTTGACGGAACTCCTGGAAGCGCTGATCCCGGGTCTGGAGACCGCCGCGCGCTCAGTGCCCAACGGTGAGCGCTTGCCGCTGTTCCGCCTGCTCAATTCCACCTATCAGGCATGCTCGTCAGCGTTGACCAAGCTGGGCGAGTACGAGGCGGCGTGGATCGCCGCTGATCGGGCGATAACAGCGGCCGAACGGGCGGATGATCCGCTGCTGATGGCCGCCGGTGAGTTCCGGCTGTGCCTGACCTTCCAGGGGTCGGGCTACTACGAGCAGGTGGAAGCGACCGCGGGCACCTCGTGCGAAGCGCTGTCGAACCTCGCCGAGCAGGGGGACAACGAGGCCATGTCCCTCGTCGGGGCGCTGACCCTGCAACGCGCCGTCGCTGCGGCTCGGCGCAACGAGGCCACCGCCGCCTATCGCCACATCGCGTATGCGCGCTCGGTCGCCGAGCGCTTGGAGGGCGACCGCAACGACTACAACACCGAGTTCGGGCCGACCAACGTCGCGCTTCACGAGGTCGGGGTCGCTGTGGAGCTCGGGGACGCCGGTGTCGCCCTGCGGGCCGCGGACGGGGTCGACGCGTCCGGGCTGTCCTCCGAGCGCCAAGGGCGGTTCCTGATCGACGTGGCGCGCGCACATCTTCAGCGCCGCAGCGCCGATAGCGCCGTCTCGGCGCTGGAACGGGCTGAGCGGATCACACCTGAGCAGGTGCGTAGTCATCCGCTGGTGCGCCAAGCACTCGGTGACCTGCTGACGGTTCAGGACCCTCCGGGGCCGGCCCTGCAAAGTCTCGCCAGACGTGCGGGCGCACTCTGAGTACGAACTAGTACTTGAACTACTAGACACAACTAAAAGTACGGGTTAGCGTGTGGGTTGTCGCCGCTCGCCTTCCAGCTTTGGAAGGGGCGACAGCCCACACGCTTTCGTATGTCCGGCCCGGTCACCGGGCTGTAGAGAGGTAGAGCCATGGCGATTCAGGGTGCGCTGCCGGTGGAGTTCGGGACGGTGTTCCCGCACGGCGCTTACGCGCTGTCGGTGGAGGCGATCACCGACTTCGAGACCAAGCGTCCGCAGATGGACAAGAACACCGGGTTGCCGCTGTGGGCGGTGGACGTGATCGACGCCGATCCGGAAGCCCGGGGCAAGGCAAAGAGCGTGAAGGTGAAGGTGGCCGCCGAGCACTGCCCGACCCTGCCCGACGAGGTGCCCGGCCTGCCCTTCCGGCCCGTGGAGTTCGAGCAGATGTCGGTCATGCCCTACGTCGACGACTCCGGACGCCGGCCCCGCGTCGCCTACTCGCTGCGGGCGCGCGGCGTGAAGACCCCCGGCGGCGGTGGTTCCCGCAAGGCCCCGGCCGCTGCTGGTGCCGGTGGCTCCGGCGGTAAGGACGCGGGCTGAACCTGCCCGCGCATGCAAGCGGGGCGGCCTGGTGCGCCAACACCTTCGGCCGCCCCTTCAACCCTCCTGCGAGACCTGCGAAATCTCTGGAAGAGGTGTCTTCTCAGTATGTCCGATCCGTCAACGCGGGTCAGCCCGCGCGAGATCGCCGAGTTCATGGACGCCGTGCGCGTCCACCGCAACACCGCTTTCAACACCGGGTGCCCGCACCCGGATGCGGCGCTGCTGGCCTGGAAGTCCTCCATCCTCGACCGGATCGCCGCCCAGACCGACGATCCCGGAACCCGCGCGGTGGCCGACGAGGCGCGCGCCGAGCTGGCCGCTGCCCGTACCGACGCCCAGATCGGGGGTGGTCGGTGATGCTGCGCAGCTCCAAGGCGGGCGCCACCCAAGTCCAGCCCACCGCTCCGGTACCGGCGCAGACCATCCGCTTCAGTACACCCGTGGTCGAGACGCCCGGCATCGTCGTCGTGGCGGGTTGGGTGTGGCGGCTCCTGCGCCTGCTCGCGGTGCTGCCGGTCCGCTTTCCCGTGGCCGTCGCGACTGTGGCGGCCTCTGCTCTCCTGGCCTACCTCATCGGCTGGTTCGGGCTGGCGGCAGCTTGGACGGTCGCCGATGTCGCCCTGTTGGTGTGGTGGCGACGCTGGCCAGAGTCGTTCAAGACCCGTGTGGCGCGGCGGGTACTGGCTACGTGGCGGTGGCTGTGGGTCTACCGCCGCCACTGGCAACCCGTGCTCGTCGTCTCCGGGTTGGCCGAGTCGTACCTCGAACGGCAGTTCCTCCCGCAGATCCGGGGTGTCACCTGCTCGGCCTGGGCCGACCGGGTGCGGGTGAAGCTGGTGGCCGGCACCGCCCCGGCCGAGTTCGAACAGCGCGTCTCCGAGCTGGCGCACGGCTTCGGCGCTCCCTCGTGCCGCGTAGAAGTGCGTGGCCCGCGGGATCTGGTGTTGGAGTTCCCGCGCCGCGACATGCTCGCCGAGCGGATCGACGCGCTACCGGTCCCGGACTCGCCGGACGGCATCGACCTGGCCGCGCTGCCGGTCGGACGCTGTGAGGACGGGCAACCATGGAACCTGCGGCTGCACGGAACCCACGTCCTCACGGTCGGGGTGACCGGGGCCGGTAAAGGCTCGGTGCTGTGGTCGGCCATCCGCGCCATGACCCCGGCGATCACTGCGGGGTCGGCTGAGGTGTGGGCGATCGATCCCAAGCGGATGGAACTGTCCTACGGCCGCGCCCTGTTCGCCCACTACGCTGACGCGGCCGACGAGGCGGTGTCTCTTCTGGAAGACGCTGTCGGGGCGATGCAGGAGCGGGCCGAGCGCTACGCGGGTCGCAAACGTGTCCACGTCTCCTCAGTGCGGGATCCGTTCGTGGTGGTGGTCCTGGACGAGGTGGCGTTCCTGACCGCTTACCACCCCGAGCGCGACATCCGCCGGCGCGCCGAGAACGCCATCGCCACCCTCACTAGTCAGGGACGGTCGGTCGGGTTCTGCGTGCTGGCCGCACTCCAGGACCCCCGCAAGGAGGTGCTGAACCTCCGGAACCTGTTCCCGGACAAGGTCGCGCTCCGGCTGGACGAGGCAAGCCAGGTGGACATGGTCCTCGGGGACGGCGCACGGGATCGAGGGGCCAACGCTCACCTCATCGATCCCGACCTTCCCGGTGTCGCGTTCGTGAAGCTGGAAGGATCGCCGGCCCCGGTGCGAGTGCGGGCCGCCTTCGTCACCGATGCCGACATCGACCACATGGCATCGCGCTACTCGGGTGCGTCCTCGGTCTCCGACGAGGTGGCGCGGTGAACGGGAGTACGGCGCACGTCGCGGATCCAGGACACGGCGAACATGAGGCCGAGTCCGATCCACGCGATGCCCGCCCAGAACAAGAACGTGTCACGACCGTTGGTGAGGAGGAAGTACACGCCGCCGAACGAGAAGAGGGCGGTCTGTGCCGCCCGTACCGCGTGGTTCACGGGTCCGGGACGCTTCTGCCTCGTCATGCTCGCCGTTTCCCTTCGGACGGAGGTGCCTGATGCCCACTCCGACCGGCAAGTCCACACGCGCCGAGCGCCAAGCGCAACCCCTCGCGCGTGAGGTAGCCGAGCAGATCGCCGCCGACAAGGGCGTGTGCATCCGCCCGGTGTCCCTGCGCCGCACCGACATCACCACGGGCCGAACCGAGATCGTGGACGTGCCGTGCGGCTCCACGCTGGAATCCCGGTGCCCGTCCTGCGCCCGGCGCAAGCGCTCGATCCGGCGGTCCCAGTGCGAAGAGGGCTGGCACCTCGACGAGGAACCGACCGTGGTTCCAGACGCGCCGTCCGAGGTGCAGCGGGCGTGGGTGGAGCGTCGTGCGATGGTGACGGCCGAGCGGGATCGGCTCGTCGACGAGGGCGATGCGGATGCCGACGAGGTGGCCGCGTTGGATCAGGCCATCGCCGACCTGGACGCCGAGATCGCGGACGCGGGCATGCGCGGCTCGGTCTCGCGGGGCGCCTCGTCGGCATCTCAGGGACGCCGTGTCCGCTCGACCAAGCGGCGCCAGGATGCGCCCGACCTGCCGAAACGGCAGATGGCCAAGACGACCGTGGGGCGCGCCTACGAGGATCCGGCGACCGGCAGGAGCTTCCGGCCGTCGCTGTTCCTCACGCTGACCTGCGACACCTACGGGCGGGTGAAGTCCGATGGCACGCCGGTGGACCCGTCGACGTATGACTACCGGCGTGCGGCGCGGGATGCGCTGCATTTCTCCAAGCTCGTCGACCGGTTCGTGCAGAACCTGCGCCGGGTGGCGGGGTTCGATGTGCAGTACTTCGCGACCGTGGAGCCGCAACGCAGGCTGGCGCCGCACCTGCACATGGCCACGCGGGGGACCATTCCGCGTGCGGAGCTGCGGCAGATCGCGGCGGCCACGTATCACCAGGTGTGGTGGCCCAACGCCGACGAGGCGGTCTATGCGGGTGAGAATCTGCCGGTCTTCGACGAGGCGACCGAGAACTACCTCGATCCCGTGACCGGCGAAGTGCTGCCCACCTGGGAACAGGCGCTCGACGCCCTCGACGCCGACCCTTCGGCGGAACCGATGCACGTGGTCCGCTTCGGGCCACAGGTCGACGCCAAGGGCGTGGTGGCCGGCACCGAGGACGCCGACCGGTGCGTGCGCTATCTGGCGAAGTACCTCACCAAGGACATCGCCGAATGCCACGAGATCAGCACCGACGCGCAGGCGCGCCACGTGGAACGCCTCGTGGAGGCGCTGCGGTTCGAACCGTGCTCGCCGCGCTGCTCCAACTGGCTGCGCTACGGCGTCCAACCCGAGAACGCCAAAGCGGGCATGGTGCCCGGCTTCTGCCGCAACAAAGCCCACCGCCGCGAACACCTCGGCTACGCCGGGCGCCGCGTCCTCGTCTCGCGCAAGTGGTCCGGCAAGACCGTGGCCGACCACAAGGCGGACCGGCTGCGGTGGGTTCTGGACTCGCTCGGCGTGGACCCCGACGCCGACCCTGACGAGAACGAGGGCCAGGGCGACGGCACCGCTTCCGCACTCTCCTCGGTGTCCTCCGGCAACCACGCATGGGAACTCGCCCGCCCCACCGACCCCGACGTCCCACCACGCGAACACCGCCTCCTGCGCGCGGTCGGCGAAGCCCTCAAACGCCGCGCCCAGCTCGACGCCGCTCGGCAACACCGAACCGACGACCTTCCGGCAACCCCAGACCTGGAACAGGTGGCCTACCCATGAGTGATCTGGTCCTAACCGTCGACGAGGCGGCCGCCCGGCTCCGCGTAAGCCGCTGGACGCTGTACAACCTCATCCGCGCCGGTCAGCTCCGCACGGTCAAGATCGGGCGGCGCCGGCTGGTTCCCGTGGCCGCGCTCGCCGAGTGCATCGACGCTCTCGGGGAGGTGGCCTGATGCCTGGCAAGGGCGACGGCGGCAACCGCCGCAGGAACGACCGCTCCAAGCGCGCCAACGGCGACGGGAGCATCTGGCAGCGCAAGGACGGCCGATATGCCTACGCCGCCTACGTGCTGACCACTGAGGGCACGTTCAAGCGCGTGCAGGGCTACGCCAAAGACCGCGACGAGGCCCGGTCGAAGCTGAACAAGCTCCTCGCCGACTCCGACCAAGGAATCCCGGTGGCCTCGGAGAACTGGCGCGTAGACGAGTACCTGACCTACTGGCTCGAACACGTCGTCAAGGCCGAACGCCGCCCCAAGACCGTCCAAGGCTACGAGGGTGTCATCCGCCGTCACCTCATCCCCAACCTGGGGAAGAAGCGGCTCGGCAAACTGACCGCCCGCGACGTCCGCACCTTCATCACACGCATTCGGCAAGAGTGCCAGTGCTGCAAGAACGGCACCGACGCCGCCCGCACGACGCCCGAGTGCTGCGCCGCCTCCCCCAAGGTGTGCTGCGGCTCGACGCTCTCACCGCGCATGGTCCAGTCCATCCACGCGGTGCTGCGCAACGCCCTGGAATCGGCAGCCCGTGAAGAGATCATCCCGCGCAACGTCGCGAAGCTGGTCAAGGTTTCGCCGCCCCGCTACGGGGTGAACCGCGGGCTGGATGTGCCGGAGGCGAAGCGGCTGCTCAAGGTCTCGGCAGACGACCGGTTCCACGCGCTCTACGTCCTGGCGCTCTGCCTCGGCCTGCGGCGCGGCGAACTGCTCGGGCTCCGCTGGGAAGACGTCGACCTCGACGCCGGACAACTGGAGATCGTGCACACCCTCCAGCGCGTCAACGGCTCACTGCGCCTGGTCCCGCCCAAGACCGACGACTCCTCGCGCACGGTCCCGCTGCCCGGCCTGTGTGTGCAGGCGCTACGCGACCACCGCAAGCGGCAGTTCGCCGAACGCTCCGACGCCTGGCCGGACTGGGAGGAACAGGGGCTCGTCTTCCCCTCCCGGCGCGGTACGCCGCTGGAACCGGACAACCTGCGTCGGACTTGGGAGCCGCTCCGCCGGAAGGCCGGCCTCGACGGCGTGCGCTTCCACGACCTTCGGCACACCTGCGTGACGCTGCTGCTCAACCTCGACGTGCCGCCGCAGGTGGTCCGCGAGATCGTCGGACACAGCGACATCGGGGTAACGATGACCATCTACGCGCACGCGTCGTTGGAAGACAAGCGGCGCGCGCTCGGGCGCCTGGGCGACGCCCTCGGGTAAGCCCTGGCTCGCCGCAAACCGCCCGCGTTGCTGTCACGGTTGCTGTCAAAAAAGCCCGGCGCCTCTTCGGCTCCGGGCTTCTTCGCTGGTCAGACTGTGTGGCCAGGGACGGGGTCGAACCGCCGACCTTCCGCTTTTCAGGCGGACGCTCGTACCAACTGAGCTACCTGGCCCCAGACACACCGACGGGTGTGCGAGGCGGTCCTGACGGGATTTGAACCCGCGGCCTCCACCTTGACAGGGTGGCGAGCACTCCTCACTGCTCCACAGGACCTTGTTCTGTTTTCCTGCGGACCGACGCCCCGGATGACCGGTTCGTTCGTTCCGCGCTCTGCGTCTAATTCTGCCAGACCTTCGACAGTGCTTTGACCGGAGCCGTACCCCCAACCGGATTCGAACCGGCGTTACCGCCTTGAAAGGGCGGCGTCCTAGGCCACTAGACGATGGGGGCCTCGACGACGAACGCGGTCGTCATCCCACTTCGCCAGCCGTCAAGACGGCTCAAGCATACGGGAGATTCCACCGCGGTGCCAAAACGGTTGTCCGGGCGCAGGTCACTCCGGGGAGCCCGGGGGCGTCGATCCCGAGGTGGCCTCGGCGGACGCCGGGGTCGACGGCGTGGGTGCCTCGGGTGTGGCGGTGGGCGGAGTGATGTCGCGGTCGGGGTTCTCGGCGATGTGCCGCTCGATCTGCGCCGAGGACAGGCCCAGACCGCCGAGAGTGACGTCGTCCCGGGCCTGCAGGCGCTTGCTCTCGGCGTCGAAGTACAGCACCGAGGCCTGGTAGGGGGTGGACTCCTCCGCATCGCTGTCCAGGGCCCGCAGGCCCGCGCCGCCGGTCGACCCCTGGACGACGTATCGCGTTCCGGTGTCCTGCACTTCGGTCCATCTGCTCTCGGCGTTGCCGGCGAGGACGAGCGGGACGCGGCCGCTGAAGGCCTGACCCTGCAGCGGGTCGTGGAAGACCGCGACGTCGACCGGCGGATCCCGGTCCTCGACCGCCGCGACCTGCTCGGCCCCGATTCCCGCGAGTTCGCCGCGGGCGGGGTTGTCCAGGGTCCGGTCGGGCGTGAACCGGGGATCCCCCGCCCCGTAGAAGACGACCCCGCCGACCTCCTCCACCGTGTCGTCCAGCACGACGGCGTTGTCCTGCTCTTCCACCGCGCGCTGGGTCCCCATCGAGTCGTGATTGCCGCGCACCCACACGTAGGGGACGTCCAGGGATCCGATGTCGTCGACGAAGACGTCTTCGGCGGCGCTGCCCCGGTCGGTGATGTCGCCGGAGTCGACGACGAGGTCGACCTGGAACTGCTCGCGCAGCGAGCGGACGACGTTCCAGCCCGCGGGGTTCAGGTGCAGGTCGGAGACGTGCAGAACGCGGATGGTGTCCGCTTCGGTCGCGTATTCCGGAAGCGCCGAGGTGGCCTCGTAGAGCTGGGAGACGTTGCCGACCAGGCTCGCGAGCTGCTGGCGGTAGCGCGAGAACCGGCTGACGGCGCTCTCGGCGCTCCCCACTACCTGCGGCGCGCCCGCCAGCAGGCCGGTGTAGCGGGGCTCGGCGATCGCGGCGGGATTGAACGTGGCCGCGCTGACGCCCCCGGTGCAGGCGAGCACGAGCAGGGCGGTCGCCGCGCTCACCCCGGCCCGCCGCCAGTCGCGGAACACCAGCAGCGCCGTGATTCCCGCCCCGGCGACCGCGGCCACCGCTGCCTGGGCGAACAGCCGTATGACGCCCGCACGCAGCTCGTCGCCGATGCTCTCGGCCATGCGGTTGATCGCATCGGGGTTCTGGAACATCTCCTCGGCGGCCGACAGCCGGATCTCGGAGATGGAGGCGCGGAAGCTCACCGGTGCCGAGTGGGTGTCGAACTCCAGCCGGCCGAGCGGCGAGACGTCGACGACGGTCCTGCCGTCCCAGGCGGGACTGACGCTGAATTCCACGTCGGCCGGGCCGATGGGGGCGACGATCTGGCCGCCCAGGGCGAGTCCGAGCCAGCCGCCCAGCAGCGTAGCGACCACGACGGCGCCGAAACGCCAGGTGCGGCCCCGGCGGACGCGGCCGAACCGGGTGGCGGCGGCTCTCCCGGCTTCCGCCAGTCGGGGTCTCACGCGCGACAACACCCCTCCATCATGCCCGTGCCTGCAGGCTGCCGGGGCCGCATCGCCCCGGCCGCGCGGGCGTGCGCCCGCACCGGCCCGACGGCCTACCGGCCTCGTCGGATGTTGCCCCATGACGCACAATGCGAAGCGTGGTGGAACTGACGCTCGCACGGTTCGAGGAGCTCGTCGCCGACGCCCTCGACGCCATTCCCGAGAATCTGACCGGTTACATGGACAACGTAGTGATCACGGTCGCGGAGGCCCCGCCCGAGCCGGGTCTGCTCGGCCTTTACGAGGGCGTGCCGCTGACCGAACGCGGCGAGGGCTACTTCGGCGTCCTGCCCGATCAGATCTCGATCTACTGGCGGGAGATCTGCGCCGTGTGCGCGACGCCCGAGGAGGTGGTCGAGGAGGTCCGCGTCACCGTGGTCCACGAGATCGCCCATCACTTCGGCATCGACGACGAACGCCTGCACGAGCTCGGCTGGGGGTGAGGGCCGGCCGGCACCGGTCCGGTCCGGCTCCCGCCGCGGGACCGGCCCCGCGGCGACGGGCCGCGCACGGCGTCGGCGCTATCCGCGAATCGCCTGGTCAAAGCGGACCTTCCGGCACATGAATCCCCGACGCGGAGCTTGTGCCTACAACGAAACAGAAACGAATACGTTCAAACGACTTGCGGAAAAGCGCACACATCAGGAACGGTAGGTCATCAACCAACAACTTAGAGTGACACCTTTGTAACCCAGTAAGGGAGTCGCCGAGTGGGCGATCCGCACATGGACAGCCGCGAAGCAAGCGTCCCCCGTCAGGCCCGCGGCACGGCGAACCCACCGCCCCCTGAAACCGACGCGGCCGGAACCGGTCCCGACAACACCGCAGACCCGTCATCGCCGCGTTCCCCCGCGGCCGCCGTCACCGAGGCCGACCGGGCCGCCTCCGATCCGCCCGCTCCCAGCTCCCCCTCCGGTCCCGACAGCCCCGACGGCACCGCCGCGACCGGAGATTCCGACGGCGGCTCCCCGCCCTCCTCCGACTGGCGGAGCGGATACCGCGACGTCCTCCGGGTCCCCGAATACCGCGCCCTGTGGTCGGCCCACGCGCTGGCGATCACCGGAAACTTCCTGCTCAACATCGCGCTGACGGTACTCGTTTACCAGCAGACGTCCTCGGCGCTGGCCGCCGGGATCACCCTGGCCCTCACCTTCATCCCCCAGGTCGTCGGCGGGCCGCTGCTGTCCGGGCTCGCCGACATCTTCCCGCGGCGCAGCGTCCTCATCGTCTGCGACGTCGTCCGCGCGGTACTGGTGGCCGCGATGGGCATCCCCGGACTGCCGACCTGGGCGATCTGGGGCCTGCTGTTCCTGTCCACTCTGCCGCTGGTGCCCTTCGGGGCCGCCCGCGCCGCGCTGATGTCGGAGATCGTCCAGGGTGAGCGCTACATCGCCGGATCGGCGATCCTGCAACTGACTTCCCAAGCCGGAACGCTGGTCGGGCTGGCCGCCGGCGGCTGGATCGTCTCCGTGATCGGCGCGAACTCCGCCGTGATGTACAACGGGCTGACGTTCCTCGCCTCGGCAGCGATCATCCACTTCGGGGTGCGCCACCGCCCCGCCCCCCGGGACGAGGGCGGCTCCCGCCAATCCCTGTGGCAGGCGACCCGCGACGGCACGCGGGTCGTCCTGGGCGACTCCCGCCTGCGCACACTGGGCATGTTCGCGTGGCTGGCCGGGATCTACATGATGCCCTACGGGCTGGCCAACCCCCTGGCCGACGAGGCCGGCGGCGGCTCCACCGCCGCGGGCTTCATCATGGCCGGGCCGTCGCTGGGCGCCGTAGCGGGCGGCCTCGTGCTGACGCGCCTGATCAGCCCGACGACACGTATGCACATGATGGGACCGCTGGCCGTGGCCGCATCGGCACCGCTTCTCCTGTGGATGGCCGACCCTCCGCTATGGGCGATCGTCGCGCTGCTGATCACCTCGGGCGCGGCGGCGTCGTACCAGTTCGTCGCCAACGCCGCGTTCGTGCTGTGCGTTCCCGGCGAAGGCCGCGGCCTGGCGTTCGGCCTGGTGGCCGCCGGGCTACAGGCCGCGCAGGGGATCGGGATCGCGCTGGCCAGCCTGCTGGTGGAAGTCACCAGCACGCAGGCGGTCATCGTCGGTGCCGGGGCGGTCGGCGTCCTGTCCGCCCTGTGTCTCGCTCTCCACTGGTCCCGGATCTCGCACAGCGCCATCGATCTGATGAACACGCCGGAGCCCGCGGCGAGCTAGCCGCGGTCGGCGGCCGCACACGGCAGGCGGAACGGCACCTCGGCCGCCCTGCCACTGCCGGATCACCGAGCGGAGCCGGTCTCCGCCCGGAGCGCCGGCGCTTCGGGGCGCTCGCGCCGCTCGGCACACGGCCGGGTACCGGTCTCGGGCCGCGTCGCGGCCGGATCCCCCCGCCTCTCGTCGAGGCCGTGCGGGAGCCGCGGAACGAAGCCCGGCCTGGCACGCAGCGACCACATCACCGGTCGGACTTCTTGCCTTGGAAATTGCGGATGAGGTGCTCCAGCATCGAGGACTCGCCGCCCTCCTCGGGCATCACCAACCAGGCGATGATGTAGAGCAGGAACCCGGTCCCGCTGGTGAGGAGCGCGAAGGCCACGAAGGCCAAGCGGACGATATTGGCGTCGACGCCGAAGAAGCTCCCGATACCGCCGCACACGCCGGTGAGAAGACGCTGGCTACGGCTGCGACGCAGCTTGCTGCTGCCGGTGTTGTCGTTCATGCTTCCAGCCTGACCTTCCGCCGCGCGATTTCCCATCGGGAACGCCCCTGGCGCTCCCCTGACTACGACCCTGACCCGCCTGCCCGCCGGGCAAACAGGTGCATCCGGGCGGAGGGAGCCGGTCTTTCCGCACGTGTTCGCGCCTACGGCCGCAGGGAGCGCCGACCGCCGGTGATCCCGTGACCCCGCCGACCGCGCACCACCTGCCGTGGCCGGATCCGGCCACACGACCGCGCCCCGGTACGACCGTCCGGGACTGCGCAGACCTTCCCGGAGCCGCGGGGCGGAACCTACTCCGCCGAAGGGTCGAGGGCGACGATCGGCTTGATGTCGTCGGCATTCCGATCGAACGCGTCGACCGCCCGCTCCACGGGAACGCGACGGGTGATGATGCGCTCCAACCACGCCGCGTCGGCGGCGGCCAGGTATTCGGCCGCCTGCCGGTAATGGCGCAGGTTGGCGTTGACCGAGCCGACCACCGCGTCGTTCTCCAGCACGATGTCGCGGTTGAGGCTGCCCGCATCCACGGTGATCCGGCGGCCGGAGGGCGATACCCCGGTGAGGCACACGACGCCGTACGGGGACGTACCCGCCAACGCCTCGAACACCGGCCGGGCCGCCCCGGTGGCTTCGACGACGATGTCCGGGACCAGATCGGACATCACACGCTCGATGTCCCCGGTGTGGTATTCCGCACCGAGATCACCCACAACCGCGGGTTTGGGGCCGTCGGTGTGGCGATCGAGCACGTGCACGTCCAAGCCGCGCCGCTTGCCCAGCAGCGCCGCCAGCAGCCCGATGGGGCCCGCTCCGGTGACCAGCACACGCTGCGGGTCGAACCAGGAGCGGCCGCCTATACGCTCGATCTGCTCCCAGGCTTTGGCGACCACGGACGCCGGCTCCGCCAACACGCCGACACGCTCCAGCCGGGGATCGAGCCGCACCGCGTACTCGGGCTCGACCACCCACTCCTGCGCGCCGTAGCCGTCGGCCCCCTTGATGCCCCGCTCGGTGAAGCGGCCGTTGCGGCACATGTCGAATTCGCCCCGCGCGCACGCGCCGCACGGAACCGGGTCGGGGCGGCGCACCACTCCCACCGCGAGGTCGCCCGCGGTGAAACCGCTGCCCTCGGGCGCCCACCGGACGCGTCCCAGCGACTCGTGTCCCAGCACCAGCCGCTCCTGCCCTTCGGGAAGCGCACCGTGCCCGCCAGCCAGAACCTCCCGGTCGGTGCCGCATACCCCCAGAGCCAGGCCCTGGACCAACATCTCCCCGGATCCCGGTTCCGGATCGGCCAGCTCGCACACCTCCAGCGGGGCCTCACGGCCGGGGCTGACGGTGATTGCGCGCATGCTGACCTCCACTGGTCTACTCCGCCGCCGTCCACGCCACGGCTAGCCCGCCACACAGTGCCGCAAACCCGCCCACACCACCCGCCGACTCCGGCCCCGGATCCGCCCGAGACCCGTTACCCTGGTACCTGCGCGTGTGCCATCCTCGTGCCCACGCCGCGGGCCATTAGCTCAACAGGCAGAGCAGCGGACTTTTAATCCGCGGGTTCAGGGTTCGATCCCCTGGTGGCCCACCTTGTTTTCGCAGGTCATCGGCCTGTGTGGCCGGTGGGGCGGCCGCCGTGGAGGCGGATGTTGCTCCGTGGGTGCTCTTGTGTCGGCGCCGTGTCGTTTGTACAGGTCAGCAGCAATCCGAGTGTCTGCTGGCTGCCTGAGAATCCCCGGATCGGCCGGTTCCTCTGGAGCACAGCGGAGCACCCGGCACACTCCGGCACGACCGTCCCGTACCCAACAGCCGGGGCGCCCCGCCCGGTTGCCTCCCCCACGACTCAGCCACACGCTGACCTCCCCTCCCCCACCAGCGGAGTCGATCCCACCGACTGCTCGAAGCATGACCTCGATCTCACGTCAAGGTGAGCGTGAGGTCAGCCCTTGCGAGCCCTGACAAATAGATAGGCGGCTTCTCGTCGGGAGTTGGCACGATCCTTTAGGTAAGAGAAAACTCCGGCACTGGTGGTCAACGCTGCGCCGACAACCCCGGGGAGTCCTCCGCTGAGACCGCCAATGAGCTGATTTCATCCTGAGCGTCCAGGTCACAGCCCCGTACCGGCCCGGCGAAACCGCCCCTGACACAAGGAAGTCCCTGGTAAGCGAGTTAACGACCAAGAAAACCGTCACCAGGGACTCCGATGCTGTTCTACCGCGCCTGCCTGCCGTTGTCACGCCGGACGCTGAACCTCGCCGCCCGCACCATCGGCACCCACCGCCGGGCGGCCCGTTCACGGTGGCGCCGCTTGGATGCGGCCCAGCAGGCCCTGCTCGTGCTGGTCCATCTGCGCAAGGGCGAGACCTTCGCCGAGGTGGGTGCCGGATTCGGTGTGGGTCTCCGGTGCGCTGCCGGGCGCGGTGCACGACACCCGGGCCCCCGGGTGCGGCATCGGCGACCGCGTCGCCGCCGCCGGCCTGTTCGGGCCGGGCGACCAGGGATACGCCGGCTGTTCGCCGGCGGTGCTCACTCCGTTCAAGGGGCGGAACAAGCCGGAGTGGCAGAAGGAGGCCAACCGCCTCCACGCGCGCCTGCGCAGTCCAGGCAAGCGCGTGATGGCCCAGCTCAAGAATCGGCGGATCCTGCGCCGCCTGCGGTGCCGCCCGCACCGCGCCACCGAGATCACCCGGGCGGTGCCGGCCCTTCAGCTACGCGAAGCACGATGAAAAAGGCTCAGCGGCGCGCACGGTGAAATCCTCGACGTGAATGCCTACCTGGATCAGGTGCAATCCGCCGTCGACGCGTAACCGGGAGCGGCACGAAACCGCAGGACCGCACCCCGCACCGCCGCCGGTATCGGTGACCGCGGCATCGAACCGGTTTCCCGAGCTGCGTGCCCGAGTCCGGGATCTCCCGGCGCCCGTTCGCCGCGGGTGATCCCGGATTCGCCCGTGGCGGGAGCAGTCGGCGCGAGGTGCTTCGCGCTCGCGTCGACCGGAGAGCGAGACGCTCCGAGCGATCACTCCCAACACCGGTTCACCCCTCGGGGGCGGCTGCCTCGATCTTCCGCCGCAACCACTCGGGAGTGGCTTCGGGGCTCCGCGGAAATCGTTCCAGGTCCGATGCGTATTCATCGTCCATCGGCGCCGTACCCCGAAATGAGGGTTCATTGCAATAATTGAAATCTACAGTGAAATACCCCGACCGACCGACCCCGAAAACCACGGAGAACCAGGCCCCCCTGGATTCATGATACATTCTTTCCCGGAGATCCATCAAGTTCATTTTTACGTCGATCGGAGTGTTCATCCTCTCCTGCTTTCGGTCTGCGTAGGCGACCCTGGTGTCGAATGCACTTCGGGAGTAGAGCATCGACGCCGAAAGGATGATCTCATGCCAATCTTCAGGGGAGTTCCGCACGAGAGACATTCGTACTTCTTTGAGGATATTCTCCTGTGCCTCGGTGCGCGGCATTGCTTCTTCACCCATTGGTTCCAGACGGTATTCCGTGTTCGAATCCGGATCGATCGGTTTGGACGGCACGCTGGAGAAGCCTCGATCCCGAAGCGCTCGAGACCGCGGGCCCCAGCGAACCGGGCGCCCGCCCGGCGGAACTCGCCGCTGGGGACGGGCCGCCGGGCGGGTGGCCGGTCAGCCGGTCAGCCGGTCAGCCGGTGTAATTCGGCCGCTCTTCCACGGCGTTGGGCAGTCCCTTCGACCTTCGGCAGATATCGATCGCCTGCTCCTCGGAGAAGTCCCCGCCGTCTCCCTCGAGCCGTTCGGTCTCGGTCAGGGCCTCCTTGATACCGGCCAACTCCTCGTCGGTGAGGTCGCTGTCGCGGCCGGGGTCGCTCGGGCAGACATCGGCCAGCCGCTCCGCGGGTGCCGGGCTCTCCCGCGGCGATTCTTTCTCCGGGGAGGGGGAGTCGGCCAGGGCGGGAGCCCCGGTGGACAGTGCCAGCGCCGCCGCGGCGCCGGCGAGGAGCAGGGTCGGCTTCGTGGTCTTCAGTCGCATTCCGTTCCTATCTGTGAGCTGGTGCGTCCGGCTCCCGGAGATCACCCGGTGATCTCCACGGGGGTCCCGAGCGGCAAATGGTCGGCCATCCAGGTGATGTCGTCGTTGGCCACCCGGATACAGCCGTGGCTGACATCGCTGCCCAACGTGCTCGTGTCGTCGGTTCCGTGCACGGCGAGCTGGCCGGGGCCGCCGCCGAAACTCTCCAAGGACTCCGAGAAGCCGCTGAGTCCGTAGGCGTAGGGCCCGTAGCTGCTGTTCGGGTTCGGCGGCTGGAGCAGCTCGGTGAAGTAGTACCGGCCGGAAGGCGTCGGATTCTCCGGCGTCCCGGTTCCGATCTCCCCGCTGCGCACCTCCTCGGCGCCGTCGTAGACGGAGAACCCGAACTCCGAAAGGTCGATCTCGACACGCAGCGTGGTACTCGACAGCGACACCTCGTCGCTGCGCACCCAGCCGGTACTGCCGTTCGGCCGGACCGGCAGCAGCACCTCCAGCCACTCGCCCTCGTTCCGCTCGACCAGGAAGGTCCGGTCGACACCGAAGTCGTTGGGACTGTCCAGTGTCGCCGTCGCTTCCTCGCCGCCCGGTTCGGTGTAGACGTCGATCGCGTCGCCGGTGACGGTGGCGATCTCGGCCCCCTCAGCCGCCGGCCCCCCGGCCTGTCCGGGCTCCTCGGTGGCGTCCTGCGCCGCCGAGGAGCCCTCCGCGGCCCCGCAGGCGGTGAGCGTTACCACCGCCGCGGCGGTCATCAGGCCCGCCCGGACACAGCGGATCCGTGCTGGTGGATCAGGCCGGGGGTACGAACGTCGGTGCATGGCGGCTCCGTCCACTTCGGGTCGGCGGCAGGCATGGTCCGGCCGCGGTACAGAGCGGGTAGGAGGTCCGGGAAAGCCGGGAGCCTGTCCGGTGGGCGACTTCGCTCCGGACACGCATCCACTGTGGCGAAGGGGTATGAAGAACCTGTGTGCACGGCGTGTGCGTCCTGTATTGCCGTACCGGATGCGCTCTGTGCCCGAGTCGGCGGCGGATAGCATCGACTCGCCGGTTGGGGCGGCGCTGCCCCTCCCGGCCCCGGGAGCGCCAGATAAGGGGGTGGCGAGGTGTGTGCTCACGTCCTGGTCGCCGAGGACGATGTGAACCAGGCGGAACTGATCCAGCGGTACCTGGAGCACGAGGGACACGAGGTACTCGCCGTTCACGACGGACGCGCCGCCCTGGCGGCGCACCGACGCGGCCGCCCGGACCTGATCGTGCTGGACGTGATGATGCCGCAGATGAGCGGACTCGAGGTGTGCCGGGCGCTGCGCGCCGATTCCGACGTCGCGGTGCTGGTGCTCACGGCGCGCTCCACGGAGGAGGACATGCTCACCGGTCTGGACCTCGGCGCGGACGACTACCTCACCAAGCCGTTCAGCCCGCGCGAGCTGATGGCCCGAGTCCGCGCTCTGCTGCGCCGAGCCCGCCGCATACCGAGCGGCACGGACGCCCAGGAACGGGTATTACACGCCGGCCCCGTCACGGTCGATCCGGCCCGGCACGCCGTGTTCCTCGGCAGCGCGCCCGTGACCTGCACGCCCGCGGAGTTCCAGATGCTCGCCACGCTCGCATCCCGCCCGGGGCAGGTCTTCACCCGAACACAGTTACTGGAGCACATCCACGGCATCGACCGGTTCATCACCGAGCGCACGATCGACGTTCATATGAAGAACCTGCGCAAAAAGCTGGAACCCGATCCGCGCACGCCGATACGGCTGGTCACAGTCTACGGGGTCGGTTACAAACTCGCCGGAACCGTCGATGGTGCGCAGTAGCGGTGCGCAGCGGCCGTACCGGCGCACCCACCTGCGCCACAGCCTGTTCGCCCGCACGCTGGCCGGATCCGTCCTCGTGGCGGTGTGCTCGATCACCGCGACCGCGTGGCTGGCCGTGCAGGGCACGTCGGAGTCGATCAGTGCCCAGCAGGGCCGGACGCTGGCCACCGACACCCGAATCCACGACACCCTCATCGAGTACGCGGCCACCCACCCCCGATGGGACGGGGTGCAGGGCGCGGTGGACGATCTGGCGGCCGACACCGGCCGACGGGTCGCGTTGACCACGGAGAGCCAGCGGCTCATCGCGGACTCGGCCGAGGGGACCCCGTTGCCGGGGCGTACGGCGTCGGTCGTGGACCCCCTGGCTGTGGACGTCACGTTCGCTGAGGATGCCGACCGCATCGACCCTCGCGCCGTCGGCCCGTTCGCGCTGGACGAGAAGGATGCGGCCCGGCTGAAGGAGCAAGCGGAATCGGGCGCGGAATGTGTCAGCGAAGCGTCGGGGCACGACGCGGAAGTGGTGGTCCGGCCCAGTGGCCGCCCGGCGGTCGAGCTGCCGGACGGCACTATCGACGCGTCGACGGTGGCCGAGTGCAGGCTGGGAAGGCTGCTGGCGCCTACCCCCGGCGAGGAGGCGGCACTTGAAAAGCTGAACGGCCTCATCGACACCTGCCTGGAGCCCCACGACGGTCTCGACGCGGATTACTGGATCGACCCCGTCACCGGGACGGGCGTCGGCGGCACCATCCCCGACGTCGCCGCCCCGGTCGAGGCCGAGGCGCCGGCGGGCGGGGCGGATCGGTATGCGGCATGGTCGCTGCGTACATCCCGGTTGTCGGATACACAGCAGCTCGCCCCGCAGGCGGCCTCCTGCATCGACTCCAGTCGGCGCAAGCAGCTCGCCCCCGACGTCGCGCCGGCCGCGCTGCTGTACATCGCCGCCCCGGAGGCGCAGGAGGCCGGCGGTCTGGAGCTGTCGAGCGAGGGCGCCCTCCGCGTCTTCGGGGCGGTGCTGGTGGTGCTGCTATTGACCGTGGCGGTCAGTATCACCCTGGCGGTCCGGCTGATCCGGCCGGTACACGCGCTCACCGACGCGGTGCGGCGGATGCGCGCCGGAGAGGGCCCGGCCCGAGTCGCGGTCCGGGACTCCGGCGAGATCGGACAGCTGTCGGCGGCGTTCAACGAAATGTCGGAACACCTCGAGCGACTGGAGCAGCAGCGCAAGGCCATGGTCAGCGACGTCTCCCACGAGCTTCGCACCCCATTGAGCAACCTGCGCGGCTGGCTGGAGGCGGTCCAGGACGGTATCGCCGACCTGGGACCGGACCGGATGGCGATGCTGGTCGAGGAGACCCGGCTCCTGCAGCGCATCATCGACGACCTGCAGGAGCTGGCACTGGCCGACGCCGGCAAGCTCCAACTGTTCCTGGAGCCGGTGGACGCCGGGGACCTCGTCGAGCAGGCCGTCGCCCGCCACCGGCTGCGCACCGAGTCGGCCGGTCCGAGTCTGGTCACCGACATCGGCGGCGAGATCCCGCTGGTCGCCGATCGCGCCCGGATGCTCCAGGTGATCGGCAACCTGGTGAGCAATGCGCTGTGCTACACGTCGGCGCCCGGCAGCATCACGGTGCGTGCCCGGAAGTCGGACGATGCGGCCGTCATCGAGGTGGGAGACACCGGGACGGGCATCGCACCGGAGCATCTGCCCTACGTCTTCGACCGGTTCTGGCGGGCGGAGGAGTCGCGCAGCCGGCACTCCGGCGGAAGCGGATTGGGGTTGGCGATCATCCGCGACCTGGTCGAGCTGCACGACGGTGGCGTCACCGTGGCCAGCACACTCGGCGAGGGCACGGTATTCACCATCCGATTGCCGCTTGACACGGCGGATTCCCCGGAAGACGAACCCGGCAGCTCCTCATGATCGCGGGCAACCGGCCTGGATGCGGCGCTGCGCACCGCGCCGGCCCGGCGGCGCAAACCCGGCGCCGTCCACGATCCCGCCGAGGCCTGCACCGACGTGGCCATCGCCCGGCTCTCAAGCAGCTGCCCGGGGCCCGCTGCCGCGGCAGGAAGACCCTCGTCCCCGCACCGACACCGCCGGCGGCACCCACGCCTTCCTCGACCGGCTCACCCGCCCGGTCCGGGTGGCTGTCCTACTCGGCGGGCATGACCGTCACCGCCGACGTCCATACCGCGATCGCCCGCAACCCCGCCACCGGCGTCCTCAAGACCGCGGGAGCCGACGACGTCGCCGAGACCACCCGCGCGATCCGGGACCTGCCCGAACGAGCCCTGCCCTTCTTCGGGATCAACTACGAACCAGACATTTCAGGAACTTGAACGAGCCCTGACCGCACTGAGCTGTTTTCAACGTGATGGTGCAGGTCACGGCGCCCAGACGACCCTCAGGGGTGCGGACAGCAAGGAGCCTCCGGTAGATGGGTTTTCGACCAAGAAGAACCGTCACCACCAGAGGCTTCGCATGCTTGTCTACCCCGCCGCCGTCGACGTGTCCAGCCAAACCCTGCGCTACCTGTCCGCCCGCCTGGATGAGCACCGCCAGGAGCCGGGCACCCGCTGGCGGCTCCTGAGCGCGGGCCGCCAGGCCCTGCTCGTCCTGGCCCACCTGCGCTGCGGGGACACCTACGCCCGCCTCGCCTCCGGCTTCGGCGTGGGGCTGAGCACCACCTACCGCTACATCGCCGAGGCCGTGCAGCTGTTGGCCGCTCTGGCCCCCGACCTGGCCCAAGCGGCCCGCGCCGCCTCCATGAAAGCCTACCATCCTCGCCCTCCACCTGACCAGCTCAAACCGAGGATGAAAACAGCTCACTGTGAAATCGGCGGTGCTGAACTGTACGGGAGCCTCGCGTCCGTCGTTCGCATTCACCTCCTTCCACATCCGGTCGGACGCCCGCAGGAGGTCCTGGTAGAGATGTGTCATCCCGTCGATCCCGTGAGTTTGGCGTGCCGCGACGCACGCATCGCGCGCGTCGCTGGCGTTCAAGAAGTTGATCTCGTCGTGGGTGAGCGGGATGCCGTCGTGCTCGATGGCGGCGCCGAGCCGCTTCATCTCGTGCAGCACGTGTATATGGCGGTTGTACTCCACCATGGCGATCTGGCTACGGGACCAGGAGCGGTGGTCGATCGAGCATCCGATGGCCGCATCGCACATGTCGAGATTCCTTTCCGGCGTGCTGTCCGCAGAGAGCAGAGAGAGGAGGAAACCCCACGCGTTCTACAGCGTCGTCTGGAAGCCCTGAGCGCCGATGACTCGCAAGAGCTCCAGCTTCTCGGCGGCGTCGGTGCCTTCCAGAGGGAAGTAGGCAAGCAGGTTGAGATCGGCATCGGGGGTGAGCATGACCTCACAGTGCAGATCGACAGCTCCCACCTCGGGGTGGACGGCGCGTTTGAGGTCCGAGCGGCGGACGCCGACCTCGTGCCGCTGCCACAGCTCGCGAAACTCGGCGCTGGCCTCGAGGAGATCGTTCACCAGTGCAGTGACGTCGGCGTCACCGCCGCGTCTGGAGTAGGTGGCGCGCAGGTCGGCGACATGTGCGGCGGCCAACCGCGGCCAGTCCTCTTCGAGCACGTGGGCACGTGCAGCCGGGTCGGTGAACATGCGCCAGATCATGTTGCTGTCCCGTCCGGGTGCCGTTTCGCCACAGCCCAAGAGGGTGCTGAGGAGGGCGTTGCTCCACACGATCTCGCCGAGGTCGGTGTAGATGCAGACGGGCACGTCGTCGAGGCGGGTTGCGAGGGCGATCAGTCCGGGCCGGAGGTGCCGTCCGGCCCGGCGGGGAGGTGCCGAATACCCTGCGAGATGGAGCAGGTGATCGCGTTCGTCCGGATCACAGCGCAGCGCCTGCGCCAGCGCCGCCACCACGGACTCCGACGGGGCCGATCCGCGTTCCTGCTCGAGCCGGGCATAGTGGTCGGTGGAGACGCCGGCCAGCTGCGCGACCTCCTCGCGTCGCAGGCCCGGGGTCCGGCGGCGAGTACCGGCGTGCAGACCAACGTCGGACGGCCGTAGACGCTCGCGCCTGTGGCGCAGGAAGTCGGCGAGACCGCGGCGGTCGATCATTGCTCCACTCTCCGTCATGTAGAACCGGATAGCCAGGGAGAGCCTCTCCCCGGATACACCGGTCCTGGTCGCAGGGTGAGAAACCGGCCAGGCTGAAGGCATGACTGATTCAGCTTCCGCTGCACTCGCTTCCCGCACCCTCGGTCACAGCGGCCCGGCCGTACCTTCGCCGGGCCTGGGCTGCATGGGTATGTCCGGAGCCTACGGGCAGACCGCCGACGACGAGAGCGTCCACACCATCCACGCCTACCTCGATGCCGGAGGCACCCTGCTCGACACCGGCGACTTCTACGCCGCCGGCCACAACGAGCTCCTCGTTGGACGGGCCCTGCGCGAGCGCAGCCGCGACGACGCCGTGCTCTCGGTCAAGTTCGGCGAGATGCTCACCCCGGCGGGGATGCCCTCCGGCGAGGACGCCCGGCCCGCCGCCGTCCGCAACTTCCTCATGTACTCGCTCCAGCGCCTGGGCACCGACCATGTCGACATCTACCGCCCTGCCCGGCTCGACCCCGCCGTTCCGATCGAGGAAACGATCGGCGCGATCGCCGAGCTCGTCGAGCAGGGCTATGTCCGCCACATCGGGCTGAGCGAGGTCGGCCCCGAAACCATCCGCCGCGCCGCTGCCGTCGCACCCATCAGCGACCTGCAGATCGAGTACTCGCTTCTCAGCCGCGACATAGAAGACGAGATCCTCCCCGTCTGCCGCGAGCTGGGCATCGGCATCACGGCGTACGGCGTTCTGGCCAGGGGCCTTATCGGCGGCAGCGGCGCCGCGGGCGGCGCCTTGCCGATGATGCCTCGCTTCCAGCCCGGTAACCGCGAGCACAACGATCGACTGGTCACGAGCTTGAAGGAGATCGCCGACGCGAAACACGCCACGCTCGCGCAAGTGGCCATCGCGTGGGTCGCCGGGCAGGGAGCCGACATCGTCCCGCTCGTCGGATCACGGCGGCCAGGTCAGATCGAGACCATGATCGCCAGCACGACCGTCACACTCGATCCTGAGGACCTGGCCCGCATCGACGAGCTCGTCCCCAAGGGCGCAGCCAGGGGCGCCCGCTACCCCGAAGGGCACATGCCCGACCTCGACGACCGCTAATCCGCGCGGTTCCGAGTGAGTGAGGGGGCCGCGAGGCGGATGAAGTCGCCCGCCAATTCGCGCGCATCGGCACACGCGGCTCCCTCCCGCCGAGGATCAGAAGAAGTCGGGCCCGGCCAGCAGCGCAGTGGCCTTCGACATCGGCAGCGCGTCGCCGGGCAGGGTGCGTGCGATGACGATCGCCGCGCTCCGGCGCAGCAGTTCGCCGACGGCAGCATCGTGCTGCGCCTCGCCGACGAGCGCACGACAGCCCGTGCGGCGTCCGACGTCGTGAGGAACGCAATCGGCGCCTCGAGGTGCGCGGTGAGGAGGTATTCAAGGGGGAGGGCATCGACGCGCCCCTCCGGCAGATCACGGCCGCGGGCGCCGGCCACCGAGGTTCTGAGGCCCCCCGCTCGGATCCGATGTGGCCGGTGATGCGGATGGCGTCCGCGGTATCCAAACCGAGGCGCTGCGCCCAGGTGAGGGCCTCGTCGAGGGAACCTCCTCGTCGACCAGGCGGGCGGCGGCCAACCGGCGCGGTACCGCCCCCGCCTCCAGCAGGACGGCCCACTGGCGCGAGGTCAGCGCCAGGTAACGCAGCCCGGACAGGTCGCCCAGTACCGTAAGGTCCGCGACGTCGGTCCGAGTGAGATCCACACAGCGCAGATTCGGGACCGTACACAGCGGCGCGAGGCCGACCGGCGCGGAGGTTTCCAGATCCAGAACGGTGAGGTGACGGCGGCCCTCTAACGGCAATGTCGTTCGGTTAGCCCTCTGGTGGGTTTGGCAAGGGGATGATCCGGATGTGGATGGTGGTGGGGTGGGTCCGGTGATCGATGCCGCGGCCGATGGCGCGGTACTTGGAACTGATCGCGCGTTTCCTCACCCGGGCTCGAGTGCGGCCCCGTCGGGCGGGCAGCAGGTCATGGAGGATGGCAGAGCCGATCCGGCCGACGAGGTCGGTCCGGGTGCGGGCGATAATGCCCGCGGCGCGCACGATCTGGTCGCGTGCGGTCCTCAGCGCGGTGGTGAATGCGGCGCGGTCGGGGTCGATGTCGGGCCGATGCAGCAGGGCGTCGCTCATCGCGGTACGCAGCGCCTGGTAAGTGACTAGCAGCGCCCAGGTCTCCTGGATAAGGGCTGCGGGGTGGCGTCCGCGCAGAACTCTGCCGCCCAGCAGGCTCGATTTCAGTTCGCAGTAGCCGGTCTCGATCTCCCAGCGCTCGTGGTAGAGCCGGGCCAGATCGGCCGCGGAGGCCTCGTCGGGGGCGAGGAGGCTGGTCAGCAGCCGGTAGGTGCCGTGGGTGGGGGTGTGTTCCCAGGCGCCGTCGGTGGGGGCGGCGATGACGGCGGCGTCGATGACGCGGACCCCGACCCCGCCGACGCGGGAAGGCCGCACAGCGCCGAGCGGGGCCCGACCGTGGACGAGGATGCCCGAGGCCGACAATGAACCCCGGGTTGGTCAACCACCGGTCCCTTTTCTTGGACTCCTGCTGGAACGGCAGACGCCCCCCCGAAGCGCGGGGGGCGGATCGGGGCGCACAGGAGCGCCGATCCAGATTGCCCTTCGATGCCCCGCAACATGCCCTGCCGTGCCCCTGGATGGCACTGCGACGGTGGCCTGGGTCTCTGCGAACGACCGGGTCGTGGACGTCACCGGCGAGAACGTCGCTCTGGCCCCGGAATCTCAGGAGCTGCAAGACGCACGAGCGATTGGCCGGACTGCCTCACGGAACCGCCGCGGCTCTGGCGCGCACCCCCTAGATGTGATGTCCCGGGACGTTGGTGACAGCGGCATGGAAACGTGAGACCGGAGGTTGGCCGCCTCCGACGCTGTGCGGTCGGTGGACTCTCACCTCACCCGCGACTGCGTCGAACGGCGCCGCGCCGAAGGACGCACCGCAAAAGAGGTCGTCGGACCCTCACCGCGGGCGCTCGGCGCGCCCGCGGTGAGGGTCCGGGCGTCATGTCACGACACCTCCGAGGAGCGCCCTCCCAGGTGCTTCGCCAGGAAGCTCTCGAGCCTCCTGTACAGCTCGATGTTGCTCTCGGGGTTGATGAACCAATGCCCCTCCGTCTCGTTGAGCAGGTACTCGACCTCACAGCCGCGGTCGCGCAGGGCCGCGGCGACGCGATCGGAGTTGCGCCGGTGCACGCGGACGTCGTTGGCGCCATGGATCAGCAGCACCGGGGCGGTGATGTCCTCGACCCGGCTTATCGGGGAGCGGGCGAGCATGTCCGCCCTCTGCTCGGGGATCTCGGGGTCGCCGATGTGGCGCAGGTAGCTGTTCTCGACGGCACGGCGGGCGAAAGGGACCACCCCTTCGACGAGGTCGACGAGGTCGGACATGCCTGTGTAGCTGATCGCCGCGGCGAACCGGTCGGGGGTGAAGGCGGCTCCGACGAGCGCGGCATAGCCGCCGTAGGAACTGCCGTAGATCGCGACCCGGTTCGGGTCGGTCAGGCCGCGGTCGATCGCCCAGTCGAGGGCGTCGATCAGATCGTCGTGCATGCGCCCGGCGAACTCGCCGATCCCCGCCTCGACGTGGGCTTTCCCGTAGCCGGTGGAGCCGCGGAAGTTGACCTGAAGCACCGCGTACCCCCGGTTGGCGAGCAGCTGCACCTCCGGGTCATAGCTCCAGCTGTCGCGGTACCAGGGACCGCCGTGCACGACCAGCACCGTCGGCAGGTTCCGCGGCTCGAGGCCGACCGGGAGGGTGAGGTGACTGGGAAGGGGCAGACCGTCACGGGCGGTGAGAGCCACGGGGGTGACCGGGGCCAGCTGCTCGGGGTCGAGATGCGGGAACGGGCGAAACAGGCGACGCGCCTTTCTGGAGGCGTGGTCGTAGAACCAGGTGACGCCCGGGTCACGGTCGTGCGTGAACTCCACGACCCAGCGCTGTCCCGTCGTATCGGTGGAGACGTGGGAGAGGTCGCCGTCCGAGAGCTCGGTCAGGTGGGGCAGGATCTCGGCGAAGTGCGGCTCCAGTGCGTGGATGTCCTGACGGTCGCCGAGGTACCGGACGCCGAGCAGGTCGCCGGTGGCCGGATGGATGATGAGCGACGAGGCGAATCGTGGGTCCGCCTCTGGCCGAGGAGTGTCCAGATCGAACACGGGGTGGCTGTCGACCTCCGTCTCCTCCCCGGTCTCCAGGTCGAGGTGCGCCACCCGGGTGAGGTCCGAGCCGCGCGCGGACCCGATCCACAGCCCCATGCCGTCCGCGGTGGGGACCGCGGGGAGGACGCCGAGGAGGATGTCGGATTGGGGGAAGCGGGCGATCGTTCGCGGCTCTCCGCCGGTCCGCTCGGACAGCACGTGCTCGCCGCCCTCCTCGATGGTGAAGGCCAGCACCCGCCCCGGGACGCGCAGCCAGGAGATCACGTCGCCGGAGCTCTCGGCGACCGGCGTGAGCTCCCCGCTCATGAGGTCGAGCTCGAAGAAGTCGATCAGGTCGGCACGGCGCTTGTTGAGCTGCACGAACGCCGTCCCGGCCCGGTCCGGCGATAGCTGCGCGCCCAGCAGGCGCACGCCCTCGTACGGGGTCAGGTCGACCGCGGGCTGCTCGGGCCGCGCCGGGTCGACGCGATGGAGATGCCAGTTCTCATCGCCGTCGGTGTCCTGCTGGAACAGGAGGTGGCGGCCGTCGACGCTCCAGAAGAACTGGTCGATGTTGCGCCGTGTCTCGGAGGTGATCCGTCGGGCGGCGGGGGTTCCCGAGCCCTCCTCGAGGTCGGGGGCGGACCAGTCAGAGTCGACGTCACGGAGGAACACGTTGAGCCGGCCGTGCCAGGGGGCGAGGTAGGCGATCCTGGTCCCGTCCGGGGAGATCAGGGCGCGGCTGCGGGCGGGCGGGGCGTAGAGATCCTCGACAGGGATCAGGGCGGGAACGGCGGTCATGACGGGTCCCTAAGGTTGTGGATGTTCAGGGCACGATGTTCTGGATGCCCAGGACAGCGGGGGGTGGTTGATGACTGGTTGCCTCGTAGTGGCTCGGGAGGAATGGCCGCCCCGCTGTCCGGACTCCCCGGCCTCTGATTGAGATCTGCGAATCGTCGCTGTTGAGGGACCTGATGGGCGGGGCTGTCCACGGGGACCGCCGACAGCGAGGAGCGAGCAGAGCCCATGAACACCGGCCAGGTCGTGTGGGTCGGCATCGACGCCCGCAAGACCGGTCACCACGCCGCGGCGGTCGACACCGCCGTGAACGCGAAGAGCTGGACAAGACCATCACCAGCGTGTTCCGGTCCAACCCCCAGGCGCAGATCATCGAGTCCCTGCCCGGGATGGGGTCCGTCCTGGGCGCAGAGTTCGTCGTCGTCACCGGCGGCGGCTCGGCTACCTTCGCCCACGCGGGAAAACTCGCCTCTTGTGCCGGGTTGGCCCCGGCGGCCAAGGATTCGGGCCGGGTAAGCGGCAACCTTCGGCGCCCTAAGCGCTACAACCGCCGACTGCGCCGGGTGTTCCACATGGCCGCGTTGTCCTCGATGGCAGCCGACGGCCCCTCGAGAACGTTCTATCAGCGCAAACGCGGCGAGCGGATGCGGCGCACTCAGACGCTGCTGGCGCTGGCACGCAGGCTGGTGGACGTGCTGTGGGCGTTGCTGCGCGACGGCCGGTCCTTCGAGTGCACAGCACCGGCCAAGCCAGTAGCGACTTGACACGATCATTGAGATCCCCCTGGTCAGTGGGTGCGGATACCCCAGTCGACACCCTGACGCCGGGTCGGACTCAAGCGTCGTGCGAGTCGGACCGTTCCCGTGCGAGGCGCTGCTGGAGGGCGCGCACGACACGGTGCTGCACCGGGCGGAGGCTGCGGGCGCCCAGCTGGTCCAGCAGCGCGGGGGCGAGGGGGTCGAGGGACGACATGCCCCCCGTGCTCGTCACGAGCGGTCGGATCTGCTCGACCCATTCATCGATCAGTGCCTCGACGTCATGCTCCGGCGTGTCGGCGTCGAGGGCGTAGAAGCGCGCGGTCAGCGCGGCGGAGGCCGCCCTGGCGTCCTCCGGGACATCGAGCAGGGCGGCCAGACCTGCCGTGCCCTTCTCCCCGAGCAGATGAGCGATCAGGACGAGCTGCTCGCGTTCGTACCCGACCATGTCCTCGGGCACGCCCAGACCGGGGCCCGCCTGCCATGCGGAGAGCTCCGGCGGCAGGTCGGGCGGGGCCCCGGTGCTGCGCAGCACGTCGATGCTGGCGCGGCGGGCGGTGAGCCGTTCGATCTCGGCGGCGGCCTGGCGATCGAGCTGGTCGAGCAGCTCCTCGGCTACCGTGGGATCGTCCAGCACGTCGGGGAGGGCGGACAATGGGACCCCCAGCGCCGTCAGTCGCGTGATTCGCAGGACACGCACGAGGTGGCCGACGTCGTACTGCCGGTAGTCCCCGGATGTTCGCGGCGGCTCGGGCAGCAGTCCGATCTGGTGGTAGTGGCGCAGCGTGCGCACGGTGACGCCGGCCAGGGCGGCGAGTTCACTGCTGAGCATCGGACATCTCCTTCGGGTCCAGATCGCGCAGGGCACGCGAACCGATCACGGCCAGTAGCACCAGGATCCACACCCCAGTGACGCTGACCGCGGCCAGCAGTGGCGAGCCGAGCTCTGCGAGCACACCTGCCAGCCCGATCCCCGCCGGCGCGGCAACCGTCAGCAGGGCTGTCTTCACGCTGAGCACCCGTCCGAGGAGAGCGCCAGAGACGTGCTGGACTTGCAGGACACCGGTGACCGCTCTGACCACGGAATTGCCGAGTCCCAGGGCTGCCGCCCCGGCGAACACTACAGCCGGGGAGAGGAGGGAGGCCATCAGAGCGAATCCCGCGGAGGTGACGATGAACCCCGCCGACAGCCATGTCCGCGACGACAACCGGGCTCCGACGGCACTGTAGATCGTCGCTCCGACCAGCATTCCGGCCGCTAAGACGGCGAGGACCAGGCCCAGCAGTTCGGGGCGGGAGATGAGGTCGAAGTACACCGGCATCACCAGCCCTTGCAGTCCGCCGAGCGCGACGGCCAGACCGAGGACCAAGAAGGTCGAGCCCAGCAGGAATCGACTCCTGCCCACGACCAGCAGGCCATCCACAAGCTCCCGCATCAGGGGCCGGCGCGCGGCGCGGGAGGCGTCGACCTCCCCGAGGCGGCGCGGCAGCATCCGGGTCAGCACCGCTGCGAGCGCGGATGTCGCCGCCGTGATCCACAGCACGGCCATGGAGTCGACGGCGGCCAGCAGCACACCGGCGGCAGCAGGTCCGACCACCAAGGCGACGGATGTCAGGGTCTGGCGCACGCCCACCACGCGCCGCAGATCGAGACCGGTGTGCCGGGCCACCATCGGAGCGAGGACCTCACGGGCCGTCAAGCCGGGCACGTCCCCGAACGCACCCAGGATGCCCAACAGAATGAACCACACCAGGTCGAGGCCCCACAGCATGTCTGCGAGCGGCAGCGCCGCGATCGCCGCGGCGGAGATGACATCCGAGACCACCGATGCCGTAAGCCTGTTGATTCGGTCGATGATCACCCCGCTGAGGAGGCCGACTACGACGGAGGGGACCGCGGCCGCGGTCGCCAGGGCGGACATGCCCAGCGGGCTGCCCGTGGTCTGCAAGACGATCAGCGGCAGCGCCACCGAGGCGATGCCGTTGCCGAGCAGGCTCAGCAAGTGAGAGGCGTAGTAGGCAAGTGCGACGAGTGGCATGTGGTCAGAGAAGACTCTGACGTCACGTCGGGGTCAAGTTCGAAGAGAACGGCTTGTGACCCGGCACCCCCTCCCCGGGCCGCTCCCGCGCAGGGCCGGTCCGCAGCCGCACTCCTGATGCCCGGCGCGGAAGGCGACGCGCCCCGCGGGGCGCGTCGCCTTCCGCCGCGATCCAGCCCGCCAGCTCCGCACCTCGACCGCGCCGAGGTCCAGGCCCCGCTCGGCAGCCAGGTACGCCGTATCGACGTCGTGGCCAGGTTCGTTCGCGGGGAAGAAGCTGGTGATCGACCGGTCCGCCGTGGAGGGATCGGCGACGAACGCCCCGTAGGGAAAACGCTCCTTCTGCCGGGACATCACACCTGGACTGCGAGCGTGTTTGCCAGAGTCCGCGGGTGGCTGCGGCGGCATGCGACGTTGGTCGACGCTCTGGGCACGGCTCCCTTCCTGCTGGTCTACCCCGTCCTCGTCGGCCAAGGCACGCGGCTGTTCCGTGTGCAATCGCGCGAAAACGACGCATCTTTCGCGAAACGGACCTCTTGTGCCGTGGAGCGCAGCCGGATCGCGGCGAGCTGGACCGTGCCGTCATAGATCGCACGCACCTGACCGCCACCAGCGCCGAAGCGGCGATCGACGAGGCGACGCGGGTGGCCGGCAGCGCCGAATACTGCCAGAATGACCGCCATGGCGATTGATCCTGATCTCTGCATCGAGGTCCCGGCGGACTTCGACGACTCCGGCTCCGAATCCCAGGTCCATCCGATCGCCCGAAAGATGTTCTCCGGGCGCACCAACGCCGAAGTCTTCCGCAAAGCACAGGTGTGGGCGGACGGGTTGAACGTGCACCTGCTCGACGTGGCATGGGACAAGGCCGAACTGGGCGGCGGGGCGATTGACGAGATATCCGGTGAGGAACTGCCCTACACCCTGACCGTCTACTTCAGCTTCGAGTTCGAGGACGAGGACTAGTGTTCTGCGTCTGCAATCCGTTGTAGATATCGGGCGAGGGAGTCGAGGATCTCTTCGGCGGACTTGCGCTGAACGAACGGGCGAGGCTCGGTATTCCAGAGGATCTGCGTACCAGCGGCCCGATGTGGTCGAGGCTGTAGCCCAGCGGTACGCACCCCGACGTGGGCACACGACCGAAGGTGGGTATCAGTCCGGTCACGCCGCAGAACGCGGCGGGGATGCGGATACTGCCCGCGGTGTCGTGCCCAGTCCGGCGTGGAAGAACCCGGCGGCCACCCCGCTGCCGGTACCCGAACTGGATCCGCCTGGCCAGGTACCGGTGTGCCAGGGGTTGCGCGGAACGGGGAACGGCGTGGAGTCGTCGATCATGCCGCAAGCGAACTCCATCATGCTCGTCGGTAGTGAGCGATGCGAAGACGGCGTTACCACCGCTGGGACGGTGCCCCGGCCCCTGGACCGGCTTGCCGCCGCACCTGCTCCGTGACCGGGCCCCGGGAACCCGGCCCGGCCGCGGAGCCGACGAGAGGCGGGGCGCCGGTCTTCAGGCGCCGGTCGGGGCGGAGCTTCCGCGGCCCAACCGCAGGCTGATCACGGCCGTGAGTGTGAAGACCCCGGCCTGGTACAGCATCGCGTGCCAGAATGCGCCGCCGGAGTCCGCGGCGGGCGCGAGGTAGGCGAGGGATGCCAGCGTGATGCCGATGGACCCGCCGAGCTGCTGTGCGGTGGGCAGCAGCCCGGAGAGCGACCCGGTTGTCTCCGCGCTCGTGCGCGCCAGCACCAGGGAGAACACCGAGGCGGTGAAGACTCCGAATGCCGCGCCGCCCGCAGCCAGCAGCGGCGCCGCCCCGAGGGTCGGCGCGGTGCCGAGCAGAGGGGCGAGGCCGGCCATGACCGCCGCCAGGACCAGCGCCGACGCCGTCAGCAGCCGCGGGCCGTGGCGACGGGCCAGGACCGGTGCGCACCTGCTGCCGACGACGGCCGCGGCGGCGAAGGGCGTCGACAGTGCGGCGGCCGCCAGAGCGGAGTAGCCCGCGGCCTGCTGGAGATGCAGGAACAGCAGGAAGGTGAACGACGGCACCCCGGCGTTGAAGACGAAGACCAGCAGGATGCCCGTTCGCGCGGTCCGCGAGCGCAGGGCGGCGGGATGGATCAGCGGGGCTTCGCCGCGGCGCTGCGCCGCGGCGAAGCACGCCAGCACGAACGCGCTGCTGCCGAGGCTGACCAGGGTCCACGGCGGCCATCCCGCGTTCGGACCGAGAGCGAGCGGGAGGATCAGCATCCCGAACCCGGTCGTGGCGAGTATCGCGCCGACCGCGTCGATCCGCAGCCGACGGTCCGGACGCGACCGCGGCAGCGCCCGTGCCCCCGCCAGCGCTGCCAGCGCCACCGGAACGGTCGCCAGAAAGACCGTCCGCCAGCCCAGCCCCAGCAGGTCCGCGCCGAGCAGCAGTCCGCCCAGCAGTGGGCCGGCGAGTGAGGCGACCCCCATCGTCGCCCCGTACAGCCCCAGCGCGTGGGCGCGCCGACCGGTGGGCACGGCCGTCTGGATGATGGAGAGGACCTGGGGGGCGACGAGCCCGCTGCCCGCGCCCTGCACGAGGCGAGCCGCGATCAGCGCGGCCGGTGTAGGTGCGAACGCGCACGCTGCGGAGGCGAGCGCGAAGACGGCCGTGCCGATGGCGAACAGGCGGCGGTAGCCGTAGCGGTCGCCGAGCCGCGCGGCGGTGATCAGCAGGCAGGCGTAGGTGAGGGTGTAGCCGGCGAGCACGAGTTGCACCTCGCCCGGCCCGGCGTCCAGACCGCGCTGGATCGCCGGGGCGGCCACCTGCGCGATCGTCACGCTGAGCAGCTGCACGAAGGTGGCACCGAGCACTACGGGCAGCACGAGCTTCGAATCGGCGGAACCGGCGGGCAGGAGTGCCGGCGGGCGTGCGGCGTTCACGAGGACCGGTCGGCGGTGAGGGCCGCGGCCAACTCGCCGGGGCGCGCGGCGAACGGGCTGTGGCTTCCGGGAAGCGTCCGGACCGCGAACGGGTTGGCGGGGAACGCGGCGTCGGCCTCGGCGATCATCAGGTCCTGGGTTCCGGTGGGCAGCGACCGGTCGCCGGCGCAGCGCAGGAACGTGCGCGGGATACGTCCCCAGCCCTGGGCGGTCAGGGTGACCGGGCTCGACGGGATGGCCATGGGCAGGTCGGGGCTCAGGGTCGTCCGCCACCGGTCGACGCGGTCGGCGGGCATGTCGTGGTAATGGGTCCGGCGCAGCTCCGCGACGTAGTCGGGGTCGGTGGAGACGGGGTTGATCCGCACGGCGCCGACCTCGTCGGGGTCGGCGACCGGCAGACCGCCGCCGAGCGCGCCGGCGTTTTCGGGCGCGGACAGGTACTCGTAGAAGCGAGGGCGCCCGGCCGGGACGAACGCGGACAGGTAGACGATGCGGTCGACCAGTTCGGGGGCGTGTTCCACGGCGAGGGACGCGGGTCCGCCCCCGGCGCTGTGGGCGACCAGGACGACGGTGCGAGCGCGCCCGCGCACCGACCGCAGCGTCTCCAGCACCGTGTCGGCGCACTCGTCCATCGACACCCCGGCCGTCTGCGATCTCTCCGTGCGCATTCCGGGTTGATTCGCGGCGAAGTAGCCACTGGGCAGTGGGGCGGCGAACCCGTGGCCGGGCAGGTCGAGGGCGACGCTGGGCGCGCCGAGTGCGGCGAGCGAGCGCTGTGCGGGTCCCCAGTGGGCGGCGCCGTGCCAGGCGCCGTGGACGAGAACGAACAGCGTATCCATCGGTGCGGCTGTGGAAGTCATGCCCCTATTCCACTGGCGATGGCCTCGGCTATGTACGTGTATATCTACCTGTACTTCGGACGATATCCTAGAGGTATCACTAGGGGAGGGGAGTCGCCATGGAGGCGCGGCACCTGCGCTACGCGGTGGCGCTCGCCGACCACCGGAGTTTCCGCCGCGCCGCAGCGGCCGTCGGGATCGCGCAGCCGCCGCTGTCCAAGCAGATCGCGGCGCTGGAACACGAGGTCGGCGCCCGGCTGTTCGACCGCACCGCGCAGGGCGTCGTCCCCACGGCCGCGGGCGATGCGTTCCTCGCCAGGGCGCGCCGGTCGCTGGCCGAGGCGTCGGCCGCCGCGATCGACGCCGCGCGTGCGGACCGCGGCGAGACGGGGCGGCTGAGCCTGGGGTTCGTCGCCTCCGCGCTGCTGGACCCGCTGCCCACCGTGCTGAGCCGGTTCGGGACGCAGCGACCGGACGTGCGCCTGGTGCTGCACGAGATGGCGACGAGCCGGAGCACCGCCGCACTGGTCGCGGGCGAATTGGACGTGGCCGTCGGGCTGGGGCCGCCGCGCGGAACGGGTGCGGAGTCGCTGGTTTCGGTCACCATCGGCCGCGACCACCTGGTGGCCGTGGTGGCGCGCACCCACGCCTATGCGGGGCAGCGGACGGTCGCGCCGGAGCAATTGCGGAATCAGCAGCTCATCGTCGCGCCGGGCGCGGACGAGCCGGCCATCGCCATCGGGCTGCGCCGGCTGCTCGGCCCCGATTCCTGGACGCTGGAAGCCGCAACGGTCGCCAGGGATGTCCACACCATCGCCGGCCTGGCGGCGTGCGGAGTCGGCGTGGGCCTGGGCCCCTCGCGCATGCGGCTGAACGCGCGGCCGGACGTCTGGGTGTGCGACGTGTCGCCGCGCACCCGGCTGCCCGACCTGACCCTGTCGTTCCGCGCCGACGACCGCTCCCGCGTGCTGGAGGCGTTCTTGGACACGATCCGGGCCGGCTGCCCGGACGTCGGCGACGCCCTCGACCGGCGGCTGGACCGCAGCGCTCCGTCCGACCGCGAACCGCCCCTGCGTGAAGCCGAACCCGGGAAGGATCCCTGAGCGCAGCGGCGCCGACGCGCTGTCAGCAGGCGAGGCCGGCGGCCGGGCCGCGGGGCTGGCCTACTGCACCGCCCTCGGCATCGAGGAGGGGCACATCGTCTACGCTGCGGGGGCACAACCGACCGTGCGCATCGTGCGCGAGTCCGGGGTTCGCCTGCGGATTCGGGCCTTGGATTCGTCCCTCCCAAGGCATCAGACGCGGTAGGCGGCTGAAGCGCATGCCCGCTCATGTTCCGACAGCACGCCGCTTGCTCATCAGATCGGCCGACCCCGCCCCGCGCGCTGCGACCCGAACAGTGGCTCTGCGACTGAAGAGCCGTACCAGCCCTGCGGCGACGGCGGTACTCGCTCGTGACACCGTGCTCGGCACGGACCTGTCCCGGTCGAGGGCGCGCACCACCGCCCGTGCGACCTCGTCGGGGGTCTGAAACCCGCTCCCGTACCCCTCGGTGCCGATCTCGTCGAAGAACTCCGATCGGGTGAGCCCCGGCGAGAACGCCATGGTCCGCAGTCCGCTCCCGCGCGTTTCCCACCACAGCGCCTCGGTGAAGTTCAGCACGAACGCCTTGCTCGCCGCGTAGACGGCCATGCCCGGGATCGGTTGATAGGCCGCTGCGCTCGCGATGTTGACCAGGTATCCGCCCTCTGCGCGGCTCAGTCGGTCGATGAAGGCTCGGGTGATGTCTACGAGGGCGGTGACGTTGAGGGCGAGCAGCGCTTCGAGTTCGTCCGGGTCCTGATCGGCGAAGGCTCCGTCCGAACCGATCCCCGCGTTGTTGATCAGGCTGGTCACGCAGATGCCTCGGCGGTCCACCTCGGCGGCCAGGTCCCGGCCCGCCCCGGAGCGGCCGAGGTCGGCGGACACGGTTTCGACCCGGACACCGTGCGCCGTGCGCAGTTCGGCGGCCAGAGCATCCAGTCGTTCGGCGCGGCGTGCGGCGAGGACCAGGGCGGTGCCGCGTTCGGCGAGCCTGCGGGCCAAGTCGGCCCCGATCCCGGAGCTGGCGCCGGTGATGAGCGTGGCCTGGGAGGAATGATCGATAGCCATGACAACACTCTATGCCAAGATGACACCGAGTGCCACAATCGACGCTAAGTGTCTTGTCGTATAAGGTGAGCTTCGTGAGCAGCGGAGAAGCTAAGCCCGGTCTGCGAGAACGCACACGGCGTGCGATACACCGAGAGATCGCCGAGACCGGCATGGCCCTCTTCCTCAAGCACGGCTTCGAGGAGACCACCGTCGATCAGATCGCCGAGACCGCCGGGATCTCCCGACGTTCGTTCTTCCGCTACTTCGCCACCAAGGAGGACATCGTCCTGGGCGATTTGATCGACCGGGGACACCGCGTCCATACCGCACTGGCCGAACGCCCTCCCGAGGAAGAACCCTGGACCGCCATCCGTTCCGCCCTTCTGGCACTACGCGACGAGGCCCGGGCCGACACCGAGGCAGAGCTACGCATCGCCCGGATGCTGTTCCAGGCGCCATCCCTGCGCGCACGCCACCTGGAAAAGCACCTCGCCTGGCAGGAGACGCTCGTCCCCGAACTCACCCGACGCTTGCGCGCCGCGACGGACATCGACGAAACCCGCGCCACCCACCACGCCACAGCGATTATCGCCACCGCCCTGACGTGCCTCGACGTCGCCACCGAAACATGGGTACACCGCAACGGCACCGTGCCCCTCGAGGACCTCTGGGACGAGGCCGTCACCGCCGTCAGGTCATGACACCGCCGTGCATGCAGACCCGACGCACGACGGACCACCGCGCGTGCACGAGCACCCGGCGGCACGAGACCAGGACAACGACGGCGACCCGACCCAGCCGGCGCCGCTGCGCACGGCGGTGCCGGGAGGTGCCGGGCGGGTTCACGTCGGACGACGTCGCGATCGGCACCGCGGCCGGGCAGGTGACCTGCCCGGCCGGGAACGCCGGGATCTCGCCTGGAAAACGGAGTATCGCCGGTGGCGTCGATCCGGTGGATCACGCTTCCGTCGAGGTGCGCTGCAACTTGGGACTGTCAGCGAGCTTGAGCCAGACGACGCCGCCGATGATGACTGCCAGCCAGAAGGCACGGATCGGGGTCAGGACCTCATCGAAGAAGACCGGCCCCAAGAGCGCGGCACCGACCGCTCCGATGCCGGCCCACACGGCGTAGCCGATGCCGACGTCGATCGCCTTGAGGGCCACGCTGAGGCAGAACAGGGTCAGCAGGAAGAAGACGACGGCGGAGACGGACCATGCCAGGGTGGTGAACCCGGAGCTGCCGGCCACGCTGAGCGCATAGCCGACCTCGAACGCCCCGGCCAGCAGCAGAATCAGCCAGGCGGTCGTCTTCTTCCTCGCATACGTGTTCTGAGTGGTAGTGGCAGTGGTAGTGGTCATCGCATTGGTCCTTTCAGATGGAAGATGCGGGTTATGCGGCTCCGCTGAGCTGGAGTCCGACGACCCCGCCGATGACGATCGCGATACCGAGGCCCTTCTTCCAGTTCAGCTGCTGGTTCAGGAAGAGTGCTCCTACGATGACGATTCCGACGCCGGCGACGCTGGTCCAGATCGCGTAACCGACGCCCACGTCGAAGGTCAGCAGTGCGAGGCTGAGGAAGAATGTGGCGATCGCGCCGCTGACAAGGGTCCCGATCGTCCACCACGGTTTCGTGAAGCCGTGCGCCTTGCTCGCGGCGATGCCGACGGCGGCCTCGAAGACGACGGCGACGCCCAGGTAAAGCCAGCTCATGGTGTTCCTTTCGACGGATGCGTATTTGTTCCCGGGTTTGTTTCAGACCACAGGTACCGCGCGAAGGGCTCCGTTCCTCGCTCGACGGGGATTCGGTGTACGAAACCGTCGAGTTCGTCGTCGGAGATCCCCATAGCCGGATAGCTCGCGCGGTAGTCGAATCCCCGTTCCGCGACCGCGTCGCGGCCGAGGGCGATGTAGACGGCGTCGACTCCCCGCTCGATGGCGTAGCGGTAGCAGAGTCCGCAGGGCTCGCCCGTAGCCAGTAGCGAGGTTCCGGCCAGGTTCTTCAAGCGGTGGGAAACCGTCGCATCCCTCATCGCCACGATCTCGGCGTGAGCGCTTTGATCTCCCGTCTCCGAAACCTTGTTGACACCGAATGCGGAAATCGCTCCGGTTTCGTCGGCCACGACACCGACGAACGGGAGTCCGCCGCCGTCGACATGGGCGATGCATGCGTCGACGGCCCGCTCCATGAGCGCCCGCAACGCCGATACGGTCAAACCCACGGTCATGCCTCCTGGGACACGGCCGCGTCGACCAGCTGCGTGAGGCGATCCGCGTCCGGCACACCGGCGGCGATCCGCCCGTCGACCCGGAAACCGGGGACCGCGGAGATCCCGACGGTGCCTACGGCGTACTCCTGGTCCCCACGCCGGCGCCGGCGCCGATCCTCACTGGCGAGGGCCGAGACGACGTCGCCGCGGTCCAGTCCCACGGACTCGGCGACGTCGATGATGACCTCGTCGTCGCCGATATTGCGGTCCTGCTGGAAGAAGGCGCGGAACATCGCGCCGGAGTACGCCTCGGGCACACCGTGTTCCGCGGCCAGTTGCAGGACCATGAACGCCTTGTCGCTGCGCGGCTGCGGGGAGACCGTCGGTAGCGATAGGTCCACACCGATCCGCCGCGCCATCGGGTAGACGGATGTGTTCCACACTCCGGGCAGATAGTCGTCCTCGGGCCTGAGTGTGGGAACCGGATCCGGCCTCAACTCGAAGGGGCGTATGTCGATCTCCACGTCGCGTCGTCGCCGGAGTTCCCCGACGGCGTCCTCCGCGAGGAAGCAGAACGGGCATACGTAGTCCACGAACACGTCGACTCTGGTTGTCATCCCTCTCCTTCACTCCTCTCGTTCCACAGTATTTATATGTACATGCAACTAGTTGGGTACAGAGGGCCTGCACGCGTCGGCACGCCACGCGGACTGTTCAGCGGATAAGTGAACCGATGACCTCGAACGCTCGGCCGAGGTCGCCGCGACCGAGGTCAGGGTACTCCTCGGTCGCGCTCTGCAGCAGCTCGCGGATCTTCCCCTCGTAGGGGTCGCGGATCGCGTCGACGGTGCCCACGCCTCGATCGGTGATCACCGCGTAGACGCCCCGGCCGTCGTCCGGGCAGGTGTCGCGAAAGATCAGTTCCTTGCGTTCCAGCCGCTCCACCAGCCGGGTTACGGAACTCTGGTTCAGGCCCACCTTGCGAGCGAGGTCGTTGAGCCGCAACTCCCGATCCGACGCCGTGCTCAGATGAAGCATCGCCCGGTAGTCGGCAAGGCCGATGCCATATGTCTCCATCAGCCATCGACTCAGCGTTGCGTCCATTGCGGTGACGAACGCCGTCGCCTCGGACCAAGCCGCGCTCAGACTGCGGACCGCCGACTCCCCTTCCGGCACTGGTTCCATGTACATGCAAGTAACACTAGCATGGACGGCCTCACCCGTGCGATGCCCGTCGTGGGCTCCGCCGGTGCTCGGTGGTCGACGAAAGCAGGGCCGGCAACCGCATCCTCGCGCTCGGTCAGATCGGGATGCGCCGGGGCGGTTTCCGGAGCCGTCGCACACCGCCGCTTCCGGCGTGTGGTGGAGTCGGCCGCATGGGAACCTCCACGCTGCGCCCCGTCGCCGAGCTGGTCGTCGTCCTCCTGCCCGCGGTCGTGCTGATCGTCGCCGCACTGGCGATGTGGCGCATCCGGCAGGGCCGACCCGCCGCGGGGGCCGTGGCGGCGTCCGCGGCCGATGTGCTGGCCGTGTTCGCGCTGCTGCCGGTGTATTCGGCGACCCTGGCCACCCCGGGAACCCACGGCGGGCTGGTGCTGGTGCCCTTCAGCGACATGTTCGCCACCGGCCTCAGCGCCACCGCGCTGTACCAGTCCGGGGGCAACATCGCGCTGTTCATGCCGCTGGGCGCACTCCTGCCGCTGGCCTTCGGCAGGCGCCTGGCCCGCTGGTACCGGGTGGCCGGAGCGGCCGCGGCGCTGTCGGCAACCGTGGAGACCCTGCAGCACACGGTGGCCGCCGGCCACGTCGCCTCGATCGACGACGTTCTCCTCAACACCGCCGGAGCGCTGGCAGGCGCCGCGCTGACCCGGCCATGGTGGCGCCGCGAGCGGCAACGCGCGTCAGCCGGCGCGGCCGGAAAAAGGACTCCGGCGCGGTAACCAACGGGATCGTCGGCGCCCGAGAGCGACTCCGCCGGACTCCACCTGCGCGGATCCGTCCTCCGACTACGCAGCCTGCCAGCCGCTCCGTGATCCGAACTCAGACCGGACCCTTACTCCCCCTTGACATGGAAAGCGCTTTCTCTAGTCTCTAGGAAAGCGCTTCCCCACGCTCATGCTCTACTACGAAGGGTAAGCAGTGAGACGATCAACGACGCGTCGACTCGTATCGACGCTGGCCGCTGCGGCCGTAATGGCGGCTGGTCTGGCCCTGCCGACGTCCCCGGCATCGGCGCAGACCGGTAGCGCGACGGGTTATGCGACTCAGAACGGCGGGACCACCGGCGGCGCGGGCGGACAGACGGTCCGGGCCACGACCGGAACCCAGATCCACGAGGCGCTGTGCGATCGGCCCAGCACCAGCACTCCGGTCGTCATCGAGGTGGAAGGGACCATCGACCACGGCAACACCTCCAAGGTGTCGGGCGACGGCTGCGACACCACCGACGACGTGATCGAGCTCAAGAGGATCAGCAACGTCACGATCGTCGGCGTCGGCGGCGGAGCCGTATTCGACCAGCTGGGCATCCATGTCCGGGAGTCCAGCAACATCGTCATCCAGAACGTGACCGTCCAGAACGTCAAGAAGTCCGGCTCGCCCACGTCCAACGGCGGTGACGCCATCGGGATGGAGAAGGACGTCCGCAACGTCTGGGTCGACCACGTCACCCTGGAGGCGTCGGGCGGGGAGTCGGAGGGCTACGACGGCCTCGTCGACGTGAAGAACAACACCCGGTACGTCACCCTCTCCTACAGCACCCTGCGCAACTCCGGCCGCGGCGGCCTGGTCGGATCCAGCGAGAGCGACCGCTCCAACGACTTCATCACGCACCACCACAATCTGTACGAGAACATCGACTCCCGGACCCCTCTGCTGCGTGGCGCCGCCGCGCACGTGTACAACAACCACTACGTGGACCTTCACAAATCCGGCATCAACTCCCGGGCCGGGGCGAGCGCGAAGGTGGAGAACAACTACTTCGAGGACTCCAAGGACGTCCTGGGCACCTTCTACACCAATGAGAGGGGCTCCTGGGAGGTCAGCGGCAACGTCTTCGACAACGTGACCTGGTCCGGCGAGGGCGACGAGAACTACCCCGCCGGCCCCGACCCGCAGTCCACCACGACGGTGAGCATTCCGTACTCCTACGAGCTCGACGACTCCGGATGCGTGCCGGAAGTGCTGGACCAGACCGCGGGCGCGGGCCAGGGCAATCGGATCTCGGACGGCAACTGCGAAGCGGAGGAGCCGGGCGGCCCGGAGCCGGGCGACCCGGACCCGGGCGATCCGGAGCCGACCGATCCTCCCGACGGGACCAACCTCAGCATCGGGGCCGGCGCCGACGGCTCCAGCAAGGCCGGCGGGACCAGTTACGGAAACGTCGTCGACGGCGACATGAGCACCTACTGGTCGCCGAGCGGCTCGACCGGTCGCATTTCGGTCAAGTGGGGCTCCGACCCCGCGGTGTCCACGATCAACATCCGCGAGGCGTCCGGGGCCGAAGGCAACATCGGCTCCTGGCGGGTCGTCGACCACGACACTGGCGCCGTCCTGGCCACCGGCAGCGGAGCGGGTGTCATCACCTTCGACTCGACGACGCTGCGAAAGATCGACTTCGAGGTCACCGGCTCGAACGGCACACCGCGCGTCGCCGAGTTCGAGACCTATGCCGACGCGCCTCCGGACGGCGGAGGCGACACCCCGCCGCCGTCGGGTGACGAGTTCTTCGTGGCTCCGGGCGGTAGCGACGGCGCCTCCGGCACCGAGTCCGACCCGACGACGCTCGCCTCGGCGATCGACCGGATCGAGCCCGGCGGGTCGATCCACATGCGCGGCGGTACCTATGACTTCGCCGAGACGGTGCGCATCGAGCCGGGGAACGACGGCCTGTCGAGCGACCGCAACGAACTGTTCGCCTACCCCGGTGAGACTCCCGTGCTGAATTTCTCGGCCCAGAGCGAGGACTCGTCCAACCGGGGACTCGCCATCGGCGGCGACTGGTGGCACATCAACGGCATCATCGTCGAAAGGGCCGGGGACAACGGAGTCCTGCTGGGCGGTGACGACAACATCGTCGAGCGGGTGACCACCCGGCACAACCGCGACACCGGGCTGCAACTGTCGCGGTACACCGCCGGCGCTCCCCGGGCGGAGTGGCCCTCGAACAACCTGGTCATCAGCTCGGTGTCGCACGACAACGCCGACTCCGACGGCGAGGACGCCGACGGCTTCGCCCCGAAGCTCACCGTCGGGGAGGGCAACGTCCTCCGCGACACCGTGGCCCACAACAACATCGACGACGGCTACGACCTCTACACCAAGGACGACACGGGAGCCATCGGCGCCGTCACCATCGAGGACTCCCTCGCCTTCGAGAACGGGACCCTCAGCGACGGCTCCCAGGCCGGCGACGGCGACCGCAACGGCTACAAGCTCGGCGGCGAGGACATCGGGGTCGACCACGTCATCCGGGGCAACATCGCCTACGACAACGGCAAGCACGGGGTCACCTACAACAGGAACACCGGCTCGATGACGGTCTCGGACAACGTCAGCATCGGCAATGCGGAGCGCAACTTCAGCTTCGACGGCGGCTCCGCGGTGTTCCGGAACAACACCTCGTGCGACGGCGGATCGAACGACAGGATCATCGGCGACGCTGACGGCTCGAACCAGTTCTGGTCCGGCTCCAACGGGTCCCGATGCGCCTCCTACAGCGGCGACCTGGACTGGTCCTTCGACGCGGACGGCCGCCTCGGCGTGACCTTCGGCGGCGACGAGGCCGACCTGTAACCGATCCGGCCGGCAGCACCGCAGCCGACCGGATGCCGGCCGGTCCGTCCCGACGGGGCGGGCCGGCCGTTCCAGGCGTCGGTGCCGGGCCGCGGGTCACTCCTCCGGCGATATCACGAGAGGTTCTATCGATCATGCGGTTCAGCAGTCTTCGAACCCGCGGCAAACCGTTGGGAGCGCTGCGACTCGCCTTGGCGGTGGCGGTGCTCGTTCCGTTCGCGGCGGTCGCGCCGGCGCAGCCCGCCGCCGCCCACGATCCTACGCTCACCGTCGCGACCGACGGCAGCGACTCCGGCCCCGGCACCGTCGCGGCCCCCGTGCGCACCATCCAGCGCGCCGTCGATCTGGCCGAGCCCGGCACCGTGATCCGGATACGCGGCGGCACCTACGACCCGGGCGTCAACGTCCGGATCGAGAAGGACGGCACCCGCTCGCAGCCGATCACCATGCGCGCCTACAACGGCGAGCACGTTGTCATCGACGGTGCGAACATGCCCCATACCCCCGCCCCGGTCGGCGAGTCCTATCCGCGCATCGAGCGCGGCGCGATCCACGTCAGCGGCGACTGGTGGCGCTTCGAGGACCTGGAGATCGTCAACGGCCCTTATGGGATCTTCGCCATCGAGTCCAGCAACAACGTCTACAAGGACCTGGTGACCCGCGACAACTACGAGACCGGGCTGCACCTCGTGCTCGACTCCAGCGACAACCGGGTCATCCGCCTCGACAGCTACGGCAACCGCGACCCGCGCAAGAACGGCGAGAGCGCCGACGGCCTGGCCATCAAGCAGGGAGCCGGCTCGGGCAACATCGTGATCGGCGCCAGGATGTGGAACAACGCCGACGACGGTTTCGACTCCTGGGACTTCCTTACCCCGATCCGCATCGAGGACTCCGTCGCCTGGGGAAACGGCGTCGACCGCTGGGGTTTCCCCGGATGGGAAGGCGACGGCAACGGCTTCAAACTCGGACGCGGCGCAGCGAACCACGTCGTGACCGACAGCATCGCCTTCGACAACGCCGCGGGCGGATTCATCGACAACGGCAATCCCGGCTCGCTGCGTTTGGAGAACAACACCGCCTGGGCCAACGGCGGCAGCGGGTTCGTGTTCAACCGGTCGGCCTCGACGCTGAACCGGAATCTGTCGGTGGCCAACGGGACCGGCGTCAACCTCGGTTCCTCGGACGGCAGCGGCAACTCATGGGATCTCAAGGACGATTGGAGCGACGCCGACCTGGTCAGCACCTCGACGTCGGACATCAACGGCCCGCGCACCGCAGACGGATCGATCCCGGCCACGGAGTTCCTGCGCCCGCGCGACCACGCGAACCTCGGCGCCGACTTCAGCGACGACGGCGGTGGAGGCGAACCGGTTCCCGGGCGCTATGAGGCGGAGCACGCGCCGGCCACCTGCGACGGCTCCATCGACGCCGACCACTCCGGGTACTCCGGCAGCGGATTCTGCAACACCGACAACGTCACCGGTGCGGCGGCGCAGTTCACGGTGGACGCCGACAGCCCGGCAACGGTCACTCTCGTGATCGGGTACGCCAACGGCGGTTCGGGCAGCCGGTCGGCGGAGGTGGTGGTGAACGGCTCCACCGCGGAGTCGGCCTCGTTCGCGGCGGCGGGCGCATGGGAGAGCTGGACAACAGCGACGATCCCGGTGCAGGTGGACTCTGGCAGCAATACCGTCCGGCTCGTGGCCACCGGCTCCGACGGCCTGCCCAACATCGATTACCTGGAGCTCTCCTCCGGCGAGGCGTGACCAGCCGGGACCGCGACTGGAACCGAGATCCCGGGAAGCCCCGGCGGGCCGGCGCTCTCAGTCCGCAGGCGCAAGAAGCGCAGTGCTGCGGAGCCCGGCCGCTGAGCGGACGAGTGATGCGACGGCCGGTGAGCGACTGCTGGAGGGCCATGCGACCACCGTGGTGACCTCCGGTGCGTCGACGACGGGCACGGCGACGTGAGCGGGCCACTGCCAGGAACGGCTGGAGGCGGGAATGACGAGCAGTGTCTTGCCGAGGGCCACGAGCTGAGCGAGCTGCGACTGGGTGTGCACCTCCGGCCCGGGCCCGTCCGGGTAGGACCCGTCGAGCCGGGGCCATCGCGCCATCGGCAGGTCCGGCACGTCGCGGACCTCCGCCAGTGTGAGCTGACTGCGTGATGCGAGCGGATGGCCCGCGGGAAGGAGCGCGACCTGGCCTTCGACGCAGAGGTCCTCGGTGTCGAACCCGGCGAGGTCGTCGAACGGCCGGTGCATGATCGCCACGTCGGCGCGCCCGTCGCGCAGTAGCCCCGCCTGTTCGCCGACCTCGCACAGCAGGACTTCGATCGGCGGCGCACCGGGTTCGCTCGCACACGTGTCGAGGAGGCGTTGCAGCAGCTCGTAGGACGCTCCGGCTTTCGTGACGAGCACGAGCGGCCGTTTCAGGTCCCCGGCGCGCCGCGTCCTGTGCGCAGCGGCCGCGACCGTATCGAGGGCCACTCGGGCCTCGCGGAGCAGGACCCTGCCGGCGTCGGTGAGCGCTGCTCCACGGCGGTCCCGGTCGAAGAGCCGGACGCCGAGCCTCCGTTCCAGCTGGCGGATCGCGCGTGACAGCGGCGGTTGCGCGATCCCGAGCCGTTCGGCTGCACGTGCGAAGTGCAGTTCCTCGGCGACGGCGACGAAGTAGCGGAGTTCACGGGTCTCGAGATCGTCCACGGATTCAGTCTACTCTTGATACCGGGCGAGTATCACGGGGTGCTGCATCGGTCTTGGACGCCGAGCGCGCGGCCCACCCAGCATGGAAGGCGTGAACGACACGAAGATCGCGCTGGTCACCGGCGCAAACAAGGGAATCGGTTTCGCTATCGCACAAGGGCTCGGGGCGATCGGCTTCACGGTCGCCGTAGGCGCGCGCGACGAGGCAAGGCGCGATGAGGCCGTCGCGCGTCTGCGGGCCGCAGACGTCGACGCGTTCGGGGTCGCCCTCGACGTCACCTCCGACGACAGCGCCGCCGCGGCAGCGGCGACCGTCGAGCAGACGGCAGGACGGCTCGACGTGCTCGTCAACAACGCGGGCATCTCCGGCCGGACCGACGGTGGCGCGCAGGATCCGACGACGCTCGACCTCGACGTCGTGCGCACCGTCCTGGAAACGAACGTGTTCGGGGTCGTCCGGGTCACCAACGCGATGCTCCCGCTGCTCCACCGCGCGAGCTCGCCGCGCATCGTCAACATGTCGAGCAACATGGGCTCGCTGACGCTGCAGGCCGGCCCGCCCATCGCCGCGTACGCGACGTCGAAGTCGATGCTCAACAGCGTCACGGCACAGTACGCCCGCCGACTCGCCGACACGAACGTCATGGTCAACGCCGCCTGTCCCGGCTACGTCGCGACCGACTTCACCGGCTTCAACGCGCCGAGGACAGCCGAGCAGGGGGCCGCGATCGCGATCCGGCTCGCCACCCTGCCGGATGACGGACCGCGCGGCGGCTTCTTCGACGACGAGGGTGCCGTCCCCTGGTAATCCGGACGGACGGGAGGGACGCCGCGGACCTCCCGGTCACTGCACTTTGCGCGCGACGCCCGTGTGGATGTGGGCACGGGCGTCGCTGCCCGCTTCGATCCGGTCGTCGGGTCGCCACAGGTCGGCGGAGACGATGCCCGGCTCCACCGGAGCGGGACCGTCGAAGAAGGCGGCGATGTCTGCGGGGATGTCACGGCGCGCGGTTCCTCGGATCGTCGCGGCGCAGGGACGTGCCGATGCACGGAGACCTGGTGTCGAGGCCATGAGCGTATCGGTATCTGCCGATGGTCAGCCCGGACACCGGGTTCAGGTCGGGGCCGGGGCAAGTTCACCGACGTGGGGCCGGCCCCGTTCCGGCTGATACTCCACGAGGACGACCGCGGATCCGGCGGGTTCCAGGCGGCCCTGCAGCGGCGCATGGAGTCGGAACCGTTTCGCAAGGTCCGCCGCGATGACGGATACGCGTCCGTGCCGCTGGACGCGGTCCGGAGGTCGTCGAAGCCCCGAGACGAGGGTCGGCGCCGTGCTGAAGATCCTGAAACCGTAGTCAGTGCACCGGCCCAACCTGACGTGGTCGGCGCCGTCCGGGGCGTTCGACCCGATACGCACGGCCCGCCCCTGCGGTATCGCCGACCTCCCGGGGCGGTTCCATACCGAGTCGGGCCGCGGCGCGTCAGATGGCGTGGCGCAAGGACGCGACGTCGAGAGTGCCGCCGAAGCGGAGCTTACCGTACAAAGGGTAGGCGCGGGCGGTGACCTGGACGTGCTGGGTGATGGTGTGGGCGTCGCGCAGGCGGCGCTGCAATGGGCTGGTCGTGTTCACGGCCGCACCGCCGCCGAGGGTGTAGACGGTGTCCACGGCCGCAGCGGCTTCGGCCGTCGCGTGGCTCATGGCCAGCCGAGCACGCGACCGGGTGAGGGTGTCGGCCGTCGCGCCGTCGAGCGCTGGGCGCCACAGATCCTCCAGCGTCTCTAGCAGGAACGCGCGAGCGGCGTGCATCCGAGCCTCCGCACGGGCCAGTTCGGTATGCGCCAGCGGTGACTCGGCCAGGGAGCTGGGCTGGCCGAGCGAGGTCCCGCCCTCGGCGAGGGCGAGCAGATCGGCGATCGCGCCCGCGGCGTTGCCCAGGGCCACAGCGGGGTAGGCGAAGGAGACGTAGGCGTTCAGCGGGAACACCGACAGCGGTGACTCCTCCCGCGGCGCGGGCCGGGTCATGTCCACCAGGCGGTGCTCGGGGACGAAGGCGCCCGGCCGGACCGAGAAATGGCCGGATGCGGTCGCGCGCAGGCCGAGGGCGTCCCAGTCGTCCTCGACGAGGATGTCCGAGGCGGACAGGAACGCGACCAGGGCGCGCCCGTCGACGACCGTGTTCACGCCCGTCCAGTCCGCGTGCGGGGCCGCCGATCCCCAGGGCCAGCGGCCGGAGTCCATGACCAGCCCGCCGTCGGTGAAGTGCGCGGAGCCGCCCGGCATCTCGACGCAGGCGACCGGTGCCGTGCCGTCGAAGATCTCCCGAGCTCCGGCCTCGGGCAGGTAGTGGGCGTAGATCGAGTGCGTGGACGACGTGCACGGGTACCACGCGGCGCTCGCATCACCCTCGGCTACCGCCATGATCGCTTCGGCGCTGTTCACCGGGTCGAGCTCCGGTCCGCCCATACGGCTCGGCATGCCCATGCGCAGCAGTTCGGTTCCGGACAGCGCGTCCACCACCGGGGAGGCGAGCAGGCCCGCCTCCTCGCTCTCGCGGGCGTGTATCCGGGCGACGTCGGCGACGCTGCGAGCTGACTCCATGATCTTGTCGGACATGGGCCGATCGAACCGCAGCGCGCCGGGAGTGCCCAGTCGCCTCTTCGGTGGACACCGGTGCCCATCGGGCCCCTCGGTCGGGCACCGGTGGGCACCGTCCGCACCGCCGGGCGGTGCCCCGGGCCCCGTCGCCGACGGCCGCGGTTCGGTTTCAGCAGGATCCAGCGAGGACCCCGGCCCTTCAGGGCCGGGTCACGTTGGCGAACCCCAGGCCCGGCTAGGTGGCAGTCCGTTCGGCACGGCCGCGGCCGGACGGCGCGGGCGCCGGGAGGTGGCGCCCAGGACGAGGTTGTGCGCGGCGTGGCACAGGGCGGCGGCTACCACCCCGCCGATCAGCGCCAGCGCCGTCAGCACGGCACCGAACAGAAGCTGGTAGTACACGACGCGCCACCCGTTGCGCGGCACGTGCAGCAGGGCGAACCCCGCAAGCGACAGTGCGGCCGCGAGCGGGAGGGGCAGCCCGGAGTGCACCAGCCCGCCCAGGGCGGCGAGCCGCCACAGCGCCTCCTCGGCGGCGGCGCACAGCGCCGTTCCCGCGGCCCGGGCGGGGAAACGGGCGATGCGCCGCGGGCGGTGCACCACCGCGGCCATCAGCAGCGGGAACCCGACCCCGGCCGCGGCACCGGCAACCAGGAGCGGCCACGGGCTGCCCAGCTCCGGGAAGCCGGTGTCGGTGAACAGCAGCGCCAGAAAGCCGAGCCCGATCGTGGCGGCCGGATACACCCGCTCCGCCCGTGCCCGCGCGGCGCGCGCGAGCCGGCGGAGCGGGTCGCGTCCCCGGGGCCTGCGCAGCACCCAGGGCACGGCCAGATGGAGCGCTGCCAGCACGACCCCCATCAGTCGGCGGGCGGGCCGATCAGCACCGCGTAGACCGGGGCGTCGTCCACCCCGTTGTGGTCCACCATCGCCTCGGTGAGCGGGGCGTCGTAGAATCCGCCGATGGGCCGGGCGGCCAGGCCGTGCCCGGCGGCGAGCAGCAACAGGTTCTGCACCAGGTGCCCCGCCTCCAGCAGCACGAACCGGAGCGAGCGCTGGCCGTACTTGAAGCGTGACCGCCAGAACGAGGCCGAGACCAGGACGGTCAGCGCCGCCGACCCCTCGATGTTCGACGCGTTCAGCGCATCGTGTACGGCCTCCGTGTCGACGTCGCCCGCGTCGGTCAACTCGGTCCGGAACGGGTCGAAGTGGTAGCGCCCGCCGCAACGCAGCGAACCGACCCGGCGCGGGACCACGTAGACGTCCAGCGGGTACAGCGCGCCGCCCGAGGGGGTGGGCCGCAACGCGTGCCCGCCCAGCGCCCCGGAGACGCCGTAGGAGCGCACGAGCAGGCTCGCGAGCACCGGGAGCGGGACCTCGCCGTCGGAGAAGGCGTCGGCGCTGCGCCGCTCAGCCAGCGCCGACGCCAGCGACGCGGTCACCGGTTCGGCCTCCGGCAGCGGCACGATGGGCCTGTCCTCGTATCTGCGCGTGGAACGCTCGGTCATCCGCCGCATGTCCTCAGAGCGCTCCAGCCGCATGATGCCGGGGAGGTCCCGGGGGAGGCTGCTCGGATAGATCTTGGACGCCTCGAAGTAGTCCTCGGCGGGGTCGCCGATACCGGGCACCCCTGACTGGTAGACGACGTCGACCAGGTTCGAGGTATCGACCTCGGTCATAGCGGCTCCTTCACGGGAACGGGTGCGGTATCGGGTTGACGGCGCCCTCGGACCCCGGCTCCAGCAGGCCCAGCTCGACGGGGCGGCTGTGCATCCGCTCGCCGCCCAGGTAGCGCCTGCGGTAGCCGGTGTCGAGGGGCTGCATCTGCGGGGAGAACACCTTGACCACGTGGCCGCCGGCCTCCCGGACGTCCGGGCTGGTCAGATCCACCGCGTAGAGGTCGATTCCGTCCGCGGCCAGCCGCGAGATCAGCGCGTCGCGCAGCTCGCCCGGACTTCCGGACGGGTGAACCGGCATGGTGTCCGTCGTGGAGCGCTCGGTGGAGGAGTCGAGGAACCGCGTCTCCTCGACGAAGGCGCCGCGCGCGTGCAGGGTGATCTGGTCGTCGAAGGTCCGCAGGGTCTGGTCGAAGTCGGACTCGGGGTCCACGTATTCACCGGCGCGGCGCTTCGCGACCGCCCACGACCTGGTGCTGACCGCTTCGGCGACCGCCTTGGTGGCGGCTGCGGCCGGGGAGTGGCTCGCCGCCCCGCCGAGCCCCAGGGGGACGGCGCCGGGAAGGTCGTTGCGGACGACGGCGAGGACCACGGCGATCCCGCTGAAGACGCTGAGGTCGACCAGCGACACGGAGCATCCGGTGGGAGTGACGTGTTTGGCGATGTAGGCGGCTACCCGCGGGTCCGACTCGATGTCGATCAGCGGTCTCGACAGCCGCTTGTACCACGAGATCATGACGGCGTCGCGCTCCACCAGTTCCAGAAGTGCGCTCACCAGCGCCTCGTCTGCGGTGTTGCCGTAGGCCAGCCCGTTGCTGGTAGCGAACCCGATCGGGTTCACGTGCATGAGGTCCGAACGCAGGTACACCGGGTGAGCGGGAATCCAGACCAGCGCTCCGTCGCTCAGCCTCCGGCTCTGCACCCACGGCAGCCAGGTCGACTCGGTGAAGCGGACGTGGGCCGCGTTGGACTGCTCGTACTGCCATTCCGCGAACGGCTTGTACTGCCGAGGCGACAGGCAGTCGAGCCCCCGTCGTGTCAGTTCCGCCCGGGTTCCGTACTCCAGGCGGTCGAACGGCACGTAGGCGCCGCTGTAGCGTTCCACGGTCTCGCCGATGGCCGCGAGCCGCGCCCCCTCATGCGACGGCCCTCCGCCGCCGTTGACCTTGTTGCACGGTGTTCCCAGCACCTTCTCGGAGTCGCACGCCTCGCTGCCCCACGAGTACGCGTACAGGTCGTAGGTGTCCCGCGTACGCTCGAACACGCGGCGGACGATGCCGACCACCGGTGAAGTGAACGCGGACATGATTCGCTCGGCCTCCGCCGTCGATGTCCACGGGACGGCGCCGGCGGGTGCCGGCTCGGCGAGTGCGGTGGTCACTGTCCGGCCTCCTTCGCGAACCAGACCTGCGGGTAGCCGATCCCGGCGGACGGCGAGCAGCGCGGACACCGGGGCACCCGCAGCAGGCGGTGGCGCTCCACGTCGATCGCGTCGTAGCGCAGCGAGATCGTCGTCAGTTCGCCGGGAACGGACTGCCCCGCCCGTTCCTCCAAGCCGACGCGTTCGACGATCCGGTCCACGATGAGGCCGGTCTGGACCATCCGCAGCCCCGGGTAGCGCGCGGAGCCGTCGAACACCGGTCCCACCGGTTCGGCCTCCGCCAGCACCGACGACATCTCTTGCGATCCGAAGTTCGACGCCCGGCGCAGCAGGTAGCACTCGTAGCAGGCCGACTCGCCGGGAACGATCCAGGGACCGACGATCGCCTGCCCGCCGGTGAAGGGCACCACCGCCAGCCAGGGCACGCCCATGCCGTCGGCGAGCCGGTCAGCGTTCCACTCCGTCAGCAGCGAGTCCTGTTCGTGCCGGCCCACGACCACGGCGGGGGCGGTCGGGTCGTCGTCCGCGATCGTCACGCTCGCGGCGGTCAGCGCCGTGCGCAGATCATCGACCAGACTGCCCGAGCCCAGTAGCCGGACGGGACGGGTTCGCAGACGCGCCGAGATCTCCGTCCGGTCGACCGCACCGCCCCCGCGCTGCCACACCCCCAGCACGACCGGATCGTCGTCGGCTCCGGGGTCTTCGGCGTCCGGGGTCGCCTCGACGAACAGGCCGGCGGCCACGAGCTGGGCCATCAGCGTCTCGAACTGCGCCAGTCGGGTTTGCCCCGTCTCAGCGGGGTCGAGGTCGATACGGCCGTCGACCGACTGGTCGAGCAGGGAGACGACGAATCGGCGGATGCCCGGAGCCGAGCATCGGGACACCACTCCGCCGTGCCGCACCAGTATGTCCTGGCCACTGGCCAGCACCCGCGCCTCCGTGTTCACCAGCCAACTCCGCTTGCTGGTTTCGATCGTTGTCATGGGTTGGCGTCTCCCCAGAGTTCTAGCCGGCCGCGTCGAGGCTGTACCGGGCGTATCGGACGAGGTAGTCGGACAAGGGCGTCGGCGGGCGGCCGAGCGCCTGGGCCAGCACCGGCGAGACCGATCGGCACTGCTCGGACGTGGTCCACACCATGTAACCGGCGCGACGTGCGGCGAAGACGGGAGCGAACCCGGCCTGCTCCATGCTGGAGGCGAACACGTCCTCGTCCAGCCGTACGTACAGCAGGGAGCGGCCGTACAGGCCGTGCAGCAGATCGCAGGCTTCCCGCATCGGAACCGTGGCCGGACCGGTCACGTCGTAGGCCGCGTTCCACCGGTCCGGCAGGGACGCCAGTTCACCGATCAGCTCGACCACGTCGGCGACGCCCACCCATGGAGCGCCCTCCGGCTGCCACGCTGTCGGGAGCTGCCCGTCCATCGCGTATCGGGTGTTCCAGGCGAGCTCCTCGCCGAACGCGGCGCACCGCAGCACGCACCACCGCTCGGCCGTCTCGACGACGGCGGACTCCCGCGCGGCGACTTCTGCGGCGAAAGACCCGCTCGGCCCCCGGTCGGCGGCGAGCAGCGAGAGGACGACCAGCGGCAGGGCGCGACGGTTCACCAGCGGATCCATGGCAGCGTAAGAACACACGTCCACGACGATGAGGTCGGCCTCGTCAGCGTCGGGCGCGAGTTCGAGACGCGTCGACGCCGCGACGGCGTCGAGCAGTCCCCCGCGAACGGACTCCCGCAATCCCACCGGAAACACCCTTGTATTCTGCGCGCTCACGTAACCACTCTTCCCATGCCACACCGATTGCCTCATTTTCCCAAAATGAGCAGGTCCCGGGCAAGGCATTCATCGGCGATACGGTGTCACCTGTTCGGATGACGTGTCGCCCCTTCAGGCGACCTAACCGACACGGAGAAATCGGGTAGTTTTTCACCCGCCGGACGCGTGCGTCGCGGACGGTCCGATTCACTCTGCGAAGAAAACAGGAGAACGCGATGTCCGAACTACTGACCGAGGTACCCGCCGTCGAGGTCACCACCTTCGGCGACGAAGCCGTCTACTTCGAACCGGTCGCGGCCGCATGCAGCAGCAGCGTCATCAGTTGCTGCTGCTGCGCCTGACTCGACCAGCCGCTCCGGAACAAGCGGAAAAGTCGCCCGACCGGACGACTCATCCGCATCACTGAAACCGGGTAGTTTTCGATCCACCGGACGCGTGCGCCGTGGACGGTCCGATTCACTCTGCGAAGAAAACAGGAGAACGCGATGTCCGAACTACTGACCGAGGTACCCGCCGTCGAGGTCACCACCTTCGGCGACGAAGCCGTCTACTTCGAACCGGTCGTGGCCGGAAGCAGCAGCAGTCTGGTGTGCTGCTGCTGCTGTAGCTAGCCTCCGTCCTCGCCCGCGACCCGACGTTCCGGGGGAGTCGGCGACACCTCGATGGCCGACCGACGAGAATGCGGGCGAGGGAGCGATCTCCCTCGCCCGCCCCGAGCCGGCGGTCGGCCGGTCCCGCTCAGCCGCCCTCGGGCAGCAGGGCCAGCTCCGCCAGAGCACGCTCCCGGCTGGACCGGTCGAACGATCCCTCGAACGACGCGAGTGCCGACTCCAGGCACTCCCTCGCACACGCGTACTCGCCGGCCTCGCGCCAGACCGCCCCCTCCGACAGCGCGATGCGGGCGTCGGCGTGCTCCAGCCCTCCGGCGCCCTGGAGCGCCCTGGCCTCACGGTAGGTCTTGCCGGCCGCCCGCCACTCCCCCAGGCCCGCCAGGCAGTTGCCGACATTCTCCAGCGTCGTTCCCTCCAGCAGCCGCAGCACCTCCTTATTCGTCTCGGCCCCGTACCGGTCCATGTGGTCGAGCAGGGCCCGGTGGACCTCCAGCGCCTCCTCGTAGCGCCCCAGGGCGTGCAGAACCCTGCCGAGGCCGTTGCGCGCCGACATCTGGATATCGAAGAATTCGAACTCGGCGGAGATCGCGGCGGCCTCCCGGCTGTGCGAGAGGGCCTCCGACGGCCTGCCCAGACGCAGCAGCTCCATACTCATGTAGGCGTGGGCCCAGGCCTGCTCGTGGCGGTCGCCCACCTCGACTGCGATCGACAGCGCTTCGCCGTGGGTGGCCAGCCCTTCTTCGTTCCGATCCAGGCAGACGTACTGGGCCCAGCCGAGGAAGTTGAGCAGTACCGCCTCGTCACGCCTGCTGCCGAGCGCCCGCGCCGCCTCCGCACCCAAGCGGAAAACCTGCTCCCAGGGCCGCTGGTAGACCCGGCTGTCGGAGTACCAGTGCATCGCTTCGGCCAGGTCGACCACCTGGCGGTGGCGGCCCAATCCCGCCGCCGCGCGCTGTGCCGCCACCCAGTTCGTCCCCTCCTGCTCCAGCCACTCCGCAGCCGCCGCGCGCGAGGCGAACGAGCCGGAGTGCAGCACGTTCGGAAAGAACAACCCCGCGGCGGCGGTGGCGGTGTCCAGGATGTGGTCCAGCAGCGCGTCGCGCAGCCGCTCGCGCTCCTGGCGCGGTTCCTCCGCTTCGTGGCGTTCGGCGGCGAAGATCCGGATCAGATCGTGGAACTGGAACCGGCCGGGAACCGAAGTGGTCTGCAGGAGGCTGGCGTCGGCGAGCTCGTCGAGGTGGGCGTGCACGTCGGCGGCGGGCACCCCGGTGGCCACCGCCGCCAGCTCGGCGCCGAAGTCCGCGCCGGGCAGGGCGGCCAGTCGCCGGAACACCGCCTGCGCGGACCGGGCCAGGCGGTGGTAGGACATCTCGAAGGCCGACCGCATCTGCAGGTCGCCCGCCGCCAGGGAGCGAAGCCGGGTGCGCTCGTCGGTCAGCAGTTTCACCTGATGGTCCAGGGACCAGCGCGGTCGGGTGGCCAGCCGGTTGCCCACGATCCGCACCGCCAGCGGCAGGTTCCCGCACAGTTCGGCCAGCTCCGCCGCAGCCTGCGGCTCGACCGCGATGCGGTCTGCACCGGCGATCGCCGCCAGCAGACCGACGGCGTCCGCGCCCTCCAGCGGTTCCAGCCGCATCCACCGCGCGCCGTCCAGTCCCGCAAGCGCGTGCCGGCACGTGACGACCGTCAGACATCCCCGCCCGACCGTGAGAAGAGGGCGCACCTGGGCCTCGTCGGCGGCGTTGTCCAGCAGGAGCAGTACCCTGCGCCCCCGCAGCAGCGACCGGAGCAGACTCGACTGCTCCGCCTCGGCCGCCGGGACACGGGCGGCGGGCACGTCGAGGGCGCGCAGCAGCCGCTCCAGCGCGGCCCGCGCGGGAAGCGGCTGCTCGTCCATGCCGCGCAGGTCCACCGCCAGGCACCCGTCCGGAAACCGCGCAGCCAGCTCGTCGGCCGCCGTGAGCGCGAGCGCGGTCTTACCCACTCCGGGCGGTCCGGCCAGCACGACGACGCCGCCGGCATCGGCCTCCGCGTGGAACCGCTCCAGTTCGTCCCGCCGACCGACCAGGTCCGTCACGCGCGGCGGCAGCGAGCTGGTCTCCAGGAACTCGGCCCCATGCGACACTCCGCGGCGGCGGTACACCTGGGCCGTGGTGAGGAACTCCTCCCGCTCGTCACCGGACAGGCCCAGTCCTTCCGCCAGCGCCTCCGTCGAGCGCTGCTGTGCGGCCCGGGCCCGCCCCCGCTCCAGTTCCCGCAGGGCGCGCACACTCATGCCGGAGACGCGGGCCAGCTCCGCCTGCGACATCCCGGTCGCACGCCGATACCACAGGAGCAGCCTCCCGAAGGCCGATGTCCCGTCCTCATTCATGTCGCTCGCCGCCTGCGAGCGACCGGCAGTTTCCGCCACGGGCGAAGCTGCCGCCCCGAACAACTGGCGCGGCGCGCTCCCGACCTGATTTCCTCAAAAAGTCCCGCCGGAATGCACACCGCCCAGCGGGGTCGCATACGCCTTTCGGACACGTCATGGACGCTCCCTCGTTACCTTATTAACTTTATTTTTACCGAGCGAATCACATTCGTTTAAAGCGGAGAAACGAAGATGACACCGGCGCACCCCGAACCGGAGAGCAATGATACCGCACACACCAGAACCCGGGTGTTCGTCGCCGACGACGGATCGATCGTATGCAACGGATTGATCGCCGCTCTGACGGAAATCGGTCTTCTCGAAATCGTGAAAGTCGAGTTCACCGCCTCGAGGATACTCGAATCGGTTCGGCGTGTCACTCCGGACGTGGTGATCATCCCGTTGTGGGAAAGCGGAACCGTGCCGCTGATCCGACAGGTCCGCGACGCTTCGAGTGAGTCCACCGCCGTTCTCGTGATCGGCGAAAACGGTCCACTGCTGGACCGGTCGATCGGGACGGGCGCCGCCGCTGTGCTCTCCTGGCGCGCCACCGTGCCGGAAGTCTCACTCGCGGTCATCGCCGCGACGACGGGCGAGCCCGCACAGGCCCGGCGCCGACCGTCCGCCGACGGCGGGCTCGGGTTGAGCGGGCGCGAACTGGAGGTGATGCGCCTGGCTGCGGAAGGGCTGACCAATTCCAGTGCGGCCCGCGCACTCCACCTCAGCGAGGCCACGGTCAAGACCTACTGGCGCCGCGTCTTCCGCAAGCTCGACGTGCACGACCGCACCACCGCCGTCGCCGCCGCGATCTCTGCGGGAGCGCTGCCCGTCCGCGCCGCCGACCCCGCGCCTTTCCCCGTCTCCCCCTGCCCCGCCTGAACCGCGAAACGGATACCCATGCACACGCGTACCGCCTTCCACAACGACCTGGTCCGAATCCGCCGCGCACTGCACCACACCCCCGAGACCGGTCTCCACCTCCCGCGCACCCAGGAGCAGATCCTGACCGAACTCGACGGACTGGGTCTGGAAGTGCGTACGGGCAGCGAACTGACGTCGGTCACCGCCGTGCTGCAAGGCCGCCGCCCCGGGCCCGTCGTGCTGCTGCGTGCCGACATGGACGCGCTTCCGGTCACCGAGCACGGCACGGAGCCTTTCGCTTCGCAGCACCCCGGTATGATGCACGCCTGCGGACACGACCTGCACATGGCCATGCTCGTGGGGGCGGCGCGGCTGCTACGCGACGCCGAGTTCGCCGGCTCGGTGGTCCTCATGTTCCAGCCCGGCGAAGAGGGGTGCGGCGGCGCGGAGCTGATGGTGCGCGAGGGCGTGCTCGACGCGGGCGGCGACCGGCCTGTCGCGGCCTACGCCCTGCACGTGGTCGCGTCCAACGTGCCCAGCGGCCTGTTCGTGTCCAGGCCAGGTGTCGTCCTCGGCGCGTCGGACACGTTGCGGCTGACCCTGCTGGGCTCCGGCGGGCACAGCGCGATGCCGCACATGGCACGCTCCCCGATTCCGGCGGCCTGCGCGATCGCGGGCTCCGCGCAGAGCGCGGTCGGTGCCGCCGTCGACCCGTTCGACCCCGCACTGGCTACGGTGACGACCGTCCACGCCGGTGAGGCCGACAACGCGATTCCGGACCGGGCCGAGGTCGTCCTCTCGGTGCGCTCCTACTCGGCGACCGCCCGCGGCCGGGCGCGCGACGCGATCGTCCGGCTGGCCGAGGGCACCGCCGCGGCCCACGGGGTCGAGGTGCGGGTCTGCCCCGAGGACGGCTACCCGGTCACCCGCAACGACCCCCAGGAGACGGCGTTCGCGGCGGCGACGGTGCAGGAGGTGTTCGGCGCCGACCGCTACGTCCAGATCCCGCGCCCGCTGCCGATGTCCGAGGACTTCGCCTACGTGCTGGACGAGGTGCCGGGCGCTTATATGTCGGTCGGCGCGTGCCCGCCGGACCGCGATCCCGCGACCGCCGCGCCCAATCACTCTCCGGAGGCGGCCTACGACGACGGCGTTCTGGCCGACGGAGCGCGGCTATACGCCGAACTGGCGCTGCGCCGCCTGGCCGCAGCCTGAGCGTGAGCGCGCGCCGCATCCCTACTGCCGGCGGCGTGGGCGCGGGGCCGCCGCCGTCGAGGGCCGAGCGCACATATGCCACGTCATGCGCAGGGTGATCGCCAGCCTTTCCGGGTCCTCGTCGTCGGGCTCGGCGAGACTGCGGCCCATGACCCCGCCCCACCGGCAAGAAGACGTCAGGAGCGTCGGCAGCGACGACCTGGAACGAGCGTTCTCGATACAGGAGAGACACGGGCGTCGGGCGACACGGCCACCCGCCAGCGGGCAGTGGGGGCGCCTGGCCGCTTCCTCGCCTTACCGGTATGTCCGCCTACTGCGTGGAGTCAGGAGGAAGTCGATCCGCGGTCGTAGGCTTCCTGTGACGCTGACACGTCGCCGAGGTGTGCGATCGACCATTCCTCGAGCGCGCGCAGCGGATCGCGCAGGGTGCGGCCCGCCTCGGTGAGCGTGTACTCGACGCGCACCGGAACTTCGGGGTAGACGGTGCGGCACACGAGCCCGTCCCGTTCGAGCCCGCGCAGAGTCTGGGTGAGCATCTTCTGCGAGATGCCGTCGATGCGTCGGCGCAGCTCTGAGAAGCGGGCGGCACCGTCCCAGAGGGCGCCCACGATGAGCACCGTCCAACGGTCGCCGATGCGATCCAGGATGCGGCGAGTCGGGCAGTCCGCGCGGTAGGGACTGCCGCGGAGCACCGACTCGCCCTGAGCGGTTACCACAAAGCGCCTTCTTCCGATCGGAGAGTTACGCTCGCACGGTAACCGTTGCGCGTTGTCCGACGCCATCCATCCCGTCGAAGGGCACCCTCATGTCTCGCATTACCGTCATCGGCGGCACCGGCTATGCCGGTTCGGCCATCGTCGCGGAAGCCGCCACTCGCGGCCACCAGGTCACCGCACTGAGCCGCTCGCGCCCCGACGCCCCGATCCCGAACGTGACCTACGTCCAAGGTGACGCCACCGACGAAACAACACTCTCGGCATCCGTTGAGAACGCGGACGTCGTCGTGGGCGCACTCTCCCCGCGCGGCCCGCTGGCCGACACCTACCGCGACACCTACCGCACCATCGCGCGTCTGGCCGATACCGCAGGTGTACCCCTGTTCGTCGTGGGCGGCGCCTCGTCGCTGCGCCCCGCGCCCGGGGCGGATCGCTTCGTCAGCGACCTCAGCGACATCCCCGAAGAGTTCCGCGACGAGATCCGCGCCGGTGCGGCGCTCATCATCGAGGACTTCCCGGCCACGCCCACGACACTCGACTGGGTCTTTGTGAGCCCGCCGCGCAGGTTCGGCGCACATATGCCCGGTGAACGCCTCGGCCGTTATCGGCTCGGCAACGACGTCGCGGTGCAGCCCGAGGACGGCGGCGCGATCTCCGCCGCGGACTACGCCCTCGGGTTCGTCGACCTCATCGAGAAAGGCGACCACCACAGGGCACACGTCAACCTCGGTCACTGACCCATGCTCCAGCCGCACTCGGCCTCGATCTCGTACGGCGCTCCGCAGACGGGCTGACAGGGCGTTCGACGGGGGCGCGGCCGGGCGGGGCCGAATACGATCCGCCGCGCCCGTGCCGTCCGCCCCCGTGGCCGCGATCCAGACCGCGTACTCGCTGTGGGCCCGCGACCTCGAGACCGAGATCCTTCCGCTGTTGCGCGAGTTGGGCATCGGTCCGGTGCCCTGCAGATCGAGTACTCGCTGCTCAGCCGTGACGTTGAAGACGAGATCCTCCCCGTCTGCCGCGAGCTGGGCATCGGCATCACGGCGTACGGCGTCCTGGCCAAGGGCCTTGTCGGCGGCAGCGGCGCCGCGGGCGGCGCCTTGCCGATGATCCCTCGCTTCCGGCCGGGGAACCGCGTCTTCGCGAGCAAACGAGGAGGCCGCGAGGCGGATGAAGCCGCCCGCTAGTGCGCGCGTCGAGCGCGCGCGGCTCCCTCCCGCCGAGGAGCCGGAAGCGGCCGGCTGCGTGGCGCCCGACCCCGTGACCCCGGCACCGGGTCAGCCGATGTCCAGCACCGCCTTGCCGTGCAGGCGACGGCCGAGCAGCGCCTGTACCGCCTCCTCGCAGCGGGTCCACGAGCCGCGCCAACTGATCCCCGGGTCGAGGCGGCCCGCGGCGACCTCGGCGGAAAGCCAGGCCAGGTCGGCGGAGAAGTCCGCGGCCGGGTCGGAGAACAGGAAGAACGTACGGATGGACCTGTCGTGCCGTCCCGCGTTGCCCAGCAGCGCCTCGGGCACGAAGACGGCATCGGCTTCGGACGAGCGTCCCACGCTCACCACCGTTCCGCCGGCGTCCACTGCGGCGAAGGCGTCCACCAACTGCCGACCTCCGACGTTGTCCAGCGCCGCGGCTACGGGCCGCTGCACAGCGGCCGGTTCGGGGTGCACCTCGTGCGCGCCCAGCGCCCGCAGACCGTCCGCCTGGGCGGGGTTCCGGCTGGTCGCCACCACGTCGGCACCTGCTCGGGCGGCGAGTTGCACCGCGTAGCGCCCGACGCCGCCGGAGGCGCCGGTGACCATGATGCGCCGGCCGAGCATCGGGCCCATGCGGCGCAATACGTGCAGCGCGCTCAGTCCGGCGACCGGAACGGTGCTGGCGGCGCCGGGGTCGCAGCCCTCGGGCACGGTGCCGAGCAGGGTGGTCGGCACCGCGCGCAGTTCCGCCCAGCCGGTCTCGCCCAGGGTGACGACCCGGGTTCCCTCGGGCGGGCCCGAGCCGTCGCCCGCGGGCTTGACCACCACCCCCGCCGCGTCCCAGCCGAGCACTGTGCCCTCGGGCGTCTGCGGATCGGTGGCGCCTTTGACCTCGCCGTAGTTCAGCGAGGCCGCTTCCACCCGCACCAATGCCTCGTCCGGCGCGGGCACCGGGTCGGGCACCTCGGCCGGCGCAAGGTGCGTCGACGCGTTGTGGTCCACCACGAGTGCCTGCATGGAATCCGCCTCCTCTGAATACACGTGCATAAAAGTGCCATAGTGTGGCGTTTGCTCTAGTGAAGCATACGCTCGATAAAGGCATGTCCGCTACGCTGGAGTGCATGACGACCGCCGACCCGCCCTCCTCGCTTCGCGAACGCAGGAAGCTGCGCACCCGCCAGGCCCTGGCCGAAACCGCCGTCTCGCTGTTCGGCGAGCACGGGTTCGACGACACGCCGCTCGACACGCTCCTGGAGGAGGTCGAGGTGTCGAGGCGGACCTTCTTCCGCTATTACCGCTCCAAGGAGGACGTGGCGTTCACAGCTGTCCAGCGGTTCTGGAGCGCCTTCCTGCCGGTCCTCGACGAGACGGAGAAGTCCGGACGGCTGGCCGACATCCTGCGCGACGCGATTCTGGCCACCCTCGACCGCATGGACGAGGAGTGGTACCCGCGCTTCTCCGCCACCCTGGACCTGATCGAGCGCTCGCCCGCGCTGAACGGGCACTCCCTGCGGCATTGCGCCGAGATCCAAGACGAGATCAGGCGCCGGGTGGGTGCCCCGGACGGCCTTGAGACGCGGCTGCTCGTCGAGTTCTCGGTGGCCACCTGGCGCGGCGCGCTGGAGGAATGGCTGGCCGAAGGCGACCCCGGCGACCTGCCCCGGTGTGTGCAGCGCGCCTTCGCCGCCATGGACCGCAGCCTGCACGTGCAGGTCTGAGCCGCCAGGTGTATGGCCCGCCGACTGCGAACCGCCCGCAGCGGGCAGTCCAGGTTCGCGGCGACGACCGGGCGTGTTCAGCTCGGGACGACGGGAGCCAGCCGGCGAATGACGGTTTCCGTCGCCCGCACGCCGAGAACGACACAGCGGTTTACCGGGTGGTCCTCCAAGGCGCCGGCGGCGGCCGGCCGCTGCGCGAGTTCTACGAACGCACCAGCGAAGAAGCCGAGGCGCTGTTCCGGGCACGTGCACAGCAGTCCGGCCCCCCGCGTCCCGGTGGAGTTCGTCGCACGGGCGTGGGCGGGCGAGCTGATCGGGACGCTGGCGTGGTGGCTCCAAGATGAAGGTCTCGCTCACGTTGGCGTCGGCGAACTCCTGGGGCTATGACGGACCCGTGAATTCATCCCAACGACGACCCCAGCCATGATCGGACTGATCACCCCAGCCGCAAGGCCGACCGCTCCATCCAAGTACTCGCCTTCAAGGTCGACCGATTCGAAACGCAACGAAACGAAGGCGAAAAAAATCACGCCAACGGCGATCATAATGACGGCTCCCGCCATCCATGCGGCTCGCACCCGTCTATTTCCTGCATACCGCAAATAGCTGTTGGAAATCATGATGCCACCAGCGAGCACACCAAGTCCCGCGCCAACGTCGGTGAATACGACCTCCGCGCCCCCCGCATAGGAGTACATATCCCCCGCCAAGAGGTACACACCGGAAGCCATGAGCAGTACAATGAACCCGTTTCGGAGCCATTTCATCAAGTTGCTCTTGCCTTCTTAGGGATTCTCGTTCCACCTCGCCTGCAGAACCTTGACGGCCAGACATCCGTTCGGATAGCAAGCGTCGCCCTCAATCGGGGACTCCGATGCTGTTCTACCGCGCACGCCTGCCCTCGTCACAGTCGACCCCTCAACCTGGCCGCACGCACCATCCCCGACCGCCGTTCGGCCGCTCTCGGTTCGCGGCGGTGCAGTGCTCGTGCGCGTCACCAGCTGAGCAGGCGCCGGTCCCCGCTGGGCTCGGGAAGCCGGCCCAGCAGCATCCGCGTCCCCAGAGGGACGAGGGCCACGCACAGGGCCAGTGCGGTCGATCCCGCGTACAGCAGGTCGCTCTCCTTGAGCACACCGCTCCACACCGTCGCCCAGACGACCAGGAGCAGGGCCCGCCCTGTGCCGAGAACCCCCGCCCGGTAAGCGGCCGCGGCCAGGAGCGGTGCACCCAGGTACTGCAGCGCGCTGACGGTGACAGCGATCCGCCAGGGCCCATAGGAGATCTCCTGGTAGTTCTCCAGGGTCTCCGAGATCGCGTGCTCCAGCCCCGCGTCGTCGACCGTCTGGAAGGCGCTCTGCTCCACCCCGGCCACGTACAGGCGCGCGAACTGGCAGGTGATGAGCAGGACTCCGCCTGCTATCGCGAGTCGGGGAGACCGTTCGACGCACATGCGGGCCAATGCCGCGAAGGCGGGCCACAGGAGAAACGCCCCCAATGCGAAGAGCGCGTAGCCCGCGGTGACCAGGCCCGGGTTCTGTTCGTACAGGGCGAGTTGCTCGGGGGCGGCGAAGACGGACTCCTCCAGGGCGGCCCGCTCCTCGGGGCCGAGGGCGACGGTGCGCTGAACATGGCCGCGCACGAGCAGCCCGGCGAGCCAGAGCAGCGGGCCCAGGATCAGCGCGCACCCCGACACCCACCGTCCGGGGAACCACGGTTCGTTCTCGGACATGTGTACATCGTGGCTCACCTCCTCAAGGTGGCGCTGAACAGCGGTCTGTCGGCGTGCCGCGAACCGCGGACGTCGCACGTGCAGGTCCGAAAGCGCGTGCCGCCTGGCGATAGGGCCAAGGCCCGGGCGTGACCCGTCGCCGCGTGGATGCGTGGCAATGGCCCGGTGCGATCACTGGACGAACTCGTCGACGTCGAGGGTCCCGCATGGCCGGCGCTCCTGGAACGGTTCGCCGGGAGCCCGGCGAAGGTCCGGCACCTGGCCCCGGACGAGGAGCGCGGCCGTGCCTGCCTGATGCGGCTCCAGGTCACCGCGCGTTCCACGCTCGGCGCATTCGCCCTGCACTGCGGCGGTCTACTGCTGGACGAAGGCTGAACAGGGACTTCTGCCGCCGGATCCACGGCCGCGATCCCGGCTTCGTGGGCCTGGTCTGACGTTCGTACGGCTCGGCTGGATGCCCCTATGGGTGTCAGTCCTGCTGGACGAGCACGATGAGGTTGCCGCACGTGTCGTCGAACACCGCCTGCGCGCCGAATCCGGTCTGTGTCGGCTCCTGGGTGAACGTGACGCCGAATCCCTTCATCCGCTCGTAGTCCTGCTGGAGGTCCGTGGTGCCGAGCATGGTGAACGGCATGCCCGCGTCGTAGAGCGCCTTCTTGTACACCTGCGCGGCGGGCTCGCCGTCGATCCGAACCCCGGGGTTGCCGTCCGGTTCGAGCAGCAGCTCGACGCCGTCCGGCGCGTCGGGCGCGACGACGGTCAGCCATTTGGCGTCGCCGACCGGGATGTCGTGCTTCTTCACGAACCCCAGGACGTCGGTGTAGAACGCCAGGGCCTTGTCCTGGTCGTCGACCAGGATGCTGGTCACGGGAACGAACATCGTCGGCTCCTTTCTTCTCGTGGAACCCTCGGATACACGGTGATCGCGGTCCGCCCGATCCTGCGGGCGGCTGGACCGGACCGGGCACCAAGGTAAGGACCACCGACGACATTCGGGAGCCGCTCTTTGGGCGCTTCGGTCGTCGCAGGCGGAACGGCCCTACCACCGACTCTCCCGGGACCGGACTCGCTCGGCACGGCGGCGCGCGGCGGTCCGCCGCGATCCCGTCCCTTCCCGGCCCCGGGCGGTTCTCCGGGCGGAGCGGTGTCCCGGGACCGGACGCCGGTTCCGTGCCGGCGGAGCGCGGCATGGCCGCCCTCCGCTGCGGCTTCCACCGCACCGGCAGGCAGACATCCCTGTGTTTCGTGGGTAGTAGGGGTCCGGGACCGGGAGTCGCACTTTCGTGCCGGGACCAGCGGCCTGCCGCCGGCGCGGGGCCCGGCCGCACCGATCACCGCCGTGTGGAGACGGAGCCCTCGATTGCGTCGTGTCGAGTACAAGTGGCTGGTAGCGGTCACGTTCGTCTTCGGGCTGATCATGCAGATCCTCGATGTGACCATCCTCAACGTGGCGCTGGCGACACTGGGGCGCGAGTTCGGTGTCGACGAGGGAACCCTGCAGTGGGTGCTGACCGGGTACATGGTCAGCCTCGCGGTGTTCATCCCCGCTTCCGGCTGGATCAGCGACCGGTTCGGCAGCAAGCGCACCTTCCAGCTCGCCGTGCTCGTGTTCACCACGGCATCGGTACTGTGCGGGTTGGCCACGGGCATCGGATGGCTGATCGCGGCCCGGGTGCTGCAGGGCGTGGGCGGAGGCATGCTGGTTCCGGTCGGCCAGGCGATGCTGTTCCGCGCCTTTCCCGCCCAGGAGCGGGCGAAGGCCTCGGCGGTGCTGATGATCCCGACCAGCATCGCTCCCGCCCTGGGGCCGGTGCTGGGCGGTTTCCTGGTGGAGTACGCGAGCTGGCGCTGGATCTTCTTCATCAACGTGCCCATCGGCGGCCTGGCGCTGCTGTTCACCGTCGTGTTCCTGCGTGAGGAGGTGCAGGAACGCGCCGGCCGCTTCGACATCCCGGGGTTCGTCCTCGCCGGCGCGGGGTTGGCGAGCCTGCTGGTCACCCTGGACCGTGCGGCCCAGGCGGGCTGGGGCGAACCGTCGGTGTGGGGCGGCCTCGCCGCCGCCCCCGTGTTCATCGGCCTCCTCATCCGGCGGGAGCTCACGGCGCCGGAACCGATGCTGGACCTGCGCCTGCTGCGGGAGCGGCTCTTCGGCGCCGGCAACGCGGCGCTGGTGTGCATCACCGCCGGGATGTTCGGGGTGCTGTTCCTGGTGCCGCTCTACATGCAGAACCTGCGCGGCTCGTCCGCGCTGGAGGCCGGCCTGGTACTGATGCCGCAGGCACTGGGCATGGTCATCACCACGCAGTTCATCAGCCGCCTCTATCCGCGCGTCGGGCCGCGCCGGCTGCTGTTGGCGGGGCTCACGCTGATCGGATGCCTCAACCTGTCGTTCCAACTCGTCGGACTCTCGACGCCGTACTGGGTCCTGGGCGGGCTGATGTTCATCCAGGGGATCGGCATGGGAACGTCCATGGTTCCGCTGCAGGCCGCGACGTTCGCACAGACCGCCTCCGCGTCCATGGGCCGGGCTACGTCGCTGTTCAACGCCAGCCGCCAGGTCGCCACCGCGACCGGTGTCGCCGTGCTGTCGACCGTGCTGGTGGTCCGCGGCCAGGCCGAAACGGCGGCGCTGGGCCAAGCGGCGTCGAACGCGGCTCGCGCCCAAGCCCAGATGGCGGCCTACCACAGCGCCTTCCTGGCGGCTGTGGCCTTCGCCGTCCTCGGGCTGGTGGTCGTATCCCTCATCCGCGACTCCGACGCCGCCCCCAGCATGCGAGGCAGTGCCGCCTCGGGGTAGGTCGTTTTTCCCCGGTCACTGCGGGAGTCCGCAGGGACCGGGAAACCGTACCGACCCGACCCGCTTCTGCGATCCGCCCTGTGCAGCGGGCGGCGGCTGCGCCGGGGCTCAGACAGGTGGGGCCGTCACTCCGGCCAGTCGGAGTTTCTGATGACCTCGACGAAGTCGCCGCGGACGAAGCCGGGGACGCAGTGGGCGAGCACGTCGGCCTTGACGTTGCCGAACGTGGTCTCGGGGCGGTCCTTGACGCCCTCGGTGAACGCGGCCAGGATCCTGTTCTTGAAGTCCGGCCGGGGGTGGGCGGCGACCACGGCCGCGCGCTGCTCGTCGGTGACCGCGTCGTAGCCGATGCCGAGCACGTCCAGTTCCACTCCCCGTGTGACCAGGGCGATCTCGGCCGCCATGTGCAGCGGGATCTCCGGCGTGGTGTGCAGGGCGATCGCCGTCCAGACCCGGTCGGCTTCCTCTCCGGTGACGGCGCGGGCGTGCAGGAACCGGCGGGCCTCGTCGGCACCGTCGAGCTCGAAGCGCTGGTCGGTGCGCCCGAAGCGCTCGGTCAGCCCCAGGTCGTGGAACATCGCTCCCACATACAGCAGTTCCGGGTCGAACCGGAGCCCGTGGTCGTAGCCGCGCAGCGATCCCCAGAGGAACACGCGCCGGGAGTGGTCGAACAGCAGCGGTGAGGCTGTTTCCCGTACCAGTTCGGTCGCCTCCCGCGCCAGGGCGCTGTCTGGGATCCGCACGTCCGCGATGGATTCGCTCATGGTCGTTCTCCGCTTCCTCGTCGGTGGCCCGGGCCGGCAGACGCATTCCCGGACCCGCGTTCAGCAGCGGGGGCAGGGCCGCCTGCGCGGGCCGCGGGTGCCGCTCTTGTCCGGCTTCAGTCCACGGGGTCCCGGACGATGGGGCACGTCATGCAGTGGCCGCCCCCGCGCCCGCGGCCCAGCTCGGCGCCGTTGATCGTGATCACTTCGACCCCGGCCTTGCGCAGCGCGGTGTTCGTCCGGGTGTTGCGGTCGTAGGTGAACACGGTGCCCGGTGCGATCGCAACGGCGTTGTTCGCGCTGTCCCATTGCTGGCGTTCCGGTTGATCGCTGCTGCCTCTGGGCTATTCTCGCCCGCCCCTCGGCGGGCGCACCGCACCTACGCGCCTTCGGACCGCCGCCGCGCACGGTGGTTGGCCACGTTGACCCGGTTGCCGCAGATCTCCGGCATGCAGAAGCGACGGCGCCCGGCCCGGCTGGTGTCGACGAATACACCCGCGCACTCCGGTGACCCGCACGCGCGCACGCGCCCCGCTCCCAGGTTGCGCAGCACGCCCAGCAGCCCGACACCGACGAGTACGGCCAGCTCGTCGGCGAGCGGAGCCCCGTCCACCGTGGCGACCGCCCACTGCCAGCGCCCATCGCCGTCCCGGTCGAGACGGGGGCCGGCGCCGGCGCGGGCGACGAGCGACGCGGCGGCGGCTGCGAGCGCGTCCTCGGATCCGTTCTCCAAAGCGGCGCGGGTGTCGCCGCGCAGGCGGTGGACGGCGGACACATCGGCGTCGGCGGGACGTCCTCCGCCGTCCAGGGCCGCGGGGGTGAGCCCGTGCGCTGCGAGGAACGCGGACAGAGCGGTGGCGTCGGCCAGGGCGTCGCCGTCGCTGCGCACCTGCGGAGCGGTGTTGACGAGGGCCGTAGCGACACCCGCACCCGACGCGTAATCGGTAAAAAGTATCTTCACGCCTTACTCCCTGATAGGGTAATCGTTCTAAGGAAAGTTTACCGATTACGATTGAGGTTGCCATGCCCACCACCGAGGGCACCACCGCACCCGCCGCCGTCTCTTCGGCCTGGAGCCTGCCCGACCGCGTCCGCGTATCGGGCGGGCGGGTCGCCACGGGCGTACTCGGCCAGGGACCTCCCGTGATCCTCGTACACGGCACGCCGGCCTGGTCCTACCTGTGGCGCGGCGTCGCCGAACGGCTGGCCGAGCAGCACACGGTCTACATGTGGGACATGCTCGGATTCGGCGACTCCCGCGCCGATCCCGGAGTGGCCCCCTCGATCGCGCGGCAGGCCGCCACGCTCGCCGAACTGGTCGACCACTGGGAGCTGGACGCGCCCGCCCTGGTCGGCCACGACATCGGCGGCGGTGTGGTGGCACGCGCCCACCTGGTGGAACAGGTACCCGTGACTGCGCTGGCGCTGGTCGACGCCGCGGTGCTGGGGCCGTGGAACACCCCCTTCACCGACCACCAGCAGCGCTACGCCGAGGCCTGGCGCACGATGCCCGCCGACGTGTTCGCCGAACTGGCCGCTATCCGGCTGCGCAGCGCCGTCCAGACACCCATGCCCCCTGACGTGGCCGAGGCCTACCTCGCGCCGTGGGCCGGCCGGCAGGGCCAGAACCGCTGGGTCGACCAAGTCGCGGCGGTCGGCTACGCCGACACCCGCGATGCTGTGGAGCTTCTGGACTCGGTGACCGCGCCCACCCTGGTGCTGTGGGGCGAGCAGGACGGCTGGCTCGACCCGTCGGTCGGGTCCGACCTCGCCGCCGCCGTCCCCGGCGCGCGCCTGCGTACGGTCCCGGGTGCGGGACACTTCCTGCCCGAGGACGCCCCCGAAGCCGCGGCGCACGCCCTGTCGGAGTTCCTCGCCGGCTGAAGGCGGGCGCCACCCGGCCGCCCGGGGATGCGGGGACCGGCGGACGCGCGCCCCGGATCCGCACGCAGGCACCGGCCGGCCCTACCGGCATTGCGCGGGCCGTTCACCCCGGTGATCGGGTCCGTCGCCGCCCCGTCTCGACACGGCGGCGACGGACCCCGGCCGCTCGGCCTGCTGCCCGGCCGGGCAGGGTATACAGGCCCAACGACCGCCGGTTCACCGACGCCGATGCATCGCGTGCGCCCGCGCCGGGGCCGAACCGGGACCGCCGGAACGGTCGAGCGGCGCGCGGCGGCCGACCGACCCGACCCGCCAGTGGAGGAGCCACCCGTGAGCAATGTGGAAGCGGCCCCGCAGGAGGTCGTATGCGCCGAAGGCCCGGCCGCCGTGGAGCTGGTCGAACCCCGCGACGTGCCGCTGGGCGGTCCGCGCGCGATGACGGTACGGCGCACCCTGCCGCGCCGGAAGCGCTCACTGATCGGGGCCTGGTGCTTCGTCGACCACTACGGCCCCGACCGTGTGTCGGCGACCGGCGGTATGCAGGTGCCCGGCCACCCGCATACCGGGTTGCAGACGGTGTCGTGGCTGTTCGAGGGCGAAATCGAGCACCGCGACACCACGGGTGCGCACGCGGCGGTGCGGCCGGGCGAGCTGAACCTGATGACGGCCGGTTCCGGGATCGCGCACTCGGAGTTCTCCACGCCCGGAACCGACGTGCTGCACGGCGCGCAGCTGTGGCTGGCGCTGCCGCGGGCGCACCGGCAGGCGGCGCCCGCGTTCGAGCACTACGCCCCGCCGCAGACCGGGACCCGAGGCGCACAGCTGCGGGTGTTCCTCGGCTCGCTGGGTTCGGAGACCTCTCCGGTGGCGACCTTCTCGCCGCTGCTCGGCGCGGAGATCGTCCTCGACCCCGGCGCCCGGCTGCGCCTTCCGGTGGAGGAGTCGTTCGAGCACGGGGTCCTCGTCGACACCGGATCGGTGGACGTCGGCGGCGTCACCGCCGGCGCGGGCCGGTTGGCGTACCTGCCGCCGGGCCGGTCGTCGGTGGAGGCGCACGCCGACACGAGCGCGGGCGCCCGGCTGCTGCTACTGGGCGGCGAGCCGCTGAACGAACGGATCGTCATGTGGTGGAACTTCATCGGGTCCGACCACGACGAGATCGCCGCGTACCGGCGGCAGTGGCAGGACGAGCGCAGCGATCCTTCGCGGCGCGACCGCCGGTTCGGGGATTTCCCCGAGGCCTGGACCGCGACCCTGCCCGCCCCGGAACTGCCCAACGCACGCCTCATCCCACGGGAATGACCACCCGCGGCGCGCCTCGGTCGAGGCGGCCGCACCCGCGCACGGTCGCGCGCGGCCGGTCCGTGCACCGGCGGGGGCGCGCGATCGGCGCGCTCGCGGGGCGATGCGCTCGCCGCGGGCCCGCCGCCGTCGGCCGGGCGGCGGCGCGCTACGGTACCGGGTGTCGATGCGGCGTGGGTGAAGCCGGTTGACCGTCGGCGCCGCGACGGACCGCGAGGCGGCGGCACGCCGTGCCCGTGCACGCGCGTCCGCCCGGTCTCGGCCGTAGGCAGCGGGCCGTGCCGGCGTCCGGGCGCGCGCCGGCGACACGCGGTGCCCGGGTGTGCACGCGAGTCGCCACGGGAGCCACAGTGACCGGAACCGGAACCGCACCCGAGACGACGCCCGCCCCATCCGACGGCCCTGAAGCGCCGTCCGTGCGGATCGGCCTGCGCCCCATCGCCAGCCCCGCCCCGGTGGGGTTCATGGCTCTGGCGGTGGCGACCCTGATGCTGAGCGCGCTGCAACTGGGGTGGCTGCCCGCAAGCGAACGCGACCACGTGTCCCTGGTGCTGATCGCGTTCGCGTTCCCGTTGCAGCTGCTCGGCTGCATATTCGGCTTCCTCGATCGCGACATCGTGGTCGGAACGGCTATGGGCATCCTGGGCGGAACGTGGCTGTCGACCGCGGTCGTCTCCCTCACCTCCCCGCCCGGGGTGATCTCCATCCCCACGCTGGGGGTGCTGATGCTGGCCGTGTCGGTCGGCCTGCTCGTGCCCGCCGTAGGCGCGGCGACGGGCAAGCTGCTGGCCGCGGCGGTGCTGCTGGGCGCATCGGCCCGCTTCGCGCTGACCGCCGGCTACGAGCTGACCGGCACGCCGCTGTGGGCCACGGTCTCCGGCGTCGCCGGGCTGGTGCTGTTCGTGCTCGCGCTCTACGGTTCGCTGGCCCTGCTCGTCGAGGACATCAGCAAGCGCACGATCCTTCCGGTGCTCCGCCGGGGCGGCAGCCGTGCCTCGATGCGCGGCAACCTCCGCGAGCAGGCGGCCACGATCGAACGCGAGGCCGGGGTGCGCGAACAGCTGTGATCGCGGTTGCCGACCCGGCCCGCGCCCGCAGCCCGACGCCCGCCCCGGCGTCGCGCAGAGCGCTGCCGGGGCGGGCGGATTCCGAACGGGAGCGGTCGGGCTAGCGCGCGGGATCGCGGTTGTAGAGTCTCCTCGCCCAGAGGTAGGCGGCCAGGGCGACGGCGGCGCACCAGGCGACCGCGAGCGCCGCGCTGCCGCCGATCTCCGATCCCATCAGCAGCCCGCGCAGGGTCTCGCTGATGGGGGTGAAGGGCTGGTACTCGGCGACCTGCCGCAACCCGGTCGGCAGCGTGTCGGTGGGCACGAAGCCGCTGCTGAGGAAGGGCAGGAACAATAGGGGCATCGGGGTGTTGCTCGCGGTCTCGACGCCGTCGGCGACCATGCCGAGCGCGACCGTCAGCCAGGTCAGGGCGAAGGTGACCAGCACGAGCAGGCCGGCGGCCGCGATCCACGCGAGGGGTCCGGCGCTGGGCCGGAATCCCAGCAGCAGCGCCACCCCGGTGACGATCGCGAGGGCGAACAGCGTCTGGACGAGGGCCCCGACGACGTGGCCGGTCAGCACGGAGACGCGGGCGATGTCCATGGTGCGGAACCGGGCGATGATCCCCCCGGTCATGTCCGTGGCCACGGAGATCGCCGTCCCCTGGGCGACCATCGCCACGGTGATCAGCATGATGCCGGGGACGATGTAGTCGAGGTAGGCGGCGTGGCCGCCGGAGCCGCCGCCGAGCCCGGCTCCCATAGCGCCGCCGAAGACGTAGACGAACAGCAGGAGCAGGACGATCGGCATGCCGGCGAGCATGAGCGTCAGGGAGGGGTAGCGCAGCCGGTGCCGCATCTGGCGGCCCACCATCGTGGCCGAGTCGCCCGCGGCGCGGGTGAGTGTGGTCATCGTGCGGCAGCCTTCCGGGTGTCGTCGTCGGTGCTGGGGTGGCCGGTGAGGGAGAGGAAGACGTCGTCGAGGTCGGGGGTGTGCACGGAGAGCCCCTCGACCCCGATCGACGCGGCGTCGATGCGGTCGATCAGGGTCCGCAACGACGCGAGTCCGCCGTCGCTGGGGACCTGGAGCGCCAGCGCGTCGTCGTCCCGCGATCCGCCGAGCGCTCGGGCCGCCGAATCCAAAGCGCCGGCCTCGGCGAACTGCAGCCGGATATGGCCGCCGGGAATGCGGCGCTTGAGTTCCTCCGCCGCTCCCTGGGCCACGATGCCGCCGCGGTCGAGGACCGCGACGCGGTCGGCGAGCCGGTCGGCCTCCTCCAGGTACTGGGTGGTGAGGACGACGGTGACGCCGCCGGACACCAGCTCGCGGACGATGTCCCACATCCCGCGGCGGCTGCGCGGGTCCAGTCCGGTGGTCGGTTCGTCGAGGAAGATGATGCGGGGGTCGCCGACCAGGGTCATCGCGAGGTCGAGCCGGCGGTGCATGCCTCCGGAGTAGGTGGAGGCCGGCTTCTTGGCCGCTTCGGCCAGGTCGAACCGCTCCACGAGTTCGGCGGCGCGCCGGCGGGCGCGGCGGCGGCCCAGGCGGTGCAGATCGCCCATCAGCGTGAGGTTCTCCTCGCCGGTGAGGAGTCCGTCCACCGCCGCGTATTGGCCGGTGACGCCGATGGCGGCGCGCACCGCGTCGGGCTCGGTGTCCAGGTCGTGGCCGAGGATCCGCACGTCGCCGCTGTCGGCGGCGATCAGGGTGGACAGGATCTTCACGATGGTGGTCTTGCCGGCGCCGTTGGGGCCGAGCAGGGAGAAGACGGTCCCCGCCGGTACGTCCAGGTCGATGCCGTCCAGCACGACGTGGTCGCCGTAGGACTTGCGCAGGCCGGTGGCCGTGATGGCCGCTCGGGGGGCGGGTGGTGTCATTGCTGCCTCGTTTCTCGTTCGCCGCGATCGGCGGTGGTGTGCAGCGGCGGGTGTTCGGATCGGTCGGGTGTGCGCGCTCGCGGCGGCGGAGGGTCTGCGGGTCAGGCGCGGCGGACCACGATGTCGCCGTAGTTGGTGCGGGCATGGACCTCGACGGTCTCGTCGGCGTCGCCCGGGTCCTCGGCCGCTTCCAGGGAGCTGGTCACGCTTCCGTGTTTGGTGCTCGCGTCCAGCCAGGCGGCGGTGCCCTCGGCGATGCCGATTTCCAGTTCCCGGTAGGAGGTCTCCAGGTCCACGCGGCCGCGGACCACCTCGCGGATCCGGACGCCGCCGTGGGCGGTCTTGGCTTCGACGGAGTCCAGGGCGCGATCGGCGACGATGTCGCCGTGCGCGGTTTTCATCCGCAGCCGGCCGGTCACCGTGCCGAGGGTGACGGAGCCGTGGGTGGTCTGGACCGTGGCGGTGCCGTCGATCTCCCGGGCGCGGATCAGCCCGTGTGTCGACGTCAATTCGGCGTGTCCCGCCACCCGGTCCAGCACGAGGTTGCCGACGGAGGCGGTGATCCTGGAGTCGCCGAGGAGGCCGTCGCACCGGATGTCGGCGTTGTTGGCCTCGGCCTGGACCTGGGAACCCGCCGGCAGCTCGATGGTCACGTCGGCCACGCCTTTGCGCAGCAGCCGGCCCAGGCCGGTGTTGTCGGGGTCGTTCACCAGCAGCCGCCCGCCGCCGTACTCGATCCGGATCCGCTCTGCCAGGCGCACGTCGGCGTCCTTGGCGGCATCGCGCGGCTGGACTTCGACCGTCGTATCGGCGCGGTCGCCGGCGTCGATCTGGACGGTGCCGATGAACAGGTCGATCTCGGCGGTGATCGGTTCGGGTGTATCGAAAGTCGGCACAGGTGTCTCCCGGTCATGGCGCTTGTGGACGTCTCCCCCGGTGGGAGGCGTACGTAGGGTGGTGTCGAGGGCGGGCGGCTAGCGGACCCAGCCGGTGTAGTTGCGCCCGACCCGGCGGCTCGCGCTCCGGCCGACCCGGCGTGTCCCGGTGTCGAGCGCGGCGGCCACGGCACGCACCAGCCAGGCGTTGGCCGAGAGCCCTTCGCTGCGGGCGGTCTCCTCGGCCCGCAGCTTGAGGTTCTCGGGCATGCGCAAGGTGATCCGAGAGGTGCCCCCCTCGTCGGCGTCGGACGCACCCGCCGCTCCCCGGGCATCCCCGGCGACGTCATCGTGACGGCGCTGCGACGTCTCAGTGCCTCCCCCGGTGCCGTCTTCGGGCGGTTCGTCGGTCGGCGGTGGCGTCACGATGAAGTCGGGCCGGCCTCCGCGCAGCCGGACCTCGACCGATCCCGGGGCGAGGTCGCGGGTGATCTCGTCCGTGGCGGCGGACAGCGCGTCCAGCAGAGCCAGCCGCGCGGCCGGCTCCAATGCCGTGGTCAGGCGTTCGGCGACCGCTCGGGCGTCCTCGTCGCCCGCTTCGGCGGCGACCACAAGCTGGTGGCGGAGGTTGTCGATGTACGGCAGCAGATCCATGACTTCATGGTGACGTCACAGTGATGTCATGTCAAGCGTCATCCGGCTCGGTTCGACGCCATGCCTGCCTCCCGGCGTGTCGGCGCCGACCGAGCCCACCCGCCGCCGACATCTTCGCCTGGAGATGCGTCATGGTCTGCGCCGCCACCGGCAGCACCCGAGGAACCCCTCGAGACCCCCCGGAGACGGCTACCCCAAAGGCTGCGGCAATGGGGCGCAGCTCGCCCAGCGAGCAAGCCGGCTTGCCGCCGAGCGCACGCTGCGGGCTCCAGCGGGACCCGACGCCCGCCGGAGACGTCGGGCCTCCGCAGATATCGGCCCTGTGGAAAACCGCTCCTGCCCTGATGCACCGCTCCACTCTTGACTCATGAACTCACTTCCTCCGTACACGCTCACCCCGCACGGGGCGATCCAGCGCCGGATGCCCAGCGCCGAAACCATCGGCAACCCGCCCCACGGCTCCCGGGTCGCACAGCTCGCCGACCGTTTACCGGAAGGCGCGGTGGTCGTGGGACGCACCGCGGCCCTGCTGCACGGATTGGATGTACTCCCGCCCGGCCGTATCTCGGCCTCGTGGCCCGTGGAGATCTCCGTTCCCCGCGACCGCGCGGGCCTTCCGGCTCCCGGAGCCCGGACCTACCGGTGGTCGATTGACCGGGACGATGTCACCACCATCGCCGACCTGCCCGTCACCAGGCTCGAGCGCACCGCCGCCGACTGCGCCGGGTATCTGCCCCGCTTGGAGTCCGTCGCCGCGCTCGACCAGTTCCTGCACAGCGGTGTGGACGCGCGGCGCCTGTGGCTGCGCGCCGATGCCCGCACCCGCTACGGGCGCCGGATCGCCGCCGCACTCGAGGTGGCCGATCCGGAGGCCCAATCGCCGGGGGAGAGCTGGTCCCGCTGCCTGATCATCGATGCCGGTCTGCCCCGGCCGCGCTCGCAGGTTCCGGTCGGCCTCGCCGACGGGCCGGCCTATCTCGATCTGGGGTACGAGGATTACCGCCAGGGTGTGGAGTACTACGGTGCGCAGTTCCACACTCAGTCTGATCGCGACCGTGATGCCGACCGAGTGGCGGAATTGGCCGGGCTGGGGTGGGACGTGTTCGTGGTTCGGGCGCGCGAGGTCGTGGTGAAGCCGGATGTGCTTCTGCTGGGGTTGTTCGCGCGGTTGCGGCGCCGCGGCTGGGCGCCTGCGCCGTCGCATGCGGAGAAGGTACGCAAGCGGATTCGTTATATGTGCATGACGTTGCGCCGCCAGCGGGAGACGAATGGTTGAGGACGGCTCCCGCTTCAGGGCGCCGTGTGCGCTCGGCGGCCTTGGACACGTGCGCGACGCGCGACGCCCCCGGCGGGCGGCGAGCCCCGCTGAACCCCGCAGCGTGCGCTCGGCGGCAAGCCGGCTTGCTCGCTGGGCGAGCTGCGCCCCATTGCCGCAGCCTTTGGGGTCACCGACTCCGAATGGTCCTCGAGGGGTTCCTTCAGCACCGCCGGGCCCGACGCCCCCGGTAAGCGTCGGGCCCTACTGAATCCCACAGCGCGCGGGAGAAGCTTCCGTTCCGCGTCTTCACCCGGACGGACGAGCAGGAGGGGACGCGCACGGTGGTCCTCGACGTCGCCCACGGCGACCGCTGACCCGGGGCGCCGCCCGCGCGGCTTCAGCGGAGCGAAGCGGTCCGAATGGCTACCAGGCCCGGCGCAGCAGCCCGGTGAGCGCGTCGGCGTCCGCCTCGCGCGGGTTGGGGTAGGGCTTGGCGGCGACCCGCTCGGCGACGCCGCGCAGCCCGTCGCGGGGAACGCCCAGCTCGCGAAGCGTGGTGGGGCCCGTGTGGCTGCGGGCCAGGTCGGAGACCGCGGCGACCGGATCGCCCCCGGCGATGCGCTCCAGCCGCCCGGCCGCGTGCGGCGCCGAAGGCAGGTTGAACGCCATCACGTGCGGCAGCAGCAGGGCGTGCAGTTCGGCGTGGGGCAGGTCGAACGTTCCGCCGAGGACGTGGGCCAGTTGGTGGTGCAGCCCCATCGACGTCTGGGCCAGGCACAGGCCGGCGAGCCACGCCGCCGGCTGGAGGCGGCCGCGAGGGTCGACGGCTCCGGGATCGTCCAGCACCGTCGGCAGGGTCGCGAGGATCCCCTCGACGGACTCCGATGCGAGCCCGTCGGTGGCGGCCGTGGCGTCGCCGGCCCACAGCGCCTCGACCGCGTGCGCCAAGGCGTTCAACGCGCTGGTCAGCGTCAGCCCGCGCGGCATGGTGCGGGTGAGTTCGGCGTCGTAGACGACCGTGCCGGGGGCCAGCGCCGGGTCGCGCCGCGTGGTCTTCACCCCGTTCTCGGTCTCCCCGAGGGTGGGGGTGGCCTCCGACCCGGCATAGGTCGTGGGCACGGCGATCTGCGGCAGACCGGTCCGCGCCGAGACCGCCTTGGCCAGCCCGATCGCCGAACCGCCGCCGACGGCGACCACGCTGTCGGCGCCCGCCCGCTCGACCACCCCCATGGCCTCGCCGGTCACCTCCACCGGGGTGTGCACCACGGGACCGTCGAACCGGGCCGCCAGACCGGGGCCCAGGGCCGCCGCGAGCTCGTCTCCGGCCGACGCGGCCGAGGGGGCGGCCACCAGCAGCACCCGCCGGGCGCCCAGCCGCTCGGCCTCGTCCGGGATCCGGTGGCGCGCACCGATCCCGGCGAGCACCCGGCAGGGAAGGGTTTCGTGCACGGTCACACCGTCGGGCGCGCTGTCAGCCATGGTTCTCCCCCACCACCGAGTGGCATCGATCGGTCAGCTGCCGTCCGTCGTCCGCGGACGCTCACCACGACGGTAGCTGCACGATCACCGGAGCCGTGCGGGCTTGGGGCGCTTGGTGGGCAGCCCGTGCCGGTCGGCGTAGCGGCAGAGCACGGTGAACAGGCGGTCCGAACCGGGGGTGTACAGGCCCGGGATCACGACGGGGCGCCCGGTGCGGACCCACAGCTTGAGGTCGCCTTCGCGGCTGTCGCCGGGCATGTGCTTCAGCGCGGCGACCTCGACCAGCGGCACCGCCCGCAGCCGCCGCCCTTCGCGCACGACGAGTCCGCGCTCGAACAGGTAGACGCCCCGGCGTCCGCGCAGCATCGCGGCCATCCACAGCGCGGCGGGCAGGACCGGCAGCAGCAGCACCACCCGGGAGATCCGGGGCAGCTCGGAGTACGTGGAGGCGGCCGAGGACTCGGCGACCAGCAGCACCGCGGCAGCGGTCGCACCGGCCGCGAGCACGTAGACCGCCGCGCGCCGGTGGTCGACGTCGGCGTGGGCGTGCACGCTGACGGGGGCGCCGAGGCGGTGCTCGCGGGCGACGCCGCCGACGTTCTCGGGAACGACGGGTTCCGGGCCGCCGTCCGGAGGGGCGCCCGAGTCCGGCTGGGCGACGTCCCCGGTTCCGATTCGGGGTTGCGGGGGCGGGATGGACCGGGAGTCCGACGAAAGCCTCTTCACTGGGGGATCCAATCCGTCGCGGCGTCCGGTGGGGGGATGCGGGTGCGCGGCGACGCGCACCGTGTCCGGGCAACCGGCCGTCACCATAGCAACGGCACCTTTCGAAAAGGTCGCGATCCCTTCCCGACTTCCGTACGGATTCCCTGCATACGGTCGCCGGTGGGACCTTGGAACGACTCAGGTCCCCGCGTCGTTCCGCTCCGCTTGCGGCGCTCTGCACGACGGTGTCGGCACGGCTCGCAGACACCGGTCGCCCCGGATTCGGCGCCCGCGGGGACCGTCACCGACGCCGGACAGCTGGAGCTGCCGCGCGGCTTCGGTGCGGGGGAGCACGCCGCGGCGTGGTAAGAGGGGTGCCGAGCGGCTCCCCCAGGAACCCCTCGAGACCCCCCCGGTGCGGGCCACCACAATAGCTGCGGCAATGGGGCGCAGCTCGCCCCGCGAGCGAGCCGGCTTGCCGCCGAGCGTACGCCGCACCCTTCAGCGGGATCCCCGCCCCAGCCCTACAGCAGGAACCCCTCGAGAACGGCCGGGCGTGCGGCGCCTCGCGGATCGACGACGGCGACGCGATCGCCGCGGCCGTCGGCGAGCTGGCCGGACTCTTCGCCGCGGGCGAGCCGCTCCCGGACTGCTTCGAGCGCGAGATCGCACCGCTGCCTGCGCCCGCGGTCCGTATGCGACGGGTCGGGAAGCGAGGTGAAGGCAGGAGCGGGACGGCCGCCCGCGGGCGCACTGGCGGCCGGAGGTGTCGCCGCCGCCGTGGTGGCCGCTCGGCGACGGCGGCCGAGTCCGGAGGGCGGGGCTCGGCGGCCGGGCACCCTCCGGCAACGGCCGGACCGGACAGCTGTAGTGGCGAGCCCGGCGTGTTCGGCGTGTTCGGCGTGTTCGGCGCTATAACCGGGCGGCCGGATCCACGGGCGGCTCGGCGGGAGCCGGGTTCGGCGCCGCCGGCGGTGTCGGCGCCGGGCCGCGCACGGGTCGCCAGTAGGCGTGCGGCGGCGGGGGCGCAGCCCTTCCGCGCCCTCCGGCCGGGGGTGCGGCGCCCGCCTTCGGGATCGGGGGCCGGTGGGCGGCGGCAGCGCCCGCCGCGCGTGCGGGCACGGGGGTAGGCGCAGACGCGGGGGCCGGCGTAGGTGCCGACGCGGGCGCAGGCGCGCGCACGGGCCGCCTGGGTGCGGGCCGCGGGTGGCCGAGGAGGAGCGCGGCGAGGAGCTGTTCGAGTTCCTCGGGCGTGGCCGCCTCCAGCAGGTGCGGGTGGTTCGGCAGCATGGCCCACCAGCTTCCGGTATGGGTACCGTGCCAGACGGTGGCGCCGGGGAAGATGCGGTGCAGCCGCCGGGCGGCGGGGTGCACGGCGACCCTCTGGCGGGGCGGCCGCGTGGTGCGGGGCGCGTGGGTGGCGGTGGCCGTGGTCATCGGGCGGCCTCCTCGCCGTTGTCGCTGTCGTCCCAGGCGGCGCCGGAGGCGTCCAGGTGCGGGCCGTCGTGCGCGGCGGGGCGCAGGCAGCACGCGCCGCAGGTGTCGCCGAGCAGGGCGGCGATGCGCTCCAGGATCTCCAGGGAGGCGTCGCGTACGGCGGAGGTCCAGTAGGTGTGCTCGTGTGTGCTGGCGGCGAGGTCGTCGGCCAACTGGTGGAGGCAGTGGGCTTCGACCTGGTCGAGCACGCGGGCGGCGGCGTTGTCGGCGGGACCGTCGTCGGCGGCGCCGGTCGATGCGGGCACCGACCGGTCGCCGGCGGCGGTGGGGTCCGCGGCGGCGAGGTAGGGGCGCGGGCGCGGCGGCGCGGGGAACTGCGCGAGCGCGAAGTCCAGCGCGTCGAGGCCGGTGGCGGCGAGCGTGACGCCGTCGAGGACGCGGTGGTGCGCCCGGTAGGGCGCCCTCCGGTCGGGGGCGTAGGTGAGCCTCCACAGGGGCCGGTGGCGGGTGTGGACCTCGCAGAAGCGCCCGTAGTCGGGCGGGGATGCGGGGTGGGGGATGTAGGGGCGGGGGCGGGAGGTGCGCGGCTGGGGCGAATGAGGCGTTCGGGTGCCAACCGGGCCGATAGGGTTATCCATGGGTCTCCACCTGGTCCGTCAGGTCGGGGATCAAGGCCCCGGATCGTGCGTCTACACGAGCCGGGGCCGTTTCATTGCACGGCGCCGTTCGGTCCCGCGCCGGTTCGCTAAAACCTCTCAGCACCCGGACGTCTCGGATAGGGGGAACACTGATGCCGCATGATTCTCGGATATAGGTGGTAACCGCAGGTAGTCAGGTGGTATTAAGTGGTGTCATGGTGGTTCCCTCGGGGTCTGCACGACGCAGGTTCGGCAATGAGATGCGCCAGTATCGCGAACAAACTGGGATGTCTCAGAAGGAGCTAGCGTCGGCAGCACTCTTGTCCCAGACGATGATCAGTGGTCTTGAACGCGGCGAAAAATCCACCAGAGTGGAACACATCGCCCGAATCGACGATGCCCTCAACACCAACGCTGCACTAGCCCAACGCTGGAGCTCGCTGCAGAACTACAGCGGGGTCCCGGACTGGTTCTCCGACATCGTGCTGCTGGAGCAAGAGGCCACAGGAATCAAGATGTTCCATATGTCGGTCTTCCCCGGCTTGCTCCAAACCGAAGACTACGCACGCGCCGTCGTGCAGACCGGACGTCCCTGGTATCCAAAGGCCGATGTAGATCGCCTGGTCACTTCACGCGTGAAGCGCCGTGAGGTCCTCTCGAAGAGCGAGCGCCCCCTGCTCTGGGCTGTCGTAGACGAGGACGTGGTCCGGCGCACTGTCGGCGGCCCTGAGATCACGTTCGAGCAGTTGGGCTATGTACTGGAGCTTGTGGAATCGCAACTCGTACAGCTTCAGGTCATCCCGGACGAGTCACGACTCAAGCCCGGCTTCGACGGTGCCTTCCGCATCATGACCTTCAGAGACCGTCCGGCCGCCGTCTACGCCGAGCATGTCACCGGTGGTGAACCTGTCCACGATGCCGACAAGGTCGAGGAGTGCCATATGCTCTTCGGCGCGTTGCAGGCCGAGGCCCTGCCGCTGGCCGCTTCGACCGATCTGGTCCGGAAAGCGCGAGGAGATTTGTATGCATGAGCCCGTGAACTGGAGAAAGTCCAGCTACAGCGGATCCCATGGCGGTGACTGCGTAGAAGTCGCTGACTCGCCCGAGCAGGTCAGGGTCCGCGACACCAAGGACCGCGAAGCGGGCTTCCTGGCGATTCCGACGACTGAGTGGTCCGCCTTCCTCGCCGACGTGAAGGACGGTCGGCTCTAGCCGAGCGAGTACACGATGGGGCCCAGCGGATGCCGGGCCCCTCCGTCCTGCCGCAGGCGGCCCTGGCCTGGAGGAGAGCGTCCGCTTCGTCACCGACCCGACCACGTAGCCGTCCCCGATTCCCGCGAGGAGACCCGTTGGCAGACACCCCGCCGGAGGCCGGCCCGAACGCGGCTGTGCACCCGCCGGCGCGCGCCGAACTGCGCGCCGACTGCTCGTCGTGCTTCGGGTTGTGCTGCGCGGCACTGCCGTTCTCGGCGTCGGCGGACTTCCCGGTGGACAAGCCGGCCGGGCAGGCGTGCTCCAACCTGGGCGAGGACTACGGCTGCACCATCCACTCCCGGCTGCGCGACGAGGGCTTCCGCGGCTGCACCGTGTTCGACTGCTTCGGTGCGGGCCAGCAGATCTCCCAGGTGACCTTCGCGGGGCGCTCCTGGCGTGCCGACCCCGGTTCGGCGCGCTCGATCTTCGACGCCTTCGGTGTGATGCGGCAGTTGCACGAACTGCTGTGGTATCTCGACGAGGCCCGCTCGCTGCCCACGTCCGAACCGGTCGACGCCGAACTGCGCGCCGTGCAGGAGGAGACCGCGCTGCTGACCCGGTCCGGCGCGGCCGAGCTGGGCGAATCCGACCCGGACGGGCTTCGGGAGCGCGCCCGGCCGCTGCTGCGGCGGGCCAGTGCGCTCGCGCGCGAAGACGCGCCCGGAACGGGGCCGGACCGGGCCGGAGCGGACCTGGTGGGGGCGAAGCTGCGCAAGGCCGACCTGCGCGCGGCGGACCTGCGGGGCGCCCTGCTCATCGCCGCGGACCTGCGCGGCGCCGACCTGCGCCGGGCCGATGTGATCGGCGCCGACCTGCGCGACGCCCGGGTCGGCGGCGCCGACCTCAGCGGCGCGCTGTTTCTGACCCAGCCCCAGGCCAACGCGGCCCGGGGCGACGCCGCCACCCGGCTGCCGCAGGCGCTGGAACGCCCGGACCACTGGTGACCGGCCACCCCCGCCGCTACGGCTTGCGCCCCACAGCGCCGAAGCCGTCCACCTCGGGCGGCTCGCCGAACGGGCTGGGGTCGGGTCGCCAGCGGGTGACGCTCACCAGGCCGGGATCGACCGGTTCGAGTCCGTCGAAGAACGCGCCGAGTTCCTCGGGGCTGCGCTGGATGTAGGGCGCGCCGCCGCTGTTCTCGTTGTACTCGCGGTGGGCCTCGGCGTTGGCGTCGCTGAAGACGTTCGTGCCGTCGTTGACGGTCAGGTAGCTGCCGGGGGGCAGCGCTTCGACCAGGCGGCGCACGATCGAGCGCGCTTCGTCGTAGTCGGCGATGTGGCCGAGGATTCCCATGAGCATGAGCCCGATCGGCTGGGAGAAGTCCAGGGTGCGGGCGGCTTCGCTCAGGATCCGGTCGGGGTCGCGCAGATCGGCGTCGACGTAGGACGTGGCGCCTTCGGGGCTGCTGGTGAGCAGGGCTCGGGCGTGCAGGAGCACCAGGGGATCGTTGTCGACGTAGACGATACGGGCGTCGGGTGCGACCGCCTGGGCGACCTCGTGGGTGTTGTCGACGGTGGGCAGGCCCGTGCCGACGTCGAGGAACTGGCGGATCCCGGCCTCGCCCGCCAGGTAGCCGACGGTTCGGGCGAGGAACGCGCGCGAGGCGCGCGCACCTTGCGCCATGCCGGGGAAGACGTCGAGGAACCGGTCGCCCGCTTCGCGGTCGGCGGCGTAGTTGTCGTTTCCGCCCAGCCAGTAGTTCCACACGCGGGCCGAATGCGGAACCGACGTGTCCAGCCCCGCATCGGCGGCCGTGTCGCGGGCGGCGGGCGCCGCGGAATCGTCGTCAGCCATGGATCCTCCGTAGTCCGTTCCGCCCGGCTTGTTCCGGATGCCGGTCGCCGCCCATGATGCCCTCTTGTGACGGCTTTGCGCATCGTCGGGCCGCCTGGCCGACCACGGCGCGGACGGACCCGCCGGAACACGCGGTCAGTTTCACCCGGCTCACGTGCAACGACGCGGACACTGGTGAATCAACGGATATCCCGTGCAGCCGTGATTGCGGATAGTGGCGAAGTGCCCGCGCTCAGCATCGGCTCACGCGGGCATCCGAACATCCCCCAATAGACAGTGGACAGTGGACGCGACCGGGCGGCCCCGTTCCCCCGTTCCCGATCCCGCCCGCCTCCGCGCCACTGGTCCTCGCCCCGTAGAACCGGATCGGCCGGTAGCGCGCGCGGACCCCCGTGCGAGCCGAGCAGCGCTGCCCCATCCCGAGGCAAAGGAAGCATTCCCCATGTTCGCAAAGCACGCCACCGAGCGACCGGAGGCGACCACCGCGTCCGAGACCGCACCCGCGGACCGAGGGTCCCTGCGGACCTTCGGTCGGATCGCCGCCGCCCTCACCCTGGCCGTCAGCGGCACCGCCGCCGTCGCCGCGCCGGCACACGCCGAGGAGATCGGCCCCGACCCGTCTGAGGACAGCATCGAGGCGCGTACCGGCCCGTTCGACACCGACGAGGAGGACGTCTCCTCGCTGGTGAGCGGGTTCGGCGGCGGAACGATCTACTACCCCGAGGACGACAGCCGGACCTACGGCGGCGTCGTCGTCGCCCCCGGCTACACCGCCAGCTCCACCTCCATGTCGTGGCTGGGCACGCGGCTGGCCTCGCAGGGCTTCGTGGTGTTCACCATCGACACCAACACCCGCTACGACCAGCCCGGCAGCCGGGGGCGCCAGATCGGCGACGCCCTGGACTACCTGGCCGACGACAGCGACGTCGAAGACATCGTCGACGGCAGCCGGATGGCGGCCATGGGCCACTCCATGGGCGGCGGCGGCACGCTGGAGATCGCCGATGACCGGCCCGAGCTGAAGGCGGCCATCCCGCTGGCTCCCTGGAACGTCGACAAGACTTGGGGCAGTGTCGACGTGCCGACCATGATCGTCGGTGCCGAAGACGACTCCGTCGCCCGGGTGAGCACGCACTCCATCCCGTTCTACGAGAGCCTGCCCAGCTCGCCCGGAAAGGCGTACCTGGAGCTGGACGGCGCGTCGCACTTCGCGCCGAACATGTCGAACACGACCATCGCCAAGTACAGCATCTCGTGGCTGAAGCTGTACGTCGACGAGGACCAGCGCTACGCGCAGTTCCTCTGCCCGGCCCCGGAGGCCGGCGGCCTGGGCGCGGACCTCTCGGACTCCCGTGAGACCCACTGCTCCGGCGGCGGCAACGGCGGCTGGTAACCCGCCCGGCCTGAATGACGGCGCCCGTCCCGCCCGGTGAGCCGGGAGCGGGCGCCGGGACAACCGGATACAGCACCACGGCGGCCGCCGCGCGCGGCCGCCGTCGGTGTGTGCGGACCGCGCGACCGCCGCGATCCGGCTCTCACCGGCATCTTTCGGGAAGATGGGAAAACGGCCCCGCCGATCGCCGCAAACCGCCGTTGCGGCCACCGGTTAACCGATATGGTTCCGATTGCCGCGTCCCCTTTGCCACATTCCCATGCTCACTGAGAGAGGCGCTCCCGTGTCCGAGAAGGTTCGGTTGACCTGCCCGATGGGCCGCAAACGGGCGGAGTCGTGGAGCGGTTCGGTCCTGGTCCCGGTCGGCGCGTGCACCGCCGCAGCCGGACTGTCCGGGCTTTTCGACCTGCCGGTACTGCCGGAAGGGCCACTGGCCTGGAGCGCGGCGGCGCTGGGCGCAGCGGCGCTGCTGGCCGGGATCGTCCTGCTGGTCGACGGCATCCGGCTGCGGGTGCCCGTGCTGGAGGTCGAAGACGGCGAGTTCCGCTACACCCGAGGCCGCTACATCGTGCGTATCCCCTCCGCCGACGTCGGCTCCTACTACGTGCTGCCCGGGCGCACCCGCTCTCTGGGACTGTGCGACGTCGCCGGCCGGCCGCGCCACTTCCCGTCGGTGCGGGGGCGCCGCGCCAACCGCCCGTATCTGCCGCTGACGGGCCTGACGTCGCCCGCCAAGGTCGACGCGTTCATGTCCACCGCGGGCATTCCCCCGCGCGACCGCTCCCTGACGTCGGGGCGCTGAGGCGCCCGCCCCGGACAGCACGGCGGGCCGTGCCCAGAAGGACACGGCCCGCTCGTGTTCACGGTCCGCCGCGCCCGCAGGGGCGCGGTTTCCGCGGATCGGGCTTCAGGAGCTGAAGTCCACGCCTTCGGCGTCCTCGCCCAGGGCCTGCTCGACGAAGTCCTGGTTCTCCGACAGCCAGACACGAGCGCCTTCCGCCTCTTCGCCCTCGTGGTCGGCGATGACGGTCTGCTCCAGGTCGCCGATCTGCTCCTGGCTCAGCTCGAAGTTGCCCATCCACTTGGTGAGGTCCGGGAAGTCATCACCGAAGCCGGGGCGGCCCACGGAGTGCAGGGACTCCGGCTCGCCCATCGCGCCCTCGGGGTCCTCCAGGTCCTTGAGGTCCTGCTGGGCGTAGACGATGTGCGGACGCCACAGGGTGACGACGATCGGCTCCTCGTCCGCGATGGCGGTCTCGAGCTCCTCCAGCATCGCCGGGGTGGAGGACTTGACCAGCTCGTAGTTCTCCTCGAGCTCGTAGGTCGGCATCGCCTCCTCCTCGGTGGTCTGCACCAGACCCGAGCCGGACTCGATGCCGATGATCTCGCCACCGAAGGTGTCGGCGTTGCCCTGGAGGTCCTCGATGGAATTGACGTCCTCCATGTAGGAGGGAACCGTCAGCTCCAGGCTCGCGCCCTCGTTCCAGGCGCCGAGGTCCTCAAGGTCCTCGCCGTACTCGTCCCAGTAGTCGCCGTGGGTGCTCGGCAGCCAGGTGTCGAGGAACATGTCGATGTCACCGTTGGCAGTGCCCTCGAAGACCGGGGCCACGTCGACGTTCTCGATCGTGACGTTGTACCCCTTCTCCTCCAGGATCACCTTCCAGAGGTTGGTGACGGCGATGTCCTCTTCCCACGGGATGAGGCCGATGGTGATGTCCTTGCTGGCCCCCTCGTCCTCCTCGGGGCCGGTGGAGACGTCCTCGCCACCGCCGCCGCCGCAGGCGCTGGCCATCAGGGTCAGCGACAACGCTGCGGCGCCGAGTCCGAACAGCTTCGTGGAACGCTTTCGCTCGCTCACGGTTCCTCCTCATTGTGTGCGGGTGATTTTGCGGAGCCCCGCCGACGCGGAGCGCGGCGAGGCGGAGCGGGGCTTATGCGGCCGCGCGCTGGGCGCGTGCCGCGGGGGAAAAGCGGGTGACCGCCCCGGTCAGCCGGTCCAGGAAGATGGCCAGGATGACCACGGAGATACCGCCCTCGAAGCCCACCGGCACGTTGCCTTGGGCGATGCCGGTGTAGACGTCGTTGCCCAGACCGCCGGCGCCGACCATGCCGGCGATGACGACCATGGACAGGCTCAGCATGATGATCTGGTTGATGCCGGCCATGATCGTGGCCAGCGCGAGCGGGATCTGGATGCGGCGCAGGATCTGGAAGTCCGGGGCGCCGAACGCCTCGCCGGCTTCGACCAGCTCCTTGTCCACCTGCCGGATACCCAGCTCGGTCAGTCGCACGCCGGGAGGCATCGCGAAGATGACGGTGGCGATCACGCCGGGCACGGTGCCGATACTGAAGAACGCGATCGCCGGCAGCAGATAGACGAACGCGGGCAGGGTCTGCATGAAGTCCAGCACCGGCTTGATCGCGGTGCTGACCTTGCCGCTCTGGGCCGCCAGCACGCCGATGGGCACCGAGACCACCACGGCGACCAGGGTCGCCACGAGGATCAGCGACAGGCTGCTCATCGCGTTGCTCCAGCTGTCCATGCTGATGATGAGCAGGAAGCCGAGCACGCTGAACACCGCGACGCCCCAGCCGGCGATGAAGTAGGCCAGGGCCGCCAGCAGGGCGCCGACGATGAGCGAGAGCTGCACGCCCGCGATGAAGTGCAGGGCCAACACCGCGAGCAGCGTCGCGGCCGCTGCGGCGGCGATGATCTGCTGGCCGCGCTCGCGGGTGACGGTGAAGCTGAAGGCCACCAGTGCTGCGAACAGCAGCAGCGCCAGGACCAGCGGTGGGTAGACGTAGCTGGACCCGAACAGGTTCATGGCCCACAGGAACAGCGGGGCGGGCAGCGCGCCGATCACGGTCGCCGCCAGGCCCGCCGACAATTCGGCGACGTAGAACCCGGCCCATACCGCCGCCGCGATCAAGGTGGGGGCGTAGTGCTTGCGCGCCAGCAGCCCGACGGCCACCACCACGGCGGCGACCAGGGTGAACTGGGTGGCCGAGGTCTCGGCGAAAAGGCTGTAGAGGTTGTCGACGCAGAGATCGATGAGCAGGCCGACGAAGTCGAAGAAGGCCTCGAAGTTGATCCGCAGCCACTCGATGGCGCTGTCGAACGTGTCGCCGACGGGGATGCGCGGCACGGGCACGGCGTAGGAAACGGGGCTCACTGCCGGCTCCCTTCAGTGGCCGGGGCGTCGCCGCCCGGATCGGTCTGGGGCTCCTCCGCATCGCCGTGCGGCTCGCGGCCGTCGCCGACGGTTCCGTCGGCCGTTCCCGACACGGCGGTGTCGCTCTCCGACGCGTCCGTGCCCGCGTGGCTGTCGTCGCCGTTGGGGGTGGCCAGCGCGGCGAGCAGCGTCCCCCGCGGGATGACGCCGACGAGGCGCTCGTCGCCGTCGACCACGGCCAGCGGATAGGTGCTCTCGGCGGCTTGGCCGAACATGTCGGCGACCGGGGTGTCGGGGTGCACCCGCTCAAGGGTGTCGACGAGCCCGTCGAGTTTCTTGACGTTGTCGCGCACGGCCTCGCCGACCGCGGTCTCGTTCACGCCGCCGACGAGCGTGCGGTCGGCGCGCACCACGAAGGCCGACTGCGTCTGGCTGTCGCGCATGGTCCGCAGCGCGGCGCGCGGTCCCTGGCCGGGGTCGACCACCGGGATGGGTGCCTCCATCACCGAGGAGGCGGTGAGCACGCGGGTGCGGTCGACGTCCTCGACGAAGTTGGCGACGTAGTCGTTGGCCGGGTCGTTGAGGATCTCTTCGGCGGTGCCGATCTGGGCGACGCGGCCGTCGCGCAGCACGCAGATGCGGTGCCCCAGGCGCATGGCCTCGTTGAGGTCGTGGGTGATGAAGATGATCGTCTTGCCCAGCGACGCCTGCAGCTCCAGCAGCTGGGTCTGCATGTCGCGGCGGATCAGCGGGTCCAGCGCGCTGAAGGCCTCGTCCATCAGGATGATGTCGGTGTCGGCGGCCAGGGCGCGCGCCAGACCGACACGTTGCTGCATGCCGCCGGAGAGCTGGCCGGGGACCTTGTGCTCCAAACCGTCCAGGCCCACCATCGCCAGCGCTTCGCGCGCCTTGGCGTCGCGCTGGTCACGGGCAACGCCGCGGACCTCCAGCCCGTAGGACGCGTTGTCCAGCACACTGCGGTGCGGGAACAGCGCGAAGTGCTGGAAGACCATGCTGACTTTCTCGCTGCGCAGCTTCCGCAGATCGGACTTGCCAAGCTTGGTGATGTCGGTGCCCTCGATCTCGACGGATCCCGACGTGTGGGGCAGCAGGCCGTTGAGCATCCGGATCAGCGTGGACTTGCCCGATCCCGACAGGCCCATGACGACGAAGATCTCGCCCGGCTGCACCTCGAAGGAGACGTCGATGACCGCGGCGGTGACGCCCAGCGACGCGATCTCGTCACGGTGCCGGCCGTCCGCCAGCAGTTCGACGGCCTTGGACGGACGCCTGCCGAATATCTTGTAGAGCTTGTCTGCGCGTACTGCTGGCACGGTCTCCTCTTCGGGTCTGTTCCGGAGCACGCGGAAGAGCGGACCGCCCTTGGGGCAAACGTCCGCACGTCGGCGTTGCGCGCGGTCGTCACGTTCGGTGGCGGACTCGCGTCTCCGCACCTGGGCACGCGGCCCACCCGGGTCGGGGCCTCCTGCGCAGGTGCCGAATCCTCACCGCTCTTCACGTCCTATTTATGGCGATACGAACCTTACCGATGAAGTACGAAGACTCGCCCCCGACATCGTTACGGAGAGATAACACGTTTACCCTCGGCGCCCACCCGGAAAGCCCCCGTGCGCACCGAACTCGACCCCCCGAACACCGGCGGAATGTGATATGCACCACACTTCGTTTCGCGGTGATCGCCATCACAATTCGAACGTCTTGGCAGCTCAAAACGGCTACACTCAGGCCGTCCGCGTGTGAATACCGTGATTCTCTGCTACGGAGCGGTTGCGGGCGCCCGTCCACAACCTGTAGGCGCTCCGGGAGCCCCTGGAAAGGGTCGCCTAGACTCGTAGAGGTGACTCACTCACGCATAGTCGGCTTCCTCACCGTCGCGGGCATGCTGGCCGCGATGTGGGTGCTCGAAATCGTCGACACCGTCCTGGGCGGCGCGCTCGACGTCGTATTCGGGCTGCACTCGTGGACGGTCGACGGCGCCTGGACCGTCGCCACCGCCCCCTTCATGCACGGCGGCTTCGGCCACCTCATGAGCAACTCCGTGCCGTTCCTGGTGCTCGGCGCACTCGTGGCCTTCGGCGGGCTGGGCCGGTTCCTGTGGACCACGGTCATCGTCGTCCTCGTCAGCGGCGCCGGCGTGTGGCTGTTCGCGCCGCCCGGCACCCTCACCGTCGGCGCCAGCGGACTGGTGTTCGGCTACTTCGGCTACACGGTGCTGCGCGGCATCGTCGAACGGCGCACCGCCGACATCGTGATCATGATCTGCGTGGTCCTCTTCTACGGAACGCTGATCTGGGGGGTCCTGCCCCAGCAGCCGGGCATCTCCTGGCAGGCCCACCTCTTCGGGTTCCTCGGCGGGCTCTTCGCCGCCTACGTCCTGCCCAGGCGCGAAAAGCAGCGCCCGGCGCCCCCGGGCTACAGCACCCCGCCGGGATACGGCGGATACGGAGGCCACGGAGCACCCCGGCGCTGACCCCGCCCGGGTCCCGGACTGCGGCCGCCGACCGCTGCCGGCGCCGACCGCCCCGGCGATCTGACGGCCCGGCGCACGGCGGCAGCACGGCGTGCTTGAGCTGGAGCGCGCTCCACGTTCTAGCATCACGGCCATGAGCACACAGCGATCACCGCAACACCCCATCGGATCGGGCTTTTCCGCCCGGACCACCGCGAAGGAAGCCCTGGACGGGATCGACCTCGGCGGACGCCTCGCCGTGGTGACCGGCGGCTACTCCGGCCTCGGCCTGGAGACCACGCGCGCCCTCGCCGAGGCGGGCGCCCACGTCGTCGTACCGGCCCGCCGCCGTGCGACAGCGGAGGACGCCACCGCCGCGATCAGTGCTGACACAGCGGGCAGCGTCGAGGTCGACGAACTCGACCTCGCCGACCTCGACAGCGTCCGCGCCTTCGCCGACCGCTTCCTCGCCTCGGGCCGCGGCATCGACATCATGATCGACAACGCCGCGATCATGGCATCGCCGGAAACCCGCGTCGGACCGGGGTGGGAAGCGCAGTTCGCCACCAACCACCTCGGCCACTTCGCCCTCGTCAACCGCCTCTGGCCGGCGATCGCCGACGGCGACGGCGCCCGCGTCGTCTCCGTCTCCTCCCGCGGCCACCACCGCTCCCCCATCCGCTGGGACGACGTGCACTTCGCGCGGGGCTACGACAAGTGGGAGGCCTACGGTCAGGCGAAAACCGCCAACGCCCTCTTCGCCGTCCACCTCGACGCGCTGGGCCGCGACCACGGAGTCCGCGCGTTCTCCCTGCATCCCGGCGGGATCCTCACTCCGCTGCAGCGTCACATCCCGAAGGAGGAGAAGGTGGCACTGGGCTGGATCGACGAGGACGGCAACGTCGTCAACCCGAGGTTCAAGACCCCTGAGCAGGGGGCGGCCACCCAGGTGTGGGCGGCGACCTCACCGCAGCTCTCCGGTATGGGCGGGGTGTACTGCGAGGACTGCGACATCGCCGAAGCGGTCGAGACCGGGGACGCGAGCACCCCGTCGCGGGTGCGCACCTACGCCGTCGACCCGCACGAGGCCGCCCGCCTGTGGCAGCTGTCCGCCGAACTGACGGGCGTGGACGCGTTCGCGCGCTAAGCCGGGTGGCATAAAGCCGGAGAACGATGGGCTATGAGGCGGAACCGGGCGGGCGGCAGCGGCTACCGGGGGGGTGTCTGTGGCGGCCCTGCCGGCGCAGGAGTGCCACCACGGACCACCACGGACACCCCGAACGCGCCGGCGGCTACGCCTGCGCGGGGCTGTTCTCGCCCGTCCCCCAGTGGAAGTTCTTGTACGACCGCGACGGTGTCGGCCCGCGCTGGTTCTGATACCGCGACCCGTACTGGGAAGAGCCGTACGGGAACTCCGCGGACGAGGTCAGCCGGAACATGCACAGCTGCCCGATGCGCATCCCCGGGTAGAGCTTTATCGGCAGCGTCGCCACATTCGACAGCTCCAAGGTGACGTGCCCGCAGAACCCCGGGTCGATGAAACCGGCCGTGGAGTGGGTGAGCAGACCCAAGCGCCCCAGCGAACTCTTGCCCTCCAGGCGGCTGGCGATGTCCTCCGGAAGCGCGACCACCTCGTAGGTCGAAGCCAGCACGAACTCGCCGGGGTGCAGTATGAACGGCTCGTCCCCGTCGGGCTCCACCAGACGCGTCAGATCGGGCTGCTCGACAGCCGGGTCGATGTGCGGGTACTTGTGGTTCTCGAACACCCGGAAGTACCGGTCGAGCCGGACGTCCACACTGGACGGCTGGACGAGCCCCGGGTCGTACGGGTCGATCCGGACCCGTCCCGCCTCGACTTCAGACCTGATGTCGCGATCGGAGAGCAGCACCCTCCAGAACCTACCGCCTCGCCCACACATGCAGGCCCGGCGCCGGTTACCTGTACGGCGGCCATATCCGCTAGCATGGACACGTCGGCGGAGGCCCGAGAGCCTCGGACGCGACGCGGATGTAGTTCAATGGCAGAACTTCAGCTTCCCAAGCTGATAGCGCGGGTTCGATTCCCGTCATCCGCTCTGTACGAAAAAGAGCCCTGACCTGCGATATCAAATCGAACAGGCAGGGCTTTTTTCATGCCCAGGGTGCACGCGAGGGTGCACGGCCTCGCGCCGGCGGCCCGCTGTGCAGACTCCATCCCGTCATCCGCCCCCTGCGGCGAGGGTGCACCAGGGTGCACGGGATGGCCCGGCCGGCTCCGTGAGCCTGCGAGGGCTCGCCCCGCACCTTGCCCGCTGGCGGCGCCCGCCACCTGAACAGCGCCGGATGCGGGTGGAGGCCGCCGCCGACGGCGACCGCCACCCGGCACAGCCTGACGGTGGGCATGGCCGGGGCCGGGTTGCGATCCTCGGCCGCCGCTCACGGCAACCGCCACAGCCGTACCCACGGCAGCACCATACGGCCCGGTTAGGTTGCGATCCTCGGCCGCCGCTCACGGCGACCGCCACTGGCCCGCTACTACGACGCCCACCCCGGCGCCCCGGTGTTGCGATCCTCGGCCGCCGCTCACGGCGACCGCCACATCTCGGTGCGGTCGCGGAAGCAGACGGGGTAGACGTTGCGATCCTCGGCCGCCGCGGACGGCGACCGCCACCTGGGACTGCTCGGCGGTGATGGTCGGCATCTCCTCGTTGCGATCCTCGGCCGCCGCGGACGGCGACCGCCACCCTGCGCCGCCCCGCACCCCGCTCGCGCCCCACCAAGTTGCGATCCTCGGCCGCCGCTCACGGCGACCGCCACTTGAGCACCGGGGCCGCGGCCCGGGTCCACCAGCTGTTGCGATCCTCGGCCGCCGCTCACGGCGACCGCCACCTACGTCGCCCACATCGACCCCGCCACCCACGGGTGGTTGCGATCCTCGGCCGCCGCTCACGGCGACCGCCACCTGCGTCCCCCTCAGCGCCCCCGGGGTGCACACACAAGTTGCGATCCTCGGCCGCCGCTCACGGCGACCGCCACAGCGCCTGAGCAGGCGAAACGCCCATACGATCCCCGCTGCGCACTGCACCGAGCACGGACATACCCACCCACCGAGGAAGGAACCTACTTCGGAACCTCCCCGGGAATCCGTGAGAGCTTCCGGTTCCGAAGCCCGCCACACAACGGGCTGCGCCAATACCCCAGCCTACTGGCCGACCCGCCCATCTCCCCGCCACACATGGATTCCCACCGACGGCCCCGAACGCGATCGGACGCCCCTGCACGCACCGGGGACACCGGCAACACCGCCGGCCCGGAGAACCTTCGAGAACCTCGGAGGTTCTCCGCCCGATTCCCTCCGTCCTGGCGCGCCCCCGAGCGATGGTCGCCCCATGGCAATCATCGAAAAACGCCGACTGACCAGCGGAAACACCCGGTACTGGGTCAAATGGCGCCTCGGGGGCACCCGCGCAGGCGCCGGACAGTCCGAACCCTTCGACACCGAGGCCGCCGCCCACACCTTCAAACTCCACGTCGAAGCGGCCGACCACCACTGGCCCCAGAACTGGATCCCCAGGCACGGGTGGGCACCCGGCTGGGTGCCCGGCATCGGCTGGACCAACCAACCCGAGCAGAGTGACCAGCCGGAGAAGAAGGCGGAGCCGGTGCGCTTCGCCGACTACGCCACCGACCTCATCGACTCCCTGTCCGGTATCGAGGACCGCACCCGCCACGAATACCACCGCGACCTGCGCCTGCACCTGATCCCCGCCTTCGGCGAGGCCGACTTGCGCGATCCCGCCGACCTCACACCTAAACGCGTGCGCGAGTGGGTCAACGCTTTGCAAGAAGGCGTGCCCGACCCGCGCGTCCCGATCAACCCCGAGGCCCCGGCGGGCAAGAGGAAGGGCGCTGATCGCGGCTGCCGCACCGGGTGGCTACGCCCGCCGCTGCGCGCCAAGACCATCCAGAACCTGCACGCACTGCTGTTCGCCATCTGCCAGGCCGCCACCCAGGAAGACCCGCCCCTCCGCCCCGCCAACCCCGCCGCCCGTATCCGCCTTCCCCGCCTGGACGACGGCGAAGGCGACGACGACATGTGCTTCCTGACGCGCGAAGAGTTCAAGATCCTGCGCGATGCCGCCCATCCGGACGTGCGCGACATGCTCGAAGTCTTCGTGTTGACCGGGCTGCGCTACAGCGAGCTCACCGCCCTGCAGAAGCGCGACATCAACCTGCGCACCATAGGCGGCCGCACCACCGGCACCCTGGAGGTGCGCCGGTCCTGGAAGCGCCAGCCCGACAACACCTTCAAACTCGGCGCGCCCAAGACCAAGCAGTCGCGGCGCCGCATCGCCCTCTCACCGCGCACCATCGCCCTGGTCAAGCCGCACCTGGAGAGCAAGGGGCCGGAGGACTACGTGTTCACCACCGAGCAAGGGGCCTGGTGGCGCCACTCCAGCTTCTATAACCGCCGCTGGATCCAGGCCGTTAAACGCGCCCGAGCTGCCGGCCTCACGAAAAAGCCCCGCATCCACGACCTGCGCCACACCCACGTCTCCTGGCTCATCGAGGAGAACGTCCACGCCTTCAAGATCCAGCGCCGCCTGGGCCACAAGTCCATCACCACCACGATGGACCGCTACGGCCACCTCGTCACCGACCTGGACGACGATCTCCTCGCCGCCATCGACGGCACACCCGCCCCGCCCGCCGTGGCGGCCCTGCCCACCAGCAGCGGCACCCAGCGGCTGACCGTCGTCTCCTAGACACGCGCGGGGGTGGGCCTCTGGCCCACCCCCGAAGTAGTAACCACCGATCACTCCACCAGTCTCAAGACGGGCCGAGAGTCGACCACGCCCAGGATTTCCGCGACGCGCTCGGGCTTCCACGCCAGCGTCTTCGCCAGTTTGCGCAGGCTCAATCCGCCGTTACATGCCAGTTCAAAGGCTTTGCGCAGCATGCTCGGCTGTTCACCGGGGAACCCTGTGATGGGTTCGGGGCGAAAGCCCGTCTGACCTTTGAGGCGGTGCAAGCGCTGGTAGGCGCGGCTGACCGTGGCATCCGATACCAGACCCAGTTCACGGGAGCGGTATACCAATGACGACACTGACACGCCCCAGACACGCTGAAGCTCGGCCAAGCGCGTGAAATCTATACGGTGCGGGAGATCAGGTCGGATCGAGTCATTCGGTGTAAGGAACGCTGCTGCGAAGGCGTCGGCTTCGCGCTCCTGGACGGCGTCGCCGGAAACGCCATCGGCATGGAGGACTAGGTGGCCAAGCTCGTGGGCTGCGCTGAAGCGGTACCGATACACGTCATCAGACCGGTTGGGCGTCAATACGACGATGGGGCGCGGCAAGCGACACGTGGAGAACGCGTCGACACTCGGTGATCCTGGATCGGCTTCGACGGGAGCCACGACAACGATGCCGCGAGCTTCCATCTGGCGCACAAGATGCCTGATCGGTCCCGTACCCAACTCCCAGCGTCGCCGCAGAGCTGCTGCGGCAGCGTCGGGTTCTCGCGGGAGGTCCGTGCCGGGGTGAATCTCACCGCCGCTGAATCCCGGCAGGTCAACGGGCGGAAGTTGGACATACCGCTCCAGGGCGTAAGTGAGTTCCCAAACCTGGCCAACGTAGCCCGTGGCCTTCTCACGCTGGAAGCTGCGCGTCGACCGCAAGCTCCGGAAGTTGGCCATCGAGGCGTCGATCTTGCCGTGCGGGCGGCCGGCTAGGAAGAACTCGATGGGGACATCGAGCACTTCGGCCAGCTTAGGGACCACATGCGGACGCGGACGCGAGCTGCCTGTCTCGTATTGCCCGATTGCGGCCGGGCTTACGCCGATCTTCTGGGCAACCTCCCGCTTGGTCATCGCCTTGAGTACACGCGCCTGGGTGAGTCGGGCGGCGTCGAACGCATCCGACACCGCCTGGGGCGTGGCTCTGCTCAGCTGGGTGCCGGGCAGATGCGGTTGTTCAGTCCTGGTCATGGTCCTGGGACTTCGCTTCGATGGAGTCGGTCTCGGTTTCGGGCGGTACCTCAAGCCGCTTGTCAATCTCCGACCGCTGCATCAGCGGGACCTCGGGGGCGGTTCCACTGTCGAACCGCTCCTCGTCTTCTCGCTGCTGCGGCAATACGCTATTGGGACGCGTCCCCTGTTGCGCGGCCATGGGGATGGGTAGTTCCTCCACCCCACTCTTCCATGCCAAGCCGCCGTCTTCATCGACCAGGGATGCTCTCCCCCACCAGGCTCGCAGAACGCCCGACTTGTTCATGAGATAGGGGACCAAGACGAGTTGCGTGTTCTCGGGCAACCGCGCCAACTTCGGGCGCAGCTCGACCTCGCTGGCCATACCTTCAATGGTCGGCTGCTCGTAGATCGGCTTTCCTGTGAACGTGAACAGCTCGCGCACGATGTTCGACAGGTCCCTTGGCCACACTGCACCCGGGGCCTCCCGCAGGACCGTCCCGTCGCGGTAGGGGAACAAGATGGTGTTCTGAACGACGACGAGATCGTAGTCCACACCGTCAGGGCGAAACCGGTAGGTCTCCGGCAGCTCAAGTTCCATGACACGGTCACAGACACGATCGAACTGATTGGTCCTGCGCGCTGCTCCAGCAACGTACTGAGTCTCCGAGCCAGAATGCGCTTGCGCATCGAGAACGATGTCCTGCATGTTGCTCATTGCCGCCCCCAGGGCGGTTCGCAGCCGACGAGCGTCGTCGCCGAAACGGGCGACGCTCCACGCAGCAGGTGTCTTCTCCACGCCTGGCTCCTCGATCTCGGTAGCTTCACCAGAGAGCTTCAGACTACACGAAAAACTTCATTTACATACACCAGATTTGCATTTTCTCCGGAGGATGTCGGCGTGTACGTGCGCTAACCATCCGCCAGAGGTCCGCTAAGGTCTGTTCAGTCAGCCGGACCGCGGGGGCACCGCCGCAGCGCGGTTGGATGCGGTGGTCCGCCGAGGAGACACCGGAAGGCACCGCGCCTGCTCTGCGATCTGTTCGAGGTCGTCTTCGCCGAAGCGGATGTGCTTGCCCAGGCGGCGGTGCGGGACCTTGCGGGCGGTGACCTTGTCGCGCAGCCACGACTCGGGGACGTTGAGGCGACGGGCGGCCTGCGGGATAGTCAGCAGCGGGGTGTCCTGCACGGCTCCTCCGTAGTTTCCGTGTTCCGCGAACTACGCCGGTGGCGCGCGGCGGCGACGCGGAAGTGCTGGCGTTCCTCCTCGGAGGCCCCGCCCCACACGCCCCAGCGCTCGCCGGTGCGCATCGCTTGTTCCAGGCACTCGATCCAGACCGGACAGCGTCGGCATACCTGCTTGGCAGCCCGAACGCTGCCGCCTTGGCCGGGGAAGAAGTGCCGGGCATCGTGGTGGCGGCAGAGTGCAGACTCCTGCCACTCCCCCGTCCGCCCCGTGCCTTGCGCGGGTCGTCCCCGTGCAGTGCTCATGTGTTCTCCGCGCTTGTGGTTTCGCCGATCCGGCTGCGGATGCGTTGTCCGGTGCGGGTTTTCAGGCCGAGGCGGCGGGCGAGTTCGGCCCCGGTGATGTCGGGCTCGTCGGCGACCAGGGCGCGGGCAGCGGCGTCCCGGTCGCCGCGGCGGGGCCGCACCGTGGCGGGGGCGGGCCCAGGGCCGTCCCTAGCGCCCCCGTCCCCGCCCTGGTCATCGCCCGGTCCCGCTGGTGTCCCGGCCGTCGCGTATGGGCGCGGTGACGGGCCGTGGTCGGGCCCGTGGGGCGCTGCGGGGGCCGGGCGGGGTGATGGGCCGGGCGCCCCGGTCGTGGCCGTGTCGGGCCCGGTGGTGGGCTCGTTCGGGCTGGCCAGGGTGGCGGTGATGGCGGCGAAGGCCGCCCGGTAGCGCGGGGCCGCCTCGGCCAGCAGGATCAGCAGGACCGGGGCGATCGCGTGGAGAACGATGCCGGTCGGATCCGGATCCCACGCGAGGTGGCCGGGCCGCGGTGCGGCGAAGACCGAGCCCCAGATGTTGGTGACCAGGGTGGCCGCGCCGGTGAAGGTCCGCAGCAGCCAGGCCCGCCACCCGGAGGTGCGGCCGTAGCGGGCCAGGACCGCGTCCGAGCTGAGTGCGGCCCATAGGGCGATGCCGACCAGGGGTTCGAGCATCCAGGCGATCCAGGCGGGTACCCCGTGGTCGATGGCCAGGCGGGCGACGGTGACGGTGGAGAAGGCGAGTGCTCCGGCGGCCACCGCCGTCAGCGCCGCATCCAGGCGCCGGGCGGCGCGCCGGATCCGGGCGATGTCCTCGTGGGCGGTGGCCGCCGGCACGCGTGCTCCTCTCGACGTAGCCACGACGGTCCGTGCCGGCAGGTGTCAGTCGGGCTGGATTGTGTCGGCGTAGCTCATCAGGGCCCGGTGGCGGGCCATGACGTCCTCGGGGATGGCCACGACCCAGTAGGCGGCGCGGCCGAAGTCGCGCCCGCACACCGTGTGCTCGCCCTCGGTGTGCGCCTCGGTGCCCAGCAGCCCGGCCACACGGGCCACCTCTCCGTTCCGGTGCCGGTCGTCGCCGTTCGGGAAGTAGACGACCTCCACGCGGGTGTGTGCGCTGACGGGCAGGTCGGGGCGGTGCTGGAGGAAGTCGGCCAGGGCGCGCAGGTCCTCGGCGAGTGCGCGGTGGGCCTCGGGATCGGTGACGGGTGCCACGGGGTGCTCCTCAGCCGAGTCGGGGTCGGTGTCGCCGCAGTGGTGGCCCGCCGTCACGAGGGCACCTGGCCGTGGCGGGTGAGCAGGTCGAGGACGGCCCGGGCCTGCTGGGGCACGACCGCCCGGCCCAAGGCGCGCAGGTGCGCCTCGCGGGAGAGCCCGAGGGCGGGGTCGGTGACCCAGCCCTCCTCGAAGCCCATGAGCCACTCGGTGAAACGCGCGGACAGGCGGCGGCCGCCGCGCCGGCCGGGCTCCAGCGGGCACGGGACCGGGCGGCCAGTGACCTGCTCCCAGCGGCGGATGGCTTCCTCCTGCGAGCCCCAGCCGCCGGGCTCGCTCAGCGAGCACCGCGCCCGCGCCCCGCCCCGTTCCGGTCCGGGCGAGCAGGAGTGGTCCGCCGTGGCGCAGCCGGAGCGCAGCTGCGGGTGCAGGTCGTGGCCGCGGGGTTGGTCTCGGCCACGTGCCGGATCGCGTCGGGCAGGCCCACCTGCTTGCCGCGGCGTTTGCGCTCGGCCACCCGGCACGGGCCCCGGCCCGCGTCGCGCGCCGCGGGGGTGGGCAGCGAGGAACAGCCGCTCGCGTGTGTGCGGGGCGCCGACGTCGCGGGCGCGTAGGCAGTGCCATCGCGCGTCATACCCGAGGCGGGCCAGGTCGCACAGGAGGCGGCTGAGCCCGGCCCCGCGCCAGCGCCACCGCAGGGCGGCCACGTTCTCCACGATGAGCAGGCGGGGTCGTAGTAGGCGAACGGCGTCCATGACGTGGGTCCAGGTGCCACTGCGGGTTCCCTCCTCGATGCCGGCTCCGCGCCCGGAGATGCTGATGTCTTCGCACGGGAACCCGGCCGCGATGATGTCGACGGGTTCGACGCGGCGCCAGGCGACCTCGGCGAGGTCGCCGAGGTTGGGCACCTGCGGGAAGCGGGCGTCCAGGAAGCGGGCGATGTCGGGATCGTTGTCGGCGACCCAGGCCAGGCGGGCGCCGCCGAGGGCGGCGGCGGCGCCGAGGTCGAGGCCGGCGATGCCGGTGCACAGCGATCCCACCGCCACCGGCTCGGCCGAGGTGGGCCGGTCCGGGTGTTGGGGGCCGATGACGGGGGTGCCGGTGGTTGTCACTCGACCTCCTCTGTGGGGTTGCGCAGGATGAGCGCGTCTTCGTGCTGGATGACGTGGGCGGCGGCGTCGCGGCGGCGCAGCCGGGACGTTTCCAGTGAGGCGAAGAAGGAGCTGCGCGCCACCGTGGTGCCGTCGCGCAGCGCGCACATCAGCGCTGCGCACCGGCCCACGCGCTCCAGCCCGGCCGCCTCGGCCGCGGCCATGGTCTGGCCGGGGAAGTCGACGAGTGCGCCGCCGGTGCGGAAGGGGCGGGTGGTGATGACGACGTGGGCGCCCGGCATAAGGAGCGGTCGGCAGGCGGCCAGGATGTCGGTGAAGGAGGCCAACAGTTCGCGGGTGGGTTGGTGGGCGAGGTTGGCGCGGTCGCGGGTGCGGCTGTAGCGGTAGCTCCACTTGTCCACGGAGGCGGCCCCGTCGCGGGCGGAGCGCACCATGCCGTGGGTGACCGAGGCGTAGGGCGGTGAGGTCAGCAGCAGCGCCGCCCGCCCCGCCGGCTCGGGCCGGGTGGCGTCGTGGGCGAGGCGGGCCGCGTCGCCGGTGCGCACCTCGGCTTCTCCCTCGGCGCCCTGGGCCTGGGCGAAGCGGAGGTTGTGGCGGGCGATCGAGGCCCACTTGGGTTCCAGCTCGAACCCGAGGCCGTCTCGGCCCAGGTAGGCGGCCTCCACCAGGGTGGTGCCGATCCCGCACAGCGGGTCCAGCACCGTCTCGCCCGGTCGGGTGAAGGTGGTGATGGCGTGGCGGGCGATGGCGGGCAGCATCTTGGCCGGGTGCTCCAGCGACAGCCGGGCGTAGCGGGTACCGCGCTGGGCGCGGGCCTGGAGCTGGCCGGTGCTCCACACCGAGCACAGGTGCATGGGGCGGCTCATCGGCCCACCTCTCCTTCTGTCTCGCGGGCGGGTTTGTGCAGCAGGACCACGTCGTCGTGGGCGGGGTGGATCACCGAGGCGGCGGCCGGCGTGTGGCCGGGCCCGAGCTCGTCGGGTCCGGGGACGTCGGGTGCCGGGGTGTCGAGGTAGGTGCCGATCGGGCGGGTCAGGGCGATGACGTGCTGGAGGTAGACCAGTCCGGCCTCGTGGGCGTGGTGGGCGCAGGCGGTGACCTGGTCGGGTTGAGCGCCCGGCTGGTGCGTCCCGCCGCAGACGACGGCGATGTGGCCGCCCGGGCGCAGCAGTTGCTGTGCGGCGTGGACCAGTGCGGCCACCGCTTCGCTGTAGTCGGTGCCGTGCAGCCGACCGAGGTGGTCGCCGTGCGCCGTGTCGGAGTCGTGGTGCTTGGCGGGTTCGGGCAGCCAGGCCACAACCAGCCGGGCGCGCTCGCGCACGCGGGCCAGCAGCGCTGCGGCGGTGCGGGCGTCGCCGCGCCAGTGTGTGACGCAGCGCCTGCGCACCTCCGGCGGTTGGGTGCTCACCCGTTGTTTGGCCGCGGCGAAGCGCTTGGGTTCGACCTCGATGCCGTAGGCCCGGCGGCCGGTGGCCGTGGCTTGGACCAGCGGCGTACCGTCTCCGTGCCCGAGGAGTACGACGGCCTGGTCGGGTTCGCTGAGGTCGGTGATGAGCCGCCGCGAGAGCTGCGCGGAGGATGGTGTGTACGGGTTCTGCCCGCACGGCCACACGCCCAGCGGGGGCCGGAGGTCGTCGTCGCCCGGTGCGGTGTGTACGTGGCCGGGGCGGCTCATCGGCCCACCTCGCCTTCGGCCTCGCGGACGGGCTTGCGCAGCAGGACCACGTCGTCGTGGGCGGGATGGATCACGCTCGCCGCCGCCTGCGCTTGGGCCGGGCCGAGGCAGCCGGCCCCGGGCGCACCCGCGCCCATCTCGTCGAGGTAGGCCCCGACCGGCTGGGTCAAGGCGATGACGTGCTGGAGGTAGACCAGTCCTGCGGCGTGGGCGTGGTGGGCGCAGGCGGTGACCCGGTCGGGCCCGGTCCCGGATTCGTCCGCGCCGCCGCACACCAGGGCCGCGTGCCCGCCCGGTTCCAGCACCCCGGCCGCCGCGGCGATCACGTCGCCTACCGCGTGGCTGTAGGCCGAGCCGCGCAGCCGTCCGAGGTGGTTGCGGTGCGTACTGGAGGCGGTGCGGGAACCGGGGGCGGGCAGCCGGGCCACCACCAGCGCCAGCGGCCCATCGGTGCCATCGCGCAGCTGCGCGGCGGCGCGGGCGTCGCCGCGCCAGTGCGCGACGTCGTGCCGCTGCTCGTCGGCGAGGTCCGCACGGATGCGGCGCTCGGCGGTGTGCACCCGGTCGGGATCGACCTCGACGCCGTAGGTCCGCCGGTCGTGGCGCGCCGCCTCGATCAGGGGTGTGCCGTCGCGGTGGCCGAGGAAGGCCACCGCCTGGCCCGGGCGGGACAGGCCGGTGATCAGCCGCCGCGTGAGGTCGTGGCTGTAGTGGGTGTGCGGATCCTGCCCGCAGGGCCACACCCCCAGCGGGGGCCGGAGGTCGTCGTCGCCTGGTGCGGTGTGTGCTCGGCTGCTGTGTCCTGGCATGTGCCGTGTGCCCGCCCGCCCGTCTGCCTCGCCCTGACACCCACGAATAGAGCCAGGCCCGCCCCGGGATTGGACACGGGCGCCGGAATGCGGAAGCGCCCCGAGGCGGGGCCTCGGGGCGCGGTGCGGGCGCGGTCAGGGGTTACCGGCGACGGTGGCGGCAGCGGGTGAGGACCCAGGCGGCGCCCAGCCCGGCCAGGGCGGCGCCGCGCGCGACCGGTGAGCAGAGCCCGTCGGCGGTGGCGGCCATCGACCGCAGGTAGCGGTAGTGGCTGGCGCACGCCGCGCCGCAGAAGGCTGTGGGCGCGAGCGCCCCTCCGGTGAGGTGCGCGGCTGCGCGTGCGGCGGCGGCCAGGGGCACGGCGAGGGTCAGGGCCGCGGTGATCAGGCACGCGTCGGCACAGGACATGGGTGGCTCCGTTTCATGGCGGTAAGCGATCGGCTCGGGCGTCGGGGCGGGCGCCCGGGGCGGAAGAACACACCCCCGGGGCACCCGCCCCCGGACTCAGGCGGCGCTGTAGCGGCGCGGGGCCGCACACGTCAGCTCGGCCTCGCCGTCCTTGGCCAGCCGGGCCAGGGCGTTCTGGATCGCGCCGACGCTGCGCCCGCGCAGCAGGTGGCTGATCTCGGTGGGCGAGAACTCCTCCCCGGGCTCGGAGGCGAGGACGGCCTTGACGATCTGCCGCAGCCCGCCCGGCTCCAGCCGACTCGTGCGGCTCACCTTGTTCGTCTGCGCCACCCCGATTGCGGGGCCGTCGGGCTTTGCGGACGGGGCGGCCACAGGGGCGTCGCGGGAGGTCGCGGTCGTGGCGGCCGCCTCGGGCGGGCGCGGCGCCGGTGCCTCCTCGGCGGTGGGCGCGGGTGCGGCCGCGGCCTTCGGTGTGTCGGGCTCGTCTGCGGCGGCCGGGGCCTCGGGCGGGGCCGGCGACTCGGCCGCGGGTGCCGGGGCGTCGTTGTCCGGGTCCGGCGAGGCGGGGGCCTCGGCCTCCGTCTCGGCGGCGGTGCCGGTGGCCGCGAGGCTCCAGAGGTCGGGCAGGCGCTTGCCCGCCTCCCGGTCCCCGCGGGTGCGGGCGGCGCGGCCGTCGGCCTCCAGGCCGCGCAGGGCCTGGGTGACGGTCGAGCGGCCGCGGCCGGTGGCCTCGGCGATCTCGGCCGCGGTGGCGGGGGCGGTGCGTCCGTGCAGGCAGGTGAGGATGTCGGTGCGCACAGCGGTGCTGGCCATGGTCATCGGTCCCTTCGAAGATGCGGAGTCGGCCGGATGCGGGGGCGGGGCGGCCCGGGGCCGCCCCGCCCGCGGGTGTCAGCGCCAGGCGTGGGCCTTGGCGGTGGCGACGAGGTGGTCGACGTGGTCCTGGGCGTCGGCTCCGTCGCCGTTGACGACGAGGCCCTTGATCTGGCGTCCCAGGTCCCAGGCGCGCAGGAGCATGCGCGTGGGACGGCCCTGGGCGTCGGCGGCGTACTTCACCGTTGCGGTGATGTAGGGGGCCTGCCAGTAGACGAAGTGGTCGCGCACGATGCGGGTCTGGTCGGTGGCCCAGCGGTCGCTGCGGCGGTCGAGGAGGAAGTCCTCGGTGTGCATCGCCGCGCGCACAGGCTCGATCGGGGCGAAGGGCACCGGGCCCTGGTCGTACCAGTCCCCCAGGTAGTCGAATGCGGTGTAGACGAGGGCGTCCAGGAGGTCGTCCATGGTTTCGCCGTTGGCGCGGTGGGTGACCATCTCCTCGGCGAGGTCGGCGTGGCCCCAGACGATGACCGCGTCGGGCTCGGGCACCCGCCGGATCCGCTCGGGGTTGAGGACCCGGTAGGCGGGGCGGCCGCGGTGCTCGTGGTAGGCGATGGCGGATCCGGGACCGGCGTTCAGGCAGCGCAGGACCTGCTCGAGGGTCATTGGGGCCTCGACGGCCCGGTCGAGGAAGACGTCGGTGCTGTCGGTGGTGCGCATGGTGCTACTCCGTTTCGGTGGTTCATGAGGTCGGGCGGTGGGGCGGGCGCGGCCGAGGGCCGCGCCCGCCCGCCGGATACGTCAGTGGCCGAGGTAGCGGTACAGCGCGGTGCTGATCTCGTTGGCGCGGGTGCGCACCAGTCCCTCCTGCAGCGGGGCGTGCCAGGAGGCGAACTCCGCGGCGATGTCGTAGAGCCCCACCCGCACCTCAGCCCGGTCGTCGCCCAGGGGCCGGTGCCGCACCGCCGCCGTGACGGTCGGCACGCGCATGGGGGTGAAGAAGTCCTGCGTGGTCCGGGCGCCGTCGCAGGTGCCGAGGTGGCTGCACCGGCTGAGGTGGAAACCGTTCCGGGCCATCTCGCGCCGCAGCTCCAGGACCAGGGGCAGCCCGGCGAGGCGACCCACATCGGCCCAGGCCTCCAGATGGGCCCGGCAGCCCTCGGCCAAGGACCGGGTCACCTGGCGCAGGGTCAGCCCCGCGGCGCGGGCGCCCTCCAGGACGCTCTCGATGTCGCCGTAACCGCAAACCAGGACCTCGTCCGGCTCGGTCGCGTTGCGGGCCTCCTCGGCCAGACGGAGACGGTACTGGCGGTCGTGGCAGCTGTAGACGATCACCGTGCCCGGCCCGCCCAGATAAGCGGCGATCACCTGGTCCGGGTAGAGGACCGCCTCTGCGGCATGGGACATGAAGGTGTCCGGGAATTCAGACATAGATCTACTCCGTGACGTGCGTAAAAGGGGTGTCTGGGGCGGGGCGCCGCCGCCGGGCGGCGGCGCCCCGGGTGTGCGGGCGACTCAGACCGTGGGAAGGGCCTTCAGGGCCGCCTCGATGGCCCCGGTGATCAGGCGGCTGGACATGCCGGGCCGCGGGCCCTGGAGGTCGAGGTGGAACCGCATGACCTCGGTGCGCCCGTTGGCGCGCAGGATGCGCACACGGGTGGGTGAGGTCTGCATGAACGCGGTCGTGACCTGGAGGATCACCTCGGGGCGGTGTGCGCTCCGGTAGGTGTCGGTGAGGAAGTACTCGCCTTTGAACTCGCAGGAGAGAGGACCGTCGGCCAGGTGGCAAGACCGCAGGGACAGGTCCGTGCGCAGGTCGGTCACAGCGGGAGTCAGAGCCTTGACACGCGGCCAGTCGGCCAGGGAGTCGTTGGCGATGTCGGTCAGGTTGCTGGCCATGTAGGCGTCGGAGTAGTCGTCGCCGTTGTCGATGGCCTGCTCGATGATCCCGGTCGGGGTGTCGATCCCGGCGATGACCATCCCCTCAGGGCCGGGCACGTCGTCGGGGCGGGTGAGCTTCACCCGGTTGGTGGCCTCGTACCAGACCAGGAGGCTGCCCAGGGTGCCCTCCTCCAGGGCCCTGACGTGCTCGGGGGTGACCGTGATGGCCCGCTGGTGCGGCATAATGGTGCTCACAGCACGCTCCTTGTTACTCATAGTGGTGTTGTGTGGCCCGCGCCCACCCCGGTAGTGAGGTGGAATTCAACGCCGGGTGTTCGGGCGCGGGCGCTCTTTCATACGGGGCGGGTGTCCGCCCCGCGGTCTACTCGGTCGGAACCCAGATGACCGGTTCGGCGGGGCGGCTGTCCCCCTCCGCGGCAGGGACCGGGCACAGCGGTTCGCCGTCGTGGTGGCTGTAGGCCGGCCGGTCGGTCGCGATGGACCAGATCCGCGGCGGCTTGCGCCTCACCGGTTCCTTGCATCCCGGACAGAAAACTTCTCGGTTTCCGCCCATGATTACCTCCCTTTTCGGGGGCGGTCGAATTCCGTCGCCCTCGGGAAACCCAAACGTCGCTTGGGCCTGTTCGCCGAGTCAAGCCGTTCGGCGTTTCCGCCCTGCGGTTTCCGTCGGCGTTCCCGCTGACACCACCAAGAGCAACTTGGGCCCGGCGGGAATGTCAAACCGTTCCGGCAACTTTTTTCGCGGAACCCGCACATAGGAGGAACCGCGCACGCGCGGGAAAGGCTTCCGGGGCCCGCCGGCGAACATCCGACAACCCGCGAACGACTCCGTTCTGGGTGATCATGGACCCCGGAATCCGCAAACCCGACAAGACGAAAGGACACAAAAACAAAGAAGATACAAAGAAACAGAAGGAGAATAATAAGAAGGAAGGAACGATAAATGTTATGAACGGAGTAATAGCCGGTCCGAGGCAGCAGGACAGCGGGATGAACGGGCCGCCGGGCGGCCCGCACCCTACGGATACCACAGACACCTGTGGTCTCTAGTTCTGTGCACCGGCCTATCCCCTGATTGCATCCTGACCTGCACTGATCACCACACCTGGGGGGCACGGTCAAGCGCCCCCCGAATCAGACCCCAAAACGTGGCGCGTGCGTGCCCCGAATCAGGCCTCAAATCGCGCGGCAAATCAGACGGCGAATCAGGCGCCGCCTCTGCAGGCTCCGTCTGGCTGCTCGGCCGCTCTCTAACGGGGAGCGCCGGATCGCAGCGGGGCAATAGAGGTGAGGTTCTCCACCCGCGCCCGCACCTCTTTGGAGGGACGCTCGCCGATACCGCGCAGGTTCTCACTCAATCGCTGGTAGGTGCGGTGGACCGCGTCGGGATCGTTGTTCTCCGCATATGCCTCGGCCAGCATCCGGTGCACCATTTCGTTGTAGGCATCGATGGTGCACGCCCGGTCCAGCAAAGAAACCTTGTCCGCCACCGCGGTGGTTTCCTCGGCGAGGCGTACGCAGGTTTGCGCGGCGCTGCGCCGGCACCGGTGGCGTTCGGTCTCCACCCAGGTTTCGGTGATATCCGAAAGCAATTCACCGACATAGTAGGCGAGGGCGGTGCGACGGTTTTCGGCGCGTGCGTCACCGGAGGTGGTTTTGGCGCGGTCGAGGGCGTCGTTGAAATGCCGCAGGTCGACGTCGAACAACTCTTTCTGGAGGCGGTAGCGCCCGCCGACCGTCTCGACCACCGGCATCTCCTCGGCGCCCAGGGCGGCACGTATTGCGCTGCGGGCGCTGCTGAGGGCGTTGTTGCGGGCGGAACGGGCCCGGGCCGGGCTCGCACCAGGGGCGAGGAGTTCGCTGATCTCCTCGCCGGTGGCCCCGTCCGGGTGGATCGCCAAGTACGCGAGCAACAGGCGGGCCGCAGCGCGCATCCGGTCGGTGACCTCGCTCCCGGCGGCGCGCACGTCCACGCGCGGGGCGAACAGCCGCAGGACCACGGCGCCCGGCCCGGCTTCCGGCCGCGGCGCAGGAGCGTCGGCGCCGGCATTCGCGGCGGGAGAGGGGTGCACCGGAGCCGGGTGCTCACCGGCAGGCGGCGGTTCGCCTGCAGGGGCGCCGTCCTGGCGCCATAGGGCATCGGCCGGGAACTCGCGGACGGTCGCGTCAGCCTCGGTGATACGCACAAGCTCGTCGCCGGCGTGGATGCGGGTGCCCTGGCCCAGGTCGGCCAGGGCGATCACGGTAGGCGCTGTGGCGGACTCGACGGCCAGCATCGCGCGCACACGCTCGTGTGGAGCCCCCTGGCCCGAGGCCTCCACCAGCACGGTCGGCAACACCTCCGCCGTCTCCTCCTCTGCGTCGTCCTCCGCGGTGCGCTGGGCGGCCACCAGGTACGCCTCGGCCCGCACCAGGGCGGCCTCGGTCCCCATGACGCGGGTCACTCCGTGGAGGTTTCCGTCCTCGCCACAGCCGATCTCCTCAAGCGCGCTGCGGGTGGCGATCACGCTTCCCGGCGCCTGGCGGGCTGTGCGGGCCAGCAGCGCGGCGACGACGCCCGCTGCGTCGGGCCCGGTGATGGCCAGGCCCCGGGTGGCGTCCACCACCACCTCCGGTCCCAGCCGCACCTGACGGGAGCCTTCGCTCGCCTCGGCTTCAACGGGCCGGGACGGGGCGGGCGCTTCGTCCTCGGCCGCCGCTTCCGACAACGTGGTCTCATCGTCCTGCAGCGCGGGTCCCAAGGCGCCGTCTCCCGTGTGACGGTGGCGACGGCTGCGGCGCGCGAGGGCACAGCCGCCAGCGAGGGCCGCCGCTCCGATGGCCGCTGTCGCCGCTGCCGCGGGCACCGCGATGCCGGAGGTCGCTTCCTCGCGCTCCTGTGCCGCCGGAGCGCTCTTCTCGTGTCCGGCGGCGGTGTGGTCCGGCTTCTCCACGGGCCGCACGGGGCCGGGTTTCGACGGTGGCTGGAGGCGGTAGTCGATCTCGACGCGGCGCAGTTCGGCATAAGTATCGCCGCCATGCGGGGGTGGCTGCGCCTCGCCCTCGCCCTCGACCGTGAAGGCGAACTCCGCGCCGAGGGTGGTGCGCAGGTAGGACGCGGCGGCCTGGGCGCGGCGCTGCGACAAGTCGAGGTTGTAGTCCTCGCCGCCGGTGGGGTCGGTGTGGCCGGTCACGGTGATCGGCGTATCCGGGTCGCCGTAGGCCCGGACGAGTTCGGCGACCGAGTCGAGCCGGGCGCGCATGTCCGGGGCCAGGTCGGCGGAGTCGAGGGCGAATCCGGTCACGGAGCGGTGGCGGTGGACGCCCCGGTCCCGATCTTGCTGGTGTTCTCGCTCGTCGGGGCCGTGTTCGGCCGCGCTGATCGGCTGAGCGGCGCTGTAGGCGGACGCGGTGTCGGCGGCCGCCGGTGCGGCCAGCGCGGTTCCCGAGGCGGTGGCCGCCAGGACGGCGGCTGCCAGCCGGGCGACGGCCATGCGGGGCGCCTGCCCTTGGACCATGCGCAGCAGGTCGGCGACGGTGGCCAGCGCGTAGGCGGTCCAGGCCGCGGCAACCAGGCACATGAGCGCGGCCAGCAGGAGCGAGGTCGGCAGGGTGAAGGCGCGCAGGTGCATCACCACCTCGGCCCATCCCACCCCGTCGGCTGCCAGCGGCCATCCGACGCGGGCCAGCGCCACGGGTGTGCCCGTCAGGAACGCGGCTCCGGCGACGCCGGCGGCCCTCTCGGTCAACGGCTGCACGGTCACGTCCTCCTCGTCTCCTCACCGGTCGGGGCGTCGGCGGGTGGGCTCAGCGGCGGATCATGTCGGCTTCGGCGCGGGCCCGGGCGATGCCCTCGCCCAGCGGCAGGATCGTGGTGGAGTAGGGCACCTCGGCCACCACGGTCACGGTCGAGCCCTGCACCCGCGCGGTTCCGGTGGCTCCGGCCGCGCGCAGATGCTGGCGGGCGCGCTCCCGCGCCGCGGAGGCGTCGAGCTGCACCTGCCCCTGCTCGGTCACGGCGGCCTCGTCGAGTTCGCGGGCTCCGGCGCGGGAGGCCTCGTGCGCCAGGGTGGAGGCGCGGGTCTTGTCGATGAGCATGCGCCCGCCGTCGAGGACGAGCCCGAAGCAGGCGGCGATCGCCGCACCCAGGACGACGACGAAGACGACAACGCGGCCTCCGTCGTCACGCGAACGCGGTTTCAACCGGCCTCCTCGTGGTCGCGGTGGGGATCTATCGGGGCCCGCGAGGTTCCGCTCAGCCGGGTGTGGCCGGGCAGCCCGAGCGGGGCGAGGTCGCCCAGTGCGATACGGCAGGTGATGCGCACCCGTGCCGCCTGTTCCCGCGCGCGTCCCACCGTGGTGAGAGTGACGGTGTGGTCCTGGCAGGCCAGCCCGGCCCGTTGCAGCTCCTTCCGCGCGTGACCGACGGCGGCGCTTTCGGCCCCGGCCGGGGTCGTGTGTAGGGATGCGGCGCGGGCTGCGCCGTGGGCGGCCGCGGACACCTCCAGCGCCGCGTCGGCGTGGCGGGCGGCGGCCACCATCAGCAGCGCGGCCAGCATCAGGACCGGTGCGGCCATCATCAGCTCCACGGCCGCGCTGCCCTGCTCGTCGCGGCGTCGACGCCTCACGCCGGCGCCTCGGTGCGTTCGACCGGGCCGCGCGCCACCGCCTCCACACTGGGGTGCCAGCCGGGAACGATGCTGAGCACGTCGGCGCGGGCGGTGGCCCTGGCCTGTCCCGGGGTGCGCACCACCCGGACGTGTGGCTGGCGCAGCAGGTTCCCGCCGAGCTGGGTGATCGCCTGTTCCCCGGCGCGCCTCCCGGTGGCGGCGGTGGCGTCATAGGTTCGGGCGGCGGCCACGGCCTGGTGGGCGATGGCGTCGGCGCGCTGCTGGGCGTGGGCCCACAGCCCGATCTGGAAGACGCCCATGATCATGGCGAAGGCCACCGGCAACGCCATCACCAGCTCGGTGGAACCGCGTTCGTCGCGGCTCCTCACTCCCCCACTCCCAGGTCGATGTTCTTCGCGGCGTCGGTGAAGGTGTCGATGAGGATGGGCCCGACCACGGCGGTGATGGCGACCACGATGGTGATGCCGATGATCAGCTCGGTGGTGTAGGAGCCCCGTTCACACCGGCGCGCGGCACGGTGGCGCCTGCGGAAAGCGGCGCAGACGCTGCGGGGTTGCGACAGCACGGGTGTGTTCCTCTCGCGGGTCGAGTGCGGCGGAATCGTCGGTCAGAAGCCGGTGACCACGTGGACCAGGGCCGGGTAGCCGATCAGCACCATGAACCCGAGTACGAGCACGGTCACCGGCAGGGTCATGCGCTCGGTTCGGGCGGCCGTGCGGGCCTCGGCCGCGGCCCGTTCGGCGGTGCGCAGGGCTGTTGCTTTGGAGGCGATCGAGGCGCGCACGCGGGCGCCGTCGGCCCCGGCCAGCTGCAGTGAGGCCGCCAGCTCGCCCAGCTCCGCAACACCGGTGGTGTCGGCCAGGTGCGCCAGGGCGGACCAGGCGGGTTGTTGGCGTACGGCGCTGGTGTGCAGGGCGGTGCGGATCTGTTCGCAGGCCCAGCCGCGGCCGGGCCGGGCCGCCTGGGTCAGGGCCCCGGCGACCCCGGCGCCACCGGCCAGGGCGATCACGCTGAGGTCGGCCAGCACGGAGGTGGCGGTGCGCAGTTCGGCGCGGCGCCGGCGCGCTTGGGTGCGCACCGCCAGGTCCGGAGCCATCCAGCAGGCGCCCGCGCACCCGGCCGAGACCGCCAGCAGGGTCGGCGGGGCCAGCCCGGCGCCGAGCGCGGTGTCGAGCCCGGCCAGGACCACGGGCACGGCTATGGCGGCCGCTACGGCGGTGGCTTTCTCGGCCAGGTAGGCCTCGGTGGAGGAGTCGCACAGGGCCAGATCGGCGCGCAGTCGGTGGCGGGGCAGCCCGAGGCGGGCCAGCCAGGCCGCACCCTTGGAGCCGAGCCGGGCCGCCGGGCCGCCGTGGGCGGCCGCGGGCTGGCGGGGAGTCGACGGGTTCAGCAACTCGGCCAGTGACGGGCGACGGCGCGCACGTGCCAGCATCCACACGCCGGCGCCCAGGGCCGCCCCCGCGATCCCGGCGGCAACGGCGCTCACCCGGCATCACCCCCGGTGCGGGCGAGCAGGCGGGGCGCGGCCACGGGGGCGGTCAGCCGGGCCAGCCATACGAAGGCCACCGCCCAGAGCGCTCCCACCAGGCTCAGCACGATCTGGCCGGTCAGGGTGTCGAAGGGGGCGAGGTAGGTGCGGTTGAAGGCTACGAGTCCGGCGACCATGAGCAAGGACATGGCGGCGATGATGCGCACGGAGGCGCGCACGCGGGCGCGTCCGGCCGAGGTGCGCACCAGCATCGTCGCGCGGTCCCGGGAGGCTTCGGCCAGCCTTCCCAGCAGGGCGCCCAGATCGGCGGCGTGGCGGCCTTCGGCCGAGGAGAGGGCGACGGCGACCAGGTCGGCGGTGGGGTTGTCCACCTTCCGAGCGAAGGCGCCCATCGCCTCGTCCATGGCGACGCCGCTACGCAGGCGCCGGCCCAGGGCGGCGACCTCGGCGCGGATCGGGGCCGGGGCCACGGGGGCGGTCGCCAGCACGGCCTGGTGCAGCCCGGCCGAGGCGGCCATGAGGTCGCGCAGCTGCTGGGCCCAGGTGGCCACGGCCTCAGCGCTTTCGGCTTCGGCGATGGTCGCCGTGTCGGGGCCCAGTAGGCGCGGCAGCCACCACGCTCCGGCCGCGGCCATGACCGCACCGGCGACCCACCCCGTGGCCGCCCCCGTAGCGGCCCCGGCTCCTGCTGCGGCGACGGCCCGGCCCCACCGGCGCCCCACGGCCCGGCGCAGCCGAGCACGCGCGTCAGCGGCAGTGGTGGTGCGGTGGCGGGAGGCGGCATAGGCCAGCATGACCGTGCCAGCCCCGCCGAGGCCGCCGGCTGCGGCTGCCACCATTCCGGTCGGCATGCTCACCAGGTCCCTCCCGTCGGGGCGAATGCGGCCGCGGAGTCGAACCCGCAGGAGGCCAGCGCCGCGGCCCGCTCCGGGCCGGGCGGCACCACCAGGGCACCGGGGTCGTCGCCGGTGCGCCGGTAGATCTCGTTGGAGACGACCTGGCCGCCTTCGGCGCCGATGACCTCGCGGACGCTGGCCAGGCGGCGCCGGCCGCCGGGGGCGGTGGTGATGTGGGCGACCAGGTGCACCGCCGAGGCGATGAGCAGGTTGGTGGCCTCCAGCGAGAGCCGCTCGGGCGCCTGGGCGGTGTAGGCGGCGAGCTTGGTGAAGGCCTGCTCGGAGCTGCCGGCGTGCACGGTGGCCATCGACCCGTCGGTACCCATCGACATGGCGTTCAGCAGGGCGATGGTCTCGGTCCCGCGGGTCTCGCCCACGATCACCCGGTCCGGCGCCATGCGCAGTGCGTGGCGCACCAGCTCGGCCAGGGTGACCTCCCCGGCGCCTTCGATGTTGGCCGGGCGCGCCTGCAGTGCGACGCAGTCGGAGCGGGCGTCTTCGTCCAGGTTCAGCTCCAGGCTGTCCTCGACGGTGATGACGCGTTCCCACGGGCCGAACGTCTCCAGGGCCAAGGCCCGCAGGAGCGTGGTCTTGCCCGCCCCGGTGGCACCGGCGATCAGCAGGTTCATCCGCGCGGACACGGCCGCCTCCAGCAGGCCGCGCGACGTGTCGTCCAGCATCCCCGACTCCTGCAGGGCGTGCAGGCCCAGCGATTCGCTCGGGTGGCGGCGGATGGCCACCGCGACCCGGCGCGCCACGTCCATCACCGCCGACAGCCGGGAGCCGTCGGGCAGCTCCATCGACAGCAGCGGTGCGGCGGCGTCGAAGCGCCGCTCCCCCGAGGCCGAGGAGGCCGCGATGCGGCGCACCAGGCCGATGAGTTCGGCGTCGTTCGTGGCTACCGGCGGGCGCGGTTCGCGGTGCCCGCCGCCGAAGTCCACGATCACGCGCTCGCCGGTGATGAGGATGTTCTGCACTCCCGGCTCGGCCAGCAGCGGCTCCAGACCGCCCAGCCCGCACACCCGCGCCACCACGTGAGCGCGGACGTCGTCCTCCTGCGCGCGGGTCAGTACCGTGCTGCCGCGGGAGAGGCTGTCGGCGGCCATGGCGTCGAGGACCTCGTCGGCGATGGCGCCGACGCGGCGGCGGTACTCCCCCTCCTCATCGGTGGCGAGGGCCCTGGGCGGGTCCTGTCCGGTTCGGTCGAGCAGCCGGGCGGTGACCTCCCCGGCCACCTGCTCGACCAACGGGGTCGTGGCGGCCGGTGCTTGTGCGTCGACGGTGGTCATGCGGCCCTCCCCTGCTCCGTCACGGGGCAGGGCGCCGTGGGCATGAGCGCGACCGGCTCCTGCGGCGCCGGGGCCGCGCTCTCCTCGTCGACAGGTGCGCCGACCCGCTGCTCAGACGTGGGTTCCCAAGCGGGAGTGCGCTCTCCCAGTTCCTCCAGGCGCTCGGCCAGCCCGCGCGCGGCTTGCATCAGCGGCAGCCACTCCACGGGGGTGATGTCGCGGCGTTCGCGCAGCCAGCCGCGCGCCCGCGCCCACCATCCCCGTCCGGCGGGCAACGCCTCGCCCCGCACGAACGCCGCCCCCAGCGGATCGTGGGGCATGCGCGCCCATACCGGCATCTGCGTCTGCTCGGCGATCTCGCGGTCGCTGAAACACCGCGCCCTGTCGACCACGCACGCGCCCACCCGGATCCCGGCCTCCTCCAGCCGCGCCAAACCCGGCGCACACGCCGCCAGACGCCCGAGTTGGGCGGGATCCTCGCGAACCGACACGACCACCGCGTCGGCGTGCCACAGCAGATAGGACCCGGCCGTGCGCGGACTGATCCGCCCTACATCGACCACCGCCACCCCACCGGAGCGCAGCAGCGCCGGGTGGTGGGCGAGTTCATAGATCGCCGAGGCGCAGGTCGGCGCGGCCGTTTCGGCCATCACCGTCGGCACGCACCCGGCCACCTGCTCGGCGTGGTCCAGCAGCGGGTTATCGCCCTGTTCCGCCTGCGGGTTCGAGCGGCGGCTGGCCGCCGCCAACGAACCGAGACCGCGCTCAACCCGGCGGCGGTGCCACACGGCCATATCCCCACCGGAAGCGTCGGCCTCCACCAGCACCGGCACACTCAGCGGCGTCACCGGCCAGCAAGCCGCCAGCGCCGCCGCCACCGAGGTCACCCCCGGCGCCCCCGACAGCGAACACACCCCGATGATCACAGGTCCTCCCCGTTTGCTCCCGCGACCAGCGCGGCCGTCAGCGCCAGCCGCACCTCGTCGCGCCCGGCCGCCCGCGCTACCGCCGCCGCCTGCTCTGCAGGCACGTCCAGATGCACCGTCGACTCCTCCTCGCCTCGGCCGGAGCGCTCCACCGACTGCACCCGGCCCGCGACCACTCCGTCCTCCTGCGCGGTCGGCCCGCCGCCCTCGCCGTCGCTGTCGGCAGCGGGCTCGGACGGTTCCCGGCCCGTCAGCACGATGTCGACGGGGGCGCCCATGTCGGCGGCCTCGGGCACCGCCGAGGCAGGCAGCTCCGCCGCCACCACCGCCCGATCCGTCGGGGGCCAAACGCCCTGCTCCGCGACGGCGGTACGCGGGATCGGCGTCCCCTCCTTCAGCGCCACCGCGGCCCGGCGCCCGACCACGTCCTCAGGCTCGGTACCGGGAAAGTCGCCCTCGGGCAGGCCCGAGGCCTCCACCATCCGCAGGTCGGCTTCCCCGATGGCGTGGCCCGCCGGTACGTCGCGTGCGGCCACCGCCACCCGGGCCCGGTCTTCGGCGGCCGCCGTCGCCGACACGGCCAAGAGCGCTCCCAGCGCCACCATCCCGGCCCCGGCCACCGCCCACCGCCGGTTCCGGCGCGTGACCGCATCCATTCGTCCGGTGACCGGATGCGTGCCTTCTGTCTTTTCGGCGGAAACTCCCACCGCTCCTCCCCCCGGTTCTCCCCAACACGCCCCACGGGCGCGGTCAGCCCTCGACCACCAGTGAGTGCACCTCGACCACCTCCACCCCGCGGTCGGCCGCGGTCTCCATCGGCTCCAGCTCCCCGCCCTCGCCCGTCGAGGACTCCCAGGCCACGTCCCAGACCACACGGGTTTGGACCGTGTCCTCGGCCCCGGGCCGGTTCTTCGACGACAGTTCGTAGCTGTGCCCGCAGTCCGGCGACGCGTCGCCGGCCGTGTGCACCGCCGGGTCGTACACCGTGCCGGGCCCGGAGCAGGTGACGTCGGTGCCGTCGCCCATGTCCCAGATCACCTCGCGCGGGGTGGCCGTCACCGACGCCGACCCGCCGTCCACCGACACGTCCGCAGTGCGCGGCTCCCACTGCTCGGGCTCGATCCACAGCCACACCGGGAACCGCACGACCATGTCCCCGCCCATCGGCGGCGCCGACCCGATCGCCGGCTCCGGCAGCTCCAGCTGCGCCCGCGCCTCATCGATCAGCGCTTCCACATCCACACCGCCCCCGCCGGTGGTCGCCGGAGAGGTCATCGTGGTCGTGCAGTGGCCGATCCCGTCGACGGGTTCGGTGCAGTGCGACTCCGGCTCGACCGGCTGCGCCGAGTCGGGCGAAGGAGGGCGCTCCCCGTTTCCGGTCACCGGACCGTCGGATCGTCCCGGATCGCGCGAACGTCCGCGGATCTCACAGGAAGCGCTCCCGCACTCAGGTTTCGCCATGAAGCCTTCATCCGCATAGGCGACCGAAGACACAGCCGTCACCACCGCAAACGCGCCTGCAGTCGGTACGAGACCGATGCGCCCGAGGGTTAGCGTTCGCATTCGCCGTACTCGCCGAACCAGAGCTTTTCGACCTGCCAGGTACCGCGTTCCTCGGTCACAGTCGCGGTGGTGGGCCGCGGCTCATCGGAGTCGGGAAGGTCGCCTTCCCGGTCCTCTTCCACGATCTGCCAGTCCGAGCCATCCACGCAGTCGTCGATGACGACCCTCGGCGGATCACCGCCCAGATCCCGTTCGACGACCTCCGGCTTCAAGCCGGGCTCACCCGTCGCTCGGGTCCCGTCCAGCCAGTCCTGCGCCAATTCGAGCGCTTCGCCTTTCGCGTACCAGGCGAGGTCGGGGTGGTCGGTGACTCCTTCGTGCGAGCCCTCCACGACAGCCGTCATAAGTCCGCGGTAGGCCTCCAGCGCCCGGGCCTCTGCGGTGGAGGGCGGCGACACACTTGGCGACGAATTCGCTTCCGCGGCCTCCTCACCCGACGAGCACCCGCTCCCCAGCACAAGGACACCCAACACCGCCGCACCAACGGCAAACCGCACGAGCCACCCACAATCCGCAAGGCGATCGTTCGATCACTCTCCGAAACCAATGATGACTCTAACCAGCCCTCAATGCCCCCACAACCCAAATCCAGCAACTCAGTGTGACCGAAATTGATGGCAAGGCCACACGGGACTGGTGTCCAATCCGGACCACCCGCACCCACGGGCCAAAATCACCTGAAAACCTACTGGTCCCCATTGCGCAGATATCGCGGTAGCACCATCGGGAGTCATTCGGTTACGACGGGAACTGCTGGGTCTCGACCGGTGTTAACGTGCCTGCGCATGCAGCGATCGGAGGCGAGTCGATGGACGGATCCACGTCCGAACAGGACCTGGTGCGGTCGCTGCTCCGGGACCAGCATCCCGACCTGGCCGAACTCGAACTCCGAGCCGTCGACGGCGGCTGGGACAACCGGCTATGGCGCCTCGGACCGGAACTGGCCGTACGCATGCCGCGCACCGAACACGCCCCCGCTCTGCTGCGCACCGAGCAGACGTGGCTGCCGACGCTGGCGAACCGCCTGCCGCTGCCGACGCCCGCCCCGGTGCGGATCGGCGAACCGTCACACCTGTTCGCGCACACCTGGACCGTCGCGCGCTGGGTCGGGGGCGAACCGGCCGACCGCGCGCCGGTCACCCGCACCGACGCGGCCGAGACCCTGGCGGAGTTCCTCCGTGCGCTGCACGCGCCGGCACCCGCCGACGCACCGACCAACCCCGCGCGCGGCGTCCCCCTGGCCGGATTGCACGAAGGGACCGACCGCTGGTTCGAGGCCATCGCCGACCACCCGGGCGCCGGCGGCGCGCGCGACATCTGGGAGCAGGCCCTGGCGGCCCCCGCCTGGCAGGGTGCCCCGCTCTGGCTGCACGGCGATCTGCATCCGGCGAACGTGGTCGTCCGGGACGGGACGCTCGCCGGGGTGATCGACTTCGGTGACATGTGCGCGGGCGATCCCGCGACCGACCTTTCCGCCGCCTGGATCCTGCTGCCTGCCGGCGCGGCGCGTCGGTTCTTCGACGCCTATGGGAAGACCGACGAAGCAACCGTCGCCCGGGCCCGCGGGTGGGCCGTCCTGCGCGCCCTGGGCCTGATCGGGATCGGACGCAACGGGCGGCTCGGGCTGCCCGGCGGCAAACCGACCTGGGAACCAGCGGGCTACGCCACCCTGGAACGAGTCCTGGCAGCGCACTGAACGCGTGGCGGCACATCGGGGACGGTGAGGCCCGCGAATACCGGAGTCGCGTCGCCGCTCAGCCGTCCAACCCGTGCCAGAACGGCGTTGGATCGTCACCCGCAGAGACGAGAGCACTCTTGAGCGCACCGGGACGGACGTCAGCATCGGGAAGCTGATTCACGTCCAGCCAGTGGAACTCCAGGTGATCTTCTTGACTGGCGGGTTCCACGTCGGTGATGGCTACCTCGAAGACCAGGTTGATCTCGTGACGGGTGGCGTCGTCCTCGATATAGCCGTGTTCGACCGCACCGAGGAACCGCTCGATTTTCGCTTCGGCGCCGAGCTCTTCGCGCACCTCGCGAACGAGGGCGGCCTCCACCCTCTCCCCCGGCTCGACGTGGCCCCCGGGCAGAAACGACCAGGACTTGGTGCGTTGACGCGCCACGAGAAGTTGGCCGTCCCGGCGAATGACAGCACGGGCGATGATCTCCGTTGTGGCGCTCATGTCTGCCCTTCGTGTCTTCGGGTGCCTTTAGAGTTGCCGCTTGTGACGAACTCTGAGCTTACCGCCGAGGCTGTCGCAACGGGCGTGGAAGAGCTGTTTTCCGGCCTCGGACCGGTGCGCGTCGTCCGTCCGTTACGACAAGGCCGGAACCACGCGTCATGGGTCCTGGAGTCGACGCGTGGCCAGCTCGTGGGAAAAGTTCTTCGGGGGCAACGCGGAGCGGCCAGCTTGGAGCGTCTGGCCGAGCACCGCCGCGTTTGTGAGCATGGAGTAGCGGTGCCGCGGCTTCTGGCCTTCACCGAGTCCTCCGATGCGGTGGCCGGTCGGCCGTTGACGGTCTTGGAGTATCTCCCCGGTATGGACGCCGAAGAGGCGTTGCCCGCCCTGGAGGCTACAGCCGCGCTGGAGGTCATGCGGGAGACCGGCGCGGCGTTGGCGCAGCTTCATCAGATTCCAGTCGATGCCTTCGGCGATGCGGTGACAGGTCTGAGCCCGATATCGACAAGCTGGGATGCCGTCATCGCTCATCGGGTGGGGACGCTGCGGACGGCCTATCGAGACGTCGCTGATGTTCCAGGACCGCTGATCGAAGAGGGCTTGGGCATGTTGCTCGGGATGGCGGAGGACGTGTCCGCGGTCGCGGAGCCGGCGGTCTCCCATCTGGACGTCTACCCGCCTAACATTCTGCTCGATGAAGAAGGCGGCTTTCGGCTCCTCCTGGACCTGGAGCATCTGCGCTGGGTCGACCCGGTGATGGACTTCGTCAAACCCGCGATGTGGATGTTCCCCGACCGACCGAAGTGGGCGAAGGCGTTCGCCGAGGGCTATCGCAGCACTGCCGAATGGCCGTGTCGCTGGACGGAACGGCTCGCCGTCGCAACCGGCCTGGAGTTACTGACAGGGGTCGAATATTGGACACGAGTCGCTGACCATGCGATGCGCGAAGACTACGTGCGACGCCTGCACGCCTGGGTCGGATCCGGCGGAGCTGATCACGTCTGGTCGATGATCAGCTCAGCGACACGGTGTGCGTAAGAGTCCCAATCTTGGGCGCCTGTATCGATCACATGTAGGGGGAGCCGAGATTCCTGCGCCCGACGGAGCAGCTCGGCCTGCACACCCCTGATGTGGTCAGCCCTCTCGGCATCCGTGGCACCGAAACCGTTCAAATAGCGGGACCATTTCGGTCCTCGATGAATTCGCGTCGAATCTACGCACTGGGCAGCAACGCGGTCTTCGGGCACCCAAAGAAGTACGAGGTGCACCCCCAGATCGGAGAGGCGCTTTTCGATGTCTTCCAGCGCGTATCGGCTCGTTGGAAGCCCATACACGTGCATGTCGAATCCGATCCCCTCGAGCACACATGTTGGAGCCCAGGTGTGCGCGAAGCGGTGCTGGGGAAGCGTACTCGCCCGGAAGCGCCGGTCGCTCTCTTCGAGAAACGCGGTCACATGATCGAGCCATGTGAGGATGCGGTCCGCGTGCTCATGCGGTGCCCCGGGCGAGTAAGTGTGTGTGGTGAGCGTCGCGGCTTGGGGCATCGCGATAAGCGACTCGCAGCCCGAGGCGACGAGCCGCGCCAACGCCCGGTGGTAGACCGAGGTCTTGCCCGCGCCCCATACCCCCGCCAGGACACATCCCCTCACCGTCGAACCCGGGTATGGATGCACGATGCGATGTTCGGCAGTTCGGTCGGATCCGTCCAAGTCAGCGAAAGCCTCGGCACATCCCCCGCCAGCCGGTCCCACAGCTCGTCGCAGCTGTTTGGGGTATCCGTTGGTCCTTCGAGTTGGCGACTCAGGTCGAGCCAGTCGTCGGCGAAGAAGTCCTCGGCGCCGAAATCGAGATGCCGTCGCAGAAAGCCCTCATCTTGAATCGGCGACGGTGGCGTGCGCGTTAGAACAGCGATCAAAGCGACCTCGGCGATGGGAACGAACGGTCGGTTGACAAGAGAGGCGAGTTCCCCGGGGGTGAGCTCCACCTTTCCGTCTACGAGGTGCCGCCCCCGGGTGGGTTCGAGACGATCGAGCGCGCCCGCCAGGAGGGGGGAGCCGCTCATCCCCTCGGGAGTGAAACGAGCGGCCAGGGGGACGCCGACGGCGTTCCACCGGCCAGGGTGTGTGGGGACGAGGATGGTCCGGTCGTTGGACACCGGGTGCGCGCCGTGTTCCTCGATCAGGTGAGTGAACACTGTGGTCTTGCCCGATCCGGGATGACCTGTGACCAGGACCCCGCGACCTCCGATGTCCACCGCTGCTGAATGCACGCTGCGCCCGCCCTGGGCTTCACCACCGCGCATGATGAGTTGGCGTACCACACGGGTTCCGACGGTGGCGGCGACATCGGTGTGTTCGGCGGCGATGCTCACGAGTCCCGGTGTCCTGGTGATCACGTGGTCCGGGACGGAGTTCGGAAGCAGGGTTTCGCCGTTCCCGGCGGTCCAGACGCGGTAACGCTGCCGGGGATGACTGGTGCGCACCGCAGTCGCTGGCTGCGCGGTGAGGATGTGGCGAGCCTCGGCGACGCCGGCGGGATCGCGCTCTACCACCACTGTCAGGTGTGAACGAAGGCCGGTCTCGGCCACGACGAACGGACTGACGTAGTGACGCATAACAGCCCAGACCCCCTCAGGGGCGTCCAGTCGGCACACGCATGTCCCGAGATCAAGCAGTCGTGAAGCCATCCGTGCCCTCCTGGGATTGAGGAGTCCTTGGGCAGAGCCAGCGCGGTTGGCTGGGCCGACTGCTTTCCGGCTCGCCCAAGGCGTCTTGCTGCGAGTGCTCGGCCAGCCAGCGGGGCGCGCCTGCGTCGGTTTCGTCGACGACCTCCCGGGCTTGCGAGGGGACACTTGCAAGCCACGATCGACAGTGCCGGACCAGCTCCGCGCCTATCTGTGGCCAGCACAGTTCTCCCTCGACGCAGCGACGCCCGGCTTGCCCCATCAGCTCAAGGAGTGCGGGGTCCCTCAGCAGCGCGGCAATGCGCATAGGCCACAAGTGCAGGTCGTCCTCGACGAGTACGCCGGGATGGCAATTCGGAAGGCCCGTGACGGCTTGATCGGTGCCCAGCACCGGAAGCCCGGCGGCCAGATAGTCGAGAACCTTCATTTTCGCTCCGGATCCGGCCGTAAGCGGCGCAAGGGCGAGGGTCGTCGCCTCGAACGCTTCGCTGACGGTGTCGACACGACCGGTGAACTCGATGTCCCGGTCGCTGCGGGTCAGGCTGGCGGGGCCGCGGCCGATGATCCGTGCCCGAACGTCGACGCCTTCAGCGCGCACAGAGGGGAGGATCGTGTCGCAGATCGCCTCGACCGCGGCCGCGTTGGGCCTGTAGTACAGGTTTCCGACGAAGACCAGCGTCGAGGCGTCGGCATCGGGACCCCAGTAGAAGGCTCTACGCGGATCGGCGCCGTTAGGTAGCAGGGCCGTCCGCGACGCTGGAACACCTCCAGCGGCCGCTAAGGAGGCCTCGTTCCGAGTAGAGACGATCACAGCGTCGGCGTTCTCGAGCGCAGCGCCCTGTGTCTTCGCATGGCGCTCAACCGTGGTCGGTGATTCGCCAACAGTCTCCGCGACTTCCGCATCGTCGTCGTGCATGTCATAGACCAGCCGCGCGTCGAGCATTCCAGCCAGCCTTCGGCCCATGGCCACGAGAGCTTCCGCCTCGCAGAGGACGAGGAAATCCGCTCCCCGTCGTGCGGCCACCCCCGCAAGCGCAGTGGGATTGTAGAAGTCAGTCGGATGGACGAGTGCTACGTCGAACGGCCAATCTACTTCTGTTCCATAGTCCGCGCCGCGGTCGCACAGCATCATCGTGACGTCAGCACCCGAGCGAGAGCTGTGTTCGGCGAGGGCAAGGACACGGGCGGGGGTACCCGCCAGCGCCCGCCCGCGCCGGATGTTGGGAGTATCCAGCAGAAACACGAGTTTGGGAACCGGCGCGCTCACGAGGCCCCGCCTTCCGAATCCTCCGGGAAGGAATGGAGGTCCGCCGTGACGATCTGCCCGATGCCCGCCCGCAGACGTGTTCGTGGCCACCATGGCGCCATGTGGCGAAGCCGTTCCGGCTCGGCACAGGACACGGGCCGGAGGTGGGGTCGAAGTCGCTCGGGGCCAACCCGTGTCTCCAACGATCGTCCGGTGAGGCTGGACACCAGCTCGACCAGCTCGCGCCCTGTGGCCGTAACTCCCGTTCCGACATTGAAGACACCGGAACACGCGGTCGTCAGGAGCACCGTCAGGGCGTCGGCGACATCTGCCGCGTAGACGAAATCGCGGGATGTGTTCAGGTCGCCGAGGCGGAGAGTCTTTCCGAGTTCCGCCTGTCGAAGGACTTCGGGAAGCAGGTGGGGATGAGGGTCGTCGGGGCCGTAGACGTTGAAGAGCCGGGCGATCACTGCAGTGCATGTGCCCAGCCGGGACGCCTGGTCCTGTATCAGCCTTTCAGCGAATAGCTTGGACAAGCCGTACACACCCTGAGGATCCACAGGGTCGTCTTCCCGGTGCGGGATATCGCTCGGGGCATAGACGTCGGCGGTCGACGCGAATACCAGCCTCTGCGGTGGATGAGCCGCGCATGCGTCCAATAGGTGCTGGGTGCCCAGCACGTTGACCGCCAGTGTGTCGGCGGGCGCATCGTCACAGTCGGGGATGAAGTGCCGCGCAGCAAGGTGCACGACAGCCCAGGGGCGTTCGGCCGCCACGAGTTCGATGAGTTGGGAGCGTTCGCGTATGTCGAGGGCTTCGGGCTTGAACTCCGCGCATCCGGCGAACTCGTCCAGTCGGTCGAACGTGCCTGCGCTGCCGTCATCTACCGCTACGACACGGAATCCGCGTGCACGCAGCGTTCGTACGACAGGCACCCCGATCAAGCCGGCAGCTCCCGTGATGAGGACGGTGCGTCGCGCGGTGTCACTGGCTTCGGCAAGCATGATGTCCTTTCTGCGAGGAGGACCGTTGGCGGAAACGCCGTCTGATCTCCGGGAAGCCCTTGACGAAAGCGCGAGAGCTTCAACACGGCCGGTGGTGGAACATGCGACAGCGTCCGGGACGGGGGCATGGAGGAAGCGGTTGCAGGGAGACCGTGAGGTCATGGCGCCGCTCGGCCTCACCGCACGTCGCCCGCATCGTGGCGTCGTTCGGGGAGGTGACCCACGCCGCCGTAGAGCCATGCGCGCTCGGGCTCGCGGGGCGGGCCCGTCGGGCGCCAGTTCATGATCAGCGGCAGTCCCGGCGGTACGAGCGCCATTCCCTCGAAGATGGCAGTGACTTCCGCGTGGGCGCGCAGGACCATCGGCGCGGTGGCGTCCTGGTAGATGCGGGTGATCTCTCGGGCAACCTCGGGAGTGGTGGCGTCATGGGATAGATGGCTTACCGCCAGGTGGCTGCCTGGGGGCATGTGGGCCCGGTAGGCGCCGACGATGTTGCGGGGGTCGTCGGGAACGAAGTGGAAGACCGCGATCGCCAGCAGTGCCCATGGCTGTGTGAGATCGATCAGGTGGCGGGTTTCCGGGGCGTGCAGCACCGCGGACGTGTCTCGGAGGTCGGCGGTGACGACTGTGGTATTGGGGTTGTCGGCCAGGCGGGCTCGGCCGTGGGCCAGGACGATCGGGTCGTTGTCCACGTAGACGACCCGGGTTTCGGGGGCGAGGTCCTGGGCGACCTGGTGGACGTTGTCCTGCTCAGGCAATCCGGAGCCCAGGTCGATGATCTGGCGGATGCCGGCTTCGCCGACGAGGTAGCTCACGACTCGGCGCAGGAAGTAGCGGTTGGCGTGGACGACCAGTTCGGCGTTTGGCTCGCGTTCTTTGATTCGCCCAGCGGCCTCGCGGTCCGGGGCGTAGTTGTCCTTGCCCCCAAGCAGGGCGTCGTAAATGCGTGCCGGGGTCGCCTGAGTGGTGGTGAAACCGGCGACTGCGCTGGGCGCGAGATCGTCGAATGTCATCGGCTTTCCCAAGGGGGCGGGTAGTGCGTCGGGACAGTCATGTCAGCAGTTGGAGGTTGCAAGCGGTCAGGCGGCTCGGGTGGCGCCGGGGGTCAGGTCCACGGGCAGGCTGGCGGGGCGGCGGATCATGAAGCTGGGCAGCGGCGGCACCTCGCCGGCCACCGCGAGGTGGGGGAAGCGGGCGAAGAGGCGCGAGAGGGCGGTCTCCAGCTCCAGGCGGGCGAGGTGGGCGCCCAGGCACAGGTGCGGCCCGTGGCCGAAGGCCAGATGCCCCTTGGGGTTGCGGGTCACGTCGAAGGTTTCCGGGTCGTTCCACCGGTGGGGGTCGAGTCCGGCGGCGGAAATGCCCAGCAGCACCCCGGCCCCGGCGGGCAGCTCGGTGCCGCACAGCTCGACCTCGCGGGTGGTGAAACAGATCGGCAGGGTGGCCACGGAGCTGTAGCGGCGCAGGCACTCCTCGATCGCCGGCGACCAGCCCACCTGCCCGGTCAGGACGAGGTCGCGCTGGTCGGGGTGGGTGGCCAGGGCCTGGGCGGCGTTGAGTAGGGCGCCCAGGGTGGTGTCGAAGCCGGCGACGATCAGCAGGTAGCAGGTGTCGACGGCATCGGCGCGCGACACGTCGCCCGCCCGGTGGGACGCGGCCAGCAGGGAGAGCAGGTCGCCGCCGGCGGCCTCAGGCGGGGTGTGGTCGAGCAGGTCGGCGATGTAGGCGCGGGCCTCCGCGTGCACGCCGGGGTCGCTCAGGGCGAAGGCGCGGGTGGTGATGTCGCTCAAGCGTTCGGCGTGCTCGGGGCCGAGTCCGAACAGGTCGAGGAACACCTCCACGGTCAGTTGCCAGGCGAAGTCCAGCAGGTCCACCCGCGGCCCGGCGGCTTCCATCCCCTCGAGGAGGCGGTCGGTGACGGCCTCGATCTGGCCCCGGCGGTGTTTGACGGCGGCCGGGGTGAAGGCCGGGCGCAGGAGTCGGCGGATCCGTTCGTGGTCGGTGCCGTTGAGGGCGAGGAGGCTGCGCAGGTCGCCTACCAGGGCCACCAGCGGGTGCGCGGGATCCACCTCGCCACGCTGGAGGGCGGGCCAGTTCTCGGCGCCGCGCAGGAACGTGCCGCTGGTGTCGCCTTGGACGGTGCGCAGGGCCTCGTCGCCGCTGGCGGCCCACAGGTGCAGGCCGGCTAGCTCGACCGCAGCCACCGGGCCAGCTTCGCGAAGACGCTGCGTGTTGGTGGCGGGGTCGTCGAGTTCGAGGCGGATGCGCGACGTGGGGCGGGGGAGGGATTCCACGGGTTCTCCTGGTGTGTAGCGGCGGGTGCGGTGAGGGGGCGGGCGGGGGTGAAGGTGACGGGTAGGGCGCGGCGTCCGGCGATGACCGTGGAGGCGCGCCGTTGTGCGGGTTCTTGGCTCAGGCGCAGGTCGGGCAGGCGCTGCTGGAGGCGCTCGACCCCGGTCTGGGCGGTGGACAGGGCGATGTCGCGGCCCAGCCGGGGGCAGCCGTGCGGGCCCATGCCGAACACCGGGTAGGCCCGGTTGGAGGGTCCGGGCGGTGTGGTGCGCAGCTGGTGGCGCTGGGCGGCGCCGAAGCCCATGACCAGGCAGTCGCCCCGGCGCAGCCGGTAGCCGCCCAGTTCGAGGCCGTCGACGGTGGGGAACCGGCCGACGAGGGTCTCCAGGGGCGGGTGGTGCCAGATCCCGTGGTTGAGGGTTTCGCTGATCAGCCAGGTGGAGCCGACCATGTGCAGCCGCGACGTCTGCAGCAGGTCGGCGAGGGTGTTGGTGACGGTGTGGGCGATGGGGTCGTGGGCGGCGGCCATGATCAGCGCGAGCTGGTCGCGGATCTCTTCGTCGTCGAGGCCGCGGGTGATCATGCCGGTGGTGATGTCGCGGCCCGGGTGGGCGCGGCGGTGGGCGGCGTGGCCGATCAGCAGGTCTTGGAGCTGGTGGTGGGCGTGGCCGGCGTCGGCTTGGCCGTCCCAGAGGCGCTGCATGGCCATGCCCACCCGCAGCCCCGCGGACTGGTCCATGCCGAACAGGCGGCACAGCACCAGCAGCGGCAGCACGGAGGCGTATTCGGAGACCACGTCGGCCTCGCCGCGGGTGCAGAACCCGTCGACGATCAGGTCGGCGGTCTCGCTGACCTGGTGGGGGACGCGGGACAGCGCGACGTCCTCCAGTGCCCCGGTCACGGCCTCGCGCAGCCGGGTGTGTTCGGCGCCGTCGACCGACAGGGCGTTTCGCCGCGGCGGATACAGCGCCTGCAGCGGGCTGGTGGCGGGGATGGTGCCGTTCCAGAGGTCGTGCCAGGCGCGGGGGTCGCGGGCGTAGCGCTGTTCGTCTTTGAGGACGCGCTGGAGGCAGTCCAGGGTGATCATGAGCCAGGCGGGCACGCCCTGTTCCAGCTCGACGGGGATGAGTCCGCGCTGGAAGTGCTCCTCAGGCAGGGTGTCGAGGGCGGTGGGCAGGTCCAGGGCGGGATCGTCCAGCCGCAACAGCGGCGGTGGCGGTGGGGGGTCCGGGGCCGACGTCATGGGGGAGTCGCTTTCGCACGGGAGAGAGGGGGCGGTCGAGGGCACCTGGCCTGGTTCCGGGGGTGGCGCGGCCTCAGAGGCTTCCGGCGGCGCGGCGCAGAAGCTCCTCGCAACCGGCGACCAGGTCGGCGACGGCGGTCGGCTCGTCGGCGCAGGCAAGAGTGGGGGCGTCGGTCAGTGCTGCCGCGCCGAGGGTGAGGGCGTCCTGGTAGGCCAAGCGGTGGGCGAGATCGGTGGCGTCGTCGGCGACTACGGCCTCCAGCAGCCCCAGGACCACTAACTCGGCCGTCAGAACGCGGGTAGCCACGAACCGGCCCCCACCACCAAGCCCCGCCTCGTAGCGGATCCGCCACAGGGGATGTCGCCGCCGCAGCTGCACAACCACCTCGGGCACCTCGGCGGGTTCTCCAAGGGCCGCGCTTGCGGCATCGGCGATCGCCCGCGCCACACGGTCGTGCACCTCCAGCTTCCGACGGAGCTCCTCCTCCGTCGGAGCGGCAGTGGTCAGAAGGCCCTTCAGAAGTCCGGGCGCCGGTACGAGGCTGGCTACGAACAGCCCTGCATCGGGTGTGTGAGGGGCGGAGTGGAAGCGGATGTCCCACCCTGGATACTCAGTACGCAGGCGGTGCAAGGACTCCACCGAGAACTTTTCCGGCGTCATGTAAACCAGTCTTCCGCGGAAGGGCTCGAATATCTATTCTCCGTGGAATAATCAGTATTCCCGCGGAATATTCGACAAGGGAGAGGGGAGTCGTTGCTGTGGTCTGCGGAAACTGCGGTAGGCATGGGTGCGGATGCGTCCCCGAGGAGTTCTGGAAGCGCAGCGACGTTCGCCGCGCCGTCTCCGAACAGGACATCGTCGCGGTCATCCAATCGCTGCGCGCCAATACCAAGCTCACTCAAGAAGCCATTGCCCGGCGCTCCGGCTTGGCTCAGGGCACCGTCTCGAAACTCGAAGCCGGCCGCCCTGTGCACAACGCGACCAAGGTCCGCGACGCGCTCCGTCGGCTGGGGGACGATGCTGCACGCCACGCCCCACACCTCGGCGAAACCGTAGTTCCTGGGCGGGCCCCGGTCGCCGACCGGGGCGTTCCAAACGAGGACGACTCCGAAGAACCGAGGTGGCTGCTCGCCCATGCCGCCCACATCACGGTCGGCATCGTCGATGGCGACTTCGAGGCGCCGGAAGGGCCTGATACCGCTTCGATCCCGGGCAGGGTCGAGGACGCCGACGTCGAGCACCTGGAGGCGATGACCGAGATCGTGCGTGCTGCCGACTACCGCTACGGAGGCGGAGTTGCCATGGACGCCATCGCCGCCTACCTCGAGCGAGCCCGGCGGTACACGCAGGCCGAGGGCGACCCTGATGTGTCCCATCGCCTGCGTGTCGCCCTGGCGGATCTGTACAACCTGGCCGGCTGGTCGGCCTTCGACACCGGAGCCCACGGAAGCGCCCGCCGGTACTTCGCTCACGCACTGGTGGAGGCGAAACGCTCCGGAGCGCCGTCGCTATCGGCAAACATCCTCTATCGGACAGGACGCCTCTACCTGCATCAAGGGTCTTACCAGGATGCCCTGCGTTTTTTCCAGCTCGGCCAGCTGGAGGCCCAGAACAGCTCCTGCACGTTAACGGTTTCCCTGCTGTGCGCCAACGAGGCCTGGGCCCTGGCGCTGCTCGACGACGAAAACGGCGCACTTCAGTCGCTGCAACGAGCTCAGGACGAATTCACACGCGCGGACCCCACCCACGCCCCTTCCTGGGTCCGCTTCTTCTGCGAAGCCGATATCTACGCGATGACCGGGGTGGCGAGCGTATCCCTCACAACGCAGACGCCCCGATCCCAGGCACGAGCAACCGAGAACCTCCTGCGCGGCCTGCACATGCGCGATGCCGACATGGAGCGCAGCAAGGCCTTCGAGCAATCCGCACTCGCAACCGCCCACCTGGCCCAAGGCGACATCGACGAGGGTGTCGCGGTCGGCCACCAAGCCGCCGACGTGGCCGGACGCCTCCGGTCACGTCGCGTCACCCAGCGACTGGCGCCCGTCGAGCGGGCGGCACGGGCCGCGCGATCCCGCGGGGAGCCAGCCGAACTGGCCGACCGGATTGCTACGCTCCACTTAGCATGACGACTCCGAATACGACATTCCCGGAGAACGACGCGCTCACAAGGGAGCGGCTCAGCGAGATCCTCGCTCAGGTGTGCGCCGCAGCGGGGCTGGACCCACGCGGCGCACGCCTCATCAAGTTCACCAACAACGCCGCCTTCGTACTGCCCGCCGACTCCGTCGTGGTCCGCATCGCGGGGTCCGCCCCGGTGCGGGACCGTGCCACCACCGTCGTGAACGTCGCCCGGTGGCTGGCCGAACACGAGGTCCCCGCCGTGCGGTTGCTGCCCGGCGTCGAGCAACCGGTCATGGTCGGCGTCCACGCCGCGACTCTCTGGCACTACACCGAACCGAGCGGCCCCGCGCCCGGGGGTGCGGACCTCGGGCGCATCCTGCACCGGATCCACAGCCTTCCCCCGCCCGCGTTCGACCTACCGCGGTGGGACCCGGTACCCAAGTTCCGCCGCCGGATCGACGACGCCGAAGGCCTACCGGCCGGGGACCGGGACTGGCTCCGTTCCCGCTGCGACGAACTCGACGCGGAGCTGACCCGGCTCGACTACGCGCTGCACCCCGGCGCCATCCACGGCGACGCCTTCGTCGGCAATCTCATCCCCGGTCCAGACGGCCCCGTAATCTGCGATTTCGACAGTGTCAGCGTCGGGCCGCGCGAATGGGACCTCACGCCCGCGGCCGTCGGCAAAGTGCGTATGGACTACGCCGAGGACGCGCACACGCCACTGGCGGCCGGCTACGGCTTCGACGTCATGGATTGGCCGGGCTTCGCGACACTGCGGCGAGTACGCGAGCTACAGCTGGTCACCTCGGTGCTTCCGAACCTGGTGAGCAACCCCGGGCTGCGTGAGCAATGGGAGCACCGCTACCGCACACTGCGTGCCGACGACACCCGGACCCGCTGGAGCACCTACCGCTGACCGGGGCCTACCAGGCGTAGCGTGCGCCGATGCGGTCGGATGCCTCGTCGCCTGTCAGATCGCGGATATCGATGCGCAGGACTTCGGCCGGGCGCGTGAGGGCTTCGTGTGAGTCGACCTTGCGCTTTCCACGCTCGACCTGTGAGAGCCACGACTCGGAGCGGCCGACGAGTCCGGCCAGTGCGGCCTGGGAAAGGTTGCGGCGCTTGCGGGCGCGCCGAATGGTCTGCCCGCGCGTGGCTGCGTCCACGGCTGGCCTCCTCAGGGAGTCATATCGTTCAGGGTGTCGGTGACACGGCTCCAGGTCGGCATGCGTCGGTGGTACGGGGCATCGGGGTCGAACAGGATCGTCACGCGGGGGATCTCGCTCAGGGTCTGGAGGGAGCGGCCGAACGACGGGTGGGCGGCGAGCTGGGGTTTGCAATGCGGTACCACCAGGGTCGGTACCCCGTAGCCGGTCATCTCGCACAACAGCCCGATCGCCATGTTGTCGGTGATGCCCTGAGCGAACTTGTTCACGGAATTGAACGTGAGAGGACACGCCAGTACCGCGTCGGCCTTGGGCATGGGCGAGCCGGTGCCGGGCATGCGGTAATCCACGCGCACAGAATGCCCCGTCAGACTCGCCAGCTCCGCGGGGTCGTGGAAGTTCGTTCCGGTGGGAGTCGATAGCGCGACGACTTCCCACCCTTGGTCCTGCAGGAGTTCCACCAGATCGGCGATGCCCTCGGGCGCGGGAGCGGCCGAGACCACCAGATACAGCGTGCGGGAAGCGGCCATGAGGGCAGTGTAGGAACCTCCCCGCCGGGGCTCCGTCGGTCAGCGCAGTCACCAAGCGGCCCCGCTCGCTTGTGCGTGGCTCGTGCTGAAGCCGAACTCCGCTCCGTATCCCTTCGGATCCGACCAACGGCGGCTATCCGAAGCGGAGATGGCCGCCGCTTACTAAGCCTCCGCGGGCATGGTCGGACGGTTCGCACGCGCTCATCGCTTGCTGAGACGGTCGTCCTTATGACGCGACCGACTCCGATACGCGTCGGCGTAGCGGAGAGATGAGCCTCGCCCGCCTCGATCTGGCCACCGCACGGATTCTGCGTGGTGAGTATGAGGGCATCGCCACGGATCTGCGGCCTGTCTTCTCAGCGATGGAGGACAGGCGCATCGAGGTCATCGTGCTGCGGATGCTGCAGTTGACCGCGATCCTGGACCAGCCCTCGTGCCGGGCGGTTAAGCCGCTGCGGGACGTCCGAGACGAGTTGTACGACTACATCGAGTACTCCCGACAGAGTCTCCCCCGAGCGGAGGTCAACGCATGACAAGCACGATCGGCCTGCTCCACCCCGGGCAGATGGGCGCCGCAGTCGCGGCACAGCTTCGTTCGAATGGATGCCGCGTCCTATGGTGCCCGGACGGACGCAGCGATACGTCCATGCGTCGAGCCGAGGAAGCGGGACTGGAACCCAGATCGTTGGCGGAGCTCGTCGAGACCAGCGAAGTGGTCCTCTCGCTTGTACCACCGGCCCAGGCGGAAGCCGCCGCCGACGCCGTCCAGCGTGAGGGCTTCGACGGCGTCTACGTCGAGGCCAATGCGATACGGCCCGGACGAGTGGAGGCCATCGCCTCGAAGCTGCCCCATTCCCAGGTTGTGGATGCCTGCGTCATCGGGCCGCCTCCCGTAGACCGCACCCCTGCCGTACCGACCCGATTCTTCGCTTCCGGCCCCGAAGACCTGCTCAGCCGGATCGGCGACTCCTTCGCCGACACGGCGGTGGAGTTCCATGCACTCGGACCGCAGGTTGGCCGGGCCTCCGGATTGAAGATGGCGCAATCCACGGTGCAAAAGGGCTCCCGCATGCTCGCCGCCCTCGGTCATGCCCTGGCCGCCGACTACGGGGTGGGTGAGGCGTTGACCGACAGCGTCGAGGGGTGGGCACATCCCGCATCCGACCCCGCAAAGCTGCCCGCACTGGCCGGCCGCGCGTGGCGCTGGGAGCCGGAGATGCGCGATACCGCCCAGGCACTCGACGAATCCGGACTGCCTCCCGGCGCGATCACCGCGATCGCCGACGCTCTCAAAGCATGGGAACCGTTCAAGGACCGCACCGACATCGACCTCCACGACATCCTCGCAGCGCTGCACAACCTCGAATTCGATAGCGACCAGGAAACCCCCTGAACTCAGAACCTTTCGGAGAAGCCGACGGCGGCCCTGCGGGCTCGTGTCCCAGCCGGTCGCCGAGTTCTCTGAGCGGATGCAGTCGGTCACCGCAAGCTAAGCGCCCGGTACAGGGCCACGACCGTCGACGCCCCGACAATCTCGCCCCGGTCGATCATTTCGACCGCATCATCCAGCCCGAACCAGCCGACGTCCTCGGCTTCGTTCACGTCCGGCGCGGTGTCCGTGCGGTCGGCACCGCGGGCGAGGTAGATCAGCTGAGGCTGGTCCACGCTGCCGATGGCGGGCTGGAACGTGCACAGCTCCTCCATCGATCGCGGTCGCCACCCGGTTTCCTCCTCGACTTCGCGCGCCGCGGCAGCGGGGATGTCCTCGGCGTGGTCGACGTAACCGCCGGGCAGTTCCCAAACCCACCGGTCGATGAGGATGCGGTGGCGGTACATGAGCAGGACCCGCCACTCGTCGTCGGCCACCAGTGTCATGGCAGCCGGCGGCATTTTCGCAGCGTATTGCGTAAACCTAGTGCCGTCGGGCAATTCCACGTCGATCGTGGACAGCCGGATGTGGCGGTTCTCGTCGACCAGGCGTGTGCCATGGATTTTCCACTGGGTGGCACGCATGGACGCCACTCTAGATCCCGCCCCACGACCCGAGGCAGGCCGGGGCAGGGAGCGCAAGAGAGCCACGACTACTGCACGCAGAGGCGTTCGCGCAGGCACGTGAGCTTTCACCGCCTGGAGTTCGGCTCGGCATCAGCAAGAGGACCGCTGCTGTCTGAGCCCTTCCCTACGTCCCCATACGCCCCGAACCGCCGAGAGGAAAGCTATATGACCGATTCGGACCGCGCCCGGCAGCTGCGTGATCAGCTCGTAGACGAGATCGTCGACTACGGAACCATCACCGCGCCCGAGATCGAACAGGCGATGCGCCGCGTCGTGCGGCATGCGTTCATTCCCGAGGCCGACCTCGAAGAGGCCTACGATCCGTTCACGGCGGTGGTCACCAAGCGCGCGGAGGACGGCACCTCGCTGAGTTCGGTCTCGGCGGCCCACATTCAGGCGAGGATGCTGGAGCAGGCGCGCCTGGAGCCGGGCATGCGGGTGCTGGAGATCGGCTCTGGCGGCTACAACGCCGCGCTCATCGCCGAGATCGTCGGATCCGACGGCGCGGTCACCACCCTCGACATCGACCCCGAGGTCACCGCCCGCGCCCGCGAACTGCTGGCGGCAAACGGTTACGGGGACCGGGTACACGTCGTCACCGACGACGCCGAGCACGGCGCGCCGGAGCACGCCCCGTTCGACCGGATCCTGGTCACGGTCGGCACCTGGGACATCCCACCCGCCTGGGCCGAGCAACTCACTCCCAAAGGGCGGCTGGTCGTTCCGCTACGCATGCGCACACGTACGCGCTCCATCGCCTTCGAGCCCAGCGGCGACCGTCTGGTCAGCGACTCGGCCCACGTGTGCGGTTTCGTGCCCATTCAGGGCGCCGGCACCCACGCCTACGAAGTCCTGCGCCCGCTCGGCACTGAGGCGGTGCGTCTAAGCTTCGACGACGGTGTGGTGCCCGGAGCCCACGGGTTGGAGGAGACCATCGCCACCGCACGCGAGGAGACCTGGTCCGGAGTGGCCGTGGGCGCCCGGGAGGACATCGGCACGCTGCAGTTGTACCTGGCCTCCTACCTGCCCGGGTTCTGCAGCATGGCGGTGGATCCCGAGCTGGACACGGGACCGGTGGTGCCGCGGAACCCGACGTGTGCGATGGCGGCCGTCGCAGACGACGGCCGGAGCCTGGCCTACGTCGTGCACCGCGATGCGGAGGGGGATCCGTCGTCGACGGAGTTGGGGGTGCACGCACTCGGGCCCGACCGCGGCGCCTTCGCCGCCCGGGTCGTGGACCTGGTGCGCGCCTGGAACGTGGATCAGCGCGGCGGCGATGGGCCGCGCATCGAGGTGTGGCCCGCGGCCGACGCGAACCTTCCTACCGGGCCGGTGATCGACAAGCACCACACCCGTGTGGCATTCGACTGGCATGAGCCGACCGCCACAGGTTCCTCGTAGGTGAGGCGCAAGCCCTTCAGCCGTTGGCCGAGCGGCTCTGTCATGGTCGGCGGATCCCCATCAGCAAGGGGCTGTAGTAGTCCGAGCTCACCGGTTCCACGCGGATGGTCTTACCGGTCGAAGGCGCGTTGACCATCTTTCCGTCGCCGACGTACATCGTGACGTGGGCCGGTGCCGAGCCTGGACCGCCGGTGTCGTAGAAGAGGAGGTCGCCCGGCTGCAGGTGGTCCACAGGTACCGGGGGGCCGATGCGGTACTGGTCGGTGGTCACGCGCGGGATGTCCATGCCGGCATGTTGCCAGGCGCGCATGACCAGGCCGGAGCAGTCGAACCCGTCGGGCCCGGTACCGCCCCAGACGTAGGGCTTGCCGACCTGGCGCAGCGCCCACTCGGCCGCGGCTCGACCCTGGGCGCTGCCCTCCCCGCTGCCCGTCGCCACCTGTCCGAGGGCGGTGTAGCGGTCGGTCTCGGCCAGGACCTCGTCGACGTAGGCCTCGGAGCGGTTGTAGTCGAACAGCGCTCCACGAAGCCGGTCACGGTCTGCCAGATCGACGCCGCCGCCGGTGTCGCTTCGGCAGAGTCCGGCGGCGGTGGTCAAAGCGGCGTCGTAGGCGTTGTGCGGGTCGGCCGCGCCGTCGTCGTCGGCGTCGCGTCCGCGCCGGGCCCAGGTGGCGGGCAGGTGCTGGGTGAGGCCGACGGCGCGGTCGTAGGTGGCGTCGTCGTCCCAGCGGCCGTCGTCGGTGTCGTGGTGCGGGGTGGTGTTGCCGCCTGCGCCGGTGCCGTCCAGGCGGGGGCCGATGACGGGCGGGGTGATGTCGCCGGTGGCGGCGATGTCGTGTCCGGTGGCGTGGTCGGATTCGACGGAGCCGATGCCGGCGAGCACGGCCCAGGTGAGTCCGGGGCACTCGGGCGCCAGGGTGGCGGCGGCGCGGGTGTAGGCGTCGAGGACGATCGGGTCGATCCCCGCGACACGATCCGGTGCCCGGCCGCGGTCGGCGGCGCCGGTGGCCATGGTCGCCAGCAGCACCGGCAGCATCAGCACACTCGCCGTGGCGGCGATCGCGGCTTTGAGCACCCCGGTGGCTCCCCTCGTCGGCGTGGTGGCGGGCCCGGGGCGGGTCAGGTCGCGATGGCGTGCAGGGGTTCGGCGGCGTCCTCGTGGGCGGGGCGCCAGATCGGCGCCTCCGGACCCTCGCGCTGCAGCAGGTCCGCGGTGGTCACATGGACGACGACGCGGTCGCTCGTGTGGGGCGCCAGCGCGTCGGCGAGACGGTCCGTGCGCGTGCGGGTGGGGGCGACGAAGAGGATGTGGGCGGTGCGCCGGTGGGCGCGGGCGTGGTCGGTGTAGCCGCGCAGTTTGCGCACGACCTGCGGATAGTGCTCGGTGCCGTTGTCGTATTCCAGGAAGGCCTCCAGCCCCCGGCCGTGCTGGTGCCAGCGGAGGTAGGCGTCGGGGCGGATGTGGCGGCCCCAGCGGCGGGCGCAGTCGGCTTCGGTGCGCCACCGCGCCAGTTCGGCGCCGGGCGCGCGGCGTTCGGCGACGCGGAAGGCGGTGTAGCAGTCGGCCAGCCCCAGGGTGTGGTGCAGGTGGGTGGAGTTGGCCAGGCGGATGCGGCTTCCGGGGCGCCGGGCGGGCTGGTCGAGTTCGTGGATGTCGGCGTAGACGTGTTCGCCTGCGGCGGCCAGCACCCAGTGCCATGGGGCCGTGCCCCGTGGCGGGGGCAGTATCGGCCGGAACCGGTCGAGGAGGCCGTAGCGGTGCAGGGCCGCCAGGCGGCGCCGTGCCCGGGAGGTGTCGGGGCCGGTGAAGTGCAGGCGGGCCAGGTGGTGGGTGGTCATGACGCGGTGGTCGCCCACGTCGGCCACGATGGCGCGGTCGCGGTCGGTGAGCAGGCGCGCCAGCTCGGCCAGGCGATCGTGTGCCACTTCGGGCTCGGTTTCGGTGCGGGTGTGGGTGGTCATCAGAAGTCCCCCGGGTCGGTCGGCGGGCAGTACTCGGCGCTGTGGCGGCGGGCGGCGTGGCGGATGGAGGTGGCGCGGCCGGGCTCGGGCAGCGGCAGGGGGCGGGTGCGCAGGGTGGCGGCCGCCTGTTCGCGGGCGCCGACCAGAGGGCGGATCGCGGCCTGGTAGGCACCCAGGTGGGCCAGGTCGTGGGAGCCGAGTTCGGGGGTGGTGTGCTCGGCGAGGCGGTCGGCGTCCTCGGGTGAGCAGGTGAAGTAGATCTTCGTGCGGGCGTTGGCCGAGAGCGCCTTGCGCAGTTCGGCGGGAAGTTGGTCGAGGGCCTGGTGGGCCAGGGTGAGCCCGAGCCGGTAGCCGCGGGCTTCGGCGAGCATGTCGGCCAGCGACCCGGGAAGGTTCAGGAAGTTGTGGCATTCGTCGATATAGGCCGCCAGGTCCGGCCGCTGTGACTCGCGGCAGGCGACTCGGGCGGTGACGGTCTGCCAGGTGGCGGCCAGGGCCATGGAGCCGATGAGGCTGGCGGTGTCTTCGCCGAGGGTGCCTTTGGGCAGCCGCATCAGCACGAGTCCGCCGCTGCCGAAGGCTTCGCCCAGGTCGATGGTGGAGGCCCCGGAGGCGATGACCTGGGCCACCCAGGGCCGCAGCAGCGCCGTGCGGAGTTTGTTCAGTACCGGGCCGGTGACGGTGGCCCGGGCGGGTTGTTGCAGGGTGTCGTACCAGCGCCAGAACCCGTGCAGGGCGTCGTGGCCGCCGCCGAGGCCGGCGAGCGTGTCGTGGCGGAAGGCGTCGTCGGACAGCAGCGCCGGGATGTCGCCCAGCGTCAGCTCGGGGTCGCGGGCGCGCGTCAGGGTCAGGGTGGCGGCGCGCAGGATGTCGTCGGTGCGCGGTCCCCAGGAGTGGGCGTAGATGCGGCGGAAGATGCCGACCACGGAGTCGGCGATGAAGTCGGGGTCGCCGCCGTGCAGCAGGTTGAGGCGGGGCGGGACGGCGTTGTCGTCGGGATCGAACAGCACCACCTTGTCCGCGGCCTCTGCGGGCAGGCGGGCGAGGACGTCGGTGACGAGGTCGCCGCGCGGGTCGATGACCAGTGCGGCCCGGCCCGCGTGGGCGTCCTGCAGCACCTGGTTGGCGATCAGGGTGGATTTTCCCGAGCCGGTTTTACCGAGGATGTGGGTGTGCTGGCGGGCCTCGGGCGCCCCGAGCGCGATGGGGCGTGGGCTCCCGGCGTCGGCGTCGCCGAGCACCCGGGTGGCCTCGCCGCCGGTGGGAACCGCCGGGGTGGGGGCGATGCGCCGGGCTCCGGCCCGGGGCAGGCCCGGCACCGCGGTGTCGGTGGGCAGGTGGGCCAGCGCCGCGAGTTCGTCGGTGCTGAGCAGGTAGCCGCGGGAGAGGTAGCGGCGCCCCAGCCACACGGCCGGGGCCGTCATGCGGCGGCGCTTCAGATGGTTGGTTCCCGAGGTGAGGGTGGCGAAGGCGGCGGCGGTTCCGTGGGCGCGCCCGCGCAGCGCTTCGGCGGCCGGCGGGCCGTCGGTGTCGGTGGTCAGGTGGTAGCTGACCTGGCAGGCCAGGCGGGGAGCATTGGCTTTGGCCAGAATCTGGCGGATGTTGTCGCCCGCGTCCGGCGAGGTGGCGCTGTTGCGGCCGCGGGTGGGGGCGAGGGCGTCGGCGAGCAGGTCGGTTGTGCTGGCGCCGCGGATGCGGGCGGCCGTCTGGCGGGCGCGGTGGGCGCGGGTCCCGCTGGCGGGGCGGGCGCAGACGCGCACGCACACGCGCTGGCCGGGTTCCAGGTCGCCCAGCGCGCCGAGGAGGCCGCGCATCGGGTCGTCACTGAACCGGGTGCGCAGGGGGTAGGCGTCGTTGCGGGCCAGGGTGAGCCATCCGCCGGTGTGCTGGGCGCCGGGGCGCACGGCCGGGGCGGGAGCACGGGTGCGGGTGGTGGCGCCGGGCCAGCTCGCGGCGACGGCGCGTTCGACCACGCCGGGCGGGACGGTGCCGGGCACCCAGATCTGGATGCCGATACCGGCGGCTGAGGCGGTGTATTCCCAGGCCAGGTGGGGTTGCAGGAAGATCCGTTGCCATCGGGGTTTGAGCAGGCCCAGGGTGTGGGTCCAGAACGCCTGGGCGCCTTCCAGAGTGGCTTCGGGAGGCGGGAGCACGTCGATGACGCGGGCGCCGGGCTCCTGGCAGCGATAGCGCAGAACCCGTGCGGCGAACACGCCCAGGACGTAGAGCACGGCACCGGCCGCAGTCGCAGCGCTCAGCAGCGGGGCCGCGGCCAGGAGAGCGGCGGTGTCGGGCGGGGTCACCATCCGCGCTGCTCGGCCGCGTCGTCGCTGTCCTCGCCGGCGTGCTCGTCGCCCCGGGCTGTGTCGGGATCGGTGGTCGTCCTCGGGCCGTCGCCGGGCGGCTCGATGGCGCCGGTGCCGTCTGCCGCGGACCGATGTGCCCCCGTAGCGTGGTCGTCGGCGCTGGTTGCGACCTCGGCCGGGGCGCTGGTCACCAACTCGTCCTCGGCAGGGGAGGCCAGGGCGCACACCCCGGCGCGGCGCTCCCCCGACAGCAGCAGGGCCTGTCCCCGCGATGCGGTGCTGACGATCTGGCGCTCGCCGTGGGAGAGGCCGAAGGCTTCGGCGAGTGCGTCGAGGTTCTGCGGGGCCTGGCGCAGCAGGAGGCTGGTGGCGGCGTTGGCGACGATCGCCCGCCCCAGGTCGGTGGCGAGCACGTCGCCCACGTCCTGGGTGATGAGCGTGAGTCCGCACCAGCGTTTGCGGCCGGCTTTGGCGAGTTTGTAGAGGTAGCGGGCGCCGATCGGGTTCTGCAGCAGCACCCACCCCTCGTCGACGGTGATGGTGCGCGGGCGCGCTTCTTCGGTGTCGATGCGGTTCCAGATGCGGTCCAGGGCCAGCAGCATGCCCACGGTGCGCACCTCTTCGGGGAGGTGGCGCAGGGTGTAGACGGTGAGGTGGGTGGAGGTGGGTGCGGTGGTGGGCCCGTCGAACAGGGTGGCGGCGGGGCCGGTGACGTAGCGCCCCAGTTTCACTGCGAGGTGCGTCCCGGCCTGTTCGTCGTCCTCGCCGAGGGCGGTGACCACCTCGGCCAGCAGTGGGGCGGGCCGGTTCCAGGTGGCGGGGTCGCGGGTGATGCCCGCGCGGGCGTAGGCGGTGACGACCGCGCGGTCCAGGGCGGCGGCCTCCTGCGGGCCGAGGTCGCCGACCATGGCGGCGATCAGGGTGTGGGCGAACAGGCACCGGTGGGACAGCGCCCGCTCGTCGCCCGGCGGAAGGTCGAAGGGGTTGATGCGGCCCTCGGGTGTGCCCAGGGGGATGCGGGTGCCGCCCACGGCGGAGCACAGCCGGGTGTATTCGTCCTCGGGGTCGATGACCGCGGCCTCGATCCCCACCAGCAGCGAGCGCAGCAGTTCGAGTTTGGCGGTGTAGCTCTTGCCGGCGCCGCTGCGGGCGAGCACCACCATGTTGTGGTTGTCCAGGTCCGGGGAGAAGCGGTCCCAGTGCACCAGGGTGCCGGAGTGGATGTTCTCGCCGTAGACCACCGAGGTGGAGGCGAGTTCGGCTTCCAGGTCCGGGGAGGCGAAGGGCAGTGCGGCGGCGATGGCGTCGGTGTCCATGGTGCGGGCCTGGGCCAGGGCGTCGGTGGCCAGCGGCAAGGTGGAGAGCCATCCGTGCAGGGGGCGGAAGGTGGCCGGGTGGGTGTCCACGAGCAGCCCGGCGGCCAGGGCCCGCAGGTTGGCGACCTCGGCCTCCAGGTGTTCGACGGTGCGGGCGTGCACGGTGAGGTAGAAGGACACGCGGAACAGGCGCGCCTGCCCGGTGGCCACGCGGGTGGCCAGCTCGGTGGCGTCGTGGGCGGCCGCGGCCTGGTGCGGGTCTTCGACCCGGCCTCCTTCGGCGTCCAGGCGCCCGGCCGATTCCAGGCGGGCGCGGCGGCGCCGCAGCCGGGTGGCGGCCAGCGGAGCGGGCACCGGGTCGATGTGCAGGGCGACGTCGACGCGGCCGGGGTAGGACAGCAGCGGTTGGGCCCAGCCGGGTCCGGCCTCGCGGGGGTAGCCGGTGACCACCAGGGTCTGGCAGCAGGCGCCCTCGATGTCCAGGCGGCGCGGATGCAGGCGGACGGACGGTCCGTCGAGCGCGCGTGAGCTGCCTTCGCGATGTGGTGCGGTGGGACGCACGGGTCCTCCTGAGTGGTGGGTGAAGACGCGGATCCGGGGCGATACGGCGGCCTGCGTGTCCCGTCCCGCCTCACGGGGGCGGACAGGTCTCCGCTTCGTCGCCGTCGGGCTCGCGGGGACGCGCGGGCGCGTCACGCCAGGGCTCCATGGCCTCGCCCAGCAGCCACCGGGTCCATCCGCCGTCCAGGCGGCGGGCGGTGACGCCGATGCCGCCGAGCTGGGTGGCGACCTCCTCGGCGATACGCACCACCGGCGCCGGGCCCTCGGCCGCGCCGGGGCGGGCGGTGACCACCAGCACCATTTGGCGCCGGGTCAGATCACACCGGGAGCGCAGGGTGTCGAGGAAGTCGGCGTGGGCGCGGGCGGCCTCGGCCAGCGCCGGATGCGCCAGTCCGGCCGCGTTGTCGCGCAGCATCGTCGTGTAGGGGGCCAGGTCCAGGCTGCGGCCCTGCAGCAGGATCTGCACCGGGTGGGTGAGCGAGTCGAGGACGGCGGCGAAGGCGCCGATGGCCGCGTCCTGCTCCTCCTGCGAGGCCAGGTGGACGTTGACCGTGGTGCAGGCGATGAGAACCGCCTCGCGCCCGTCGAGGGAAACCACGCCGTCGGCGCTGATGGCCGAGGCCGGCAGCCGCAACGGCGCCAACCGGGGATCCCGGCGCGTGCGGGGCGCCCACGCCGGCAGGCGCCCTGCGATTCCGGATCGGGCGCCGGTGCGGCGCTTGGGCACCCGAGCCCAGGAGGCCGCGGCCAGGGCGAAGGCGTCCAGCCCCATTCCGTCGCGCTGTCCCAGGGCCAGCACCAGCGCCACGGCGGCGAGCGGCACCGCCGCCCCGGCCAGTGCCCACACCGGCACGGTCTCCTTCAGACCGAGGAACCCGCCCCACAGCACCAGTACGGCGGGGGCGACGATGAGCAGTTGGCGTCCGGTCAGCCCGAAGGCCACCGGTTCGGGGCGGTCGATGTCAGCAGGGATACAGGCGCGCCAGCGCGCCGCCGGGGTTTCCGAAGCCACCGCGTGAACCTCCTATTTCCTGCGGCGAGGCAGTCCGGGCAGGGGCAGGCCGCGCTGGACCCAGCGCTTCTTCGGGTTGGCGAACAGGGACAGCTGGCCGCGCACCCGCCGCTGGGGTATCGGCTCTCGCGCATCCAGCAGCTCGCCCACCCGCGGGGCGGTGCGGCGGCCGGGCGCCCGCTCGGGCGGCGGCGTGGGCAGCACCCCTTGGCGCCACCGGCGCTGGGGCGGCGCGGACCCCGTTTCCGGCGGCGTGGCCGGAGGCTGCGGGCGGAAGAGGTGCTTCTGCTCGGTGCGCGGGCGCCGCGGGAAGCCGCCGTCGCCCACCGCGGCGCGCGCCGGATTGTCCGGGTGCGGGCGCGCAGGCGGCGGGCCGGGCAGCGGACGCGGCCCCGGAAGCCGGCGCGGGCCGGCCTCAGGCGGCTGGGGCGGGAGCGGGCGCGGGCCGGGGCCGTCGCTGCCGGGCCCGGGCGGGGGCAGTTCGCGGCGCCCGCCGGACAGTTCCCCGGCCGGACGTGCGGGCCGGTCGCGGTACCACCACGCGTCGGGCTGCACCGGCGCCACCGTGCCCGCGCTGCGGCCGGGCCCGCTGTCGGATGCGGCCGAAGCCATCGTGGACGGGCGGCGGGCGGGCACCACCGTGCCCGGCGACGGCCGCCGCGGCGGCGCGGCGGAGGCGGAGAACGGCTCGCTCTTGGACAGCCGCAGGCCCCGCAGGCTCCGGTAGAGCACCATCATCGCCACGACCTTGGCGGCGCCCATGATCGGCGAGGCGCCCGGGTGCGGCGACCACACCAGCTTCATCACCCAGAACGGGATGCGGATCTGGACGTAGACCAGCACCAGGAACATGATCAGGTCGTAGAGGAGGTTGTTCTCGCCCTCGGGCACCTGTTCGCCTGGGGAGACGGTGCCGTTGACGTGGCCGAAGAGGGCGAACTGGCCCTCGAAGAACAGCCGCATCATCGCGATGAAGGCCAGCGACTGCAGCACCGGCATGGCGCACAGCCCGGCCATGCTGCGCCACCACAGCGCGGCCAGCCGGTTGGTCTGGGGCAGGGCGTGGAATGCCAGCAGCAGCGGGGCGGCGATCACCAGCACGATCGACATCACCACGCGCACGACGTCGGTGACGACCCAGACGACGAGCATCACCACCAGCGCCACCAGCAGCAGGACGGTGAAGACCACGCCCTCGGCCAGAACCCATTCGGCGCGGTCGCGCAGGTTGGCCACGGCTTCCCCGGTGTCGATGCCCATGGCGCCGACGGCTTCGGCGGTGCCGTTGGCGGCGCGGAACAGTTCCCGGGCGATCCACAGGCTGGAGTTGGCGGCCACGCCGGCGAAGGCGAGCCGCCCCAGGATCTCGCCGAGACCGTAGCGGGTCTGGGCGGTCTCGCGTGCCATGAGCACGGCGCCGCCCGCGGCCACCAGCAGCACGAACAGCAGGTTGGTGGTCACCAGGACGCCCGACCACAGCCCTTCGACGCCGTGGCCGGGCTGGGGGACGCGGAAGGCGATGCCGGCGATCCAGCCGAACAGCGGGTTGAGCGCGCCGGCGACGAGGTCGCCGAACCACGCGGTCACGTGGCAGGAGACCTCCATCATCCCGCACTCGCCGCCCGCTGCCCCGCCTTCCGGATCCGGGCCGGCAGGGGTATCGGGCGCCGCGGGTTCCTCGGGTTGGAGGTCGGGATCGGGTTCGGGAGGCGCCGGGCCCGGTGCGGGCTCCGGCGGCCCGGACGGCTGCGGCTGGGGTTCGGGCGCATCGGGCGGCGGGGCGCCCGGCGACGGTTCGGGCGGGCGCGGCCGCGCAGGCACGGCGGCCATGGTCAGTTCCCGCCCTGGACGATGTAGTCCAGCACCGCCATCAGCACCGTGGCCAGGATCGCCACCGCGTATCCGATGCCCGCGCCGCTCATCGCGCGCTTGGCCGCCTCCACCTGGGACGGGTCTCCCCCGGCCAGCATCCACCGCAGCCCGGCAATGGTCAGAAACAGGGTGCCCACGGCCGAGGCCAGGGCGACGATGACGTTGCGCAGGCGGTTGACGACCTCGCGGACCTCGGCGGTGGAGGCCTCGGCCCCCTGGGCCCAGGCGGCCGTGTCCCACCCGAGCAGGGCGGCCGCGGCCAGCACCGCGGTCCCGGCCGCCGCGGCCGCCCCCGTGGCCACGGCTTGCCACCGTTCCCGCCACGCGCCTGGGTTCCTGGTTTCGGCCACGCTGGCCCTCCCCGCACCGTCGACTCCGGTTGGTGGGAGCCGGGCGCACCAGGGGCGGGCGGGGCGGGCGGGCTTCCCCCTCTCTCTGCGTGTTCGCAAGCCCGCTGCCCGGTTCCTCTGTGCGTCAGGGCGAGTGACGAGAGAACCCCGCCCGCCACCCGGGTGCGCCCGGACTCACCCCCTAAAGAGCCAGGGCCCAGCCCGGATTGGACACCGCCCGCACACGCAGCCGTGACGTCGCGGTCGCATCCGCGGAGCGGTTGGCCCCGGTGGGTGCGGGGCCGGGGGCGAGATCCCCGGCGGCCAGCGCACGCAGGAGCCGCTCCTCGGCGCGCGAGCGGCGCTTGGCCAGTGCCCAATACCCGCCCTCCTGCTGCGCAGCCAAGGTGCGCAGGGAGGTCTCCTCCAGCCGACTCGCTCCGATCAGTTCGGCCTCGGCCCCGGTGAGCACCCCGCGCTCCACCGCCCGCTCCAGCACCGCATCCGGATGCCCGCCCCCGCCGCGGTCGGTGACGGCGGCGGGGGCCGTCTCGTCGCCGGCGTCGTCGACCGGCACCAGGGCCAGGTGGTTTCGGCGGGCGCGCAGCCCGGCGCGCTGGGCGCGGCAGCGCAGGTACCAGGCGAGGTTGGCGTAGTCGGTGTTGATCGCCCGCACCGCGGCGAGGAACCCCGCGAGGATCTCGGCGTCGACCTCCTCGACCCCCTCGGCGCTCAGCCCACGCGAGCAGCGCCGCGCTACCGCCTTCAGCGCGGGCATGGCCAGCCCGACGGCGCCGCACATCCAGTCCTGCGACATCCGCGCGCGGGCGATCACCGCCCGCCACACCGCGTCCTTGCTCGCCCGGTCGGTGCCCGGCGCCAGCAGCAGGTCACGGGCCGAGAGCAGGTCCAAGGGCCAGCGCGCCCCGTCCAACACGGCCCCGGCCGGATTCTCGGCGTCGGGCGGCGCGACGTCGCCGCGCTCCAGCTCCAGCGGGTCGGGCACCAGCCGCACGAACTCGCGCTCGGCCACCTGCAACGCAGCTGCGGAATGCATCAGCGGTCTCCCCCTTCGGTGAGGCGTCCATGACGCCCACCACCGAAAGAGCCGCCGTGATCACACCCCGCTCAGACCGCGATCCCCCGGCACTCACACCGCGCTCCCGCCGCACTCGCAGCCAAGAAATTTCGCGCCGCCACACGGTGGCGGGTGCGGCCCGAACCGGACCGCACCCGCCCGCAATCACCGCCATTGAATGCACGGTTAACTGGAAAAACGCTTCCGTCTCAGCGGTATTCAGGTTCCGGCGCCACCTCCAGCACCCGCGTTCATCACCGGCGACTCGTCCCCGGCACCGAAAAAAATCTTCGCCGCGCTGCACCGCCTGCCCACTCAGGCGCGCTCAGCGGCGGTGATCACCGCTGCTCCACTTCCGCCGCCAGCCGCCGAGCCGCACCCACGGCGTCCTCCGCCGACCACCACACCGCCCGCCCGTCCGCGTCACGCCAGGTGAAGGCCCCGGCCACCACCCACACCGTCACCCCGGCCGGAAGCGACAACACCGACATCTTCACGTCTGCCGAGCCGTAGACCCGCCGCATCCCCAGCCGCCGCAGCTCCCCGAACAACGCCTGGACCGCCGCCCCCGCATCCCACCCGGCCCGAGCCCGCCCCGCGGGCGCCGCCTGGGGCCCGGGCCGATCGGCGGGCGCCGCCCCGGCCCCCGCGCGGCTCCCGGCCGCCGTCGCCGCTGTGGGGCGTTCAGCGGCCCGCTGCCCGCAAAACGCCCGCCGGGGCGCCCCCGACCCGCGCGGTACCGGCCGCATGAGCCCCAACGGGCCCGTGTCACCAACCGCCCCCGTCGTGGTTACCGCCATGAGTCCACCTCCCGATCCGGCGCCGCCGTCTGCGGCGCGACCAGGACCATGAACGCGTTACTCCAGGTCAGCCAGCAACACAATCACGAAAAGAACCTTTTCCCACGCGGGCCCCACAGACCTGGGCCGCCAGGCGGTCCGCGAGCACTCGATGCCGCCCTTGGCGAAGCCCTTGTGGTTGTTGCGATCCTCGGCCGCCGCTCACGGCGACCGCCACGGATGCGCGAGATCAGCGTCCAGGGCTGGATGGCCGTTGCGATCCTCGGCCGCCGCTCACGGCGACCGCCACCTTCGGCGTGTCGGTGGTGCGCGCGAAGGGCCGGGTGTTGCGATCCTCGGCCGCCGCTCACGGCGACCGCCACCTTCGGCGTGTCGGTGGTGCGCGCGAAGGGCCGGGTGTTGCGATCCTCGGCCGCCGCTCACGGCGACCGCCACCACCCCGAGGCCACGCACTTCCTCGGAGACGTCCAGTTGCGATCCTCGGCCGCCGCTCACGGCGACCGCCACCGCCGAGCACCACCGCTACCGGGCGCTGGTCGTGGAGTTGCGATCCTCGGCCGCCGCTCACGGCGACCGCCACGACGCCACCGGCCAGATCCGCTGGTGCGACACCCACGTTGCGATCCTCGGCCGCCGCTCACGGCGACCGCCACCTCGCCGACCCCGAGGTCGCCGCCGCGCTCGACGCGTTGCGATCCTCGGCCGCCGCTCACGGCGACCGCCACGTCCAGGATGCGCTGGTTGGGCGGGGTCTGTGACACGTTGCGATCCTCGGCCGCCGCTCACGGCGACCGCCACATCGGGGTGAGGTCGGACACCAGCCCGCCGCCGGGGTTGCGATCCTCGGCCGCCGCTCACGGCGACCGCCACAGCGCCTGAGCAGGCGAAACGCTCATACGATCCCCGCGGAACAGCGCAACGAGAACAGACATACTCACCCACTCAGGCAGGAACCTACCTCGGAACCTCCCCGGAAAACCATGAGAGCTTCCGGTTCCGAAGCCCGCCACACGGCCGACCACAACGCCCCCAGACTACTGGCCGCCCCGCTCCCCTTCCTGCCACACATCTTCAACACGGTTCCGATTCCATAGCCCACCATCAGCAGGCTGACGGTAGAGGCGCTCCGAGATCGGTGACCGGGGTGTCGATCCGCCGGATCCGAACCGGCGCGGTCTGGGCATAGGACGACAACGCCAACGACAGCTTCGGCTCGTCAGCCGTCCCACGTGGGCACCGGTATGCGTGCAGGTAATCCAGGAACGCGCGCCCCGCTCGCACCCGCCCTTCCAGCAGCGCGAGGTTTCCGCTCCCGTGACGGGTTTCCAGTTCCTGAGCCGTTGGGCCGTCGGGCTTTTCCACCACCCGCAGCACATAGCCGTTGTCGCACACCAGCACACCGCGCCGGGCGGCTTGGTCGCGCGTGTACGGGCGCGCGATCACCGCCGTCTCGGCTGCCGACCCGCGCAGCAAGCGCACCGGGTTCGCGTCGGGGTAGAGGTTGTCGGAGTACAGGACATAGAGGGCGCCAGGGCGACCGAGGTGGTCGTCGGCGTTGAGGACGGAGGTGATGTCGCTGTAGGGACCATGCTGGGCGATGAGGTCCACGCTGATCCGAGTGGACGTCCGGGTCGGGCGCGCGGCGCCGGTCATGCGGTCGTAGGCGTCGGGCATGTTCAGCACGCGGCTCGCCCAGGCCGCGAAGGGAGAGTAGTAGGGGTGGTGCACCATCGCGGCCTGCACGTTGCCCAACTCGGCGACTTCCTCCAGCAGGAGGACGATTCCCGGCCTCCCCTCGACTGGGAAATACTCTTTGGGAAGATAGCGGGACCAATCGGATCTCCTGGTCCCCAGACCGCCGGCAGCGATCGCGGCGAAATACGGTTCATCCTCAGTTGATTCCATTCATTCATCTCCGTTCGCTAGGGTGCCGGTATGGATACACGAGTGACGGGCCTCCTCGTGGAGGACGGGCACGTACTACTCCTCGACCAGGACACGGATGGCCCTCGGAGGTGGAGCCTGCCCGGAGGGCGGGTCGAGGAAGGCGAAGCGCTTGCCGATGCCCTTGTTCGCGAGATGCGGGAGGAAACAGGCGTCGACGTCGAGGTCCAGCGTCTCCTCTATGTGTGCGACCACATCGTTCCGGAGAAGGGCGTCCACGTCGTGCATATGACATTCGAGGTGCATCGGGTGGGCGGAACCCTCGGCGATATCTCCACGGGAATCGACACCCGCCCGATTCGCGGTGTGGAATTCGTGAAGACGGGAGAGTTGCCGCAGCTCGGGTTCAGTGAGCGCTTCGCCCGGCTGGTCGAGGACGGTTTCCCCGGTGCCGGGTCCTATATGGGGCCGAAGGTGGCCATCGGTCTATGACGTAGGGGCCAGAAGCGCGACGGCCTCGCGGTCGAGGTCGGCCACCCGGCGTGGCTCTTCGCTCATGCGGGTGAGCCACCGGTTCACCCGATCGGCGATCTCCTCCGGCGAACGGCGACGGCCGGTCGCGGAGTCACGGACCAGCCGCACTCCCACGCCGCGGGAGGCGCCCATCAGGTGGCGCGAGCGCCTCCTCGTGATCTCCTGGCGGGACGCGGGTGTGTTCCATGCCGCTCCGTGCAGGTACCGCGTCACCGGCGCCTGCTTCCCCGCGTCTGCGGGCCCGTCGCAGCACCACACCTGGAGATTGCCGGCTCGGTGGTGGACGGCCTCGGGCCCCAGATCCGGCTCATGGACACGGTCGACGTCGCCGACCCGGTACTCGGCGTTGCCGACGCGGGCGCCCGCGGTGAACGCATCCAACTCTCCGCTCGTCGGCAGTCGCGCCCCTTCCCACAGGGCGTAGGCGGCCGCGCCGATCCAGGTGACCCAATAGGCGGGATGGTGCTCGTAACCCGAGCTCACTCGCCACCCCTCAGGAAAGGGACGCAACCGTCCGCCCCGACCGTGCGGCATCGGGATCGCTAGCAGGTGCACGCCGTGGAGGGTGTTGGCCAGGCCGGCCTCGGCGAGGGCGTTGAGGAACGCCGCCATTTCGGCGTTGGATACCAGGAGGTTGCGCCACTGGAGACCTTCGGCCGTCGGCCTCAGGTAGGACGGATCGTTCCGTGGGCGACGCGCACACGGAGGCGCCGTCGGGGGCGGGGGTTCGGCGGTGGCGGTGGCAGCGAGCGTGTAGGCGTCGTTTCCGGCCAGCCACCGCTCCACCGTCGTGGAGGTCGCGGGTGAGGCGATGGTGCGGACGAGCTGCAGGCAGCGCGTTGTCTCCGAGGCCACCAGGTCGGCGGTTTCGCGCGTCAGATGGGCGATGATCCGGTTCTTGCTCTGGGTGGTGGCGAACGTGCGGTCGGCGGAAGGCGGCTCGCTCGAAACGGCCGGGAGGGCGGTTCCGGCGTCGGGAACCAGCCGGGTCAGGGGTTCCGTGGCGGTACGGCGATCGGCGACCGCGGCTTCGTAGGACACGTGCGCGTGCTCGCGGTCGCCGAGGGCCTCGGCCAGCAGCGCCGCGTTCAGCACGGCCAAGCAGGTGAGGGCGACCGGCGTCGGTGGGGCCTCGTCAGCCAGGAGCGCTGCCCAGCGGCCGTGCTCGTACTGACGCGTCATCGCCGCGACGCGGCCGTAGGTGTCTGCGTAATCCCACCGCTTCCACAGCGCCCCGCGGATGAAGGAGCTGGCCACGCCGACGGGTGCGCGGGTGAGCACCACGACGGGAGCGTCGGGGAACAGCTGCAGAAACGGTGCAGCGGTGAAGTACAGGTTCGTCTCCTTGATCACATGCTGGCCGCCGTAGTACGTGCTGTGCTGGAACGCGGTGACCCGGTAGGAGGCGAGCGGGCCGGTGGCACTCGCTTCGGGTCCCGGGGCCGTGGCCATGGGGGAGAGTCGGTGGTCTCGCCCGAGTTGCTGGCGCACGGGTTCGTTGTGCTGGATCGTGGCGTGGCGCAGGGAGTCGAGGGCCCAGTTGGATCCCACGCGCTCCGAGGTTCCGAGCACGAGGATCGGCGGTCGTTTGGCTGTGGCCATGGCTCATGCCTCCTGGGGCGGTGCGGGGGTGCGAGGGGCTGCGCCCGGCGGTCGGGCGAACCACAAGGCCAGCCGGCGCGGAACGAGTCGGTGCTGGAGGTGAGCCTCGGTGCGGAGCTGCTGCGCGGCCTCACTGACATCCGGGGCCATGGCGTCTCACCCGTCGCGGCGAGGTTCGCGGTCGAACAGCGCCCAGACCGTGGTGGGAAGACCGGTCGTGCCGTAGTAGCCCCAGGCGCAGCTGATGGCCTGGATCAGGGCCAGTCCGCGTCCGGCCTCGTCGATGTCGTCGACGGAGGAGGCGCAGGGCTGTGGCCGGGTGGGAGGTTGTTCCGGCCGCTGTCCGTGGTCGGTGACGGCCAGGTGGACCGACTGGGGCAGCAGGGTGATGTCGATCCGCACCCGCCCGCCGGGCAGCCCCGAGACCGTGTGTTTGATCGCGTTCGAGTGGAGCTCCGACAGCGCCAGCATCATCGGGTGTGCGCGATCGTAGGCGCGGCCGGTCACCCGCCACGCCCAGCTTCGGGCCCCTGCGACCTGCTCCGGTTCCCAACCGAAGGACGCGCTGTGCACACCCGGGTCGCTGGAGGGGATCCGGCGCGGCAGCGACAACACGGTCGCGGCCGGCTCCGCTGCCACCGGGGGTGTGTCGTGCTCGACTGGCTGCGCCCGCGTGCGTCCTGCCCTCACCTGCATCACGTCCCTCTCGCGCCGACTGCGACGCGTCACGGCGGTGTCTCGGTGCGCAACACCATGGAGGCTTCCGGACAGGGCCGCTAGGCAGGTCACCACATCGTCACGATGCGGTCATGCCGGTGGAGATTGGAAGCACCATCGCGTTGGATCGGTCGTGTTGGTAGACCTCGCGGTGGACTTGGAGCTCGGATGGACCGCACCCCCAACCCCGCGTGGCGGCGCCTGGGCACAGCGATCAGGAAGGCACGCAAGGACGCCAGAATGACGCAGGTCGAGGTGGGACAGGCGATGCGCGTCGTGCCGTCGACCGTCTCGGCCTGGGAGTGCGGCACCCGCGGTCTGCAAGAAGCTGGCGCGCGCGAACTCGACCGGATCTTCGGCACGTCTGGTGTTGTTCTGCGTGCATGGAACACGGCGAACACCCCGACAGCCGTGCCCGAGTGGTACGAAGAGGTCGGTCAACTGGAGCGGATGATGTCCGAGCTCCGGGAGTACCAGAGTCACGTGATTCCGGGGCTCATCCAAACACCGGAGTACGCGCGGGCCACCAACAAGGACACCGCGCCCTGGGTGGCGTCGGCGGAGCTGGACGAGATGGTGACGTCGCGGATGAAGCGCCAGGCAATCCTGGAAAAGGACCCGCAACCGCTGATCTACGTCGTGCTCGAGGCGACCGCCATCACCCGGGTGATTGGGAGCCGCACGATCCTGTGTGGTCAACTGGAACGCGTGCTTGGCCTGATCGAGACCGAAGTGGTGCGGCTCCAGGTCGTCCCCTCCAACCCGGGGTGCCATCCCGGCGCCTCCGGAGCCTTCCGCATCTACTCGTTCGCGACCCGGCCCATGGCGGCATCGGCGGAGCACCAGCAGGGCGAGATCTTCATGGACGACCCTGTCAAGGTGCAGCACTGCCTTGCCATCTTCAGCGCTGTCCAGGCGGAGGCCATGTCTCCTCGGCAGAGTGCCGACTTCATCAGGAAGGTCAAGGAAGAACTCGATGACACCGCAGCATGACCCCCAGTGGCACAAGAGCAGCTACAGCACCGCCCAGGGAAGCTGTGTCGAGGTCGCCGAAGGCGCCGACGTCCTTATGCGCGACACGCAGCACCCGGAACTGGGCCATATCGGCTTCACGGCAGAATCCTGGGCGCAGTTCCTTCATGAACTCAAGGTGCGGCGAGACTAAGCAATCCCGGCTCATAGGCTCCACCGGCACCGAGCCCCTGAACGCGGATGATTCAGGGGCTCCCGGGCACTGAACGCCGTTGGCTACCCGCCTCGATCGGCCGGCGCGGACGGCGACCGCCACCTGGCTCATCTTGCGGGGCCGCTTGGGCGGGTAGCGGTTGCGATCCTCGGCCGCCGCTCACGGCGACCGCCACCTCGCCCTTGGGCGCGGGGGTGACGACCGGGCCGAAGTGTTGCGATCCTCGGCCGCCGCTCACGGCGACCGCCACATGGTGGTGGCGTGCGCCCCCATGATCCGGCGGGAGTTGCGATCCTCGGCCGCCGCTCACGGCGACCGCCACAGCGCCCGACCTGGGAAAACACCCGAAGGCCATGCGCCCAACCAAGCATGGGAACCGGACAGGAAAACCCAAGACACCCCAAACATCCTTAGGAACCTCCCCGGCATCCCATGAGCACTTCCGGTTCCCAACTACAGCACCAGCGCATCATCATGCGGCAGCCGGCGGGCCCTCCCCAAGATCGTCACCGACTTGAACGACCCCCGATCCATCCGATACACGCGGATACTGTCGTCCTCATCATCGATGATGCGCTGGAACGCATTGTTCAACCGCACCCAGTCGGCATCACTGCACACCACCTCGAAAACCGACTTCTGCACCCGCATCCCATACCCCTCGCACAGCTTCGCGACCTGCCGCAGGCGCTGGGCTCCCTCCGGGGTTGTAGTGGCGACGTCGTAGGTGACCAGCAGTTCCATCTCACACCGTCCAGGGCAGGTATCCGGGCAGTTCCTCGCGCAAGGTCCGCGCCATCAGCCGGGACTGGACGAACGGCACCAGCCCGTGAGCCACACGCCGTCCCAAGACCGGGTGGGGCCGCTCTTTCTGCCGGTGCTGCTGCCATGCGGTCAGCACCGTCTTGCGCCCGTCTTCGGTCAGCTGCACCGCACCGCCCTCCAGCTGCTCGAAGTCGTCCGCGCTTACCTGGCGCCGGTTGATCAGCGTCAGCGCCAACCGGTCCGCGATGGCCGGGCGGAACTCCTCCATCAGATCCAGCGCGAGTGCGGGCTTGCCCGGCCGAATGCCGTGCAGGAACCCGACGTAGGGGTCCAGCCCCACCTGTTCGCAGGCGCCGTGCACGCTCGAGCGGACCAGCCCGTAGAGGAACGACAGCAGCGCGTTGACGCCGTCGGTGGGCGGGCGTTTGATGCGCCCGGGAAACGACAGCCCGGAGTCCTTGCGGATCATCATCGCCAGCGCTTCGAAGTAGGACCGCGCGGCCGCACCCTCGACACCCATGAGGACGTCGAGGTCCTCGGCCGCACCGGCGGCGGCCAGCGAATCTTCCAGATCCGCGGCGATGCCGCGCAGCGCGTCCTTGGTATCGCCCGCATCGCGGGCGCCTTTGAGGACGACCTGCCGGCAGTTCTGGATCTTCCCGGCGACACACGCGCGTGCGATCGGCAGCCGCACCACCGGGTCGGCGTGGGCCAGGTGCTGGGCGTGGCGCAGCAGCACGTTGCCGCGGGTGGGCCCGTCCAATCGGCAGCGGAAGCGGCCGCCCCGGCTCATCCACACCACGGCGCGCCCGTCATCGGCGCAGCGCGACAGCAGCGGCGCGGAGACGCTGATGTTGCCCAGCAGCACGATCGACTCCAGCCGCAGCAGCGGCAGGGTGCGGCGCGGTCCCCCGCCGTCGGGAAGAGCGATGCGTACGGCGTCGCCGTCCAGATGCAGGGAGGCGCCCGGTGTCTGCACGTAGAGCGTGTTGAGGAGTTCAGTCATCCCAGTCCGTCTCGTGGGAAGGGGTGTACAGCTCGGCGAGCAGCCGGTTGTAGCGGCGGGTGCCGGCAAGGACCTTGGGCATGCACCCGGTGTTCATCGAGCAGCGGCGGCACCGCTGATCGGCCGCCGGGGCGGGCAACTCCTCGCGGGCCATGACGGCGCGCACGGCCTCGGCTGTGGCACACACCCGCTCGCGCAGGGAGGCGTCAACGGCCAAGGTGTGGCGGCGGCGGTCGGCCATCGCATAGATCGCGGCGGTGGGCACGGCGGTGTCCATGCGCTGCTCCAGGCACATCGCCTGCGCGGCGACCTGGACATCGGCGGGACCGCCCGGCGTGTAGGAACCGGACTTGTGCTCGACGGGCAGCACGGTGCCGTCGGGGTGGACTTCGACGACGTCGCACACCCCGGTCAGTCCGAGTTCGTCGTGCCAGACGGGCAGCGCCCGCAGGGTGCGCACCTGCGGGCGCTTGTCATGTCCGGGGTCGTGGATGCGGTGGTGGGCCAGGGTGCCGCGCACGGTGGCGGCGTCGTCGGCGTAGGCGTCTTCGAGCAGGATGAGGCCGGCCTGGCGGGGGCAGTAGGCGTAGTGCTCCAGCGCCGACAGCGGCACCGGCCACGGGTCCTCGGCACCCACTGCTGTCACCCCACCAGGGTGGTCAGGCTGGTTCCGTCCGGGAGGCCCGCCTCGTCGACCGCGACCTTGTAGTTCCCGAACGAGCGGATCGGGCCGCCGTGCTCGGGGTCGGTCCAGGTGACATTGAGGCGGTCGAAGAGGGTGTGGGCCGGCGCCTTGCCGAAGGCGTCGTCGTGGGTGAACACATACAGCCCGCGCAGAGCCATCTCCCCGCGGGAGGCGGCGCGGTCGTGCTCGAACATCATGGTCATGGCCCGCCAGAACGCCTCCAGATCGGCGGAGGTGACACCGGTGCGGCCCGCCAGCGGGGCGCTGAAGTGGCCGAATCCCCGGTAGAGGCCGTAGGGCACGGTGTGCTTGGCGCCCATCTCGGTCGTCTCGCCCTGCTCGGTGTCGGCCGTGCGGGTCTGGGTGATGCGGGTGATGCCGTGCTCCTGGTCCAGCACCCGGTGCAGGGAGCGGGAGAAGGTGAGTTGCAGCGGGCCCTGCACGCGCCCGGCGGGTTTGTCGCCGGTGCTCATCACGGCGCCGAACATGCGCACGTCGAAGAAGGTCTCGCACATCCAGTCGCGGGCGCGGGGCTGGTTGCCGGCGGTCTGCTTCTTGTCCGTCTTGTCGCCCTGCAAGCCAAGGGCGGTGTAGGCGCGTTCGTGCTGGGAGTTCAGCGATACCCCGGCTTCGACGTAGATGTCGTAGCCGGGCTCTCCGTCTTTGAGCAGGGCGATGGTGTTGCGGATCTTGCGTTTGATGGCCACGTCGGTGACGAGGCCGTGGCCGGTGTCGGGGTCGGTGCGGGGTGCGCCGCCGGCGTCGGGGTCGCCGTTGGGGTTGCCGTCGCACACGTCGAAGAGGAAGACGAAGTCGTGCTTGCGGGCGGGGTCGAGGTGGGCGGGGGTGGTCATGACTGGTCCTCCTGGGGGGAGCCGTTGGCGTGGGCGCGGCGCTGGCGCTGGTCGTGGGCGTGCTGCTGGTAGTAGCCCAGGCTGAACAGGGACTGGCCCTCTTGGTCGAGGACGTCGGGCAGCGGCCCGTCCAGCAGGTCGTGCAGGTCGCAGATGGTGCGGAAGTAGGCGGTCTGGGCGCCTTTGTCCTTGGGGCGGCCGCTGGTGCGCAGGCGGCGGAGGTGGGCTTGGGACTTGTCCAGCAGGGGTTCCATGCGGGCGCGGGGGGTGGCTTTGGCGGCCGAGAGCATCTTGTCGGCGATGGTGCTGTTGGGTCCTTCGCCGGTTTCGGGGTTGCGCAGGGCGCGGTACTGCAGGGACTCCAGTACCGCGAACAGGCGCCCGGCCACATAGGCCGACTCTGTGCGTTCCTCGTCGAGCACCGGGGGCACCTTTCCGTGTTCGGTGGCGAATGTGCGGTTGTAGGCCAGGCGCAGCAGGGCGGCGCGGGCGTGGTCGATGCGGCCGTCGGCGCCGATGCGCTGGTGGAGGTGGGTCAGCAGCGCGAACGGCGGAGGTGTGGTGTGCAGGGCCGCGCCCAGTAGGCGCCGGTGGGCGTCTTGGGGTTCGGTGTCCTTGGTGTAGCGCCATCCCTCGTTGGTGTCCTGGCCCCGGCCCAGGCAGCGCGCCATCAGCCACACGGGCACCGGACGCGGGGCGTCGCTGCGCCAGGGCTGGATCTCGTGGTCGCGGAACCAGGCGGCCACACGCTGCAGTGCCTGTTCGAGGGCGATGTCGATCCACTCGCGCACCACGACCCGGCTCTGGTTGGCCGCGAGTGTGGCGGCGTAGAACCGGTTGGCCTCGATGTCCTCGGCGCTGCGGCCGCGCCGGGGTTTCTCGAGTTCGGCGAAGACGGCGGCCACGTCTTGGGGTTCGGCGTTGAGCAGCACGTCCATCAGCGGCAGCTCGACCGGGTCTTTGAGCCACCACACGATGACCGAGTCGGGCATGCGGTAGCGGTGGGAGCGCTCGGCCAGCAGGGCGTTGAGCACGGCGGTGGAACGGGCGCCGCACTCCTCGCACAGGGGGATGTCGGCGAGCTGGATGCGGCCGCCGCGGCCCTGGGCGGAGGTGTTGACCGAGACCAGTTGGGCGTCGCGCCCGCGGCCGGTGGCCACCGGGATGAGCCCGGCCTTGACCGGTTCGGGCAGTGAGTCCAGCAGCGGGCGCTCGTGTCCGCAGGACAGGCACCTCCCGCTGCCGGCGCGTCCGCTTTTGCGGGCGGTGACGGTGGCGCGCCAGGCTTCCTGGGCGGCTGCGCCCAGGTGGGGCCAGTCGTGGCCGTGGACGCTGACGGCGACCACGTCGGAGGGTTTGGCGCCGTCGGGTAGGGCCACGGTGCGGTGGCGGCCCTGGTCGAAGCAGGCCAGTACCGCGCGGGCGGCGGGATCGTCTCCGGCGTCGCGGGCCCAGGCGCGCAGCAGGTCGATGTAGGCGTCGTTGCGGCGCAGCGCCTCTTCCTGGGCTTTGGGGGTGGTGTTTTTGGCGGCGGCGACGACGTATTCGAGGGTGTCGACCAGCAGCATGGGCGGGGGTTTGGCGCCGGAGCGGTAGACGTAGGGGGCGTTGAGCACGATGCCGTTGCGGTGCTCGGCATCGGCCAGGTCGTTCAGCTGCGGGCGGCCGTCGGCGCCGCGCAGCACGGGCTCGCCGTCGGTGTCGATGGTGAGGCACCAGCGCACAGTGCGGGGCCGGTAGTTGGTCGGGGGCAGGTCCGCCATGTGGGGAGCGTGGTCGGCCAGGGCTTTGAGTAGCACGTCGTTACCCCCGTCCGCCGGTGCGCGCGGCCGGGGAGCCGGGCAGTTCGGCGCCCTGTTCGGGGACGTGGACCACGCCCTCGACCATGGAGGCGTGGAACCAGCGGTAGGTTTCGCGTTTGCCGGAGTAGTCGATGCTGTGCAGCATCACGCCCAGGTCCTCGCTGTCGGAGATGGGCGCACGGTCGCCGGGTTTGGCGAAGGCGGCGGAGAACTCGCGCGTGCCCAGGAACGGCTGGGAGAAGCAGGCGCCGCGCTCGACGCGGCGGCGGAACTGGTCGCGGTACTTGGCCGGGTGGGCGTCGGCGTGGGGGTTCAGGCGGATGTCGGTGACAATCCGGTAGGCCACGTCCCGCAGGCCTTTCATGTGGCGCTGGTCGCGGTTGGCTTCGGCGTCGAACCGGGTGGCCGGGTCGGTCATGGCGCGGCGCACCCAGTCGCCCGAGGTGGTCTGGTCGACCTCGTTGCGGCGCACGGAGAACCATTGGACGGGTTTGAGGACTTCGATGCGCTCGATGCGGTAGGTGAACTCCGGCTTCCAGAAGATCGCCTCCAGCAGCCCTTTGGCCGCCGAAGGCGTCATGACGGGGTAGCTCAGCCGTTCGGTCTTGAACTCGGGGCGGGTGAAGCAGGCGAAGGGGCCCTCCACCTCCACCGCCAGCGGCGGTGTCCCTGCGGGGGGTGTGGTCAAAACTGGCTCTCCTTGGTGTCGGCGATTTCGATGCCGCGCTGCTTGTCGTAGTCGCCGATCCACTCGTACAGGTCGCCGACGACAGGAACCATGAGTCCGGCGGCTTTGCCGGTGACGTAGCCCCGGGGCAGGGTCGCCATGTAGGGGCGCAGTTCGCGCATCAGGTGCCCGGCCGGTGCTCCTTCGCGCAGGGCGCGCAGGATGCCGCCGATGCGTTTGCGCTCTTGGGCGTAGCGGTCCGGCACGCAGACCACGGGCACGGTCACGTCGCGGATCATCTCGAACAGCTCGGCCACGCGGGGGAAGTCGCCGTCCTGGCGGGCTTTCTGGATCTGCCGGCCCTTGGTCTCGACGTTGGTCTGCTTGAACCGCTCGACGTAGTACTCGTGGAGCGCCTCAGGGTCGTCCGGCCAGGCGAGTCCGTCGCCGAAGAACATGCGGGTGATCCCCAGCAGGGGTCCGTAGATGAACTCGCCGCCGCTGGACTGGCCGTCGCCGTCGTCGTGGGCGAGTTCGAAGATCGTGACGGTGCCGCGCTCGCGTCGGCCCGACCGGTTGCAGCGGCCGGCGGCCTGCTGCAGCGCCTCGGCGGGGGCATAGGCGCGAAAAACGTCGGGGAAGTCCAGGTCGACCCCGGCCTCCACCAGTTGGGTGGAGACTACCGCGACCGGGGTTGCGGTGCGGTTGAGTTCGGCGATCTCGGCGATGGTCTCCCTGCGGTGGCGGGCGACCATGCGCGTGGACAGGTGCCGCACCGGCTCGTCGCCGTCGCGGTGCTCCTGGACCAGGGTGTGGATCCGTTGCGCCTGGGTGGTGGTGTTGCAGACGGTCAGCACCGCGGGCTTGCCGGCCACGGTGCGGGCCAACTGGTCGGCGGTGGGGGCCGGATCCGTCCACCAGCGGTAGTTCACCCGGGCCAGGCGGTTATAAAGCGGCTTGGGCTCGGCGATCACCTCGCGGGCGGCAATGTCCTTCAGCGGCGACAGCTCGAAGAACGCCGGCTGGGTGGCCGAGGCCAGCAGCACCGTGACCCCGAAGTGGTCGGTGAGCGTGCGCAGCATCGACAGGATCGGCACGAGCATGGCGTCGGGCAGGGATTGGACCTCGTCCAGCACGATCACCGAGCCCGCCAGCCGGTGCAGGCGCCGCATCGCCTCGGGGCGGCGGTCGAACAGGGACTCGAACAAGCGCACTGTGGTCGTCACGACGAAGGGGGCGTCCCAGTTCTCCGCGGCCAGCTTGGCCCACCGGCGCCCCGCGGCGGCTTCGGCGTCCAGGTCGATTCCGCTGTGGTGCTCCAGAACCGCAGGCGGTTCTCCCTCGGCTTCCAGCAGGCCGCGGTAGACGTCGGCGTTCTGCTCGGTCACCGTCATGAACGGCACCGCCACGATCACCCGGCCCAACCCGTGACGGCGGGCGTGGTTCAACGCGAACCCGCCAGCGGCGATCGTTTTGCCCGACCCGGTGGGCGCGGGCAGCCGGTACATGCCCTGCGGGCCGTCGGCTGCGGAGACGGCCCGCTCGTAGACGTAGGCCCGGTCGCCGTCCACGGGGGACGGCGACCGGTCGGCAAGCAGTTCTTGGCGGGCCTTCTCGAAGCGATCGGCCAAGTCGAGGGCCGCTACCGGATGATCCGGGCGGGCGAGACCGTCTATGTGCTCGGCGGTGTCGAGCCGGTCGGCATCGACCACCGCGCTGAAGACCATGCGCACCAGCACGTCCAGCACCAGCGGGTCCTGGGCGTAGGCGTCCCGGACCCAACCGGGCAGGCCGGGCCCGTCGAGGATCTCGGGCATCACCTGGGCGACTCGGTCGATGGCCTCCTGCACCGAGGCCGCATGCTCTCCGTCGCCACGGGCCGCCTGCAGCTCTTCCTTCAGGCCAGGTCGGGAGACCAGCCCCCCGTGGTGGCCGAACACCACACCGGCCAGCGGACCGAGGCCCGCTTGCTGGGCCAGCAGGGTGCCCGCGTGCTTGTGCGGAATCCCCACACGGCCGTTGGTCGGCTCAGCACGAAGAAGCCCGTCCTGCCAGGCGCAGGTCCCTTTGCCGACGTCGTGAACACGGCCGAGGTAGCCGGCGGCCTCCCCCGCACCGAACCGGTCGCCGTACCGGTGGGCCCGCAGCTCGGTTCCGCGGAGATGATCGACGAGCAGGTGGCGCTGCCCGTCGCCGTTGGCGCTGTGGCCGAGAAGGTCCATGAGCCCGCTCTGAATCGCTCGTGTGTTCGATCGACCGGAACAGTAGCTCAGGCCGCAGGCAGCCGCTGGTGTTTACTCAAACTCGCCTACAACCTGGGAATTTGCGGGCGACCCCACCCATAGTGAAGCCGCCCGCCCATGCGCTATCGCGCCTCTGCACTCATCAGAGTTCCGATCCTCTGCGGCACCTGCACCCTGAGGATGGTCCGTGGCGCCGCAGCCCTTGGGGCGACAGTAGCAGGACTACCTCTTCTCTGAAGAGTGATGCGAAGAACGGCTGTTGGCGCTAGAGTCTCGGAGTCACCCCACCGGGCTCCATCCCTTGCACGGCGGGGCATCAGGACGGCCGTAGGGGCCAGCCAGAAACGGCGACGGCCCCCCGCTGCAACGGGAGGCCGTCCTTACCTCGAAACAACAACCACATAGGAGGTTGCAGGTGAGATGGAGTCTAGCCATTCCGCCTGGATCAGGACACGATCCCTGGGACGCCGGTCTCGTGGCAGGGGAGACCAAGCCCGTCATCGCTGACTTGGCGCTCGCCCATCCGATGTCCGGCAACTGGTTAGGTCTTACCGGCTACGCCGTCTTCGTGACCGTGTTGGTCTTCTTCGGTGTAGTGATGCCGGCGGTCTGGTCGCGCAAGGCCACGCGCCGTAGCGCGGCCCTGCGCGTCCTCGACCGCCTGCTGCCGCTGTTCCGCCGCTGATGGTTCTCCGCTTCTCGCCGCACTACTGCAGGGCGGCGAGAAGCGGAACTCTGCTGCCGCGGACAGCTATCACCACTGCTTGCGTAACCTGTCCGCGGTGGTCGTAGATGTGGTGCGATCCTCCCGCCGCGGACGGCGACCGCCACCAGCAGCGGGCCCGCGAGGTCTACGCCCAGAACCCGTTGCGACCCTCGGCCGCCGCTTACGGCGACCGACACAGCGCCTGAACAGGCGAAACGCCAATACGATCCCCACTGCACAGGCCAACGGGAACGGACATACTCACCCACTCAGGAAGGAACCTACTTCGGAACCTCCCCGGAAATCCATGAGAGCTTCCGGTTCCGAAGCCCGCCACACAACGGGCCGCGCCGACACCTCAGCCTACCGACCGGCCCACCCACCTCCCCGCCCCACGCATGGATCCCCGCCGACGACCCCGCAAGCGATCGGACGGCCCTGCAGGCCCCGGGGCGCCGGCAACACCGCCGGCCCGGAGAACCTTCGAGAACCTCAGAGGTTCTTCCCCCGATTCCCTCCGCATCCGCGCCGCCCCGAAGGAGGGGCGCCCCATGGCAATCATCGAAAAGCGCCGCCTGAACAGCGGCAACACCCGGTACTGGGTCAAACGGCGCGCTCGGGAGGATTCGAACTCCCAACCTTCTGACCCGCGGCCGCCGCGGACGACCGGCAACCGCCCACGCCGGGCTCGATGTGGCCGGACGGGTGATCAGCGCCGATGCTCTGCACACCCAGAGGCCCACCGCCGAGCATCCGGTCGGGCGCGGCGCGGACTATCTGCTGACCGTCAAGGCCAACCAGCCCACACTGTTCGCCCGAGTCAAGGCGCTTCCGTGGGCGCAGGCGCCGGTGTTGGAGGCCACCCGCGAGCGCGCGCACGGCAGAACGGAGGTGCGTACCGCCACGGTGCTCACCGCGCCGCGGATCGCGTTCCCCCACGCTGCGCAGGTGGTGCGGGTGCACCGGTGGGTGCGCACCGCCTCCACGGGCCGGGTGAGACGCAGCTATGCCTACCTGGTCACGAGCCTGTCGGCCGAGTGCGTCACGGCCGGGGAGTTGGCGCACTCGGTGCGCGGCCACTGGCGTATCGAGGCCCGCCACTACATCCGCGACGTGAGCTTCGGTGAGGACGCCTCGCGGGTGCGCACGGGCAACGCACCGCAGAACATGGCGCTGCTGCGCGATCTCGCGATCGGCCTGCTGAGCGGGCTGGGGTTCGCGAGTGTCCCCGCGTCCTACCGGTGGGTGGGCTACGACTGCTTCACCCGCCCGCTCGACCTCCTCGGGATCGCGTGACCAGTACCTACGCCAGCCGGTTCAGAGAATGAAATCGCCCTGGTCGCGAGGGGGCGCTGTTTCCGGGCGGCAGAGGCGGCGGGGCGATAGCGCGATTCCAGCGATGGCGGACGTGGCAGATTGGAACCGCAACGGAGTCCCTTGAAAGTCAGAGATGTAGGAGCCCCTGTTCTTCTAGTGGCTCCGTTGTTGCGTTTTCGGGCATTTCCTGCACCGCTATGATGCTGTGACCAGCGTTGCCCTCACCTATCCCGAATTTGAAACCACCCTGGCAACAACCTGAGCAAAGTCACCGTTCCCTGCCAAACGCCTCGAAATCCCAAAAGAGAAGCCAATGAGACCAGTTAGCCTAGAACCCCATTAATCAAGGATTTGTCGCACGGGATCAAATTGGCCAAGTCCTCGTTTGTCGAACTCCACCAGCATCCTGCTATATCTCTCTTCATGGTCTTCAAGACTTGGATTCTGCCCACCCGAAATTTGACTCCAGTCGGGAATGTGCTTCCACCCTAGCGCAGGACTGGGCTGCGGGTTCATCCAATACTCTGATGTAATTACGCGACACCTTCCATCACCTTTATCATATTGCAAAGCTTCACTGCACTTGTCCGACGCTTCTCCCGATCCAAGAATAATAGAAGGTGAGTCAAAAAGGTTTGCAATAACACGTAGCTTATCAACCTCCCCCTGGATTAGTTGGCGCCCGCTACGCTTTACTTCGACGGGCACAACACGACCATCCGAAAAGAGCAATACAATATCGGCCTCACCTATCAGCTTTCCATTATCGTAAAAGTTTACTCCTGGATGAGCACCCACAAGCTCCCCGTTCCCCGCCTGATAGATTGCAACGATCCAGCGCATTATTAATGAGTGGTAGATCGAGTCATCATCGATCGAACGGCGCAGCGGCTCTGCCAATGAATAGTGAAACGCGAGTCCGGTAGGACCGAATGGCCTGCTTACTGACCTGCCACATATCATGCAAGTGACAGGAAGCGGCGTTTGCTCCAGGTACCAGCGCATTTCGTATCGACAATGTTCACATTTAATCTTCCCAAGGCGTCTTATCATATTGCTCGTCTCAGCCCAACGGAGCCAAGCTTCTGCTGTATTTTTATCACCTAACGCCTGACAGATCTGGCTGTATGTGAATGTTCCGGATGTTTCAGAGTCGTGGGATACATTAACCTCTCCGATCAGCTGCTTCAATTCCTCCATTGCACTGTTGGGATCTTCCTGAGCGTTCGCCACAGCTTGTGCTTGCTGGAGCGACCTTTTTTTCCACCAACTCATCGAAGTACTAGCAGCAGTGTCCGTGAGCAATTTTAAGATCTGTCGATGGCACAACCACCGCAACCCGCCGGGCCCTCCAGCTAGCCTAATTAGCGCGAGAGCATTGCGCCCGTTATCTGACTCCTCAACCTTTATCCCATGTTGGTTCGCTACAGCTTCCAGCATGGTCCATTTGTGTGGCCATACGACTCTGGTAACCTCGTCCTTGATTGCCGACACGATTACTCCGGATCCACCGTATCGGTACAAGTTTCTTGGGTTTCTCAATACCACCGAAGACGGAATCGGGTGATTCTCTATTCGGACGTTGAGCTCCAGAGGTACGCTCCGCTGCCTACTTACTCGCAGCCATTCCCTGTCTTCCTCAGTGCGTGTCGCGACCAGGGATTGGCCATTCTCTAATGTTAGCGCGGCAACAGAGTCCCGTGATGCTGGCGAACTCTCGATAAGAGCTTCGTCGGCAGGACGAAAATCGACGCTAACGCCACGGCTGTGGATTTCTCTAGCAAGATTTCCAAGCTCATCGCTAGAAATGCTCCAGGAGGATACAGCCAACTCAGGAAGAAAATGTTCCATTTCCGTTGTAGCCTGATTGATTAACCCTGCCACCTCATCCACGTCTACGCGTCCATCACACCCCCTCACGTATGGGATTCCAATGGGGAATCCCGGAGGCCAGCCGAGGACTCCTCTCAAATTCCAGAGTAGACATGCGTCATGAATGTTGTGCTCTTCATATAGAACGATCCAATCCAGCGTATTTTGTCGTGCCCATATAGCACGTTCCCTCAACCAGCCATCTAGGGCGTTTATCCTCCTAGACCGAGAATGTCGAGCTAGTCCTAAAAGGCTCAAATCGATGGGTGATGGTTCCCGGAGACGGCGTGCCAGATCTACAATACCTGGATCTTTCACCACCTCACGGGAGACGCCTATGCAGTCATCGAATGAAAGGTCTTCTCTAAGAGAGAATATGGAGAGTGTTTTTGAGTCCGGCTTCGCAGGCAACCGGCCGCAAGAAACGAGATAGGAAAGGGACCATCGGTCGTCCTGAGTAGTCGATGAAGTGATTGAACTGAGGCGTTCGGGGCCGCGTGATGCAGCTACAGCCAGGGCTGGATACTTAATTGTCCTGGTCGTTAGAGGAAGCCTTGTGTCCTCGCTCAAGGACTCTAATGAAGCGTGAGAGTCGCTCGCTAAAGAGACGTGCTTAGGGCGTATGAGGGTTTCCAATTCGCTTTGACAGAGAATTCTTCGATACGAACTAGGGACATATCCGTCTTCACAATCGAATGGCACAAATATGTCACTGACTCCGCCCCATGCTTGGCTTAAGTATTCAATCAAAGACTCCAAGTATGGCCAGTCGCCTTCAGGAATTAGCCATGCCGCACGTTGGGGTCTTAGCTGCAAAGTTCCGCTTCTGGATCCCTTTAGCGGATCACTGTCGAGAACGCTGTCCACGGTCTTCCTCTCTGACTGATTAGTTCCGCAGTTTCTTATATCAGTGGGAAGCCCCAGAGGTAACGCGATCGCGCTCGTGGTGCAACCGTGCCAGGCTGGCCAGATGACCGCAGTCGGATACCGGGGAGGGTGGGCCGGCAAGGTCCCCCTCTTTCCGGAGACCGGATACCTGGCTCGGATCAGGCTCGGGGCGGTGTCATCGATGTCAGATGGCCTGTCTCGGCGCTGTCGAGCCTCCTCGTACTCCTCTCAGGGGACATGTCGCCGAGTCTCCTTCCTGCACACGCCGAATACCAACACCAACCTTGGGGCAGCCGCCGCGGACAGCGACCGCCACCGGACTTGGTTTCGTTGGTGGGGTCGTTGCGGTTGGCGTTGCGATCCTCGGCCGCCGCGGACGGCAACCGCCACACCCGAGCCGGGGCGGGGAGGCGGGCACACCCCCGAGTTGCGATCCTCGGCCGCCGCGGACGGCAACCGCCACAGCGCTTGAGTAGGGAAAACACCAATACCCTCCGCACCACGCGGTAAAGAAAGAACGGACATACCCACCCACTCAGGAAGGAACCTACTTCGGAACCTCCCCGGGAATCCATGAGAGCTTCCGGTTCCGAAGTCCGCCACACAACGGGCTGCGCCGACAGCCCAGCCTACTGGCCGACCCGCCGTGTGGCGCTGCCATGCCAGCGATCATCCAATATGACCCCGAGGCGATCGAAGGGCTGGTGCACCCGGAGGGTGCACGAGGTCGGAAAAGGTCGTGCACCACCAGGGTGCACATCTCGCTATCCATCCCGGCGCAACCGCGCACAACTCGGACCGCGCCTCGCCCACAACCTGGGGATACTCGAATACTCGCAGGTCAGCGCATTCCCCCTGCAGTCTTCGATTCCCGTCATCCGCTCAGATCATGCGAAAGGCCAGGTCAGACGGGATTTCCCGGGGGCCTGGCCTTAGCTTTTGGTAGGGCTGGAAACGGGCCGCGTGCCAGTTTCTTGCCAGAAGCTCAGACGGGCGCCCCGGCGGTCGGCGGATCGCCGTCGTCACTGTCGGTCGATCCGTCAGGGTCGCCGGAGTCGCCCGAACGCTTCAGCTCGTCGGCTGCCCGCTCCCCCAACGCGTCGGCGATGTCCCGAGCGCGTCGGGGACGGGATCCACGCCGAGCGAGTCCAGGACCCACCGCAGCCGGTCCGCCCAGGCCGAGCAGGTGACGCCCCGGATCTGGGGCAGGTACTGGCTTCCAGGTAGGACTCGGCCAGGCCGGAGACGACGAGGACGGGTTGCCAGTGGCGGCGGTAGATCCAGAACCGGCGCCAGGTCGCCAACGCCCGCAGCGCCACGTGCGCCTTGAAGGAGCCCGGCCGGCGCCGCCACCACGCCAGAAGCCCGAGGTCGGCCACCGTCCACAGCACCGCCACCCCGACCCATCCGATCAGCACGTAGGCCGCAACCGAGCAGGCCACGACGGCGACGGAGACGGGGAACTGGAGCGGCAGCAGCACGAGAGCCCGCAGGAAGCGCCAGAGCCACCCGGTGAAGATGCCCGGCGTCTCCACGACCGGACGCTTGGTCTCGAAGTCGGTGATCTGCTCAACGCCGAGCGCGTAAGCGCCGTGCGGGAACACCGTGCCGAACTCCACCGGCAGCGCACCCTGAATCGCCATCGTGTTTCTCCTGTTCATAGACCCGACTGCGGGACAGCGACGTTCGCCGCCCGCAGGAGCGTGCAGCCCTGCGAACGAGAACCGAGACATGTATAGCATGTATCGATCTCAGTATGCGAGGGATAGCGCATCGCTCATGTCTCCTCTGCGGATCGGTCGCTTCTCGGCCCCGGTCGGCCGGTACCTTCAGACGTGTACAAGCATCCGGCACACGCCCGGGACGGGATCACTACATGGCTGGACGTGTTCGGGACGTCTCGGTACTGTGAGCGCGTCCTTAGACGTCCTGCGAACACGGGGCACATGCCGAACGAGAGGTTGCGCGCCGCGCTGCTAGAGCGCGGACTCACGCCCGCAGATCTGGCCGAGGACGTCGGCGTGGACGCCAAGACGGTCGAACGGTGGATCGGCCGCGACCGCACCCCGTACCGGCGCCACCGCTACGACGTCGCCGCCCGCTTGGGCGTGGACGAGACGTTCCTCTGGCCCAAGGCCCTCAGCCCCGAGCAGACCGCCGAGGCGTCCGAGAGCGAGATCCTCACCGTGCACCCGCACCGGTGGACCGTGCCGCGCGACGCGTGGAAGCGGCTCTTCGAGCGCGCGCAAGAGGAGATCGGCGTCCTGGTCTACAGCGGCTTCTTTCTCGCCGAGGACGGCGACATGCACCGCCTACTCAGGCAGAAGGCCGAGGCCGGCGTGCGTGTGCGGTTCCTGCTCGGCGATCCCGACAGCCCGGCCGTGGCCCAGCGCGGCGCGGACGAGGGCATCGACGAGGCCATGGCCGCCAAGATCCGCAACGTGATCGTCCTGTACAAGGAGCTGCGCAGCGTGGACAACGTCGAGTTCCGGCTGCACCGGACCACCCTGTACAACTCGATCTACCGCGCCGACGAGCAACTCCTCGTCAACACCCACGTCTACGGTGCACCGGCCGCCAATGCGCCGGTCTTCCACCTGCGCCACATCGCCGGCGGTGGCATGGTGAGCACGTACCTGGAGAGCTTCGAGCGCGTGTGGAGCGAAGCGACACCGCTGGACTGAGGGAGGCCACCACCCATGCCCAAGCGGATCGACTACTACGACGACCCGCAGGCCCCGCCCCCGAACAGCCTCGTCCCCTCGGTGAACGTGATCGTCGCCAACGAGCGCGACGAGGTGCTGATGATCCGCCGCACCGACAACGGCAACTGGGCGGTACCGGGCGGCGCGATCGATCTCGGCGAGTCCCTGCCCGAGGCCGCCGTGCGCGAGACGCGCGAGGAGACCGGCATCACCTGCGAGATCACGGGAATCTCCGGGACCTACACCGACCCGAGGCACGTCATCCACTACACCAGCGACGACGAAGTCCGGCAGGAGTTCTCGATCGTGCTCACCGCGCGGCCGGTCTCGGGCGAGCCGACCCCGAGCAGCGAGTCCCGCGAAGTCCACTGGATCCCGAAGGCCGAGCTGGAGGGGTACGGGATGGACCGGTCGATGAAGCTGCGCATCAGGCACTACGTGGAAGGCCGGACCGCGCCCTACGTCGGGTGAAATCCGGCCCTCGTCGTAGGGCTACCAGGCTTCGACCCTGCGGACCGCCTTTTCCAGGTCGGGGCGGGAGCGTGTGATCGCACGGTGCACGAGGTCATCGGGCTTGTAGCGCTGCAGGATCTCGTCGAGGCGCCGCTCGGCGGGAAGGTGCGTGCCGTCGGGGCCGGTGGTCATGTCGGAGTAGGTAAGCGCGTTAAGCAGATCGGTCGGCGGAAGCGCGAACTCATCAGCCAGCTCGGCGTACATCCCGCGTTCGTCGGCCTCGACCAGGGCGCCGGAGTGGTGCGCGACCAGCGAGCACAGCGTCTCGTCGACCTGCTCGACGTCGCGCAGGTACCGGGCACCGTCGAGGGGATGGAAGCCGGTCTTGGCGAGGTCGGGTGAGTATCCGATGTCGTGCAGCCACGCGGAGGCTGTGACCAGGTCGGCGTCATCGCCGAGGGCATCGGTCAGTGTTTCGGCTTGCTCGGCTACGCCTTGCGTGTGTGCCCACCGTCGGGGCAACGGCTCTTCCAGAAGGTTCCGCGCGAGATCCCGCGCCCACAGAACATGTCCCACATGTTCAGGCTAACGTGGCGGGCTTTCAGCGCCCCGGTCGCGGACGAAGCGGCCCTTGCCGTGGACGGAAACGACCAGGCCCGAGCCTTCCAGGTCGGACAGGGCTTGACGCGCGGTTCCGCGCGAGACGCCGTAAGCGTGGACCAGCGCGGACTCGCTCGGGAGCGCATCACCAGGCGCCAGATCCCCGAGATCGATCCGGTGCCGTAGTTCGTCGGCGATGCGCCGGTACTGCGGTTGGTGCCCGGAGGAGTCGCCGGCCCCGGCCTCGTCGGGATCGCAGACGACCCGGCCGGTACCGGGAAGCGTGCGGATCAGCCGATCCGCCTCCAGAGCGGCGAGAGCACGGCGAATGGTGCTGCGTGCGACGTGGAACTCTTCGCCGAGCGCAGCCTCAGAGGGCACCGAGGCACCGGGAGCGAGCGCACCGCTGGTGATGCGTTGCCGCAGCGTCTCGGCGATCTGGCTATAGGTGCCCCAAGGGGTTGGTCGAGCGCTCACGTCAGCGGACTCCTCCGGCGGCTAGCTTCACGGACATCCACGAGAGGACATTGGTTCGGCAAGAAGCAGCAGCGATGTCAATCGGCGCTTGCCATCGATTGACATCGCTAGGCAAAGGTTCGCATGGAGTTCGCAAATGTTCGCAGTTGGTGAGCCGCGCGGCCGGTGTGGGAAGGACCAGACGGGCCACCGACCGCGCGGCGGTCTGATCACGTCATCAGCGGTCGTCGAAGCGGTAGCGTCCATCGCCGAAGACGCGCGCTCGGGCGCGGAACCAGCCCGCGGACAAGAGAGAGCGTCCTGCGCCGGGAGGCGGGTCCTCAAGCTGGCGGACGAACTCCTCGATGTCGGGCTCGACGAGCGTCGGCGCGTGGTCGGCGTCGGGCCGACGAACGGTCGCGATCCACAGACTCTCGGTACGCCGGATACTCCAGCGTTCGCCGTACCGGTCCTGGAGCAGCCGCAACAGCGGGTTCTCGTTGGAGGTCACGCCGTCACCGCCTCAGTCCGAGCGATGTCCAGGAGCACCGCCATGCCGAGGCGGTTGCGGTCCGCACGCGCCGCTCCCTCCGCAGTTCCAGGTGCAGCACGTAGGGACGCACCATCGCCGCACGAGGAGGGACAGGGTAGGCCGGCGGATCCGGCGTGACGGGGACCGGTGCGTACGGACGAGGCCGTGCCGCAGAGCGCCGTCGATGCCGTGGACGAGACCGCGCGATAAGGTTCCGCATGTTCCACCTGCTCTCGTCAGGTCGGGACCACGCCCCCGGAGTGTTCGCCGCACTCGCGGGGGTCTTTACCTGCGGAAACCTTCGCTGGGACGAGCGGACATGTGTACCACGTATCGGACTTCTCAAGGGACGTCTTGGGACGTCTTCTGCTAACGTCGGTGTCCCCGAGCCCGGAGGTTGACGCCGTGAACGAGGCTCTGCGCCAGGCCCTGGCCCGATCCCGCCTCACCGACACCGACGCAGCGGCCCGCTTGGGCGTCGACCCCAAGACCGTCCGCCGCTGACTATCCGGCCAGAAGCCCTATGCCCGCCACCGCTGGGCTATGGCCGACCTCGTCGGCGTGCCCGAGGAAGAACTCTGGCCGGAGGTCAGGAAGCGCGACGAACCAGCGGCATCCGCGCTGCCCGCCGGCATCAAGAAGGTCTATCCGCATCGGTGGGAGGTGCCGCAGTCGGTCTGGCGGCAGTTCTTCGAATCCGCCGAGCGCGAGATTGGCGTACTCGTCTACAGCGGCTTGTTCCTAGCCGACGACACCGGAATCCTGCGGATCTTCGAACGCAAGGCAAGGGAAGGAGTCAAGGTCCGGCTCTTGCTCGGTAACCCCGACAGCCCGCACGTTGAGGAGCGCGGACGGGAGGAGGGCATAGGCGAAGCCATGTCCGCCAAGATTCGCAACGCGCTCGTCCTCTACCGGCCGCTACTCAAGATCGGTGGAATCGAATTGCGACTACACGGAACGGTTCTCTATAATTCGATTTATCGAGCAGATACGGAAACTTTCATCAACCCGCACGCATACGGGACTCCAGCCTCGTCAACCCCAATTTTTCACCTCGAAGGTGACTCCAATATAGGCCGCGTCTACCAGACAGCCTTCGAAACGATATGGAACACCTCTTACTAAAATAACCGAAAAAATTTCAGTCTCTAAAGCGCACAGTAATGCATACTTGTTCTCAGTGCGAACGTGTAGGTTCTCGCCCCTCTAGCCAGAAAGCTGATCTTTCCCCCACTCCCTTGAAGCCTGATATGTAAAGCCCTTGAGAAGAGATCAAATACTCCGACCCAACGTGTTGTGGCCCTGCAGTGTGCGATATTCCAAACAAGGCACATGGATTGTCTGGATACAACTCCTCATGAACCCTATCGTCTTTATCGTAAGTCAAAAGCCAATATGCAGGGTTCCGAGTTAGCGCCTTTGCCAGGCGGACATGGTCTTCCCAACTTAGGGTGTTTAGGTAAAGCCTATCCCCTTGCCCTAGATAAGGCGGATCTATATAAGAAAATGTATCCAGAGAGCGTTCCGTAAACTTTTCTACAACCTGCACCCCCTCTTCTTCGCGGACCTCTACTCGGTGACGGTAAGAGCCAACTTTTATTAGCCTTTTTGCGAGTCCTGTTGGATTATATCTCGCATCAATCTTCCATCTTCCCGACTGATCCATCCCACCAATCGGGCCGGCATCGAATATCCCGGATCGGTTGGTCCTGTTCAGGAAAAAAGTGGCGAACGCCAGACCGATTCCACGCGAGTCTGGATCCTGGTAAACCTCACGTTGACGGAACCATTCCTCAACGGTCGGCTTCGTCGCTAACACAAGATCGACGAACTCCTCTGTATCATGAAAAACCGAGCGCCAGAACTGAGCTATTCCACGATTCAGATCGTTCAATACCACGTGGTCTACGACCTCATTGAAAAGCAGGGAAAGCGCCGCTCCCGCGCCTCCTGCATATGGCTCAACATAAACGGTTGGTCTTGGCCGCTGCTCAGAGATGATGCTCTGGAAAATCGGAGCCATCCGCGCCTTACCCCCTGGGTACCTCAGAGGACTAAGATACCTCACCTTCCATCCCCCATTTCTTCGTCGAGCATGGAAAGGAAATGAACATACTTGTCAGAAATGGCGACCAGTTCCGCCACTGTGGGAAAATAATGGTAATTGTGCAGAAACGCGTTCATCGTATTCGCGGAGATCAACGAGTTCCTAGTATCAATCTGGTTTCGTATGTCCTTAAGCTTCACCTCATTATTTTCTGGATCAATATTCGCAAGACACGTCCTGATTCTTTCCTTTAGTTCCTGTCGCTCCTTTGACTTCCAACCATTCGTCTCAATGGCTTCCACTACTACCAACTCTACAACCATACGCGTCAACGCAGCCGCGCTATTCTTGAAGCTCTCTAGCTCAAGCCGTTGTGCCTCCCTCAAAACGTCTTTCGTCCGCCTAGAAGCGTTCTTCAGGCGCAATCCATGAAAAAGTTTAGTTGGCCGAGCAGGCTGGTTCCTCTTTGATCGCTTCTTCCCATTCTGCTGCGGTTTTTCCGGCGGGGCGTCGGGTTCCTCTTCGGTATTTTGTCCACCACTATGGCCACCACCGTACTCTTGCTCCTGAGGTGGCTGCTCCGGTGCCGGATCATTCCGAGCGCCGACGTCGTCGGGGGAAACGGATTTATCTCCGTACTTGTTGTCTCCTTCAGCTCCACCCCCGTCCTTCGGGCGAACCCGACGTTCTGATTCGCCAGTGAGGCTGCCATCAGACTCTTCGGCGTTGTCCGAGTCTTCACCAAGCTCGTTTCGAATTCTTTCGATGTACGCTAGACGCTGCTCTTTCTGTTTAACCTGAGTGACCGTCAATCCGCCAATTAGATCGTCGACTATCTTCTTTAGCCTTACGAGAACCAGCTCAGCCCGATCATGTGTAACGATTTCTGTGCCGTCGATAGAAAACTTGCAATAGGACCTTATGTCTGGGTCCACAATCAAGCGCGCAAACGTAGTTATCTTCTCGTCGACAACCTGCTCAATTCTATTGTACAGCTGGGGATTAGATCCATTTTCTGTTTGCTCAAATAGCCAGTTAATTACTGCGAGTGCACGATATTCACTTGTGCCAGCTTTTGCTTGCCTTCTGATCCGCATGCCCGAGCTCCAGCGGACGATGCCCCGCCCGTCAAGCTCACCACCATGGCGAAGGGTAAGCCAATCTTCGGCTTCTTCTCTACTTTGAACCGCCACACAATTGATTTTACTGACTCGCCCACTAGGAACGCTTTCAAATTTTCGCTTCCATTGCGGGTCCTGACACAGAGCAGGATTATCCGTTAGTTTGATCGCTGCTATCCGCCGGTTCCCCTCCAGTACGACATATCCGGCATCAGACCTTACAACAAGTATGCGATCAAGGGGGTTCAATCCCTCTTCAGAAATACTGACAGCCAAATTATGTATTTTTTCTGGATGTCCACCCAAGAGAGCGGCAATTGCCTCATTCTGTCCTTTGGTTGCCCGGTGACGGGGGTTCCTCGTATCCAGCAGTAGGCTCGAAACTGGGATTTCTACTTCTTCCATTATTCACTTTCGCTGCTGGGGGGCTTCTGCATCCAGGGTAAACTAACACCCACCGCACATAAAGCTCGACAACATGGTACGTCTGATTATATTGCCGAGTTGAGCCATATGGGATCAAGGCGACGGCACTTCGCGCCGTCGCGTCGGCTTGCTGGGGTGTGCTCGGGCTGCGGGCTGGCGCCCGGTCCCGAGCACACCCCAGCCGCCGCACGGCTGACGTGTTAGGACGAACGCCCGCGTCATAGACGCCACAGGCCACGCCATACCTATTGCGACGCGCGGCACTGACAATCCGTTGGCTTCTGGGAAAACTCGCATACCTGACGTTCTGGTCCCCGAGGCACTCGGTCGCGCGACCCTGCCTGTCTTGGGTGGCCGGCACCAACGCGACCGAGCACCTCGGACCGGGGCCGTGGTTGCTCTCGCCTTGGGTTACTGCACTGGTGGTTACGCGCTGCAACAGACGGCGGGCACTCCCGGCGTGCCAGATTCGTGCCAGTCGTAGCGGACGATCATGGGGACTCACGGGGACTCATCCGACGAGCGCGCGCTCCTGCGCAGGTCAGCGAAGCGGCACGTCAGCCGCCAGCCATCGCCTTTGCTTCCCAAGCTGATAGCGCGGGTTCGATTCCCGTCATCCGCTCTGTACGAAAAAGAGCCCTGACCTGCGATATTGAATCGAACGGGTAGGGCTTTTCTCATGCCCAGGGTGCACGCGAGGGTGCACGGCCTCGCGCCGGCGGCCCGCTGTGCAGACTCCATCCCGTCATCCGGCCCCGCGGCGAGGGTGCACGGGACGGCCCCGCCGGCCCCGTGAGCCTTCGGAACTCGCCCCGCACCTGGCTCGCTGGCGGCGCCGCCACCTGAACAGCGCCGGATGCGGGTGGCGGCCGCCGCTCACGGGGGCAGCAGGTCCAAGGCCCGCAGCGTCTGGTCCTTTGATCCGGTCGCCAACCTCGTCCCGTCCGGTGACCAGGGCACCTGAGGGACTCCTGATCTAAGGCTGGGGGGCGCCATGCCGTCGGCCGCCGTCTCAAGCAGGAGCCCGGAGCCGATGACTTTCCGCCTCCGGCAGAGTCACCCCCATGAGCCCCAGCCTCACAGTCGCCCGTTGCAGCTGCTGGACCCCGCAATACCCGATAGGAGAAGGAGCCAGGGATGGCGAAGTTCATCACGATCGGATACGGCGATCGCGCCGGCTACGAAAGCACGGCGGAGGTGGTGCGGGAAGCGGCCCACACCCACGACGCACGACTGCGAGAGGCCGGCGCGGTGATGGGCGCCGCCGGTGATCCGGTCCGAGTACGGAACCACGACGGTGCAGGGACGCGAACGGACGAGGGGCCGTATATGCGCTCGGACCTGCCGGTCGCAGGGTTCGCGTTGATCGAGGCAGCCGACATCGGGGAAGCGACGCGACTGGTCTCGCAGACGCCGTGTGCGGTGGCCCAAGGCGTAGTCGAGATTTGGCCGCTGACCGCGCCTTGACCGGCTTCAGTCCTCGGCCCGGAGAACACAGCCGGGTGCCTCGGCGAGGCGGGCGCGGCGTCTGGCCGGTTACGGTTGTGCGATGACGCCACGGACAGAGCCCATCCGCGTCGCCACGTCCGCCGACGCGGGCGAGGTCGCCGAGCTCCTCGATCGCTTTCAAGCCGAGTTCGACGAGTACACGCCGGGAGCGGCCGCGCTGGCACCCCGCGTCCGCGCACACGTCGAAGACGGACTCAGCGTGTTCCTGGTGGCCGGGCCGCCGCACGTCGGCGTGGCCCAGTTGCGGTTCCGCGAGTACCTGATCACCGGCACCCCGGTGTGCTATCTGGAGGAGCTGTATGTGGTGCCCGACCGCCGCGGGCAGGGCCATGGCCGGATGCTGATGCAAGCCGCGGTGGCCCTCGCCCGCAGACGGGGCGCCACCACGATGGAGTTGGGCACCGCTGCCAGCGACACCGCGGCTCGTTCGTTGTACGAGAGTTTCGGGTTCACCAACCTGGAGCGGGCAGACCGGCCGGAGACGCAGGCGCTCTACTACGAACTCGACCTGTGACGCGTTCACCCGGTCTGTGAACCGCGACCGGATCGCCCCGAATTCCCGCTCCTCTGCGAGTCGCGAGCGGCGGTTGGAAGCGGTCGTTATGGGATCGGTCGGCCTGCGCCCACCCATGCGTCGACGACCTCTTACGCTACGGCCCTCGATTCGAAGGGGCCACGTGATCGAGGAGTTCCTCGCCCAGCGTCCGGTGCGGCCGTTCGATCTCCGTCCAACTGCTGGAGTCGGCGCCGCACCTGTGTGCGTCTCAGCGGCCAGTATACGCAGACGGCCTGGACAGATTCAGGAAACAGGCGGAACACCAGGGGTAGATGCATGATCAGTAGGGCTTTGCTGGGAATCACCGCCGGCACGGTCAGTGGGATTGTTTTCGTGAACTCTGTTTTCGTGTTGGGATGGATTTCAGTCCATACCGGACTCGGTGGAGTTTACCATTCCCCCTTGTTCAGCCTGACCCACCATCCGTCTCTGGGGCATCCTACCCATATCTCGATTCATCCGGTTCCGATCTTCCTGTTCCTTGCTGGAATGGGAGGGGTCGGGTGCGTCTTGGGGTTGACGTTCGGAAAAATAAGGGCAACCGCACGCGACCGCACCAGATCCCGGTGATTCCTTCCGGGCGGTCATGTCGAACCCGGCGAACGGGTGGAGGCCGTCCTCGTCCGCGAATCGAACGAGGAGATCGGGGCAGCGGCCGGAGTGGGAAGGTTCTTCGCTTCACAGGTGTTCCTGTGCAGCCACACCGCCGAGGGAGGCGTGGCGCGGAACTATCCCGGACCCGCCGACAGTGCACCCGCCTCGCCCTCCACGAAGGCCCGAGGCTGAAGAGTCCTGGCGTACGCGGCGATACGGGCGTTCCTGGCGTGGATGAACTCCATGCTCGCCTCCATGAAGCGGCGGTACGTCGCCAGGTCCTGCGGCACTGCCGGGCCGTCGAACTCGTCGAACGGCATCGCGAACCGGACGCGGCCTCCATCGAGCAGATCGTGGAGGAGGAAGTGGTCGATGAACCCTTCGAAGGTCTCGAACAGGGCGAAGAAGTCGGTGTACCGGCCGAGAACGCCGCTGAGTGGACTCGATTGACCTGCGTAGTGGCGGCGGACGCACTCGACTGTGAGGTCGAACCGGTCGGCGATCCGCGGGTGGAAGCCGCGGGCGCCGTTGATCGTCTGCTTGTTTCCGATCTTGTTGCCCGGCCAGATCATCATCCCGCCGATGGTGTAGCCCAGGGTGTGGAACTCCTCGAACTCGCCGTCGCCGAGCTTCGCGACGATGTCCCCCGCCTTGTGCGGGAACGTGGGGATGACGGCGTCGCTGGTGAGCCAGAACCGTCCGTGGTCCGACTCGTGGTCGAGGTAACTACCCGGTCTTCCATCGGCGAGGTCGAAGCGTGTCCCGTCGGGCAGCGTTTTACTCCAAAGCGCTCGGTGGTAGCGGTGCAGTGTGTCGCTGTGGGCATCGGGGTCTTTGCCTGGGGGCGTGTCGGTCTGGACGTCATACGTCGTGTCGATCACGCGGTCGTCCAGCGGGCGCGACCTGCTCGGAGGTCGCGTCGCAGGTCCGGAGGCGCTGCGTGCGGCCTCGGCACGGGCGAAATGGTCGGGGCAGTAGATCCGTAGATGCCCCTTCGGTTGCCCGGCGTTCCGGTGCTTGATGACCATCAACCGGTCAGCGGGAAGGACGGCGCTGCATGTGGAGCACTTCCGGTACTCGGGGTCGTCGGCGTTCCGGTCGGGGATGACCTCGCCCAGGACTCGGGGCTCGTTGTAGGCGATCAGGTCTCGCTCGTCGTCCATGCCGGTGCTCCCCTTCGATTTCGCTCGGGCCTCAGTGTTCCGGAGGGCGGCGCCATGGTCGTGTCCACTGTCACTTGTCGTCGTCCGGGGCGCTGCCGGTGATCCGCGATGCCGGCCACGTGTGCGTGCGTCGCATGCCCTCGATCCGGACCACGCCATCGGGATGTCGGCTGTCGGGGACTCAGGCGGGGGTCGGCTCCGGCGCGGTAGTGCCGAAGGGGCCGTAGGTTTCGCCGCCGATTCGTGCGGCTTCGTCGATGTAGCGGGCCAACGCCTCTCGGGAGCGGGTCAGTGTGTCTACCCGCTCGTCCAAGCGGCTCAGCCGGGTCCGCATGGCCGCCAGAAGCTCCGGGCAGCCGACGAGATCGGGGGTTTCCCCGGTTGCGCACGGCAGCAGGTAGGCGATGTCGTCGGTCGACAATCCGGCGTCGAGGAGGTGCCGGATCTGCTTGACCTTGACGACGTCCGCCTGGCCGTACACCCGGTATCCGGCCGCGGTGCGGTCCGGCTCCAGCAGTCCCTGTGCTTCGTAGTACCGCAACTGATGGGCGTTGGCCTCGGTCTGGCGACTCAACTCTCCGATGTGCAACGTTCCTCCTTGACCTTCAGACCGGTATCAACGTTCACCATGCCGCTATGACTTCGCAACCGGATTCCGACGTGACGATCATCGGCCTCGGTCTCATGGGCAGGGCGCTGGCAGGCGCGCTTCTCAAGGCGGGAAACCGGGTCACCGTGTGGAACCGCACGGCCGCCAAAGCAGAGGGGCTTCTGGCTCAGGGGGCGCTGCTCGCCGACTCCGCCGGAAACGCGGTCAAGGCGAGCCCGGTGACCATCGCGTGCGTCTCCGACTACCGGGCACTGCAGCAGGCGTTCACTCCGGACTCCGCTGAGCTCGATGGTCGGCTCCTGGTCAACCTGGCGTCGGGCGATTCGGCGCAGGCCCGCGAGATGGCCCGATGGGCCGAACGACGTGGTGCCCGTTATCTCGACGGTGCGATCATGGCAGTCCCGGCGACCGTCGGCACCGCCGAGGCGGTGATTCTGCTGAGCGGCCCCAAGACCGCCGTGGACCGTCAGCGGGCCGTCCTCGACACGCTCGGAACCGCCACCTATCTCGGTGCGGACCACGGCCTGTCCGCTCTGTACGACGCCGCCGGCCTGAGCATGATGTGGGGCGTCCTCAACGCCTGGCTCCATGGCGTCGCCCTGCTTGCGACCGCTGACATCGCCGCCGCCGCCTACACCCCGTTCGCGGTGCAGATGGCGCACGGAACCGTCGGGTGGCTGGCAGGTTATGCCGACCAGGTCGACAGTGGAACGTACCCGCCCGACGACGCGACGCTCGCCACCCATGCGGGAGGAATGGCCCATCTCGTCGAGGAGAGCGAGAGGCTGGGCGTCGACGCGAAACTCCCGAGGCTGTTCATGTCGCTGGTGGACCGGGCGATCAGTGCCGGCCACGCAGGGGAGAGCTACCCGGCTCTGATCGAGCAGTTCGATCAGGGAGCGGGCATGACAGGCGACACGGATGGCCCGGGCGGCTGCGCCGCCGACCTGCCGGCGGCCTACATCTCGATGTGGAACGAGCGGAACCCGCGATCCAGACAGTCGATCGGTGCCGAGGTCTTCACCCCGGACGCGTACTACGTCGACCCCGATACCTCGGCCCAGGGCAGGAGGGCGATCGACACCTATGTCGCAGGCTGGCAGGAGCGGTTCCCCGGTTTCGTCTTCACCCTCGGCGAGGTGACCGGCCACCACGATGTCGCGCACTTCGGCTGGACCTTCGGGCCGCCTGGCGGGCCGCCGGCAGCCTCGGGCGTGGACGTACTGGTCATCGAGCAGGACCGAATCAGCAGGGTCTGCGGCTTCTTCGACTAGAAGCCGGGGGGACGAGAACGGCGTGGCCGGAGGGCCGGTCCCGGGTGTGTCCTCGGCGCCGCCTCGGCGGCGGGGACGCTTCCGAGGAGACGGGCGGGGTGTCCTCGGCCGGGTTCGGGGCGGGGTGAGGCGTTCGTCCCGCCTCTCGGCCCGCCCCCGTCAGACGGCGCTGTCCAAAGCTGTCCGCGCCCGGCGCCGCGCCCACCAGGCCAGGGCCGCCGTTCCGGCGAGCAGCCAAAGCGCAGCGGTCCACGGCTCGTCCAGTGCACCCGAAACGGTGGGCCAGGCGAGCGCCACCAGGCTCGCCGGCCCTGCGGCGTGCCAGAGCAGTATCTGCACCGGAGCGCTGTTGCCGAAGGGGGTGTCGTAGCCCACCGCGAGGTAGAGCGGCAGCGTCCCCCGGTACACGCTGACGAGTGCGGCGGCGACCGCTGCGAGGGCCAGGAGCACGGCGCGGACGGCGAGGTGGCCGTCCGTGTCCGACGCGACGGCCGCGGCGGTGCCGGACAGCGCGGTGATCGCCACGAGCAGCGCCGAAGGCACGAGCCCGTGCAGGAGACCCAGTGCGCCGGGTGTGCAGGGGAAGTACCGCGCCAACCGCGGATCGGTGGCCTCCGCCCGGGCGGCGCCCAGGAGCTGGGATGCGGCCGCGTAATGCAGTGCCGGAACCGCAGCGGTCAGCACGAGGCCGACCGTCGAGACCGGATCGGTCGGCGCGTGCGCCACCGCGACCGCGGCCGCGGACAGCAGGCAGGCGCGCAGCAAAGCGATCGGTGACCGGAGGGCGGCGAGTGCGTCGCGCCAGGGCACGGTCAGCCACGTGCGCCGCGGCGGGGGCAGGCGGATCCGGTAGCGGCTGCTGACGTGCGAACCCGCGAACGTCGTATGCAGCAGGTTCGGGTCGACGACCCAGAAACCGCTGCGCACGCCCATCGCCGCGGCGGCGTGGGCCTTGAGCTGGCGGCGGTGGGCACGACGCGGCAGGGTGCGCATCGACCAGACCAGCGTGCCGGCGACGAGCGCGGCCAGGAGCAGCAGCGCCGGCCAGGGCGCTGCGCTCCCCGACACGGCCGGGGGCGAAAACGCCTGGGACGCCCATCCCCAGGGGCCGGACCACAGGACGAGACCGGTTGCCGATGTCGGCCCCGGGCTCGCCCACGCCTGCACGCCGGCGCCGCAGAACAGCAGCAGCACCAGGTAGTAGAACGGGCGCAGCGCCGCGAGCGCACGCCGCCGACACACGGTGGCCGCCGCTCCCGATGTCGCGGTAAGCGCCCCGGTGAGTGCTCCGGCCAGCGCTGCCCGGGCCAGGGGCGCGACCGCGCCGTCCACAGGAGCGGGGACCGCGAACCGCCATAGCCCGATGATCGCTGCGAGTCCGAGTACTGCGCCGAGGGCGGTTCGCGCTGCGACCGTGCGCCACAGTGCCGGGCGCAGCACCGCCGACCGGTCGACGGGCTGTGTGAGAACCCAGTCGATGACGGCCGGCTCGATGCGCACGGCGCCCCGGACCGTGGCGTCGTAGACCGCGCTCCACAGCACGAGAAGAAGCGCGGCGGCGGCGAAGAACGGCAGGGCGAACACCGGATCCGCCGCCCGCTCCGGCGGGGCGGCGCCGGAGCGCAGCGTCTGATGAACGGCGGTGGCCAGGGGAACCGCGATCAGCGAGCCGCCGACGACCGCCAGGTATACCCGGTAAGCGATACCGCCGCTGCGCTCGGAGGGCCGGGCCGTGCGACGGCGCCGAAGCGTGCGGAGGACGGTTCTCGTGCGCCGGCGCCGTCCCGACGCCCGCTCCTTCGGACCGGCCTCCGGAATCCGGCTACTCACCGCCGGTCCCGCCGTCTCCGCGGGACCCGTCGCCGCTTCGCGGCTCCCCTTCGTCCAACTCGACGGTCCGGTCCGCCAGCCGATCCGCCAGGGAGCTCTGGTGCGTCGCCAACAGCACGACTCCGCCCTCGTCCTTGATGCGTTGCAGGGTGGCGCCCAGCCATGTCCGAGCGGGGCCGTCGAGATGGCTCTCCGGTTCGTCGAGGACGAATACGCGCGGCTGCGGCGGTAGCAGCATGGACGCGATCGCCAGCAACTGCCGCTGGCCGCGGCTCAGCGTCCGGGGATTGGCTCGGGCGTGGGCGTCGAGCCGGCACCGGGCGAGGGTCTCGGAGATCCGGGCGTCGCCGCCTCGGCCCAGACCATGCCCGGCCGCCACCAGTTCCAGGTGCTCACGCACGCTGAGGTCGGGAAAGTAGCTGAGCTCCTCAAGGACGAAAACGGCTCGCCGGAACTCGGGGTCGGTCGGGCGGGGCGGCGCCCCGAGTACGGAGACGCTCCCCGCCGTCGGTCGGTCCGTGCCGGAGGCGACGCGCAGCATCGTCGACTTCCCCGACCCGTTGGCGCCCACCAGTGCGACGCATTCGCCGGCGTCGGCACGGAGGTTCACCGGGCCTATGGCGTGGGCCGGACTGTACGCGCGCACGACGTCGTCGAAGAGCACCGCCGGTCGGTCGTGGGACGGCAATGGGGCGGATCCTTACTGGAACGGCGAGTGGGGCGCAGCGGGCCGGCCGGCGGGAGCGTCCGTGTTTCGTTCCGGCCCCGGCTTGCCGCGTCCATGCCGGGTCGGTGAAGCAGGCGCCGACCGATTATCCCCGATCCTCCCGACGGTGCCGGTGGCGCATCCGGCTCGACGGTCGGGGCGGACCTGTCTTGGCGGCGACGCCCACGCGGAGCGGCCGCATCACTCGCGGCCCCTCCGCGCAGCCGGTCCTGTGCAGCGCCGCCGAGGACCCGCCGCCACGTACGGCTCCACCCGCCGCCTCACTGAGCAGCGCGTTGAGGATCCGCGATTGCCGTGCCCCGGTATCCGATGGGCCCCTCGTTGTGCCGCTGGTAATAGCCGAGGAAGCCTCCGGCGCCCGGCTCGAACGCGACGGATCCCGAATTGCCCTGCTGGTCGCGCCAGGTGATCCGCTCCACCGGCGTTCCCGAGTCGTCGACGAGCAGCCGCAGCTCGCCGGAGCGGTGCCAGCCGCCGCCCCAGCCTTCTTCGGTGCGGAAACGGTGCAGCGCAGCGCTTCCGACACCGTCCTGCAACGCCCACCTCTCCGACAGCCGGCCGCGGTATTCGGTCAGGCCGCCGTGGGGATCGCGGTGGTAGCCGTGGAAGTCCTCCATCGCCGACTGGAAGCTCACCGCCGACTCCGAGCCGTCCGCGCTGCGCCAGGAGATCTGCGCGGGCAGTGACCGCTCTCCGCGGTCGACGTGGATCACCAACGACCCGGTCGACTGGGGTTCCCAGTCGGCGTCGCTGCCCTTCCTTCTTGTCGTGTAGCGCAACACCGACTGCTCGGCCGCCGCCGCGGCCATCGCCCGCTCCGACCGGCCGCGCTCATATACCGGATCGAGGGTGATGCGGTACAACCACAGCTCCGTGCGGGACTCGAGGCTGCTGCGGACCTCCAATCGGTTGGTGCTGCGCCGCAACCATCGTCCGGGGACGGCGAACACGCAGGTCTGCGGCAGGTCACCGCCACCGGGAACGGTGAGGTGGGACGTGATCGGCTCGCCGTTGACGAGGACGGTCATCGGTGCGTGTCCAGGCGACGGTCCGGCCTTGGACACGAGCGCGGTCACCTTGAGAGTCACCTCCCCGATGTCGGCGCAGCCGTCGTCGTCTTCGTCCGCGTCCGCGTCCGCCGTGAAGGACAGCGCGACGTCCCCTCCCGCATCGAGTGCGAGGTGGTTCTGCCGGAACGTGCAGCGGCGGTACTGCACAGCGGCGTTGCCCAGGTGCGGTTCATCGACGGAGAAATCGGCGAACGTGGGTTCCAATGGGGCTCCCGGGGGGGTGTGAGAGGGCCGCCGCTCCGACGTGGAGCCGACGGCTGAGGGGGTGAGGACGCGCGGAATGTATCGAGCCGGTCCGACAAGCAGCACGCGGTCAGCGCGGTGCTCGACGACTACATCCCCCTTGCCGACGGCGATCCGTCGTCTCTCCAGCGCAGAGCCGCGCTGTGCGCTCGGTGCGTGGGGTGTTCGCGCACGCGTCGCGACCGGACTCCGGAGAGCACTCCGGACGTTCCGCGGTTTTCGGTGGTGGCGGGTGCCGCTTCCGCGTGCGGCGTGCGCTCGGCGGCAAGCCGGCCCACGCGCTTCGCGCATCGGCCCCAGTGCCGCGACTCTTGTGCGGCGTCGCGCGTGGTTTGCGAGGGTGCCTTCGTGTCCGCGGGGGGGGATCAGCGAACTCCCACCACCGATTTCAGGAGACGGGGGAACGAGACCGCATCCTCGGGGTAGCGGAATTGTCACCATAAGTGTTCTTATGGTCTCCACCGACCTGACAGGGACTCTTCATGCCCCGCCATCCCCTCTGGCGCGGTTCCGCCCCTCGTGGCCCCTTCCGCGTGGGTGCTTCAGCTGCGCGTCGCGCTGCTCTGGTCGGCGCGGCCACCGACGGCCGTCGACAGCTGCCGAACTCCCGCGGGGCCGCTCGCGCGGCCGGTTCCGGACGCAGGGTCCCGCGGTCGCGGTGCGATCCCCCATCGGCGCGGAGCTTGCCGTGCTCGGCCTGACGAGCGCCGCCGAAGCCGCCGCGCCGGCGACGAGAGGAGAACATCCCCCATGTCCCGCGAAACCGCCACCGACAGACCCGCACCGGACGCGCCGGCGCCGGAACCCTCCGGCCGCCGCCGGGCGTGGGCGGCACTGCGCCCGCTGGTGCTGCGCCTGCACTTCTACGCCGGGGTGTTCGTCGCCCCCTTCATCCTGGTCGCCGCCGTCTCCGGGCTGCTGTACGTGTGGACGCCCCAGATCGAAGAGGCGGTCTTCGCCGATCAGCTGCGTGTGGAGCCCGCCGGGACGTCCCTGCGGCTGAGTGAGCAGGTGCGGATCGCCGAGGAGGAACTTCCGGACGCGGAACTCGACGCGGTCCGCCCGGCCACCACGGACGAGGACTCCACCCGGGTACTGTTCGACGTCCCCCGGTTCGAGGGCAGCCACCGGATGACCGTGTTCGTCGACCCCCACGGCGGCGAGGTGCTCGGTGTGATGGAGACCTACGGCACCAGCGGCGCCCTCCCGGTGGCCACCTGGATCGACACGCTGCACCGCAGCCTGCATCTGGGCGACGTGGGACGCCTGTACAGCGAACTGGCGGCGAGCTGGATGTGGCTGGTCGCGCTGGGCGGCGTCGGGCTGTGGGTGTCGCGCAAGCGGAGCTCGGGCTCGTCCCGAGAGTCGGACTCCTCGCGCTCCTCGCGCTCCTCGCGCTCCTCGCGCTCCTCGGGCGGCCGGGCGCGCCGGTTGCTGCTGCCCGGGGCGGGGACCTCGCGGGGGCGCATGCGGTCGATGTCGGTGCACGGCGCCACCGGCCTGTGGCTCGCCGTGGGGCTGCTGTTCCTGTCGGCGACCGGGATGACGTGGTCGCAGTACGCCGGCGCCAACATCAGCGAGTTGCGGGAGCGGCTGTCCTGGAGCACCCCGGCCGTCTCCACACAGGCGCCGACGGACCCGTCCGGTCCGCAGGACGCGGCGGATCCGGGCTCCGGCGCCGGGGTCGACGCGGTGCTGGACAGCGCGCGCGAGGCCGGGTTGGACGGTCCCGTCGAGGTGGTCGTGCCCGACAGCGCCACCCCGGTCTACGTGGTGGACCAGGTCGACCGCAGCTGGCCCACACGCGTGGACTCGGCCGCCGTCTCGGCGGAGACCGGGGAGGTCACCGACGTCGTCCGCTTCGAGAACTATCCGCTGATGGCCAAGTTCAGCCGGTGGGGCATCGACGCCCACATGGGCGTGCTCTTCGGCGTAGCCAACCAGCTTGTGCTGACGGCGCTGGCCGGCGGGCTGATCACCGTGGTGGCCATGGGCTACCGCATGTGGTGGCAGCGGCGGCCCGCCCGGGCGGGCGCTGCGGCGGTGGGGCGCCCGTACCCGCGCGGCTCCTTCCTGGCCCTGCCCGTGCCCTACAAGGTCGCGGTCGCGGCTGTGCTGGCGGTGGTCGGCGTGGCCGTGCCCCTGTTGGGCGCGTCGCTGCTGCTGTTCCTCGTCGTGGACGCCCTCCTGGGGTGGCGGGCGCGCCGGAAGGGCCGGGATCCGCGCGCAGCGGGACCGGACGCGCCGCGTGCGGCCCCCGAGGGGCGGCGGGCGGCCGCGGATCCGGCGGCGTCCGACCCCGGATCCGCGCGGCGGTGACCCGCGGGGCGGGAGCGGAGCGACCGGCCCGCGGCCGCTGCACGCCGCGGAGCCGGCGCCCCCGTCCGCTTCCGCGGCCGCCGCGGCCGCTCGCGGAAAAACCCGCTGCGGTCTCCGGGCGCACGCGCTAGCATCCCGGCATGTACTTCCGCCAGATCTACGAGTGAGGGAAGCGGCGCGCATCGCAGGCGCGGCGGCGCAGCCCGCAGGCTGCGCCCGTCGGCGGCACGGTGTCGACGCGTCCCACCCCCAGTAGCCGGCCCCGCAGCCCCCTCGGATCCGAAGGACGTACCCATGCCCCAGCGCGCCCATATCGCCGTGGTCGGCGTGCCCGCCGTCAGCCACGTTCTGCCCGGTCTGGAGATCGTCCGCGAGCTGGTGCGGCGCGGCCACCGCGTCACCTACGCCGACGATCCCGTGGTGGCCGACCTGATCACCGGTGTCGGCGCCGAACTGGTCCCGTTCACCACCACCCTGCCGCTCGACGACGCGGAGTGGCCGGACGACCCCGTCACGGGGATGGACATCTTCCTCGACGACGCCATCAGCAGCCTGCCCGTCATCCGCGCCGCCTACGAGAACGACCGCCCGGACGTGTTCCTCTACGACATCGGCGGCTACTCCGCCCGGGTGCTGGGGATCGACTGGGACATTCCCGCCGTGCAGCTCTCACCTTCCTATGTCGCGTGGGCCGGCTACGAGGACGACGTCCTGCCGTGGTTGCGCGCGCAGCCGGGCGCCGAGGAGCACTTCGCGAAGTTCGAATCCTGGCTGGCGGAGAACGGCGTGCACGGGCTGGATCCCACCTCGTTCGCCGGCAGGCCGGATCGGGCGCTGGCGCTGGTCCCGCGCGCGATGCAGCCCCACGCCGACACCGTCGCCGACACCGTCACGTTCGTCGGCCCCTGCTTCGGCGACCGCACCGACCAGGGATCCTGGAACCGTCCCGAGGATGCGGAGAAGGTGCTGCTGGTCTCACTGGGGTCGGCCTATACCAACCGGCCCGAGTTCTACCGCCGGTGTCTGCAGGCTTTCGGGAACCTTCCGGGCTGGCACGTGGTGCTCCAGATCGGAACGTATGTCGACCCCGCGGAGCTGGGCGAGATCCCGGGCAACGTGGAGGTCCGCTCCTGGGTGCCGCAGCTGGCCGTGCTGCACGAGGCCGATGCGTTCGTCACCCACGCCGGGATGGGCGGAGCAGGCGAGGGCCTGTACACCGGGACTCCGATGATCGCGGTGCCGCAGGCCGTCGACCAGTTCGACAACGCCGACCGGCTCCAGGAACTCGGTGTGGCACGCCGCATCGACACCGACGACGCCGCTCCCGAGGCGCTGCGCTCCGCGCTGCTGGAACTGACCGCCGACCCCGAGGTCGCCCGGCGCCTGACCGGCTTCAGCGCGGGTCTCCAGGCCGGGGGCACCGCTTATGCGGCCGACCTCATCGAGGCGGAGGTGCCGGGTCTTCAGCGGTGACGGGGTTCTGGGCCGGCTGCGGGGGTGACTCGGGCGGACTCGTGCGGCGCCGGGGTGTCGGGACTGCAGGAATCGTGCGGCGCCGGAGCACGGCCGCGTCGCCTGAGCCCTCGTGTTCAGGACGGGCTCGCGTGCTCCGGGAGGTCGCCCGCGAGGTAGTGCTGGAGGTTGGGCGCCAGCAGCGCCACGAGGTCGTCGAAGGCGAGTGAGGCCATGGGGTCGACGCGTACCACGTGCCGGGCCATGGCCACCCCGACGAGGTGGGTGGCCGCCAGCTCGGCGCGCAGCCGGGGCCGGTCCGCACCGAGTGCCGAAGCCACCTGTTCGACGATGCGGGTCTGCAGGAAGTCCCGCATCAGCCCGGTGGCCTGGTCGCTGGTCAGGGCGGTGCGCATCATCGCCATCAGCGCGGGGCCGGTCTCCGGGTCTTCCCAGAGCCCCAGGTAGATGCGGACGAAGTGCTCTCCCAGGTCGCCGGGGTCGCAGTCGGGGAGCAGCTGGAGGCGGGACAGTACTGCTTCGGGAAGGTACAGCGTGGCGGCGAAGAGCCGGTCCTTCGTGCCGTAGAAATGCCGCACCAGGGCGGGGTCGACGCCGGCGTCGGCGGCGATGCCGCGGAAGGTGGCGCCCGCGTAGCCCTTGGCGGCGAACTGCTCGCGCGCCGCGACCAGGATCGCGTCTTTGGTGCCGCTCCGCCCGGGTCTGCGTCCGCCGGGCCGCCGGTCTGCCTCGTCCGTGTCCTCCGCGGCCATGGCGCCCCCTCCACTCAATTCCATGCACGGGGAATTCTATCCCCGCCCGGGAGCGCACCGGCCTGCGCGCAACCCCGCGCCCCGACGTCGACTCCACAGCCGTTGACATCCACACACGTGGAATTCTACGTTTGTGGAGATCAGTGGACGCCGGTCGGAGGCGTGCCGGACGGCACGAAGGGGAACACGCCCCGCATCGGGAACGAAGGAGTCCGACGATGGGCGACACGACCACCTGCGCGATCATCGGCGGCGGACCGGCCGGAATGATGCTCGGCCTACTGCTGTCCCGCGCCGGAGTGCAGGCCACCGTGCTGGAGAAGCACGCCGATTTCCTGCGCGACTTCCGCGGCGACACCGTCCACCCGTCCACCCTCGGCCTGCTCGACGAGCTGGGCCTGGGCGAGCGCTTCGCCGCCCTGCCCCAGAGCAGGGTCGAAAAACTGACCGTCGCAACCGGCGACGGGGCGATGCTGACCGTGGGCGACTTCCGCCGCCTGCGCCGCGCCCATCCCTACATCGCCATGGTTCCGCAATGGGACCTGCTGAACCTGCTCGCCGACGCCGGCCGGGACGAACCCTCCTTCACGCTGCGCATGAGCACCGCGGCCACCGACCTGATCCGGGAGAACGGGCGCGTGGCCGGGGTGCGCTACGACGGCCCCGACGGACCCGGCGAGCTGCGCGCGGACCTGACCGTGGCCTGCGACGGCCGCTCGTCGATGGTCCGCGGCCCGTCCGGTCCGCCCGTGCGCGAACACCCGGTCGGCTTCGACGCCTGGTGGTTCCGGGTGCCCGTCCGCGGCGCCGTGGCGCCGTTCCTGACGCCCCGCGCGGGCGCCGGCAGGCTCGCCGTCCCCATCCCCCGGACGGGCTATCTGCAGATCGCCTACCTGGGCCCCAAGGGCACGGACCAGGCCCTGCGCGCACGCGGCATCGAGGCGCTGCGCCGCGACATCGTCGAACTGATGCCCGAACTGGCCGACACCGTGGACGAGTTGGCGTCCATGGACGAGGTCAAGCACCTGGACGTGCGGTTGGACCGGCTGCGCCGCTGGCACACCGACGGCCTGCTGTGCATCGGCGACGCCGCACACGCCATGTCGCCGATCGGCGGGGTGGGCATCAACCTCGCCGTCCAGGACGCCGTGGCCACCGCGTCCCTGCTCGCCCGGCCGCTCAGGGACCGCCGGGCCACCGGCGCGAAGCTGGACGCCGTCCGCCGCCGGCGGCTGCTTCCCACCGTGGTGACCCAGGGCCTGCAGCGGATCCTGCACAGGCGGGTCGTGGCACCGATCCTGTCCGGGCGGCGCCCCACTGCGCCCCGGCTGCTGCCGGCCGTGGTTCGCACGCTCCCGCAACTGTCGGCCGTACCGGCCTACCTGGTCGGCGTAGGCGTCCGCCCCGAGCGCGCCCCCGGCTTCGCCCGGCGCGCTCCGCAGTCGGCGACGACAGAGGGAGACGGCGTCGGCCCCTGAGGCTCGGACCGGGCGGCGGACCCACTCGTCCGCCGAGGTCTCGCCGCGTGTGTCTCTGGAGCCGCTCTCGGCGCCGCAGGTGGCTCCGCAGAAACGCTCGGCGCCCGCGCGGCGCGCGGCTCTCCGGAACGTCACCGGGCCTGACTAGTGTGACCGGATGAGCGACGATCCGCCCGCATGGGCGCATGAGCGGGCCGAGGTGACTCCCTACGATCCGCAGTGGCCCGTACTGGCCGGTGCGCAGCGCGAACACCTGGCCGAGCTGTTGGCGCCGTGGCTGGTGGGCGGGGTCGAGCACGTCGGCTCGACGGCCGTGCCCGGACTCGCCGCCAAACCGGTGATCGACCTGGCGGCCTCCGTCAGCGACCCGGACGCCGTGGTCGAGCGGGTCGGAGAGCGACTGGCCGCGGACGGCTGGTGCCACGTGCCTCCGGAGCTGGACGCCCGACCGTGGCGGCGCTTCTTCGTCAAGCCCGACTCCACCGGGCGGCGGCGCGAGGCCCATCTGCACCTGATCCGCGCGGGCCACCCCCGCTGGGCCGAGCAGATCCGGTTCCGCGACGCGCTCCGCGGCGACGACCGGCTCGCGCAGCGGTATGCGGAGCTGAAGCACCGGCTGGCGCGCGAGTGCGGCGGCGATCGCGAGGCGTACACGAAGGGCAAGGAGGAGTTCGTGGAGAGCGTTCTCGGCGAGCAGGGTGATTCCGGCGGCTCGCACGAACGGGCGGCCGGCGGCGTGCGGCTGATCCGCGACGCGGAGCTGACCGCCGCGGTGGACTACGCCTACGCCGCTGTCGCCGATCTCGCCGGCGCGGCGGACCGGCCGGTGCGCGCCGTCTGGACCGCGGGCGCCTGCCCCCTGGACACCGACGGCCGCACGGTCGCGCCCGGCGACGTCGCCGCCCAGGCCCGCCAGGTGATGGGCAACCTGCGCCAGGCGCTGGGCAGCGCCGGGGCCTCGCTGGACGACGTCGCCAAGACCACGGTCTACGTCGCCTCATCGGACCCGACCGACCTGGTCCGAGCGTGGGAGGTCGTCCGCGAGCACATGGGCGACCACGACGCCCCCGGCACCCTGCTGGGAGTCGCCGTCCTCGGCTACCCGGACCAGCTCGTCGAAGTCGAGGCGGTGGCGGTCGTCGCCGGGGCTGCGGCCGGCTGAGGGACGCGCCCGGCCGATCCGCTGGCGGCACGGCATGCCGGATACAAATTGACAGTGTTTTCAGTTATTGGTGTACTGAATATGCTTTCATATGTCGGCCGAGGGCGTGTCGGCGACTCCGGTGAGTGCGGGCTGTTGCGGCTCCGCGCCGACCGGCATGCCGGGCCCCTCCCTTCGGAGGAATGAACATGAGATCCCCCTTAAGCCCGGCGCTCGGCCTCGTGGTCGTGGCCGCGTTGTCCGCCTGCTCCCCCGAAACCACTGCGACCGCGGACGGCTCGTCTCCCCGGCCGTCCCCCGAACCCTCCGCTCCGGCCGCTGCGAGCGAAACACCCTCGCCGAGCCCCGAATACGACGAGGGGACGTTCGAGATCGAGTGCTACTACGCGGACTCCAGCTCGGCGGAGGAGTTCACCGACGTCGGCGACGCCTGGGAGGAGTCCGACGACATCGCCGGCTGCAGTGCGGACTATCTCGGCGGCGACTTCACCGATAAGCAGGACGACGCCTACGAGGCCGCCGGGTACGGAAACCGGCACGACCTCGCCACCCTCTACGAGCTCTGCGCGGAGCCCGGCGGCCACGTCGACACCCTCGGCGGGACCGACGGCGGCCTCGCGCCGGACCAGGTCGAGGAGTTCGACGGCATGCTCGTCCTCTGCCCCGACCACCCGCAGGCGGACGCGATCCGAGAAGCGCTGGACACCGCCCGGGCCGACGCGCAGCTGGAGGAGGAAGGCCGCAAGTTCGATTCCGGCACGTTCCTCGTCGGCGACGAGATCCAGCCGGGCACCTACTACTCCGAAGGCCGCCTCGACGGGTGCTACTGGGAGCGCACCGACAGCGCCGGCGAGATCATCGACAACAACTTCATCTCCAGCGGCCGCCGGGTCCAGACCACCGTCGCTGCGTCCGACTACAGCTTCCACAGCAGGAGCTGCGGCACCTGGCGGCCGGTCTCCTGAGGGGGACCCGGCCGCGAGCCCGGGGGGTGGCGCGGGGTCACCGGCCCGGCGGCCCGCCCGGCACGGGCCCGACCACGGGAGCCACAGCCCATCCGGGGGGGGGAGGGGGTCAGTCGTCGGGGGCGGCGCGCCGGATCTCCAGACCGCAGGCGGCCGCCGCGTTGTCGGCCAGCGCGATGGCGGTGGCCTCCTCGTCGGCGGCGGTGTGCTCGGCGGAGAACAGCTGCGCCAGGACGTAGAACGCGCCGGTCAGCCACACGCTGATGCGCTCCTCCAGGTTGTGGGGGGCGCTGGTGCCGCGCTCGGCGTGGGTGGCGCGTGCGCTGTCGGCGATCGTCCGGGTCCAGGACTGCAGGATGCCGATCCACTCGCGCTGCAGCGCCGCTCCTTCCGGACCGATCCGGTCCAGGTGGAGCGTGGCCAGCCACACCGCGGTGTGCCGGCGCCACTTGTCCAGCAGCGCACGCACGCCGCGGCGCAGGTAGGCGTCGGTCGCCTCGCCCGATGCGGGCAGGGTGACCGCTCGCATCTCGTCGCTGCGCTGCTCGACGAGTGTGCGGATCAGGTCGGTGACGCCCGCCGGGAAGTGCCGGTAGAACGTCTTGCGCGACTTGAGGCCGGCGCGGTCGGTCACCGCTGTCACGGTCATCTGGCTCAGGGAAAGGTCCTCGTCCAGCAGCCCCTCGGCCGCGGCGAGCAGCTTGGCGCGGGTGCGCTCCAGTTTCCGCCGGTACTGCCGCGTGTTCGGGGCGGCGTCCGGATCGGCCGCGGGACAGGACATGCCCGGTACTCTACTACAAAGACACACTGTGTTGCTTTTTGCGGGCGAAGATGGGCAGAATCAGCACGACCGGACCCCACGGACCGGCCGCATCCCCGCGTTCACGGAGGGATCCGCGTGACTGCCACTCCCCCGGCACTCGGCCCCGCCGACGCCATGGCCGGTGTCCTCGACCACGGCAACGCCGCCCCCTATCCCCTGTACGCCCGCCGGAGTCGAGGAGATCCTGCCCTATGAGCCGCCCGTCCACATCGACCTGCGGGTGACCACCGAACCGGTGGTACTGGGCGGGACCGCGATCGATGCCGGGCAGCAGGTGTTCCAGATTCTGCCGGCCGCCAACCGCGATCCCCGCGTCTTCGCGGACCCGGAGGCCTTCGACCCGTGGCGGACCGACGCCCGGTCGCACATGAGCTTCCTGTCCGGGCCGCACCACTGCATCGGAGCCGGTCTGGCCCGCCTGGAGGGCGAAACCGTGTTCACGGGCCTGCTGGAGCGCTTCCCCGGCCTCCGCCCGGCCGGCGATCCGGTGCGCCGCACCCGCGACACGTCCACTCGCGGTCTGGGCACCCTGCCCGTGCGGCTGTGACCCCGAGCCGCGAGACGGCTCGGCAGGCGCGCCAGGACGGGGCGCGCCGACACCGTACTTGTGGCCGGTCTCGCACACCGGGATCGGCCACAAGTACGCGAGCGGCGGGATCCTCCGAGGAGGGCGCTCAGCACATCGCCCCGCCGGACGGGAAGAGCGCCCCGTCGGCGCTCGACGGCGCCGCTGTCGGGACGAGGCGGGACGGGCGCGCCTGCATGGGCACCGGCGCGCGGACTCCCGGGGATGCGCGGGTGGTCGTGCCGTCCGTCTTCGGTGAAACGGCTGCGGCAGGGGTGGCGGTAGCGGTAATGTCCAGCATCGATTCCCTTTCTGCGGAAGGGGTCAGGGGGGAGATGCGGCCCCGGCGCCCGGCGGGGGACTACGGGGCCGGGGCCGCGTAGTCGCACGCCGGTGTCGGCGCTTGGGGCCGGGGGGCTCAAGCGCCGAACCACCGACCCCCGGTCAGGTCGCAGGCCGGGTGGAACCGCACGCGGCGGTGGGCGGGCAGGACATCGTCGCCCCACGGTGTCCGGATCCGGCCCCGCGGCGGGCCCCGGCGCGATGCCGGACCCGCCGCCGTTGCGCAGGCCAAGGCGCCCGCCGGCGATGCGGTCCACGCGCAGCGCCGTGCCGCCGCCGGGTTCGCCGCAACCGGACCGGCGCCCGCTTTCTCCTGCGACGCTCCGCCGTGCGGAACGGCGCTGCCCCGGCCTGCGGCTCTGCACTGCCGCACCCCGCGTCAACCCGCACGGCTCCGAACCGTGCGAACCACGGGGGCCGGTGCGGCTCCGGGACGATAACCGCCAGTCGGACCTGCAATTAAAAAACCGGCGCCGAGAATGAATCGGCGTAGAACCGGCGGAACGGCAAGATCACGAAACGGGTTCCGGAACAACCTGCACAGATTGACGCGTCCTCGTGCGGTATGGAAGGTTGCCTTCGACCGGGGGATCCGCCGGAAACCGAAAGGCCGATTGTGGACACCTCTGCAACTTCGACGAGCCCGTCGAGTCCACGTACAAAGTGAAGAAGACGTTCCTGGCCGAGGGGTTTCTCGCGGTATTCGCCGAGCTCGCCGCGACACCGGCGATCGGATACCTCAACGTCAACGCGGGCGACGTCTACCAGGACATCCACCCCAAGCGGGAGCTCCAGAGCAGCCAGTCGCAGAAGGCGCTGAACGAGATCCACTTCCACAAGGATCTCGCCAACCGTTTCGTGCGCCCCGACCAGGTGTACATGGTCGGCATGCGCAACGACCCCGCCAACGCGGTGTACACGACCTTCGTACGCAACATCGACGTGACCGCGGCGTTCACCGATGCGGAGATCGCGGTGCTGCGCATCCCCGAGTTCCACACACCGTTCGACGACCCGACCGTCAAAGGCGGGAGCCTCGAACTCGGCGAGGCCGACAAGCATCCGGTCCTCAGCGAAGAGCACAACATCCGCATATTCGAGAACCGCACCGTCGGCACGACCGACCGGGCGAAGGCGCTCGTACCCAAGATCATCGAGGTACTGCACCGCTGCAAGCAGCGGGTATTCATCGAACCCGGAGACTTCGTCATGACCTACAACAACCACACTGTGCACGCGAAAGAGGTCGTGGCGGTCGGCGACGCCGAAGCGCTGCGCACACGCTGGATCATCAAGACCGTCAACGTGGACGACCTCGACCCGCACCGGCCGCATATCATGCCGGGAACCGATCACCTGGTCGTCGGCTGAATCCCTACCCCGCACTCCCCCCGCTCCCGGCAGCCCGGCACCGGCAACTGGGGTGCGAGGTCAAATTCGACCTGATGGGCTACCTCAAGCGCTGCGACGGCCGGATCTGGATCGAGTTCCAGACCCGCCGGGAGCTGATGGACCGGCGGCGGCTCGAAGACACCGCCGCCGACCTGGTCGACCGCGTCCGGGAAGGGGTGCGGCCATGACGCACACGCTGCCGGTGTGCTCCGGAAAACGCCGCGTGGCACCGGAGGTGCTGCGCCACCCGGCGGTGGGCGCGCTCAGTGTCGTGACCGAGACCGGACACCCCGACATCTACGAGGGCGCCGCGGTCGAAACCGTCGCGAGCATCGAGGACTACGAAGCCGTGCTCGCCGCAGGCGCTGCGCATCAACCGCGACCGGCCGATCGACGACGTCCTGACGCCCTATGAGACCGGGCTGCCGGCCGGCGCGTTCGTGCGCACCGTGCTCGGGTTGCCGGGCGTCGGCTTCCACACCGCCACCGGGTTCACCGACAAGTACGCGATGAAGCGGCGGCTGGCCGCCGCCGGGATCGACGTCGCCGGGCACCGGCTGGCCCAGGACCGCCCGCACGCGGTCGAGGCCGCGCACCGGCTCGGGTTCCCCGTCGTCGTGAAACCCCTTTACGGGGGCGGCAGCATGGGCGTCGCCGTGTGCGCGGACGCCGACGAGGTCGAACAGTGGTGGGACCGCTTCGCGGCGGGCAAGCACCGCCCGGCCGCGCTCGTGGAACGGCGCGCCGACATCGTCGCCGAATACCACCTGGACTCGATCGTCCTCGACGGCCGAGTGCGGTTCTCGGTCGCTTCGCGCTACCTCGAACCGATGCTGGAGACCGCCCGGGTCCGCCACCCGTACGCGTCCTACCAGCTTCCCGGCGACCACCCCGACAGCCGGGAGGTCACCGCCCTGCACGAGCGCGCCGTCGCGGCGCTGGGGCTCGGCTCGGCCGTCACGCACATGGAGGTGTTCAAGACCGACGACGGCTGGCTCGCCTCCGAGATCGCGTGCCGGGCCGCCGGAGGCGCCATCCCCGAGGCGATCGCGATGCGGCACGGGCCCGACCTGTTCGACACCGCCATCGGGCTGTCGCTGGGCAGGACGCCCGACGTGACCGGGCCGGCCCCGTACGACTACGCCTACTTCGGGCACGTCGCCCTCGGCGTCCGTCCGGGCACGGTCACGGCCATCTCGACCGAGGAGGCCTTCGCCGGCGTTCCCGGCGTGGTCGCGACCGACATCCGCGCCAAAACCGGCGACACCATGCCCGAGGCGTTCTACTCGGCGACCGCGTCGCGGTTCTCGACTCCCGACGGCCCGACCTGCCCGAGCGCACCGCCCACCGGGCCGCCGCGGTACGGTTCCTGACCGTCGCGCCCGGAACCGTGACCGCCGTCGACGACGCCAACCGCCCCGGTGACTACGAGCAACTGCGGATCGGCGCCGAGGTCGGCGACGAGGTCGCCGACCTCACGAACTCCTGGCGCCGGACCGGCCACGCCGTCACCGTCGGCGCCGACGCCGACGAAGCCGCCGCCCGCGCCCGCGCGGTCGCCGACCGGGTCACCGTGACCACACGCCCCGGCGGGGCGGCGGATGCGTGACCGCCTGCCCGCGTGGGTCCCCCGGGACCGCAACGCCGTCATCCTGGTGGCCGCCATGCTGGTGGGCACCTTCGGTACCGGCATGTTCCTCGCCGGTTCGGCGATCTTCTTCACCACCACCGGCGGGCTGACCGAGATCGAGTTCGGCACCGGCCTCGCCGTCGCCTCCGTCGCCGGGCTCGCGGCCGCGGTCCCGATCAGCTCCGTGGCCGACTGGGCGGGCCCCAAGCGGGTCCTGGTGATCGTCTACCTGTGGCGCTCGGTGTGGTTCGCGGTGCTGGCGTTCACGTCGGGCCCGTTCGGCTTCGCCGCGGCCGCCTCCCGCCCAGGCCGCCGCCCAGCAGTGCTCCACCCCGATCCTGCAGGCGCTCATCGGTCGCGCTGCTGCGGGTGCCCGACGACGCCCGCGTCACCGCCAAGAACCCCTTCCCGGGCCTGACCGCCATCACCGACTGGCGCTACCTCGCCATGGCCGCGTCCAACGGTGTCCTCGCCCTGCACATGACCCTGCTGGCGGTCGGCGTGCCGATCTGCCCGCAAGCAGGGGGATCAGGGGGATATCGCCGAAGGCGGCACCGCGCCAGAGTGTCCGAGGTGGGTAGGACACCGGGTGCGACCGCGAACGACCGGGCGGGTCCGGGAGCGCGCAGGCCGCCGGGTGTGGTCGGCTGCGGGGGCAGCGGCCGTCCGGGCCGGCAGTGGGGGCCGCCGGTGGGGGCCGCGGTGAAGGGAGAGAGCCCATGGGTGCACGCGGCGAGGACGCCGACGCCGAGGCGCGGATCCAGGCCGTGGCCGGGTTGGCGCTGGGGGCGTTCGGAGCGGCGGCGCTGTACACGGGCATTGCGCGCGCCGAGTCGCTGCTGGCGGCCGCCGGGGTGGTGGCCGGTATGCTGGCGATCGGGTTCGTGGCGTTCTCCGCGGTGCGGCTGCGCCGCATCCGCCACGGAGCGGACGGCGCCGGGGCGGCCGACGATCCCGAGGACACCGCCGCGCCCGCCGGGGATCCGGACGACGCCGGCCTCCCGTGACCGGCGAGTCCGCAACGGACAGCGGGGCACGGGGCTGATGCCGGGCCGAGGCGGGGCGCAGAAGCCTGCGGCGACCGGACGGCGCGTCCCCGCGGGGCGGCCGCCCGAACCGTGCGCGGATCCCGGCCTCCCGACGGGCTCCGGCGGCTCCCCTGTGCTGGATCCGCCCCGACCCCGAGTGGTACACCCACACCCCTCGGGTGCTGACTCCGTAGACGGCGACGAACCGGACATGTGCCGGGATCGCGGTGCCTGTCAGGCGTGCGGGCCTACATCCGTTATCGGGTATCTATATTAACGTTGTATTTTACTCATGTTCGGCGCGTATATTCAGGCGCCGTCGAGTCGCCCGTGCCCTCAGCATCACCGTGCCGTGTCCGGCTCGGGTCGGACGCGAGTGATCCGCGAGGAAAGGACGTCGAGGGCTGATGGGCAACGTGCGGTCCGGTATCAAGCGCAGGACGCGACTGCTGGCTGAGGCGCTGGGCCCGCCGAAGTCGCGCGCGGCGGGCGGCGGTGCCGCCGCGTCGGCCCCCGCGAAGAAGCCCGCGGGCGCCCAGCCGGCGAAGAAGCCGACCGGCGCCCGGGACCAGGGGGTCACATCCGCCAGGCCGCCCAAGCGCACGGTGACCTACGAGTACCAGGTGCCGACCGTGCCCCGCCAGGTCGATGCCCCGGTCTTCGTGATCAGCCCGGTGCGCTCGGGATCCACCCTGCTGCGGATGCTGCTCAACAGCCACTCCCGCGTCCGCGCACCGCACGAGCTGCACCTGCGCACCGTCGAGGTGCAGCTGGCCGAGGACTTCTCCGCCAAGTCGATGAAGGAACTCGACCTCGACCGGCTCGAACTCGAGCACATGCTGTGGGACCGCATCCTGCACCTGGAACTGGAGCGCACCGGCAAGGACGTCGTCGTCGACAAGACGCCGGGCAACGTGTGGGCGTGGGAGCGGCTGAGCTACGCCTGGCCGCACGCCAAATTCGTGTTCCTGCTCCGCCACCCCGAGGCCATCATCAGCTCGCTGGCCGGCCGGAAGAACAACACCGCCACCCGGGAGCAGCTCGACGCCAACGTGCTGAAGTACGTCGAGCCGCTGGAGCGGGCGCGGGACGCCGTGGGAGGCCATACCCTCCGCTACGAGGACCTCACCGCCGACCCCGAAGCGACGCTGCGCAAGCTCTGCGTGTACCTGGACGTGGACTGGGAGCCGGGCATGCTCGACTACGGCGAGTTCGACCACGGCACGATCGGCGCCAACCTGGGCGACCGCAGCGCCAACATCCGCTCCGGCCGGATCCAGACCCCCGCCGAATCCCACACCTCCGCCGCGCTCTCGCCGGAGCTGGCCGAGTACGCGGCGGCGTGGGGCTACGACTGAAGGATCGCTTCTACTCTGCGCCGAGCTTGCGGCGGCGGGCGTTCATGCCGAAGACGGTGCCGGCCACCGCGCAGGCCAGGATCATGAGAGCGACGCCGGGAGCCTGGGCCGCGCCCTCGAAGGTGATGCTGCTGGCGAAGCCGGCCATGAGGACGACGACGAGCAGGGCGAGCGCGGACTGGTCGCTGATGCGGATCCGGGCGGGCTTCGCGGACACGTGGAACCTCCAGGATGATCACGGGCTTCTGCCACACGCCGTTGTACCCGATCACCGTTGTGGAACCCGTGCGGGATCCACCGGGCCGCCGACGCCGCGCCCGGCGTCGGCGCAGGCCACCCCACCGGTTCCGCTGCCGGAGGCGCCCGGCGGCCGGATGCGGCCGATCCGGCGCGCGCAAACCCGACCGCACCGGCATTTCAACCGGGTCCCTGTCATAGCCCCCCGGTACATTCGGGTGCGTGCTAACCGTGAGTCGCCTCGCCGACGCCCTGAACCGCCAGACCGACGGAGTCCTCGCCCTCGCCCGCGGCGCCGATCTCGACCGGACGGTGCCCACGTGCCCGGACTGGGACCTGCGTGACCTGCTGCACCACCTCGGGCAGGCCCACCGGTTCGCCGCGGACACGGTCCGGCGGCAGGTGCTGGAGCCCGGCGACCTGGCCGGTCCGGCCGACCTTGCTGCGCCGGACGGTACGGCGGATCTGCAGGAATGGCTCGCCGCCGGCCCCCGCGAACTCGTGGAGGCCGTAGACGCCGCCGGAGCGGATCAGCCGGTGTGGAACTGGAGCGGAGAGGACCAGCGGGCCGGGTTCTGGCTGCGCCGTATGGCGCACGAGACCGCCGTGCACCGCGTCGACGCCGCCTTGGCGGTCGGCGCGCCCTACGAGACCGACACCGAGCTCGCCGCCGACGGCATCTCCGAGTGGTTGGCGCTCGTAGCCAGCCCGGGCGCCGCCGCGGGGCGTCCGGAGATGATCGGCCGGCTGCGCGGCCAGGGGCAGACCCTGCACCTGCACGCCACCGACTCCCCCGGCCCGGACACGGCCGGGGAATGGCTCATCCGGCGCGGAGAGGACGCGGTCACCTACACCCACGAGCACCGCACGGCCGACGTCGCCGTGCGCGGCCCGGCGGGCGACCTGCTGCTCGCGCTCCTCGGCCGGATCCCGCCGGACGACGAACGGATCGACGTCCTCGGCGACACGGCCCTGCTCGACCACTGGCAGCGCAACGCGGCGTTCTGAAGCGCGGCCCGGCGCCTATCCCGACCGCACCGGGCCGCGTGGCGCGCCTCGGCGCCGGCGTATCGCACCCGGCGCTTCCGGGCAGTACTCCGCACGACGGGTGCAGCGCGGCGAAGGGCGGGGACATGGCCGAGTACGCGGGCAAGGGTGCAAGCAAGGGCGGATCGAACCTGGTCCTGCGGATGGGCGACGAGGAGCTGGTCGTTCGGCGCCGTTACGAGGCGGCCAGCATCGCCAACGACATCCTGATCGCACTGTGGTTCATCGTCGGCAGCGTCATGTTCTTCTCCTCGGCCTGGGAGACCGCCGGCACGTGGTGCTTCCTCGCGGGAAGCGCCGAGCTGCTCATACGTCCGCTGATCCGGCTGGCCCGCCTGGTGCACGTGCGGGGCGTGCGCTCGCGCGCGGCTGCGAACGCCCCGGGCGAGCTTCCGCACGAGTCGTCGCAGGATTTCTAGGGCCGCATCAAGCAACGTCGGCCCGGGTGGAGCCCCGGTCCGCACCGAGCGCGGGGTTTTCACCGGCACAGTGCTGGAGAACGGTTGAAACCCCGCGCTCGTTTTCGGCGAACCCGATGCCCGACGCCGCGCCGCCGTCTCCAGCCACCTTCGCGTGGTCCCGTCCGCTGCCCGGTCACGCTCATGTGACGTCTCGGGTGGCGAGTCGCCAATAGGCCGCATATCCGGCCAGCGCCAGCCAGCCGGCGATGACCAGGAGCGCCCAGGGAACCGAAAGCGCCTCCTCCTTGCCATCCAGATACACCGAGCCCATCGAGAGCTGCATCGTGAACTTTCCGACCTCGGGGACGAAGGCGAACAGCGTCTCGTCGACGAAGAGGGTCACCACGAGCAGCGTGGCCACCGCGGCGGCCTGGTGGCGGATGACCCAGCCGAGCAGCACGCCCCACGGCGCGGCCAGCGCGATCACCGAGGAGACACCGATCAGGGTGCGTGTCGCTTCTCCGGTCCACTGCGGCTCGACCCCGAACACGGCGAAGAATCCCCACACCGACAGCGGCGCGAGGACCGCGGTGAGCAGTGCGAAAAGTACGCCTATCCCCGTACCGACGGCTGTCTTGGCCGCCAAGAGCCGGACGCGCCCTCCGCTCAGCAGAACCGATCGGCTGATGGCGCCCGAACTGTACTCGCGCGTCACGAATATCGCGCCGAACAGCATGGCGGGAAGAAGAATGGCGAACCAGGACCGGATCACTTCAGCGGTGGCCGCCGCGGTATCGGTCATGCCGTCGCCGATCTGCTGGCTCATCGTCGAGGAGGCGCCACTGCTCCCCAGCAAACCGATGAACAGCGCGACCGCGGCCATGATCCACCAGGTACGTCCGCTCCATGCTTTGAGCCACTCGGCACGCAGCACCTTAGGCATCGTTCTGCCCTCCTGTCGCCGCACCGACGAGGTCGAAGAACCGGTTCTCCAGACTCTCCTGCTTCTGCGAAACCAATTCATCGAGCGGACCGCTGTAGCGCAGCGTGCGCTGCAGGATGACGACATCGTCCACGGTCTGCTCGACCTCCGCCAGCAGGTGGCTGGAGAGCAGGATGGTACGTCCCTCGTCGGCGAGGGAGCGCAGGAAATCACGCAGCCAGCGGATGCCGTCCGGGTCCAGCCCGTTGGCCGGTTCGTCCAGGACCAGCAGTTCGGGGTCGGCGAGCAGCGCGGCCGCCAGCGCATGGCGCTGGCGCATACCCGTCGAGTAGCCGTTGAGCTTGCGGTTCGCGCTCCCGGCGATCCCGACCTGTTCCAGTACCGCATCGACCCGCGCGCCGGGCACACCCAGCATGCGGGCCCAGATCAGCAGATCGCGGTATCCCGTAGTGCCCGGGATCGGGGCGACGCCGTCCATGCTGACGCCGACCCGGCGAGCGGCGTCAGGCAGCTCCTGATAAGGACTGCCGAACACCGTGGCCTTGCCGGCGCTCGGCTGCGCGAGCCCCAAGAGCATGCGCAGCGTGGTCGTCTTACCCGCGCCGTTGCGGCCCAGCAGCCCCGTGATACGGCCCGGCCGCACGCTGAAGGAAACGTCCTCAACTGCGGTGACGTCACCGAACCGCTTGGTCAGACCGCGGAATTCCGCTGCTGTCGCGGTACTCACCCTTGCCCCTTACGGCGATTCCGGTTTGCTTGGAACGCGCAGAGATACACGATAGCCACCAGTGCGACCACAAGAACCCACCACACGACCCCGTCAAGCAGGGGAGCGACATACAGGAAGATTCCACTGGCCAACGTAAGGATAACGATTATGGGTGTGTTCGATATTTCTTTGTCTTTATTTCTCGACATGCAAAACCCCGTTTCAGCGGATACGCAGGAGCACGGAATACGCGCTTAGGTATTTCATGCTCCGAAAGTTACCCTCGGTCAGCCGCACGGGCAATACATAGCCGGGTGAGGTCGGTGGAATACCTGGTCGCGGACCGATGACGATCACCGGCACGCGCTTAGCACAGCAGAAGCGCCCTGCACAAGGGCGGGCAGACCTGACAAGCCTGCTACTACGCGGACCGCGCCGCCGGCGAGGACTCCGCCGAGCTGCCGGCGGCCGTGGACGCGGCCTCCACCCGGCGGGGCCGACCGGCTCCCGGATCCCCGCCGCTGCGGGGATCACGCGCGTTGGCGCAGGTCGGAGCGGGCCGCGACGCGCACCCCTCGGGGGGAGCCGCGAAGGTGCTCCGGAAAAGCCGAACAACCGGTTTACACGCGGGGGTGATCTGGTTACCGTATTGGGAGCGCTCCCAAGCGTGACGCACATCATGACAACCAGAACCGCCTCCGCCCACCAGGCGGAACACCGGCGCGACCAGGAGACCTGGGAGCGCTCCCAATCGATCACGCATCGAACCCCCGCCCGCGACACGGTCCCCTCCCCCGATCCGAGCCCCCACTCGATCCGCCATCCCCCACGACCGTCACCGCCCACGCACCGGCGCGCCCCGAGGGCCTCGCAGCCTCCGACTGCACACCGAATCCGGCCGGACCCGACAACCGGCCCATGCGACTACCCGGCGTAGTCGCCCGAGCACTGTACCCACCGCCTGTTCGCACACCCGTCCGCGGGTGCATCCCCCACGTCCCCGCCGCTCGGGCGGGGGCTTGCAAGGAACTGGAGGTACTTCGTCACCATGGATTCCGGGACATCGACCCGATGGCCGCTCACGCGGCTCTTAGCGGGCGGAGCGGCAGCAGGACTCGTCGCCGCCCTGGCGCCGGCGACATCCGCGGCCGCAGCCACGGAATGCTCCGTCGACTACGAGGTCACCAACGACTGGGGCAGCGGCTTCACCGCCGACGTCACCGTGAACAACGAGGGCGACCCGGTCACCGACTGGGCCCTGGGCTGGACGTTCCCCGACGGCCAGCAGATCACCAACGGCTGGAGCGGCGACTTCAGCCAGGACGGCGACCAGGTCACCGTCACCGGCCCCGGCTGGGCGTCCGACCTGGACAGCGGCGAGTCCGCAACGGTCGGATTCCAAGGCGGCACCAGCGGATCCAACGGCGTGCCGACCGAATTCACCCTCAACGGAACCGTCTGCGGCGGCGGTGGCGGCGACCCCGGGAACACCCCGCCCGACGTCAGCCTGACCTCTCCCGAGGACGGCGCGACCTTCCTCGCGGACGAGGACATCGAGCTCGCCGCCGAAGCCTCCGACAGCGACGGCTCCGTCGAGCAGGTCGTCTTCGAGGCCGACGGCACCGAGATCGGCACCGACGGCTCCGCGCCCTACACCGCCACCTGGTCCGGTTCCGGGACCGGCCCCTACTCGGTGACGGCCACCGCGATCGACGACGCCGGCGCCGAGACCTCCTCCAGCCCGATCGCCGTCGAGGTGATCGACCAGCCGGAGATCGTGGCGGCCCCCTCCGGGGTCAGCGTGCGCCAGGGCGGCGAGGCGACCTTCGACGTCTCCCTGTCCAACGCGCCCGACTCCGCCGTGGACGTCGGCGTCGCGCGCAGCGAGGGCAGCCAGGACCTCGGCGTCTCCTCCGGCGGCGAACTGACCTTCACCGCCGACGACTGGGACGCCGAACAGGAGGTCACCGTCTCCTCCGCCGACAACGGAGGCTCGCTGGGCTCCGCGGTCTTCACCGCATCGGGCGCGGGCTACGGATCGGCGACCGTCGAGGTCACCGAGATCGACGCCGCCACCTCCGACTACGAGGCGGCGTTCCTGGATCAGTACGACAAGATCAAGGACCCCGACAGCGGCTACTTCCGCGAGTTCGACGGCGGCCTGGTGCCCTACCACTCGGTCGAGACCCTCATCGTCGAGGCGCCCGACCACGGGCACAACACCACGTCCGAGGCCTTCAGCTACTACCTGTGGCTGGAAGCCGAGTACGGGCGCGTGACCGGCGAGTGGGAGCCCTTCAACGACGCGTGGGCGTCGCTGGAGGAACACATCATCCCCGGAACCGCCGACCAGCCCACCAACGGCTCCTACGACCCGTCCTCGCCGGCGACCTACATCCCCGAGCAGGACACGCCGCAGGGCTACCCCTCGGCGCTGGACGACAGCGTCGAGTCCGGCGAGGACCCGCTGGCCGACGAACTGAGCAGCACCTACGGGACCGACGAGGTCTACGGCATGCACTGGCTGCTCGACGTCGACAACACCTACGACTACGGCTTCTGCGGCGACGGCACCGATGAGGCCCCCGCCTACATCAACACCTTCCAGCGCGGGTCGCAGGAGTCGGTGTGGGAGACCGTGCCGCACCCCTCGTGCGAAACCATGGAGCACGGCGGTGAGAACGGGTTCCTCGACCTGTACACCGACGACGACTCCTACGCCGAGCAGTGGCGCTACACCAACGCGCCCGACGCCGACGCGCGCGCGGTCCAGGTGGCCTACTTCGCCAACAAGTGGGCCGAGGACCAGGGCAACGGCGCCGCCGTCGACGACGTCGTCGCCGACGCCACCAAGATGGGCGACTACCTGCGCTACGGCATGTTCGACAAGTACTTCAAGGAAATCGGCGACTGCGTCGGCGCCCAGGAGTGCGCGGCCGGGCAGGACAAGAACAGCGCCCATTACCTGATGTCCTGGTACTACGCCTGGGGCGGCGCGATGGAGTCCGCGGAGTACCCGTGGGCCTGGCGCATCGGCGGCAGCTCCGCCCACCAGGGCTACCAGAACCCCATGGCGGCCTACGCGCTGTCGGAGACCTCGGACATGCAGCCGGAGTCGCCCACGGGCGCCGACGACTGGGGCACCAGCATGGAGCGCCAGCTGGAGTTCATGGAGTGGCTGCAGTCCTCCGAGGGCGGCATCGCCGGCGGCGCGACCAACAGCTGGGCGGGCAGCTACGACCAGCCCCCGTCCGACGTGCAGCAGTCGCAGTTCTACGGCATGTTCTACGACTGGCAGCCGGTCTGGCACGACCCGCCGTCCAACAACTGGTTCGGTTTCCAGGTGTGGGGCATGGAGCGCGTCGCCCAGCTGTACCAGGAGACCGGCAACGAGCGCGCCGAGGAGATCCTGGCGGACTGGGTGCCCTGGGCCGTCGAGAACACCGAGCTCAACGGCGGCGGCGACTTCGCGGTCCCGGCGGATATGAGCTGGTCCGGCCAGCCCGACACCTGGGACGGGTCCTCCACCGGAAACCCGGACCTGCACGTCGAGGTCGAATCGCACGGCCAGGACGTGGGTGTGGCGGCCGCGCTCGCCAAGACGCTGCTGAACTACGCGGCGGGCTCGGGCGACACCGAGGCCCGCACCACGGGTGAAGACCTGCTGGACCACCTGATCGCCAACGAGGACGACATCGGCATCGCCGTCGAAGAGAGCCGCGGCGACTACGACCGGTTCGACGACGAGGTCTACGTCCCCGAGGGCTTCTCCGGAACCATGCCCAACGGCGACGCGGTCGAGCCGGGCTCGACCTTCACCTCCATCCGCTCCTTCTACCGGGACGACCCGCAGTGGGACAAGGTCCAGAACTACCTGGACAACCCCGACGGCGAGGCTCCCACCTTCACCTACCACCGGTTCTGGGCGCAGGCGGAGATCGCTACGGCCTTCGCCACCCACGACAACCTGTTCGGCTGACCCCGGCGGGCGGCGCGGCGGTCCGGCCGCGGCGCCGCCCGCCCCCACCGCACGGAACCGCGATCGGACGAAGACGAGGACGAGGAGGGCGACGATGCGACCACAGCACCGGACCGCGGCCGCGCGCTCCGCTTCGCCCGTCCCCGCGGCGCCGCGCTCCCAGACATCCGGACCGGACGGACCTCGTGCTCGGCGTCGCTGCGGCGGCGGAGCGTTGAAGTCCGGTCCGGACCGGCCGCCGGAAGTCCGGCTTCCGACGGCCTTCGTACCGGGACCCGCGCGCGGGTCCCGGTGCACCGCCCTCCCCATCCCCATGGGGCCCGCGACGCCGGAATCCCCCGGTCGCGGGTCGAAAACAAGGAGGACCGATGAGAGCAGAGCCCCAGAGCGGGCGCGCCCGATGGCGGTCGGGCAAGGCCATCGCGGGCGTATCCGCCCTCGCCTTGGGCGCGGGTGCGCTCGGTGTGGCGCTCCCCGCCTACGCGGCCGAAGGCTGCGAGGTGGATTACACGGTGGCCAACGAGTGGAGTTCCGGTTTCACGGCCAACGTCGAGGTCACCAATCTCGGTGACCCGGTCGACAGCTGGGAACTGGTCTGGGAATTCCCGGGCGACCAGCAGGTCTCCAACGGCTGGAACGCCGATCTGAGCCAGTCGGGCCAGACCGTCACGGCGTCGGGATCCGGGTGGAACGGTTCCATCCCCACCGACGGCAGCGCCCAGTTCGGCTTCAACGGCGACGGCAGCGGTGAGATCCCCGGAGAGTTCACCCTCAACGGGGTGGTCTGCGACGGCGGTACGGACGAGCCGGACCCGGAGCCGACGGACGACCCCGATCCGGAGCCGACGGACGACCCGGACCCGGAGCCGACGGACGACCCGGACCCGGACCCGGAGCCGGGTGAGCGGGTCGACAACCCCTACGAGGGTGCCGACCTGTACGTGAATCCGGTGTGGTCCGACAACGCCTCCGGCGAGCCCGGCGGCGACGCGATCGCCGACGAGCCCACGGCCCTGTGGCTGGACCGGATCGGCGCGATCGCGGGTAACGACAGCCCGACCACCGGCGACATGGGGCTGCGCGACCACCTCGACGAGGCCGTCGCACAGGCCGGCGACCGACCGATGAACATCCAGGTGGTCGTCTACAACCTGCCGGGCCGCGACTGCGCAGCGCTCTCCTCCCACGGAGAACTCGGCCAAGAGGAGATCGGCCGCTACAAGACGGAGTACATCGACGTCATCGCCGACATCATGGATGACGAGAAGTACTCCGACCTGCGGATCTCCACGATCATCGAGCCGGACTCGCTGCCGAACCTCGTCACCAACGTGGGCAGCCGCGACACGGCGACCGAGAACTGCGACACGATGCTGGACAACGGCAACTACGTCGAGGGTGTCGGCTACGCGCTGAGCGAGCTGGGCGAGATCCCCAACGTGTACAACTACGTCGACGCCGGCCACCACGGCTGGCTCGGCTGGGACACCAACCTGTCCCCGTCCGTGGAGGTCTTCCACGAGGCGGCCAACACCGCCGGCGCCACCGTCGACGACGTCCACGGTTTCGCCGTCAACACCGCCAACTACTCGGCGCTGGAGGAGCCGCACTTCGACGTCGACGACACGGTGAACGGCCAGCAGGTGCGCCAGTCCGACTGGGTCGACTGGAACCAGTACGTGGACGAGCAGTCGTTCGCGCAGGCGCTGCGCGACGAGGCGGTGTCGCAGGGCTTCGACTCCGACGTCGGCATGCTGATCGACACCTCGCGCAACGGCTGGGGCGGCTCCGAGCGGCCCACCGAGCCGAGCTCGTCGGACGACCTGAACACCTTCATCGAGGACAGCCGCACCGACCGGCGCATCCACCCGGGCAACTGGTGCAACCAGTCCGGTGCCGGGCTGGGCGAGCGTCCCGAGGCCGCTCCCGCCTCCGGTATCGACGCCTACTCCTGGATCAAGCCGCCCGGCGAGTCCGACGGCAACAGCGAGCCGATCGACAACGACGAGGGCAAGGGCTTCGACCGGATGTGCGACCCCACCTACGAGGGCAACGTGCGCAACGGCAACAGCCCCTCGGGCGCGCTGCCGAACGCTCCGGTCTCGGGCCACTGGTTCTCCGCGCAGTTCCAGGAGCTCCTGGACAACGCCCACCCTTCGGTCCAGTAGCGAGAGGATGATGCACACGAGCTAAGAGCTCACTGCTCGCACAGCAGGCTGTGCCCCCGGGTCGGTGCCATCCCGGGGGCACGGTGCTGTCCGGGGGCGGGGCGGGCGACGGCGCCGCGCTGACGCGGCGGGCCCCGGCCCGAGCGCCCCGAGAGCTCAGCCCCGCTGCGGCCAGGCCGTGGGCACGCCCTCGGCGCGGGTCCCGCGCCGGTCCGCCTCGGAGGCGGCGGTGCGCCGCCGGTCCGGGGAGAAGTCCTCGGCGCCGGGGCCGATCCCGCCGGGGGCCGCCTGCTGCGGCGGCTGCCGGGGCTGCTCCGTCGCCTGCGTCGCTTCGGTGGAGAGGCCGTTGCGGGCGGCGGTCTCGGCGGTGTACTCGCTGAGCCGGGCGATCTCCTGGGAGAAGGCGTCACTGGCCGCCTGCATCTGCACCTGCACCGCCCGGCAGAACGTCTGGACCCAGGCGATGCGGCGCTCCATCTCTTCCAGATCGGCGTCGTAGGACGGGCCGGCGCTCTTGCGGTAGCCGCGCGCGGCCTCCTCGGCGGCGGCGCCCGCCTGATCGCGCGCTTCGACCAGGATGTCGTCGGCTTGTTGGCGGGCCTGATCGGTGAGTTGGCGGCAGTAGTCCTGCGCCTGGGCGACGTAGGCGTCGGCCTGCTGCTGGGCCGCGGAGAGCAGGTTGACGGCGTCGGCGGGCGGCCCGTCGGCGTCGGCGGGCGAGTTGCTCTGCTCGCGGTAGCGCCTGCGCAGCCGGTCGATCTCGGCGCGCAGACTGGCCTTCTCGGCGTCGCTGGCGGCGATGTCCTCGGCGACGCGCCCGACGAACCCGCGCACCTCTTCCTCGCTAAAGCCCCGCCGTCCGATCGGGGTTCGCGAGAATTCCTGCGCACGGATGCGTTCCGGACTCAGCCTTCGGTGGGATCCGTTCGATCCCGGGTCCTCGCGTGCGGTCACGGATTTCCTCCGCTCGTGCTGGTGGTGTCGAAGTCCTCATAGCGGATGCGCTCCGCCGGGATGCCCGCCTCCGCCAACCGCTTCAGGGAGCCGTCGACCATCTCGGGCGAGCCGCACACGTACACGTCTTCCTGCGACCAGGGCCCGTAGCGCAGTGCCACGTCGACGGCGTCGCCCGCCTCGGCGCCCGGCCGCGCGGGTTCGCGGGAGACGCACGGCACCACGGTCAGCCAGGGGCACTGCCCGGCCATCTCGTGCAGCGCGGGGTAGTCGTAGTGGTCGCGGGCGTAGGGGGCGCCGACGAACAGGTGCGCCCGGCGCCGGGGCCCGCCTTCGGCCGCCTGCGCGCGCATCGATTCGAGCACGGCCTTGAACGGGGCCAGGCCGGTGCCGCCGGCGACCATGAGCACGTCGCGCCCGCTGGAGGGGGTGAGCCGGTCGCCCACCGGCGCGCCCAGGCGCAGCGTGTCGCCGGCGGCCACGCCCTGGACCAGGGCGGTGCTGACCGGTCCGCCGCCGACCAGGCGGACGTGGAGGTCGACGGTGCCGTTGCGGCGCGGCGCGTTGGCGGGCGTGAAGTACCGCCACACGTTGGGCCGCAGCCGCGATTCGACGGCCACGCTCTGCCCCGGCGTGTAGTCCAGCTGGTATTCGGGCTGCACGCGCAGGGCGGCGATGTCGGCGGTTCGGCGCTCGTGCCAGACGACGCGCGCGTCCCACCACGGCGGGGTGGTGGCGGCGGCCTCGTCTGCGGCCTCGGTCATCACCTTGGCCACCAGGCCGTAGGCCTCTTCCCAGTCTTCGGCCAGGTCAGGCGTCCATTCCGGTCCGAGGAAGTGCGACAGCGTGTGCAGCAGCGCCTGGCCGACGGCCGGATAGTGCTCGGCGACCACGGCGAATTTGCGGTGGTCGCGCCCGAGCTGCTGCAGGAAGGGCAGCAGTTCGTCGACGCGGTCGACGTCGGAGACGATCCTGCCGAGCGCCGCCACCAGGCGGTCGCGCTGGGCCGACATGCTCACGGGGAACAGCCGGCGTGTCTCGGGATGGGTCAAGAACAGTGTGGAGTAGAAGAACAGCGGCACTTCGTCGCCGTAGGCCGCGACCTTCTTCCAGCTGTCCTTCAGCCGCGTGACATCCACGTATCAGATCCTTACGGAGTGCACTCGGCGGCCGGTGTGCGCCCGGTCCCGGGCCCGCGCCGACGGGGCGGCCCGCGGGCGCGGGACGGCGCGGTGCCCGGCCGTGGCGGGCGCGGGCCCCGGCGGCCCGCCGCCGGAGTGTCGGTGCGGGGTGCGGCCCTGTCGGCCGCAGCGGATGCTAGGTGTGCGTTCCCGGCACGATGGCGCCGGACAGGGGCGCGACGACACCGATGATCTCGTCGACGGTGTCGGCGTCCACGCCGGCGCCCTTCAGCGACGCGACGAGGTGGTCGGCGACGAGGTCGAAGTGGTGCTGTTCGATGCCGCGGCCGCGGTGGACCTCGTCCATGGCTCCGCCGTCGTAGGCGTCCGGGCCGCCCAGGGCGGCGCTGAAGAACTCGACTTGGCGGCCCTTGAGCTTGGTCAGATTGGTTCCGGTGAAGAAACCGGCCAGCTGAGGGTCGTCCATAATGCGCACGTACAGATCGTCGACCACTGCGGCGATCGCGTCGTGGCCTCCGATGCGCTCGTAGATGCTGACGGAATCGTTCGTCACGATGGGCACCTCAAATAAGTATGGGGAGGGAAGGAGATGCGCGGGAGAACTCGGTGGGGAACACTACAGACACCGTTACCGAATCGTCAAAGCATGTCGTGTTTGTCGGTGTTCTCCATGCGCAGAGGAGACGTCGCGGATGCTGCGCGGATAGGTAAGCAGAGGATAAGGAATGCCGAATTGAGGCGGTTCGTCCGACTTGAGAGTTTCTACCGGTGCACCGGATCCGTCCGCGCACCGGACCGGCACCGCCCTCCGCATGAGCACGCACGGCCCCGCGTGCGGAGAATGCGGCGACGGAATGCAGGCATCCCGCCCGGCACACCGATTACCGTTCGTATTCTTTCCGAAAGGGTCGAGTTTTCCCCTCCGGCACCGCACGCACCGCTCCGTGCCGCGACCACCCGGATTCCGTATCGCGGAGAACCGGACGCACCGGCGCCGCGGCGTCCGCGCCCCGGACCAACGGCCGGACCGGCGGATGCGTCCCCCGCGCCGCTCCGCTGTCCGGCCGGGATCCCGGGCCGCGCAGGGTAGCCGCCCTGCGGCACACCCGCGGTTCCACCCGTCACCCGATGTCACCGCCGGTGACGAACGGTGCGTGTCAGTCCGCCCCGCTGCGACCGTCGGCGTGATGGCCGAGGAAACCGGGGGCCGCCAGCCCCAGACGGGCGGTCTGCCGGCGGTACAGCCCCACCAGCTCGGCCATCGGGACGGGGCGGCGTGCGGTGTAGGCGATGCCGCCGTACTCGTGGGCCGACCACAGGCACGGCTCCACCGCGATGGCGTGGGACAGCTCCACCCCGGCGACCTCCTCGCGCCAACCGGGCCAGCGCAGACTGCGGTAGAAGCGCTCCAGCCCGCCCGCCAGCAGCCACGACAGCCAGGCGCCGTGGCCCAGCTCCAAGGGCTCCCACTCCAGGGTGTCGGGACCGAAGTAGGCGATCTCGCCCGGATCGCCGGGGCGCCCGAGGTCCTCGGCGTCGGGGCCGTTCACCGCGAACACGCCGCCGAGCACGTCGTGGGCCACGACGAGGCCGCCCTCGGGCCACCAGTCGGGATCGGGCTCGGTGGGGAAGCCGTTGACGCGTGCCAGGCCGGGCAGGGCGTCGCGGGTGTCGGAACCGGCTCCGCCGAAGACCCGCAGCCATCCCGAGTCCATCAGCAGACCGCCGGAGTGCAGGGCGACGGCGCCCAGCGCCGAGGTCACGGTGAGCTGCAGCTGCAGCAGGCACGCGCGCCCGCGGCGGGGCCGTTCGGCCGGCAGCACGTCCACGGGCACGCTGCTGCGCGTGAACTCCTCCTCCAGCGCCGGCCAGGCGGACTCGTCGACGTCGACGAGTTCACTGAGCGCTCGCATGTGCCCATAGTCCCATCACACCCCGCGCCACGGCAGGGGGTAGCGACGCCGAATCACTCCTCTGACCGGCGAAGACGCGCGGGAGCGCTCCCCCGGCGCGGAGCAGGATCCGCACCGGGCGCACCCGCCGGGAACCGGCGGGGCCGCAGTGGTGGGGCACAACCGCCGGAGCCGCCGCCGGCGTGCAGAACCCGGGGCCTTCTGTGCCGCCCGCAGCGGCTGCTCCACGGAAAACCGTCGCGTGCACGGATCACCGGTTTCCACGATTCGCCGGTTTTCCGCCCAAACGGTGCAGCATTTCGACGCGCGGGCTGCGGATACGCCCCGCCCGCCCTGCCCCGGATATGCCATGATCGCACTCGGACGCACGCGAGGGCCTGATCCGACGGCCGGCGCAATGCGTATCGGCCCTTCGTCCGCACTGGTCACACGGGACGGGGACGGCGCAATCCTCCGGTGGCCAGATGAAAGGAGAATCCGATGCTGCAGAATCTCAGCCGCAGGCTCGGACTCGACACGAATCCGTTCATCTTTTCGGTTGCCGCGGCCTTGACGGTGCTTTTCGTCGTCGCGTCGATCGTGTTCACCGACGCCATCGACGCCCTGTTCGGCCGCGCATCGGGGTGGATCCTCACCAACCTCGGCTGGTTCTACATCCTGGGCGTCACGACGTTCCTGATCTTCCTCATCGCACTGGGTCTGACCCGGTACGGCCGCGTGCGGCTGGGCGGCAGCGACGAACGCCCCGAGTACAGCACGGTCTCGTGGTTCGCCATGCTGTTCGCGGCCGGTATCGGGACGATCCTGATGTTCTGGGGCGTCGCCGAGCCCATCAGCCACTTCGCCGAGCCGCCGCAGGGCGCCGTTCAGCCGGAGTCGGTCGCGGCCGCCGAGCAGGCGATGGGCTACACCCTGTACCACTTCGGCCTGCACACCTGGACGATCTTCTGCCTGCCCGCGCTGGCGTTCGCCTACTTCATCTACAAGCGCGGTCTGCCGGTGCGGGTGAGCTCCATCTTCCACCCCTTCCTCGGCGACCGGATCAACGGTCCCATCGGACGGATCATCGACATCACGGCGGTCATGGGCACCCTGTTCGGCGTCGCCGTCTCGCTGGGCCTGGGCACGCTGCAGATCAACAGCGGGCTGTCCGCGCTGTTCGGCACGGCCGAGTCCAAGACCGTGCAGGTGATCATCATCGGGGTGATCACGGCCATCGCCGTCACGTCGGTCTCCCTCGGTCTCGACCGGGGCGTGCGGCGCCTGTCGAACATCAACATCCTGCTGGCGATCGGCCTGCTGCTGTTCATCGTCGCCACCGGATCGCCCCTCTACCTGATCCGGGGGGTCGTCGAGAGCGTCGGCATCTACGCCAACTGGCTGGTGCCGCTGTCCTTCTGGAACGACACGTTCGGCCACAGCGGCTGGCAGGGCGACTGGACCGTCTTCTACTGGGCGTGGACCATCACCTGGTCGCCGTTCGTCGGCATCTTCATCGCGCGCATTTCCAAGGGGCGCACGCTGCGCCAGTTCGTATTCGGCGTACTCGGCCTGCCCACCGCCTTCACCGTCATCTGGTTCAGCGTCTTCGGGCTCTCCGCCTTCGACATCCAGATGAACGGCACCGGCGGGCTGGTGCGCGAGGTGGTGGAACAGGAGGACATCCCGGGCGCGCTCTTCGCGTTCCTGGAGAACTATCCGCTGACCACGCTGATCTCCGGTCTGGCCGTCGTGATCGTGGCGATCTTCTTCACGACCTCCTCCGACTCCGCGTCCTTGGTGATCGACATGCTCTGCTCGGGTACCGAACAGGCCGGGCCCGTCCGCCAGCGGGTGTTCTGGGCCGTCACCGAGGGCATCGTGGCGGCGACACTGCTGGCGGCCACGGGCCAGAGCGGGCTGGACGCGCTGACCACGGTCATCATCGTGGTCGGTCTGCCGTTCTTCGTGATGGGCTTCCTGATGATGGTCGCGCTGATGAAGGCACTGTCGGAGGACTGCCGGCAGCCCCGGAGCCCGGAGATCACGGCCTGACACCGAGCCGGCGGGGCGGACCCCTGCCGTGGCCGGGTGCGGCAGGTCAGGACATCGAGTGCTGGGCCGGGCGCACGACGGCGGGGGCGCGCACCGCCGTGGTGAAGTCCGCCCAGGTGATCATGGGTCCGACGTACTCGGATGCTTCCGGGTCGCCGCCGGTGTCGAAGATGCTGGTGTAGCCGCGCTCGGCGTAGCCGGGGCCGCCTGTGGCGGGCAGCCGGCCCCACTCCTTGGTCAGGGCGGCGGCGATGAAGAGCCCGCGGCCGTCGGGGCGTTCGAGGTCGGGCGAGACCACGCGGGCCGCGGTGCGCGGGGCGTCGCTGAGGGGCCCTTCGTCGTGCACTTCCAGGTGCAGCGCACCCGAGACCAGGCCGACGAGGCTGATGAAGACGGTGCCGCCGCGCCCGCCGGAGGCGCTGTGCTTGAGGGCGTTGCCGAAGAATTCGCTGACGACGAGCTCGACCGCGTCGGCGACGTCGGGAAAGGGGCGCATGCGCGTGCGCGCCCAGAGCCGGGCCTCACGGCACTCGTCAGGCGTACCGGGGAACGTGCGGAACGCCTGGAGGGTGTAGATTCCGACGTCGTCCGCTCCGTCGCACTGGGCCATGCCGGGCCACCGCCTTAGAGTGCTCGTCGATCCCCGGGCAGGGAGGCGCCGGATGCCCGTGCGGGCCGCCGGGGCCGCCGCACCCGATAGGCCGGGAACGGATCCGCGCTTGCTCCGGCCTCGGGCGGCGACGTGAACGCACCCGCCCCAGGGGAACCACTATCCATCGTCGAATGATGCCGCACCGGCGGCTCTTCGACAACCTTCTCTTCGGATTGTATACAGAATTGTACTGGTCGGCGGCCGCGTCCGGCATTGCACCCGATCAGGCTTCCGGCCTGCTTCGAGTCTACTCGGGAGCGCTCCCAAACGGCAGCCCGATGGATCAAGATTTACCTGAAGTCGGACATGCACGCTATCCGGCATTTCACTGGCTGCGCTTCTCCGGACGCACGGACGCCTTTGTGTCGCATTCCGTGCCGCACGGCGGGTCCGGCACGCCGACGGCGATCCCCGAGAATGGAACCCGCCGCGCAACCGTCCGCCTCCGAACCGCCGGGAGCCGCCATGCCAGTTCCGCTCGTCATCGACACCGACACCGCCCAGGACGACTGCATCGCCCTGCTGGCGGGACTGCTCGATCCCCGCGCCGACCTGCGGGCCGTCACCATGGTCGCGGGCAACGTCGGATTCCGGCGCCAGCTCCGCAACGCCTTCCTCACCCTCAACGCCGCCGGGCGGCTGGGCGACGTTCCCGTGCACGCCGGCTGCCGCCGCCCGCTCATGCGGCCCTGGACCGGAGCCGAGAACGTGCACGGCGACGGGGTCGGCGGATTGACGATGGACGACACCGACCAGGCCGCCGAAGACGAGCACGGAGTGGACGCGCTCGTGCGCCTGGCAGCCGAGCACCCCGGCGAGCTCTCGATCGCGGCGATCGGCCCGCTGACCAACATCGCCTCCGCCGCCCTCAAGGACCCCGCGTTCGCCTCCAACGTCGGAACCCTCTACGTCATGGGCGGCTCGAACAACGGGCGCGGCAACATCACCCCCGCCGCCGAGTTCAACTTCTACGTGGACCCCGAAGCCGCCAAAGCGGTCTTCGCGGCGGGTTTCGAGATCGTCGTCGTGCCGTGGCATCCGCTCACGCTGGAGCGCGCGGTCTTCGGGCCGGACACGCTCACCGCGATCGAGGAGCTGGACACTCCCCTGGCGCGGTTCTTCACCCGGGTCTGCGGGCCCACCCTGGAGTTCGACCGCAGCGTGGGCATCGACGGCACCACCCATCCCGACTCGCTGACCGCGGCGCTGGCGCTGCACCCCGAGCTTCTGCGCGCCGGCGGGCGCTACAACGTCGACGTCGAGACCAGCGGGGAGATCACCCGCGGGTACGCGGCGATGTCGTGGGGCGTGCACGGCCTGGAGCCCAACGCGACGGTCGTGGAGGACGTCGACGCCCAGGCGTTCCGGGACTACCTCACCGGCCTCCTCGCCCGCCCGGTAGAGCCCCGGCGTCCCATCGCCGGCGTTTAGGCACCTGCGGGCCCGGTCGTGCCGCCCGCCCCGGCCCTCGGCGGCCCCCGTCCGCGTTCGCGGGGTCAGGTCATGCGCACGGCCAGGCCCTCATAGTCGACCACGAGGCCGTCGCGGTCGACCGACAGCACGAACGCACCGTCGGCGCCGTCGCGGTATTCGTAGCGTTCCCGGCCCTGGGCCGGGTACAGGCGGGTGTAGCGCTGCCCCAGGCGCCGCACCCGCAGGCTCGGCACGTCGACCCATACGGCCCAGACGTCGCGGTACTCGCCCGGCCCGAGCCCCAGCCGGCGGATCGGCAGCGTATTGGTCAGGGGCGTGGCGGCGACGTCCACATCCAGGCAGCCGTCGAGCTCGGGGACCCTGCTCCCGTCGACCGACCAGCCGCCGGACCGGCGCTCCAGCACGACGGTGCTCGCTCCGGCGGCGGAGAGCACCTCCACCCGCGCGCTCCGGCTCGACCAGGCGAGATCCGCGTGCACGGTGACACGGGTGGAGAAGCGGCCCCGGTCACCGGCGACGGTCTCGCCCGCTTCCAAGCGGAACCCGCCGGGTTCGGCGAACAGGGTGCCGACACCGAGCCCGGCCGAGACGTCGACACGCGACCAGGCGATCGGATCCGCGGCTGTGGAGGACATGCCCCCGTTCTACCGGTACGCCCGGTTACACGCCAGAGGCCCGCTGTCGTCGGGCCGCGGGCTCCGAGCACGCTCCTCGGCGCCGGGCCTGCGGGCGGTCGGGCCCGAGCGGGAGCGATGCCGGGACACGCACTCCGACCGGGCCCGCACCGCGTCTTCCGGTGGCCGGACCCGGACGCGCCAACAGCGGTTCCCCGGGATCCGGTCGGGAACAGCGCCGCGGCGGCCTTTCCACCGGACGGCGGCGGCCGCACACGCCGAGCGGGGGGCGTGTGCGGCCACCGCAGGCGGCCGCGGCGCGGCGCCTCAGCGTCCCGCGGGCGCGGTTCCGGGGGAGCGGAACTCGCGCTCCACCCGGTCGAAGTCCGCCTCCATCTCGGGCGTCGCCCGCCCGAAGCGCTGGAAGACGACGATGCAGACCACGCTGACCAGCACTGCCGGGACCATCGCGTACAGGCCGGTTCCCAGAGCGTCGAACGCGATCGGGCCCAGGCTGATGCCGTCGGTGTCGAACACGTCCCACAGGATGGCGGTCGCACCGCCGCCGATCATGCCCGCCAGTGCCGAGGCGCGGTTCATCCTGCGCCAGTAGAGGGAGTACAGGATGACGGGGCCGAACCCGGCACCGAACCCGGCCCAGGCGTAGCTGACCAGGTCCATGATCGTGTCGTTGCCCGACAGCGCGATGGTGGCCGCCAGGATCGCGATCACGATGACCGCGGCGCGGCTGGTCCACACCAGCGCCATAGCCGACATCCGGCCGCGCAGGAACAGGCGGAAGCCGTCCTCGGTGACGGCCGAGGCGCCCACCAGCAACTGGGAGTCGGCGGTGCTCATGACGGCGGCGAGGATGGCCGCGAGCAGCAGGCCGGCGACCCACGGGCTGAGCAGCGCCTGGATCAGCTGGGCGAAGACCTGCTCGGGATCGTCCAGCGGAGCCTGGAAGTAGACGGCTCCGGTGAACCCGAGCACCAGTGCCATGGCCATCGCGGAGACGGCCCAGGTGACGCTGACGGTACCGGCTCTGCGGACGTCGGCGGCCGAGCGGATGCCCATGAAACGCGCGAGGATGTGCGGCTGGCCGAGATAGCCGATTCCCCAGGCCAAGCCGGAGATGATCACCATGGGGGCCAGCGCGTCGCCCAGGCTGCCTTCGACGCCGCCGAGGATCTCCGCGAAGCTCCCGGTCTCGCGCCCGGTGTCGCCCCTGATGGCGACGATCCCCACGATGGGGACGATCAGCAGCGCGATCCACATCATCACGGCCTGGAGCACGTCGGTGAGGCTGACCGCGAGGAACCCGCCGAGGAAGGTGTACAGCACCACGATCGAAACGCCGATGATGATCGCGGTGTCGCCGGGCATGTCGAATACCTGGTCGAACAGGCCGCCCATGGCCTTGAGGCCGGAGGCCACGTAGAAGAGGTAGAACACCAGGATCAGCACCGCCGACACCAGGCGCAGCGCGCCGCTGCGGTCGGCGAAGCGGTTCTCCAGGTAGGACGACAGCGTCAGCGAGTCGGAGTCGCCGCCGCCGCGGGCGTCGGTGACGCGCTCGGTGTAGATGCGCAGGCGGCCCGCGATCAGCCACCAGCTCGCGGCGAAACCGATACCCAGGCCCACCGCGATCCAGGCTTCGCCCAGCCCGGAGAGGTAGACGGCGCCGGGCAGGCCCAGCAGGAGCCACCCGCTGAAGTCACTCGCGTTGGCGCTCAGCCCGGCGACCCAGCTGTTGAGCCTCCGGCCGCCGAGCACGAAGTCGGATTGCGACCTCGTCCGGTTGTACACCCCGATACCGATGGCGATCATGACGACGAAGTACGCGGCGAACGTGGCGGTCGACGCCAGCGTCGACGTATCCAATCGGCTCTCCTTTCTGCGCTGTCCGGTGGGCGGGCGATAGACGGATACTCGCGGCCGGTCCGGTCCCGCGGCAATATCCGCAGTGAACTAGAGCTGCGTTCGATACCGCGCCGAGTCGTTCTCCGGGCACACTTGTCCGATCGCCGCACCGGGGCCGTCCGGGATTGTCGAATCGGACATACAGCATCCGCGACCCGAACAAGGCGAACACGACAGAACGCACGGGGTGCTGCGGATCACGCGGCCCGGCGCCGAACCGCACGGCCGGACGGAACCGGCGGCTGCGCCCCCGGAAAAGACGGCGACGCCCCATTCGCGCGGATGGTAGGACGGGTGCCATGACATTCCTGCACGTCTTCGACATGGACGGCACCCTCATCCGCGGCACCAGCGCATCCGTGCAGGTCGCGCGCACCTGCGAAACCGAAGCCGAACTGGCGGACCTGGAACGCGCGTTCAGCGCAGGAGAGATCGACACCAAGGCGTTCGCGGCGGCCCTGCACGCGATGTGGTCCGACGTCACCGAAGAGCACGTCGACCGGGCCTTCGCCGACACCCCCTTCCTCGACGGCATCGCCGACGTGTGCGCCGACATCCGCGAACGCGGCGAGCGCTCGATCGTCGTCACGATGTCTCCGGACTTCTTCGCCCGCAGGCTGCTCGGCTTCGGCTTCGACGACGTCGCGGCCTCCCGCTTCCCGGCGCTGCCCTTCGCCCGCCCGCTGGACCCCGACGCGATCCTGGTGCCCCAGGACAAGGTGCGCATCGTCGAGGAGTCCCGGCAGGCGGCCGAGATCCCGGTGGAGCGGTGCGTGGCCTACGGCGACTCCATGTCCGACGCCCCGCTCTTCGGCCACCTCGCCCACAGTGTCGCGGTCAACGCCGACCACCACCTCGCCGGCATCGCCGGGGCCGAATACCGCGGCACCAGCCTCCTGGAGGCCTACGCCCGCGGGCGCGAGCTGGTCGCCGCGGCCTGAACCGAAGGAGGGGCGGGACCCGTTCCTCCGCCCGATCACATCGGCACCGCATTCATCCGGCCTCTCGTCCGGTCTCCGTCGCCGTCCTGAGCGCCCGCACCGTCCCAGCCGACCGGAGAGCGCACACGGTCAGGGCCACGACGGCGACCGCGGCCAGCAGCGCCGCCGCGTCCGGCGCCCACAGGAAGGCACGGCGCAGGTCGGCGCCGGCGAGACCGGGGACGACGACGGCCGCCGACCAAGCCGCGGCCAGGCAGCCGATCGTCCAGGCGGCCGCCGCGGCGCGAACCCGCCACCGGGGCACCGCCGCGGGGCGGTGACGCAGTCGGCGCAGCGACACCGCGACCAGCACGGCCCCGGCGACCAGCACCGAACACAGCCCGGCGAGCAGCGCAGGATACTCCCACGACGGATCGGGCGCGCTGGGCGGCGGCGCTCCGGCCGCGATCCGGGCGGCGCCGAACCCCACCGCGACCAGTTCGGCGTCCTGCATCGCTCCATAGGCGTTCTGCACGACGACGACGCCCTTCCGCGCCTCCGGCAGCAGAACCACCATGGCCTGGTACCCGTTGACCGCGCCCGCGTGCCAGACCGTGGCGGTGCCCAGGTCGCGGTTGCGCTCGTCGACGCGCCAGCCCAGGCCGTAGTCCGTCCCCGCGGCGACTTCGGCCCGACCGGTCTGCATGCGGGCGGCGGACTCCGCCGAAAGTACGCGGGAGTCGCCATAGGCGCCCTCGCCCAGCTGGGCCGCCGCGAAGCGCGCGAGGCCGGTGACCGAACCGCCGAGGTAGCCGTAGCCGACCCCGGCCGGGTCGTAGGGCGCGTCCATGGCGACCGGGCGTCCGAACATGTAGCGGTGTCCCGGCGGAAGCCGGTTCCGCGCATCCTCGGGAGTCGTGACGGCACCGCCGATACCCAGCGGCCGCAGTACCCGTTTGGCGACGACGCCGGTGAAGGGGCGGCCGGTGGCCGCTTCGACGACGGCACCGAGCACGAGGTAGTTCGCGCTGGCGTAGACGTGCCGGTGCCCGGGGGCTGCCACCGGGCGGACGTCGGCGAGGTCGGCGACCGCGCTGCGGTAAGGCCGACCGGCCTGGTCGAACCTGTCGGTCACGCCGGCGCCGCCGGGAATGCCGCTGGTGTGCTCCAGAAGGTGACCCACGGTGATCCCGCCGCCGGCTCCGCCCGCCAGCGTGAACGACGGCAGGTGGCGGCGCACCGGGTCGTCGAGGGAGAGCGCTCCTGACTCGGCCAGGCTGAGCACGACCGTGGCCGTGACCGGCTTGGACACCGACCCCCACAGGAACGGGGTGTCGGCTGTGACGGGCTGCCCGTCGCCGTCGCGGCCCCGCGAGGCGACGTGCTCGACCTCCTCCGGCCCGACGAGAGCGTAGGCCAGGCCGGGGGTTTCCGTGGCCGCCATCCGCTCGGCCACGTAGGCCTCGACGCGGTCGGCGGTGCCGCCGGGCGGTGCCGCTTCGACCGGGGCCGCCGCTGTGCCGGCGACGAGTGCGGCGCACAAGGCCGCGGCAGCGAAACGGGACAGGCGCAGCGGGACGTGCATGGTTCCTCCGGAACTCCGATGATCACGCGACATAACCGTACATCCATACGATTATCGAGTAACCATACACTGATACGGTTTTCGTGTGCCACGAGTCGCCGACCACGACGCCCGCCGCCGGCAGATCGCCGAAGCCGTGCGCGCGATCGTTTCCATCGAAGGACTGGACGCCGCGACGGTCGCCCGGGTCGCCCGCGAGGCCGGGTTCTCCGTCGGCCTGGTCCAGCACTACTTCCCCGGCAAGGACGCGCTGCTGCTGTTCGCCTACGAGCACGTGATGGCGCGCATCGGCGCCCGCACGGCCGACCGGATCGCCGAGGGAGAGTCCGCGCGCAGTTCCATCGGCGCGGTGGTCCGTGCAGCGCTGACCGAACTCCTCCCGCTCGACGAGGAGCGGCGCTCGGAGTACCGCGTCGTCCACGCCTTCGCGGGCCGCTCCCTGGAGCATCCCGGCTTCGTCCGGACCGCGGCGGCGACCTCGGCCCGGCTGCGCAGCGAACTGGCCACCGCCGTGACCAACGGCAAAGAGTGCGGCGAGGTCGAACCGGAGACGGAGGCGCAACGTGCGGCGGCGCGCATCCTGGCCGTCGGCGAAGGGCTCGCCGCCCAGGTGCACCGCGATCCTAAGGCGGCCGTGGGCGCCACCACACTGGCCGACGCGGCCGACGACGTCCTCGGCCCGGTCGTGGACGGAGTCTTCTCCGGCGAGTGCCGCCAGTACCGCCGCTGATCAGCAGTGGCAGGGGCCGCGGTGCACCGAGCGCACGTCGGGGTTCGACCTACCCGGGACCCGCCCTCGCGAGGAGGGGCCTGCCGGAAGCGCGCGGGCGGTGTCAGGGGCCGTCGGGGTGGCTGGAGGGCTTCCATTCGTCGAGGAGGCGGTCGAACCCGTCCTCCTCCAAGCCCAGATCCACGCGGATGCGGAACCGGGCGCGCAGCAGTTCCAGCAGGAGGTCGTGGACGTAAGCCGTGACGCCCTGGTGGCGGAAGCGCTCGATGCCCCGGGTGGCCCAGGTGTGGGCGCCACTGAGGTCGCCGTGGGCCTGGAGGGTCTCGGCGATGTGGATGACCGTCGGCAGGTTGCGCGGCCCTTCGGCACGCACCCGCTCCAGTTGGGCATAGGCGGAGTCGATCATGTCCAGCTCCAGCAGTGCGCCGGCGTGGAGGGCGCGCGCGTCGATGATCGTGGTTCCGCCGTCGTCGATGGCGCGCTGGTAGGCGGCCGAGGCGCGCTCGAATTCCTGGGCCATCTCCCACTGCTCGCCGGCGCGCACGAAGATCTCCGCACGCGAGATCTCGCTGTCGGAGTCGGCGGTGTTGGCCAGGCCGAGAAGCTCCAGGGCGACATCGACATGGTCGCCGGACTGGACGGCGTGGAATTCGAGCCGGTCGAGATCGGCCGTCGTCACGCGAGCCACTGCCACCCTCCCTCGCTCCCCGACATCGTCGATCCGCGGTGGGCGCCCTCGGCGCTCATCCTCGGGCGGCGCGTTCCAGCGCGCCCCAGAATCCCTGCCGCAACGCCTCCCGGACCTCGTCGCGGAGCAGGAAGTCGATCGGCAGCGCCGAGCCCTGCAGCAAGCGCGCTTCCAGGTCGGAGGGCATACGGGGGCGGCGGACCAGAACCGCCTCCATCCACAGTGCGGGGGCGTCGCGCGCGATCGACTCGGCGAAGTCGTTGCCCTCGCGGTGCGCGACGTTCACCGCGTCGTCGATGGTATTGGCCGGAGCCCGCCCGCCGGCGGGCGGCGGGCCCAGGCTGGGGGTGGGGTCGGTGGACGGGCCGTGCTGCATGCGGTGGTCGGGCTGGGGGCCAGTACCCCCGGCGGAACCGGACCGGGCTCCACCGGGACTCCCGAAACGGGAGTCAGTCTCCGTACTGGCCCCAACCGTAGGGTTTGGCCCGCTGTTACCTCCGTACCCCGGGTTCTCGCCGGTGTGCCCGTACCGGGGGTCGGCACCGGGTGGCGGCGTGTTCCGGGACGGTGGTGGATTCTCGCGGTCGTACTGGTGGGCGGCCATCGAGGGGTGCCCGCCGGTGGGATGGCCCTGGGCCGGGTAGCCGCCGGTGGGATACCCCTGAGCGGGGTACCCGCCGCTGGGGTGGCCCTGCGCAGGAGGCCCCTGCGGCGGGTACCCGCCGTTCGGGTTCTGCTGGGCGGGGTGGCCCGGCGCGGGGTGACCGCCGGTCGGCGGGCCCGGCTGATGCTGCGGTGGCGCCTGGCGGGCCTGCGGCGGCTGGCCATAGGGATCCTGCGCGCCGTAGGGGTCCTGCGCGCCCCGCATGCCCGGGTGGCCCCCGGTGTTGCGCGGCGGCTGGTAGCCGGATTCGGCTCCCGGCGGCTGCGCCCCGGCCATCCCGGCGTGCGCACCCGTCCCCCCGGCGTGCGGCGGCGTCTGGCCGCCCGACGGGAAGCCGTTGGCGTCGATGGGGCCCGACGGCGCGTTCCGCTGGGGTTCGGCGCCGCTCTGCGGGGCGAGGTGGTCGCCGCCGCCGCGCTGCTCGGCGATGCTCTGCTGCATCGCGCGCAGCTGGTCCATCGCGCTGCCCGCCATGGCGGGCTGCCCGCCGGTTCCGGCGAATGCGGGCTCGTAGCCTCCCGAGGGCGCCGCCGCCGGCTCGACCCGGCCCGGCTGCGGGTTGGAGGCCACCGGGCGGCGCGGCATCTCCGGCGGGGTCTGCGCACGCCCGTTGCCCATCGGCGCGGTGGTCTCGGCCGGGTCGTCCTCGCCCGTCCCCGTCAGCGGTGTGACGTGGGGGCGCAGGTGGCCCGCACCGATTTCGATCAAGTCGTCGCACTCGCGGCGCAGCGCCCGCGAGATGGTCCAGTTCCCCTCGACCGATATGTGCACGGCGGTGACACGGACACCGAGGTCCTGCACGTCCGACACCACCTGTGCCATGTCCTCGTCACCGCTGACGAGGACCGCTTCGCACAGCACACCTGTGCGCGCGAGGGTGGTCAGGTCCCGCTGGACGTAGCTCTCGACGCCCTCCCGTCTGCCCGGACGGATTCGCGCGCCCCTGAACTTGATGCCGGGAATGTCCGCGATTCCGTCCTGCTCCTGGCTGCGGCGGCCGTCGGTGGTCGCCTCGTACCAGTAGCAGCGCAACAGCGGGAGCTGTGTGCGGTCGCGCGCCACTTCGTTGAGGAGTTGCACGAGACCCGCGTAGTCCCATGACACGGAATCGCGGTTGCGGGTTCCGTGCACTGCCATCGCACCGTCGGCGAGGAGGTAGCCGGCGTCTACGAATAGCGCGCAGCGATCCACGCGACACCGCCCCTTCCCGTTTCTTCGTCTGCCGGGGCGATATCACCGCTCCCGGTCCTGCCGGCGTTCGGCATCGGGCCTATAGGTAGGCTGCGCCACAGCCTAACCAAGTCTGCACGGCTTTGTATGCCGCCCCACCACCCACCGTCGCCCCGCGGATACGCGTCGGCCCAGGCAGGCGCCGCGCCATACGCCGCCTGCGTGCCGGCGAACCGGGCGGCCCGCACCGGGGCGGCGCCACCGACACCCCCCGCCCGGGGCTCGGCGAAGGCCGCCGGGCCGACCTGGCCCGGCGGGTCGGGGGCTCCCTCCCGGGCGAGGCCGGGCGGCCCCTGCCCCGGTCCGCCCCCGCCTGCGGGCGGACCGGCGGGCGGCGGCTGCGCGGGCGGATCGCCGGCGCCGGGCGGATCGAACCCGGGCTGGTCGAAAGGCGGCGGATCCGCGGGAGGCTGCACACCGCCGGGCGGGTCGAACGCCGGCGGATCAGGAGGATCGGGAACGTCCGGCACGTCCGGGACCTCGGGGGCCTCGGGCACGGGAGGTTCCGGAGCCTCCGGCGGGTCCGGCGGGTCCGGCGGGTCCGGCGGGTCCGGCGGGGATCCGGGCTCGGGCGGCGGTTCGGGGGCGGGCTCCTGCTCGGGCGGGGGCGAACTGCCGGCGGCCTCCCGCGACGGAGGCTCCCGGTCGTCCTGCTCCGGCGCGGCGGGCGGATCGTCGGGCTGGGGCGGTTCGGGCTGGGGCGGTTCGGGTTCGGGCGGTTCGGATTCGGGGGCCGGCGGCTCCCCCGCGGCGGCGGGCGGGTCGCCCGACGGGGCGTTCTCCACCGGCTCCTCGTTGCTCACCAGCGCGAACGCCAGCGCAGCGGCCGTCGCCGCAACGGCCGTGCCCCCCGCCGCGGCCTGCTGCGCGCGCTTGGGCATGCGCTGCCACCAGCCGAAGGCGCCGACGGGAACCCCGCCTGTCGCGGCCAGGTAGCTCGCCGCGGCCGGTCCGGCCACCAACGGCAGCACGATCCCCCGCAGCCCGACGTTGACGTCCATGAGTTCGGCGTAGACCTCGCGGCAGTTGCCGCAATCGTCGAGGTGGCGATCCACCGTGGAGGCCTCCCGCTTGGCGAGCCCGCCGCGCACGTAGGCGCCGAGCTTGCCGACGGTGGGCCGGCAGGCCTCGGCGGCGCCGCCGGACAGGTGCATCTGCAGGTAGGCCTGGCGCAGCCCTTCGCGTGCCCGGTAGGCCAGCGCGGCGACACTGTTGGGGTTCATCCCGAGGGTCGGGGCGGCGTCGGCGGGTTTGCGGCCTTCGATCTCGGTGTGCCACAGGACCGCCTGCCAGCGTTCGGGCAGCGAGAGGTAAGCGCGGGCGATCAGCGAGCGCTCCAGCCCGGCCACCGCCGGGTCGACGAAGGGCTCGCCGGAGTCGAAGACCTCTATGTCGTCGGTGACGACCTGCCGCTTCTCACCGCGGAACCGGTCGTAGACGACATGGCGCAGCGCCGTCAGCAGGTAGGGCCGGAACCCGTCGGTGGGACCTCCGCCGCGCCCGAGCACGGCCAGTACGCGCGCGAAGGTCTCGGCGACGGCGTCGTCGACCTCGCTCTCGCCGCGTACGAGCTGGCGGGCGAGCCCGCGGGCGGCGGCGATGTGGCGCGTGTACAGCTCTTCGTAGGCGTGGGTGTCACCGTCGCGAACCCGCGCGAGTAGCTCGCCGTCGCCGACGAGCAGCTCTGCGTTCTCGCTTTGGGGTTCGGTCATGGGCCGCTCTTTCCGCATTGCGGTCCGCTACGTGCGAAGTGCCCCGGGCGATCGAGGCGCACAGCGGGGGCTGTCGAGTGCTGAGCGGGTCCTGCTCCGCGGGCCTTGCGGGGGAGCGTGCGGCCGCGGGAGGACTCCGTAGAAAAAATGTTCCCGCACTCGCGTCATAGCCGCCACCCAACTCCGTGAATAAGGGTGAAGGCGCCGCACGCGGCGCCGCACCCGGACGAGGGAGCAGAGCACAGATGTGGGGACGCGACACCGGCGGCTGCGGCGTGGACGGCGACCCGGCGACGGGTCGCCGGCTGCGGGAGTTGTGGGCTCAGCGCAGTCGCGAGCGGCGCGGCGAGCCGCACGACGACTGGTGGACCCCGGCGGTGGAAGCCGTCTGCACGGCGATCGTGCGCGGCGACGGGCTGGCCGACGCCTGCGAGCGGCTCGGACAGGCCCGGGCACGCGCGGACGTGTCCATCGGCGACACGCTGGCCGACCTCGCCGCCCTGTTCGACGCCCTCGGCGGCTCCGATCCCCCGTTCGACCTGATCACCGCGCTGGCGTCCGGGTGGGTCGACGGCGGCCGCTCGCGGGAGGACTGCACGGACCCGCTCACCGGTCTGGCGTCGGCCGCCTATCTGCGCACGCGCATCGGCGAGCTGTACCGGGATTCCGGGGGCCTCTCCGGGGCGGCCGAGCACCGGCTGGTGGTCGTGGGGCTGCCTGAAGGACTGGACCCGTGGCGGCGCACGGCGCGGCTGATCGTGCTCGGCCACGACCTGAGCCGCTTCTTCACCGACGGGGAGTCGCTGGCGCTGCTGAGCCGCAGCCGGATGGCGGTACTGGCGCCGTCCGGCACCGGCGGCCAGGACCGGCTCGACCGGCTCAGCTGGGAGGTGTGCGCCGAGCACGGCGCCCGAGTGTGGAGCCTCGCGTTGCCGCCCACCCGCGGTGAAGCGTTGGCGCTGATCGGCGACCTGGGGAGACCGCCGAGCCGATAGACCTTGCGAAGCGCCGCCGGTCTGCGCGCGGTCCCGCTTGAGGGGGCGGGACCCGATCGGCGGCCCCCGGCCGACGCGCCCGTTGAGGGGCGGGCGCACAGGCCGGGTCGCCGGAGCACGGCTCCGGCTCAGTCACCGGCCAGGCGGCGGCCTTCTGGCCCCGAAGAGAAGGGCGGCCGCACTCGCCGGCCGGTGGCTGGGGGCGCACAGCGCCCCGGGGAGGCGCGTCCGCATGGGGAGGCGGGCGCGCCTCCGACTCCGTTCGGCGCAGGCGGCGCGCAAGCGGAGGCGGTCGCCTCAGAGCAGGCGCAGCAGCTCCACCAGACCGGCCGCCACGAGCTCGGGTCCCGCCGTCCCGGTTCCGGAGCGGTCCAGTGCCGGCCAGCCGCGCAGCCGGGCCAGGCGCGGGCCGGCGGCCGGGCCGTCGCCGGTGCGCAGGTAGCCGCAGGGCGCGTCGGGCCAGTCGGTCGCCATCGGCAGCGGTTCGGCGGCGAACGCGGCGGGGCGTTCGCGCGCGGGTCCCGGCGCCTGCGGTACCGGTTCCCCGGCGCCGAGTTGGGCGCTCCGCAGCTCGGTGCGGGTACGCGAGCCGGGTTGGGGCAGCAGCGCGTCGATGAACAGGTACCCGCCCACCGGACGGTGAGCGGCGCGCAGGGCCGCCCCGATCTGCGGGAGCAGAGGGCCCGCTTCGCCGTGCGCGACCGGAACCACCGGGGCCGGCGGGGCGTGCCGGCGGATCTCCAGTGCCGCACGGGCGATGTAGCGCGCAGCGTAGGGCGGCTGGTCGTCGTCGGTGATCTCGGCCAGGTCCGCGTGCACACCCGAGCCGCGCAGCGCGTCGCGCACCCCGCGCAGCGCGTCCGGCTCCTCCAGCGGACTGTGCAGCAGGACGAGGCCGGCCTGCGGGGCGGTCAGGGCCGGGTCTCGTCGACGAGCCAGTCGAGGTAGGCGGGGTTTCCGCCTTCGACGGGTACGGCGATGATCTCGGGGACGTCGTAGCGGTGCACCGATCGCAGGTGCTCGACCAGGTCGGGGAGGCGGTCGCGCGGCGTCTTCATCACCACGCGCCATTCCTGATCGGCGCAGACTTCGCCTTCCCAGCGGTAATAGCTGGTGATGGGAGCCTCGACCTGGGCGCAGGCCACCAGGCTCCGGTCGACCACCGAGCGCGCGAGGCCGTCGGCCGACTCGCGGGTGTCGCTGGTGGTCTCCACGCGCACGCTCGCGCCCGCGTTGTCGCGATCCTCGGCCATCAGGGGTGCTCCGATCCGCTGCTCGCCTCGTCACCGCCGCCGCGGCCGAATCCGCCGCCCGGACGCTGCGAGCGGTGGCCCGGGCGCTCTAGGCTCGGTGATCATGAGCGACCGCGACGAACTCCTTCGACACATCAACGATAAGGCCGTGGTGCACGGCCGGGTCACCCTCTCCTCGGGCAAGGAAGCCGACTACTACGTGGACCTGCGGCAGGTGACCCTGGACGGCGCGAGCGCGCCGCTGGTGGGGCGGGCGATGCTGGAGGCCACCGCCGACCTGGACTACGACGCGGTGGGCGGGCTCACGCTGGGTGCCGATCCGGTGGCCACGGCGATGCTGCACGCCGCCTCCGCGCACGGGCGCCGCCTCGACGCGTTCGTGGTGCGCAAGGAGGGTAAGGCGCACGGCCTGCAGCGCCGGATCGAGGGGCCGGATGTGGCCGGGCGCCGCGTGCTGGCGGTGGAGGACACGTCCACGACGGGCGGTTCGGTACTGACGGCGGTGGAGGCGCTGCGCGAAGAGGGGGCGCACGTGGCCGGGGTCGCGGTCATCGTCGACCGCGGGGCCGGAGAACGCGTGGCGGCGGAAGGGCTCGACTACCGGGCGGCTTTCCGGCCGGAGGAGCTGCGCGTCTGACGGCTCGCGAGGGCTGGGACGTGCGCGGGGCCGGAGGGGGAGGCGCGGGTGAGGGAGCCGGGAGGCGGCGGAGCCCTCAGGGTTGGACGGAAAAGCTGTATCCCGGGTCCTCTCCGGCGAGGTCCCGGAGTTCGCCGTGGACGTAGACCTCGACTTCGCCGGGCTGTCCGATGGTCACGTCCATCGGTTGTTCCTCGTCGAAGCTCAGGTATTCGTCGGTCTTGAGGGTGGTGTCCGCGAGGACGTCGCCTCCGGGAACCCGCACGACCACGTCGCTGGAGTCCCCGACGACCCGGACGTAGAGCACACCGGTCTCCACGTCGTCGGCCTGGGGGGCGGCGGTGGTACCGGCGCTTTCGGGGACCGCGGCTTCGTCGTCGGATGGCAGCGACCGGTAGAGGAAGTACCCCCCGAGGACCACCAGGGTGACGAAGAGCACGATTACGCCGCCGATGGCCACCATCTGGGCTATGCCCCGCGGATCATTGCGATGTCGTCCCACGGTGCTGAATGTAGCGTGTACCACCGTCGACTTTCGACGGTAGGAGGGCGGATATATGCCCGATCCGGGCGAGGGGCCGCATCCGGACTGGTAAAAACACGTACAGTGACCTTATATGACAGACCGCCCTGAGACCCCGTATCGGTCGATCGGGCATGCGTCCGGAGGTGTCGGGACCCGCCGCACACCCCGCAGTTTGGTCTAGACCTTTCGTTACGCCGCGGACTTCGCGATACTTGCCCCGGCAACCCACTGGGTATTCCCGCAAGAAGCGCGGCCCCGCGGAGACCGCCGGGGCCGCTCGTACGACACTCCAGGCCAACCAGGGAGTCAACACCATGCCTATCGCTACCCCCGAGGTCTACACGGAGATGCTGGACCGCGCGAAGTCGCAGGGCTTCGCCTACCCGGCCATCAACGTGACCTCCAGCCAGACCCTCCACGCCGCCCTGCGCGGCTTCGCGGAGGCCGAGAGCGACGGCATCATCCAGGTCTCCACCGGCGGCGCGGAGTTCCTCGCCGGTGCCACCGTCAAAGACATGGTCACCGGTTCGATCGCCCTCGCCGAGTACGCCCGCATCGTCGCCGAGAAGTACTCGGTGAACATCGCACTGCACACCGACCACTGCCCCAAGGACAAGCTCGACAGCTTCGTCCGGCCGCTGCTGCGCGAATCCTCCGAGCGCGTGGCCCGCGGGCAGCAGCCGCTGTTCCAGTCGCACATGTGGGACGGCTCGGCCACGGAGCTGGAGGAGAACCTGCAGATCGCCGACGAACTGCTGGCCGCCTCCAACGCCGCCCGCACCATCCTGGAGATCGAGGTCGGCGTCGTCGGCGGCGAAGAGGACGGTGTCGTCGGAGAGATCAACGAGAAGCTCTACACCACGCCCGGCGACGCGCTGCGCACCGCCGAGGTGCTGGGCACCGGCGACAAGGGCTACTACATGACCGCGCTGACCTTCGGCAACGTGCACGGCGTCTACAAGCCCGGCCACGTCAAGCTGCGCCCCGAGGTCCTCAAGGAGGCCCAGGAGGCCGTGGCCGAGAAGCACGGCACGGCCAAGCCCTTCGACTTCGTCTTCCACGGCGGCTCGGGCTCCACGCTGGAGGAGATCCACGCGGCCATCGACTACGGCGTCGTGAAGATGAACATCGACACCGATACGCAGTACGCCTTCACCCGGCCGATCGCCGACCACATGTTCACCAACTACGACGGTGTGCTCAAGGTCGACGGCGACGTCGGCAACAAGAAGTCCTATGACCCCCGCGCCTACGGCAAGGCGGCCGAGGCCGGCATGGCCGCGCGCGTGATCGAGGGCTGCCGGCAGCTGAAGTCCGCGGGCACCAAGATGAAGTAGCGGCCCGCTGAGGCCGGTCCCTGGTTCCCCACGAATCAGGGACCACCGCGTGCCCGGCCGCCAGACATCCATGGGCGGACGCGGGCGGCCGGGCACGCACCCCCGCGACACCGCCGCCGCAGCCGCGGGACGCTGGCAGGATGGGGGCATGGACCTGCAACAGAACCTGCTCGGCGAGCCGCCCGCCACCCACCTTCCCGAAGAGCCCGAGGCCGCCCAGGCGCTGGCCGAAGGCACCGACCCGGCCGACGTCGCCGCCCGCTTCCCGGCCTACCCCGCCGCATGGGCCGCTCTGGCGGAGCGCGCTTTCGAAGCCGGCGAGGACGTCGCCGCCTACGCCTACGCGCGCACCGGCTACCACCGCAGCCTGGACCAGCTCCGCGGCGCCGGCTGGAAGGGCCACGGGCCGGTCCCGTGGGAGCACGAGCCCAACCGCGGTTTCCTGCGCTCGCTGCACATGCTGGCCTCCGCGGCCGCGGCGATCGGCGAGTCCCCCGAGGCCGAGCGCTGCTCGACGTTCCTGCGCGAAAGCAGCCCGACCGCGGCGCGGGAACTGGGCGCCTGACCCGGCGGCGCTGAGGCCGCCCCGCGAACCCGCGGGCCCCGGTCCGCCCGTGCCGCGGGCCACGGTCCCTTAACGGTCCCGCGCGGGTCGTGTACGCTCAATACGCAAGGGCCCCTGTCGCTTGCTTGCGCCAGGGGCTTGCTCATGTGCGGTGCACCGCGATCATCCACACCCGGTCGGACGAATGAAGAGGTAGACCCGGATGCCGGCGATCACGCTCGTTGGAGCCCAGTGGGGAGACGAGGGCAAGGGCAAGGCCACAGACCTGGTCGGCAACCGGGTCGACTACGTGGTCCGCTACCAGGGGGGCAACAACGCCGGACACACCGTGGTCATCGGCGACCAGAAGTACGCCCTGCACCTGCTGCCGTCGGGCATCCTCTCCCCCGACGTCGTCCCGGTCATCGCCAACGGCGTGGTGATCGACCCGGCGGTGCTCTTCGAGGAGCTGCGCGGCCTGCGCGAGCGCGGCGTCAGCACCGAGCGGCTGCTGATCTCCGCCAACGCGCACATGATCATGCCCTACCACCGGGCCCTGGACAAGGTGACCGAACGGTTCCTGGGCAAGGGCCGCATCGGCACCACCGGGCGCGGCATCGGCCCCACCTACGCCGACAAGATCTCGCGGACCGGCATCCGCGTGCAGGACATGTTCGACCCCAAGATCCTGCGGCAGAAGCTCGAACTCGCGCTGCACGACAAGAACCAGGTGCTGACCAAGGTCTTCAACCGCCGCGGCGTGGAGCTGGAGCAGGTCTTCGACGAGTACATGGAATACGCCGAGGAGCTCCGCCCCTACGTCGCCGACACGTCGCTGGAGCTCAACCGGGCGCTGGACGCGGGCAAGACCGTGTATCTGGAAGGCTCCCAGGGAACACTCCTGGATATCGACCACGGCACCTACCCGTTCGTGACGTCCTCCTCGCCGACCTCCGGCGGGGCGTGCTCGGGCGCGGGGCTGGGCCCCACCCGCATCGACAAGGTCGTCGGCATCGTCAAGGCCTACACCACCCGCGTGGGTTCGGGCCCCTTCCCCACCGAGCTGCACGACGAGTGGGGCGAATGGCTGCGGCAGAAGGGCGGCGAGTACGGCGTGACCACCGGGCGCAACCGGCGATGCGGCTGGTTCGACGCCCCCGTCGCCCGCTACGCCACGCGCATCAACGGCATCACCGACTTCTTCCTGACCAAGCTCGACACGCTGTCGGGGCTGGAGCGCATCCCGGTGTGCGTCGGATACGAGGCCAACGGCACCCGCCACGACGAAATCCCGATGACCCAGACGGAGTTCCACCACGCGGTTCCGGTCTACGAGTACCTCGACGGCTGGAACGAAGACATCTCCCACGCGCGAGCGTTCGAGGAACTTCCCAAGACCGCCCGGGCCTACGTGCGTACTCTGGAGGAGATGGCCGGAGCCCCGATCTCCGCGATCGGGGTCGGTCCGGGGCGCGAGCAGACCCTCGAACTCCGCTCCCTGGTCTGACCCCCGCGATCCGTCCTCTGCTCTCCCCACGACAAACAAAGGGGCCGTGAAGTGAAAGCCCTGGTCCTCGGCGGCGGTGGCCGCGAGCATGCCCTGGTCCGCGCGCTGTCCCTCGATCCCGGGGTGACCGACCTCCACTGCGCCCCCGGCAATCCCGGCACATCCGAGCACGCCGACAACCACGTGATCAACCCCGTCGACGGTCTCGCGGTGACCGAGCTCGCCTCGCGGATCGGCGCCGAGCTGGTGGTCGTCGGCCCCGAGGCCCCGCTGGTGGCCGGCGTCGCCGACGCCCTGCGCGACCGCGGCATCCCGGTCTTCGGACCCGACCAGCAGGCCGCCCGGCTGGAGGGCTCCAAGGGCTTCGCCAACGAGGTCATGGAGGCCGCCGGGGTGCCCACCGCGCGCTCCCGGCTGTGCCGCTCCCCGGGCCAGGCCGCTGAGGCGCTGGACGCCTTCGGGCCGCCCTACGTCGTCAAGGACGACGGCCTGGCCGCGGGCAAGGGGGTCGTGGTCACCGAGGACCGCGCCGAGGCCGAGCGCCACGCGCGCGAGTGCGGCCGCGTGGTGGTCGAGGAGTACCTCGACGGCCCCGAGGTCTCGCTGTTCGTGATCAGCGACGGCGTCCACGCGCTGCCGATGCTGCCCGCCCAGGACTTCAAGCGCGCCTTCGACGGCGACCGCGGCCCCAACACCGGCGGCATGGGTGCCTACACCCCGCTCGCCTGGGCTCCCGAGGGCCTGGTCGACGAGGTCATGGAGACCGTCGTGGGCCCCACCCTGACCGAGATGGCGCGGCGCGGCACGCGCTACCAAGGGCTGCTCTACGTCGGTCTGGCGCTGACGTCCGAGGGCCCGCGCGTGGTGGAGTTCAACGCGCGCTTCGGCGACCCGGAGTGCCAGGTGCTGCTGGACCGGCTGGCCACCCCGATCGGCGGGATGCTCCAGGCCGCCGACGTCGGCGGGCTGAGCCCCAGTACGAAGCTGGAGTGGCGCGGCGGTGCGGCGGTGACCGTCGTGCTCGCAGCCGAGAACTACCCGGCAGACCCCGCCAAGGGCGACCCGATCACCGGCATCGAGACCGCGTCGGCGCTCGACGGCGCCTACGTGCTGCACGCCGGAACCGCGTGGAGCGGCGTGCGCGACCTCACATCCGCCGGCGGGCGGGTGCTCAACGTGGTGGGCACCGGCGACACCCTCGCCCGAGCCCGCGAGCGCGCTTACGAGGCGGCCCGCCGCATCGAGCTGCGCGGCTCGTTCTACCGCACCGACATCGCCGAGCGGGCCGCCGCCGGATCCGGCTGAAGCGCCGTGCGCCCGGACGGGTGCACGGCTCCGGCTCTGGCGCACACCTGCGAAACTGAGCGGGTGATCGAGCGCTATACCCTTCCGGAGATGGGGCGGGTCTTCTCCGACGCCCACAAATACGAACTCTGGTGCCGGGTCGAGACCCTGGTACTGGAGGCCCACGCCGACGACGGGACCGTTCCCGCCGACGCGGTGCAGCCGGTGCGCGACGCGCCGCCGCCCACCGCCGAGCGGGTCGCCGAGATCGAGGCGGTGACCCAGCACGACGTCATCGCGTTCCTGACGGCTTGGGCCGACAACACCGAACCGCGCGAGGCCGCGGCCTGGGTGCATTTCGGCATGACCTCCTCGGATCTGCTGGACACCGCGCTGGCCGCCCAGTTGGTCGAGGCCACCGACATCCTGCTGGACAAGGCCGACACGCTGGTGGCGGCGCTGCGCGACCACGCGCTGGAGCACAGGGCCACCCTGCGCGTGGGCCGTACGCACGGCATCCACGGCGAGCCCGACGTGTGGGGCCACCGGGTGGCCGACTTCGCGTTCGGCCTGGCCCGCTCCCGCGACCGGCTGCGCCGCGCCCGCGAAGCGGTGGGCGTGATGGCCGTCTCCGGCCCGGTGGGGACCTACTCCAACATCGACCCGCGGGTGGAGGCCTACGTCGCCGAGCGCATGGGGCTGCGCCCGGCCGACGTGTCGACGCAGGTGGTGCTGCGCGACGGCATCTCCGAATGGGTGTCGTGCCTGGCGATCACGGCCAGCGTGTGCGAGGCGGTCGCGCTGGAGGTGCGGCACGGCCAGCGCACCGAGGTGCGCGAACTGTGGGAGCCCTTCGGCAAGGGCCAGAAGGGCTCCAGCGCCATGCCGCACAAGAAGAACCCGATCCTCTCCGAGCGGATCTGCGGTATGGCGCGCAACGTGCGCGCCCAGATCGTGCCGGTGATGGAGGGCATCCCGCTGTGGCACGAGCGGGACATCTCCCACTCCTCCACCGAGCGGATCTCGCTGCCCGACGCCGCCGTGGCCACCGACTACCTGCTGCACCTGACCACCCGGCTGGTCGACGGCCTGGTCGTGGACACCGGCCGGATGCGCGCCAACCTCGACTCCACCAACGGGCTGATCTACTCCTCCACCGTGGTCTCGGAACTGATCGAGACGGGCGCTTCGCGCGAGGACGTCTACGCCCTCGTCCAGGCCGCCGCAATGCGCACGTGGGAGGCGGGCACCCCCTTCCGCGAGACGCTGCGCGAGGAGGCCGCCTCATACGGCGTCGCTCTGGACGAGCAGCGGCTGGACGAGGTCTGCCGGCCCGAACGCTTCGTGCAGCACCTGGACGGGCTCTTCGACCGCGTCGCGAAGCTGAGCTGAGCCGCGCCGGGCCCCGGCCCGCCGGATCCCGCGCGGAGCCGGCGGACCGGGGCGCGGGATGCGGGCGCGGGCGGTGCGCGCGCATGTGCAGGCGTGCGTACAACGGCGCGTGCAGGCGTGCGCAGCGCCGCCCCGGACCGTCTCCCCCGGCCGCCCGGTCGGGGCGGGTGCGCAACTTTGAGCGGCGCTTGACCGCCGCCCGGCGCCCGCCCGGGGCCGCCTCCCCCGCTGCGGCGATGCGGTACGGCCCACAGTCGCGGCCGGATCCTGCCGCCCGGCGGCATACCGGCCGCACGAATTCGCCGGTCACCGGATCGCGGCGGCCGCACCTCGGACGCGGTCCTGCGCGGCGCGCAGGTGATCCGCACCACGGTGTGAGCGAACGCAACACGCAGGACATACAGTGGTATCCGCCCTTTGCCCGGACGCCGGGAAGCCCCGCACAGCGCAAAGGGCGCCCCAACAACCAGCCATTTCCGGAATCGGCTGCGCCGACACGGTGCACCGCCCGACTCGCCGCGATCGGCATGACTACCGCTCAACCGGGCACACGACCGGTAGTGCCAGTCAGCGCCATGGCCCCGAGCCCGGACACCCTGCGATGGCTATCAGGTTGAGCCCGCCTTGTCGGAACGCTCCGCCTGCGATCCGCGTCTGAGAGCGCACCATCCGACGAGACGACACCCACGCCTACACCGACACCGCCTCACGAAGGAGCACATGAGCATGGGCCAGGAGGTTCGTTACCGCGTCCGCGGCGGCCGTCCCCTCAACGGGACGGCCTTCATCCAGGGCGCGAAGAACGCCGTGCTGCCGATGATCGGCGCCGCCCTGCTCGCGGCCAAGGGACGCACGGTGCTGCGCAACGTCCCGATGATCGAGGACGTCCACCGGGCGCTGGAGCTCGCCGAGCAGATCGGCGCCAAAGTGGAGTTCCACGAGGCCGAACGCACGGTGGTGATCGACGCCTCCCAGCTCAACGACCCCGAGCGCGCCGTCCTGCCGGCGGACGTCGCCTCCCGGTTCCGCGGGTCGGTGCTGTTCGTCCCCGCGCTTATGCACCGCATGGGCCGCGCCAGAATCGAAGGCGTGGGCGGCTGCAACCTCGGCAGCCGCAAACTCGACTTCCACTACCGGGGCTTCGCGCGCCTGGGCGCCGAGGTCACCGAGGACAACGAACGCAACCACATCAACGTCGACGCCGGCAATCTGAGCGGCGGCCACCTCTACCTGGACACCCCCTCCCACACCGGCACCGAGAACCTCATCATGGCCGCCGTGCTGGCCAAGGGCACCACGGTCATCGAACACGCGGCGCTGGAGCCCGAGGTCCTCGACGTCATCGAGTTCCTGTCGCGCATGGGCGCCAAGATCAGCGGCGGCGGCACCGGCTTCATCACCGTCGAAGGGGTCGACGAGCTCACCGCGGTCGAGCACACGATCATGTCCGACCGCATCGACGCGGGCGTCTTCGCGATGATGGCCGCCGCCACCGGCGGCGAGGTCAGCCTCGTCGGCGCGCACCTGGAGCACCTGGGTGTCGCCCGCTGGAAGCTGGAGCAGATGGGCGTGGAGTTCGCCCAGCAGGGCGCGGTGCTGCACGTGCGCCGCGACGCCGGCTCTCCGCTGCGGCCCATCAACGCCGTCACCTCGCCCTACCCCGGCTTCGCCACGGACCTCCAGTCGCCGCTGATGGCGCTGGCGACCATGGCCGAGGGCGAGAGCTACCTGCACGAGGCCATTTACGACGGCCGGTTCGCGCTGGCCGACGAACTGACCAAGATGGGTGCGAAAATCGAGGTCGACGGCACGCGCGCCATCGTCCACGGCCACACCGCCCTGCGGGGCACCCCCGTCGTCGCCCACGATCTGCGCACCGGTGCCGCACTGGTGCTTGCCGGACTGGTCGCCGAGGGGGAGACTGTGATCGCACCCGGTTATCTGGTCGACCGCGGCCACGCTCAGTTCGCCAAGCGCCTCGCGGCTTTGGGTGCCGACGTAATGCGCGAAGGCACCGAATAATCCCGAAACCGCAGTTCAGCCGGGGTGGGAGCAGAGGCTCCCACCCGGGCTTTCGGTGTTCTGTGTGAAACGATCTTCGTTCGCCCCGCACAATGGGTACGATCTCGGCAACCATGCCGTGACAGGGAACAGGTTCGGGAAATCCAGTGGGCGCACATAGTGAAGAGCGTGGAATGGTAGCGGGGAGCAGCCCGAGGTGAGTGCGCAGCGAACTGGCGATCTGACGATTGGTGTCATCGGTCCCCATGAAGTCGTCGAGCGCGTCATGCTCATGGGACCGGGGTCCACGGGACCGCTCAACGCCAGACTGATCGCCGCCGCGTATCGAGATGAGCAAGAGGCGACCGACAAGGTGCTGCGCCTGGGTTCGGCGATCGACGCGTATCTGTTCGCCAGCCCCGTCCCTTACGAGTTCGCACGGAAGGCCGGCGTGCTGACCATGCCCGCCACGTACGTGCCCCTGGGCGGAGCCAGCCTGCACGAGGCCCTGCTGCGGGCCACTCTGGACGAGCGGCTCGATCCCACCCGGGCCAGTCTCGACGTACTCAGCCGGTCCGACGTCGTCGAGGCCTACTCCGAGGTCGATCTCCCCGTCGACGGCATCCACGTCCACGAGGAGCTCACCAGCGTCGCCCAGCTGACCTCGTTCCACGAAGGACTGTGGCGGCGCAAGTCCACCCGGATGGCGATCACCTGCGTGCGCGGGGTCGCCGAGCGGCTGGAGTCCATGGGCGTGCCGGCGATCCGGCTGCGGCCCACCAACGCCGGAGTGCGCAGCGCGCTGCAGACCGCCGGACTGCTGGGCGCCCACCACCGGTTGGAGGAGGCGCAGCTGGGTGTGGTCATCGTCGACGTCCCCACCCTGCGCGACTCGTCGCGCCGCTCGACGCCGCGCTACTGGCGCGACGAGCTGCGGCTGTCGCTGCAGCGCCTGCTGCTGCAGGAGGCGCACCGGATCAACGCCACGGCGCATCCGGTCGACGACCACACGTTCATGGTCACCGCCACCCGCGGGTCGCTCGTCAGCGCGACCGAGGGCTTCCGCCAACCCCCGTTCGTCGAACGGATCAAGGCCGAGTTGGGCATCTCCATCGAGGTCGGCATCGGCATGGGCCGCACCACCCAGGACGCCGAGACCCACGCGCGCGCGGCGCTGAGCCGCGCACAGGCCACGCGGCAGAGCTTCGCGGTCGACCGGGAGGGGCGGTCGCTGGTGCCCGCGCAACGTGCGCCTCAGCGGCAGTCGGCCGAACCTCTGCGCACCAAGGGCCGCGAGACCCTGCTGCGCCTCTCGGAGAAGATCGCCGAGGAGGACGGCCCGCTGGTGGTCGACGCGGAGAACGCCGGGCGCATGCTGGGCGTCACCCCGCGCACGGCCCGCCGGCTGCTGCGCACACTGGTCGAGGAGGGGCTGGCCTGGCCGCTGCCGCCCAACCGCACCCTGCAGCCGGGCCGGCCGCGCCAGCTCTACCGGCTGATCCTGGAGAAGTTGGACAAGGACAAGGCGGGCAAGTAGCCGTCCGCACCCCGCGGGGCCGGCGCCGATTCCTGCGGTGCCGGCCCCGTCCGCGTCTCCCGGGACATCACATCCAGCGGGCCGCGCTGCGGCCGCCGGTGCGGGCCGGGCGGCGCGTCAGTCGCGGTTGCGGTGCGGGAACTCGCGGGCGGCTTCGAGGAAGGCGTCGTTCTCCTCCGGGGTGCCGATGCTGATCCGCAGGCCCTCGCCGGGGAACGCGCGCACGGCCACCCCCGAGGCCTCGGCCGCGGCGGCGAAGGACGCGGTGTGCTCGCCCAGCCGCAGCCACACGAAGTTGGCCTCGGTCGAGGGCAGTTCCCAGCCGTCGGCCAGCAGCGCGTCGCGCACCCGCTCGCGCTCCTTCACAGTGGCGGCGACGCGCTCCAGCAGTTCGTCCTCTGCGGCCAGCGAGGCCACTGCGGCGGCCTGGGCGACGTGGTTGACCGCGAACGGCACCATCGTCTTGCGCACGGCGGTGGCGATGTGCGGCGGGGCCACCATGAACCCCACCCGCAGCGCGGCGAGCCCGTAGGCCTTGGAGAACGTGCGCAGGACGGCGACGTTGGGGCGGTCGGCGAAGGCCGCGATCCCGTCGGGGACCTGCGGGTCGCGCACGTACTCGCGGTAGGCCTCGTCCAGCACCACCAGCACGTGCTCGGGCACCCGGTCCAGAAACGCCGTCAGTTCGGATTCGCGCACGGCGGTGCCGGTGGGGTTGTTCGGGTTGCAGACGAACACGGCGCGCGTGCGGTCGGTGACGGCCTCGGCCATGGCGTCGAGGTCGTGGGTCTCGCCGCGCAGCGGCACGGCCACCGGGTCGGCTCCCGACAGTCCCGCCAGCAGGGGGTAGGCCTCGAAGGAGCGCCACGCGTAGACGACCTCGGTGCCGGGTTCGGCGACGGCTTCCAGGATCTGCTGCAGCAGCCCGACCGACCCGGCGCCCAGGGCGATGCGGTCTTCGTCGACCCCGAAGCGGTCCGCGAGCGCTCCCGTGAGCTCCGTGGCGGCGGTGTCGGGATAGCGGTTGAGGTCGGCAGCCGACCGGGTCACGGCCTCGATCACGGAGGGCAGCGGGCCGTACGGGCTTTCGTTCGAGGAGAGCTTGACCGAGCGGCCGCTCGGCGAGGCCGCCTTCCGCCCGGGCTTGTAGGCCGGGATGGTTCCGAGCACGTCCCTCAGATATGGCGAATTCGGCTCAGCCACCGTTGTCCTTCCTCGATACTCTGTGCAATATCCAGGCTACTTTGGGCGATGATCGCTCGGGAGCAGCCCCTGCGGAGCGCAGCGGCAATATCGCACAGAAGAGGAAACAGCACCATGGAGCACCCCCTTCCGGCACGCAGGGCGACGTCATTGGCACTCGCCGTGTTCGCCGTCTCCGCCGCGGCCGCCTGCGGCGGCGGTGGCGGCACCCAGGGCGAGGAGGAGGACGGCGGCGGCGCGTCCGGCGCCCAAGCCGCCGAGCGCCTGCACGAGGCGCAGATGGCGCAGTTCGGGGACGCCAAGGTCGTGCCCGACCGCAGCGAGCTGGGCGTCTACTCCCAGCTGAGCACCACGCGGCGCACCGACCGGTTGCGCGAATCCTCCGACCTGGACAAGCCCCAGTGCATCGACGCGGCCAACCAGTGGGGCGAGCTGCCCGCGGTGCGGGACGCGCCGACCTCGCTGGCCACCTTCGCGCGCGGCGACGACACCATCACCCACACACTCGTGCAGGTCCCGGAGGAGACCGCCGAGAAGGCCGTCGCCGCCGAACCGCCCGAGGAGTGCGCGAGCTACGAGGTGACGATGGAGGACGGGTCGACGACGTCCTACCGCCTCGAAGAGATCGACGTCGAACAGGTCGCCGACGGTTCGCGCGCCTTCGCCGTGGAGACCGAGATCGACGGCGACACCGTGTGGCTCTACAGCCTCGTCTACCGCAACGGCGGCTACCTGGGCACCACCACCGTGCTCGGACCGAACGCGGACGAGGACTACCGGGAGACGGTCGCGGCCTTCACCGAGAAGGCCGTGGAGCGCGAGCAGTCCGTGCTCGCCTAGCCGATCGGGGCGAGCGGGCGGGTGCGGCGCGCCGGCGGGTGCGCGGCGAGGGCACGGACGCGCAGGCCGGCGCCGGGGCGTGGACGTTCGTGCACGATGCACCGCACGGCGGGTGGCGCCACCCGCCCGCCGTCCATTAGAGTCCTCTGCATCGAACTCGTGTTCGATTCGGGAGTGGGGGAGTGACCACGGCAGCGCACGTCCCCGGTCGGACCGCGCCACGGCCCGCCGGGCTCGGGCGCGCCCCCACTCCCGGTTCCCCCGGCTGAGCCGCGGGACCGCCACTGCGAGCGCGGCCGGTCCGCCGACGCCTGCGACCCGGCGCAACGCCCGCGCGGCCGCGTGGTTTTCACCGTTCCGGAACTCCCGGGCAGACGGGCACGGAACGTCCCATTTGTACAGAGATAAGGCTGGTGAGAGCTGGCGATTACTCCTGTCGTGCCACAGTGAAAGCACGATGACGTGGTGAAACGCACGGTTCGCGCCCCGCCGGCAGTTCGCGTGCGCACCAGCGAACCCGGGTCGGTGATCGCGTGACGGGAACAGCACACAGGTCCAGGTACGAGGAGTTCTCCGAATACGTCAGCAGCCGCGGCCCCGCGCTCCTGCGGATGGCCAAGTCGCTGGCCAACAACGGCTCCGACGCCGAAGACCTCCTGCAGGCCGCCCTGATCAAGACGTTCTTCGCCTGGGACCGGATCGCCAGCCCCAGCGCACGCGACGGGTACGTGCGCCGCGCCATGGTCAACACCCAGATCTCCGAATGGCGCCGCCAGCGCATGGCCGTCTACCCCACCGCCGACATCCCCGACCAGCGCGTGGACGATCCGACCTGGAAGACCGACCTCACCGACACCGTCCACCGCGCCATCGCCCGCCTCCCCGACCGGCAGCGGGCCATGGTGGTGCTGCGCTACTACGAGGACCTCACCGAGGTCCAGATCGCCGATCGCCTGGGCGTGACCCTCGGCACCGTGAAGAGCACGCTCTCCCGCGCCGTCACCAAACTGCGCCAGGACGCCGACCTCACGATCGACCGCGCCACCACCTGACTGCGGCCGCCACCGCCCCGCCACTGCCCCGCCGCCGAGCCGCCCGGCGTTCGTTTTGCACAGTGGACCGCGCGGTCGGTAGTGTTGTCTCAGCCAGGAGGCTTCGCCTAGTCCGGTCTATGGCGCCGCACTGCTAATGCGGTTAGGGTTCACGCCCTTCCGGGGTTCAAATCCCCGAGCCTCCGCAGGTGAGAGGGGGTCTACCGTCCCGCGGTAGACCCCCTCGTTTTTATGCCGGGGGTGGGATTCGGGGCGCGGTCCACACCGCTCCGCCCGCCCCATGCGTCATCCGCGGATCGCGGCGCACAGCGCTTTCCGCTGCCGGAACACCCGCCCGCCGCCGGTCCGCTTCAGGCAGCGGGCTCGGGTCATGGCTGCTGCCACCGGTCCCACGCCCGGTCCTGGCCCATGAGCCAGTCGGCGACCGCCTGAGGCCGGGCGTAGCCCTCCCAGGCGTCGACCAGACCGGCGGCGGCGCCGCCCGGCGGCACCGGATGGCGGCGGGCCAGGCGCCAGTGCCAGTCCCCGCCGGGCACCAGCACGCCGCGGATGCTCCAGGTGTCGCGGTAGAACCCGGCGAGGTCGCCGGCCGGGTCCCAGGTGTCGGCGGTGATGCGCGGCGGGTGTCGGCGGGTCATTGCCGCGGCACCTCCCCCGCGATGTGGGTGCGCGCCATGGTCACCGCCGTGCAGCGGCCGCGGGTCGCATCGACCTCGGCGAGCGCGCGGGCGAGGTAGTGGCGCTGGACGGGCTGGTCGTCGGGAGTGGCCTGAATGGAGGCGTGCAGCAGCCCGGCGACCTCGGCGAGGCGGGCCTCGTCGCGCAACGACAGGCGGGTCGTGTCGGTGTCGGTGACCGGGGGCGTCATGGTCACACCCCCGCCAGGACGCGCTCGCCCGCGTCCGCCTGGGCGCGCCGGGCCTCCCAGACGAGGACGTAGGGCCGCACGGGCGAGGGGTCGAGCCCGCCGGCCTCGGCGAGCGGCTCGGACTCGGGCGGCGGCTCTTCCACCGGCCGGTGGGTGACGTAGGGCCGGACACGGGCCGCGGCGTGACGGCCGCTCGGCGGCGGCATCAGCCGGTCCCGCCACTCCTGGACGATCTCGGACAGCGTGCGCATAGCTACCCCCTGCGGGGTCGGGCCGGATGGGAGATCCGGCGTTGTGCTTCAGGTCCCCCCATCGTCGCGTCCAACCATCGAATCTGCAAGACCAACTTTTAAATTAGTGCGAGAATCGATCACTACTGAACCCACAAACGTCCTGGTGATGCACCGAATGTCTGAAAACTTGGAGTGCCCTCTACCATCAGGGGCGCACGCGCACCGCCCCACGAGGAGCACCGACCCATTGGCCAGCAGCCCCACACTCCGCCGGCGGCGCCTCTCCTGGCGGCTACGCGAGCTCCGGGAACAGGCCGGACTGACCGCGGACGAGGTCACCGACCGTGCCCACCAGCGGGGCGCGCAGCGCTGGTCACCGTCGAAAATCACCCGGATCGAGCGCAACGAGTGGATCCGACCCAAGGTCGAGGACGTCGAGATGCTCCTGGACATCTACGAGGTCACTGACCAGGACGACCGCGACGCCTGCGTCGCGCTGGCCAAGCAGGCTCGCCGGCGCGGCTGGTGGGTCGGATACTCGGATGTCCTCGGCCGGGGCGCACTGACCGGGCTGGAGGTCGAGGCATCGGTCATCCGAACATTCGAGCTGGCCGTAGTCCCCGGACTACTGCAGACCGAGGAGTACGCCCGAGCGATGATCCGGGGCGGCGGCATCACCGACGAGGACGAGGTCGAGCGCCGCGTGGAAGCGCGGATGATGCGCCAGCAGATCCTGTCTCGGGCGGATGCCCCGAGATACTGGGCGACGATCGACGAGGCGGCACTGCGGAAGATCCCCGCGGCCGCCCTTCGGGAGCAGGTCAGTCACCTGCTGCAGGTGCAGCGATCTACCCTGAGAGTGCAGGTACTCCCTGATGCTGCAGGGCTGCACGCGGGAATGATGGGTCCGTTCGTGATCATGGATTTCCCGTCCGACCCGATTGTGGTCTACATCGAGGGGCACACCTCACAGACTTTCCACGAGGAACCCGAGGATGTGGAGCGATACAACCTGCTCTACACCTACGTGCAGGCGGCCGCGCTCAGCGTGGACGACTCGACCGCGTTCCTCGAAAGTTTGCTGGAGTCCCACCCGTAAGGAAAGCGATGCCGAAGCCGTCCCAGTCCGAGTTGATCTTCCACACGTCCAGCTACAGCGGACCCAAGACCGAGAACTGCGTCGAGGTCGCCGAGGGGCGCGAGACCCTCGTCCGCGACACGCAGCACCGCGAGACCGGCCACCTCGGTTTCCCTGCCGAGGAGTGGCAGGCATTCCTCGACGAGGTGAAGGCCAGCCGCCTGTAGCTCTGGGTATGACGAAGGCCCCGGCGGACGGATCCGTCGGGGCCTTCATCGTGCTACCTGAAGCACTTCCCGAGCCGAGTGTAGCGCCTGTCGGAAACGGGCCGCCATGCTCGGTGAGCGGTGCCAGTGGCCGGACTCACGCCTTGCCAGCGGCGTGCTCGACGGAGGCGGGCGCCGTGGAACGGCTGGCGCGCCGGTCCACGGCGACCGACAGCAGAGCCAGCCCGATGGCCCCGACGGGCAGGGCTGCGCCGACCCAGTTGGGGGCGGTGAAACCGAGCCCCAGGGCGATGGCGAGCCCGCCGAGCCATGCACCCAGGGCGTTGCCCAGGTTGAAGAATCCGATGTTGACCGCCGAGGCGAGGTTCGGGGCGCCGGCGGCCTTGTCCATGACCCGCTTCTGCAAGGGCGGCACCGTGGCGAATCCGAATCCCCCGACGAGGAAGATGCACACGGCCGTAGCGAGCTTGCTGTGCGCGCCCCACGTGAAGGCGAACAGGGTGAGGGAGAGCGCGACCAGCGCGACGAACAGCATCGGCATGAGGGCCTTGTCGGCGAACCGGCCGCCCAGTGCGTTGCCCGCGACGAGTCCCAGGCCGAACAGGACGAGCAGCCAGGTCATCGCGGACTCGCTGTAGCCGGCGACCTCCATCGCCATCGGCGCCACGTAGGTGATGGAGACGAACACGCCCCCGAACCCGAGCACCGTCATCCCCATCGCCAGCAGCACCTGGGGATTGCGGAGCGCGGCGATTTCCGGGCCGAGGCGGGCGCCCTGGGGTTTGGCGGCGCGGGGGACCAGCGCGAGGACGCCGATCAGTCCGATGACGCCCAGTACGGCGATGATCCCGAAGGTGACCCGCCAGCTCGTGTGCTGGCTGAGCACGGTCCCGGCCGGGACACCGACCACGTTGGCCAGCGTCAATCCGCTGAACATGAAGGCGATCGCGCTCGCCCGCTTGGTGGGCGCCACCAGGTCGGCTGCGACGACGGCACCGATGCCGAAGAACGCTCCGTGCGTCAGCGACGCCACGACGCGCCCGGCGAGCACTGTGCCGAACCCCGGGGCGAAAGCGGTCAGCAGGTTGCCGACGATGAACAGCCCCATCAGGGTCGCGAGCATCCGCTTGCGTTCGACCCGGGTGCCGATGGCCGCCGTCAGGGGCGCGCCGACGAACACCCCGATCGCATAGACGGTGGCGATGTATCCGGCTGTCGACACGGTCACGCCGAACTCGTCGACGACTCCCGGCAGGACACCGGCGACCACGAACTCCGTGGTCCCGATCGCGAAAGCACCGATGGCCAGCGCCCACAGTGCGAGTGGCGGCATGAGGGTCCCCAAAACGTGTACACGATAATTACCGTCCGCCAAAATAATTGCACTGTGCATCTATTGCAATATGCGGTAGTTGCCAAGGGCGCTACCCTGGACGGAGTCCGGCCCGGTACCGAACGGGTCGTGAACGCGCGGGAGACTCGCCATGGAACATTCGGCCGTCGACGAGGCCGTGGGCGCGGCGCCGGCCCAGCGGTGGTGCGCCCTGTCCCTCCTCCACAGCACCATCGAGGCGCACATCGAGCAGGCGCTGCAGAGCGCCCACGACCTCAGCGTCCGGGAGTTCTCCGTCATCTCCGCGCTGAGCGAGCGCCCGGACGCGAAGATGCGGATGAGCGAGCTCTCCGAGGCCGTGGTCCTCAGTCAGAGCGCGACCACGCGCGTGGTGGGCCGGCTGGAGTCGCGCGGGGTGCTCCAACGGGTCATCTGCGACACCGACCGGCGCGGGATCTACACGGCCGTCACCGCGGCGGGCCATCGCCTGCTCGCGCAGGCGCGGCCCACCAACGACACGGCCCTGGACGAGGTCCTGCGCACCGCCGAGGAGGATCCCCGGCTCGCCTTTCTGGTCGACGCCCTGCGCCGGCAGGACCCTGCGGCGTGACCGCGGGACCCGGCGGCGGGAGCGCAGGCGGAGGCGACCGGGCTGCCGGGACGCGGCTGCCGCCGCAGCCCGCCCCGAACCGGCCCACCGTGCACCGCCCCGCGGGGGCCTGAGGCACCGGCCGGACCTCGTTGAGCAGGCGCCGGGTCTTGTCGGGGGTGGTGCCCCGGTCCTCACCGAGCGCGGGGTTTTTACCGGCTCAGTGCCGGAAAACGGTTGAAACCCCGCGCTCGTTTTCGGCGAACCCGACACAACGGGCACACCCTGCGGGCCGCGACCCGCCGTCGTGTGCGGAGTCCCGCCGAATCCGCAGCGGAGTGCGGTCGGCCCCCTCATCCGCCGCCTCCGGCAGCGCGGAACGCCGGCGAGAAGATAGCGTTTTCCCGGCCGAGTGTCGCGTGGCTCACATTCCGGATTGCCGCAAGATCAATTCCGAACGGGAACAACCAGGCGTAGCCCCGGAATCACCCTTCGTCTCCGACCTACTCAAGTCGCTTCCTGCCGCACACGTTCCCTGTTCCGCGGGGCGGCCGGTGAAATACGTTTTTCGGCCGATGGTGTGGCTCGGCGAGGTGTCCTTCGGGTTCTACCTGATCCAGGGTGTCAGCATCTTCTATGCCAGCTCACTGCTGAACGGTGCGACGTTCGGCCTCGTCGGGGGGCTGGCGGTGATCGCGGGCTACTTCGCCGCCACCATGCTGGGGGATGGCTGCTGTACCGGTTCGTCGAGATGCCGGCCATGCGGTACATCGCCAAGAGCCGTTCCGAGCGCACCGCTGCCTCCAGGGTGTGACCGCGGGCGTGTTCGGGGCTCCGGCCCCGAACACGCCCGGCGCAAGCGACGGCCGCGGGAGCTCAGGAAGGCCCCTTCGCCAGGCCGAACGCCTCTGCCAAGAGTTCGTACATGCGTATACGCTCCACGGGCCCGCGGGTGACGGTGTTGATCATGATCTCGTCGGCGGAGAACTCCTCGGCGAGGGCGATGAGGGTGCCGCGGACGTTCTGCGGTGTGCCGACGACCAATGCGGGACGGCGCAGCCGAGCCTGCCGGCGTTCCTCCGCGGTCCAGGCCGCGCTCCGGGCCTCCTGCACCGACGGGATCGGCAGGTCCCTGCCCACGTCTTTGCGCACCCGCCACAGCAGCACCGCCTGCGCCAGCTCGTCGGCCTTCTCCGCGGTGTCGGCGGTGACCACCCGTACGGTCAGCACGCTTCCACGGGAGCGTTCGCCGGTGGCCTGCAGGCAGCTCTGCCGATACGCGTTGAGGCTGCTCTCGGCGGCTTCGGGGGCGAGGAAGTGCGCGAACGCGAATCCGCTCCCGAGCAGGCCGGCGATCTGTGCCGAGTCCCCGCCGCTGCCCAGCAGCCACAGCTTCGGCGGGACCGCTGGAGCTACGGCCAGCCGCCGATCCGGTGCGCCGCCGGATCCCCCCTCCAGCAACCGGAGAAGATCGGCGAGCTGCTCCGGGAACCGGTGCGCGGACGCGCCCGCTCGCCCGATGCCCATGTCGACACGTCCGGGGTACAGGTTCGCCAGCGTCGCGAAGATCTCCGCGACCTTCTCCGCCGGGTACCTCGGCAGCAGGACGCCACCGGTCCCGATCCGGATACCGCTCGTGCGCGCGAGCATGGCAGCGGCCAGGACTTCCGGGGCGACGCTGGCGAATCCGGGAGAGGCGTGGTGCTCGGCGACCCAGTAGCGGTGGTAGCCGAGCCGCTCGGCGTGGCGCACCGCGTCGACCGTCGATGCGAGCGCCTCGGCGGCGGTGGCGCCCGCTCCGATGGGCGACTGGTCCAGGATCGAGAGCGAATACGGGGATGTCATGTCCGACCCCTGCCTCTCATACATCGCCGACGATGGCGGGAACGATGCGGTAGTCGCGCTGGAACACCAGGTTGTGCAGGTCGCCCGCGGCGATGGCGCGCATCATCGGGATCTCGCCTCGGGCCTGCTCGTCGGTGAACACGTTCAGCGGCCACTCGCTGACCGTGGCGCCGCGCAGATGGGGGTGGTGGAAGCCCGCGCCGTAGTGGGCGATGAGCGATACCGGCCGAATCCCCGCCTTCTGCTGCTCGGGCCAGGTCAGCGCCCAGGTGGCGGCCATTCCGCCGTCGGAGGTGCGCCGGGGACCGTTCGCCTCGACCCGTCCGCTGTCCAGCAGCATGCCGTGGTCGAGTTCCGTGAGCACCATCCGGGCGTGCGGGTCCAGCAGCTTCGCCGCCGCCTCGAACAGCTCCTCCTTCTCCCCGCGTTGGCGGGCGCCACCGTGAGTGCCGTCCCGCAGGTCGCCGAAGTGCCGCTTGAGCGTGTCGATATACGCCCGGTCGGGGGCTGTGGAACCGGTCATGTCTACTCCTCGGGAATGTCGGTATCGGACGCTGGGATCGCGGCTCCGGGCGGAGCCGGGTAGGGCCGCTCTGCCGGCGGCGTGGCCGGCGAGGCGGCCGCCGAGCCGTCGCGGGGGCTCCGGATGCTCATCGGTGTGCGCCTTCCGCCGATCCGGCGAACAGCGCGTGCAGCGCGGCTGCCAGCCGGCTCCTCAGCCGGGCGACGCTGCCGCTGGGAGCGAGGAATACGCCGTGGCCGGTCGCGGGCAGGACGTGCAGGTCGACTGCGGCGCCCCAGGTCCGCAGGAGCCGGGCGTAGCCGGTCACGTCGCCCAGCACCGGGTCGTCGGCACCCACCGCGAGGATCGCTGTGGCCACCCCGGTGAGGTGGTCCGTGTCCAGCGGGGTGGAGTGCAGCGTCCGGTCACGCCGGACCACGGTCGGCGACGACCCCCGGTACCCGCGCCACGAGGCGCGCAGCCACTCGGCGCCGGGAAACGCGTCGGATCCCCGGTAGGACTCGGCTCGGCACTCGGGGTCGAGAGGCGGATAGGCCAGCACCTGCGCATCGAGGCGCTCACCTCCGTCGCGCGCCGCGAGCGCGGCGGCGGCCGCGATCGTGCCGCCCGCGCTGTCTCCGCCCACCGCTATGGGCGCGGGCGTGCCGTCCTGCTCCGCCCGACCGCGGACCCATGCGAGAGCGGCCAGGACGTCGTCCACGGGGGCGGGGTGGGAGTGGTGCGGAGCGAGCCGGTAGTCGACGCTGACCACGACGCACTCGGCGAGCTGCGCGAACTCGGCGGTCGCATGGTGCCATCCTTTGGCCGACCCGCCGTGCCAACTCCCGCCGTGCGCCCAGACCAGCCAGCCGACGGGGGTGCGACGCGGCATGTGCACGCGCGCCGGCACCGGCCCGTCCGCCCCGGCGATCTCGACGGTTTCCCAGCCGCCGCCCCCGACCGGCATGGCCCGGTCGGGGGTGCGGCCGCCGGGGTGTCCCTGCGTCACGCGGCGGCCTTCTGCTTGCCGCGCAGGAAGAACGCACTCGCCAAGACGCCGAGGAGGACGATCGTCGCGTTGGCGGCGATCGCGACGCTCAGGCCGTCCAGGATCGCGACGACCCCGGCGCCGACCATCGCCGAGTTCGCGATCGCGCTCATGATCGGCGTTCCCATGGTGATTCCGACCTGCTGGGTCATGGTGGCGAGCCCGGTGGCCAGCCCCTGTTCGTGGTCCGGCAGGCCGGAGGTGGCGGTGACCATGAACCCGACGATCACGAACATGTTGCCCACTCCGCCCACGAACGTGCCGAGCAGCAGCAGCCACATCGTCGCCTGGTCGGTCCCCAGCGCGAGCAGGGCGAAGGTCGCGGCGGCCTGGACGATGCCGCCGATCAGCAGGGTGCTCTTCGCAGACGTCCATCCGATGACCCGGGGGGCGAACACACCGCCGAGAACCGTTCCCAACCCGAGTACCGCGAAGGACAGGCCCGCCGCCATCGGGGTGAAGCCCAACACGTTCTGCAGGTAGAGCGTGAGCAGGAAGACCAGTGAAGTCTCGGTCAGGAACGCGACGAGGCCGGCGATGTTTCCCCAGGCGACCGTTCGCCGGCCCAGCACCTGAAGGGGCACGAGGGGTGCGGCGACCTTGCGTTCCACGGCGTAGAAGGCCGCGAGCAGCACAGCCCCGAGCGCGAGTGAACCCAGCGCGACGGTCGATCCCCACCCCGCTTCACCGGCCTGGGTGAGGCCGAAGACGACGGCCAGCAGTCCGCCGGTCACCAGCAGCGCGCCCGGCATGTCCAGCTTGGGCCGGTCGTTCATGCGGGAATCGTTGATCACGAGAGGCGCGACGATCAGCACGACCACGACGACGGGGACGTTGATGAAGAACGCCCAGCGCCAGGACAGCAGGTCGGTCAGCAGCCCGCCGAGGATCGCGCCGCTGGTGAAACCGGCCGACATCAGGGCGCCGTTGAGGCCGAGTGCCTTGTCCCGGAGCGGTCCCTCCGGGAAAGACGTGGTCAGCAGCGAGAGGCCCGCCGGAGTCATGGCCGCGGTCGCCAGCCCTTGGAAGACGCGGGCGGCGATGAGGACCTCAGGGGTGGGCGCGAAGCCGCCGACGAGGGAGGAGATCCCCAGGACGGCCAGGGCGCCCAGGAACAGCCGCTTGCGGCCGAAGAGGTCGGCGACCCGCCCGAACAGCAGCGTGAACCCGGCCGCGCACAGCGCGAAGGACGTCGTGATCCATTGGAGGTTCGCCAGGGTGAACCCGAGGCCCTCGCCGATGATCGGCAGTGCCACGTTCAGGATGGAGAAGTCCACGGCGAGCATGAACTGCGCGGAAAGCAGCACCACCAGGATGACCTTCATCCTGGGTGTCATCCGCGTGGGGGGTGGTTGCTGGACGCTCGTCGCGTCCGTCTCGGCGTTCACCGACATGGCGGCGGTGGTCCTTTCTTCGTCCGTTCTTGGCAGGAGAAACCCTGCGGGACGATCCGCCGACGAGCCAGAACCCCGTTCCGAGCAGTGCGCGCGAGGGTAGTCATGACAGGACCAGGCTGTGCCGCCGATCGCGGGATGAGCCGACGCTCCGAGAACGTTGGCGACTGAAGAGGCTCGGGTCGTCCGGGCCGGACCGGCTTCACACCCCCATCGCCAGGACCGGGAGATCTCGGATGCCGTCAGAACTCGGCGACTTCCTCAAAGGCCGGCGGGCGGCCCTGCGCCCCGAAGACGTCGGATTGGCGGCGTACGGCGAGCGGCGCCGCGTTCCGGGACTGCGCCGGGAAGAGCTGTGCATGCTCGCCGGGGTGAGCGTCACGCACTACACGCGGCTGGAGCAGGGCCGCACCAACAGCGCGTCCCCGGACCTCCTCAACGCGATCGCCCGAGCCCTGCGGCTGAACGAGGACGAGAGCGCCCACCTGAGGAACCTGGCCTCTCCGCCTCCCGCCGTCCGGCCCGCGCCGTCCCGCCCCGAGCAGGCCAGCCCTTCGGCCCGGCAGCTGATCAGCGCCATGGCGGACGTGCCGGCGCTGGTGCTCGACCGGCGCAACGATGTGCTCGCCTGGAACTCCCTCGGGCACGCGCTGCTCGCCGGCCATCTGGAGTTCGGATGCGTGAAGGTGTCCGCGCAGCGGCCGAACCTGACACGTCTGCTCTTTCTGGACGAACACTTCCAGGACCTGTACGTCAACTGGGCCGAGGAGGCCACCCTCGCCGTCGCGTCGCTGCGGCTGATCGCCGGACGCCACCCCGACGACCGGCGGCTCGCCGAGCTCGTCGGCCAGCTCACCATGCAGAGCCACGCCTTCGCGGAACGGTGGAACCGCCATCCGGTCCGCACCTGCACCTCCGGCGCCAAACGCATGCACCACCCCAGCGTCGGGCGGATGGAGCTCGCCTTCGAGACACTGCAGATCCCCGGCAGCCCCGGGCAGCGCATCATCGCCTACAGCGCCGAGCCGGCCAGCGGGTCCGAGGCCGCCCTGCGGCTTCTCGCCTCCACCGTGGCAGACGCCGCACAGGACGGGCGGACGCGCGACGGGTCCAGGAATCCGGAAGCGGCCCGGCGGCGGTGACGGCGGATCGTCGGGCCTGCCGACGGGCCCGGGACTACACGGGCTGCGGACGGGGGTCGGGAAGGCTGTCGAAGCAGTAGGCGGCCGACACCAGTGTGGCGTGGTGGTGCCAACCGGGGAATGTGCGCCCTTCGAAGTCCAGGAGCCCGAACCGCCCTGCGAGGTCGTCGACGGTCCGCACCGCCTGGCCGTGGACCCCGCCGAGCCGGAGCAGGTCGGCAGGGGGGTGCGCCATGTTCGTCAGCCACGCGCTCGGCGGCCGGGCCGCTTGCGCGTCCGGATCGGCGATCAGCCGGAAGCTGCCGGAGACCGGTGATCCCTCGCGGGTGCCGGTGACCCGGACCGGTGCCGACGCCAAGCGCCTCGGGCCCTCGGCCGCGCCCGAGGCGGCCGGGCGCGGCCGGACGCGGACAGGCTCGGCGAGCACGTCGGCCGCCGACCGCCCCGCCGACGCGCTGTACGTCCGGGGACGGAGCCGGGCAGGAGCGTGGTCGAAGAACGGGCTTCGGTCGGGCACCGCGACCAGGAAGTCGGCGCCCCTCTCCGCGAGACCGGTGACCAGGCCGCGGGCGTCGGTGGGCGTGCACACCTTGGCGACCACCGGCACGCCGGCCGTCGCACCGCTCTCCGCCAAGGCGTCGGTGAGTTGCAGCATGCACGACCACAGGGGAAGGTGGTCGACGTCCTCGGGAATCCGTGCCCGGGACCGGAGGCCAACACCGTTGTTTTAGGGTGTTTTCGCTGGTGGGGTGAGGCGCCAGATGTGGACGCGATGTCGGGTTCTACCCGAGGCGGGTGTGGCGCGCTTGCGGGTGAGGAACCGGAAGGAGCGCCGGGTGACCTCACGGGGTGCGGACCGCCGGCGCCGCCGGGGCAGCAGGTCGTCCCAGAGCTCGTCGAAGGCCCACACGTCCAGTACGGCCAGGTCCTCAGGGGGAAAAACGCCCACCGGTCCGGTTGACCGAGCGGCGGGCGGTGTTGAGCGCGGTGGTGAAGCTGATGCGGTCGGGATCGAGCTGTGCGTACCCGGCGGCGCGGGTGATCAGGTCCGAGACCGCCTGATAGACCAGCAGCAGCGCCCAGGCCTCCTGACGGATGAGGTCGGGACTCTGGGAGCGGAACCGCACCGTCGTTCCGCCGCGCAGTTCGGTCTTGACCGCGTCGTAGAGGATCTCCGATTCCCAGCGGGCCGCGTACAGCCCCGGGAAGTCGGCGATGGGGTGGAGCACCGGGTCGATCAGGCTGGTGACCAGGGTGATCGTCTCCCCGGCCGTGGTGTGGCCGCCGTGTGCGGTGACGGTGTCGGTGTAGACGGTGTACTCGACCACACGCACCAGCGGACCGCCCTTGGACAGGTGCGCGGTGTAGGAGCCGTCGGCCAGGACCTCGACGGGGGCCAGGGCGAACTGGGCGCCGGCGCGCATGATGACCTGGGCGCCGGTGGCGGTGATCGTGCAGTACAGGTCGCTGCCGCAAAACCCCGAGTCGAAGACCGTGAGCATGTCGGGCGCGAACGAGGCCGCCATGCGCTCGCACAGGGCTTTCTCGCTGGTGGTGTAGGCGTCGAAGGACGCGTCGATGAGGCAGCGGGTGCCGATCTCGCAGTGGGCGACCAGACGCAGTTGAGGGAAGGCCCCCTCAGAGGGGCCGCCGAACGCGGCCCGGTTCGCGGTGGTGTCGGGGGTGTCCAGGCAGGTGCCGTCCACCGCAGTCAGGCGGTAGCCGCGCCACCATGCTCCCGGGGTGTCGCTCTCGGCCAGGGGCCCGGCGGTGCGGGCGAAGAGCAGCGTGAGGGGTTCGGTGCCCAGCCGCTGCCGGGCCCGGCTCACGCTGGAGGCCTCGGGCGCGCCCGAGGCCGGCACGGCCAACTCCCGGGCCCCGCCGCTGAACGCGCAGCCGTCAGCCAGCCTGCGCCAGACCTCTTTGTAGGAGAGGTTGCGCCACAGCCACAGCGCCAGGACCAAGTACAGGGTCAGCCGTGCGGGCAGCTCGCGCCGCCGTTGCTGGAGGGCGCCGCCCCGGGTGGCCACCTCCTCGACCAGGTGCGGGTCGAAGGTCTGGGTCAGCACCCCGAAAGAGGCGCGGTCAGCCGCGTTCGTCACGCCATCGAGTATCCCGCGGGTAGAGGCGGCCGCGAACCCTCGGTGCCAGGCTCGCACCACCCCGAGGCCCTTACCAGCGAAGATGCCCTAAAACAACGGTGTTGGGACCGGAGGCCGCCGTCCTGGATCCACTCGCGGGGAAGAACCAGGCGCCAGTCGACGGGAATGGTGCGGCCGGCGGCCGCGAGGAACAGGCCGATCCCGATCTGGCAGTTCATTGTCCGTTCCTTAACCGGAACGAAAGCTTTGTGTACGCCTACCGACATCGCTCCGCGTTTCGGCATGAAAACCGGAGCGAAAACCCAGGCGCGGACACTCTCGACCCGTTCGATCCACCGGACGATCTCGTTCCGGACACCGCCCCAGTCCCACGGGCTGTCGTTCACGAAATGGCGCAGGGAGTGCCGCGCCGTCGCGGACAGCCCGAGCGACTCCCCGATTCGGTTGATCGACTTCCTGCCTTCGGTGGTGAGGACCCCGCGCAGGTAGGAGGCGGCCGACATGCGCTGCTCGATACACGGGAGACCACGGAACACCTGGTCGACGAATACCGTGAAGCGCTCTTCGTCCGCCTCCGAGCTACCGCTGAACGGTCGGATACCGTGCACATCCGGTTGGCGATACTGAAAGATCATCAATTCACTCATTCAGTCATTTCGTTCGCAATCCGACGCCGGACATTAACACCCGGACACCGATCGAACAAGAAGGAAAACCACCGCATTCGACCTGCTACCCACCGTGAAAAATCGAGGCCAGGGCCCCGTGAACAAGAATCCGCCCGACACCGCGGAACCAAACCCCCTGATCGCACGACATGCGCGGCGAATTCCGTCCGTTCGGCGGCCGGCAGGCTGATTCCGAGCGCCGAAGGACCGGCGCCCCGCACGCGACCGGCGGTTCCGCTCCGGGCGACCGCCGCGGAGCGGAACCGCATGTGCGACATATCACCCGGCGATCGATCATTCAGCTCGATCGCACCCCGCCCCTGATCGGGACATCCGATGTGCGGTCCCGCATCGCCGCGCGGATCGGCGCCGCAGCGCCGGACGGCCAGGCTCCGAACACGTCCGCAGCGACCCGCGGCGGCACGGTCCCGGACGTGAACGGCGATCGGGTGCCGAGCGCCCTGGCGGCGGAAAAAGACGTGGCCGGACGGCACCGGGCGTCGGCATGATGGTGGCGATGAAGCGAGCAGAGCCCGGGTCCGTCGCCGAGCTGCGCGAACGGGCCGCCCGGGGCGAACGCGTGAAGTACCTGTTCTTCTGGGGCCACCGGCCCCGGCGCGACGGGTCGCCGGGGGCGGAATGCCTGAGCCAGTGGTGGAGCGGCGGGTTCGACGTCGACGGCGTGCACTACCCCGCCGCGGAGCATTGGATGATGGCCGAGAAGGCCCGCCTGTTCGGCGACGCCGCCGCCGAACAGCGGATCCTGGACGCCGCGAGTCCGGGCGCTGCCAAGAGCGCGGGCCGGGAGGTGCGCGGCTTCGCGCTCATGCGTGCCCGCGCAGAGCTGGGTCCGGCGCCCTAGAACCTCGGCCGCGGCCCCTGTTCGAACCCGGACTCGGGCGGGGGCCCGGGAGGGGGCCTCCGCCGCCCGGCCGGTCTCAGCCAGCGGCCGTGCACAGGCGCACGGAGCCGGTTCCCTCCATGATCTGCCAGGATCCCGCCAGCATCCGCGCGAGCGGCACGAACTCGCGCTCAGCCGGGGTCGTGATCTCGCTGTCGGAGTCGAGCGCCGCGAAAACGCACCATCCCTTGCCCGCGACCGTGCAGGACCACGGCGCCAGCTCCGCCGGCAACTCCTCGGGCGGGGCGGAATCGGGCTCCAACTCCAGCGCGATGCCGCGCCGGTCGGCTTCGCGCTGCATGACGCGGGCGGCGTGCTCGCCCACTGCCAGGTGCGTCACTGGTCACTCCTTCGAGCGTCGCGCCACGGCTCCGGCGTCCCCGGCACTCGTGCGCTCGCACCGGCGGGCACGTCCGGTCGTGGCACGACGATAGCCGTTCCCCCGGCCCGCCGGTCCCGCCGCACCCGTCGCGCGGGGCGGCGCGAGGCGCGGGGCGGATATGCGGTCACCCGGGGGGTGCGGCGTCGGCGAGGAGGCGGGCCGCCAGGTCGCGGGCCGTGCGCACGCGCAGTTCCCCTTCGTCGATGCCGCGGTGGGCGATGGCGCCTTCCAACAGCAGGAAGACGTGTTCGGCCAGGTCCTCGGCATCGGCCCCGGGCGCGTCCTCGGCGATCAGTTCGGCGATGCGGGCTCGGACCGCCTCTTTGTGCTCGCGGATCGTCTTCCACCCCGCATGCCCGGCCGGGAGTTCCGCGGCCGCGTTGATGAAGGCGCAGCCGCGGCCGACTTCCAGCTCCGGGTGGGAGAGGTAGGCGTCCATCAGCGCGAGCGTGCGGGGCGGCGGCGCCGCGTCCAAGCGCTCGTCGAGGTGGGCCCACCAGTTCTCGTGCCGGCGCCGCAGGTAGTGCACGACCAGCTCGTCCTTCGAGCCGAAGCGGTCGTAGAGGGTCTTCTTCGTCACGCCGGCCGTGTCCGACACCAGTGCCACCCCGACCGCGTTGATGCCCTCGCGGTAGAACAGGCCGCCCGCGGCGTCGAGGATGCGGCGCCCGGCCGGCGTCGTGTCCGCTCGTGTCTCCATGCCGTGATTATACCCACCGGTGGGTTGACCTCACCCGGAACGACGCACATCCTGGAAACTAAACCGATCGGTATACATTAGGGAGGGTGTTCATGACACGGCATCGCACCGGCGGCGCCGGCCCGGCGACACGGGCTCCGTCCGGCGCAACGGCGACCGCCGCTGTGCCCGCCGTGCGGCTGGCCGCCGCCGGAATCTCGCTCATCGCGGCCTGCTACGGCCTCGCACGCTTCGCCTACGGCCTGTTCGTACCGGTCCTCAGCGCGGAATTCGGCCTCAGCGCCGCCGCGGCGGGCACCATCGCCTCGGCGAGCTACACCGGCTACTGCGTCGCGGTCCTCGCCGCGTCCGCCGCCACCCCCCGCTGGGGGCCGCGCGCGGTGGCGGTCGCAGCGGGAACCGCCGCGACGTCGGGAACCGCGCTCATCGCCGCGGCCCCCGCCGCCCCGGTCCTCGCCGCCGGAGTGGTCTTCACCGGAATCAGCAGCGGCGCGGCGTCGCCGCCGCTGGCCGGGGCGGTCGCGCGCTGGGTGGCGCCGGAGCGGTCCGCCCGCGTGCAGAGCGTCGTCAACGCCGGCACCGGCCTCGGAGTCATGGTGTCCGGCCCCGTCGCGCTGCTCTTCGCCCAGGAGTGGCGGCTGTCCTGGGCGGCGTTCGCCTGCGCCGCAGCCGCCGCGACACTGTGGGCGGCAGCCGTGATTCCGGCGCACCGTCCCGGCGGCGCCGACAGCGACGGCCCGCGGCACTCCCCCGCCCTGCTGCCCTCCGGGGCGCTGCGCCTGCTCGCCGCCGCAGGCGCCATGGGCGCGGCCAGCTCCGCGGTGTGGACCTTCGGCCGCGACGTCGCCGTCGCCCAAGGCGCGAGCACCACCGCCTCCACCGTCATGTGGATCGCCCTGGGCGCATTCGGCCTGTTGGGGAGCCTGACCGGCGACATCGCCGCGCGCGCGGGACTGCGCAAGGCGTGGGCCGGCGGGATGCTCGGGCTGGCGGCCGCCACCTTCGGGCTGGTGCTGGCGTCGGGCGCCGCGCCCGGCATCCACGTCGCCGGAGGCCTGTTCGGCGCCGTCTACATCGCGCTGACCGGGGTGCTGCTGCTGTGGGGCACGCGGGTCTACAGCACCGTACCCGCCTTCGGCGTCGGCGCCGCGTTCCTGGCGATCGCGGTGGGCCAGGCCGCGGCGTCGCCGCTCGTCGGACTGCTCAGCGACGCCTTCGGCCCGACACTCGCCTTCGCGGCCGCCGCCGCGCTGTCGCTCGCCGGCGCCGCGCTCGGACCCGCGGACCGCACCCGGCGCCCCCTCGGCGGCCCGGCAGGCGAATCCCGGCCGCCTGCCGCACAGCAAGGACCGGTGCCCTGCGGGCGGTGAATGCGGACCCGCTTCGCCGTCGTGCCGTTCCGGGCACCGCCTATCCCGAACGCAGCAGCCGGGCCGTGTCGCGCCCGAACGACCACAGCAGCAGCGCCAGCGCGCCTGCGGCCACGGCCGCGGCCACCGGGTACGGCAGCACTCCCGGGGCGAGGGCGACCAGCGCGAGCCCCTGCAGCGCGGCGACGACCCGGCGCGCGTCGGACGGCGGGAGCGGCGCGCGCAGGCGCGGAACCAGCCGCCCCGCAGCGGCGAACACGTAGCGCATGAGGCCGATCGCGAGCACCCACCAGCCCAGCACCGCAGCGGCCGCGTGCACACTGAGCACCAGCAGGAGCAGCGCGTCGGCCTCCATGTCGAACCCGGCACCGAGCTCGGAGGCCGTCCGGGTGCGGCGCGCCACCGCACCGTCGACGGTGTCCAGCGCCAGCGCCGCCGCGGCGAGACCGGCCGGCCACCAGCTCGGCGACGCGCCGGGGACGACCAGTCCGTCGGCCACCAGGGCGGCGACGCCCGCGATCAGTCCGGTGCGCGCCAGCGTCACCGCGTCCGCCGGACTCGCGGGACCCGCCCGATGGCGGTGCTGGGCGGCGGTGTAGGCGAACCAGGTGGCGGCGATGCACACCGCCCCCGCTATCCACCCGGCCGCGCCCATCCCCGTTCCGGCGGACAGCGCGGCCAGCAGCGCGAACGACGCGACAGCGGCCACGGTCTGGGCCCGGGTGCGCCGCAGCGGTCCGTGCGCGGGGGGCGCCGGCGCGGATCCGGCGGGCTCGGCCGCTGCGCGAGCGCGCGGGTCCGCACCCGCCGCCCAGGCACCGCCGCGCCGCCGGTATCGGTCCCCCGCAGTCCGCATCAGTGCAGCCTTCCCCGCTGAGCACCGCGCCCCGCCGCCCTGTCCAGGGCCGCGCGTACCGGGTATCGTACCCGGCGTCGCCCCGACACCGGCCGGGAGGAAGCGTGGCGCGCTCGGCATCGGCTTTCTGGATCACCGAACCCGGCGCCGGCGCGATCCGGCACGCCGAACTCCCGCCGCCCGGTCCCGGCGACGTCGTGGTGCGCACCCGCTACTCGGCGGTCAGCCGCGGCACCGAGGCGCTGGTCTGGCGCGGCGGCGTCCCCGAGAGCCAGTACCGGGCCATGCGGGCGCCCTTCCAGGAAGGCGGATTCCCCGGCCCGGTGAAGTACGGCTACCTCAGCGTCGGCCGCGTCGAGGAAGGGCCGGCCCACCTGCTGGGACGCACCGTGTTCTGCCTCTACCCGCACCAGACCCGCTACACGGTTCCGGCCGAGGCGGTCACGCCGGTACCCGACGACGTACCCGCCGGGCGCGCGGTACTGGCCGGGACCCTGGAAACCGCCGTCAACGCGGTGTGGGACGCCGCACCGCTGGTCGGAGACCGGATCGCGGTCGTCGGAGGCGGGATGGTCGGCTGCGCGGTCGCGGGCGTACTGGCCGGGCTGCCCGGCGCGCGCGTGCAACTGGTCGACACCGACCCCGACCGCGCCGCCACCGCGGCGGCGCTCGGCGTCGGCTTCGCGTCCCCGGAAGACGCCGCACCGGGCTGCGACGCCGTGGTGCACGCCAGCGCGACCGAGGCGGGGCTGGCCCGATCGCTGGAGCTGCTGGCGCCGGAGGGCACGGTGGTGGAGCTGAGCTGGTACGGCGACCGCCGTGTCAGCCTCCCGCTGGGCGAGCGCTTCCACGCGCAGCGCCTGACCGTGCGCGCCAGCCAGGTCGGAACCGTCTCCCCCTCCGCCGGCGGCAGGCGCGGCTACGCCGACCGCATGGACCTGGCCCTGCGGCTGCTCGCCGACCCCCGGTTCGACGCGCTCGTCACCGGCGAGAGCCCGTTCGCCGACCTCCCGGAGACCCTGCCCCGCCTCGCCGGCGGCGACCCGCCCGCGCTGTGCCACCGCATCGCCTACCCGGACGCACCGGGCTGAAGCGGCGCCGTGCGGTGCGGGGATGCGACAATGGGAGTGTGGACCTGCGCGAAGCATGTCGCGCGGCGGGCGTCGGTGTCGTCGCCGCCGACGAGCACACCGGTCCGCCCCGCGTGCACCGGGCCGTGCCGGCCCTGTCCGCACGGCTGGTCGTCAGCCTGGGCGCCCCGGTGGAAATGCGCTACGACGGGCGCGAACGCACCATGCAAGCCGTGGTCGCCGGGCTGATGCGGCCCGGAGTGCCCACTCCGGCCCTCACGCTGCTGCCACGGCAGCCGACGGTGTACGTCGAACTGTCCCCCGCGGCGATGCAGCGCCTCACCGGCGTTCCGCCCGGCGACGTGGACGCCGGCGGCGTCAGCGCCGACACCCTCCTGCCGTGGCTGGACCGGCTGAGCGAGGAACTGGCCGACCACCCGATCGGCCGGCGCGAACCGCTCATGCGGGCCCGGCTCCTCCAGCGCCTGGACCGGGCCGGCGATGCCGGCGTGTCCGACGACGCCCTCGCGGCGCTGGAGATCGTCGGAGCGAGCGGCGGCCGGGTCTCCGTCGAGGAGCTGGCGCGGCGGACGCACCTCAGCCCCCGTCGCCTGCGGTACGTGATGCGGCGTGCGCTGGGGATCGGGCCGAAGTTCGCGTCGCGCGTCGCGCGGTTGTCGGCCGCGATCGGCCGGGTCGGCGACGGGCCCGGATCCTGGGCCCGGATCGCGGCGGAGAGCGCCTACCACGACCAGAGCCATCTCGTGCGGGACTTCACCGAACTCATGCGCACGACGCCGACCGCATGGCTGGCGGAAGAAGGCCGAAATCTCCAAGCCCGGCGGCGCCCGCCCCCGCGATCATCGGGGCATGGACAGTGAACTCCACCCGAAACTGCTCGTATCCGACGCCGACGCGGCCATCGCCTTCTACACCGAGGCGCTCGGAGCCGCACTGAACTTCCGCGCGGCCGATGACCACGACGTCGTCAACCACGCCGAACTCACCCTGGGATCGTCCGTTTTCGCTCTGGCGCAGAGCGTCCCCGAGTGGGGCTGGCACGATCCCCGTTCCGTAGGCGGCTCACCCGTACTCGTCACCGCCCACGTGCCCGACCCGGATTCGACGGCGGACCGCATGGTGCGGCTGGGGGCCGAACTCGTCATCCCGATCGACAACCGCCCCTACGGCAAGCGCCAGGGCAGGGTGCGGGACCCGTTCGGACACCTGTGGGTGATCAGCGGCGAACTCCGCTGACCGGCGGGAACGGAGCGCGGCGGAACCCGGCCCGCCGGCGTTCTCCCGCCGGACCCGGGTCCGGCGCTGCCGCGCGGCATACCCGACGCGTTTCCCGGGGATGAGACCACCCGTGTTCAGCGTCACCGTCCGCGACCACGCCATGGTCGCCCACAGTTTCCGCGGCGAAGTCTTCGGACCGGCGCAAGCGCTGCACGGCGCCACGTTCACGGTGGACGCCTCGTTCCACCGGTCCGAGCTGGACGCCGACAACGTCGTCGTCGACATCGGCCGGGCCGCCGCCGAACTCGGCGACGTCCTCAGCGGTCTGAACTACCGCAACCTCGACGACGAGCCCGCCTTCGCCGGAACCAACACCACGACGGAGTTCCTCGCCAAGGTCGTCGCCGACCGGCTGGCCGAACGCGCATCCGACGGCCGCCTCGGCGAGGGTGCCCGCGGTCTGGAGCGGATCTCGGTGACGCTGCACGAGTCGCACGTCGCCGGAGCCTCCTACGAGCGCGCGCTGTGACCGCTGCGAGCCCCGCCCGCGGGCAGACCGGCCACCCGGCCACGGTGCACGCGGTGCTGCCCGGCGGAGTCGACGACGCCACCCGCCCCAGCGGCGGCGACGTCTACGACCGCCGCATGTGCCGCGGTCTCGCGGCGGCGGGCCGCCCGGTCGCCGAGATCGCCGTACCGGGCGCCTGGCCCCGGCCCGCCCCCGCCGCCCGCGCCCGGCTCGCACGATCCCTGGCGGCGCTTCCCGACGGCGCCCTGGTGCTCGGCGACGGCCTGGTGTGCTGCGCGGTCCCCGGGATCATCGCCGCACACGCCCGCCGCCTGCGCCTGGCCGTCCTGGTCCACCTGCCGTTGGCGGCCGAAACCGGACTGAGCGACCAGGAGGCGGCCGACCTCGACTCCCGGGAGCGCGCCGCCGTCCGGGCCGCCGGCGCGGTCGTCGCCACGAGCCCGTGGGCGGCACGGTGGCTGGCCGACCGCCACGGCCTGGAGGACGGGCGGACGCACACCGTCGAGCCCGGTGCCGACCCCGCGCCGCTCGCGACGGGCACCGACGGCGCCACGCGGCTGCTGTGCGTCGCGTCGCTGACACCGCGCAAGGGCCACGACGTGCTCGCGGAGGCTCTGGCGTCGCTCACCGACCTGGAGTGGACCTGCACGTGCGCCGGCCCCGCCGATCGCGCACCCGGGCACGCCGCCGACGTGCGGCGCCGGCTGGTGCGGAACGGCATCGCCGACCGGGTGCACCTGGCCGGACCGCTCGCCGGCGCCGAACTGGAGGCCGCGTACGCGGCCGCCGACCTGGCCGTCCTCCCGTCGCGCTGGGAAACCTACGGCATGGCCGTCACCGAGGCGCTGGCGCGCGGCGTCCCGGTGCTGACCACCGACGCGGGAGCGCTGCCGTCCACACTGGCGCCGCCGCCCGGCGGGGAGGCGCCGGGCATGACGGTGCCCGCCGGCGACCCGGCCGCGCTCGCGTCGGCGCTGCGCGACTGGTTCGGGGCGGAGCAGCTGCGCGACCGGCTGCGCAGGGCGGCGCGGAGGAGCCGGCGGCGGCTGCGTCCGTGGCCGGAGGCGGCCGCGCGTATGGAGTCCGTGCTGGGCGCGCTGGAGCGGGAGCCGCGGTGAACGCCCACGGGAGCGGCGCTTTCGCGCCGGACTGGCTGGCGCTGCGGGAACGCGCCGACGCCGCCGCCCGCTCGGCGGAGCTCCTCGAACCGCTGGAGGCCGCCCTGCGCACCCGGTCGGCCGGCGAACCGCGGATCGTCGTCGACCTCGGCTGCGGCACCGGCGCGATGGGGCGCTGGCTCGCGCCGCGCCTGTCCGGCCCCCAGCACTGGGTCCTGCAGGACCGCGACCCGGCACTGCTCGTCCGCGCCCGCGACGGCCTGCCCCACCGCAGCGCCGACGGCGGCCCCGTCACCGCCCGGATCCGCCGCGGCGACCTGGCGCACCTGAGATCCGCCGACCTCGCCGGCGCCTCGCTGGTCACGGCCTCGGCGCTGCTGGACCTGCTGACCGGAGAGCAGGCGGCCGGGCTCGCGCGGGCGTGCGCGGCCGCCGGGTGCCCGGCCCTGCTGACGCTGTCCGTTCAGGGCCGGGTGGAGCTGGATCCCCCGCATCCGCTGGACGGCGCGATCGCCGCCGCGTTCGACGACCACCAGCGCCGCGGCTCACCGGCCGGGCGCCTGCTCGGCCCGGACGCACCGGCGGCCGCGGCCGCCGCGTTCGAGCGGTGCGGCGCACGCGTGCAGGACCGCCCCAGCCCGTGGCGGCTGGGCGCCGGCGACGCCGCGCTCACCGCCGAGTGGCTGCGGGGCCGGGTCGCCGCCGCCGTCGAGCAGCGCCCCGGACTCGCCGGAGCCGCCGGTGCGTACCTGGACCGGAGGCTGGAGCAGTGCGCCGCGGGGAGGCTGCGCGCCCTGGTCGGCCACCGCGACCTCCTCGCGATCCCCGCCGGTGCCGACGCCGCCGCGCACCGCCGGTAGACGGGCGGCGGCGAGGCGCGGACGGCGGCGCGCAGGGGTAGGAGAAGAGGGAGGACGACGCGGCTGGTCCGCGGTGGGGAGGACGATGCGTGCAGTCGGGCCGTGGGTGCGGGTACTGCTGGGAGCCGCCGTGCTGGGGCTGCTGGTGCGGACGTTGGGCGCGGGGCCGGTGCTGGACGGTCTGGCGACGATCGACGGTCCGGCTCTGCTCGCCGCGGTGGGGATCGGCGCGGCGACGACGCTCGCCGCGGCGGGGCGGTGGGTCGTCGTGGCCCGCGGCATGGGGCTGCGACTCGGTCCGGCGCGGGCCGTGGCCGACTACTACCGGGCGCTGCTGCTCAACGCGGTGCTGCCGGCGGGCGTCCTCGGCGACGTGCACCGCGCGTTCGAGCACGGCCGCCGCGCCCGCGCCGCCGACTCCGCGGAAACGGGTGGATCCGGCGGCGCCGGCGGGCGGGCGGTGCGCGCGGTGGTCCTGGAGCGCACCGCCGGGCAGGCGGTGCTGATCCCCGCCGCGGCGGCCGTGCTGCTCGTGCGGCCGGACCTGCTCACCGCCGCCGCGCGGGCGCTGCCCTCGGCCGGGGCGGTGGGACCGGCGGCGGCCGTGCTCCTGGCGGCGGTCGGCGCGGCGGCGGCGTGGCTGCTGCGGTCCGCGGGCGGGCGCCGCCGGCTGCGGCGCGCGCGGGTGTGGGCGTCGGAGGCGCGTTCGGCGGTGCTGACCGGCCGGAGGCTGTCGGCGGTGGTACTGCTGTCGCTGGCCGGGCTCGCCGGGCACCTGTCGCTGTTCGTCGTCGCGGCGCGGGCGGCGGGGGCCGACGCGCCGGTCGTGGTGCTGCTTCCGCCGCTACTGCTGGCGCTGGTGGCGATGAGCGTCCCCGTGGGTGTCGGCGGGTGGGGGCCGCGGGAGTCCGCTGCCGCGCTCGGGTTCGCCGCCGTCGGCCTCGGTGCCGCGACCGGGCTGAGCGCCGCGGTGGTCTACGGGGTGCTCGCCCTGGTCGCGAGCCTTCCGGGGGTGCTCGTGCTGCTGCCGCTGCCCAGGCCGCTGCGCCGGAGCGCCGAGGGGCGTCCGCAGGATCGTGCGGAGACCGACGGCACGGCCGCCGCGCGCCCGCGCCCGGTCGGGACGCCGACGGAGGACGGCACGGCCGCCGGCCGGACGGGCTGACGGCCTGTGCCGACCGGGGTCACACGCGCCGGATGCGGGCCAGCCACGCCGCCTGGTCGACTTTGCCGCCGCGCTCGGCTCCCAGCGCGGCCGCCATGCCGTCGTCCACGACGGTGCAGCGGTACCGGGCGGCGCGCAGGTCCTCCAGGTCCCAGCCGGTGCCGAACGCGTCGCGGATGTCGCTCTCTCCGACCCGCGGGCCGACACCCGGTTCGGCGTCGGAGAGCGCCAGGACGTGCACCAGCCCGCCGGGGCGGCAGGCGGCGTGCAGGGCGGCGACGTAGGCCGCGCGGTCGTCGCCGCCGAAGACGTGGAAGAGCGCGCTGTCGACCACGGTGTCGTAGCGGCGGTCGTCCTCGCCGAGAGCGAAGGCGTCGGCGACCGCGAACTCCGCTTCCGCTCCCTGCTCGGCGGCGTTGGCGCGGGCCGCCTCGACGCCGCGGGTCGAGAAGTCCACGCCCCGCACGGTATAGCCCCGGAGCGCGAGGTGGACGGTGTTCTCGCCGGTGCCGCAGCCGGGGTCGAGGACCGATCCGCTGATCCAACCGTCCCGTTCCAGAGCCGCGACCTCGGGTTGGGGCTCCCCGATCACCCAGGGCGCCGTGTCGTTGTCGTAGAGGGAGTCGAACAGCGACTCCGACGGTGTCGTCATGGTGGGCCCTTTCGAGGTCGATCCGGTACCGGCGGGTGCGGACTCCGCGCGGGGCCGCGGCGTTCGCGCGCGGCCGCCGGAGCGGTCGGAGCCCGCCCCGATCGTCACTCTGCTACCTCAAGTCTGGTCGAGGTCAACCGGATTCCCCGCGCAGCGGCCCGGTGGGCGCCGCGGCCCGGATCGCCGGGCGGCCGGCGCCCGAGCGCACCGGTTCTGTGACGTGGACCCCATTCATACCTACCGGTCGGTATTCTTCTCTGCGACTATGGCATCCGACATACGACGCACCGGTGCCCCGCACGTAGGAGGACCCCCATGCTCAATCTGGCGATCGTGCTGGAGGACAGCGCCCAGAAGTACCCGGACCGCACGGCCCTGGTCCACGGCGACATCCGCATGCCCTACTCCATGCTCGACGGGCTCGCCGGCCAGGTGGCCAACCTGCTGGTGGAGCGCGGCGTCCGCCCCGGAGACAAGATCGCCCTGGCCTGCCCGAACCTGCCGTACTTCCCGATCGTCTACTTCGGCGCGCTCAAAGCGGGCGCGGTGGTGGTGCCGGTGAACGTGCTGTCGCAGTCCCAGGAGCTCGCCTACTACCTCGACGACGCCGAAGCCAAGGCGTTCTTCTGCTTCGAGGGCACGCCCGAGCTTCCGCTGGGCGAACGCGGCAAGGAGGCCTTCGACGCCGCGCCCGGCACCGAGCACTTCTTCGTCCTGCCGGGCGCCGCCCTGGCCACCGAGTCCTCCATCGAGGGGGCCCAGACGCTGTGGGCCGCGCTGGAGGGGGTCTCCGACCGTTTCGAGTCGGTGCAGACCGCCGCCGACGACACCGCCGTCATCCTCTACACCAGCGGCACCACCGGCCGCCCCAAGGGCGCCGAGCTGAGCCACCAGAACATGCTGATGAACGCGATGGTCAACGACGAACTCGTCCCCGGCTACGACGGCGAGGACTCCACGATGGCGGTCCTGCCGCTGTTCCACTCCTTCGGCCAGTCCTCGATCATGAACGCGGCACTGCGCCGGGGCGCCAAGCTCGTGCTGATGCCCCGCTTCGAGCCGGTCGAGGCGCTGAAGCTGATGCGCGACGAACACGTCACCCTGTTCGCGGGCGTGCCCACCATGTACTGGGCGCTGCTGTCGGCGGTGCGCGCCGGCGGCCTGGAGGTTCCCTCCAGTCTGCGTTCGGCGGTCTCGGGCGGGTCCGCCGCGCCGATGGAGGTGCTCAAGGAGTTCCGGGAGCTCTTCGGCGTGGAGATCCTCGAAGGCTACGGGCTCTCCGAGACCGCGCCGACGGCCAGCTTCAACCAGCTGCACCGCCCCACCAAACCGGGCTCGATCGGGTTCCCCGTGTGGGGTGTGCAGATGAAGCTCGTCGACGGCGACTGGAACACGGTCGAAGGCGAAGGCCCGGGAGAGATCGCCATCCGCGGCCACAACGTCATGAAGGGCTACTACAAGCGCCCCGAGGCCACGGCCGAAGTGATGCGCGACGGGTGGTTCCGCACCGGCGACATCGCCCGGCGCGACGACGAGGGCTACTACTTCATCGTCGACCGCGCCAAGGACCTGATCATCCGCGGCGGCTACAACGTCTACCCGCGCGAGGTCGAAGAGGTGCTCATCGCGCACCCGTCGGTCTCGCTGGCCGCCGTGGTGGGCGTGCAGCACGACACCCACGGCGAGGAGGTCGCGGCGTTCGTCGTGGCCGAAGAGGGCACCGAGCCCACGGAGCAGGAGCTGATCGACCACTGCCGCGAGCAGCTTGCCGCGTTCAAGTACCCGCGCTCGGTGGAGTTCCGCGACGCCCTGCCGATGAACGCCACCGGCAAGATCCTCAAGCGCGAACTGAAGTAGCGCGGGCCGGCCCCGCGCGCGGCGCCCGAGGAGCGCTCCGGCGCCGCGCGGCGCGGCCGCCGAGAACCGGTCCCGGACCTCGACGGCCCGGGACCGGCCACGCGACCGGTGTGCGGCGCGCCCTCCCCTCATCGGCGCCCGCCGCCGGTCCGTCCGCCCCCGCGGTCCATCGTCCAGCGGACCGGTCGCGGGGTTCTTCGGAGACGATCTCGTGCGCGCAAGTCCATATTCGCGGCCGTCGACGTGTCAAGGGCGGCGCCAGCCGCGACGCGCGGCACGGCGCGCCGTCCGGGCCGCCGCCTCCTCCCGGGCGCCCTCGGGGCGACGGTGCACGAACTTGACAACACGCACCGCGTTCGCGAATCCTCACGGATCACGCGAAGCCGTACAGAACGGCACGCTCCCCGCTCCCCCTCGGAGGTCTTCCGTGTACGACATGCTGCTCGTCCTGACGGGCGCCGGCATCAGCCTGGTGACCAGCGTCGTGGTGACGTGGGTCCAGGGCCGGCAGGCCCGCAAGGGCGAGAACCGCGTCGCCGCCCGCGAATCGACGCGCGAGCTGACCGGGCTGTTCATCGCCGAACGCGAGGGCGCCGCGGAGAACGGCGGAACCGAACCGACGCCCGCTCTGGCCGAGGCCGAGATGATGTCGGTGGCGATCACCGACCGCCGCACCCGCGAGCGGATGCGGGCGGTCATCCGCCTGCTTCGCGAACTGCGGCTGCCCGAACTCCAGGAACTCAGCGGCGCCAACCCCGCGGTCCTCCGGCCGCTGCTGTGCGACCACGCGCTGGAGGTGCTGGGCTCCCACTTCCGCAACGAGCGGCTGCCCGCCCTTCCGCAGAGCGTGCAGAAGATGCTCGACGTCGAAGACGAGGCGCTGAACATCCACGCCGGCGGCGCACCGCGCAACGTCGCCTCCGCGATCAAGACCTCGGACGCGACCGCCGGTACGGGCGCGGGCGCCGATGCGGGCTCCGCGCGCCCGTCCGGCTCCTCGGGCAAATCCTCTCCGGCCAAGGGCTCCGGTTCCTCGTCCAAAGGCTCCGGTTCCTCGTCCAAGGGCGCCGGGGCGTCCTCAGCGGGCACGTCCGGCTCCGCGACCGACAGCGGCGAAGCGCCGGCCCCGCGCGGACGCATCCGCCGCAAGCAGGGGTCCGGCGAGGAGTCCGACGCGTCGGCGCGCCGCTCCAAGACCGACAAGGGCGCCGACGCCGACGCCGAGGAGCACACGTCCTTCTGGAAGGACGACGACGCCTGACATGTAGTGCTCCCGCGCGAAAAGCGCCACGCACACAGGCGGGCGGCCCCGGTGCAGACAGGTGCACCGGGGCCGCCCGTTTCATGTGTCGGGGGTGTCGGGGGTGCGGCCGGGGCCGCTCGGGTCGGTCAGCGGATCAGGCCAGCGTCAGGTTCCACTGCTGCAGGATCGGGTTGACCTCCTGGTAGTAGGTCGTGCCGCCCCAGGTGCAGTCGCCCGAGCCGCCGGAAGTGACGCCCTGGGCCTGGTCGCCGCTGATGAACGAGCCGCCGGAGTCGCCGGGCTCGGCGCAGACGCTGGTGCGCGTGAGCCCGTAGACGGTGCCCTGGGGGTAGCGCACCGTCTGGTTGCGGGCCTCGATGGTGCCGCAGTGCCAGCCGGTGGTCGAGCCCGAGCGGCAGATCGACGAGCCCACGGCGGCCTGGCTGGAGCCGTTGACGGCCACAGTGCCACCGGAGTAGTCGTTGACGCGCGGGGTGGGGTTCCACCCGCTGGTGCGGACGTAGGCCATGTCGCGGGTCGGGAAGGTCGAGCCCGCGAAGGTGCCGCTGCCGCCGTCGGCGCCGGAGACGGAGGCGCCGCCGCTGCCGCAGTGGCCCGCGGTCACGAATCCGGTGGTGACGGCGAAGCCGACGGAGCACCGGGAGCCGCCGTTGATGTAGTAGGCGTTGCCGCCGACGATGTCGGCGAAGGTCTCGGGCTTCTCGGAGCTCTCCTTCACCTTGACGGCCGACCTGTCGACGCCGGCGTCGGCGAGGAACTCCTTGCCGTCCTTCGCCTGGCCCCGGTCGACGGTCATGACCACACGGTCGGACTCGACGTCGGCGTACCAGCCGGTCACGCCGGATCCGGCGTCCTCGGCATCGGCGTTGAGGTTCTCCACGACCTTGTCGAGGGCGTCCTGGCCGTGGGTGACGACCTCGGCTTCGGCACCGGCGTTCTCGACGGTGCCGACCGCATCGGAGTCGGTGACCGAGACGGTCAGTTCGCCGGATTCCGCGTCGAAGACGGCGCCTCCGAAGTCGGAGCCGAGGTCGGCGCGCAGCTCGTTCTCGACGGAACGGGCCTGGCTCTCATCCTTGAGCAGCTGTCCGGCCTGGGACTCGGTGAGCCCGAGGTCGCGCTGCATGGCGTCGAGCTGCTCCGGCGCCGCCGTCGGTGCGGGATCTGCCGCCACGGCGGTGGTAGCCGCTGCGATCAGCCCTGCGGACAGGGCGATGCCGCCGAGTGCCTTGAAGTGGGGGGATTTTCGCACGTGCCTCTCCTTGAGCGGGAACGAAAGGGCGCTACGCCCGGCTCGGGACCGGGCGCGTATCCCCGGCGGGCTGGACCTTGTGGGTCCGTCCCGCCGATTCACCGACGCGTTCGGTGAATGGAACGAAACGATAAGTGAAGATCACGGCGCGCAACAGACTTGACACAGAGCGGTGGTTTTCGGCAGTCGCGCGCGTGCTGCGAGGTGCCGGCCGGACCGGCCGTCCCGCACGGCTCGCCTGACGTCGGAATTCACAAATGCGAAATGACGACCGGAACACTCATGATCACCGACACAAGGGATGATCTTGGCCGGATTCGGTCAATTTTTCCGCGCCCCTCAAGACGGACGGGGACGAATCAACCGACGTGCGAGACGCCCCGCGCCGCGAAGGGACGCTCGTTGGACGGAAGGGCCGGACTGCACGTGCGCTCCGGACGTATCCACGCCCTCGGCGTTCGCACTCCGGGCAGCGGACCTCAGCGGCACGGCGCAGGCCGACGCAGGCCGGCGGGCCGTCGGGCCGCGGACCGCCGGGGAGTCGGGGAGCCGGGGAGCCCGAGGCAGTCGGAGACGGTCTGAACGCATCCGGCCGCGCTTTCGGGAAACAGGTACCAGTGACGGACTACCGATCCGAAGGGGGGCCGTCATGGAGGTCACCGGTATCTTCACCGCGATCATCATCGGGCTGATCATCGGCGTACTCGCCCGCATCATCCTGCCCGGCAAACAGAACATCCAGGTCTGGCTGACGATCCTCGTCGGAATCGTGGCCGCCCTGGTCGGCACGGCGATCGCCGGCTTCGCCGGTTACGCGGACACCCCCGGCATCGACTGGTGGGAGCTGATCACCCAGGTCGTCCTGGCCGTGGCCGGAGTCGGCCTGGTGTCGGGCATGCGCAGCGGCAAGGGCTCCTGACCGCAGCTCGTACCCGCGAGTGCGGCGCGAGTGGGCCACGGCGCGGCCCGGATGCGCCCCTGCCCGATGGAGGCCGGACGGGGGCGCAGTGCGGCCGCGCCGACGACGAATCCGCCCGCCCTCAGCGTTGATCTTGTAGCTATCGTCATAGAAACCGGTTTCTAGTGACGGTAGCTACAAGATCAACGCGGTTTCGCGGCCCGGTTTCGCGGCCCGGTTTCGAGGCCCGGTTTCGCGGCCCGACGGCCGGTCGTCCTCCTGCCAGGACCCGCCCACCCCCGACCCGGGGCCGCCGACCGGAGGCCGATCGCACCCCGCCCTTGGTTACGGTCATGGAAACCATGGCTGTCGGTGGAGCAGAAAACACCACCCAATTTTCCGGCATACGTGACGAACACCCCCAAGTCACTCGCGCCGCATCGCCGCCGATCTCGTAGGATCCCCCTACCGCTGCGGTCACCCGGTGCGCCTCGGCCGGACCCCCTCATCACGCTGCTTTTCAGCGGGTCCGCCTTCGCCTGCCCGGAACCGGCGCAACCCCGCCCTCGGCACGAAGAGACCCCTCAATGCCCGACGACGCCCCCGGCTCCGATTCCGACGGCGCAGCTTCCGCCCCGCCGGAGGACTCCGGATCCGGCGGAACCGATTCGGCCGATACCCCGTCTACCCGGTCCGCGGCCGACGGGGCCGCCGACTCCGACGGGGCCGACACGGAAGACGAGCCCACCGGTACCGGCGGCGAGGCGTCGACCGGCGGCGACGCGGACGACGGCAAGGCGGCCGCCGACCCCGGCGGCGCACGGGGAGACGCCCACGGCGCTCCCGCGGAACCGGACGGTTCCACCGACCCCACCGGTTCCGCCGACTCCGCGGCCACCGCCGGTAGCGGCCGGCGCAGGCGCCGGGCACTCGGGTGGACGGCCGCGGCCCTGGTCCTCGTGCTCCTCGCCGGAGTCGGCACCGCCTACGGGTACTACCGCTCGCTGCAGGGCGACATCGTCCGCCACGATCTGGACACCGCCCTCGACGAAGCGGACCGCCCGGCCAGAATCGGCGACGACCTGAACATCCTGTTCATCGGCTCCGACGGCCGCGAGGGCGGCAACGCCGCCTACGGCGGGCGCGACTTCGTCGGCGAACGCTCCGACGCGCTGATGCTGGCCCATATCTCCACCGACGGCCGCGTCACCGTGGTCAACATCCCGCGCGACTCCCTGGTCGATCTGCCGGAATGCGATCCCTACGGCGAGACCGAGGGCACACCCGCCCACCACGGGATGATCAACGCGGCGCTGTTCCACGGCGGACCACCGTGCGTCGTCAAGACCGTCGAGTCGCTCACCGGCATCCGCGTCGACCACTTCGCGCACCTGACCTTCGTCGGATTCCGCGAGATGATCGACGCGATCGGCGGCGTGAACATGTGCATCCCGCAGCCGCTGCACGACGATCGGGCCAAGCTCGACCTCGACGCCGGCCGGCAGCGGCTGGACGGTGAGGAGGCGCTGTCGTTCGTCCGTGCGCGCTACGACATCGGCAACGGCGGCGACATCGGGCGCATCGACCGCCAGCAGATGTTCCTCGGCGCGCTGGCCGACGAGACCGCGGGAAGCGACCTGCTCACCCGCCCGAGCCAGGCGACCGGCATGCTCCGCGCGCTCTCCGAGCACACCGGAACCGACGACGGCTTCACCCTGCCCACGATGGTCTCGATCGCCTCGACACTGGCCGGGACCGACCTGTCCGACATCGCGTTCTACACGGTGCCCTGGCAGCGTGCGCCGTCCGACGCCAACCGCGTCGTCTGGGACGAGGACGCCGCGGCGCGGCTGTTCTCCGCCGTCCGGCACGACCGGCCGGTGCAGGACCGGCTGCTGGTGACCGGCGAACAGGACTCGGGGGACTCGGGGGACTCCGGGGACTCCGGGGACTCCGGCGGCGACGGCACCGCGAGCGGGGCGAACGACGGCGACGCCGGGGAGGCGGACGCCGCCTCGCCGACGAACAGAGCGGGGTCCGGCACGGGCACCGCCGGCGCTTCGCCGGACGCCGGCGGCGCACCGGCCAAGCCGATCACGGGACGCGACGCGACCTCCAACCCGTGCGCCAACGGTCTGGGGCAGGGCACGCAGAGCGATGAAGAGAACGGTCCGGCGCAGCCGTGACGGCGACACACCGGGTGCGGGCGCGGTTCCGGCCCGCCGGCACGGCCGCCCCGATCAGCGCCGTCGCTGATCGCGATGGGTTTTACGAGGAAAATCTGTGATTTGTGCGAACCAGGTACCGGGGTTCGCACGTCCCACGTAGCGGGTAACGAACACCCGCACTGCACTGCGGCCGACACACCCCCCGTCGCCAAGCCCCGGTGGCATTCCCTCCTGCCACGCCCGGGACCGTGCCTGCACCCCGACGACCTGGAGGACTCCCGAAGTGACATCCCGCTTTCCACGCCGGCCCGCGGCCGGGCTGGGCGCCGCGGCCGTCGCCGTCCTGATGGCGACATCGGCATGCAGTACCGACGAGGGCGACCTGGCCAACGAAGAGCCCTCCGTCGACGCTGCCGAGGTCGCCATCACCCCTGAGGACGGCGGCGCCGAGATCCGCCCCGACTCCCCCGTCGTCGTGAGCGCGGACAAGGGCGAGATCACCGATGTGCAGGTCGAGCAGCAGCTCTCCGAAGGCGAGACCGACGAGAGCATGACCGGCAGCTTCAACGACGACAAGTCCGAGTGGGTCAGCGACTGGACGCTGCATCCCGGCAGCGATGTCACCGTCACCGCTGTCGCCGAGAACAGCGAGGGCGAGAGCAGCGAGGCCATCAGCGAGTTCTCCACCGAACCGCCGGTCGAGGGGCAGCGCCTGGAGATCGAGTCGATCAAGCTCGAACCCGACAGCACCGTCGGCGTCGGCATGCCGATCATCGTCGATTTCGACATGCCGGTCGAGAACAAGGCCCAGGTCGAGGCCGCGATGGAGGTCTCCTCCGAGAAGCCCGCCATGGGCGCCTGGAACTGGTTCGGCGACAAGCGGGCGGTGTTCCGCACCGAGGAGTACTGGGAGCCCGACCAGAAGGTCGACGTCGACCTGAACCTCGCCGGTGTGGCCGCGTCCGAAGGCGTGTGGGGCATCGAGAACCGCAGTTTCGGGTTCGAGGTCGGGCGCTCGCAGATCACGACGATCGACGAGAACGAGCACCACATGACCGTCGAGCGCGACGGCGAGACCGTCAAGGAGTTCCCGGTCAGCCTCGGCGACGCCTCGCAGCGGAAGTACACCACCACGACGGGCACCCATCTGACCATGGGCTTCCACACCGACTACCGGATGAGCAACGACACGCTCGGCGTGGACGAGGACGCCCCGGAGTACTACGAGGTGTTCGTCGACTACGCGATCCGCATCTCCAACTCCGGCGAGTTCCTCCACGAGTTGAACGACAACCCGATGCTGGGCGAGGCCAACACCAGCCACGGCTGCGTGAACATGAGCCGCGCCGACTCGCGGTGGTACTACGAGGAGAGCCTGCTCGGTGACCCCGTCGACATCACCGGCACCGACCGCGAGCTGGAGGTGACCAACGGCTGGGGCTTCTGGCAGCGCTCCGCCGACGAGTGGATCTCCAACAGCGCCACGGGCGAGGCCGACGACACCTCCGAGCCCGGCACCCCGGGTTCCCCGCACCACGAGCAGTGAGGCCTCCGGCCCTTCGGGTGTGAGCCGCACCGGCGCCTGATCGGTCGGGTGTCCGCCCGGACGCGGCAGCCGACATGAAACGGGGCCCGTCCCCACCGGATCCGGTGGGGACGGGCCCCGTTTCGTGTGCCGGGGCGCTCCCAGGCCCCCTCGTTCCCGGGAGCGCCCCGCAGCGTCGCACCCCGTCCGGTCCGGCACGGACGCGCTGCACCGAATCCGGTTTCGCACACTCCGCCTGCCGCGGGTCGAACCGACGGCGGGACGGTGCGGAATGCGAAGGCGCGGGGTGCGGCGAGGCCCCGGAAGCGGGGATCCGGCCCGGAGTTCCGACCTGGGAACCCCCACAGTTCCCAGGGCGGCGCATCCGGCCGGTCCCCGGCGTTCCCGGGGCCGGGGTGCACCGCGGCTCCGGCGGATCAGCCGCGGTGCACGGTCTCGGAGTCGGCGCGGCGCTCGGCGGCCGGGCGCCGCGCCGACCGGCCGGCTTACAGCACCGGCGTGTTGACGCCCTCGGCGACGTCCAGAGCGCCGGTGGCGCCGGCGCCGCCGGCGGCGGCCTCGGCGACATCGCCCGTCGCGTCGCCGACGTCGGCCCGCTCGGTCACCTCGTCCACGGGGGAGGCCTGCTCGTCGACGTTCTCCGCGGCGTCGGCGATGCGGTCGCCACCGGGGACGGCGGACTCGACGGCCCCGGTGTCGAGGCCCTCGACGGAGGCCGGGGTCTGCGGCAGCTGCTCCTGGACGGCCCCGGTGGAGGGCGCCGGCAGCTCCTCGGCCGCTTCGCCGACCTGCTCGGTGGTGTTGGGCAGCACCGCGCCCGCGGCGTCCTCGACCGTCTCGCCGACCGCCGTACCGGCTTCACCGGCGATCTCGGCGGGCCGGTTCTGCACGGCGGGACCCGACTGGGGCACCTCGTTGCTCAGCGGCAGGGTCTCGGCGCCGCCGGCGGGAACCATCGAGGTGAGGTCGCCGCCGCCGACCAGGCCGAGCACGTCGCCGGTGGGCAGCATGCCCAGAGGGTCGCCCTGCTGCGGCACGGTTTCGTCGGCGGGCAGGGTCGTCGCGGCGCCGCCGACCTGCTCGGCCTGCGGAACGGTCTCGCCGCGCAGCGGCAGAGTGCCGGCCCCGCCCAGCAGCCCTTCCACAGCACCGGTCGGCAGAATGCCCACCGGACCAGCCTGCGGAACCGTCTCGCCGCGCAGCGGCAGAGTGCCGGCCCCGCCCAGCAGCCCTTCCACAGCACCGGTCGGCAGAATGCCCACCGGACCAGCCTGCGGAACCGTCTCGCCGCGCAGCGGCAGAGTGCCGGCCCCGCCCAGCAGCCCTTCCACAGCACCGGTCGGCAGAATGCCCACCGGACCAGCCTGCGGAACCGTCTCGCCGCGCAGCGGCAGAGTGCCGGCCCCGCCCAGCAGCCCTTCCACAGCACCGGTCGGCAGAATGCCCACCGGACCAGCCTGCGGAACCGTCTCGCCGCGCAGCGGCAGAGTGCCGGCCCCGCCCGGCAGGCTGGGCACCGTGCCGTTCGACACCGGCAGGTCCTGACCGGACAGCAGGTCGCCGCCCGGCAGCGTCGAGGCGGCGCCGCCGACCGGGTTCGCCTGGTGGACCGCGTTGCTCAGGCCGACGGTGTCGCGGGTCCCGTCGACGGTGTCGTGGACGGTGCCGAGGCCGGACTGCGCCTGCGGGCCGACACCGGACATGTCGCCGGCCGGGGTGCCCAGGTTGGCGGTTCCGGGCGCGGGCTGCACGGTGCGCAGGTCGGCGTCCTTCAGGCCGGAGACCAGCGAGTTCGCGCCTCCGCCCAGGCCGGCGGGCAGCCCTGCGGTGACCGGGGAGGAGGTCGGCACGGAGTCAGTTGCGCTCAGCGCACCCAGGTCGTCGGCTCCGGCGGCACCTGCGCCGAGAGCGGCGACGCCTGCGGCACCGGCCGCCACGAGAACGGCCTTGGCGGACTGGCGAGCGAACTGGAACATGGAACGTCCTTCCGGATCGTCTGAATTTCGGTTGCTTCGGGGATGGACTCTGATGTGTCCGTATTTCCGCTAGCGGGCCCTGGCCAGGGGCGCCACAGCGGTTCTGGGATGACTTCGGGGACTTCTCCCGGGCTCTCCGCGTCCGTGCGTGGCAGGCACGGACGATGGATGCCGGGACCAACCTGAGGATCTGGCGGACCTCGGGCTGACGTGAGCCTCGTGGCGGAGGCGAGCGGACTCGCTGCCGATCACGGACACGGGGCTCACGTCAGCCCCCAGTGGGCGATGCCGCTGGACCGATGGGCCGGGTGCCAGTCAGGGTTCGCGCGCAGTCGCGCCGCGCTGTGCGGGGCGAACGCCGCGTCCCGGGCGTGCGGTCCTAGTCGGGAGAGAAGGTCGGCTTCTCGCCGAGGTCCCGCGGGACGTCGGCGAGAGCCTGGCGGGCGCACTGGAGCGAGCCCGCGGCCGGGGCGGCCGATGCCGCCGCCGGAAGGTACCCGGCGCACATGCCGCCGGACTGGGGGGTGTTCGCGCCGGAGCCGACCGCGGAGGCCGCCTCGGGGACGTCGGCGGCGTCGGCACGCGGCGCGGAGTCGCCGTCGGCGACGTTTCCGGCGGTGGAGCCGCCGTAGGCGGCGAATCCGGCGGTGTCGCCGACGGGAGCGGAACCGGGGAACGCTTGGGGGCTTTGCCCGGCTTCCGGCGCGGAAGCGGTCCCGCGCGCCGCCGGTGCGCCGGGGTCCTGCCCGCGGTCGGCGCCGGATCCGGTGTCGTCGTCGCCGGCGCCCGGGTCGGCGAGGACCGAGGCGCCGTCGAGGCCGGCCGGGGCGAACCCGGTCGTACCCAGTCCCGGGAAGCCGTCGGCGGTGCCGGCGGCGGCTCCCGGCACGGCCGCGGCCGCACCGGAGGCAGCCGGGGAGGCCACGGAGGCGGGCACGGTCCGGCCGACGTCGCCGACGGCCGCCACGGTGCCGCTGATCCGCCCCGTCGCCGACGTGTGCCCGTCGGACTCGGGCGACGTGTCGGAGGCGGCGGCCTCGGAGCCGCCGCCGGTCTCCCGGGAACCGACCGCCTCGGTCGCGACCGCGTCGACGCCGTCGTGCACGGCGGTGCCGACGCCGCCCTCGGGCGGGTCGGGCCGGGTGCCGCCGGAGCCGTCGGCGTCGGAAGGGGCGGCGGATCCGGCCGTCTCGGCCGACCCGCTCCCGGCGGATGCGCCGGTGCCGGCGGCCGCGTCGACGCTCTCTGCCGCCCCCGCTGTCTCTTCGACCGGGTCCTGGCCGCTCTGAGCGGCGCTTTCCCCGGTCCCGGCCACCGCGGAACCGGCCACTCCGGCGACGGCGGTGTCGTCGGCCGCCGCGTACGCAGCACCGGCGAACCAGGCGCCCGAGAGCAGCCCGGCGACCACCAGCCACCGGCGCGCTGAGGGCCACGCCCCCGGGGAGCGCCGGTCCGCGCGCACAGCCGCTGCGACGCGTACTCCGCGTCGCGAACGGTCTGTGCGCTGCATGGCGATTCCCTTTCGCGAGGCCGCTACAGAAGTCGTGGCGGTGCGGGCTGTCCGGGCGGATGCCGCCCCACCGCTCCCCTGATTACGGAAGCGGTTCCCCACACCGACCGGTAACCCGAAACCCGGGACCGGTCCGATTGGGAGTGACCGTAGCACGATCACTACAGAACGCAACCGTCCAATCACACGATCCGCGCGTCCGGCGCCCCCGGATATCCGCTTTTCGACCGGTTCGCCCGAGCGGTGGTTCCGGGCGTTCGGCCGGCCATGCACGGGCGCGTCGCCGCGGCCGCCCGCAAGCGGCGGTGCGTGCACCCGCGGCGCCGTCCCGAGCGGAGCGCGCCCCTCGGTCGCCCGTGCCTTATCCTGCCGAGGACCGGGCTTTACGTACCCCGGCGATCCGGGGGCGCCGGTCGACCGCGCCGCTCCGGCGCGGCGGCGGGGAACTCCCTCATCTTCCCGGTCGTGCCGATTCCGGCCACGGCGATCGCCCTCCGCGATAACGTATGCACCCGGAGGTGTGCATCCGATGCCCGACATCCCGGAACACTCACTGCTCCCCAAAATGCGGCTCGACGAGCTCATCTCCGAACTCCACATCCGGTTGGAGTCCGCACTGTCGACCCGCGACCGCGTGCACTCCCTGCTGGAAGCCGTCCTGTCCATCGGCAGCGATCTCGACCTCGCCACCGTGCTGCGCCGGCTGACCGAGGCCGCGGCGACCCTGGTCGATGCGCGCTACGCGGGACTGGGCGTACTCGACGACGAGGGCAACTTCGCCGAATTCATCCCGGTCGGGCTCACATCCGAGCAGTCCGCCGGCATCCACGTCTTCCCCCTCGGCGCGGGCATCCTGTCGGTCCCCACGCGCGACCGTGCCGCGCTGCGGCTTCGCGACGTCTCCGAACACCCGGAGTTCCACGGGATGCCGCCGGGCCACCCGCAGATGCGCTCGTTCCTCGGCGTGCCGATCCAGGTGCGCGACGAGGTGTTCGGCAACCTCTACCTCGCCGAGAAGAGCAACGACGGGGAGTTCGACGAAGAGGACGAATCCATCGTCACCGCCCTGGCCACGGCGGCGGGCGTGGCCATCGAGAACGCGCGGCTCTACGAGGAGACCCGGCTGCGCGAGCGGTGGCTGGCCGCCTCCACCGAGATCACCACGCGGCTGCTCTCCGGCGCCGACAGCGGCGAGGTGCTCGGCTACCTCGCCCAGCAGTCCCGCGAGATGTCCGACGCCGACGTCGCGATCGTGCTGCTGCCCGACTCCCGCGACCGCGACCTCGTCGCCGAGTTCGCCGACGGGCCCGTGGCCGACCAGGTGATCGGCACGACCATCGGCATGTCCGATACCAAATGCGGCTGGGTCTACCGCAACGGCGAGCCCGCCACCGTCTCCGACCTGCGCCGGGCCAACTGCCCCATGCTCACCCACCGCGGCTTCGGCCCGGGGCTGCTGGTACCGATCGGCACGCCCGACCACACCCGCGGTGTGCTGCTGCTGGGCAAGATGAGCGCCAGATCCCCGTTCAACGAGGCCACACGCCGGATGATCGACTCCTTCTCCGCGCAGGCCGCGGTGGCGCTGGAACTGGCCGAGGCGCGCCGCGACGCCGAGCGCCTGGTGGTACTGGAGGAACGCGACCGCATCGCCAAGGACCTGCACGACGTGGTGATCCAGCGGCTGTTCGCCTCGGCCATGACGCTGATGAGCACGGTGCGCCTGATCGGCGACGCCGAAGCCGTCGACCGGGTGCAGCGCACCATCGACGACCTGGACGAGACCATCCGCGAGATCCGCTCCACCGTGTTCGCGCTCCAACTGCCGTCACAGCCGCAGCACACGTCGCTGCGCGACCGCATCCTGAGCGCGTCCGAGAGCGCGGCGCGCTCGCTGGGCTGCCAGCCGGGCGTACGCCTGGAGGGGTCCATCGACACCTCCGTGCCCGAGGACGTCGGCGAGCAACTGCTGGCCGTGCTCGGTGAGGCGCTGTCCAACGTCGCCCGCCACGCCGACGCGTCCGAGGTGCACGTTTCGGTGCAGGCCGACGAACGGCTCACCCTACAGGTCGACGACAACGGCCGCGGCATCCCCCGGAACGGCCGCCGCAGCGGGCTGCGCAACCTGGACGAGCGGGCGGTGTCGCTGGGCGGCGAGTTCAGCACCGAGGCGCCGCCCGCCGGCGGCACGGCGCTGCGCTGGAGCGTACCGCTGCACGGTGGCCGGGACGGCGACGGCGACGAGGACGAAAACGGACACGTGCCCACCTGATCCGGCCCCTGTTCGCCCCCGTTCGCCCCGGATCGCTCTGGATCGCCCCGGCAGGCGCCGGCGGCCGTCAGCGCCGCTTGCTGCGCAGCTCCGCGACGAGGATCGCCGCCTGGGTGCGGCGTTTGAGATCGAGTTTGGACAGCAGGCTGGACACGTAGTTCTTCACGGTCTTCTCGGCCAGGTAGAGCCGTTCGCCGATCTGGCGGTTGGTCAGCCCTTCGCCGATCAGATCGAGGATCTGGCGCTCCTGGGGGCTCAACTCCGCCAACGGGTCCGGCTCCGGCGCGCTCTCCCGCAACCGCTCCAGCATGCGCCCGGCGCTGGCGGGGTCCAGCAGCGATCCGCCGGCGGCCACGGTGCGCACGGCGCCGACGAGATCGGCCCCGTGGATCTGCTTGAGGACATAGCCGGCCGCGCCGGCCATGACCGCGTCGTAGAGCGCGTCGTCGTCGGCGAAGGACGTCAGCATCAGGCACGCGATCGCCGGGTGGTCGGAACGGATCTCGCGGCACACGCTCACTCCGGACCCGCCCGGCAGCCGCACGTCCAGGATCGCCACATCGGGCGCCGCGAGCGGGATGCGGGCCAGGGCCTGCTCGGCGGTGCCGGCCTCGCCCACGACCTCCACGTCCGGTTCGCTCTCCAGCATCGCGGCCACACCCCGCCGGACGACCTCGTGGTCGTCGACGAGGAAGACGCGAATGGACTCGGCCCCCGACCCTGCGTCGGCACCTGCGGTCGTCATCGGCGCCTCGTTTCGCTAGCGACACTTGCCCGGATACGACCGTAGCCGCCCGCGGCGCCGCAAGCACCGCCGAAAGCCACGAAACGTACGGGCCGAAGGTCCCGAACGCCTGCCGTCGGCCGGCGCCGCGCGGACGGAGGTCCCGGGTGGTGCGGCCCAGCGTGCTCCCCGGGATCTCCGCCCGCATCCGTGCATGCGCTCCTCAGGCGAGCCGGGGGGCGGGACGTGCGGTCTCGAAGGCGTGGCAGGCCGCCATGACGAGGGCGTCGCCGTGGCGCGGACCGACGACCTGCAGGCCCACCGGCAGGCCCGCCTCGGTGAAGCCGCAGGGAACGCTGGCGGCGGGCTGCTGGGTCATGTTGAAGGGGTAGGAGAAACCCGCCCAGCTCGTCCAGCGCCGCTCACCGGAACCGGGCGGGACCTCCAGTCCCGCGTCGAAAGCGGTGATGGGCATGGTCGGGGTCAGCAGCAGGTCGTACTCCCGGTGGAAGCGCCCCATCGTCTCGCCCATCGCCATCCGGGTGGCCATGGCGGTCAGGTAGTCCTGCGCGGAGTAGGTCTGCCCTTCCGCGACGATCTCCCGCAGTCCGGGGTCGAGCCGGTCGCGCTGGGCGTCGGTGAGGTGCTCGGTCGCCTTGGCGGCACCCGCGTACCACAGGATCTGGAAGTGCTCCCGCGACGGGGGGATCGGCGGGTCGGTCTCTTCGACGACCGCGCCCAGCTCCTCGAAGGCCCGGGCGGCCTCGGCGACGATGCGCGCCACCTCGGGGTCGACGGACAGGTGTCCCAGCGCCGGGCTGTAGGCGATGCGCAACCCGCGCGCCGGCATGTCCAGGGACTCGGTGAAGGAGTAGGAGGGAGACGGCAGCCGTCCCCAGTCGCGGGCGTCGGGGCCGGTGATGACGTCGAGCATGAGCGCGGCGTCGGCGACCGTGCGGGTCATCGGACCCGAGTGGGCGAGGCTGCCGAAGGCGCTGGCCGGGTAGTGCGGAACCAGCCCCCATGTGGGCTTGATCGCGAAGACGCCGGTGAAGGCGGCGGGGATGCGCACCGATCCGCCGCCGTCGGTACCGGTGGACAGCGGCCCCATGCCTGCCGCGACCGCGGCCGCGGCGCCGCCGCTGGAGCCGCCGGGGGTCTTGCTGAGGTCCCAGGGGTTGCGGGTGACGCCGTAGAGCGGGCTGTCGGTGACGCCCTTCCAGGCGATCTCGGGGGTGGTGGTTTTGCCGACGAACAGCGCGGCGTGCTCGCGCAGCCGCGCCACCACCGGGGAGTCCTCGGTCCAGGACTGCTCCGCGGCGACGTTGAGGGATCCGCGCAGGGTGGGCCAGCCGCGGGTGAGCATGATGTCCTTGATCGAGGCGGGCACCCCGTCGAGGCGGCCGGCGGGCTCGCCGCGGTTCCAGCGCTCCTCGGATTCGCGTGCGGCGGCGCGGACCCCGTCCGGGTCGACGAGGCAGAAGGCGTTGAGCGCGGGGTTGTCGCGCTCGACGCGCTCCAGTACGGCGTCGGCGGCGTCGACGGGGGAGAGGTCGCCGCGGGCGTAGGCGCCGAGCAACTCGGTGGCCGACATCCAGGCCGGGGAATCGGCGGGCGCGGAGGTGTCCGCGTCCTGCTGCTCCCGGGCGCCTCCCTGGTCCAGCCCCTCGAACTTGGTACTCACACTCGGTCCTTCCTGGTGTCGGCACGGGGTGGGCTCGGCGCGCGCCCCCGGCCTCAGGGCCGAGGGCGCGGGCGGGGCGGGGTCAGGGACCGGACACGTAGCCGCGGTGCTTGTCGACGACGTTGCGCAGTGCGGTCCCGTCGAGGTAGCGGTCCAGGTTGCCGGCGAACAGGTCGACCAGCTCGTCGCGCCAGCCGACGACGTCGCCGGACATGTGCGGGGAGACCAGGGCGCCGGGGGCGCTCCACAGCGGGGAGTCCTCGGGCAGCGGCTCGGTTCGGGCGACGTCCAGTGCCGCCGCGGCGAGTTCGCCGGCGTGCAGCGCGCGCACGAGCGCCTTCTCGTCGACCAGCTGGCCGCGGCCGACGTTGATCAGCCGGGCGGTGGGGCGCATGCGGGCGAGGAAGCCGGTGTCGGCGAGGTCGCGGGTGGCGCCGGTCAGCGGCGCGGCCAGCACCACGTAGTCGGCGCGCGGCAGCGCCCCGTCCAGGCCGGGGGCCGAGGTCTGCAGGGAGGCCTCGACCACGGTGCCGAAGTCGGAGTCCGCGGTGCGCGCGGTGCGGCCGGCCCCTTCGACGGTCATGCCCGCGGCGCGCAGCCGGCGGGCGATGGCGCGGCCGATGGGTCCGGTACCGACGACCAGGGCGTGCTTGCCGCCGACGCGTTCGGTCTCGCGGTGGCGCCATTCGCGGCGGCGCTGGTGGTCGAGTGTGGCCGCCAGGTCTTTCGCGAAGGCGATGACCAGGCCGAGGACGTATTCGGCGATGGGTTCGTCGAATACGCCGCGGGAGTTGGTGACGACGACGTCGCTGCCGACCAGGTCATCGAACATGAGGTTGTCGACGCCGGCGGTGGCGGCGTGCACCCAGCGCAGGCTGTCGGCCCCGGGCCAGGCGGCCTGCACCGCCTCGGAGAACAGGTCCCACACGAACAGCGCGTCGGCGCCGGGCAGGACGTCGTGCAACTGATCGGCGGTGGCGTAGCGGACGGCGGCCAGCCGCGGGTCGGCCTCGATGCGCTCCCTGCCGGGCGGGAGGTCGCCTCCGTGGAGGACGGCGAGGCGGGTCTGCGGCTGGTGTGCGGGTGTCACTGCGTGCGGCTCCGGGTTCACAGACGTGGGCGGCCGATGCTGTCCTGCTCTTCCTCCCCCGATCACTGCCGTCCGATAGCGAGGTACCGCGAAGCGGTAGAAACGCTAGACAGGGTTCGTAGGATTGTCAACAATGTTCGGGCGAGCCGCACCGCCCCCGGGGCGCGTCCCCGTCCGGTCGCCGCAGCCTCCGGGAGGACCCGCGCGGACGCCGCTCTCCTGAGCCCGCGCACGTTGCCGTTCCGGGCTTCGCACTCGTATGATTGTTGACAATCAGCACCGTTGATCCCGGTGCCACCCGTCTCCCCTGGCACCGGGAATCCAGGGGTTGAGCGTCGACAACCACACGCCTCGCGACACCGACACACCGGCAGCACCCCGCAGGCGGCTCCGGTCCAGCCCTACCGCCCGCCGGCACGACCGGTCCGGCATCGGCCGCGCCCCCTCCCCCGGGAGGCCCGGCGCCCCGACTCCGCGCCGACCGGCCCGGCCCCGCCCCGCCACCGCCCGGTACACGCACGACCCGCGGCGGAGCACGACGGTGCCCGGTTAGAAAGGCCCATTCCGCCGATGCCCCGCTATATGACCATCAGCCTGGAGAAGCGCGGCGTCTCCTGCGTGGCCGAACTCCTCGACGAGGACGCCCCCCGCACCTGCGACACGGTCTGGGAAGCGCTCCCCCAGGGCGGCGACGTCTACCACGCCAAGTACGCCCGCAACGAGGTCTACGCCATGGTCCCCCGGTTCGCCGCAGAGGAACCCGGCCAGGAGAACCCCACGGTCACGCCCATCCCCGGCGACGTCGTCTACTTCTCCTTCCCCGGCGGCATGCTCGACCGCCGGTTCAAAGAGGAGAAGGGGATCGACCACCTGCCCGGCGTCATCGACCTCGCCGTCTTCTACGGCCGCAACAACCTGCTGCTCAACGGCGACGTCGGCTGGGTGCCGGGAAACGTCTACGCCACCATCGTCGACGGTCTGGGCCCTATGGCCGAAGCCTGCAACGACGTCTGGCGCGCCGGCGCGATCGGCGAACGCCTCCTGTACCGGCGGTTGGACGAGTAGCTCCGCCGCACAGCGGGGCCGCGGCCCCGCACCCGACCAGAACCGCTGACCCGCAGAGAAGGAGGTGAGTGACCGATGCGGACCGATCGAACCGCCGGAGCACCGGTGAGCGGCGGCGACCGGGAAGAGCCGGCCCTCCACCCGGCCCCCGGCCCCGCTGAGGACGCACACGCGGCCCCGACCGACGTGGTGGAGATCTCCGCCCTGGCCGAGACCCCGTGGCAGTCCGGCGTGGGGATCGTGGCGCCCTACGACTTCGCGCTGGACCGCGAACTGTGGCGCTGGGCCCCCGACGACGTCTCGCTGTACGTCACGCGGCTGCCGTTCGTCCCGGTCCCGGTTACCGTGGACCAGGCCGCGGCGCTGAGCGACGGCGACGACGTCGCCCGCGCCACCCGCGACCTGCTGGCCCCCGAGCCGCTGGTGGTGGGCTACGCGTGCGCCTCGGGCAGTTTCGTCCACGGCGCCGAGGGCCGGCGCCGGCTGCACCAGAGCATCCTGGACGCCGGCGCACCCGCGGCGGTCACCACCTCCGGAGCGGCGATCCAGGCACTGGAAGCGCTGTCCGTGCGCCGCATCGCGGTCGTCACGCCCTACGTCGACAGCGTCACCGACCGGCTGCTGGAGTACCTGGCCGAGCACGGCGTGGAGACCGCCTCCAGCGTCGGCCTGGGCCTGCTGGGCCACATCTGGAGAACCACCTACGCCGAGGTCGTCCAGGCGGTGCGCGACGCCGACCGGCCCGACGCCGAAGCGGTGTTCATCAGCTGCACCAACGTGCTCACCTACGACATCATCGCGCCGCTGGAGCGCACGCTCGGCAAACCGGTGATCGCCGCCAACCAGGTCACCATGTGGGCCGCGCTGCAGGCGATGGGCCGCCGACCCGTCGCCCACGGACAGCACCTCGTCGACGCCACCGCGGAACGCACCGCCGCATGACGGCGGCGGACCCCCGAACCCCTCGAAAGGGGAGGTACACGCAGATGACCGGTGTCGGGTTCCTCTACCCCGGCTACAGCGCCGAGGACGACTACCCGGTGTTCGAGCGGAAGCTGGGCGGCGGCGTCCGGCTGCACGTCGTCCACACCCTCATGCGCGAGGACGCCCACCGGGTGGACGCCCTCCTGGACGTGGGCGGCTCCGACGTCCTGGGCGAGGGCGCGCGCGAGCTGCGTGACCTCGGGGTCGACGCCGCCGTGTGGGCCTGCACCAGCGGCAGCTTCGTCTTCGGCCCGGACGGCGCCCGCGCCCAGGCCGAGGCGGTCGGGCGGGAGGCGGGCGCACCGGCCTCCAGCACCTCGTTCGCGTTCGTCAACGCACTGCGGGCGCTGGGAATCGACCGGGTGGCGGTCGCCGCGAGCTACCCGGACGACGTCGCCGAACGCTTCGTGGAGTTCCTCGGCGCCGCCGGCATCGGGGTTGCGGCCTGGTCGGGGCGCGGGATCGCCACCGCGGCCGAGGTCGGCACCCTGCCCGGCGAGGACGTGCTCGACTGGGTGGCGGCGGGCGACGCCCCCGGCGCCGAGGCCGTCCTGGTGCCCGACACCGCGCTGCACAGCGCGGCCGTTCTGGACGCTTTGGAGGATCGGCTCGGCAAGACCGTGCTGACCGCCAACCAGGTCAGCGTGTGGGAGGGGCTGCGCCTTGCGGGTGCGGCCGCTCCCCGCGACGGGCTGGGCACACTGTTCCGTGCGGGCACCCCGGTGTCCGCACCGCCCCGGCGCTGACACCATGAGTGCCCGTTGCGGCGCCGCGGCGGACACCGCCGTCCACGGCACGTATAGGAGGACGAGAGGAGAACGGCTGCCATGAGCTCCAACGGCGGACTCGAACCCGTGCCGCGACGGTCCACCGCCGCGCTGATCGCCGACCAGCTCCGTTCGGCGATCATGTACGGCCACTTGGCGCCCGGCGACCAGCTGGGCGAGACCGACATCGCCGCTCGGCTCGGGGTCAGCCGCGGCCCCTTGCGCGAGGCGATGCAGCGGCTGGTCCAGGAAGGGCTGCTGCGCAGCGAGCGGCACCGCGGCCTGTTCGTCCGCGAGCTCGAAGCCGCGGACGTACGCGACATCTACGTAGCGCGTCTGGCGGTCGAGCGCGCCTCGTGCGAACTCGTCATGCGCGGCAACCGGGGCGAAGCGCTGGCCCGCCTGACGGCCTCGCTGGACCGGCTGGTCGAGGCCGCCGAGACCGGCGACCGCACCGAGATGAGCGACGCCGATCAGGCGTTCCACCAGACACTGGTGAGCTGCTCGGGCAATCGCCGACTGGAGCGCATGGCCCAGACCCTGCTGGTGGAGACCCGCATGTGCCTGACGGTGATGCAGGACGTCTACCCGCAAGCCTCCGAACTGGTCGACGAGCACCAGAAGCTGCTCGACGCCATAACCGACGGCGACGAGGCGCAGCTGCTCGCCCTCATCGAATCGCACATGCTCGACACCGTCGAACGCATCAACGGCACCGGACCCGCCGACCCCCCGGCGGTCGAGGACCCGTCGACCACCCGCAACTGACCCGCGCACGGGTCCGGGCGGCGGCGCGCGCCGGCCCGCGGTGCCCCTTCCCCGGGGGCGCCGCGGGCCGGTGCGCCCGGTTCGGCGACCGGCGCCGAGGACGCCCGTCCGCCCTCCCACGCACAGCGGACGGGCGCCCGGCCGCGCCGCTGCGGGGTGTGCGGCCGGAGCCGCCCCGCAGCGGAGTCAGACTCCGCCGACGCCGATGTACTTCGTTTCGAGGAACTCGTCGATGCCGACGCGGCCGCCCTCGCGCCCCAGCCCGGAGTGCTTGACACCGCCGAAGGGCGCTGCGGGGTTGGAGACCACACCCTGGTTCAGCCCGACCATACCGGTCTCCAGCTCCTCCGACACGCGCAGCGCGCGGTTGAGGTCGCGGGTGTAGACGTAGCTGACCAGACCGAACTCGGTGTCGTTGGCAGCGGTCAGCGCTTCGGCCTCCGTGTCGAACGCGATGATCGGAGCGACGGGGCCGAAGATCTCGGTCGAGGACAGGTCGCTGGACTGAGGCACGTCGGCGAGGACCGTGGGCCGGTAGAAGTAGCCGTCGCCGTCTCCGGCGGAGCCGCCGACGAGCACACGGGCGCCCCGGTCGACGGCGTCGTCGACCAGGCTCTGCACCTTTTCCCGCGCTTTGGCGTCGATCAGCGGGCCGACCTCCGAGCCCTCCTCGGTACCGCGGCCGAGCCGGAGCGCGCCCATGCGCTCGCTGAGTTTGCGGGCGAACTCGGCGGCGACGCCCGACTGCACGTACAGGCGGTTGGCGGCGGTGCACGCCTCGCCGATGTTGCGCATCTTGGCTTGCATGGCGCCGTCGACGGCGTCGTCGAGGTCGGCGTCGTCGAACACCAGGAAGGGGGCGTTGCCGCCCAGCTCCATGGAGGTGCGCAGCACCTGCTCGGAGCTCTGCTCCAGCAGTTTGCGGCCGACGGGGGTCGAGCCGGTGAAGGAGACCTTGCGGATGCGCCCGTCACGCAGCAGCGGCTCGGTGATGCCGCCGGCGTCGGAGCTGGGCACGACGCTGAGGACGCCGTCGGGCAGGCCGGCTTCGCGCAGGATGCCGGCGAGCGCGAGCGCGCACAGCGGGGTCTGCTGGGCGGGCTTGAGGATCATGGTGCAGCCGGCGGCGACGGCCGGGCCGATCTTGCGGGCCCCCATGGCCATGGGGAAGTTCCACGGCGTGATCAGCATGGAGGGCCCCACGGGCTGGCGCATGATCAGAAAGCGCGCCTGGCCGTTGGGCGCGACGGAGTAGCCGCCTTCGATGCGCACTGCCTCTTCGGAGAACCAGCGCAGGAAGTCGGCGGCGTAGGCGATCTCGCCCTTGGCTTCGGAGTAGGGCTTGCCCATCTCCAGGGTCATGAGCAGCGCGAGGTCGTCCTGGCGCTGCATGAGCAGGTCGTAGGCGCGGCGCAGGATCTCGCCCCGCTCGCGCGGCGCGTACTTCGCCCACGCGGGCTGGGTCGCGGCGGCGGTTTCGAGCGCGGCGAAACCGTCTTCGGTTCCGGCGTCGGCGACCTCGCAGAGCACGGACCCGGTGGAGGGGTCCTCGACCTTGAGCGTCGCGCCGCTCTCCGCGTCGCGCCACACGCCGCCGATGAAGAGCTGCTTGGGCACGCGCTCGACGACCTGCGTCTCCCGTTCGGCCAAGGTCATTGCGTACATCCCCTTCTGGGCTGGGTGGGTGACGGTGCGCTCGCCGGACACGCGAAAGGCCCCGGCGGTCGCCCCGCCGGACGCCTTCCCCGCAGTGCGCGCAGGCTAACCGCCGCCGTCGGTGTGTTCGTGCGAGCGGCGATGCCCGGACCCGCCCGGGGGGTGTGTGTACGGACCTGGACACCGCGTCATGTGGGATGATTCCATAGCTCTGTCGATTGTCAACAATCCTACGGAAGAGGTCTGAGCATGGCTGAGCAGTCGGCCGCGCTTTCCCCCCTGCTCAAGCAGGCCACGCCCGTCCATGCGGCGCGCGGAGAAGGCGTCTACATCTACGACGAGGACGACCGCCGCTATCTCGACTTCACCGCCGGAATCGGCGTCACCAGCACCGGCCACTGCCACCCCCGGGTCGTCGACGCCGCGCAGCGCCAGGTCGCCACCCTCGTGCACGGCCAGTACACCACGGTGATGCACCGGCCGCTGCTCCAGCTCACCGAACGGTTGGGAAGCGTGCTGCCCCAGGGCCTGGACCGGCTCTTCTACGTCAACTCCGGCAGCGAAGCCGTCGAGGCCGCGCTGCGGCTGGCGCGCCAGGCGACGGGGCGCCAGAACGCGATCGTCTTCCAGGGCGGCTTCCACGGACGCACGATGGCGGCCGCATCGCTGACCACCTCGGGCACCAAGATCCGCGCGGGCATCGGCCCGCTGATGCCCGGCGTGGTGGTCTCCCCGTTCCCCTACGCCTACCGGCTGCGCATGAGCGAGGAGGAAGCCACCGACTACGCGCTGCGCGAGCTGGACTACCAGCTGGCCACCGTCAGCTCCCCGCAGGACACCGCGGCGATCTTCGTCGAACCCGTGCTGGGCGAAGGCGGCTACGTCCCCGCTCCGGAGGCGTTCCTGCGCGGCCTGCGCGAGCGGGCCGACCGGCACGGCATCCTGCTCGTCGTCGACGAGGTCCAGACCGGCTTCGGGCGCACCGGAAGCTTCTGGGGCCACGACCCCTCCGGGATCCGCCCCGACATCCTCATCACCGCCAAGGGCTTGGCCAGCGGCTTCCCGCTGTCGGCGATCGCAGCGCCCGAATCGCTGATGGAGCAGGCCTGGCCCGGCTCGCAGGGCGGCACCTACGGCGGCAACGCGGTCGCGTGCGCGGCGGCACTGGCCACCCTGGACGTCATCGAGGACGAAGGGCTGGTCGCCAACGCCGCCGGGATGGGCACGCGCCTCCAGCAGGGCCTGTCCGGCGTCGCCGCCGACCACCCGGTCATCGGCGACGTGCGCGGCCGGGGGCTGATGATGGGCAACGAGTTCACCGGCCCCGACGGATCCCCGGACGCCGCCACCGCCGCCCGTGCCCACAAGGCCGCGGCGGACCAGGGGCTCCTGCTGCTCACCTGCGGCCCGCACGGCAACGTCGTCCGCATGATCCCGCCGCTCATCGTCACCGCCGACCAGATCGACGAGGCGGTCGACCTCTGGTCCCAGGCGATGAAGGAAGCCGCGGGCTGAGGGTTCCCCACCGGCGAATCCCCACCGCACACGGCTTACACTACCCACCCGGGTCGGCCCCCGCAGTCCTCGGTCGACGGGGGCCGACCTGGGATCTCGCTCACACACGGCGCTCCCCGGCGGATCATGCGGCAAAACCGCGCTTCCTCCCGTGGTAGAGTCATAAACGTCTTCCGCAGGGAACACCCCGGCGGGAGCCGCACAACCGAATCCGGCGCTCGTAGCTCAATGGATAGAGCATCTGACTACGGATCAGAAGGTTGGGGGTTCGAATCCTCCCGAGCGCGCAGAGCTGAGACAGCTAAGAGAAGGCCCGACCTGCACAGACAGGCCGGGCCTTCTTCTTTGTGCGGGGACGTGCGGGAGGCTCCTGAGGGGCCGCGTCGCACATTCATCGCACATGCTTCTACTCGGCGGTGCGAGCCGAGTCCCCCTCGTCGGCCGCAGCCGTCGCCTTGACCCGAGCGGCGTCCATCGCTTCGGCCACCTCGTCTAGGCGGTCCGGGAACAGGTGCCCGTACCGGTCGAGGGTCATGGTCGCAGGGCGGCTCCGCACAGGTTCAAGCGACGCCATCACCGCCGAGCGCGACCCGCCCCCTGTGCGTCCACGACGGACCGTGCGGGGTCCCCAGCCACACCCGGTGCGCCCCTGCTGCATCGACGCTGAGCCCGTAGTCGGTGACGCCCGGCCGGTCGTCACCGACCCATCGCCGGTGGGCCTCGATCAACTCGTCCCACAACCGTCGCGGCCCGCCCTGCTCAACGCGCCCATCACCGTGCAGCCGCGCCCACGACGGTCCGGTCGTCGCCGACAACCATACGTACTGGTCACCACCGGGCTCATAGACCCGGATCCCTCCCCGCCACCCGGGTACCGTCAACGCGAGCGCGGGACCGGTGTCCTCGTCGAGCACTACCTCGCGAGGGTCACCCTTGAAACGCGTTGCCACGTCAGGGGCGCCGTCGAGGTCGTGGGGTGCCCCACCCTGCCAGCGGTGAGCGCGCAGCATCATGAACGACGTGTGCCCGACGAACCTCCCTGCCGCCACGCCATCCTCGACCGTAAGCCGGGTAAGAAATCCACCGGGAAGCTCGGCAGACGGTTTCCACGGCGCCACGATCACCGCGCCCTCGGCCGCTTGGGCGATCCACGGGGATGGGATGCGCGTCACCGAGCACGTCGCTATGACCCGGTCGTAGGGGGCGCCTGGTGCGTATCCGTGCTGGCCGTCGCCGGTGACCACCGCCGCAAGGGCGTCCACAGTGTTCAGATTGGCACGGGCCCGGTCGGCTACCACGGGATCGACCTCGCTGGTGGTGACCGATCCGGACCCACCGACCAACTCGGTCAGTACCGCGGCGTTATAGCCGGTTCCCGTTCCAATCTCCAGCACCCGGTCTCCGGGACGCGCGTCCAACGCTTCCAACATCTCCGCCATGACCGCCGGCGAGGACGACGACGAGGACGGCCGCCCTATACCGCCGCTCCGACCATCGTCGACCTGAGTGACGATGGATTCGTCGGAGTACACGAGGTCGGCCCACTCCTGGGGGTTATCGGTTCGGTCCAAGGGCGGGCCGAGCGCAACGGGCCAGATGCGGTCGGGGATGAAGCGTGCTCGATCGACCGCGGCGAATGCGCGCCGGATGGCAGTCACTGCTTGCCGGTTCCCTTGCATCGGGGGCACGTCACCGCCTCCTTTGACTTCCATCGTTCACCTTGACGTCCATCGGTCTCTACGAAGACGACTCCGGTACCGCCGCAGGTGCTGCACTGTGCCATCACTGCTGCCCTTTCAGTGTTGACGGTAATTCGTGGGCCGAGCTCATCCGCATCAGGCCGGAGTTCGCAGAAGCAGGCGTGCGGCCCAATCCGGGGAGGGGATACCGGACCGCACGCCCCAACGCGTGGTCGGTGGGAAGGCCGTTATCAGGGCTACCGGCCGCGCGGGCTCGGCCTACGCACGGGGCGGGAAATCCTGCCAGTAGACGCCGTCGCCGACTTCGACGAGTTGGTCGGCGATCCAGGGCGCGGAGATCGGCCGCCGGCTCGTGCGGGCGGGTCTTCCATCTGCTGGACGAGTCGTTTGACGTCGGGTTCGATCAGCGTCGGTGCGTGGTCGGCGTCGCGGTCGAGGGCCGTCGCGATCCACAGGTGTTCGGTGCGGCGGATGGACCACCGTTCGCCGTAGCGCGAACGCAGCAGCGCGAGCAAGGCGTCGTTCGGGGCGTTCATGCGAGCGCCCCCGTACCGGCCAGGGCGACGGCGGCCGCGCGGCGGCGTTCCTCGCGGCGGACCCGTTCGGCCGATTCGCGTTCGCGCATGCGCCGCTCGTGAGCGAGCACGTAGGGCCGGACGTAGGAGGGCCGAGCGTACCGAGGGCGGCTGTCGGACGGAGAAAGCGGCGTTAGCCTTGTCATCGTTCCACCTGTCTTAGTCAGGTTGGGACCACGCCCCCGGAGTGTTCGCCGCACTCGCGGGGGTCACTTGTAGGAGCTACGCGGCGGCAGCCATGCCGATACCGGCGCAGGGGACGATGCGCACCACGGCCGAGGTGCCGGACGCGGGACCGACCACGACGAGCCGACGGGGACGCACGGTCGTACGCCCTCGTCCGCGGCAGGAACGGCACTGGTAAACACGTCGCGTGTCACTCATGGATCAAGCATCCAGGGGAGTCGGGGACCTTTCCCATGTCCCGACGCTGCCTCAGTGCTGAACTTTCACTGCACTTAGACCCTGTGCTCGCGGCAAAGCCGCTGCCAAACTGTGGCTATGGCACAACTCAACGGGGCGCCGGCCACTCTCAGCGAGCTACAGACACTCGCGCTGGTCAACTACGGGCACTTCACGTCCATGCGCGTGGACGACCAGCACGTTCGGGGACTTTCACACCATCTGGACCGACTCGTCAAGGACTGCCGGAAGGTGTTCGGTGCCGAACTTGACCGCGAGCGTGTGCAGCGCTTCGTTCGGGAGGCTGTAGCGGACGAGGGCGGCCCGTTCGTCGTTCGGGTCACCATCTTCGACCCCGCGTTGGAAATGGGGCACCCCGGGAGCGACGCTGAACCGCACGTGCTCGTGACCACTAGACCGGCCGCAGCACTCCCGCCATCACCGATGCGCGCCCAGAGCGCCGTCTACACCCGCGATATGCCGTTGGTGAAGCACATCGGATTGTTCGGTCAGCTCCGCCACCGCCGCACCGCGCAGCGCAGTGGATTCGATGACGCGGTGTTCACCGACTCATCCGGATTCGTCTCCGAAGGCGCGACCTGGAACATAGCTTTCTTCGACGGCGAAAACGTCGTGTGGCCCGATGCGGAAGTTCTTCCCGGCGTCACGATGCGGCTACTCCAGCAGGTACACGAGCAGACGATCACCGCGCCCGTGAACCTGACGAACCTCGACGGCATACAAGCGGCATTCGCCACCAACACGAGCGTCGGCGTCCGCCCGGTGACCGCTATCGACGGGACCGAGTTCCCGAGCGATCACCCTGTATTCACCGAATTGCGCAAGGAATACGAGGAGATCCCCCCGGAACGACTCTGACCGATCCCTTACCCCCTGGAGGATCGATGGCCACCCCGACCATCAAGATATGGTCCGGCCGTGAGGTCCGCGCACTTCGCGAGGCAAAGAGGATGAGCATTCGCGCATTTGCGGGCCACCTCGGCGTGAGCGAACGCATGGTGTCGAAGTGGGAGAAACACGGCGAGGAGATTCACCCTCGTCCGGTGAATCAGCAAGCCTTGGACACCTCGCTAGCGGCATCCGGTGCAGACGTTGCAGCTCGATTCGAAAACTTGATAGGCCCGCTCGACGCCAAGCCCCAGACCGACGCGGAGCCCAAGGAACCGGCCCGCGCGGACTCCGCTCCCCTGCCGGTGAACGAGCCCCATCAAGTGCGGCACCCGGTAGACGGAAAGCTCATGGCCTTGGTGGAGGCCGGTGTCTACCTCGCAGGTGATAACAACGAGCCGGTGTTCCTACCTTCGTTCTATATCGACGTCTTCCCGACGACCAATGCCGATTACTCGCGATTCATCGCCGCAACGGATCATCCGACACCGCAGCACTGGGACGACGGAAAACCGCCGGCCGAATCGAACGACCATCCCGTCGTGTTCGTCACATGGAAGGACGCGGCGGCATACGCGAGCTGGTCGGCGAAGGCCTTACCCACGGCTCAGCAGTGGGAGAAGGCCGCACGCGGCGCCCGAGGCGACGTCTACCCATGGGGCAGCCAGCGCACCCCCGCCAAGTGCAACGTCAGGGAGAGCGGACTCCGCGCCACGACGCCCGTCAACCGCTACCACAGCGGCGTCAGCCCCTACGGCATCTACGACATGTGCGGCAACACCTGGGAATGGTGCTCCACGGAGTCCGAGCCGGACCGCTACGAACTCAAGGGAAGCGCTTTTACAAGTCCATTTTTCCGAGCCACGCCTTCAGCGTTTAATGATGCTACCGTAACCATGAAGGATGACGATACGGGCTTCAGATGCACGACACCGGAAGAGACGATGAAGGAACTTCTGCGGCGAACAAAAAGCTCGTAGTTCAAGACCCAATTTACAGGTAAGCCGCAACTGACTTGCGCAGGACATGATCAGATGATCAACAATATTCGATTTCGCAACTTCAGGGCATTTGAAACTTTCTCAGTAACCTTGAGAAAGAAAAACTGCCTAGTTGGAGTCAACAGCGCAGGGAAGAGTACCGTACTCACTTCCCTTCGGTTAGCCGACGCATGCCTAAGATCCGCTCGCACTAGGACCGCGTCTCAATACCCGCGGGGAGACATCCAGGTCTACGGAAGCCCAATTCCCGTTCGAGATTTTGAAACCTTAAACGAAAGCGTCCGCCACAATTTCTTGAATAATGATACAAACTTTGAAGTAAGGTGGTCTTCCGGTGCAATATTCCGGGCAGCGTGGCCTCCTCAGAAAGAAGATTCTCAAGCACGACAGGAACCTTTTTTCTGCCTATACGACTCAAACGGCACCAATGTGCGGTCGTTTAAGAAATTCGTCGACTCGCATGACACGATAGGGATAGTTCCGACACTTTCCCCGATTGAACACGAAGAGGGTATTCTAAGTGAAAAATACGTAAGGGCAAACCACTCTTCGAGACTTAGCAGTCGCCACTTCAGGAATCAACTTTATCAACTTGTAAACAATGGAAAATGGGAGGGATTTGTAGAGTTCTGCACACCGTGGATCCCAGAGCTTGAGCTAAGAGAACCGGTGCTCAACTATTCGGGATCCGATGTCACCATTGATGTCTATTACCGTGAACAGGGCAGTAGGTTTGAGAAAGAATTAGTGTGGGCTGGGGATGGTATCCAAATATGGCTCCAGATCCTTTTGCATGTATACAGAAATTTCGAGTCTTCTACCCTGGTTTTCGATGAGCCCGAAGTGTTTCTCCATGCAGATCTTCAAAGACGACTTGTCAGGTTAATAGATAACTTGAGCAGCCAAGTCCTGTTGGCAAGTCACTCAAGTGAGATCCTTGCTGAGACGGACACTCGCGCCATAATTTGGATTGACAAAAACCAAAAGAAGGGCATTCGTACACCCACAGACGACGTTCTCTCCGACTTGACGGCATCGCTAGGAACAGCCTACAACCTCAGCTTAGCACGAGCTCTACGCGCGCAAGCAGTCCTCTTTGTCGAAGGCAATGATTCGCGCATTCTACGAATTCTATCCCGGAAGATGCAACACGTAAACCTTGAACGAGAAACATCGTTGGCTGTAATTCCAATGGGCGGCTATTCAAATTGGCCTAACACTGAGCATTTCAAATGGCTTATCGATGATTTTCTTCAGCGTTCCATTAAAAGTATGATTCTATTGGATCGCGACTACAGAACAGATGACCAAGTATCCAGTACTTCGGAACAGCTAAATCAAATATTTGACAGTGTTCATATCTGGCACTGCAAAGAGATCGAGAATTACCTCATTATCCCTGAGGTCATCTCGAGAGTTTCAGGGGCAGACTTTGACGACATACGTGAATATATAGACTCAGAATCAGAAGGCATGAAATCCCGAGTTTTCGCTCGGATGTTGGAGCAAAAGACATTAAATGAGAAATCCGCATCGAACCACGCGGTGTCCATCTCAGAAGAATTTCATAGATCATTCCCACATGCCTGGAGTGATCCTACGTACCGTGTATCCGTTTGCCCTCCCAAGGATCTATTGTCAGGAATCAACAAACACCTTCAGAGCAACCGGAAAAAGACGGTATCCTTTGAAAAAATTGCTCACAATATTCGAGCGAAAGAAATTCCGCTTGAGATGCGAAACGTACTCCAGCAGATTGAAGATCTTTCTTAGTGTTCTTGGAATATCCACTCCGACCACGCCATTTTCCGCGATCTGCCGAATTGAGCCGTATGAGATCAAGGCGACGGCGCTCCGCGCCGTCGCGCCCGGCTTGCCGTCCGCCGCTCGGGCTGCGGGCTGCCGCCCGGTCCCGAGCGGCGGACGGCCGCTGCATGGCGTGGGGTTAGCGGCGTGGAGACCGACGGTCCCACTCCGCCAAAGCCTTCACAACAGCGGGGATGTCGGGACGCTCGGCCCGTTTAAGGGCCACAAGGCTCACCACAAGTCGCACTGACAGGCGAAGCATTTGGAGTACCACCACAGCAACTAGAACATGCGTCAGGTGGTGCGATCCACTATCGACGGCGGCCCAGAGGAATCCAGACATGACGGACTGCACCTTTCGCAAGGATGCAGTCCCGAGATCAAATTTGGCGACGCTTGCGCCAGGCGCACCGGGATCTACATAGCAAGCCGTTGGGGCTCACCGAAGCTGTCGGATCTAAGAAGTAGCGTCTCGCGAGTGTAGCGCACCTTCCCCTCGCTGCCTCGCCCGCGCTTCCTGGGCATAGGCGCCGGAACCTCCAGGGGTCACTGGCGTTCTGGTCCCGAGGCACTCGATCGCGCGACTCTGCCTGTCTCGGGTGCCGGCACCGGCGCGACCGAGCGCCTCAGACCGTGGCCGTGGTTGCTCGCGGCTGGGGTTGCTGGGGCGGCGGCACCGTCGGCGGTCAGCTCGACGCCGACTATGGTCGGCCTATCGGGTAACCGCCCATGTCGACGTTGCATACTGCCGAATGAGCACCGACCGTCGCGTACCGAAAGCGCTGGTGAGCCCCAGGCTGGCCGCCTGCCCGCATCGCACATTCATCGCACATGGCGTCAGGACGCGGCCGGAAGCGCCGGGAACCGGCGAGCACTCCCCGCCCACGTCAGCACGCCTCCCGCCGCTCCCCCGCTGCTCACACACCTCAGCCGTTACAACAGAAGGTTGGGGGTTCGAATCCTCTCGAGCGCACTCCAGGTCACAGACCCGAGCGAAGGCCCTGAGCAGGGAGAACCCGGCTCAGGGCCTTCGTCGTGGTGTACGCCTGCATACGGCCGGAGCCGGCCGGCTACCGCTGTCTGTGTCGAATCCCGTCCGCGCCCAGACCACCCGCCGGCTTCAGGCCCCAGCGGGCACGGGTACTACGCGCCGCTTACGCCGACCCGCGCGGGTGAGCACACCCGGCGTGCTCAGCTCGTGGACTCGCGGCGCTCATCCGCCGCAGCCGCCTCACGGTCGCCGGCTACGCAGCGCCAGTTCGACGAACCGTCGCGGCGCTTCCGCCTCCTGTCCGGGGGGAGTTGGCGATGACCCCGGCATTCTCCTTGAGGATCAGCAGCACATCATGGACAGTCACGTCATCTCGCAGGGCGCCGTCGGCTTGTGCGTGTGTCATCAACAGCGCGAGGGCGTCGAGGATCGGTTGGCGGACCGACGGCTCGGATGGGGCGGACAGGATCTGCGCGATGGATCCGGCTAGGCCCTGTTTAAGAAGCCCTGGTTGATCGGGCTTGCCCGGCATGTCGGGACTGCGCACAAGCGAGGTCTCCGGTAAATGGAGCAACGACCAAGCAGCCCATCTACACGGAGACCTCGGTGGCCAGGGTACCGATCGGAGGACGTAAAGACCTGACCGACAAGCAGTGGCGGGCCCTGAAACCGCTGCTGCCCCCGCGACCCGCAGGCGGGAGGCCGCCGACATGGACGCGGCGCCAACTGCTGGACGGCATCCGCTGGCGCACCCGCGCCGGTGTGCCCTGGCGCGACGTGCCCGAACGCTACGGCCATTGGCAGTCGGTCTACCATCTGCTGCGGAGCTGGCAGCGCGCCGGGATCTGGGCGCTGATCGCGGCCAAGCTGCGGGCCTGGACCGATGCCGCCGGGCTCATCGGCTGGACGGTCGCGGTCGACTCCACCACCTGCCGTGCCCACCCCCACGCCGCCGGGGCGCGCCGCCGTCCCGGCCGCCAGGCCGAGCCGCCCGGCGACGAACCCGGCGACCACGCGCTGGGGCGTTCGCGCGGCGGGTTCTCCACCAAGCTCCACCTGGCCGGAGAGCAGCACCGCAAACCGCTGTCGGTGGTATTGACGGCGGGCCAGCGCGGTGACAGCCCGCAGTTCGCGCGGGTTCTGGAGCGCATCCGTGTGGCCCGCTCCGGGCCGGGGCGCCCGCGTATTCGGCCCGAGCGGGTGTTGGCCGACAAGGCCTACTCCTCGCGGGCCAACCGGGCCTACCTGCGGCGGCGCAAGATCCCGGCGACCATCGCCGAGCCCCGCGACCAGCGGTGCCATCGCAAGGCGAAGGGGTCGGCGGGCGGCCGGCCGCCGAGGGTGGACCGACAGGCGTATAAGCAGCGCCACGTGGTGGAGTGCGGGATCGGGCGGCTCAAGCAGTTCCGTGCTGTGGCCACCCGCTTCGACAAGCTCGCCCTGCGCTACGAGGCCACGATCCAGGTCGCCGTGATCGACATCTGGCTGCGCGACCTCGCAGCGACACCTTCTTAAACAGGGCCTAGGCCGGGACTCGCCGCTCGAAGTCGGCCTCGATCCGCCTCCGAGCGAAAGAGAGGCAGGCGATGAGCACGATGGTCAGCGGATGGCTGTATATCGCCGCAGGAGTCACGTGGGCAGTAGCCGCGGCCCTGCACTACGTCGGTGGATCGCTTGCGCCCGGTGTGCTGATGACCTTCGCGGCCCTGATGTTCCTCGCCGGAGGGGCGGTGTGGCTGGTGCGCTACTCCCGTGACCGGAGACAGCGGTCCGACCACGCCTCCCCTCCGCCGAGGGGCATGCGGAATGCGGATGAGCCCCGGACATACGGTCGATTCCGGTATCGGTGACGAATGCGGCCCGCGCTCGCACCGGGACCGGCGATTCTTCCAGCTTCACGAAGGCGACGCCGGGCAAGTCGGGGTCGATCAGGTGCGCATTGCCGCCGCGATCCCTGCCCCTGACCCGTGCACCATGCCGGACCGGCTCACCTCGTCCGGACGCGGGACGGTCGTGTCGGGGAACAGGTTGCGCAGGTGGGGTGTACCGCCTGAGCAGGAACGGGAGTGTGCGGTGCGCGGAAGGCCGGATTCCGTTGTCGGATTCGTCCTGCAACACACGGGTTCCATATCGATGCTTGCTTCGGTAGCATTCCAGCCGTTTCGCCCTCATCTCGACGCGGCGGATCCCTCTGGCGCCGTACCGCTGATCCGTGTTTCGGCCCGCCCGCTCCGGTCGGCGACCGGAGCCGATCTGTGTGACCGGTCGCGGAGCCCGGTGTGGAGCGGCGTGCGATCTGCCGGGCTGATGCTCCCCGTCCGAAACGAAAGATCCCCGTGCCCCGAAAGCGCGACACACCACGCGTCGCCGACGGCGCTCGGCGCCGCTCCGAGAAGGCGCCGCGACGGGCGCCCGCGGATGGAGCGGCACCGCGGCGCATGTCCACCGGCGGCTGGGTCGCCTGCGTGCTGACCGCCCTGCTCATCGCGGGCAGCCTGAGCGCCTATTCGGCCTACTACAGCATCACGGGCAACATCGACACCGCCCAGGTGGACACCGACGGATGGGACCGGCCCACAGACATCGAGGGCATCCACAACATCCTGATCATGGGCGCGGACGTGCGAACCGGCGAGAACGCCGAATACGGAAAGGTCGCGGGCATCCGCCCCGACGTGACCGCCGTCGCCAGCTTCAACGCCGACAACGGCGCGGTCACACTGGTCAATCTGCCGCGCGACCTGATGGTCGACATCCCCCGGTGCGATCCCGCAGGAGAGGACTTCCCCGGTACCCCCGGCCGCTTCGACCAGATCAACCACGCCATGGCCTACGGCGGCGCGTCCTGCCAGTGGAAGACGGTCGAGGAACTGACCGGCGTCCATCTGGACCATTTCACGCTCGTGGATTTCGTCGGTTTCAAGGACATCGTGAACACGATCGGCGGCGTGCCGATGTGCATCCCGGAGCCCATCGACGACCCCAAGGCCAAGCTGCACCTGGAGGCCGGCGAACAGGTCCTCGACGGCGAGCAGGCTCTGGGACTGGCGCGTAGCCGAGACAGCACGGAGTTCGGCAGCGACCTGGGCCGGATCGACAACCAGCAGCGGATGATGGGCTCCATCGTGCGCACGGTGACCGGTGGGGACACCCTGTCCCGTCCCACGACCGTGTACGACTTCCTCGGCGCCGTCACCGACTCGCTGAGGACCGACGACGAGTTCACGGTCGAGGCGATGGCCGATCTCGCGATCGCGATGCGGGATGTGGACCTGGACCGGATCTCCTTCGTGACTCCGCCCGTCGTGGAGTATCCGCAGAACGAGAACAAGGTCGTCCTGAAGGAGCGGCCGGCCTCCGAGCTGTTCGAGGCCGTCGCGGCGGGCGAGGTCCTGCCCGGGGAAGCGGAGGAGGAGAAGGAGGACGGCTCCGACGACGACGGCGGCGATGGCGGGTCCGGAGAGGGCGACGGCGGCGTCGACCCGGCGGATGTGTCGGTGAGCGTGCTGAACAATACGGCGCGATCGGGTCTGGGGGCCGAGACCGGCGACGCGCTGGGCGCGCTGGGCTTCACCGTGGCCGACGTCGGCAACCCGGTCGCGCGCTTCCCGGAGGCGACCACCGTCTACCACGGTCCGGGCCGGAAACCCCGGGCCGAGGCGCTTTCCGCGGTCCTCGGGGCGGCGGCGACGGAGGAGGTCGCGGGCATGAGCGGCGGTGTCGAACTCGTCATCGCCGACGACTGGGCGGGCGTCGAGGGCGGTGGCGCAGCCGGCGAGGGCTCGTCGGCCTCTGCAGAAAGCGCGGGGGACGAGGAACAGGACACCTCGGTCGCCGAGGAGCTGGGCGGCACGACGGCCGCCACCGACGAGAAGGCCCGCACCTGCGATTGACGCTGTGGCGGGGCGGGCGGCCCCATGCGTCGCGGGTGTGGCCGCGGGCCTGGCCTAGGCGATGCTCGTCGGGTACGCGCCGCATTTCGCCCGAGCACCTTCAGGGCACAGCGATCGCGCTCGTCATGGCGGGGATTCCGGCCGCACTCTCGCTCGGAGTACCCGCAGGTACGTTCATCGGCACCTACCTCGGCTGGCGCGTGACGTTCACCTTCATGAGCCTGCTCGCCGTACTCGTCATCGGCTGGATCCTCCTGCTCGCTCCCGAGCGTCCCGGGCAGCAGCCGGGCGGCCGAACGCCGGTCCTGCGAGCGCTCACCATCCGCGGTGTCGTGCCCATTCTGTTCGTCACCCTGGCCTTCGTGCTGGCAGGGCGCGGAGCAGCACCGATCAGCCGCCGGACGGGTGCGGATCCCGGTTACCGGTGCGGCTTCTTCGCACCGTGCACGGCGGTGTGTTCGGCGGCGAGCCACGGCCCCAGGTCGTCGATGAGCATACCGATGACCTCGGGATCGCTCGTGGGCGTGCGGGCGGTGGCGGCGGCGATCCGCATCTGCCGCGAACGCTCCGGGTAGTAGTGGCCGAACAGGGCCGCCGAGCGGTAAAGGTCGCTGGTCCAGCCGCCCCAAGCGGGCATGATCAGGGTGAACCCCGTGCGGACGATGCGCCGGGCGACGGTGCGGGACAGCGCGAGCCGTGCATCGGCGGTCGTGGATTCGGCGGCGCGCGCGCTCCACCGCATGAGCACGGCAGCGAGGTCGCCGTTGGTGTCGCGGGCGATCCGGCCGGTGGGACGGTACCGCGGCAAGTACCGGGCGAGGTCTTCGCCGAGCAGCGGCGTGCACAGGCACGCGACGAAAAAGCCGTCGTCGTAGCGTTCGCGTTCGCTGAGCAGGGCTCGGGTGCCGTCCACCAGGATCCCGGCTCCCTGGATCTGCGGGAAGCCGCGATCGAGTTCCGCCCCGATCGCCTTCGCGGTCGCGAGATCGGCGTCGGCGGGCTCGTCGCGGAGGGCGATCAGCATATCGAGATCGGATACACCGGGTATCGCGCTGCCGCGGGGGACGCTGCCGTAGAGATAGGCGCTGTGGAGCCGGCCGCCGGAGAACGCCGCGGCGATACGAGCCCGAGCGGCGTCGACGACGGGGGTGAACGCTGCGGGCACGCGGTCCAGGGCGCCTTCCCGAGCGACGGTTCCGTCCGCAGCGAGTCCCCGATCGTCCATAGCGGGCATTGTGACCGGGGTGTACCGTGCTGTCACCTGGTTTTCGGGCGGTCGGGAGGCGGACGGATTCGCCGGGCACCGGCGAGCACGGGCTACCTGCCCGCGCTCCTACGTCACGTTTCGGCCCCGTCCCAGCGGCCTACGCCGCAGACGGCCCAGACCTGCTCGGGTTCGTAGTGCGGCTCGTCGGAGCGGGGGCGCCAGTCGGCGAGGTGGACCACGCCCGGTTCCAGCAGGGTGAGGCCGTCGAAGAAGCGGCGGATCTCGGCCCGGGTGCGGATCCGGCCGGAGGAACCGGTCGACGGGTAGAGCTTCTCGATCTCTTCGGCCCGCTCGGGGTGGGTGTCCTTCTCGGCGTGGCTGATGGCCACATACGACCCGGCGGGCAACCGCTCCAGGTAGCGCCCCACGAGTGCGTAGGGTTCCTGTTCGTCGTCGAGGAAGTGCAGCATCGCCACCAGCAGCAGCCCGACCGGTCGGGAGAGATCCAGGCGCTCGGTCACCGCGGGGTGGCCGACGACCGCTTCGGGGTCGCGCATGTCGGCCTGGACGACCCCGGTGACGGCGGGCCGGTCGGCCAGAAGCGCTTCAGCGTGCACGCGCACCATCGGATCGTGGTCGACGTAGACGACACGGGCGCCGGGACGGTGGCGGCGGGCCACCTCGTGCACCGGGCTTTCGGCGGGCAGGCCGGCCCCGATGTCCAGGAACTGGTCGACGCCCCGGTCGCACATCGTCTCCACGGCCCTGGCCATGAAGGCCCGGTTGGCGCGGGCCCACATGCGGATCTCGGGGAACACGGACAGCATCTGCTCGGCTGCCTCGCGATCGGCGGCGTAGTTGTTCTTACCTCCGAGGAAATAGTCGTAGAGCCGGGCGGGGCTGGGAACCGTGGGATCCACGCCCGGGAGCGTACCGGGGGCGGGAGCGGCGTCGTCGGCCATGAGCGCCTCAGAGGTCGGGGGCGGTGCTTGCCGGGCGTGCGCCGTCGACGGCGCACGCCCGGGAACGCCCCGACTCTAATCGGTGCCGGTGTTGTGCAGAAGGGGCCGCAGGGCGCCGGTTCTCCCCATGTGCGGTCGATCCGGGCTTCGGTCGCGATTGCGGGACCCGGTCCGCGGTTCCGGCGGCGCGTGCGGCGCGGCCACCTCGGCGCGCGGGCGGCGAGTCTGCGCAGCGGCCGGCGAGCACCGGTGCGCGGGCGGCACGGGCCGGTCGCGGGACCTGCGTCGCCGGCGGACGCTGTTACAGCCGCTGCACGACGTGGGTGAACTCGTCGGGGGTGAGGACGCCGCGGTCGCGCAGGATACGCACGAGTTCCGACGACGGCACCTGCGGCAGCGGGTCGGCAGGCGCCTGCGGCTGGTGCTGCTCGAAAGCCGCCGGCGGCGGCGCGGCCACCTGCGCCGCCGGGGGCGTGCCGCCTGCGACGGCGTTGTCGACGGCGTCGACCAGCGCTTTGCCGTCGTCCTTGAGCACCTTGTCGAAGGCGGCGCCGGCCCCGGACGCGTCGACGGTGATCTCCCCCGACATGATCCCGCTCTGCCACCGCACGGACGAGATCCGCTCCAGATCGAACGTCTGCGCGGCTTCGGCCCCCCGCTCTTCGTCGATGAACAGCAGCCGCCGGTTCGTCAGGGCGAGCAGGCCCGCCGAGTCCTCGTACCGCCCGCCCGCGAGGCGGGAGACCTGTTCGCCGTCCCGGAGGTGGTCGGCGAGCGCCGCGATCTCCCGGTTGGGGCGGTAGCTCAAGCGCTCCCGCGCGGCGCGGATGTCCGGTCGCAGCTCCTCGTCGGCCATGGTGTGACTCCTCATGGGATGGGGGGATGCGAGCAAGGTTACACACGGGCCCGGCTCCCCCGGCGGCAGCCCCGCGGCGGAGCCCGGAAGCGGCAGGCGGGGGCTCGGCGCCGGGGCGGCTCCGCCCTCGGACCCGCCTGGGGGCCCGGCTGGAACCGGGCGGCCCGGTTGTACCGACCGTCATCTGCGGACTTGCCGGAACATCTGCGCGAGCGCCCGGCTGGATGCCAGGGTTTTCGCATGTCACAGGTCCACATCATCGAACGGCCCCAGTGGGGGGCGCGCGCTCCGCGCAGCCGGGACTACGTCCCGTGGGACGCGCGCACGGAGTTCGTCGTGCACCATTCCGCCGGGCCGCCCTCGCAGACGGTGCGCTCGATCCAGGACTTCCACTTGGACGGCCGCGGCTGGTCCGACGTGGGCTACAACCTGCTCGTCGACGACGACGGCAACGCTTATGAGGGCCGCGGTTGGCTCGTCGTCGGCGCCCACGCCGTCGGCCACAACACCTCGGGCATCGGGGTCTGCTACATCGGCCAGGACAACCCGGCCCCGGAGGCCAAGGCCACGATCCGCGCGCTGTACGACGAGGCGTGCGCGACGGCGGGGCGGACGCTGGAGCCCAAGGGCCACCGCGACGTCAACGAGACCAGCTGCCCCGGCGACCACCTGCACACCTGGGTCCACGACGGCATGCCCGCAGACGGGCTCGACGGAGGAGACGAGATGTCTTTGATCAACCTCAAGAAGGGCGACGGCGCGTCTACGGGCAAGGAGGAGCACGTGATCGCGCTGCAGGCGCTCATCGAGCGCGCCGGGGTCGAGCTGGCCGAGTACGGCGTCGACGGCGACTACGGCGACGAGACCGCCGAAGCGTTCCGGCGGGTGCGCGAGAGCGTCGGGTCCAAGGCGCTGGAGGGCTACGGCGACCGTGTCAGCGGCTGGGGCTACGCCCAGCTCATGCAGGCGGTGGCCCGCCACCAGGACTGATACGGGTGAGCGCCCGCCCGGCTGCGGGCGGGCGCTCACCACCGGGCGGGGCCGGGGATCAGGCGTCGCGGACGGCCGGTGCGCCGTCGCGGCTGCGGGGCACGCCCAGCGGGTTGGCGTCCTGCAGCGCCTCGGGCAGCAGGGCGTCGGGAAGCGACTGGTAGGTCACGGGGCGCAAGAACCGGTCGATGGCGGCGGTGCCCACCGACGTGTGCAGCGGCGCCGACGTTGCCGGGTACGGCCCGCCGTGCTGCATCGCGTGCGACACGGCGACCCCGGTGGGCCAGCCGTTCCACAGGACGCGTCCGGCGCGGTCGGCGAGTTCGTCCAGCAGCTCGCGCACCGGGCCGGCGTCCGCTCCGGCGTCGGCGTCGGTGCCCTGAACCGTTGCGGTGAGCTGGCCCTTCAGCGCCCGTGCCGCCTCGGCCAGCTGGTGTTCGCCGTCGTAGGCGACCAGCAGCGAAGCCGGGCCGAAGCACTCGGTGAGGAGGTCCTCGCCGTGGCGCAGCAGGTCGTCGGCGGTGGTGGTGAACAGCGACGGGCTGCGCTCGCCCGCTGCGCCGGTTCCGGCGACGGCGGTGTGCACCGCGGGGTGGCCCGAGAGCCGTTCGACGCCCCGGTCGAACCCTTCGGCGACACGGTCGTTGAGGAGCGGGGCGGCCGCCAGACCGCGCACCCGTTCGGCGACGGCCTCTTCGAACCCGGCGCCGGCGGGTGCGAACAGGATCCCGGGTTTGGTGCAGAACTGGCCGACGCCCAAGGTGAAGGAGCCGACGTAGCCGTCGATCACGTCGTCGCGCCGCCGGCGGGCGGCGTCGGCGGTCACGAAGACCGGGTTGAGGCTCTCCATCTCGGCGTAGAACGGGATGGGTTCGGGGCGTGCGGCCGCGATGTCGGCCAGGGCGCGGCCTCCGGCCAGGGAGCCGGTGAACGCGCCCGCCGTGATCCGCGGGTCCTGCACGGCGGCGCGGCCTGCCTGTTCGCCCCGCACCAGGGCGAAGGCGCCCTCGGGCGCTCCCGCGCCGGTCACGGCGGCGGCGACGATCCCGGCGGTGCGTTCGGAGAGTTCGGGGTGTCCCGGGTGCGCCTTGACGACGACGGGGCAGCCCGCGGCCAGGGCCGATGCGGTGTCTCCCCCGGCGACGCTGAACGCGAAGGGGAAGTTGCCGGCGCCGAAGACCGCGACGGGTCCCAGGGCCGCCATCATCCGCCGCAGGTCGGGGCGGGGTCCGGGCGGCCACTCCGCGTCGGGGGTGTCGATGGCCGCCCGCAGGAACCCGCCGTCCTCGACGGTGTCGGCGAACAGCCGCAGTTGGAACGTGGTGCGGGCGAGTTCTCCGCGCAGCCGCGGCTCGGGCAGGTGCGACTCCCGCCGGGCGATCGGCACGAGCTCGTCGCCGGCCGCGTCGAGGCCGTCGGCCGCGGCGCGCAGCGCGGCGGCGCGGGCGTGCGGCCGCATCCGCCCGAAGGCGCGGGCGGCGCCCTGTGCGGCGGCGAGGATCTCCTCAAGCCGGTCCGGCTCGGTGGCGGTTTCGGGCCCGGTGTTGCTCACGTAACGTTTCCTTCCTTCGCGCGTGCGGTGGAGGCCGGATGTGGCGGCGGTCGCGGTGGCGTCCGCGTCCGCCGGGGGGTCACCGCGCAGGCTCGGCGAACGCCAGCCCGTGCCCCGGCGGGGTGTCGCTGGTGGCTCCCGCCGCGCCGACGGACACGCCGGAGGGCCGCTCCAGGGCGCCGAGGTCGGCGAAGGACGCCTGCTCGATGTCCTCGACCATGGCCACGGCGGGGACGCACTGCGCCAGCTGCGCGGACAGGTCCGGCAGGAGGTGGGGGGCGACGGGAACGCTGAACGCGGCGGCGAGGTCGGCGATGCGCAGGAAAGCCGTGATCCCTCCGACGCGCACCACGTTGGGCTGGGCGACGTCGCAGACGCCGCCCACCAGGGCGTCGCGGAAGGCCCGGACCGTGCGCAGGTTCTCGCCGACCGCGAACGGCACGGTCGTGGTCGCACGCAGCCGGGCGTGGGCGTGGAGGTCGTCGGCCGGCAGCGGTTCCTCGATCCAGTACGGGTCGAACCGGCTGAGGGCCCGCATCGCGTCGATGGCGCGGGGCAGGTTCCAGCGCTGGTTGGCGTCGATCATGAGCCGGCCGCCGGGACCCAGGAGCTCGCGGACGCGGGCGACCCGCTCCGTGTCGCGTTCGAGGTCGGCCGAACCGACCTTCATCTTGACGGCGGTGTGGCCGGCCGCGGTGAACCGGCGCACCTGCTCCAGCAGCTCGTCCAGGTCGCGGTCCAGGTTGACCCCGCTGCCGTAGCAGGGGGCGCTGTCGCGCCGGCGGCCGATGAGGTCGACCAGGCTCAGTCCGAGGCTGCGGGCGCGCAGGTCCCACAGCGCGATGTCGACCGCGGCCAGCGCCATCGCGCTGATGCCGCCGGGGCCGGCTTCGTGCAGGTGGGCGTAGAGGTCTTCCCACCGGGGCGCGGGGGCGGGGTCGCGTCCGTGCAGCAAGGGGGCGCAGTCGTGCTCCACGACGGCGCGCACCGCCTCGCCGCCGACACGCGGGGTCCAGCCGAACCCGGTGCCCTGGTCCCCGGTGTCGGCGGTGACCGTGACGACGACGCAGTCGTGGGAGAAGACTCCGCCGTCCCAGGTGTCGTGCAGCGGGAACCGCCGCACCGCGCACTCGGCGCCGGCGATGTGCATCAGGCGGCTCCCCCGGCGACGAGGCCGAGCCCGTGGCGCGTCACCCGTTCGAGTTCGGCGGTGTCGTCGGCGGAGGGCTCGACGAAGGGCGGGCGCACCGGCCCCGGGTCGGTGCCGCGCAACCGCAGTCCGGCCTTGATGAGTGCGACCGCGTAGCCGGGTGAGCGGTCGCGGATGGCGGCCAGGGGGCGGTAGAACTCGTCGAGCAGCCGCTCGGCGAGCGGGTCGCCGGCGCGCCACGCCCGGTAGAAACCGGCGGCGATCTCCGGGGCGAAGGCGAACGCCGCGGAGGAGTAGAGCTCGACCCCGATTCCCTGGTAGGCGTGCACGGTCAGTTCGGCGGTGGGCAGTCCGTTGAAGAACACGAAGTCGTCGCCGACCCGGGCGCGGACGGCCATCACGTTCTGCCGCATGCGGTCGAGGTCGCCGATTCCGTCCTTGATGCCGACCACGCCGGGCAGCGCCGCGATCTCGGCGGCGGAGGCGGGGCCGAGTGCCATGGTCGAGCGCTGGTAGACGATCACGGGGAGGTCCGCGGACTCGGCGACCGCCCGGACGTAGTCGATCAGCCCTTGCTGCGGGGCGCCGACCAGGTAGGGCGGCAGAAGCAGGATCCCGTCGGCGCCGGCGGCGCGGGCCGCGGCGGCCTGTTCGACGGCGGTGCCGAGGCTGCCGCCGACACCGGCGACGACGGGGACGCGGCCGCCGGTCTCGGTGACGGCGGTGCGTACGACCGCCTCCTGCTCGGCGGTCGAGAGGGCGTGGATCTCGCCGGTGCCGCACGCGGCGAATACGCCGCCGGGGCCGTGTTCCAGCCGGGTGCGGATGTGGTCGGCCAGGGCCGCGTGGTCCACGGCCCGGTCGCTGCCGAAGGGAGTGACGGGGAAGAACAGGATGCCGTCCAGGTTCATGGTGCTCCTCGAATCGTGCGGCACGGGCGGGGTCAGCCGAGTTCGGTGCGCCAGGATCGGCGCGGGCGCCAGCCCAGCAGGTCCTGTGCCTTGCGGCTGGAGAATGCGGGAGAGCTCCCGTCCAGGCCGGCGGCCGCCTCTTCGGAGATCTCGGTGTAGCGCGGGAGCAGTTCGCTCAGCGGAGCGTCGGCGAGCGCGTCGTCGGCGCCGACGAAGAACGTCTGGCCGTTGGGGACGGTGTGCGCGCGCTCCACGAGCAGACCGGCGAAGTCCGCCGCGTCCCGGGCGTCGACGTAGTTGAACAGCGACACCGCCGCGGATTCGGGGCGCTCCAAGCGGTCGCGGATGGTGCCTCCGCCCTGGACGGGCGCGCCGTTCCAGTCGTCCTCGGCGACCACGAAGCAGGGGCGGAACGCGTGGAAGGCGCCGTGTCCGCGGGAGGCGAAGCCCTGGACGACCTGTTCGGCCGCCGCTTTGGAGACGCTGTAGGAGTTCCACGGCCGGATGGGGTGGTTCTCGTCCAGCGGCAGGTACGAGGGCTGCCAGCCGGCGGGGTTGCCGTACCCCACGACGGTGGGGCTGCTGGCGATCAGGACCGTTCCCACGCCGAGGTCGAACGCCGCTTGGCAGAGGTTGAACGCCAGGCGGCTGTTGGTTTCGAAGGTGGCGACGTCGCTGCGCTGGAACGGCGCCGGTACGGCGGCGAGGTGGACGACGGCGTCCGGGCGGAAGTGCGCCAGGACCGAATAGCATTCACCGGCGTCGGCGAGGTCTGCGGGCAGGAACGGGAAGTCGGCGTCGCGCGGCGGGGCCGCGTCGGCGCAGCAGACCTCGTGTCCGCGCTCGGACAGGCCGCGCAGGACGTCGCGTCCGAGCCGGCCTGATCCTCCGGTCACTAGCACACGCATTCGTGCTGACTCCTCGTCTCTCGGGGCGGGGCGGGGCGGATCCGCACCGCACCGTGTTCGGGCTGCTCGAGGGCGGGCGGCGTCGAGCGCGTCGAAGCTGTCGCCGACGTCGTCTTCGTGGGCCGTACCGGACGTCTCTTTCCGGGGTTCGCGGAAGGGCTGGTGGTCGTCGGTCCCGGTCGCCTCGACGCCCGCGCCGTCGAGCACGCCGCGGCTGCGTCCGACGTCGTCCGCACACGGTTCGTGTTGCTCGGCGATCGTTAGAAACCGGTTTCTAACCTAGCGAACGTGACGTGCGTGTCAACCCCGAATGCGTGCCGTCACCCTGGGCGTCCGGGGCGGAACCGGCCGGGCGGTCGCGGCACGACCAGCGGGGATGCGGAAACGGCGACTGCGCGGGCGTCCGCGGTCCGTGCGCCCGGCCTGCGGTGGTGCGTGCGGGCGCGTCGTGCGTTAGCGCGCCGCGGGACCGGTGCTCTGGCGCACCTCAAGGCGCGGTGTGAAACACACGTCGGCCGGCGGCGCCTCGTCGCGGAGCATGGCGGCGAGGCGCTGCCATGCCTCGCGTCCCAGTTCCTCCTGCGGGATCGCGACGGTGGTCAGGCGCGGTGCGGTATAGCGCGACAACGGGATGTCGTCGAACCCGACCACGCTGACCTGGTCGGGGACGCGCACCCCGATCTCGTTCAGCTTGCCGTGGGCCCCCAGCGCGACCAGGTCGTTGTAGCCGACGATCGCCGTGGCCCCCGTGGCCAGGGCCCGGTCGGCGGCGTCGAACCCGTCCTCCAGCATCGACCCGCATTCGACGACGTGCAGCTCGAAGCGGCCCTCGGCCGCCTCTTGCAGTGTTTCCCGGCGTTCCCGGTTGGGGATGCTGGCGCGCGGCCCTTCCAGGTAGGCGACCCGGCTGTGGCCCAGCCAGGCCAGATGGGCGCACACCGCGCGCATCCCCGAGGCGTAGTCGACCGAGACGGTAGGCGCGTCCAGGTCCGCGACACTGCGGTTGACCAGCACGAACGGCTCGATCGTGTGCGCCAGTTCCGCCAGCTCGCGCTCGTGGCTGCGGGGAGAGCACAGGACCAGGCCGTCGGCCCTAAGCCTGCTCTCCTGGGCCAATACCAGCTCTTCCAGCGGAAGTTCGTGGCTGTCGGTCACCAGCAGACGGTAGCCGTCCCGCCCCGCGGCCCGGCTGAGACCGCGCAGGACCGACTGGAACATGGGGTTGCCCAGGTCGGGAACGGTGATCGCGACGAGTCCGGTGCGCCCTCGGGCGAGGCCCTGCGCGACGGCGCTGGGCCGGTACCCCAGGGAGGCGGCGGTCTGCTGCACCCGCCGGGCGAGCTCCGGGGCCACCGACTCGCGGTTGTTCATCACCCGCGAGACCGTCGCCGGCGAAACCCCGGCCGCCTTGGCCACGTCCCGGATGGTGACGGTCTGGCCGCGTCCGCGCTGCGCAGCGCCGATGTCCAGCGGATCGGCGTCAGATCCGCCGACCTCACCCGCGTCCACGTCGACCCCGATTCCGTCGTGCTGCATCGTCCGTCGCTGCGCCCATTGCCTGGAAACCGTTTTCTATCAGTCAGGATACCGGAACCGCCCGGCACCGCCGATGGTACGGGGTGAGCTCACACGCTCTGGGACCCGCGGACGTTCCCGAACGGCGCCACCCGGGCTGAGTACCCCGTTCCACGGGAGGTGACCGGGGCTCCGGCGGGAGTCCTGCGGCGGAACGGTCTGCCCGGTCCCATTCTGCGCCCTCGGCAGTATGGGAACATATCCAGCCGATGCTAGAAACCGGTTCCACGACTCTCCCGACCACCACGGCGCCACTATAGCGACCGGAACCGACGCACCGGTCGCGCAAAATCCGCTGCACACGGATATGCATAGGGCATCTGCGGAGTCGACGCGCACTCCGGCGGCCGGGTACCAGCGGTCGGTCCGCCCCTTTCCTGTTTCCGGGGAATCGCCGTCCCGGGGCGTACCCCGCCCAGCGTGCCCGGGGCCTGCCTAGAGTGGGGTGCATGCTGCTGGAGGAGCTGGCCGCCGACGCGACCGGGATGGCCACACGGACCGCATCGCGGGACTTCCTGGGACTCGCCGGGCCGCCGGGCGCGGGAAAGTCGGCGCTGGCGCGCTACCTCGTCCACGAGGTCTGCCAAGGCCTGGGAGCCGGCGCCGCGGCGTATCTGCCGATGGACGGATTCCACCTGTCCAACGCGCAGTTGGACCGGCTCGGCCGCCGCGACCGCAAGGGGGCGCCCGACACCTTCGACGTACGCGGCTACCTGGCGCTGCTGCGCCGCCTGCACTCCGTCGGCGTCGGCTCGGTCTACGCGCCGGACTTCGACCGCACCCTCGACGAGCCCGTCGCGGCCCGGCTGAGGATCGGCCCCGGAGTCCGCCTGGTGGTGACCGAAGGCAACTACCTCGCCGAGGACGCCCCGCTGTGGCGCGAGGTACAGGCGCTGCTGACCGACCTGTGGTATGTCGACGCCGACGACGACACCCGGGAAGCCCGGCTGATCGACCGCCAGCTCGACGGCGGCCGCAGCCCCGAGGACGCGCGGGAGTGGGTGCAGCGCAGCGACCGGCCCAACGGGGAGATCGTCAAGGCCACGCGCGAGAAGTGCTCCCGGATCGTCCGGCTCCAGGACAGCCCGCGGCTGCAGTGAGGGATCGCCCGGGCACGCGCGGCCGGGCCGCTCTCGCCGCCGCGTTCCGCTTCCCTCCCGGCCTCCGCCTCCGCCTCCGCGGCGTAGCGCGGGAACCGACCGCGGTGTACACCGCCCCGGAGAACGGCACCGGCCGAACGATCCGCCCGGCCGATGACAGGATGTTTCCATCCCTTTACACAGCGCTTCGCCTCCATTAAGGTCCGTCGGTATATGGGAGCGCTCCCAATGCCGTGGGCGCCTTCCCTGTCCACGGGGGCCGCGCAACGACATAAGGACTTCGTGCAATGTTCCGAAAATCCGTGCGCCCGATCCTCGGCGCCGCGCTCATCACGGCCGCGGCGGTGGCGGCCGGCCCGACGCCCGCTTCGGCCGCAGAGTCGGAGTTCTACGTCAACCCGGATACGGCCGCGGCCCAGTGGGTCCGCGACAATCCGCAGGACTCGCGCGCCGACGTCATCGCGAACCGCATCGCCGACGTACCGCAGGGCACCTGGTTCACCGAGTACAACCCGGACTCGGTCCAAGGTGAGGTGGACGCTCTGGTCGGGGCGGCCGAGTCCGACGGCACGACGCCGATCATGGTCGTCTACAACATCCCCAACCGCGACTGCAGCAACCACAGCGGCGGCGGCGCACCCGACCACTCCTCCTACCGCGACTGGGTCGACCAGGTCGCCGCGGGACTCGACGGCCGCCCGGCCACCATCGTCGTGGAGCCCGACGTGCTGTCCCTGATGAGCGACTGCATGGACCAGGGCCAGCAGAACCAGGTCATGGACTCCATCGCCTATGCGGGCAAGACCCTCATGGCCGGCTCCTCCCAGGCACGCGTCTACTTCGACGCCGGCCACTCCGGCTGGCACTCCCCCGGCGAGATCGCCTCGCGGCTCAACGGCGCCGACATCGCCAACAGCGCCCACGGCGTCGCCACCAACACGTCCAACTACAACCGGACCGACGACGAGGTGTCCTACGCCCGCCAGATCGTCGACGCCACCGGCCACTCCGACCTGCGCGCGGTCGTCGACACCAGCCGCAACGGCAACGGCCCGCAGGGCTCGGAATGGTGCGACCCCGAGGGCCGCGCGCTCGGCACCGAGAGCACGACGGACACGGGCAGCTCCGTCGTCGACGCGTTCCTGTGGGTGAAGCTTCCGGGCGAGGCCGACGGGTGCGCCGCGAGTGCGGGCGAATTCGTGCCGCAGCTCGCCTACGACATGGCGATGGCCGCGGATCCCGAACCGGAACCGGAGCCCAGCCCCGACCCCACGCCCGACCCCGAGCCCACGCCTGAGCCGGGCCAGGGCTGCGAAGCCGACTACTCGGTGGCCAACGAGTGGTCCAGCGGTTTCCAAGCCGACGTGACGGTCACCGCCGGCTCCGACATCAGCGGCTGGGAGGTCACCGTCGAATACCCGGACGGCCAGTCCGTCGACCGGGTCTGGAACGGGGAGTTCTCCGGCGGCTCCGGCACCTACACGATCAGCGACGCCGGCTACAACGGCGCCCTGGACTCCGGCGAGAGCACCGGCTTCGGCTTCTCCGGAACGCACAGCGGCGCCAACGGCGAACCCGAGGTGACCTGCTCCGCGGCCTAGCGCACCAGCCCCCTGCACCGTCGAGCGCAGGGGCGCGGCGACAGGAGAAGGGGGAGGGCGCACCCGGCGCCCTCCCCCTTCTCGCCTGCCGCGGCACGGGTGCCGGGAGCGATCAGTCCCGGATCCGGCGGACGGGACGCAGCCACGATCCGACGAGCACGATCAGGACCAGCACCACCAGCAGCAGCGCCGCGGGAACGTGCAGGGCGAGCATGAGGTGGCTGCCGAAGTAGGCCTGGGCGAAGCCGGTGCCGAAAGCCGCGGCGCTGAGGACGGCCGGCCAGACGGGGCCGTTGCCCGGGCGCACGAGCAGCACCGCGGCCAGCACCTGCGCGCCTCCGGCGACGTGCACCGCGACGGCGGCACCCGAGTGCAGCGGCAGGGCCGACAGCTCCTCCCCCAGCAGCTCCTGCATCAGCAGCTGCCCCGCCGTCAGGAACTCCACCGCGATCAGCGCCGCCTGGACCAGGGCGGTGATGCGCAGCCCCCACAGGTAGGGCGGCGCCGGTTGGTGCTGAGCCATGCTGCTGCCTCCGATGCCCGACGAATCGGACCGCCGCGCCCGGCGGCCTCGGGCGAATGCTACTCATGCCCGCGCGCACCGCCGGAACATCCACACCTTGTGGAAACCCGAAGCCCGGTCCGGCCCGCGCGCCGCCGGGAAGCCGGCGCGGCCGGGTCAGCGGGCGAAGGCGACCTCCACGCGGCGGTTCTCGGCCCGTCCGTCCGGGTTGTCCTCCCCGTCGACCTCGTTGGGCGCCACCGGATCGGCCGAGCCGTGCCCGGCCGTCTCGAAGGTGATGTCGGCACCGTCCAGCAGCGAGGACAGCTCCTGCTCGACCGCCGCGGCCCGGTCCTCGGACAGGGACCGGTTGTAGGACTCCTCGCCCTTGGAATCGGTGTAGCCGTCGATGCTGACCGTCTTGCTCGGCGCGTCGTCCCGCAGGATTTCGGCGGTGTCCTCCAGCGTCTTCCGGGCGTCGTCGCTCAGTTCGGCCTCGTCGAAGGCGAAGAGGACGTCGGCGTCCAGGGTCACGATCCGCTCTTCGGCGTTCTCGGAGTCGGTCATGGAGCCGTCCTCGGTGGACGTGCTCAGGGTGAGGTCGTCGACGCCGCCCGCGAGGTCCTGAGCGGGGAGGGTGAGGTCGTGGACCGGGGCCGAGTCGACCTCGGTGCCCGCCTGCTCGGGTACGTACTCCTCCGCAGCGGCCGACTGCGGGAGGGCGACGAGCGCGGCGGCCAGGACGCCGGCGCCGGCCGCGGCCCTAGCTGAGCGGGACATCGTTGAAAGTTCCGGCACGGGGGATACGCACGCCCATCTTCTCGACGCCCTCCGGCGGGGCCGCGAAAGTGGCGCTCAGCAGGGCGGAGTCGTCCGGGGACAGCACGATGCCGTTCAGATCCCCGGAGCACACGCAGTGGCCGTCCCCGTCACGGGCGACCGGGTGCACCTTCGCGTTCTCGGAATCGATCAGCTCCACGGTGGACAGTTCGTTCTGGAGCGCGGACGAGGGAGTCAGAAAGGACAGGGAAGGGTCGCTGTCGCTGTCGCCGGTCCGGGTGATCGAAAAGGTGAGTTCGACGGTCTCGCCGCGGCGGGCGAGTTCGTGTACCGCGATGTGCAGATCCGCGCCGTCGACGCCGATGTCCTGGCTGGCGAGGGTCTCGCGGGACTCGCTGTCGCCGGGCTCGACCTGGCCGGCGTTCACCGGCTCCTGGCCCCCGCCGCCGTTCGCGCCACCGTCGGCGCCGGAGTCCCCGCCGCCGAACACCCCGCCGCCGAACACCCCGCAGCCGGTGAGGAGCAGCCCGCCGACGACCGCGATGATCGGGAGACGCCGTGCCCTGAGGGGAGATGCCATGGCCGAACAGTAGCGCCGCGATCCCGCGCTGTGCGGTGATCCGCCGACGCAAACGACTGACCGGATCCGGCCCGCACCCCGCGACCGGATCTCCGTGCAGGTCGCCGGGAACGCGTCCCGGATCCGGGGCGGTCCCCCGACGCCCGATGCACGACCGAATCTCTTTCGGCGCTGTGCGCACCATCCGCGCGGCGCCCGGGCACGGACCGGTTATGTCCGACCGGTACCGGGGTTCCTTCCGGCGCCGTGCGCCTCCGTCCCCGCGGCGCGGCGGGACCAGAACGAAGCGAGCAGGGCGCCGGAGACGTTGTGCCAGACGGAGAACAGCGCCGCCGGCAGTGCTGCCAGCGGCGCGAAGTGGGCGGTGGCCAGCGCGGCGGACAGGCCGGAGTTCTGCATCCCGACCTCGATGGAGGCCGCGCGCCGCGACGACTCCGGCAGCCGCAGCACGGCGCCCGCCGTGTAGCCCAGGGCCAGGCCGAAGACGTTGTGCAGGACCACGGCGAGCACCACCAGAGCGCCCGTGGACAGCAGTGCGTCGGCGTTGGCGCCCACCACGGCGAACACCACGACCATGATCCCCGCGACCGAGACGAGCGGCAGCACCGGCAGCACCTTCTCCACGGCGCGGGACAGCAAAGCCCGAACCACGATGCCCAGGACCACCGGAACCAGCACCACCTGCAGGATCGAGACGAGCAGGTCGCCGGCGTCGACCGGAAGCGTCGAGCCGGCCAGCCACAGCACCAGAAGCGGGGTGGCGAAGGGGGCCAGCAGCGTCGAGACCGACGTCATGGCCACCGACAGCGCGACGTCGCCGCGGGCCAGGTAGACGATGACGTTGGAGGCCGTGCCTCCGGGTGCGGCGCCGACCAGCACCATGCCGACCACCAGCAGCGGGGGCAGCTGGAGCGTCTGGGCCAGCGCCCAGCCGGCCACCGGCATGATCGTGAACTGGGCGAGCAGCCCGATCAGGACCGCCTGCGGCCGGGTGAGGACGGGGGCGAAATCTGCGGGCCGAAGTGTCAGGCCCATGCCGAACATGATGACGCCGAGCAAAGCGCTGATCCAGGGCGTGAGCTGAGCCGCTTGGTCGGGAACGAGCAGGCCCAGCAGCGCACTCGCGAGGATGAGCAGGCCGAACCAGCGTCCGGCGAACGCCGCGGCCGTAGCCAGAATCCGCATGGCCGACATTCCAGCACCCGGGATCCGTGCGGCGGACAGCGGGGCCGTGGCAGCGGGTGGCGGCGGGGCGCGGCGCGGGCGTCGCGGGAGCGCCGATCCGGAGGCGTCCGGGCCGGTTCAGCCGTTCGCGGCGGCCGTCGCGCGCAGCGTGCGCACGGCCGCTGTGACGGCGGGGCGGCGTGCGGCGTCATGGCGCCAGAACGCGAAGACCTGGCGGGTCAGCGCCGGCTGCACCGGAACCAGCCGCACCCCGTCGGGAACCGGCCCCAGGCCGAGCCGCGGTATCACCGCCGCGCCCAGCCCCGCGGCGATCATGGCCAGCTTGGTCTGATGCTCGTCGACGCTGTGGGCGATGGTCGGCTCGGCGCCGCGGGCACGCAGCACCCCCTGCAGCCAGTCGTGGCAGATGGACCCCGTTCCCCAGCTGATCCACGGTTCACCGACGACCTCGTCGAGTTCCAACAGGTCGCGGTGGGCCAGCGGGTGGCCGGCCGGCAGCGCGACGTCGGCGACGTCCAGCATGATCGGGGCCTTGACCATGGACTTGGGCAGCCGGATGGGCGAACCCTCCCAGTCGACGGCCAGTGCCATGTCGGAATCGCCGCGGGCCACGGCCGGGATGCTGTCGTCGGGTTCCATCTCGCGCAGCCGCACCCGGAGCTTGGGGTGTTCGTGCGCGAGCATGTCCAGTGCGGGCGTGACCAGGCCGCGCGCACCCGAGGCGAACGACGCCAGCTCCAGGGTCCCGCTGATCTCGCCCCGGTGGGACTCCAGTGCCGCTTCGGCCTGCTGCACCAGCGAGATGATCTGCCCGGTGTGCTCGACGAGGATCTGCGCCGCCTCGGTCAGCCGCACACCGCGGCCGTTGCGCTCCACGAGGGCCTGGCCGACCTCGCGCTCCAGTTTGGACAGCTGCTGAGAGACGGCGGAGCTGGTCACGTGCAGCGCTTCGGCGGCCCCGTTGAGCGAGCCGTTGGCTGCGATCGCGTGCAGGATGCGCATCCGGTCGAGGCTGAGCATGTAAGCGATGGTAACCCGCTCAAAATGGACGCTGAAGGCAGGCTAACCCCCGGTGCGGAACGCGGTACACGCGAGGAGGGCCCGGTACAGCGAACAGGGCGCTCTTCCCGCCCCATCAGGCCGCCGCCGAGAGGCGGATGCCGACACCGGGTTCGGCCCGCGTCCCACGGGCGCGCGGGCGGCGGTCGGCCCCACAACAGGTACCAGCCCTCGCCGGCCTGCACCGCGACCACCGCGACGCGGCGCCCGCCGCGGACGGTGTAGGGGACGGGGTGGTCGGACTCGGCGAGCGCGACGAGAGCCGGAGCACCGAGCTTGCGCAGCTCGGCAGCGAGGGAGGCGAGGTGGGAGCGGCGCGTCGCCCCTGTGTGTACTGCAAGACATGCTGGAGACCTCCAGTCGGATTCCTTGGACGAAGCGGTCCTCCGCCGCCAGGTGGGCGGCGCATCGGTCATGGAGAAGCAGCTTCGACACCTGGTCAGGCTGAGCGAAATCAGCCATGTGACGATACGCGTCCTGCCGTTCTCCGCAGGAGCGCACGCCGGACTCGACGGCGCGTTCTACCTTCTGGAATTTCCCGACCAGGAAGATCCCGACGTCGTCTACCTGGAGCAAGCGACCAGCGGACTCGTCCCGGAAGCCCCCGAAGAGGTCCGCCGCTATACGCTCATGTTCGGCACTGTGCTCGCCAAGGCGCTTTCGCCAGCGGAGTCGACCGCGCTACTGGCCTCGATGGCAGAATGAATGCCGACGTATCCCCCACGAGAGGAAGCGCGGGATGAGCGATCCCAGCGCCCGCGCCGGTTGGCGCACGAGCAGTTACAGCACCAACGGCGGTGAATGCGTCGAATGCGCCGTTCTCGCCGAGGACACGGCCGTGCGCGATTCCACGCGCCCCCACCACGGGCACCTCTCGTTCACCCGGACGGAGTGGGCCGCCTTCCTCACCGCCGTGAAACACTCCGCGCTCGGGGCCTGACCCGCGCCGGCAGGCCGCGGCCGAGGGGCACCCGCCGACATGTGCGCCGGGCGGCGCTGGCTATGCTGTCGCGAAAGCCGGTGCACCGGAATCGCCCCGGTGCCGATCGTTCTCCCGTCCGGACCGTGCGCCCCTCCCCTCGCTTTCGCGGCGCCCTGAACGGATCCCCGCAGCGGTCGCGGCGGCCCTGCCGCCGACCGCCGGGGACGGCGCCGGAACCGGCCGCCCCGACGCACACTCGCGCGCACAGCACGGCGGCCCGTCTGCGGCCGCACGGACACGTGAACGAGATCCGACTCTGCCAGACTCGCGTGGGTCCAGTGCTGTGTGTCCTGATTCGGGAGTTGAGACCTGATGCCTGCGTGGACCTCCCAAGTGCCGTGGTGGGTGATCGCCGCGGCCGCGCTGCTGCTGGTGATCGTCGCGCTCTCCGGCCTGCGCACCCTGCTCGCCCGGCGGCCCTCCAGGACCGCCGACTCCGACTCCGGCCTGCACAGCGGCTACCTCGTCGCCACCGTCCTCATCGCCGCCTCCGCACTGCTGCTCATCACCGTCGCCTTCACGATGAGCTACGCCGCGCTGTACGACTCGGCCACCTGGCTGGAGCGCACCCAGCTCACCGCGATCAACGGCGGCGACCTGCGGTTCCTGTTCCCGCTGGGCATCGACGCCGTCATCGTCTACTTCCTGGCGATGGACCTGGTCATGGAGTGGCAGGGCCGCCGCCACCCCCTGAACCGCTGGTCGGCCTACGGGCTCTCGGCCATCACCATCGTGCTCAACGTCTCCCAGGGTGAAGGGACCACGTCGTCGTACCTGGGCCACGCCGGGCCGCCGGTGGTCATCATCCTCATCGCCGAAGGCGTGGCCGCCTGGGTCCGCCACCTGGCCGGGCTCGCCCACGGCACGTCCGCCGACCGCATCCCCGCCGGACGCTGGATCGCCCATCCGCTGTCCACGCTCAAGGTCGCCCGCCTGATGCTCGGATCGGGCCTGACCTCCTACCCCGATGCGCTGGAACGCGAGCAGCAGCGGCAGTTGGCCTACGCGATGCTGCGCGAGCAGTACGCGCGCCGATGGCGCCGCGCCACCCCGCACCACCTGAAGTGGATGCTGGACAACGGCTACGACCTGCCCGCCGCCTTCCGGATCATCCGCGCGATGACCGCCTCGCGCGTCGCGATGACCGCCGACGAAGCTCGTGTGCTGCAGGGCGACGCGGTCCCCGCTCCGGCCGCCCCGGACGCCGACGGTGCGCAGTGGCGCGCCGTTCCCATTCACGGCACCGGCGAGGCGCCGAACAGGACCGGCACGACCGCCGACGGAGGCGCCGGGAGCCGGGAGAGCGACGCGGCGGCCGCGGCGGCCGGAGCCGGCGACGACCACGCCGAACGCGGCCACACCCCGGTGTTCCAGGCGCCCGGGCCGGCATCCGGCTTCGCCGCCGAGCACGAACCGGAGTCGGCGGCGACGGAGGCCGCCGTATCCCCGGCCGCCGGGACCGCCTCCGGCCGCGACGGAACCGGCGAGCCGGACACCGCCGGCGCGGTCGGCGAGCCGGAGCCGGCCCCCGAGTCGGCGACCGGATCCGCACCCGCCGCTGAGCCCGAAACCGATCCGGTACCGCAATCGGACCCCGCTCCGACCGCTCCCGTGGAGATCGGTGCCGAACCGCAGTCCGACGCGGAACCGGAACCGGCGGCTACCGATGCGCCCCCGCGGCGCAACGCGCGTTCCCTGCCGAGGGCCAGTTCGCAGGAGAAGCGCCAGCGGGTCCGCCAACTCATGGAGACCATCCCCGACATCACCGACGAGGAGATCGCCGGGCAGATCGGCGTGGCTCCCCGGACTGCGCGGCGCTACCGCAACGAGATCCTCAACAGCGCCGCTGCCAGCAACGGCGACGTCCGCGTCGAGGAGTCCGAGGACGGCCGGCCGCGCCTGGTGAGTACCGCCTACGGGGAGTGAGGGCCGCTCTCGGCAGGCAGGCGGGGTCGGGAGCCGTGTCAGGGCTGATGAGCGTCCGTATTCTGCCGGACCAGCTCCTGCGTGCGCCGCAGCAGCGCCTCTCGGCCAGGAGAGCTCGGCCGGGCTGGAGTTCAGCCGCCTGGACGACTACCGCCGCCCGACCTGGCCCGATCCCGAGCAGGAGAAGCAGGCCCGCATCGAACCGAGCGTCGACGACGTGGACGCCGCCCAGCCCGGGATGTCGGCGCTCGGTGCCGCCGAGCCCTGGTTCCAGCCCGATCCCGACCGGTGGCGGGTGCTGCTGGACCCCGCGGGCCGCCCCTTCTGCATCACCGTCCTGGCCTGAGGCGCCCGCGTATCCGCCCGGCGGGCGGGGTGCGCCCGCCGGCGGCGCATGCCCTCTGGTCACCTCGGGTAGCGGCGACGCGGTTGCGACGTCGTTCGATCCGCGGGAAGGCACCGGCGGCCGCGTGCGGGACGGTGGCCGGCCGGCCGCCGTTGCCGGGGTGGGGGAAGCATGTTGATCGGCTACAAACTGTTCGCCGAGGGATACTCGCCGCAGGAGATGGTGCGCCAGGCCGAGCGCGCCGAGGAGGTCGGCTTCGACTTCGTCGAGATCAGCGACCACTACCACCCGTGGCTGCGAAGCCACGGGCATTCCGGCTTCGCCTGGTCGATCCTGGCGGCCATCGCCGCGCGCACCCGGCGCATCGGCCTGGCCACCGGTGTCACCTGCCCGTTCATCCGCTACCACCCTGCTGTGATCGCCCAAGCCGCGGCGACGACGGCGCTGCTGTCCGACGGCCGCTTCGTGCTGGGGGTCGGGGCGGGCGAGCAGCTCAACGAGCACGTGGTCGGCAAGCCGTGGCCTTCGGTCGGCGAGCGCCACGAGATGCTGCGGGAGTCGCTGCAGATCATCCGGCTGCTGTGGCGGGGCGGCAACCGCTCATTCGAGGGCAGACACCTGCGGCTGGTCGACGCCCAGGTATACGACCTACCCGAAACCCCGCCGGAGATCGCGGTCGCGATCAGCGGCACGTCGTCGGCACGGGTGGCCGCGGAACTGGGCGACGGCGTCTTCGCCACCCAGCCCGATCCCGGACCGGTGCGCGCCTATCGCGAGGCCGGCGGCAGCGGACCATGTTACGCCGAGGTGCCGCTGTCCTGGGCAGCCGACGAGGAGACCGCCCTGGAGTCCGCGCACCGGATGTTCCGCTTCGGCGTGACGGGCTGGAAGGTGCAGGCCGAACTGCCCGACGTGGTGAACTTCGAGGCCGCGACCGCCTTCGTCCGCACGGAGGACATGCGGTCGGCGTTCGGCTACGGCCCCGATCCCGAGCGCCACGTGGCCGCCGTCCAGGAGTTCGCCGACGCGGGGTTCGACCGGCTCGCTCTGGTCAACGCCGGACCCGACCCCGACGGCTTTTTCGACTTCTACGCCGCGGAACTCAGCGGCCGCCTGCGCGCGATCGCGCCGGCCGGGTGAGGACGCGGGGCGTCCCGGCGCGACGTCCGGACCGCGGGGCGCCACCGCGACGAGATCCTCCCCACAGCCCACGGCAGCGGAGCCGACCGCAGCGAGGAGGGCGAGGGCGGCCCCCGCGACCGGTGCGGGCCGCCCACGCGATCCGACGAACGGACCGTCCCAGGTCAGCACCGGCCCGGCGCGCCACCGCGTATCGCGCCGGGCGCACTCCGGCGCCTCCCGCCCGGCCCGAGACAGCAACACTTAAGTTTCACTAACCACAAGATTAAGAAGAATCAAGTAGACCTAACCGTGCGGGCGACGATACCCCTTGAGGCATGAGCCTCGATCCGTCCCGGCGCGACTCCACCGGAACCGCCGCATCCCCCGCCCCGCCCTCCGATCCGATCGGCACGGCGCCGGAGCCGTCCGCCGGGGGCACGGCGCCGCGGGCCGCGGTCGACTGGCGGCTGAAGTTCCTGCTGCTCGCGCTGGTCTGGGGCACCAGCTTCATGTTCATCGGCATCTCCGGGCAGTACCTGGAGCCCGTCCAGATCACGCTGGGCCGCATGCTCACCGGCGTCGTCCCGCTCGCCGGCTTCCTGCTGTTGAGCGGCAGCCGCCTACCGCGCGGCGCGCGGATCTGGTTCCACCTTTCGGTGACCGCCTTCATCGTCAACCTGGTGCCGTTCACGTTCTACGGCTACGCCGGGCAGCTGATCCCGTCGGCGGTCAGCGGAATCGTCAACGCGGCCACACCGCTGTTCGTCGTACTGTTCTCACTCCTGCTGCTGCCGGACGAGCGCCCGACACGCACCCGCACGGCAGGACTGCTCGTCGGCTTCCTCGGCGTACTCGTCGTCTTCGGCGTCTGGACCGGCTTCGCGGGGGCGAGCGCGGCCGGTCTGCTCATGGCGCTGGGCGCCACCGTCGGCTACGGGATCGGCACCCCCTACCTGCGGCGCTTCGTCGCGGGCAGCGGGTACTCGTCGCTGGAACTGGTCACCGCGCAGTTGCTGACGGGGACCGTGCAGATCGCGGTCGTCGCGCTGGTGTTCACCGACGCCCCGCAGGAACTGCCCCCGCACGCCGTCGCCGCAGTCACGGCTCTGGGCGTGTTCGGTACCGGGGCCGCGTTCCTGCTGCAGTACGGCGTCATCCGCGAGGCGGGGGTGACGGTGGCTTCCACCGTCACCTACCTGGCGCCGATCGTCGCCATCGGAGCGGGCGTCCTCCTGATGGGCGAGCACCTGGCCTGGAACCAGCCGGTCGGTGCCCTGGTCGTCATCGCCGGCGCCGCGCTGGCCCAGCACCACCGCCGTACCGGAGCGCAACCGCCGGGCGCCGCAGGAGGGGCACCGGCCGGGACACGCGCGCCGGGGCGCTGACGGGGGCGCCTACAGGTCGTCGGAGCCGTCGGGATCGCCGCCGCCGGCCCCGGGTCGGCTCCCACAGGCTGTGGTACACGATCAGCGACACCAGCATGACCAGTATCGATCCGACCACGGCCGCGGCCAGCCGGGACGCGCCCACGGTCGTCGCCAGCTCCCACACCGTGGTGGCGATCGTGTCGAACGCGCTGAGCGAAGGCGCCCACCAGCGGCCCGGTCAGGCCGAACACCAGTTGCCAGGGCCGGTTGTTGCGCACCATGCCCACCAGCAGCCGCGCCCTGCCGCGGGAGGCCAGAATGCGCGTATCGATGCCGGGCTACTCGGGTGCGATGCGGCGGAAGCGGCGCGACAGGGCGGGCAGGCGGCGCCCCTTGGGTACGGGACGGCCGCGCATCCTGACGCGGACGTCGGACGTGAGCATGTCCGCGATGAGCTGGGCGACGACGCCGCGCACGTTGCGGCCCAGCGCCGCCGATAGCCGGAATGGACACGACGCCGACCGTGGTCCTCGCCTTCGTCTTCGCCCGCTCGCTGTCGTCTGATCCCATGCCCAACCCGATTCCGTTCCGTTCCCGCCCCGTGCCGCTCCGCTCTGCGAGCGCAGCGGCGCGGGCCCAGCGCCCGGGCAGCGGGTCACCTACCGCCTAACCACCGTCCGTGCGGACATGTGCGCGGACGTCGCCGGAAGCGGCGCGCGGCGGCAGTGGAGCGAGCCGGGAATCCGGCGTCAGCGCACGTCCATGTCCACCACCCAGGCCCCGTCGACGTGGTAGAAGACGAAACCGTCCGCCTTCATCCCCGTTTCGTTGTCCACACCCTCGGGATAGACGATTTCGGCGTGGGCGGCGGGCGCGTCGCGCGGGGTCTCGCCGTCGACCGGAACCGTCACCTCGCCGACCTCCATGCCGCCCACGTGGGCCCGGTCGGCGGCGAAGGCCGCGAAACCGGCGGCGCAGGAATCCCGCCCCTCCTCTTGTGCGGCCAGATCCGCGAGGGCCGCCCGCATCTCGGCGGAGACGACGCCGCACCCGGCTTCGCCGTCGCCTGCCTCCATGGCGGCGACATACGTCCGGGCCGTCTCCGCGGCGGCCTCTTCGGCCCCCGGGCCGGAACTCGGCTGCGCGGTCGGCGACGGCTGTTCGGCACTGCTCGTTTCGGCCGATTCGCCGGCGGAACAGCCGGTTCCGGCGGCGAGGACCAATGCGAAGGGGATGAGGGCTCGGTAGAGCGGTCGCACGTGCAGACTGCCTTCCTGTTGCGATCGTCGGGGCACCGGTCGCGTTCCGGTGCCGCACTGCCCCGTGTGACGACCGTTCCGGAGCCGCGGTTCACCGGAAAACCGGCGAATCCGACAGATTCGGCAGACGTGACCGCGGTTGCGCACGCGCCGCGCACGCCGCGGAGGCAGCTCGGGAACCGCGAGTCGGCCCCCGCCGCAGGGCGGCGGGGGCCTCTCCCGGGTCGGCCGGAATGGGGGATGCGGACCGGCCGATCCGGTGGTCTCCGTGCCCGGCCCCGGCACCGGTCACTGCCGGTACCGGCGTGGCCCGGGCGGGGTCGGGGCTAGGAGACCGAGCAGGATTCCCCGTTGAGGGTGAAGGAGTCCGGCTCGGCGCTGCTGCCGCTGTGGTCGGCGTTGAAGCCGATGCTCACCGACTCCCCGGCCGGTAGGCTGCCGTTCCAGTCCGTGTTCGAGGCCGTCACGGTGGAGCCGGACTGCGACCAGTCGGCGCTCCAGCCGTTGGTGATCTGCTGCCCGCCGGGGAAGTCGAACTCCAGGTCCCAGCCGTTCAGCGCGGAGCCGCCGTCGTTGGTCACGGTGATCTGGCCGGTGAAACCGGATCCCCACTCGTTGGCGACGCTGTAGGACACGTCGCACGGCCCGGAGGAGGGCGGCGGGTCCTCGTCACCCGGGTCCTCGTCACCCGGGTCCTCTCCGCCGGTGGATCCGCCGAGCGCCTCGTGGACGGCGTCGTAGGCGGGCTTGCGCTGGTAGTTGTCGTCGAACAGCAGCGGGGCGCCCTGGCCGTCGAAGGTGTCGGGGACCCAGGAGTACTGGTCGGAGACACCCCAGACGGTCACGGCGACACAGCCGTCGACCGCGCCGCAGGCGTCCATGACGGTGCGGTAGTCCTGCGCCTGCTGCTCCAGGTCGCTCTGGTCGGCCGGCATGTCGATGCGCACGTCCAGCTCGGTGATGGCCACCTCGATGCCGAGGTCGGCGAAGCGCTGGATGTTCTGCTGCAGGTCGCCCGGAACCTGACCGTTGATCAGGTGCGCCTGCAGGCCGATGCCGTCGATCGGGACACCCTGGGACTGCAGGTCCTGGATCAGGTTGTAGTAGGCGTCGCTCTTGGCGTTGATCCCGTCGATGCTGTAGTCGTTCAGCCACAGCTCGGCGTTGGGGTCGGCTTCGGCGGTCATGCGCAGCGCGTCGGCCACGAAGTCGGGGCCGAGGGTGTCGTAGAAGACCGAGTTCCGCCACGAGCCGTCGCCCATGAAGATCTCGTTGGCGACGTCCCAGTAGGCGATATCGCCGGCGTAGCGGCCTGCCACCTCGTCGATGTGGTTCTCCATCACCGAGCGCAGCTCACTCTGGCTGAAGTTGCCGTTCTCCACCCACGAGGGGAGCTGGCTGTGCCACACCAGCGTGTGCCCGCGCACCTTCTGGTCGTTCTGCTGGGCGAAGTCCATGAAGGTGTCGGCGTTGCCGAAGTCGAACTGGCCGCGGGACGGCTCGGTGGACTCCCACTTCATGGAGTTCTCGGGCGTGGCGGCGTTGAACTCCGAGCCCGCCAGATCGGCGTACTGGCTGTCGTTTTGCAGATGGTCCGAGGCCAGCGCCGCTCCGATCTCGAAGCCCTGCTGAGCGGCGTGGTCCCGGAGCGGGGAATCGGCGGCCGCCGGCGCGGCCGGCGCCAGAACCGCCGCCCCCAGGAACGCCGCGAGCGCCGCGCCGGTGACCCGCCGGGCGCTGCCCGCACGGGTGCGGCGCGGGGTCTCGTGACCCCCGTGTCTGTCGAGTCTCACGTCAGGCACCTCCAGGTGCGCGAGTCCGATGGAATCCGAAGGTGGGAGCTCCCCCGCTCATGAGCGTGATGAACGTAACACCGGTTCTGAAGGCTCGAAAAGAAGAGATTCCGGACCAATCTGACCCCGCAATTCACGCGAGCCGCACACCAGGAACTTCGCTATGTCTCGACTGTGAATTCGAAACTATCGGATCGTCGACCCCCTATTGGGACGAACCGAAACCGTGCACACGTGCAGACCTTTACCCACGTACTCGCGATCGCACCACGCAGCGATCACGGGAACGTGAGACGTGAATGCGATCGCTATCCGATACTTTCGAACCCACTGTCGCAATACAGGCCGACCACATTCCGGGCTAAGCGATCGACCGGAAAACGCCTCACCGGTGGTTCACGGTCGGCGGTGCGACACCGGGCCGCGAACCTGAGCTGCGAGGCGCTCCAACGCGTCCAGATGGCGCAGCAAGGCGGACCGGCCCTGTTCCGTCAGCCGGATCCACGTGCGGCGGCGCCGGCGCTCGGTCATCTTGCACACCTCGGTGTAGCCGGCCTCCTGCAGCGCGCTGACCTGCTTGGACAACGCCGAATCGCTGCACCCGACACTCTGGCGCACCTGAGTGAACTCGACCCAGCCCCCGCGCGCGAGCCTGACCAGGATGGTCAATCGCGGTCGGACGTGGATGAAGTCGTCGAACAGGGTGTCGGTGATCGGCATGTGCTGCCTCCCTGGCGTGGGAGCCGCTCCCCCGCCCGAGCCGGGTCGGGCGGCGCCCGGCGCCGCGAGGTCGGGCGCCCCGACCTGCGCGTTCTCTCCAGCCGAACACGCGCCGTCGCGCGGGCGTCGGTGCCACGCCGGATCCGGGCGGGCCGCCGCGCCCCGCCGGTCGGCCTCACGGGCGCAGCAGGGTGCGCTCCCAGGCGCCGGCGGAGGTGGCCGTGTAGCGCAGCCGGATGTGGTTGCGGTCCTTGGCGCCCTGCCAGAACTCCACATAGTCGGGGCGCAGCGTGTAAAGCGTCCACTCGGGGGCGACGAGCTCGGGGTCGGCGGCGAGGCGGGCGCGGGCCTCGGCCAGCTCGCGCTCGTGGCGGGCGACCGAGTCCATCGGGGCGCTCTGCCCGCCTACCAGCGCTTCGGCGCGGGCGTCGGGTGAGCGGGCCAGGAAGTCGGCGGCGCTGGTGCGCGAGCTCTCCGGTGCCGCGGTGCCGGTGATGCGGACCTGGCGCCCCACAGGCGGCCAGTAGCAGGAGAGGGCTGCGCGGGCGTTGTCCTTCAGATCGCGCCCCTTGGGGCTTTGCGCACTGGTGGCGAAGGACCACCCGTGCGGTCCGACGTCTTTGAGGATCAGGAAGCGCGAGTCGACCCGGTCGGCCGCGTCGGCGGTCGCCAGGTTCATCACGTGCGGCTCGGGAACGCCGGCGTCCACAGCGTGGTCGAGCCACTGCGCGAACAGCTCGACCGGGTCCTCGGGAGCCGAGTCGGGGTCGAACGAGGGGATCGCGCCGGCGAACACCGGGATCCTCCGCAACCGATCGCGCATGGGACCGCCGAGGGCGTCCTGCGCCGGTCCCGATTCCGCACCGCCGGGATCGCGTTCCACCTGAACTCCCCTTCTTCGTCCGCCGCCGACCGCTGAATCCCGCCCACCGGAACCGGCGGACCCGAGGATCAGCATAGGCGCTCGCCCGATCCGGCGGAGTTCCGGTGATCTCCCGCACGCCGCGAACCGGGTGGACCGGGCACCGGAGCGCCTGTTGTACTGGGCATACGCGTGCTCCCAGGGGGAATGCGGGAAACACTCGGGAGCGCTCCCATAAATGTTCGGAACCGCCGTGCACAACCGTCGACAGTCCCTTGCCGTATTCGATCGGCCGCCAGTACGTTCCCGGAAGAACCCGGCGAATTCGCCGACGCGACGCGGGCCCGCCCCGCCCCTTCCGCTGCCGCGTGATGCACCCGCGACACGTGCCCCTTGGAGCCCTCATGTCCGACTCCGTCGTGATCCCCGCCTTCCCGGTCCCGCTGCGCCGGCTCAACGCCCCTGAGCCCTGCGAGGCCGACGGATACGACCGGCTGGTGGTGGGAGCCGCCGCAGGGACCGACCTGTTCGTCGATCCCGCCGACGGCGCGCGCCGCGACACCGCTCCTGCGCTCGTGGGCGGTCTCGACGGCGACTTCCGTGTCAGCGCGCTGGTGCGTGCCGGAATGTCCGCCGCATTCGACGCCGCGGTGCTACTCGTCTACGCCTCCCCCGACGCCTGGGCGAAACTGTGTCTGGAGTCGTCCCCGCAGGGCCGGCCCACGATCGTCTCGGTGGTCAACCGCGGGGTCAGCGACGACTGCACCTCCTTCGCGGTCGATCCGCGCTCGGAGGACGTGCGGCTGCGTGTCAGCCGGCTCGGCTCCGCCTACGCCTTCCACGCGCGGGTCGGCGAAGGCCCCTGGGAACTGATCCGCTATTTCGCCCTGTGCGAGTCGGCCGAGGTCGGCTTCAGCGTCCAGAGCCCCACCGGTTCGGGCGCCACCGCCCGCTTCGAAGAGATCGCCTACTCCGCCGAACGCCTCGCCGACGTGCGCGACGGCAGCTGATCCGGCGCGCCGCCGCGACCGGGCGGCCGATGCGCGCCCTCGGCCCCGGGGAGCCGCAGCGGTCAGCCGCTCCCGGCCGAGGCGCCGGTGTCCTCGCCCGACCCCCCCGCGGCGGAACGGCCTTCTCCGTTCCACCGGCTGCGCCCGTACCAGGGCCACCAGTAGACCGTGCGCCCTTCGGGGATCAGCCGGTCCAGCCGGATGGTCAGCACCAGGGCGAGACCGCCGGCGACCATTCCGGTCATCAGGTCGGTGAACCAGTGGAAATGCAGGTATACCGACACCATCGCCTGCAGCACCGCGATGCCCACGATGCAGTACCCCAGCCGGCGCACGATGTTCGGCCGCGCAGCCCGGTAGCGGATGATCAAGAACAGCACCAGGCCGTAGATCAGGATGGCGTTGGCGCCGTGCCCGGAGGGGAAGGAGACCCCGGAATCGTCGAAGAACGACGGGTCGCCGGTGCGCGGGTGGCTGCGCATGAACAGCAGTTTCATCGACGCCACCAGGCACACCATGCTGAAGGGGCCGACGGCGCCCAGGATGATCGGCCGCCAGGAGCGGTGCCAGTAGGCCAGCTGCAGGCAGGTCACTCCCAGTACCGGAAGCGCGACGAAACGCGAGGCGACGGTGTCGGGCCCGAGGATGAGCGGCATCCGCAGCTCGTGCCAGAACGGCCGAGGTGCGTTGTTGATCAGATTGTCGATAGGGTGGAGCGGGCCGGCTGAGAGAACGGTCATGATGATCAGTGCCACAGCGAGCATGATCGCCGCCTTGTCGGAGGCCAGCCCCCATGCGATCTCGCTGACGCTCGGCCAGGCGCCGCGGGGATCCCCGGGGCGACGCCTGGACACGGCACCGCCGTCGGAGGCCCGGGACCCGGTTCCGGGCGGACGTCGGGCGGCCCACGACAGGGGCCTGGATATCCCGGCGTTCAGCGGCGGGTTCGGCCGGATCCGCAATGTATGCATCATGTGCTCAGTGCTGTCTCACGATTCGTGGGCTGGCCTGCGGCACGTTCGTGCGTCGGGGGACGGGCTCGCCGCTCGGTCTGGATCGGGCAGGGAACGTAGGCGCTGGGGCGTCGGGGACGCGATGGTCGAGGCCTCCCCGGGATCGGGACGGCCGCACCGCAGGATCGGTGCACACGGTCACGCTACCCAGCAGTCGAGGAACATTTCCGACCGCCGAGCATAGCGTCCCGCCACCTGGCGCGGCACTGACATTCGCACAGCGCCGCGCCGACGACCTCGGGATTCACCCGATCGTCAGCACACTCCCCGACACTGTTCACCCCGCTGCCGACCGGCGGCGGTCGCGCTGCGGAGGGGAGCCCGGCAGGGGTGTCGGCGGCGCCGCGTATGGCACGCTTCGTGGTGGCATCCCCCCCGACGACGTTCGATCGCGCGACGCCCTGCCCGGGGCTCTGAGCAGAAAGGCCGTTGATGGTCGACCTCCCCCAGTGGCCGGAGGACCCCGCCCGCTTGGCCCGGAACCCGTTGCGGGAACAGATCCGGCGCATGCTGGTGGACGGGCTGCTGTCGGGCCGCTGGCAACCGGGCGAGCGCATCGTCGAGCGCCGCGTGGCGAGCGAGTTCAACGTCAGCCAGGCGCCCGTGCGCGAGGCGCTGCGCGAACTGGAGAACCTGCGCCTGATCGAGTCGGTGCCCAACAAGGGCGCGCGGGTGCGCGACTTCGGCGTAGCCGACATGGCCGAGATCTACCCGGTGCGCGCGGGCCTGGAGCTGGTAGCGGCCGAGCTGGCGGCGCCGCGGCTGTCGGCCGATCCGCGTCCGCTGGAGCGCGAGGTCGAGTCGCTGCGGCGCGCCACCGCCGACGGCGACGTCGAGGAGCAGATCAAGCACAGCGTGGAGTTCCACCGCGAGATCGTCCGCGCCGCCGACAACAGTGTGCTGTCCCACACGTGGGAGTCGCTGGGGGTGGAAGTGTGGACCCGGCTGTCGGTGCGGTGGCTCAGCATGGAGCTGCACGCCAAGGCCGTCGACCACGCGCAGATCACTGACGCGTTCCGCAGAGGCGACCCGGACGTGGGGCGGATGGTGCGCGAGCACGTCCTCAACTACGTCGAGGCCGCCCTTAAGACGTCCGGACACGCCCAGTGACCCCGGCGGTGCGCACCGCGCCACCTGCCCGATTCGCCGTGCGCATCCCGTAAAGTCGTATTGATCGATCATCGATCAATACGTAGGGTGTGCCACGACACACGTCACACGCTATGTGGGTCGACGGAGCTACACGAGCCGACCGAAACGGGTGACCCGAGCCCGGAACCGGGGAAGGGTGACTCGGGAGGCGGGCGGACCGCGAGTCCAGCCACGAACAGCTACCAGCCACTTGCGCGCCCCGCCGATCGAGCCCGGCGTCGGCGCACCCTCTCCCGGGCCCCGGTTCCGACCGCGATCCCGGGTTGCGGCTCTCCCGGACCCACCGGCCCGGGAAAGCCGCCTCCGCACGTAGAAAGGCACCAGCATGGCTGACACGGCCAAGGCGAAGGGCGGCGGCACCGCTAAGAGCACGGGAGGCCGCCGGCGGAGCCGGAAAGACAGCACCACCCCGGCCGCCGGCGGCACCACCCCCGGTGTCGCCGACGAGAAACCCGACGTACTACTCGACTACTACCGGCGGATGGTCCTCGTCCGCCGGTTCGAGGAGCGCACGGGACAGGCCTACACCCAAGCCCGCATCGGCGGCTACTGCCACCTGAACCTGGGCGAGGAGGCCACGGTCGTCGGGCTCATGGACGCCCTCCGAGAGCGCGACTACCTCTACACCAACTACCGGGACCACGGCTACGCGATCCTCAAGGGCATGAGCCCGCGGCGGGTCATGGCCGAGCTCTACGGCCGCAGCGACGGCGTCGCCAAAGGCTGGGGCGGCTCCATGCACATGTACGACACCGAAGCCCGCATGCTGGGCGGCTACGGCATCGTCGGCGGCCAGTTGCCTCTGGCCACCGGCGCCGCGCTCGCCGTGACCTACCGCGGCGGCGACGAGGTCGTCATGTGCCAGATGGGCGACGGCACCACGAACATCGGCGCCTGGCACGAGTCCCTCAACCTCGCGTCGCTGTGGAACCTGCCCATCGTCTACACCATCGTGAACAACTTCACCGGCATGGGCACCTCGGTCGACGCTTCCTCGGCCGAACCCGACCTGTACAAGCGGGGTTCGGCCTTCCGCATCGAGGGCGTGCGCGTCGACGGCCGCGACGTGCTCGCGGTGCGCGACGCCGCCGCCGACGTCGTCGAGAAGGCCCGCTCCGAGCAGCGGCCCTACATCCTGGAGTGCACGAGCCACCGCCTCAAGGGGCACTCGGTGGTCGACCCCGCCAAGTACCGCACCGAGGAGCAGGTGGCCGAGGCCCGCGCCAACGACCCCGTCGCCGCGTTCGAGCAGCATCTGGAGAAGGCCGGCGTGCTGACCGAGGAGAAGAAGAAGGAGATCTCCGACGCGGTCAAGGAGGAGGTCGCCGACGCCGCCGACTTCGCGGAGAACAGTCCTTCCCCCGACGTCTCCACGTTGTTCGACTACACCTACGCCACCCCCGTGGCGAACGAGTCGCGCCGCATGCCCGCCGACCCGGTGTTCGCCGAATAGACCTCAAGGAGCGGGTACATGTCTGTGATCACTTACCGCCAAGCCCTGCGCGACACGCTGCGGGCGGAGATGCTCCGCGACGACGACGTGCTGCTTCTCGGCGAGGAGATCGGGCTCTTCGAGGGCTCCTACAAGATCACCGAAGGGCTGCTGAACGAATTCGGCGAGCAGCGGGTGCGCGACACCCCGATCTCGGAAGAGGGCTTCGTCGGCGCCGCCGTGGGAACGGCGATGATGGGGCTGCGCCCCGTCGTCGAGCTGATGACGATCAACTTCTCGCTGATCGCCGTCGACCAGATCATCAACCACGCCGCCAAGGTCTACGGGATGTTCGGCGGCCAGACCAGCGTGCCGATGGTGATCCGCACGCCGGGCGGCGGCGGGCAGCAGCTCGGCGCCACGCACTCCCAGAACATCGAGCTCTTCTACGCTTTCGTCCCCGGGCTGAAGGTCCTCGCCCCCAGCTCTCCCGCCGACGCCGCCGCGATGCTGCGCGCCGCCGTCCGCGACGACGACCCGGTGATGCTGCTGGAGAACCTGGGTCTGTACAACTCCAAGGGCGAGGTTCCCGACGGCGACGAATCGGTCGCCGAAATCGGCCGCGCCGCCGTCACCCGCGAAGGCAGCGACATCACCCTCATCGGGTACTCGCGCATGGCCGCCATGAGTCTGCGGGTCGCCGAGGAGCTGGCCGAGCAGGACGTCAGCGTGGAGGTCGTCGACCTGCGCAGTCTGCGCCCCCTCGACCGGCAGACCGTCGTGGACTCGGTCCGCAAGACCGGGTGCGCGGTGATCGCCGAGGACGACTGGCTGACCTACGGCATCGGCGCCGAGGTCGCCGCATCCATCCAGGAGGGCGCCTTCGACTACCTCGACGCCCCGGTGCGCCGGGTGGCCATGGCCGAGGTGCCCCTCCCCTACGCCAAGCCGCTGGAGAACGCGGCGCTGCCGTCGACCGAGTCGATCACCACCGCCGTCAAGGAGACCTTGAGCGCTGTGGGCAAGCGAGTCGGGTGAAGGGGAACCACACGATGTCAGAGATCTACATGCCGCGCCTCTCCGACACCATGGAGGAAGGCGTCATCAGCTCCTGGGTCAAGAACGTCGGCGAGGAGGTCGCCTCGGGCGACGTGCTGGTCGAGATCGAGACCGACAAGGCCGTCATGGAGTACGAGGCCTATGAGGACGGCTACCTCGTCAAACAGACGGTCTCCGAGGGAGACACGGTCCCGATCGGCGAGGTGATCGGCTACCTCGGCGACACGCCCGACGCGGTTCCCGAGGAGCCCTCCTCCGGGGGAGCGGCGGCACCCGCCGAGCCGGGGCCCGCCGAGGACGGCCGGTCGCAGGAGGGGGCCGGGGAGCCGGCGCAGGCGCCGCAGCCCGCCGCGTCCGGCTCCGACGCCAGCGGCTCCGGCGGCGAGGAGGGCACGCGCCCGCGCAGTTCCCCGCTGGCGCGCCGCCTCGCCCGCGAGTACGGCGTGGACATCGCGTCCATCAGCGGTTCCGGGCCCAAGGGCCGGATCGTGCGCGCCGACATCGAGGCCGCCGCCCAGCAGCGCCCGGCCGAGGCGCCGGCGGCCGCTGCGGCTCCGCAAGCGGCGGCGCCGGCGGCAGCCGCCGACCGGCAGGCCTACGACGACGGCCGGGACTCCTCCGAGGTCCAGGTGAGCAACGTGCGCAAGGTGATCGCACGCCGCCTGGTCCAGAGCAAGCAGGAGGCCCCGCACTTCTACCTGCGGCGCACGATCGACGCCGAGGCGCTCAAGGCGTTCCGGTCCCAGATCAACGCCCAGTTGGAGAGCACCGGCGACAAGATCAGCTTCAACGACCTGATCGTCAAGGCCTGCGCCACGACACTGCGGACCCACCCCGAGGTCAACCGGTCGTGGGTGGACGAGAAGCTGCTGCAGCACGGCCGCATCAACGTGGGCGTCGCGGTGGCCGTGGAGGCCGGACTGATCGTCCCGGTGCTGCACGACGCCGACAAGACGCCGCTCTCCGAGGTCGGCGCGCGCAGCCGCGAGCTCGCCGAGCGCGCCCGCGACGGCAAGCTGAAGCCGCAGGAGATGAGCGGCGGCACCTTCAGCGTCAGCAACCTCGGCATGTACGGGATGGACAGCTTCTCGGCGGTCATCAACCCGCCGGAAGCGGCGATCCTGGCCGTGGGCGCGATGAAGCGGCAGCCGGTGGTGCACGAGGGCGAGGTCGTGGCCCGCACCACCATGTCCCTGGAACTGTCGGTGGACCACCGCGCGGTCGACGGCGCGGTCGGAGCGGCCTTCCTCAAGGACCTCGCCGAGGTTCTGGAGAACCCGGTGCGGATCGTCGTCTAGCCGGTTCGCGCAACACGGCGGCGCCCGTCCCGTCCGCGGGGCGGGCGCCGTCGTGTGCCGGACCCGCCGCTCCCTCGCAGGAGGCGCCGCGCCTCGCCTTCTTTCGGGTGCCGCACCCCGTGCGGCGGCCCTGACCACGGGATTCCCGCGGAGTACCGCGGCAGGCGCGTGGCCGGTTTCACGTGGAACCGCGTGTGCCTGCGCATGCGCGGGACGCCGCCCCGATAGGCGCGGCGGGACCCCGCGGTGGCGTCGGCCTCGGTGCATGCGCAAAGCTGGGCTCCGCACTCGGCCTCAGCCGTCCCCCAGCGACGTCCAGGAGATCCCCCGCATGACGACCCCCGCCCGCCCTTCAGGCGCCCCCGCCCCGCTGCTGACCGCCGCGGCCATCGCACCCGGGCCCGATCGCACCCTGACCTTCGTGCTGCAGAACCGGGGCGTGTTCGCGGGCCACTGGCTGCTGCCGGGCGGACGCGTCCGGGAGGGCGAGAGCGCCGAGCAGGCCGCGCGCCGCGAGGCCGCCGAAGAGGCGGGGGTGATCCTGGGACCGCTGGCGCCCACCGGGATCTACGACATCCGCGGGCGCACCGGCGAAAGCGGGCCGTTCTGGTTCCGCATGCACATCTACCGGGCGCTGCGGCCCTGCGCAGTACCAGAGGGATTCGCCCCCGACCCCGCGGAGATCGGCGGTGTCTGCCAAGGGCACACGCGCGACGTCCTGCCCCACCCCACCGACATGGTCGTGCTCAACGAGGCCGGATTGGCCGACTACGACCCCGCGCTGGTGGACCGGCTGCTGACGGCCGACGGTGTCGCGATGGCGCCCGCGGACATGGCCGTGCCCCGCTGATCGCCTCCGCGCGAACGCCTCGATGATCGATTCGCGCACATCAGGCCCGCACAGGCTGCTTTACTGGAGATCATGGGTGAGCCTTGGCAGGAGCGGTTCCGCGCGGGCAGGGTCAGCCTTCCCTCGTGGGCGAAGGATGCGCCGGACCGTTCCCTTTTCCGGAGCAATATCAGCGGCACATGGGAGCTGCACGCCTGGGACCGCGCGACGGGCGGGCGGCGGCAGCTGACCGAACGCCCCGCCGGCACCGGGGCCGGTGCGCTCGATCCCGAGGGCACCTGGGTGTGGTGGTTCGACGACACCGACGGCGACGAGTTCGGCGTCTGGCGCCGCCAGCCGTTCGCCGGGGGCACCGCGGAGACCCCGCTGCCCGGCCTCAGCCCCTCCTATATCGGCGGCTTGGCGCTGGGCAGGGACGGGTTCGCCGTCGCGGGCCGTTCGACCGACGCCGGCTTCAGTGCACACGCGGGCGCCGCCGGTGCGGCCGCGCGCACCCGCACCGTCTACGCGCACCGCTGCGAGGGCTCGGTGTCCGACCTGTCCGACGACGGGTCGCTGCTGGCGCTGGCCCACAGCGAGCACGGCGACAGCCGGAACATGGCGGTGCGCGTGCTGCGCCTGCACCGGGACGTGCTGGACGGGGCCGGCGCCGACGGCGGAGAGGACACGGACGCGGCGGAAACCGTCGCCGACCTGTGGGACGGCCCCGGACGGGATCTGACCCCCGTGGCCTTCGAACCCGGCGGCCGCCGGCTGCTGGTGCTGCACGAGCGCGACGGCCGACGCGCCCCGCTGCTCTGGGACCCGGTGACCGGCGCCGAGCAGGACATCGACACCGGGCTGCCCGGCGAGCTGGGCGCCGACTGGACACCCGACGCCGCGGCGCTGCTGATCTCCCAGGAGAGCCGGGGCCGTGTGCTGCTGCACCGCTACGAGCTGGCTTCAGGCACGCTCACCGCCCTCGACGTCCCACCCGGGGTCGTTTCGGCCGCTGCGGCACGCCCCGACGGCACCGTCGAGTACGCGTGGTCCGACTCCGCGCACCCGCCCGCCGTACGCTCGACCTCCGGGGACGTGGTGCTCGAACCAGACGGCCCGGCGGCTCCCCCGTCGGTTCCCGTGCACGACGTGCACGTGGACGGCCCCGGCGGGAGCATCCACGCACTGGTCTCCCTGCCGGAAGGCGAACGCCCTCACCCGACCGTCTTCGTCGTCCACGGCGGCCCGGAGGCCCAGGACTGCGACGCGTTCATGCCCGACGTCGCTGCGTGGGTCGACCACGGATTCGCGGTGGTGCGCGTCAACTACCGGGGCTCCACCGGATACGGCGCCGCCTGGCGCAACGCCCTGGAAGGCCGGGTGGGCGTCACCGAGCTGGAGGACATCACCGCTGTGCGCGACTGGGCCGTCGGAAGCGGCCTGGCCGACCCCGAACGGCTGATCGTCGAAGGCGGATCCTGGGGCGGCTATCTCGCACTTCTCGCGGTCGGCCGCAGGCCCCGCGACTGGAGCGCGGGTATCGCGGCGGTCCCCGTCGCCGACTTCGAAGCCGCCTATGCCGACGAGATGGAGGCGCTGCGCGCCTTCGACCGATCGATGTTCGGCGGCTCTCCCGAGGAGGTACCCGAGCGGTACCGGACCTCTTCGCCCATCACCTACGCCGCCGACGTCCGCGCGCCCGTGCTGGTGCTGGCCGGCGAGAACGATCCGCGCTGCCCCATCCGGCAGATCGACAACTACCTCTCCCGGCTCGCCGAGCTCGGCACGCCCCACGAGGTCTACCGCTTCGACGCCGGGCACGGATCGTTCGTCGTGGAGGAGAGCATCGGCCAGATGGCGGTCGAGCTCGACTTCGCGCTGAGAGTCACCGGCCTGCGGGAAGGCACGGCGCCGGGAGCGTCGTAGCCGTGGACGGGCGACCGCGTTACCAAGGCGTAGCCGACGTGGTGCGCAGCAGCATCCTCAGCGGCGAGTTCGATCCCGGTTCGCGCCTGCCCTCGCGCACCCGGCTGGCCCGTGCCCACGGGGTCAGCGAGCAGGTGTCCCGGCACGCGCTGCGGCTCCTGGTCAGCGAAGGGCTCGTGGAGGCCCGGCCCGGGTCGGGGTACTACGTGCGGTCGGTGCCGCAGATCCACCGGTTCTCCCGTACCGACCGCGCATCGGGGTCCGGGGTCGATCCGCTCCGGCACGAGGACATGGGCACCGGCACGGAGGCCGCGTGCGGCCTCGTCGCCCGGCGGCTGGACGTGCGCGACGGCGTACGCGTCTTTCGCACCCGCTGCCTGGGCACGGCCGACGGCGTTCCCGTGGCGCTGCACACCGCATGGGAGCCGGCCGCACTTACCCAGGGCACGCTGCGCACTCCCGCCGACGCCGATCCGGGTTCCGGTGTGCTACAGCGGCTGGCGGCCGCGGGAGTGACGATCGACCGGGTCGTCGAAGAGGTGGGCGTGCGCCCGCTGCGCGATCCCGAGTCCAGCCTGCTGAAGCTGGCGCCGGGGCTGCCCGTGCTTGTGGTGGAGCGGACCCATTACCAGGGGCGGCGCCCGGTCGAAACCTCCGACTTGGTCGGCTCGACCGACCACTGCCGGCTGATCTACCGCCTCGGCCTGGCGCGCTCGCCCCGCCAAGAGACACGCTAGCCAGGCCCTGCTTTCCGTGCCGGTCGGGCCGGTCAACGGACGTCCCCGGCCCGGGGGGGCGTCCGCGCACCATCGCCCAGGTCAACGGGCGCACTGCGGCGGCCGAACGCACCGGCGTTTCCCTCGCCCGCGCCTTGACGACCGCCGACATCAACGCCGTCGCCGCGGCACTTCGGGAGTATCCCGCGGCTCGGAGGCGCCGACCCCCGTGGCGCGCGACGGTCGGCCGCCGTACGCGCGGCGGCCGACCGTCGGTACGGCGGATCGCGTCAGGAGCCGGCGAACTCCGCGGCCACGACCTCGGCGATCTGCGCGGTGTTCAGCGCGGCGCCCTTGCGCAGGTTGTCGCCGCACATGAACAGCTCCAACGACGCGGGGTCGTCCAGCGAGCGCCGGATGCGGCCCACCCACGTGGGGTCGGTTCCCACCACGTCGGCCGGCGTGGGGAACTCGCCGGCGGCCGGGTCGTCCTGGACGACCACGCCCGGCGCCGACGACAGCACCTCGCGGGCGCGGTCGGCGTCGACCTCGCTGTCGAAGGACGCGTGCACGACCAGCGAGTGGGTGGTGACGACGGGGACCCGCACGCAGGTGGCCGCCACCGGAAGGTCGGGCATACCCAGGATCTTGCGGGACTCGTTGCGGACCTTCAGCTCCTCGGAGGCGTAGCCGTCCTCCTTCAGCGAACCGGCGAAGGGCACGACGTTCAGCGCGAGCGGAGCCGGGAACGGGCCCTGGTCGCCCACCGCCGCACGCACGTCTCCGGCGCGGCTGCCCAGTGTGCGGTCGGTGGCCGCCTTCTCGATCTGATCGTGGAGGGTGTCGATCCCCTCCTGACCGGAGCCCGACGCCGCCTGGTAGGAGGCCACCACGAGAGAGGACAGGCCGTAGGCGCGGTGCAGCGCGCCCATGGCCACGATCATCGACAGCGTGGTGCAGTTGGGGTTGCTGACGATACCGCGGGGGCGGTTGCGGGTCTGGTCGGCGTTGACCTCGGGCACCACCAGGGGAACGTCCGGATCCATCCGGTAGGCGCCGGAGTTGTCCACGGCCACCGCGCCGCGCTCGACGGCGACGGGCGCCCACTGCTTGGAGACCTCGTCGGGCACGTCGAACATCGCGACGTCGACGCCGTCGAAGACCTCCGGTGCCAGCGCCTGGACCTCGACTTCCTCGCCGCGGACGGTGAGCCGCTTGCCCGCCGAGCGCGGCGACGCGACGAGGCGGATCTCGCCCCAGACGTCCTCGCGGGTGGAGAGGATGTCGAGCATCACGGTGCCGACGGCGCCGGTGGCACCGACGACGGCCAGGGTGGGGCGGCGTTCACTCATCGTCCGGTACCTCCGTACACAACGGCTTCGACCTGCTCGGCGTCGAGCTGGAATTCGGAATGGGCGGCCGCCACGGCGGTGTCGACCTGGTCCTGCTCCACGACCACGGAGATGCGGATCTCCGAGGTGGAGATCATCTCGATGTTGGTGCCCGACTTGGCGATGGAGTCGAAGAAGCGTGCGGTGACGCCGGGGTAGGAACGCATGCCCGCCCCGATCAGCGAGACCTTGCCGATCTGGTCGTCGTAGCGCAGCGACTCGAAGCCGACCTTCTCCTGGACCTTCTTCAACGCGGACAGCGCGGTCTGACCGGCGTCCATCGGGACGGTGAAGGAGATGTCAGTGCGCGACGTCGAGGCGGCCGACACGTTCTGCACGATCATGTCGATGTTGATCTCGGCGTCGGCGAGGACCGAGAACAGCGTGGCCGCTTCGCCGATCCTGTCGGGGACGCCCACGACCGTGATCTTGGCTTCGCTCCGGTCGTGTGCGACACCGGAGATGATCGGTTGTTCCATGCCTTCGGATTCCTCAACTTCTGAAACGACCCAGGTGCCGGGCTTCTGACTGAACGACGAGCGGACATGCAGCGGGATCCGGTACCGGCGGGCGTACTCGACGCAGCGCAGGTGCAGGATCTTGGTGCCGCAGGCGGCCATCTCCAGCATCTCCTCGTAGGAGATGCGCGGGATGCGCCGGGCGTTGGGCGCGATCCGCGGGTCGGCGGTGAACACGCCGTCGACGTCGCTGTAGATCTCGCAGGCGTCGGCGTTCAGCGCCGCCGCGAGGGCGACTGCGGTGGTGTCGGAGCCTCCGCGGCCCAGGGTGGTGATGTCCTTGCTGTCCTCGGAGACGCCCTGGAAGCCGGCGACGATGCAGATGGAGCCTTCGTCCAGGGCTTCCTGGATGCGCCCGGGAGTGACATCGATGATCTTGGCGTTGCCGTGGATGGACGTCGTTATGACGCCGGCCTGCGACCCGGTGAACGAACGGGCCTCGTAGCCGAGGTTGCCGATCGCCATGGCCACCAGGGCCATGGACATGCGCTCACCGGAGGTCATCAGCATGTCCAGCTCGCGACCGGGCGGCAGCGGCGAGACCTGCTCGGCGAGGTCGAGGAGCTCGTCGGTGGTGTCGCCCATGGCCGAGACCACGACGACGACGTCGTAACCCGCCTTTTTCTGAGCGACGATCCGTTGGGCCACTCGCTTGATGGCGTCTGCGTCGGCGACGGAAGACCCACCGTACTTTTGCACGATCAGAGCCACGGTCGTTGCTCCTGAGGGTTCGGGATCACGGTAATCAACTCGAAAGTGTAGCTAGCGGAATGTCGCGGATGCCGTCTCACCTGCGCAACCGTCGGGGCCGGAAGGCGGCGGGTCGCACAATACCGGCACGGTGGCATACCCCGTGCGTGGTCGGATACTCGCGTTCTCCGCGAAGTCGTGCCGCCACCTCGGAAAACGCCGGGCACCGTGCGGAACCTTCCCGCCGAGCGCCCGGCCGCGGACGTGTGAGCTAAAACTCCAAGCTCCGCCGGCCTTCGAAGGCCCGGCCGAGGGTCACCTCGTCGGCGTATTCGAGGTCGCCGCCGACGGGCAGCCCGCTGGCCAGCCGGGTGACTTTCAGCCCCATGGGTTTGACCATCCGCGCCAGGTAGGTCGCGGTGGCCTCCCCTTCCAGATTGGGATCGGTGGCCAGGATGAGCTCGGTGATCTGGCCGTCGGAGAGCCGGGACATGAGCTCCTTGATGCGCAGGTCGTCCGGGCCGACGCCCTCGATCGGGCTGATGGCGCCGCCGAGGACGTGGTAGCGGCCGCGGAACTCGCGGGTGCGCTCGATGGCCACGACGTCCTTGGACTCCTCGACGACGCAGACGACGGCGGAGTCGCGCCGGGCGTCGCGGCAGATGCCGCATTCGGTCTCCTCGGAGACGTTGCCGCATACATCGCAGAACCGCACCCGGTCCTTGACCTCGATCAGCGCGTCGGCGAGGCGCCGGACGTCGGCGGTCTCCGACGCCAGCAGGTGGAAGGCGATACGCTGCGCGCTCTTGGGACCGACGCCCGGTAGCCGCCCGAGCTCGTCGATCAGATTCTGAACCGCGCCTTCGTACATAGCCCATCCACGTGTGTGATCGCTGCGCTTACCACGGTAGCCCAGTCGGCGGCGGCCTGCCGCCACTGGCGGGCGCCCCGGGCGGCCGCCGGTGGCGGCCCCGGGGGTCGCGGCCAGGACCGGAATCCCGCGGGCGCGCACGCGTTCACGCCCGCCGCTGCGCGCAGCGGGAAGTACCGCGCCGCCGGCGGGAGCCGCGCCGCCGGCGGGAGCCGCGCGGGCGGCGGCCGGACCCTAGAAGCCCGGAAGCCCCGGCATGCCGCCGCCGCCCGGCATTCCGCCGGGCATGCCGCCGCCCAGGCCTTCGGCGAGCGGGCCCATCTTCTCCTGCTGCAGCTCCTCCACCGAGGACTCGGCGTCGCGGATGGCGGCCAGCACCATGTCCGCGACGGTCTGCGCGGTCTCGCCGGCGTCTTCGGCGTCGATGGTCTGGGGATCGATCGTGATGTCCTCCACCGAGCCGCGGCCGTTGACCGTGACCTTGACCAGACCGCCGCCCGAGGTGCCCTCGACCTTGGCTTCGTCGAGCTGCTGCTGGGCCTCCATAAGCTGCTGCTGCATCTGCTGAGCCTGCTGCAGGAGGGCCTGCATGTCCATTCCGCTTTCGCCGCCAGCGTTCACTGCATCTCTCCTTGCCTGCGCTGTCCGTGCTTGCGAGCGTATCCGCTATAGGCACCGCGGTCCGCGTGTGCGCCCGGCGGTGCCGGTGGTGCCTGAGGCGCACCCGGCCGCGGCGGCGGTAGGAGCGGCGGCCCCTGGCCTGCCCCGGCCGCGGGGACGGTATGCGGGTGTGCCGCCGGTTCGGGCCGACGCGCCGACGCGGGGCGGCCCCGCGCTCACTCGGCGGTGTGGTCGATCTCGTTGATGATCTTGCCGCCGAGTTCGGACTCGATCAGCGCGAATCCGGAAGACCCGGATCGCGGGGCGGTGCCGCCGTCCGCCGGACCGGGCGGCGACGGCGCCGGTGCGGACTCGGGAACCGGCGCGGGTTCCGAGGCCGGCGCGGAGCCGTCGCCGCCCCCCGGCCCGGGCCCGTGATCGGGCTGCGGAGCCGGGACGGGACTCTCAAAAGGGTCGGGCGGCGGGGCCTGTGCATCCTCGAACGGGTCGGGCGGCGGTTCCTGCTGGTGCGGCATGGCGGGCGGCCCCGGCGCGGCGGACGCCCGCGGACCGGCACCGCCGCCGTGCGTGTCGGGTTCGTCGGCAGCGAGGGCCGCCGACGGCGAGGGCCCCGGCCCGTGATCGGGCCGCGCAGCCGCGGACGTGTCCCAGTCGGCGGGCTCGGGGGCCGCCGCCGGCGGGGACGGCTGCGGGGGCGCCGAGCGCTGCGGCGCCTGGTTGGCCGCGATCCCGCTGACGCGCGCGTCGACGCCCAGGACCTGGCGGACCGCCTGGACGACCACCTGGTCGTTGCCGCTGCTGGCCAACGCCTTGGCGTCGTTGGCGCGGGAGAACCCGAGTTGGATGGTGCCGTTCTCGGCCGCGACCGGTTTCACGTCCATGCCGCTGAGCCATATCCAGACGGACTTCTTGACTCCGTAGACCGCCTGCATGATCCGGCCCCAGGCTTCCTGGACCGTCGCGAGGTCGAGGGCACCGCCCTGCTGCGCCGGCGCGTCGGCCGATCCCGCGGGCGCGGCGGGCGCCGGGTCCGGCTGCGGAGCGGGTGGCGCCGCCTGGCCGGAACGGCCGGCTGCGGGGCCGGGGCCCGGGTCGTCGGGCACGCCCCAGTCCGCATCGGCGGCGGGGGCCGGCCGGGGTTCCTCGTCCGCCCCGCCCGCCGCGGCGGGCGGGGCGGACGGCTGCCGCTGCGCGGGACCGGGCTCACGGCTCGGGGCGGGCGAGGGGTCCGGCGCGGAAGGCGCCGCGGGCTGCGCGGGCGCCGGCGACGGCACGGCCGCCTGCCCGGAGGACATCCGCCGCTCCAGCTGCTCCAACCGGGCCACCAGCGCACCCGAGTCGTCCCCGCCCCCGCCGGCGGCACCCGGCAGCAGGATCCGCGCGCACGTCAGCTCCAGCAGCAGGCGCGGCGAGGTGGCGCCGCGCATGTCGGTCAGGCCGTCGTTGAGGATGTCGGCGGCCCGGGTGAGCCGCGCCGCTCCGACGCTTCGGGCCTGCTCGCCCATGCGCTCCACAGCGTCGGGCGCGACGTTGATCAGGCCTTTGTCCAACGCGTCGGGCACCGCGGCCAGCACCACAAGATCGCGGACCCGCTCCAGCAGGTCCGCGGTGAACCGGCGGGGGTCGTGGCCGCCTTCCATCACACGGTCGATCAGCCCGAACACCGCGGCGCCGTCGGCCCCGCCGAGCGCGTCGACCATGTCGCCGAGCAGACCGGAATCGGTGAAGCCCAGCAGCCCCACCGCGCCGTCGCGGGTGACGCCGTTCTCGTCGGAGCCCGCCAGCAGCTGGTCCATGATGGACAGCGAGTCGCGCGCCGAACCGGCGCCGGCGCGCACCACCAGCGGCAAAGCTGCGGGATCGAAAGCGACGCCCTCGTCGGTGAGGATCTCCTCGATGAGCTCGCGCAGCGTACTCGGCGGGATCAGCCGGAACGGGTAGTGGTGGGTGCGCGAGCGGATGGTGCCGATGACCTTGTCCGGCTCGGTGGTGGCGAAGACGAATTTCAGGTGGGGCGGGGGCTCTTCGACGAGCTTGAGCAGCGCGTTGAAACCCTCGCGGGTCACCATGTGCGCCTCGTCGATGATGTAGACCTTGAAGCGCGAGTTCACCGGCGCGAAGAACGCGCGCTCGCGCAGGTCGCGAGCGTCGTCGACACCGCCGTGGGACGCGGCGTCGATCTCGATGACGTCGATGCTGCCGGGGCCGTCGGGCGCCAGCGCGACGCAGGCCTCGCATTCGCCGCAGGGATCGGGCGTGGGGCCCTGGTCGCAGTTGAGCGACCGGGCCAGGATCCGCGCGCTGGACGTCTTGCCGCAGCCCCGGGGGCCGCTGAACAGGTAGGCGTGGTTGACGCGGCCGTTGCGCAGCGCCTGGCGCAGCGGTTCGGTGACGTGCTCCTGCCCGCGGACCTCGCCGAATGTCGCAGGCCGGTACTTGCGATACAGCGCGATGCTCACGGCGCGCTCACTGCTCCCTCCGCGGACCGGCACGGTGCGGTAGTCCGGGGCGACCGATCGCCCCCGGCCGTGTCCGCGAGTCCATTCAACCCTGTACCTGCGACAGTTCGCACGGAGCGGCGCCGAAGAGGCGGGGGCGAAAAAGGCCTCCCGAGAAAGAGAAGGACCCCCCGCGCACCCGCCAGAGCTTACTTATCCTTGCTGCCTTCCGGCCCTGGGGAGGTTCATAAGGTGACGCCGCACGAGGGGTCTGCCCCCTACTGTATCGGACGTGCGCGCCTTGGCGAACCCGTTCGGGCCGTCGCCCGGTGACGGTGCTCACGCATGCGAAGAGCGCCCCTCCCCGGCCGGCGCGGACACCGCGCCGGCCCGTTCCCGCCGCGGCGCGGCGGCGGCCGCGCCGGCGCGGGCCTGCCGGTCCCGAATCCGGCCCAGCCAGAGCTCGGCGACGATCAGGTTGACCACCCAGCTCATCCAGGCCGACACCCCGACCGCCTGCCTGAGTGCCTCCAGGTCGGGTCGGCCGCCCGTGAGGACCTCGGGCGCGAAGACCGCCATGGACAGCATCAGCCAGATCCGGTTGGCGACGATGGAGAACGCCAGCGCGAAGCTGCGCACCATCCACTCCCGATGCCGGGTGAAATCGCGCCGGCGGGCGGCGCGGTAGCCGAACACGGTCGAGGCGATCCACAACGCGGCCGCCACGGCATTGCCGACCTGCTGGTTGGGGCCCATCTGCACGTAGGGGGTGATGGCCAGGACCGCGATCCCCGTCGGCAGGGCCGCGAGCACGTAGATCCGTCCGCTCCACCGGTGCACGGCGGGCAGGCGGACCCGCAGCCGGGGCCAGACCTGCAGGCACGCGGTGACCAGCGCGACCGCGCCGAGGAAGATGTGGGCGACCAGCACGGGGTAGTAGTACGGCGGCGCCGACTCCGGGACCGCGTTGCGTGCCTCGCCGGGATCGAGGCCGACGTAGGGCGGCAGCGCATGCAGCAGGAAGACGGCGGTGACCAGCGCCAGCGGGCCGATCCACGGACGGGCGGGCAGGGGGCGGACGCGGGACGGTGCGGTCGGCGGCGGATCAGGGCTCATGGCGGTCCTCTTCTGCCGGTTCTTCGGGCTGGGACGTTCATCGTCGCCGCGCGCCGCCTGCGCGTCTGGAGTGCTGAGTCGAAGCCCGGGGTGGTGCCGCCCCCACGGCGCCCGTAGCAGCGCTCCCCCGGTGCGGACGGCGGAGTCCACCACGCACCGGACCGCCGCCGATGGTCACAGCACTGGACCGCGTCCTGTAGAGTCGTCGGTGGAGGATTCGCCTAGCGGCCTAGGGCGCGCGCCTGGAAAGTGCGTTGGGGGCAACCCCTCACGAGTTCGAATCTCGTATCCTCCGCCGCCTCTACGAAGGCAGTACGAAGGCCCCGACCGGGTGCGCGGTCGGGGCCTTCGTCGTTTCCGGCCCCGCGCCCGGAGGTGCGGGGCGCCGGATCGGCCGGAACCGGTCGGACGGTTTCGTTCCGCGCCCGTTCCGGGGAACAGTGGGGGTGCCGCGGGCGCGTCTTCGGTCCCTGCGTCCGCCTGTCCCCCACCGCTGCGAGGAGAATCCCGGATGCACGACGACGGCAGTCTCGTGCTCGACCGCTTGACGCGCTACTACAAGCGGGTACGCGCACTGGACCGACTGTCGATGTCGGTCGGTCCCGGCGAACTGTTCGGGTTCGTCGGCGGCAACGGCGCGGGAAAGACCACCGCCATGCGCATCGTGCTGGGCGTCCTCGCAGCCGACAGCGGAACGGTGTCCTGGCAGGGGCGCCCGCTGGATCTGCCGACACGCCGGCGGATCGGCTACATGCCCGAAGAGCGCGGCCTCTACCCGAAAATGGGCGTCCGCGAGCAATTGGAGCACCTCGCGCGGCTGCACGGTATCGACCCCCCCGGCGCCCGGCGCCGTGCCGACCACTGGGTCGAGCGGTTCGGCCTCACCGGACGCGCCAGAGACGAGGTGAACAACCTCAGCCTGGGCAACCAGCAGCGCGTCCAGCTCGCCGCGGCTCTGGTACACGATCCCGTGCTGCTGGTGCTGGACGAGCCCTTCTCCGGGCTGGATCCCGAAGCGGTCGACATGATGAGCGGGGTACTGCGGGAACGCGCCGCCGAAGGTGTGCCGGTCCTGTTCTCCAGCCACCAGCTGGAGCTGGTCGAGCAGCTGTGCGACCGCGTCGGAATCATCAAAGAGGGCGCCCTGATCGACGAAGGCGACGTGGACGGACTGCGCGACCGCGGCCCCCGGCGCTACGCCGTGCGCGTCGACGCCGAGGGCGCCGACGAAGGCGCCTGGCTGTCCGGCGTCGCGGGCGCACGCGCGGCCGGCACCGCGGACGGCGCCCTCCTGGTCGAGCTGCCCGACGGCGCCGACGACCAGGACCTGCTGCGCGCCGCGCTGAGCGCCGGGCCGGTGCGCTCGTTCGCGCCGCACCGGCCGCGGCTGGCCGAGCTCTACCGCGAAGCCGTCGAGCCGTCCCGCGACGCCGCCGAAACCGAAGGTCCCGCCCCGGAGAGGAACGCGGCATGAACCCCGAGGACACCAGCGGCCCCGCAGCCGGGTCCGCTCCGGGCGGTGCCGGTGCCGAGCTCGGTTCCGGCCGGGCCGTGTGGCTGGTCGCCCGCCGGGAGATCCTGGCCCGCGTGCGCAACAAGGCGTTCATCCTCGGCACGCTGGGGCTGGTCGCCGCGATCGGGTTCGTGGGCGCGATCCCCGCGGTGATGAACCTGCTGTTCGACGACGACGCTGCGGCGCGGGTGGCGGCCGCGCCGCAGGCCCGGGAGATCGTGGACCGGGCCGGATCCGACGCCGGCGGCTCCCCCGGAGCGAGCATCGAGACCGTCCGGTGGCCGGGGCGCGATCAGGCCGAACAAGCCGTGTCCGACGGCGACCTGGACGCGGCGCTGGTGGCCGGGGACGGCGAGACCGTCCTGCTGCTGGTCGCCGACACCCCCGAGACCGGCCTGACCGGCCTACTGAACACCGCCTATGCCGAACACAGGACGATGGAGGCGCTGGAGGGCTCCGGAGCCGACACCCGGGCGGTCGACGCGGCCATGGACGCGTCGCTGACGGTGCAGCGGGTCGGGGGCGGCGACGGGGGCGAGGCCGCGTTCTTCACCCGCATGATGATCGGCTTCGGCGCGACCTTCCTGCTCTACATGTCCATCCTGGTCTTCGGCGTCTACGTGGCCCAGGGCGTGGTCGAGGAGAAGGCGAGCCGCGTCGTGGAACTGCTGCTGGCCACCGTGCGGCCCTGGCAGCTGCTCTTCGGCAAGATCGTGGGGATCGGGGCGCTGGGACTGCTCCAGGTCGGCCTGGTCCTGGTGGCGGCGGCGGGTGTCGGCGTGGCGACGGACTACTTCGCCGAGATTCCGGTCTCCCTGCCCGTCCTCACGGTCAGCCTCGTGGCCTGGTTCGTCGTGGGTTACCTGTTCTTCGCCTCCCTGCTGGCCGGGTCGGCGTCGCTGGTCTCCCGCCAAGAGGACGTGCAGTCGGCGATCCAGCCGGTCATCGTCCTGATCGCGGTTCCGCTCGCCGTGACGTTCATGACGTTCAGCGTGAACAACGCGGTCCTGGACGTCCTGGCGATCCTGCCGCCCTTCTCGCCGTTCATGATGCCGATGCGGCTGGCGATGGGCGAAGCGGCACTCTGGGAGAACCTCCTCGCCCTGGCGCTTCTCACCGCCGCGCTGATCGGAGCGGTGTGGCTGGCGGCCCGCGTCTACACCGGCGCCGTGCTCGGCACGGGGGCCAAGCTCAAGGCGACGGAGGCGTTCCGCGCCGGCTCCCGTTGAGCGGTATCGGCACGTCGGTCCGGCTACCGGGCCCGGCGGCCGGGTCCAGGTGTCGGCACGGCGCCGAAGCGACGTATCGACACGCCGCGCCGGGGTGCGGCGGCCGCCTGACCGGGGTGTTCACTAAGTGCAGGAGGTCCGGCCGTCCCCGCGCTGCGAGGGGACCGCACCCGATGCGGAGCCCCGCTTGCGTTCCGCGAAGCGCTCCAGCAGGCCCCGTTCCGCTTCGGTGCGGTCGCTGTGGGTGTACAGCAACCGGGTGAGTCCGGAGCCGTTCAGGATCCGCGCGGCCGGCGATCCGGCGCCCAGCACGAGTGAGAGTTCGATGCCGCGCGCTTCGGCGCGGGTGTGGACGCGTTCCATCGCCTCACGCATCCCGGCCGCACACGAGACCGTAAACGTGAAGTCGATCACGATCTCGCTGATGCGCTGGTCGAGCAACCACAGCAGTTGCTCGCGCAAACAGCGGGTGTGCCAAGGCTCGATGCTCTGCGGCACGGTGACGACGGCGCCGCGCCCGACGTAGTCGACCTTGGCGACGATCTGTGTGGGTTGCTTCATAGTCGTCCGACCGGAAGCCCGGCCCCTCCTAACGGGACCCCGTGTGCACGAATGCCCCCGCACTCAAGTGATCGGTGTTCGGGGGCGCTCTCGCTCCGCGCCTCCCGACCCACCCTGTCGCTTCCCCTCTGCACCGATACGCAAACCTGGAAATCGATCGACGCGTTACGGCACCAGAATGTGACGCTATGCCTGATGTGCGCAGAATGGCGGATACATAACTTCGATTTGCTCGGCGTTGACAGGGCGGTTGGTAGACATGATGCAGACCGCCGAGGACTCCCGGTCCGGCCAAGGGCCGCCTCACCGCCTTGGGTCCGAAGGACGAAGTCTTATGCGTACAGCCGCCTCATCGCCGGCCCGCTCCGCCGGCCGGCCCACCGTCGCCGCGATGCCCGCCGAGATCGACATCCACAATCGCGACGCCCTGGTACAGCGCATGTGCGGACTGCTCGACGCGGCATCCGATGTCCTCGTCGTGGACATGACCGATACGACCTTCTGCGACTCCTCCGGCGTGCACGCACTGCTCAGCGTCCGCCGCCGCGCTCTGGAACACGGCAAGCGGATCCGCGTCGCCGCACCCGGCCACAACGTGCGGCGGGTGCTGGAGATCTGCGGAATCGCCAAACTGATGCCGGTGCACGCGAGCATGGCGGACGCCCTTTCGGACCGCCCTTCTACGGGGGTATGAGAGCCGGCGCCTGAAGGGCCGTTCCCGTCGGCGCCGCCGTTCCGTCGGAATCCGGCGGTGCGTTCGGGTATCCGGTCCCGGGAACGAACGACGATCCGTTTGCGGCCCAGATCCGAAACGGATTTCGTCGCGTTGGGACGAAACGGCAGGTGGAGCACAACGGCCGCGCCGACCGCCCCGACTCCCCCGGCGACGGGGATCGTCCACCCGCGCCCCGGGGTCGCGGCCGATGCGACGAAACCCGGGCGCTACCCCGGCGGGGAGGCTGCCGCCGAGCGCACGCGGGGTACCCGAGCGGGGCGGTCACCCCGGAGTCCCCCCGGCACCGGATACGCCTGCCGCGCCGGATACGTCATGGAGGGCGTGCCGGAGCCACCGCGGACTCCGCGGATCCCGCAGGACGCTGCGCATCGCCGTGCGCAGCCGGCGCCGGTTGCGTCCGGAGGCCACCTCCTCCAGCATCGCGAGCACGCCTGTCAGCGCCTCCTCGCACGCGCGCCATGCACGCGCCCGGGCGTAGCACTCGACGAGCGACACCTGGAAGTACAGGCCGCCGCGCGCATCGGCGCGCGAGGCCGCCAGGTGCGCGGCGTGTTCCACGCGGTCCGCCGCTTCGGCGGCGTCGCCCTGCGCGAGGAGGACCGCGCCCTCGTGCGCGCCCAGCTCGCACTCGTCGACCCACCAGGTCCACGCCGGGTCGCGGGGCGAAAGCGAGTCCGCCACCGCCGCCCGGGCGGCACGCAGATCGCCCGCGGCGGGCGTCCCGGCGCCCAGGTCCGCGAGCGCGCGTGCCCGCCGGATGCGCGCCAGCGCCGCCACGCGCGGCGGGATCCGCGGCCGGGCGAGGATCCCGTCGGAGATGCGCAGTGCCTCCCCGGACCGCCCGACCTCCACATCCTGCATCGCGAGATTGGTCAGCGCGAAGCGCTCCGTCGACCGGTCGCCGGCACGGCGCGCCAGCCTGTAGGCGTGCAGCGTGGCGGTGCGGGACCCCGGCTGGTCGTCAGCGTCGAAGAGCAGCCATCCGGCGAGTTCGGCGGCCTCGGCTACAGCGGCGCGGAGGTCGTTGCGGCGCGCGCCGGGCACCCGGCCGCTGCCCAGGCGCCGCTGCGCCCCCCACCAGAGCCCGACCGCGGCAGCGGAGATCGCATCGGCTCCGTAGCGGCCGTCGTGGGCGACGAGCGAGCCGATCGCGGCGCCGATCCGCTCGATCTCGGCGTCGACGTCGGGATCGCCGCCGCCGTCGTCCGCGCATGCGAAGGGCCGACCCCCGGATCCCCGGAGACCGGCCCTCGCGACCGCGGTGGAGGTGGGATTCGAACCCACGGAAGGTTTCCCTTCACTCGCTTTCGAGGCGAGCGCCCTCGGCCACTAGGCGACTCCACCGCTGAGTACTCTACCGGATACGGCGGAGTGAGAAGAACTCGGAGAGGATCGATCCGCACCGAGCGGCCAGATCCGGGGAGACGAGGTCGGGCGGGACCACCTCGGGGCGGTGGTTGAGCCGGGGGTCGCGGACCACGTCCCACAGGGATCCGACCGCTCCCGCCTTGGGATCCCGGGCGCCGTAGACCAGCCGGTCGACACGGGCCTGCACGAGGGCTCCGGCGCACATCGTGCACGGTTCCAGGGTGACCGCCAGGGTGCAGCCGCTCAAGCGCCACTCGCCGCGGTGGCGGGCCGCGGCGCGCACGGCGAGGATTTCGGCATGGGCGGTGGGGTCGCCGACGGCTTCGCGCTCGTTGCGGCCGGTCCCGATCACCTCGTCCGCGGCGTCCACGACGACGGCCCCCACGGGAACGTCGCCGCTTCCGGCGGTGCTCCGGCTCTCCTCCAGGGCCCGGCGCAGCGCCGCGTCGATCCGGGCACGGCCCATGGGAGCCGGGTCGTTCCCGGTCACCGTCACAGCCGCAGCGCTTCCAGCGGCTCGCCGAATCCGGCGCGTTCGGCGACGTCGGTGAGGACGTCGCCCGGCAGGAGCCCTTCGCTGGTGGTCAGCGCCTCCAGATCGCTCGCCGGTGTGCCGAGGTCGTCGAGCAGGCGGGAGTCGCCGCCGGGCTGGGGATAGGGTTTCTGACCGGTGCCCTCCGCCTGCTCCGGCGCCTCGATTTCGCCGCTGTCCAGCAGCAGCGCCGCGACCTGGCTCTCATGCACGACGCGGACGTCGGAGAGGAAGACCCGGGGGTCGGCGTGGTCCTCGACGCGGACGACGGCGAACCATTCGTCGTCGGCCTCCATCACCAGAACCATCGTGCCCTCGGCCGCACCGCCGCAGGCGTCGCGCATGGCGTCGGCGACATCGTCGATGGTCGCCGCGTCGTCGAGCTCCGTCTCCGTACCCGTCCACTCGTCGGCGACGCGGCAGAAGACCGCTGAGAAGATCGACACCGAACGCTCTCCCGTCCTCTCTCGCGGGCGACGGGCCGGCCGTCGGCCTGCCTCGAATGATCGAACCGGGGATCCTTACCCCATCGAGTCCACGGCACGCTGGAACGCCTGATGGAATCCGACACGCTCGGCGATGCTGGCCAGGACCTCGTCGGGGTAGAGGTCGAGGTCGCCGGCGAGGGCGCCCAGTTCCATCTCGTCCAACCCCAAGTCCGCCAGCACCGACATGTCGCCGGCGGGCAGAACCTGGTCCAGGTCCTCGTCATCGGGCACGGAGATGTCGAGGTACACCAGCACGTCGCGTGCGACCTGCCAGTCCACAGAGGCCGTGACGTCGGAGAGGAACGCGCTCACATCGTCGCCGTAGACCCGCACGATGACGAAGAAGTCGTCGCCGATCGCCAGCATGCCGATGGACCCGCTGATGCTGGGTTGCTGCCGCAACGCGTGCAGCAAGCCCTTGAAGTCCCGAGTGAGGGCTACCGGAAGCAGGTAGAGGTCCCAGAAGTCCTCCTCGCGGTAGGCCACGGCGGCGAAGTCGCCGCCGTCGTCCTCGTCGAGTTCCGTCATCGTCACCCCACCAGCCCGGCTGTGATCGGGCCAGGATCGCAGATCGTCCGGTGCGGCGTCATCGTAGCGGCCGCGGTCGCCCGCAGCCCGGTTTTCCCAGAGGGAATCTGCCTCGTGATAGAAGTCGGCGCTCACGCCCCCTATTACATCGGACGCCCGGGTCCCAGCAGAACACTACGGACCACCCGATCTGTTTACGGATACGTCGCCTGGCTGCGGGCAGCGCCGAATCTCCCGCCGTACGCAGGCATCGGGCCGCTGCGGCGCGGATAGACTCGGACGCCGATTTCCCATCGTTTTCCCAGCTCAACCGGAGTACTCAATGGAGACCCTGGTCGTCGACCACCCGCTGGTCGCGCACAAGCTCACCACGCTGCGCGACGCGCGCACGGATTCGCCTACGTTCCGCCGGCTCACCGACGAGCTCGTGACGCTGCTCGCCTACGAGGCGACCCGCGACGTGCGCGTGGCCGACGTGACCGTGGAGACGCCGCTGATGCCGATGGAGGGTACCCGGCTGACCCGGCCGACACCGCTGGTGGTCCCCATCCTCCGGGCCGGTCTGGGCATGCTCGACGGGATGACGCGGCTGCTGCCCACCGCCAAAGTCGGCTTTCTGGGCATGGCGCGCGACGAGGAGACCCTGCAACCCGCCACGTACGCCGACCGGCTGCCCAACGACCTGTCCGGCCGGCAGTGCTACGTGCTCGACCCGATGCTGGCTACCGGCGGCACACTGGCCGCGGCGCTGCGCCTGCTGGTCGACCGCGGCGCCGACCACGTCACCGCTATCTGCCTACTGGCCGCCCCCGAGGGTCTGCATACGCTGACCGAAAATCTGGGTGAACGGACCGACGCGACGCTGCGGGTGGTCACCGCGGCCGTCGACGACCGGTTGAACGAGCAGGGCTTCATCCTGCCGGGCTTGGGCGACGCCGGCGACCGGCTCTACGGCTCGGTCTGAACCCGCCGCAGAAATCCGTCCGAACCTGAGCGGGGTTGCGGGCATCCGACCCGATGACGGTGGTTGTCCCGGTGCATGCGGCGCCGGCGGCATCCGCTGCGTGCGGCGGGCCTCGCCGGACGGACCGGGACGAACAGGACGACACCAGACTTTTTTGTATCAATCCGGATCATGATGATTGGACGTCCGAAAACAGGGAACGACGCCAGAGTGCTCGACCACTCGCCGGCATTCTCCCTGGGCGGGCGTTCTGAGCACGCAGTACATGCCGATTTGCGGAGGCCGAATTCAGACTGAGACGGAGTCGTGACACATAAGGCCGATCATGGTGCACAGTCGTCCGATCGACCACAGCCGAACAGCCCCACCCGCCCCCATCTCCACCTACTGACCACCATCGGCCTTATGCCTGACCCCTAGACTGACCCTGAGGGCGGTTACGAAGCGACTGCTTGTGGGTACACAGCGCAACCGGTCACCCTTTTCCCTCGAAGGAGTGAGATGCCCGAGAAGACCACCACACCGCGCGACCTCTCCCCCGTCGTCGACCGGCTGAACACCGAGTTCACCGGTGTCCACGACGCCGCCACCGTCACGCGATGTGTGGACGCGGCCTACCAAGGCGCTCTCGACGTCACCGGCCGGGCCGGCCCCGAACTCGTGGAACGCATCGCGCGCCAGCACCTGCAGGTACTCGCCCTGGCCTTCTCGGAACGCCGCTGACCGACGACCCGACCCGCCGGCCGAGGGTGATCAGGTCCACACCGCGCTCACCGGGAACGCCACGCCGGTAACGGTGATCTAGCTTTACGGGCCCGTATGTCGGTGTAACAATCACCTTGGGTCAGTGGGTCATCAGCATTCGTGGGGAGTCGGTCATGGCGAGGTTGAAAAAGTGGACGGGGTACGCCCTCATCGCTTTCGTCGCGTTCTATCTACTGACACAACCGGAAAGCGCTGCCGGAGTCATCCAGACTGGCGTCGGAGGACTCATGTCGGCCGCCGAATCACTGTCTCGATTCGTGAACACCCTGGGCGCATAGGGGCCATCCGGCCATGAGGCTCGTCGCACCGCCGAACCAGGCACCGGCATCGGTCAACCGCTACCTGCTGCCCTACGAGCAGGACGTCGTCACCATCCGGCGGCACCCCGCAGTGCTGATCGGCCCTGTCGCCGCAGTGCTCGGCGCACTGATCTTCGCGGGCATCCTCAGCAACACCGCCATCGCCGCGAGTGCGGCCGCCCTGGCGGTCATCTGGTGGGTGTGGCTGCTGATCCTGGTCTGGTTCGTCTGGCGCGTCGCCGAATGGTCGGTCGACTATTTCGTCATCACGTCGCAGCGCCTCCTGCTGACCCAGGGCCTCATCACCCGCCAGGTGAACATGATGCCGCTGGGCAAGGTCACCGACATGCGCTTCGAGCGCTCGATCCTCGGGCGCTTCCTCGGGTTCGGCACCTTCGTCATGGAGTCGGCGGGTCAGGACCAGGCGCTGAGCCGGATCCAGTTCGTGCCCTACCCGGAACAGCTCTACCTGGAGGTCGTCGGGCTGATCTTCAAGGATCCCAACGAATAAGACGACGGCCGGGCCGGCGCGCACCACTGCCGACACCCGGCGACCAGGTTTCGTCCACGACGACACGGCGAGGGCCCGGCCGCTGCGGCCGGGCCCTCGCCGTTTGCCGTGTCCTCCGTGCTGCCCCCGGCGCGCTCCCCCGCCTCTCCGACCGTTCGACCTCCCGTTCGGCCGGGCGTTCCGTCTGTTCACCTGACGTTCACTTTCGTGGCGCCACGCCAGGTGGGAGCCATGGCCATTCAGGGCTCTCCGCGGACACGCGGAGCATCGAGATTGACTTCAAGGTGAACGAAGGGTTAACTGTAGTCTTCACGAAGGCGAACAAAGGGGTGCCGAAATGAACCGACCGGTGATCCCGGCGCCGCTGAAGACGACCCGTCGACGCACGCGCAAGACGGCACGGCGCGCGACCGGCGCACCCGCGCCCGCCGCACCGCGGCCGCGCGCGGCCCCGGAGGCCGCCGCCTCCGACCGACCACTGCTGACCTGGGTGCTGGTGACCGACGACAACGGACGCACGCGCCCCGAGGCCCGCTGGGTCTGAGACCGGCGTCCCCGGATACGCCGAGGGCCGACCGCGTTCGCGGTCGGCCCTCGGCGTATCCGCCGCACCGCTCCCTCACTGTCGACACGTCGACCGGCGGACATGCCGCCGTGTCGACCGATCGGTTCGTCGACAGGACACCGCGGGCTCCGCCACCGGCCGCCCGCGTTCCCGGAGATCTCTCTTGCACGACCGCCCGCGACCGCCCCGGGGTGCTACGCGGTTCTGCCCTCGGCGCGCGCCCGGATACCGCGCAGGGTGATCTCCATACCGGTGCGCAGCTCGTCGAGCCGGCCGATCACCAGCTGCTCTTCGAGATCGGGCATGCGGTCGATCGCGGCAGTGAGCCCGGAGCGGCCCGGTCCCAGCCGCACCGACTGCAGCAGCACGGCGCCGCCGTCCTGCGGCTCCACCGAGTAGCGCCACACCGCCATCGGGTGGGCGGGATCGTCGGAGGGCGGGCCGAAGCGCCCGTCGGCGTCGAGGACCGCCCAGCCGAACACGCGCTCGGGAACGAACTCGACCACTTCGGCGACGGTCCGCCACTCACCGAGGTGGCGGTTGCGGTTGTGCCCGGCGAAGCGCGCTCCCAGGGCCGGAACCCCCGCAGGGGTGAGCCACTCCGCACGCATCAGCTCGGGACTGAACTCGGCGGCGAGCCCGATGTCGGTGACCAGCTCCCACACCCGTGCCGGGGCAGCGTCGACCTGCGTCGCGCTCTCCGTCCCCGGTCCGTCCGCCAGACGCATGCCGATTCCTCCTTCGCTCGCAGCTCCGCCTGCCCCGGACCGCAACCGGCGGACCCCGGAACCGGCACGTCGTTTTGTCGACAAATCGGCCCCTCGGTAGTCGGCCTTGCGGAGGGCCGAAACAAGGGATCGAAGGAACCGGCCGACGGACGGGGCGCCGACCGGGCGGGATCCTCCGTGTCGGCCCGTCATCCCGGAGCCATGTCGACGAAACGACTGTAGTGGCCCTGGAACGCCACGGTGACCGTGGCCGTGGGGCCGTTGCGGTGCTTGGCGACGATGATGTCGGCCTCGCCGGCGCGCGGGGACTCCTTGTCGTGGGCGTCCTCGCGATAGAGCAGGACGACCATGTCGGCGTCCTGCTCGATGCTGTTGTGGACGTTGATCCCGCCGGCCACGAAATTGTGCGTCCCTGCGACGGTGGCGTCGAAGACCTCCTGCTCGCCGAGCGGCTCGATCTCGGCGATCTCGTCCCAGAAGACATCGTTGGTGGCCAGCATCTCAAGGTCCGAGTCGTCGAGGACGGCAGCCACCCGCTGCAGCCGCGGACGGCTCGGCGCCGTCGTCCGCAGCGCGCTCCCGCAGTGCTGCGTCTCGGTCTGCGCCGCGTACTCCCGGTGCGTCATCCCACGCTCGGACAGGGCCGTCCCCACTCGGTCCCACACCTGTACAGGAACCGTATCGAGGTTAGTGTCGTCCTGCGTTCCGCTCACCCGCTCCAGGCACGAACGCGCCTGCTTCCCGCGTTCGCCGTAGACGCCGACCTCCTCCAGAAAGCGCCTCTGGGCGTCCGGTCCGTCGACCACAAGGCGGTAGCCGGGCCGATCCCCCTCCTCGGCGACGGTTCGGATGCGCGTCATGATCCCGAACCGCAACAGCAGGCGAGAGACGTCGTCCACGAGCCGCCGACTCGTCGACGCGTAGCGGATCCGGGCGTGGCCCGCCTTCTCGTCCCAGTGCGCACAGCCGTCCGTCGCCCAGAGGTGGTGCAGGAACAGGGCGATCTGCTCCTTGGGCAGATTCCACACCCCCTCCGGCACGAACTTCTCATGGCTGCGCAGGCCGAAGAGTCCGAGGCCGTCCAACCACTGCGCAACGGGGTCCGGGCTCCCGCGGCTCACGCGATACGGCTCCGGCAGGCGCAGCGTCGTGACGCGGGCCGCCGCGTCTTCGCCGCGCACCGGCGCCGCGCCGAAGTGAGCGGCAGCACGGGTGACGGCCTGCAGATTCGCTTCGTCTATCGACGCGTATCGAACAGGTTGTCCCCGCACGAACGCGCCCTCCCCGATGAGGTGCGCCAGAAGGACGACCTCGTCGTCGGGCCACGCGCATACGCGCTCGGGTTCGGGGACCCGCCGAGGCACGGAGAGCCGGTCTCCGGGCGCGAGCCGCTCCAGCGGTTTCCATCCGTCGTAGGTGAGGAACGGATGGTTCCCCGAAGCCGTGACTTCCCGTCCCGACGTCAGGCGCAAGCGGAAGGTCTGCTTCGTGCCGCTATGGAACACCCGTGTCATCGTCTGAGGGACCAGCCGCAGCGTTTCGTCGAGGGACCACACGGAAACGTCGCGGGCGCCGGAAGCGTACAGCTCGCCGATCGTGGTCTCGGCTCCCGTGTCGGCACGCAGAATCCGTGTGTCGGCGGTCAGGCACCCCGATTCACGGAGATCGCTGACTTGGGGCTTCTTGTCGGTTCGCTGCTCCGGTCCGCGGTTGAGCTGGGAGAGGGCGATGACCGGCACATCCAGCTCCTTGGCCAGCAGCTTCAGCGATCGCGACATCTCCGAGACTTCCTGCTGGCGGCTTTCCACGCGCCCGGCCGAGCTCATCAGCTGCAGATAGTCCACGACGATCAGCTTGAGGTCGTGCTGCTGCTTGAGCCGCCGGCACTTCGCGCGGATCTCCATCATCGACAGGTTCGGTGAGTCGTCGATGAACAGGGGCGCGCTGGCGACTTCGCCCATGCGGCGGGCCAGGCGCGCCCAGTCGTCGTCGGTCATCAGCCCCGACCGCATCGTGTGCAGCGCCACCCGCGCCTCGGCTGAGAGCAGGCGCATGACGATCTCGTTGCGCCCCATCTCCAGGCTGAAGAACACGCTGGTCAGCTGGTTCTTGATGGAGGCCGCCCGCGCGAAGTCCAGTGCGAGCGTGGAGTTGTGCGTGGGGATCCGCGCCCGCGTGGCCAGGTAGAGGCGGTCGGGGTGGTCGACCTGGACGCAGCGCACCGGAACACTGGCCACCCGCCGGGCGGCGATCACGCGGTGCGGAGCGCCGCCGCGCCCGGCGGATCCGTCCACAGGCTGGGGATCGAGCAGGGCCGCGGCGCCCGGAGTGCGGGCGGCCGCCGCTGCACGGCATCCGGATTCCGCGGCGGTGTTCTCCCCCGGACGCCGAGCGGCGATCGCGATGCCCGCAGGCCCGCCGCCGGCGGGCGCGTGCTCCAGCTCGGCGGCGAGTTCACCGGTGGTGGCCAGGCCGTGCACCGGCCCGCCCGACCCTTCCCGCAGCGTGGGCCACTGGTGCCGGGCGTCGGCGACCACCGCGGTGCCGTCGGCGAACTCCAGCTCGTAGCAGGGCCGCCCGCGCATCACCTCGGTCGCCGCGACCACCCGCGTGGGTGTGCCGTCGGCGGCCACGAGCTCGCCTCCCACGGCGACGTCGCCCATGGTGGTCCAGCCGTGCGGGGTGGGCAGCGGGGTGTCCAGCGCCAGCGCCTTGCCCACGGCCGGGCGTGCGGCGACGATGACCATCTGCCCCGGGTGCAGTCCGTTGGAGAGCTGGTCCAAGTCGGTGAACCCGGTGGGCACACCGGTCATGGAGCCGTCGTGGGCGGAGATCGCCTCGATCTCGTCCAGAGCCCCCGGCATGATGTCGCTGAGCGGCAGATAGTCCTCGCCGGTGCGCTTCTCGGCGACGCGATGGATCTCGGCTTGGGCGTGGTCGACCAGGTCGTCGACTTCGCCGTCGCCGGAGTAGCCGATCTGGGCGATGCGTGTGCCGACCTCCACGAGGCGGCGCAGCACCGCGCGGTCGGAGACGATGCGCGCGTAGTAGCCGGCGTTGGCCGCGGTGGGGATGGCCTCGGTGAGCGTGTGCAGGTACGGCGCTCCCCCGACCCGGGCGATCTCGCCGCGCTTGGTGAGCTCGGCGTTGACCGAGATGGCGTCGACCGGCTCGCCGCGCGAGAACAGGTCGACGGTCACGTCGAAGACGGTCTGGTGGGCCGGGCGGTAGAAGTCCGCGGACCGCACGATCTCGACGACCTGGGTGATGGCCTCCTTGGACAGCAGCATGCCCCCCAGCACGCTCTGCTCGGCCATGATGTCGTGCGGCGGTGTGCGCTCGAATCCGCTGCCGGTGTTCTCCGGCGGGTGTTCGGCGACGCTCACGTGGATTCCCCCTGCTTCACGATCGGCATGCCGTGCATGCCCGAGCTTGGATTCTCGCGACTGCGGGACCCGTAGCGCAAAGCAGCTTGTGGACGCAGCTGGGGAGATCCTGTGGACGAGTGGGGACATCCTGCGGATAGCTTGTGCACAGAGCTTGTGGATAACTCTGCACGTGTATGTCGATATCCCCTATGGCCAGCGGATACTCTGTGCACCGGCTGTGCGCGAAAGAAATTTCTGCCGCCCCTGTCCACAAGTTATCCACAAGCTCCCCCGGCAGTGGTGGACAACCCCCGCACACCCAGTCGAACACCTGTCCGCTAAGGTCGCAACGACATGTCCGCTCTCCTCTCCGCGCCGCCCTTCCGCCACCCCCACGACCGCGAGATCTTCCGGCTGGCCGTGCCCACCTTCTTCGCCCTGGTGTCCGAGCCGCTGTTCCTGCTCAGCGACACCGCCATCGTGGGCACCCTGGGAACGGCACCGCTGGGCGGCCTGGGTGTGGCCGGACAGATCCTGATGACACTGGCCAACCTGTGCATCTTCTTGGCCTACGGCACCACCTCGGCCGTGGCCCGCCGCTTCGGCGCCGGAGAGGCCGCCTCCGGACTCCGCAGCGGCATCGACGGGCTGTGGCTGGCGCTGATCATCGGCGCGGCCGTCCTGGCACTGGGGTACCCGGCCGCGCCGTGGCTGATCGAAGCCCTGGGAGCCTCGCCCGAGGTCGCCCCGCACGCCCTGACCTACCTGCGCATCAGCCTGCTCAGCGCACCCGGCCTGCTGATCGTCATGGCCGGCACCGGCGTCCTGCGCGGACTCCAGGACGCGACGACCCCGCTGGTCGTGGCGGTAGGGGCCAACCTGGCCAACATCGGGCTGGCGGCGCTGCTCGTGCTGGTCCTGGAACAGGGGATCGCCGGATCCGCATGGGCCACGGTCGTCGCCCAGAGCGCCGGCGCCGCCGTCTACGTCGCCGTGGTGCTGCGCGCCGCCCGCCGGCACGGAGTCTCCCCCGCTCCCAGTGCCGAAGGCCTGCGCTCGGCCCTCGGCGCCGGGGCGGCACTGTTCGTGCGCACCGTCTCGCTGCGCGCCGTACTGCTCGTATGCACCGCGGTCGCCGCCCGCCTCGGCGACCCCGAGATCGCCGCGCACCAGGTCGCCACGCAGATCTGGTCGCTGCTGGTCTTCGCGATGGACGCCATCGCGATCGCCGGCCAGGCCATCATCGGCCGCTACCTGGGCGCCTCCGACACCTCCGGTGCCCGCGCCGCGACCCGCCGCATGCTCGAATGGGGCGTTCTCTCCGGCCTGCTGTTCACGGTCGCGGTGTTCGCGGTGCGGCCGTGGGCGCCGCTGCTGTTCACCGACGACCCGCAGGTGCACCGCCTGCTGTTGGCCACGCTCGTCGTCGTGGCTCTCATGCAGCCGCTGAGCGGCGTCGTCATGGTGCTCGACGGGATCCTGATGGGCGCCGGCGACCAGCGCTACCTGGCGTGGGCGAGTTTCTGGACCATGCTGGTGTTCCTGCCCTGCGCCGCCGCGGTGCAGTACGGCTTCTCCGCGGAGTCCGATCCCGGCCTGGTGGCCCTGTGGTGCGCCTTCGCCGTATGGATGGCCGCCCGCGGAGCGACCCTGGGGCTGCGGGCCCGCGGGGACGCCTGGCTGGTGGTCGGCGCGGCACGGCCCTGACCGCCGCAGGCGGACCCGCAGGCCCCGCAGGGCCGCCGCGGCCCTGAGTGCCCTGCTCAGACGTCCTCAGACCCGATCGCGGGGCCGTGGTAGAACGGTGCCCGACGCTCGGAGTCGGGCACCTCGGGATAGGTGGGCAGGTGCTCGTCCGGTACATCCGAATCGTCGCGCAGTACGAGCCGCGCATGCAGGGTGCGCAGGCGCGAGCGGACGTCGGTGCGCAGCCCCGGCAGCATGCCGTAGAGCTTGTCGCCAGGGCAGTTGGTGGCGTTGAAGTCGCGGTGGCCCACGATGGCCGTCGCCGGGTCGAGCCCGTAGCCCAGGCACAACCACGCGCAGGTCTCGATGAGCGCGGTCATCAGCTCCCGCGGCGGCGTCTGGGACATGTAGGAGCCCTCGTTCTCGATGCCGATCGTGTGGGAGTTGTGGTTGGCCGTGTGGGCACCGACCACGTGGTTCTCGTCGCCGATCGCCTGCAGCGACCGGTTGCGGCCCTCCATGACGTGGCCACCACGGCTGATCGTGAGCTGCTGCCCGGTGTCATCCCAGCCGTTGCTGTCCATGTGGTAGTTCTGAATCGACCGCGACAGCCGGAACGCGTGGTCCCGGGAACGGTTGGAGCTGTTGCCCGTGGCCGTGTGGTGCACGACGATCCGGTCGGGCGGGGTCGAACGCACCGCGGCCCAGTCTTCGGGCTTGCGCGCGTTCCAATCGCCGCGGTTGTAGATCCGCGGCCGGGCGTCCGCCGCGGCCCGGTCGGGCGCGGCCAGGTCGATGGCACCGCCCAGCAGCACTCCCCCGGCGGCGACGGCCGCGGTGTGCAGGACACTGCGCCGCGCGACGCCGTCCCCGGTTCTCTCGCCGTCCCGACTGGACATACAGCCTCACCCCTCCCGTGGAGACTCGGACCCACAGGACAAGATAAGTCACGGTTTGTCGTTATAGCGTTACAACGAGTAGGCGTGTCGTGTGCACGCCCCGTACCGGCCGGACACGAAAAAGGCCCCGGCTCCCCGCAGGGAGCCGGGGCCGAAAAAGCCCGAGGCCTCCGGTCAGACGCCGATGACCTGGACCGCGATGGTGGCGCTGACCTCAGGGTGCAGACGGATCTGCACCTTGTGGTCGCCCACCGACTTGATCGGATTGCGGATCTCGATCCGGCGCTTGTCGACCTCCGGGCCGCCGGCCGCCTTCACGGCCTCGGCGACGTCGTTGGCGGTGACCGAGCCGAACAGCCGGCCGCCGTCGCCGGCGCGCTGGTTCAGCTTCACGCGCATCGAGTTCAGACGCTCCGCGATCTGCTGGGCGTCCTCCAGGCTGCGGATCTCCCGGGCCTGGCGGGCGCGGCGGATCGAGTCGATCTGCTTCTGCCCGCCGCGGGTCCACCGAATGGCGAAACCGCGGGGCAGCAGGTAGTTGCGGCCGTAACCGTCCTTCACCTCGGCGACGTCGCCCGGGGCGCCGAGGCCGGTGACCTCTTGGGTCAGAATCAGCTTCACGACAAAACCTCCCTCGGATTCCCCGTTAGCGAGCGGTGCTGGTGTAGGGCAGCAGCGCCATCTCGCGGGCGTTCTTGATCGCAGTAGCGACGTCGCGCTGGTGCTGCGTGCAGTTGCCGGTCACCCGACGGGCACGGATCTTGCCCCGGTCGGAGATGAACTTGCGCAGCAGAGTGGTGTCTTTGTAGTCGATGTAGGTCAGCTTTTCCTGACAGAACAGGCAAACCTTCTTCTTGGGCTTGCGCGCTGCCGGCTTCGCCATCGTGGTGCTCCTTTGCAAGAGCCCCGGATACTCCGGGGATGGTCAATCGGACAGGTGTGCGGACGTCCGCGGCCCGGAGCCGCTGCGCCCGCGTATTCGATCCGCGGCCTAGAACGGGGGCTCGTCGGAGAATCCGCCCCCGCCGCCGGTGGACCAGGGGTCCTCGGCCGGAGGGCCGGAGCGGCCGCCCTGGGAGCCGCCGAAGCCGCCCCCCTGGTTGCCGTAGCCTCCGCCGCCCTGCTGGCCGCCGCCACCGCCGCCGCCGAAACCGCCGCCTTGGCCGCCTTGGCGCTGCACCTTGGTCACCTTCGCGGTGGCGCTGCGCAGCGCAGGTCCGACCTCGTCGACGTCGATCTCGTAAACGGTCCGCTTCTCGCCCTCCTTCGTCTCGAAGGAGCGCTGCTTGAGCCTGCCCTGCACGATGACGCGCATGCCGCGCTGCAGGGTTTCGGCGACGTTCTCCGCGTACTGCCGCCAAACGGAGCAGGTGAGGAACATCGACTCACCGTCGCGCCATTCGCCGGCCTGCCGGTCGAAGATGCGCGGTGTCGATGCGACGCGGAAATTGGCGACCGCGGCACCGCTGGGAGTGAATCGCAGCTCCGGGTCGTCGACGAGGTTGCCGACGAGCGTGATCTGGGTTTCGCCTGCCATGGATCGGCTCCGGTTGGTGTAGACGGATCAGCGAGCGGAGAACGCCGGGCGGTAGGCGCCGACGGCCGCGAGGGGCGGCCGTGTATCGGATTCCCCCGTCGCGCTCAGTGCGCGGCGGGCCGCAGGACCTTGGTGCGCAGGACGGACTCGGTGAGTCCGAGCTGGCGGTCGAGCTCCTTGACGGTCTTGGGCTCGGCCGTCAAGTCGACCACCGCGTAGATGCCGTCGGAGTTCTTGGCGATGTCGTAGGAAAGACGGCGCTTCCCCCAGACGTCGACCTTCTCGACGGTGCCGCCGTCGTTGCGGACGACTCCCAGGAACTGCTCAAGCGACGGGGACACCGTGCGCTCGTCGAGGCTGGGGTCGAGGATGACCATAACTTCGTAACGACGCATGAGCGTTCGTACCTCCTCTGGACTGTTGCGGCCATGGTCTCTCCATGGCAGGAGGGCATTGAGCCAGACGGGAGCCAAGGTTACCAGCCGTCACGGCCGTCGACGGCCCGTCCGCAAGCAGTCGGCGACCGTCAGCGCGCACAGCGCCGCGACCGCTCCCAAGCGCCCGAGCAGCACCGGAGCGTACCCCTCGAACGGCAGGCCCTGCGGCGCCCCGGCCACGGCCGGATCGCCCTGCTGCGACACGTGCAGCAGGTGCTGCCAGATCCCGAAGAAGTAGCAGACCTCGGCCGCCTGCCACAGGACGAACAGGGCCGCGGCCGCACCCGGGCGGATCGTACGCGGCCAGGCCAGGGCGGCCAGCGGGATCAGCCACAGCGCGAACTGCGGCGACCACACCTTGTTGGTCATCAGGAAAGCCGCCACCACCAGGAACACCAACTGCTCCAGCGGGGGGCGCCGCCTCGACAGCAGGCCCAGCAGTGCGACCCCGGCGCAGGCGAGCACCAGAGTGCCCGTTCCCGTCGCGTTGACCAGGTCCAGATCGCCGGAGTCGAACAGGCCGTAGCCGCCCAGGGCGTAGTAGACCGAGCCCCAGTCGGTGCCGCGCTCCTGGCTGAAGCGGAAGAAGGTCGCCCAGTTGTGCGGCGCCGCGAGGTAGACCGGAAGGTTCACCACCGCCCAGGTCGCGACCGCGCCGGCGAGGACCCGCAGGAAGTCGGCGGCCGGCGGTCCGCCTTCCTTGCGCCACAGTTCGCGGACCGCGAGCACCAGCAGCGGCCCGAACACCAGGAACGGGTAGAACTTCGCGGCCGTCGCCAGCCCGATCAACGCACCGGCCGCCCACATCCGGCCTCGGGCGTAGCAGACCAGCCCGCTGACCAGCAGCGCGACGGCCAGCAGGTCCCAGTTGATCAGGCCGGTGAGCACCGCGGCCGGGGCCAGGGCGACGAAGCCCCCCGCGAGCAGCGCGGCGCGCGGACGGAATCCGCCGTCGCCGTCGAGGCCTCCGCGGCCGGCGATACAGCCGGTGCCCACCACGGCGACCACCAGGCAAAGGCCCAGCACGGCGGCGGTGAGGTCGAAGTAGGCGAACGCGCGGCCGATCCCGTCGGGAAGCCAGGAGACCGCCCGCGCCGCGGCGAACATCAGCCCGCCCGTCAGCACCGGGTACTCGGTGGCGACGTCGAGGTAGGGAACCGCGCCGTCACCGAGCCCGTCGCGGTAGTACAGCGGAAAGACGTCGCTATAGCAGCCGTAGGTGTACTGGCCGCCCTCGATCCACGCGCCGCCGAAGCGGCACTGCCATTTGGCGAGGTAGGCCAGCACCGCGCCCGCAGCGCCCAGGACCGCCAGCCAGAGTCCGATCCGCCCGTTCACGGAGGACCTATGCCGCGGGCCGGCGGCTTCCTCGCCGCCGGCCCGCGCATCGGGTGTCGCCGCCATCTACTCGCCACTCAAGAGACCGGGTTGGGTTCCCGGGCTCTCCTCGTCGTCGTTGTCGTCGTCGTTGTCGTCATCGCCTGGCATGCCGTCGCCGCTGTCGTCCCCGCTGTCGCCGCCGTCGTCAAAGCAGGGCAGGTCTTCGGGACGGCACTCGGTCGTCTCTTCGTCCGTCGGGTCGGTGGGGATCGTCGGAGTCCACGTCGGGCCCTCCGGCTCCTCCTGCTCCTCCTGCTCCTCTTCTTCTTCCGTTTCCTCTTCGGTCGACGTGGCCGTCGGCGTGGGCGTGGGGCCGTAGCGCTCGGCCGAACCCGCGTACACGGGTTCGGGGAACTGCTGGACCTCCTTGCCGTCCATCGCCGTGGTCATGTAGTCCTTCCAGATCTTCGCGGAGGTCGTACCGCCGTAGATCGCGTTGACGCCGGGGATGACCAGCTTCTGGCCGTCGTCGCGGCTCAGTCCCACCGCTGTGGCCAGCTGCGGGGTGAATCCGACGAACCACGCCGACTTGGCGCTGTTGGACGTACCGGTCTTGCCCGCCACCGGGCGCCCGTCGGGCAGCGCCGCCGATTCGCCGCCGCCGCCGTCGACGACCTGGGTCATCGCGTAGGTGGCGTCGGCCGCGGTGTCCTGACTGAAGGCCCGGGTCCCCGACTCCAGCTCGGCCTGGTCGTCGGGCTCGACGACGTCGCCCTCGGCGTCGGTGAGCTCGGTGATCATGTGCTGGGGCATGTGCACACCCCCGTTGGCGAAGGTGGCGAACCCGGCGGCCTGGTCCAGAGCGGAGACGCGGTAGGTGCCCAGCGCGATGTTGGGGCCCAGGTCCGCGGTCTCGAACTGGTCCTCGCTGACCCCCGCGTCGTCGGCCGTCGTGACGACCGCGTTCGGCGTGGTCTCGATCGCCAGCTGCACGAAGCTGGTGTTGATCGATTTGGCCGTCGACTCGATGAGGTCGACCTCGCCGTGGGATTCGTTGCTGTCGTTCTGGATCGGCTCGGCGATGCCGGGGAACTCCTGCGGGGAGTCACCGTTGAAGGTGCTTTCCAGTCCGATTCCCTGTTCCAGGCCGGTCGCCAGCACATAGGGCTTGAAGGCCGAACCGGCCTGCGCGTCGAGGGTGAGCGAGTTGTTGGGGTCGGAGCTGAAGTCCTCGCCGCCGTAGAAGGCCTTGATCTCACCGGTCTGCGGCTCGACCGACGCCAGGTGCTGCACCGTCGCCTCGGGCATGTCGGGCAGGGTCTGGCTGAACGCCTCGCCGGCCCGCTTCATCAGCTCGGGGTCGAGCGAGGTCTCGATCGAGTAGCCGCCGGTGCTCAGCTGGCCGGGTTCCAGGCCGTAGCGGCGGTTGGCCTCCTGCTGGACGGCCTGGCGGATGTAGGCCTCTTGGTTGGTGACGTTCGCGCCGGGGTTGTAGTCGACCGTCTCGGGGAACTCCAGCTCGTCGGCCTCGGACTTGGGCATGCCCAGTTCCGAGTTGTCGCCGTGCATCTCGATGAGGCCCTTGCGGGTGTACTCCCACCGGTCCTTGAGGATGTCCTCCATATCCGAGCCCTCTTCGACGTTCTCGAAGTTGCCGGGCTGCTGGATGATGGAGCCGATGAACACGCCCTCGGCGGCGTTGAGCTCTTGGACGTCCTTGCCGAAGTAGGCCTGGGACGCGGCCTGGACCCCGTAGGCCTGGCGGCCGAAGTAGATCGTGTTGAGGTACTTCTCCAGGATCTCGTCGGCGGGCATCTGCTGGCCGGCCTTGATGGCGATCAGGATCTCGCGCAGCTTCCGGCTGTAGGTGCGTTCCTGGGACAGCGTGTCGTAGTAGTTGCGCGCCATCTGCTGGGTGATGGTGGAACCGCCGCCGGCGGCACCGCCGGTCAGCACGGCGCGCATGGTGCCGGTGATCGAGATGCCCGGCTCTTCGTAGAACTTGCGCTGCTCCGCCGCGAGGACGCCGTTGACCACCTCACGCGGGATGTCTTCGCTCGTGACCATGACACGGTTGATCTCGCCCGTGGTCGCGGCCTCTTCGCCGTTGGCGTAGTCGATGCTCGTGGACGCGAGCATGGCGTTGTCCTGCTGGCCGAGCTTCGCCAGGTCGGTCCGCGCGTAGGCGATGCCCAGCACCGCGACCCCGGTGACGAACATCAGCGCGCAGACGACCAGCGCGGGTTTCCACACTTTGCCGAAGAAGCGCCTGACGGGGCCGCGGTCGTCGTCCTCGCCGGAGCCCCCGCGCGGGGTCTTGCGGCGGCCGCCGCCCCCGCTGCCGGCTGCGGCCCGGCGTCCGGACTCGGCGCGGGCGCCTCCCGCTGGGGTGCGTCGGCCTCCGCCGCCCTGCCGGGACTGCTCGGGGGCCCGGCGCCTGCGGCCGTCGTCCGGTCCCGCCGCCGCCTCGGCACGGCTGCGTCGCGGGCGCTCGTCGTCCCAGAAGCCGGCGCTGTCGTCGCTGCCCGGCCGACTGCGCCGATCACCGGCGCGTTCGTCCGCCGCGGGGCCGCCGGCCCGGCGGCCACCGCCGTCGCCGCGGGCGCCCTCGGGCGGGCCAGAGGCCCGTCGGCGCCCGCCGGCATTCCGTCGTCTTTCGGTACTCACGCGTCCTCGATTGCTGTTAAGCGGCCGATCGGCCTTGCGACTCGGGTAGTGGAGGGGGATAAGCCCCGCGCGAAGGAGAATCCGGCCTGCGGATCGAACCACACCAGTCGTTTCGGGGGTTGAAGCGTCCGCTGATGGGACGCGCGACTGCCGCGGTCGGTTTTCGACCCTCCGGAAAGCTCGTCCTCTGCTGCCTCCTGTCGGCGACCTCTAGGCAAGGATCCCGTGGCGGAACACGGTCGGGCGACGTCCGTGCGACCACGGCGGGCCCCGGTCCCGCCGCCGCCTACCGGGCCCGTCGTCGGGGGCGGGCCACAGGCGCATCGGGCCTCACGAGTAAAGCACCCGTCACGGTAGAGCGATGCCGCCCGCTAGCACAACCCACGCGGGAGGGTACCGCTCGGCCGGACGCCTCCGGCGGGTTCCCGCCACCCTGTGTGCGCGGACACGAGCGCAGGGGCGCACTGCGCAGCGTTCGGCGCGGCGCGAGCCGATCGTGTTCCGGCGGACACTCCCGCAGGTCGCGTCGGCTTCCTGCTGGAAGGACCGCGACACCCGGCCTGTCCCAGGGTGTTAGATACTCAACACGGGCTTGCGTTATATCGACGCGATATACTCAGTCCTACACAAAGCACACATTGAACTCAGAACTCCGGTGCCGTCCGCATCCGGGATCGGACGTCGCCCGCCGGCCGCGTGGCACACCGGACGCCCGCAGCGGGAACAGATCCGGTCCCGACGCGGCTGACCCCTATCAGGTGCGACGAATCAGGGAGGTGCGCGGATGAGTGCAGGGCGGGCGCGAGTGTTGGAACTCGCCGTCCTCGGACACCTCGCGGAAGCCCCGATGCACGGCTATGAACTGCGAAAACATCTCAACGCCGACCTCGGTGCCTTCCACGCCTTCTCCTACGGCTCCCTCTACCCGGGGCTGAAGTCGATGCTGCACCGCGATCTGGTGGCGGCCTCCGCGGGCGACGGCGGCGCGGCGCGGGGACGGCGTTCGCGTATCGTCTACCGCCTGACCGAGCACGGTCGCGACCGGCTCCACGAGTTGCTCTCCGAGAGCACTCCGGCAGCCACCGACGACGAATGCTTCGGGGTGCATTTCACCCTGTTCGGCCGCACCGCCGCCGAGGTGCGGCTGCGTATCCTCGACGGACGGCGCACACGCCTGCTGGAACGGTTGTCTGCACTGCGCGAACGCCTGAGGGGGCAGGTGCAGGACCCCTACACGGTCGAATTGAACCGCCATCGGGCAGCGGCCATCGAGAGCGAGGTCGACTGGCTGGACACGCTCATCCGCCGAGAGCGGCGGTGCGCCGAAGGGTCGGCGGGCAGCGATGCGAGCATCGGCGGGAATCCCCCGCCCGGCGTGGGAGCTCCGCCGCACACCGACAACCGGCACTAGCCGGGGCGGCCCGAGCCGCCGCAGGCCGGCGCGTCGTCCCCGACGCGCCGACATAATTCCGAGTCAGCAACGAAAAAGGAGCAAGGACCAATGGGTTCGGTACGTGTAGCCGTCGTCGGTGTCGGAAACTGCGCGGCGTCGCTCGTCCAGGGCGTCCACTACTACTCGGATGCCGACCCCGAGGCCCGGGTGCCGGGCCTGATGCATGTGCAGTTCGGCTCCTATCACGTACGCGACGTCGAGTTCGTCGCCGCGTTCGACGTCGACGCCAAGAAGGTCGGCCACGACCTCGCCGACGCCATCAGCGCCAGCGAGAACAACACGATCAAGATCTGCGACGTGCCGCCCACGGGAGTGGCGGTGCAGCGCGGCCCCACCTTCGACGGGCTGGGCCGCTACTACCGCGACACCATCGAAGAGTCCACCGAGAACGCCGTGGACGTGGTCGCCGCGCTCAAGGCCGCGCGTGCCGACGTGCTGGTCTCCTACCTCCCGGTGGGCTCCGAGGACGCCGACCGCTTCTACGCCCAGTGCGCCATCGACGCCGGGGTCGCCTTCGTCAACGCCCTCCCGGTCTTCATCGCCTCCGACCCCGAGTGGGCCGAGAAGTTCTCCCAAGCGGGTGTGCCGATCGTCGGCGACGACATCAAGTCCCAGATCGGCGCGACGATAACGCACCGCGTGCTGTCCAAGCTCTTCGAGGACCGCGGGGTCGTCGTGGACCGCACGTACCAGCTCAACTTCGGCGGGAACATGGACTTCATGAACATGCTGGAGCGTGAGCGGCTGGAGTCCAAAAAGGTCTCCAAGACGCGGTCGGTCACCTCCCAGATTCCCCACGAACTCAACGCCGGTTCGGTCCACATCGGCCCTTCCGACCATGTGCCCTGGCTCGACGACCGCAAGTGGGCCTACATCCGGCTGGAAGGCCGGGCCTTCGGCGACGCGCCGGTGAGCCTGGAGTACAAGCTGGAGGTGTGGGACTCCCCCAACTCCGCCGGGATCATCATCGACGCCCTCCGCGCCGCCAAGATCGCCAAGGACCGCGGGATCGGCGGCCCCGTCCTCTCGGCCTCTTCGTACTTCATGAAGGCCCCGCCCGAACAGCACAGCGACAGCGACGGCCACGCCATGGTCGAGCGGTTCATCGCCGGCGAAGCCGACCGCTGACCCCCGCGGCCGCCGCGCCGGCTCGGTTCCGGTCCTCCGCGGATCCCCGGCCGCGGGGCGCGGCTCGGGCACGACCGGCTCCGCGCGGCCGGGACCGGCCGCGCCCGAGCCGCGCCCGGCTGCGCGCGCCATACTGGCCCTCCCCCGTGAAACCGAACCGGGCGATGCGCGCGCCCGAACAGGGCAAGGAGCCTCGATGAGCCACCCCCGAGAGCCCGGTCGGCCCCCGTACCCGGGGCCGCAGGGACCGTGGCGGCAGCCTCCGGTGCCCGGCGGCCCCCACGACCCGCACTCCCCCGTGCAGCAACCTCCGGGCGCCGGAGGCCCCGGGTACGGGACGCCGCCGGGGCCGCCGCCCGGCGGGGCGCCGGGCACCCCGGGCAGCCCGTACCCGCCGCCTCCGGGCGGGCGCCCGCCCGGAGGCGGCGGCAACGCCGGACTCGTCCTCGTGATCGCCTCCGTCTGCGTGGCCGTCCTCGTCGTGATCGGCGGAGTCGGCCTGTGGCTGCTCTCCGGCGGCGGAGACGTCACCGCTTCGGGCGGGCAGGGATCGGACGACAGCGTCCAGGCGCTCTACGAAGGCACCTGGGACGGAACCCTCGACCAGTACGACGCCGCAGGCGGCCCCATGGGGACCTGGTCGCTCACCGTCGAGGTCGGCGAGGAGACCATCGCGGCCGAGGAGTACGGCTTGGGCGGCCCCGAGGACGGCCGCTGCACCTGGGAGATCTCCGGCGCCCAAGGCACCGGGGCGCAGCTGACGTTCGGCTACACGGTCGCCGACGACCCCGACTGCGCCGACAACGGCGACGTCGTCATCGAACCGTCGGGCGGCGACTCCCTCGACATCACCGTAACGGGCACGCTCCAGGACGGAAGCGAGACCGAGTCCCGGGGCACGCTGTACCGGGATTAGCCCGGCGCGGCCCGGCAACGGCGACCGCCTCCACGCGGCGCCGTCCGCACGCCGCCCGTCGGCCGGAAGCCCGCTCCCGGGCCTCGCGCGACGTTTCACGTGGAACACGGCAAGCGGCACGACCGCGCGTCCGTGCGCTGCACGGCCCTCGTAGTCTTGGGCGGTGTCCTTCTACCGCGATCTGCGCGACGTGCTCCAGGGCCCGCGGTTCCGCCGCCTGTTCGCCACGCGCCTGATCTCCCAGTTCGGCGACGGCGTCTACCAGGCCGGGCTGGCCGGATACGTCTTCTTCTCCCCCGAGCAGCACACGACCGCCCTCCAGGTCGCCGCCGCCTTCGCCGTGCTGCTACTGCCCTTCTCGGCCGTCGGCCCGTTCGCGGGCGTCCTTATCGACAGATGGTCACGTCGACAGGTCCTCTTCGTCTCCACTCTCGCCAAAGGCCTGGTCGCCGCCTGTACCGCGGCGCTGGTGTGGTCCGGCTCCGACGGCGCCGTCTTCTTCGCGACAGCCCTCGTCGTACTCAGCGTGAACCGCTTCGTGCTGGCCGCGCTCTCCGCCGCCCTGCCGCACGTCGTGCCCCGGCACGAACTGATGATGGCCAACGCGGTGACGCCGACGTGCGGCACCTTCGCCGCCTTCCTGGGCGCGGCCGTCGGCGCCGGGCTGCGGCTGCTGGGCGGCGACGGGTACGCGGGAACGGCGCTGATCCTGGTAGGGGCCGGCGCGGCGATGGCGCTGGCCGGGCCCGCCGCCCTCACCCTCGGACGCGGTGAACTCGGCCCCGACCTCGGCGAGCAGACGGACCGGGTACGCACCGCCGTCCGGAACGTGGCGGTCGGTTTGGCCGACGGCGCGCGCCACATCTTCGACCGGCGCCCCGCGCGCTACGGACTCGCCACCGTCGCCGGCCACCGGCTCGCCTACGGCGTCGCCACGCTGGTGACCCTGCTGCTGTACAACAACACCTTCACCGCCGGAGGCGTCGCCGGCTTCGCGGGGTTCTCGGTCGCTCTGGCGGCCTCGGGCGCCGGATACTTCGCCGGCGCGGTGGCGACCCCGTGGGCCACCGCCCGCGTCCGGTCCGACACGTGGATCGCGCTGCTGCTCGGTACCGGCGCCGCGGTACTGCTGGTCTTCGGGCTGCCGTTCACGCCGGTACTGTTCCCCGTCGCCGGGTTCGCGCTGGGCGCCGTGTCCCAAGGGGTCAAGGTCAGCGTCGACACGCTGGTTCAGCGACATGTCGACGACGCCTACCGCGGACGCGTGTTCGCGATCTACGACATGCTGTTCAACGCGGCTTTCGTCGCCGGCGCCGGTCTCGCGGCGGGTGCCGTCCCCTCCTCGGGCGAGAGCGCCGCCGCGGTCGCCGGGATGGCGGCGGGTTATGCGCTGATGGCCGCCGGCTGGACGGTACGGGCCCGGCACCTGCGCCGCGCCGAACCGGCCCCGACCGCCCGCGGCGGCTGATCCGGTGCCCGGAGACCGCCGGCGAGAAGCCCTTTGGGAACCACGTGGCCCGGGCCCGTCCACGGACCGGCCCCGCCGGACGGGCCCCGGCGGGTGTCTGAGGCCCGACGGCTACCGCCGTGTCGACACGGCGCTTTGCTGACGAACCGACGTGGGGGCATGCCGACACGGCGCTTCACCGCTGCGCCCTCCCGGACGGCCCGCGCCGGGCGCGTGTCTAGTCGGAGCCTTCGCCGCCCGCGGCCTCCTCGGTGCTCTCCGCGGGCTCTCCGGCCTCCGCGGCCTCGTCGAGGTGGCGCTGGGCCCAGACGCGCAGTTCCGCGGCGGCGGCCTCCCGCCCCATGGGGCCGTTCTCCAGGCGCAGCTCCAGCAGATAGCGCCACGCCTTGCCGACCATCGGCCCGGGCTTGATGTCCAGGATCTGCTGGATCTCGTTGCCGTCGAGGTCGGGGCGGACCTTGTTGAGCTCCTCCTCTTCGGCGAGGCGCTCGATCCGGTTCTCGATGTCGTCGTAGGCGCGGGCCAGCGCGGCGGCCTTGCGGCGGTTGCGGGTTGTGCAGTCGGCCCGCGTCAGGATGTGCAGACGCTGCAGCTGCTCGCCGGCGTCGCGCGCGTAGCGCCGCACCGCCGAGTCGGTCCACTCGCCCTTGCCGTAGCCGTGGAAGCGCAGATGCAGGCTGACCAGTTTGCCGACGGCGGCCACGACGTCTTTGGAGAAGCGCAGCGCACTGAGCCGACTCTTGCTCATGGAGGCGCCCACGACCTCGTGGTGGTGGAAGGTGACGCGGCCGCCGGACTCGAACGCGCGGGTTTTGGGCTTGCCGATGTCGTGCAGCAGCGCCGCGAGGCGCAGCACGAGGTCCGGCTCCACCCCGCGCTTGCGCTCCAGTTCGATGGCCTGGTCGAGCACCGTCAGAGAGTGGTCGTAGACGTCCTTGTGCCGGTGGTGCTCGTCGATCTCCAACTGCATGCGGGGGATCTCGGGCAGCACGTGGACGGCGAGGCCCAACTCGACCATCAGCTCGACGCCCCTGCGGGGAGCGTCGCTGAGGATCAGTTTCGTGAGTTCGTCGCGGACGCGCTCGGCCGAGACGATCGCCAACCGGTCGGCCATGCCGGAAGCGGCTTCGCGCACCTCGGATTCCGGCGCCAGCCCCAGCTGTGCGGCGAAGCGCACCGCGCGCATGATGCGCAGCGGGTCGTCGGAGAAGGAGTCCTCCGGCTCGCCGGGGGTGCGCAAGCGGCCCGCCTTGAGATCGGCCAGACCGCCGAAGGGGTCGACGAACTCGCGTTCGGGCAGCCGCACCGCCATGGCGTTGACCGTGAAGTCGCGGCGCAGGAGATCGTCGTGCAGCGAGGTGCCGTAGTGGACCTCGGGCTTGCGGGACTTGGGCTGGTAGGACTCGCTGCGGTAGGTCGTGATCTCCAGCTGGAGCCCGCCCTTGCGCAGTCCGACCGTGCCGAAGTCGATGCCGACCGTCCATACGGCGTCGGCCCAGGACTCGACCAGGGAGAGGATGGTCTGGGGGACGGCATCGGTGGTGAGGTCGAAGTCGTGGACCTCGCGGCCCAGCAAGGCGTCGCGTACCGGGCCGCCGACCATCGCGAGCTCGTGCCCGCCTTCGAGGAAGAGCTCTCCCAGCTCCTGAAGGACGGAGCCGATGGAACCGAAGAGCTCGGTTATCGCCGCCCGCTGCCGGTCGGTGAGCTCACCCGGGGATGGCGGGGCTGCCCCTTCCGCCGACGCGCGGGGGGATTCACCGGGAAACGCTGTGTTGGGCACACCACCAGAGACTAGGCGGCAGCACCCCGGTCATGCGAATCGGCCCGTGGGTTCAGGCGGTCCGTGTGCTGAGGGCCACGGCCGGTTCCGACGATGCCGCGCCGGGTCTGGGACGGGGCGGCAGCACATTCCGCCCTGGCCGTAATGCAACGGAGCGCGGCCGGCAAGGGGGTATCGTTCGGAACAGTCCGCCGCGACTCCCGCGCGCCCGCGCGCCCCGGGAGGGTGCGGAACGGGTCGCGAGATCGCCCCGACGAGCGAATTCGTACCCAATCCCCCGCGGGCCACTGTCAACCTGACACGGAAGACCTTCTGGCGTGCGTCGAATCGTCCACATCGGCGCGGTCGTGGCCACGACCGCAGCCGTCAGCCCGGCACTAGCCGCATTCGGTCCTGCCCACACCCCGGCCGACGCCGATCCCGGGGACGACGGCGCCCAGAACGCTCCGCTGACCGTCGAGGCCATCACGCCGAAATCCATCGGCGACGACAGCACGGTGCGCATCAGCGGACAGGTCACCAACACCACCGGCAGCGCGCTCGACGAGATCGAAGTCCGCTTCAGCTATTCGTCCCGCCCGTTCCGCGAACGCTCCGAACTCGACTCGTTCGCCTCCGGTGACGGCGCCGCTCCGGAGACCGAGGCCGGCGGCGCCGAACTGGACACCCCCCTGGCGCCGGGCGAATCCACCGAGTACACCCTGAGCGCCGAGGCCGCCGACCTCGACCTGTCCTCGTGGGGCGTCTACCCCATGGCCGTCGAGGCGGTCAGCGGGGCCGGCGAGGACGTCGGCGCCACGCGCACGTTCCTGCCCTACCGCGGCGGCGGATCGGCCCCCGAGCCCGTCGACATCGCCTGGGTATGGCCGCTCGTGGACAGCCCCCAGCGCGCCGGCGACGACACCTATCTGGACTCCTCGCTGCAGGAGAGCCTCCGGTCCGAAGGGCGGCTCGGCCGGCTGCTGGCGGTCGGCGCCCAGAGCGACGAGGTCGTCCTGGATCCCGAGGCTCCCGGAACGCAGACCCCCGCGTCTCCCTCCCAGCCCCAGGAACCCTCCCCGTCCACACCGTCGGTCCCGGCCGACGACGCTACGGATCCCCCGGACGCCGCCGACGATTCGGCTCAGGGACAGGACGAAAGCGGCGACGCGTCCGACGTGCCCGTCACATGGGCCGTCGACCCGGGGACGCTGGCCGATGTCGAGCGCATGACCTCCGCCTACGAGGTCGCCGACGATCCGCAGGCCGCCGTCAGTACCGGCACCGGATCCGCGAGCCCCGACATGAGCACCACCTCCATGGAGGCCAGTGCCGAGGCGCAGCTGTGGCTGGAGCAGGCCCGCGGCGCGCTGGCCGGGGACCAGGTGGTCTCGACCCCGTACGCGTCCGCCGACATCGCGGCGCTGCTGCGGAACGGCCTGGGCGACGACGCCGACGCCGCGGTCTCGCTGGGCCGCAGCACCGCCGAGCGCGTGCTGGGACGGTCCACCGACGCGACCGTGGCGCTGCCCCAGGGCGGTCTGATGAACCAGGCCACCCGCGAGTTCTTCCAGGGCCACGGCGCGAGCACGTTCCTGCTGCGCGACGACGCGATGCCCGCGAAACCGCATGTGGACCACACCGCCACCGCCGAAGCGCCGGTGTCGCTGGGCGAAGGCGAGCAGGGCACCGCGCTGGTCGCCGACTCCGGGCTGACCGAGGTGCTGAGCACCGACGCTTCCCAGCCCGGCGAGGCGGCCCTGGCCCAGCAGCGTTTCGCCGCTGAGAGCGCGATGATCGCCGGCGAGGATCCGGGGGGCCGGCGTACGGTCGTGGCCTACCCGCCCTCCGATTGGAATCCCGGAGCCGAGTACGCCCAGGGCCTGCTGGAGTCCAGCGCGTCGCTGCCGTGGCTGGATCCCGTGAACCTGGCCGACGTCGCGCCGGACGGTTCCGGCGCGGGCGAGGACCGCACCACCCCGACCTATCCCGAAAGCGGGACCGAATCCGAGCTGAGCGGGTCCTACCTCCAGCCGATCAAGGACCTGCGGGGCCGGGTGCGGCTGTTCAACAGCGTCCTCGTCGACGACCCGGACCCGTTCCGCCCGGCAGTGCTGCGGCTGGAGTCGGCCGCCTGGCGCCGGGAGGACGACCTGGCGGGCCCGGCGCGCGCGCTGGTCGAGCGGGCGATCGAGCGCGACATGGACAAGGTCCGCATCATCCCGACCGAGCCGGTGACACTGGCCAGCGCATCCGGCACGATCGGGATCCCGCTGGCCAACGACCTTGAGGACCACACCGTCCGGGTCAACCTGTCCATGCTCCCGGACAACCCCGAGCGCCTGAACATCGGCGGGTACCAGGACACCATCGAAATCGGTCCGGGAGAGAAGACGACCGTCTACGTCGAGCTGTCGGCACGCGTCAACGGCCGGACCGTGGTCCGCATGAACCTGCACAACTTGAGCGGCGAGCCGGTCTCCGACGGGCAGTACCTGCCGGTCAACGCGACAGGCATGGGCATGCAGGCGCTAATCATCAGCGGCATCGGCGCCCTGGTGCTGGTGGTGGCTCTGGCGCCGCGGGCGCTGCGCAAATGGGCACGCGACCGCAAGGGCGGCACCGCCGCCGGGGACACCGCCGCCGGGGACGGCGCCTCCGCGGAGCAGGCGGACGACTCTCCGGAGGACGGATCGGAAGGCGTCCGGGCCGACGCTCCGGACGAGGCGTCGGCGCCGGCGTCCGGCGTGCAGGACAATGAGGACGATTCCGCGAGCGGCCCGGCTGTCGGCTCCGACTCCTCCGAGCCGTCGGCCGAGGGCGGCGGCGACGGCGAGGACCGCTCCGACGGCACCGGCACCGGCCGCTAGCCGGACGCACGCGGCCGCCCGCTCCGCCCACCGCGCCCCCGCAAGCCATGCAATCCGAAGGGAGCCGTCTGTGGCCACCGAGACCGCCAACGGCAGCGACGACCCGGCCGAATCCGGCCGCAGCCGGGACGGCTCGGCGCCGGATACCGCCCCCGCGTCCGACGCCGCCGATCCCGTTCCCGAACAGGAACAGGACGGGGAGCAGGACGGGGCGGCCGAAAGCGGCTCGGGCGGCATGATGCGCTCCAGCGCCGTCATGGCCGCCGGCACGATGGTCTCGCGTGTCACCGGGTTCGTTAAGGCCCTGGTCATCGCCGCCGCTCTGGGCACCCAGCTGCTCGGTGACGCCTATCAGACCGCCCAGACCATCCCCTTCATCGTCAACGACCTGCTCATCGGCGGACTGATCGCCAGCGTGCTGGTCCCACTGCTGGTCAAAAGGCGGATGCGGGACGCCGACGGCGGCGTCAAGACCGAGGACCGGCTGTTCACCGGCGCCCTGATCGCGCTGTTCGCCGTGACCGCGGTCGCGATCCTCGCCGCCGGACCGATCGTCGGCCTGTACCTGGGCGACTCCTCTCCCCGGCAGGTCGAGGTGTCGGTCTACCTGGCGCGCTTCCTGCTCGCCCAGATCTTCTTCGTGGGCATCAGCGGCCTGATCAGCGCCATGCTCAACAGCCGCAACCGGTTCGGCGCTCCGGTGTGGGCACCGGTGCTCAACAACCTGGTCATCATCGCGGTCGGGTGCCTGTTCCTGTGGACAGCCGGCGCCGGGCGCACCGTCGACACCGTCACCCAGGGTGAACTGGTGCTGCTGGGCGCCGGCACCTCCTCGGGCATGGCGCTGCAGGCGGTGGTGCTGCTCGCCGCGGTATGGCGCGCCGGGTTCCGCTGGCGCCCGCGGCTGGACCTCCGCGGTTCCGGCCTCGGCGAAGCGCTGCGCAGCGCCGGGTGGATGTTCGTCTACACCCTGATGACCCAGCTGGGCCTGCTGATCACCGCCAACGTGGTCAACCGCGCCGGTGCCGAGAGCGTGGCCGGCGGTTACGACGTCGGCGCCGGGCTGACCGCCTACAACTTCGCCTACACCCTCTTCCAACTGCCCTACGCGATCATCGCGGTCTCGCTGATCACCGTGCTGCTTCCGCGGATGAGCGCCCACGCCGAGCAGCGGCAGTGGAGCGAGGTCCGCGCCGGGTTCTCCCGCACGCTGCGCACGTCGGCGCTGGTGCTGGTGCCGCTGGGGCTGGCTCTGGCGATCTACGCGGTGCCGGTGGCCACCCTGGTCTTCGCGCGCGGCAACACCTCGGACGGGGACGCCGCCAACATCGGTGCGGTACTGACCGCCATGGCGCTGGGGCTGGTGCCGTTCACCGTCTTCCAGCTGATGCTGCGGGTGTTCTACGCGATGGGAGACACCCGCACACCCGCGCTGATCAGCGTCGCCAACGTCACCGTGCACGGTGTACTGGCGTATACCGCTTTCCTCGTACTCCCGCCCGACATCGTCGTGGTGGGCGTGGCCGCCGGGTTCATGCTGTCCTTCGTCTCCGGGCTGACCATCGCGGGCTTCGTCCTCAGCCGCCGTCTCGGCGGGCTTGACGGGCGGCGCATCGGTGCCACATTGTTGCGGCTGCACGCGGCCGCGGTCCCCAGCGTCGCCGTCGGCCTCGGCGTGCTGTGGCTGTTCACCACCCGACTGGGGGAAGGGGCGGTGACGAACATCGGAGCACCGGTCGTGGGCTGCCTCGCGGGCGGTCTGCTGTTCTTCCTCAGCGCCCGGCTGTTCGTTCCCGAACTCTCGGACGCTGTGGCCCTCGTGCGCACACGTCTGCGGCGGTAGCCCGGCGCGGGTCCCGCCACGGCGGCCGTCGGCCCGGACCCCGCCGCGCATCCCCCCGCCACACGCCGCGCATCCCCCCGCCCACCCGATGAGGAAGCACCAGCGACATGACGCGACCCGTGCCCGACGGCCGACCCGACGACGGGCACCGCGGCACGGACGGTTCCGCGCCGGCGGCCCGCAGACGGCGCCTGCCCATGCCCGACGAAGTCCTCGACGCGGTCGAGCACTCCGAGCCCGGCACCGAGCCCGAGCCGGGGCTGCACCCCGACCACGACCCGTCGGACTACGGCGACCTGGGCACGGCCGACCGGCCCGGCGAGGAAGGCAACGAGATCGGCGGCGCCGCGCACTCGGCGCCCGGCGACCTGCTGCGCTCCAGCGCGGTGATGGCCGCCGGAACCGTCGTCTCCCGCATCACCGGGTTCGTGCGCACGATCGTGCTGGCCGCGGCGCTGGGCACGCAGCTGCTGGGCGACGCTTACCAGACGGCGAACATGGTGCCCTTCGCCGTCTACGACCTCCTCATCGGCGGGCTGCTGGCGAGCGTGTTCGTGCCGTTCCTGGTGAAGCGCAGGAAACGGGACGCCGACGGCGGTACGGCGACAGAGCAGCGGTTGTTCACCGTCATCCTGCTGGTACTGGCCGTGATGACGATGCTCGCCATCGCCGCGGCGGAGTGGCTGATCCGCGTCTACGCCGGCGACTTCACGGGGCCTCAGCACGATGCGGCGACGCTGCTGGCGCGGTTCCTCCTCGCCCAGATCTTCTTCATCGGCGCCAGCGGCATCGCCAGCGCGATGCTCAACAGCCGCGACCGGTTCGGCGCGCCCATGTGGGCGCCGGTGCTCAACAACCTGGTCATCATCGCGGTCGGGGTCCTGTTCCTGACGGTCACCGGGCCCGGTACCACTCCGGACTCGGTCACCGAGGGCCAGCTGACGCTGCTGGGCGCGGGGACCGCCGCGGGACAGCTGCTGCAGGCGCTGGTTCTGGTGGGGTCGCTGTTCGCCGCGGGGTTCCGCTGGCGGCCGCGGCTGGACCTGCGGGGCTCGGGTCTGGGCGAAGCCGTGCGCACCGCCGCCTGGATGCTGGTCTACGTCGGCGTCGCCCAAGCGGGACTGCTGGTGACCACCAACGTCGCCACGCGTGCGGGCGTGGCCGCGGCCCGGGAAGGCGAGTCGGCGGCGGGCGCCGGCATCACGGCATACCAGTACGCGTCCATGCTGTTCCAGCTCCCCTACGCGATCATCGCGGTCTCGGTGATCACCGCTCTGCTGCCGCGGATGAGCGCCCACGTCGCCGACGGGCGCACGGACCTGGTGCGTGCGGACTTCTCCCGCGGCCTGCGGCTGTCGGCGGTGCTGATCGTCCCGCTGTCGGTGGCGATGGTCGTCTTCGCGATCCCCTTCTGCGTGATGATCTACGCCAACGGCAGCACCTCGGTCGCCGACGCCCGGTCCATCGGGCGCATCCTGATGGTGTTCGCGGTGATGCTCATCCCCTTCACGATGTTCCAGCTGCAAATGCGGGTGTACTACGCGCTGGGCGACACCCGGACGCCGTCGCTGTTCGCGCTGCCCGCCGAGGCCGCACACGCCGCGCTGGCCGTGGGGCTGCTGTTCCTGGCTCCCGCGCAGCTGATCGTCGTGCTCCTGCCGATCGCCTACGGGTCCTATTACGTGGTCGGCTCCGTGCTCGCCTGGCGGGGGCTGCACCGCCGGCTCAACGGGACGGACGGACGGCGGATCCTGCGCACCCTGCTGCTGCTGTACGCGGCCACCGTTCCCAGCGCCCTGTTCGCGATCGCGATGGCGACGGGCTTCGGGCTGCTTCCCGGGACTCTGCTGCCGAACCTCCTGGGCATGGCTGCCGGCGGCGCAGTGGGCGCGCTGCTGTTCATCCTGGCCGCCAAACGGCTAGGTGTGACAGAAGTCACAACGTTCCTGGAAATGGTGCGCAGCCGCCTGCTCAGCCGCTGATCACCGGGCGGACACGACCCTGCGTAATCGACCAAAGGACCCAAATGCTCGCTCATCCGCCCACTTCTGGCCACCGAAGGCACCGCAGAGGCGTCCTAGCATGGAACGGCAGTTCTATACCGCCGCACACGAGTTTTCTGAGCTGCCCGAAGGGAGGTTGGGGACAGGCACAGACACGGCCGGATCCGCTTCGCGGACCGCTCCCGACGGGAGCGTCGTCACCCTTCGGCCGTCGCGTCCGTCACTCCCGGCATGAGCACCTCCATGATTGAGCCCGGCGCCCGTCTCGCAGACCGTTACCGACTCGACAGCCAGGTGAGCCAGACCGCAGGGGCCACCCTGTGGAAAGCGACCGACGAGACCCTGGCTCGGCTCGTCGGCGTCTGGACCTTCGCCGACGACTTCCCCCGAACCGGCGAGGTCGTTCGAGCCGCCCGCGCCACCAGCCGCATCGCCGACTCACGTGTCACCCAGGTGTTCGACGCCGACGACAGCGGCCCCGCCCCCTACGTCGTCGAGGAATGGGTGGCGGGACAGTCCCTGTCCGACCTGCTCGCTGAGGGCCCTCTCGAACCCGAACGCGCCGCCGGGCTGGTAGCCGAAGCGGCAGAGACCCTGGCCACCGCGCACACCGCGGGCCTCTACCACCTCAACCTGACCCCGGGCAAGCTGATCTGGAGCCTCGGGGGTGCCGTCAAGGTCACCGGCATCGGCGTCGACGCCGCGATGCTGGGCATCGGCGCGGACAACCCCGCGGCCGCCGACGCCCAAGGGCTCGGGCGACTGCTGTATGCGGCGCTGACCGCCCACTGGCCGACGGAGGCGCGCAACGGCCTGCCGGCGGCGCCGCTCGTCGCGGGCGCCCCCTGCCAGCCCGTCCAACTGAAGTCGGGCGTCTCCCAGTACCTCAACGACCTCGTGTGCCGCTCGGCGTTCCTCGCTCCGCTGCACGGAGGCGCGCTCTCCAGCGCCCGCGAGCTCGCCGACGCGCTGGCCGACGTCCCGCGCATGGTCCCGCTGCCCGTCGCACCGCCCAACGCACCCATGGCCCCCGACCCGGCCCGCGGCACCTCGCGGCGGTCCGGCGAGTTCCCCGCGCAGCCGCAGGCGCCGTCCTCCCGGCAGCGCCAGGCCGCCCCCGCGCCGCAGCGGCGCCGCCCCGGTGCGGGCGGCGTACCTCCCGGGGTCACGAAGACGCTGGTCGCAAGCCTGGCCCTGATCGTGTTCGTCGGGGTCGTCGTGGTCGCCTGGAACATCGGCAGCAGCATGAGCACGGGCGGCGACGAGGGCCCCGGCAGCCAGACCACTGCGGGCGACGAGGAGGAGACCGTCGCCCCGACGGCGCTGGAGCCGCAGGCGGCCAACGGGTTCGACCCGCTGGGCGACGACGGCGACGAGCACAACGACATCGCCGGTCAGGCCATCGACGGCGAGCCCACGACCGCGTGGAACACGCAGGGATACAACAGCGCCGACCTCGGCGGCCTGAAGTCGGGGGTGGGACTGCGCATCGACCTCGGGCAGAGCGCCGAGGTGCACGAGGTTTCGCTCAGTTTGGGAGGAGGTCCCCACGACACGGAGATTCTCGTGGGAGACTCCGAGGATCCGGCCGCTCTGGGCGCCGGCGACTCCCCCGCCGCCGCCCGGAGCGGAGTCGAGGGCGAGGTCGACTTCGAGCTCTCCGAGCCTGCCGAGGGACGCTATGTCGTCGTATGGTTCACTAGCCTGCCCCAGGACGGGTCCAGGTATCGAGGCATCGTCAATGAGGTCGAGCTGCGCGGGAAAACGTGACTACGGTGATTGACGCGGTTCAGGAGCTCCCGGACAAGGAGCTGTTGTCCAGACACGCTCACGGGGACGACCGGGCATTCGGAGAACTGGTCCGGCGCCACCGTGAGCGTATGTGGGCTGTCGCGATCCGCGTCCTCGGCGACGCCGAAGAGGCCGCCGACGCGCTGCAGGACGCCTTCCTCTCGGCCTTCCGGGGAGCGCACCGGTTCCGCGGCGACGCCCAGGTCAGCACCTGGTTGCACCGCATCGTGATCAACGCGTGCCACGACCGCATGCGCCGCAAGATGGTCCGCCCGGCGGTCCCCACGGACGACGCCACCCTCGACGTGATCTCCAACGAGCGGACCAAGGCCAGCACCCCCGATCCCACCGGCAGCAGCGACTCGGCGATGGACGTCCACTCCGCACTGACGCGGCTGCCCGAGGATCAGCGCATGGCTCTGGTCCTCGTCGACATGATGGGCTACCGCGTCGACGAGGCCGCCGACATCCTCGAGGTCGCCTCCGGGACGGTGAAGAGCCGCTGTGCCCGGGGACGCGCGAGACTTCTGCCATATCTGTCCCACCTGAGGAACCCTGAGGCCCCCCGGGACGTCACATCCCCGAGAGGAGGTGACAGGGCATCGTGACGTCTCATGTGGACGCGGAGACTCTCGCCTTGTCGGCCGAAGGGCTGCTCCAGGACAACGAGGAGAACGCCGTCCAGCAGCACGTGGCCGACTGCGCCACCTGTGCCGCGCAACAGTCCGAGCTGGCCGACGTCCCGCAGGTTTTGGCCGAGGTGTCCGCTCCTCCGCTTCCGGACTCCGTCTCCGAACGCCTCGACGACGCGCTGCGGGCCGAAGCCGACAATCGCAGCCCGTACGGCGACACGGGCGACGCGGGCGCGGGCGGCGGTACCGCGGCATCCGGCGGCGCCGGCTCCGAACCTCCCGGCGACGTCGTGCCCATGCGGCGCCGGTTCGGCTCGTCCCACCGGTGGATCAACTACCTGGCCGTCGCCGCGGCCGCCGTCGTGGTCGTCGGCGGCGGCAGCGCCATCGTGCGCAATGTGGTCCTCGGCCCCGAATTCGGCGGGCAGTTTTCCGATACCGGCGGAGCGGCCGGCTCCACCGCCCACGACACCGCGCGGGACTACCAGCCGCTGGTCGTCGAGAGCGGGACCGTCTACACCGCCGCCCGGCTCGACGATCAGGCCGCAACGGTCCTCGACGAGAGCGACCCGACCGCGGCGGACAGCCCGGGCGGCTCTGAAAGCGCCCCTGAGGGAGCGGCCGGGGGCGCCCCGGGTGACCGCTCGGATGCGCCTCCCGACGTCTCCTCCTGCGTCGAGAGCGCCGCCGACAGCTCCGGCGACCGCCCGTTGCTGATCGACCTCGCGGAGTACTCCTCCGACGGGGCGGAGGGCACCGCGTGGGTGATGTACTACGGATCCCGGCCCGGCGGCCGGGCGCAGGACACCTACGACGTCGTCGTCTTCGCACCGGAGTGCGGATCCGAGGGCACCGCCGCGCACGAGGACGCCGTACTGGAGCGCACCACCGTCAAGGCTCCCTGAGGACCGCGCGCCCCGCCCGAACCCGGGTGCCCGCGCTCGTTCGGCCCCCGCCGCACCCGCCGGCGGGGGCCGTCGCATGCGCGCGAGGGAACCGGCGTGCCCGCCGCCGCAGCGGCTCCGCACCCGCCGGGCGGCCGCCGGGAACAGCGCCGCCCCGGCGGACCGCCGGGGCGGAACGTCCCGCCGCACCGGAGGGAATCAGACGCGCCTACCATCTGTTAGGACAGACGACTTTCCCCGCGGGCAGCCGTCAGCGCCCTGCCCGCCGAGCCGACCGGAGGGCGACGATCGTGAGCGACGTCCGCAACGTAATCATCATCGGATCGGGTCCCGCGGGCTATACCGCGGCCTTCTACGCCGCCCGCGCCGACCTCGAACCCATCGTGTTCGAAGGCGCCATCACGGCCGGCGGCGCTCTGATGAACACCACAGACGTCGAAAACTTCCCCGGGTTCCCGGACGCCGTCATGGGCCCCGAGTTGATGGACAACCTGCGCAAGCAGGCCGAACGCTTCGGCGCGGAGCTCGTCCCCGACGACGTCACCGAGGTCGACCTCACCGCCGACCCCAAGGTGGTCAAGGTCGGCGACGACGTCCACTACGCCCGCACGGTGATCATCGCGACGGGCTCCGGCTACCGCACGCTGGACGTCCCCGGCGAGGAGGAGTTCTCCGGGCGCGGCACGTCCTGGTGCGCCACCTGCGACGGCTTCTTCTTCCGGGACAAGGACATCGCCGTGGTCGGCGGCGGCGACACGGCCATGGAGGAAGCGACCTTCCTCACCCGCTTCGCCCGTTCGGTCACCGTCATCCACCGCCGCGAGGAGCTGCGCGCCAGCAAGATCATGCAGGAGCGCGCCTTCGAGAACGACAAGATCAGTTTCCTGTGGAACAGCGAGGTGACGGAGGTCGTCGGCGAGTCCAAGATGACCGGCGTGCGCGTGCGCAACACCGTCACCGGCGAGGAGAGCAAGCTCGACCTCAGCGGCCTGTTCATCGCCATCGGGCACGACCCGCGTGTGGAGCTCTTCCAGGGCCAGTTGGACTTCGACTCCGAGGGCTACCTGGCCGTCGACGCACCGAGCACGCGCACCAAGATCCCCGGCGTGTTCGCCTCCGGCGACGTCGTCGACCACAACTACCGCCAAGCCGTGACCGCAGCCGGCACCGGTTGCGCCGCCGCTCTGGACGCCGAGCGGTTCCTGGCCGACCAGGGCCGGTGACACCGCGACCGCGTCGCTCTCGACATCCCACCACCACGCTGACCGAGCGATTGATGAGGAGTACACCATGGCCGACCTGAAGCAGGTCACCGACAGCAGCTTCGAAAGTGACGTACTCAAGAGCGAGAAGCCGGTGCTGGTCGACTTCTGGGCCGAATGGTGCGGCCCGTGCCGCCAGGTCGCCCCGATCTTGGAGGAGATCGCCCAGCAGCACGGCGACAAGCTGGAGATCGTCAAGCTCAACACCGACGAGAACCCCGAGACCTCCCGGGACGCCGGCGTCATGTCGATCCCGATGATGAACGTCTACCAGAACGGCGAGGTCGTCAAGCAGATCCACGGCGCCAAGCCCAAGCGCAAGCTGCTGCAGGACCTCGAAGAGTTCATCGGCTGACACGGAGTCCACGCAGTCGCCGCGCGTTTCACGTGAAACGGCAGTTACTCGCGCACGGTTTCACGTGAAACGCGTCCCGCGAGCCGGACACCACCCCCGCACGCGCAGCAGCGCCCCCGAGCACGGCTCGGGGGCGCTGCTGCGCGTGCGGGGGTGGTGTCGCCGCACTCCGCTCACGGCCACGCTTCGTCTCTTCGTCCGCCTAGCGCCACAGCGCTTTGTCGACCCGCCGCATGCTTCGTCGACCCGGCCGAGACCTCCGCGGCGGCCCGCCGCACCGGTGTACGTCATCCCGCGGACCGGGCGGCGCCCGATCAGCGCGGCGCCTCACTCCCGATCGGCGGCACCGGGCGCCATGGCCGCGATGATGCGCTCCAAGTCCTCCTTCGTCGCGAATTCCACGACGATCTTGCCCTTGTTGCGCCCCTGGTTGATCTTGACCCGGGTCTCGAAGGTATCGGACAGGCGCCGCGACAGCTCCTCCATCTCCGGGCTGGGGTCGCTGCTCGCCGGCGACTTCCGGGACGCCGAGCGCTTCTCGTCGGTCTCGCCGAGCGTGATGATCTCCTCCAGCGCCCGAACCGACAGGCCTTCCTCGACGATCCTGCGAGCGAGGCGGTCCTGGGTGTCGGACTCCTCCACCGACAGCAGCGCGCGGGCGTGCCCGGCGCTGAGCACGCCGGCCGCGACGCGCCGCTGCACCGACGGCGACAGGTTCAGCAGGCGAAGAGTGTTGGTGATGTGGGGGCGCGAGCGGCCGATGCGCTTGGCGAGTTCGTCGTGGGTGGCCCCGAAGTCGTCTAGCAGCTGCTGGTAGGCGGCGGCCTCCTCCAGCGGATTCAGCTGCTGGCGGTGCAGGTTCTCGAGCAGGGCGTCGCGCAGGAGTTCGTCGTCGGTGGTGTCGCGGACGATCGCGGGGATCGTCTCCAACCCGACTTCCTTGCTGGCGCGCCACCGGCGCTCGCCCATGATGAGTTCGTAGCGGCCCGAACCGAGTGTTCGGACGACGATCGGCTGCAGCAGCCCGACCTCGGCGATGGAGGCGCGCAACTCTTCGAGCGCTTCCTCGTCGAAATGCTGCCGGGGCTGTCTCGGGTTGGGGGTGACCGCGCCTACCTCGATCTCGTCGAGGTAGGCGCCGCCGACTGCCTCAGGCGCCGGCTGCTCCAGCCCGAACTCGGCCGGAGCGTCCAGGCCCGCTGTCTCGGGCGCTTGCGGTATCAACGCGCCAAGGCCCTTGCCCAGACCGCGCCGCTGCTGGCTCACCGACGACTCCCTTCACGTCTCATGATCGGTTCCCGGCGCCCATCGCCGCCCGGTAGGCGATCTCGCGCGCCGCCTCCATATAGGCGACCGCACCGGTCGACCCCGAGTCGTAGGTCATGACCGACTGGCCGTAGCTCGGCGCTTCCGAGACGCGGACGCTCCGGGGCACCAGTGTCTTGAGTACCAGATCTCCGAAGTGTCCGCGTACCTCCTCCGCAACCTGGGACGCCAGTCTCGTCCGGCCGTCGTACATGGTGAGCACGATCGTGGAGATCTCCATCGCCGGGTTGAGGTGGGACTTCACCAGTTCGACGTTGCGCAGCAGCTGCCCGAGCCCTTCCAGCGCGTAGTACTCGCACTGGATCGGAATCAGGATCTCTTCGCAGGCGACCATCGCGTTGACCGTGAGGAGGCCGAGCGAGGGCGGGCAGTCGATGAGGATGTAGTCGAGTTCGCTGCTGTCGTAGGCGGAGAACGCACGCTTTAGCCGCGATTCACGGGCCACCAGCGAGACCAGTTCGATCTCCGCGCCGGCGAGATCGATCGTAGCGGGGACGCACCAGAGATTCTCGACGTCGGGTACCGGCTGGGCGAGGTCCCGGATCTGGGCGTCTTCGACCAGGCAGTGGTAGATGGAGCGGGACTCGGCGCTGCGGTCCATGCTCAGCGCGGTCGACGCGTTGCCCTGGGGATCGAGGTCGACCACGAGCACGCGGTTGCCGTGCATCGCCAGCGACGCCGCGAGATTGACCGCGGTGGTGGTCTTTCCGACACCGCCCTTCTGGTTGGCCACGCTGATGACGCGGCACGCGCCCGGACGGGGCCAGGAGTCGTCCCCGTTGCCGCGCACCGACATGGCTACACGAGCGGCGCGCGCTATGGGCGTATCCAACTCCACCTCGGGTTCCGGCACGGAGATCGCGTCGGCATCCGTTTCATGTGAAACGTCGGTGGCCATGTCTCGGTCCTCCCAGCGAGGCGTTTCATGTGAAACATCGGCGCCGTCGGTCTGGTTCTGGGTCACGAATGACTTCACCTCTTCCGTCCGCGCTTCTTCTTCGAGCCACCCGAGGAGCGGCGGGCCTTGGACGCGCCGGAGTGACCGCTCTCAGAGGTGACCGTCACGCGAACAACCGTGGTAGCGGGTTCGACTTTACCGCGCCCTACCCGAATCACATCAGCAACGCAGGGGCGTTGTGCCGACAAATCACCGCGCGCCTCTTCCAGTTCACTCTCGGCCTGCTCCCCCTTGAGCGCCAGGAGGAACCCGCCCTTGCGCAGCAGCGGAAGCGCCCACGCCCCGAGTCGTGCCAGCGGCGCGACGGCGCGGGCCGTTACGACGTCCGCTCGGATCTCCGACCGCATGTCCTCGGCCCGCCCGCGGCGGACCGCGACATTGGGGAGTTCGAGGTGCTCGATGCACTCCCGCAGGAACACCGTCCGCCGAAGCAGGGGTTCCAGCAGCGTAACGGAGAGATCCGGGCGCAGGATGCCCAGGATCACTCCGGGCAGTCCGGCACCCGAGCCGACGTCGACGACCGCGGAGCCCTCGGGGATCAGCTCCTCGATCACCGCGCAGTTCATCAGATGCCGTTCCCACAACCGGGGCACCTCGCGCGGACCGATGAGTCCGCGTTCGACGCCCGCGCCCGCGAGCAGGTCGGCGTACCGGGCCACCAGCGGCAGTGCGTCACCGAACAAGTGCTGCGCCTGCTCGGGCGGGGGCACCTTCCCCTCAGCACCCGAGGTCATCAGTCACCACCTTGCGCCTTTCAGACCGGCCGGCGATGAATCGACAGGTCGACATGGAGAGAAATCCGGGGGTAGATACGAAAGCGCCCCCCACGATCCTATGCGTGAGGGGCGCCTGCGGGGACGTCGTGTTTCACGTGAAACCCGGGTCGGCGGGGTTCCGCGTCCGCCGCCGCGGCCGGATCGCGGGTATTCGCCGTGGAAACCGGGGAGCCGGGAGGCCGAGCGCGCATCACTCGGCGGGATGGACCACCACGTAGCGGTCGGGCTCTTCGCCCTCGGACTCGCTGCGCAGCCCGGCGGCCGCGACGGCGTCGTGCACGACCTTGCGCTCGAAGGGGCTCATCGGCTCGAGTTCCTTCATCTTTCCGCTCTTGCTGACCTCCTCGGCGGCGTCGGTTCCCACGCGCGTCAGGGTGCGCCGCCGGGAGTCGCGGAAGCCGCCGATGTCGAGCATCAACCGGCTGCGGTTGCCGGTGCTGCGGTGCACCGCCAGACGCGTCAGCTCTTGGAGGGCTTCGAGGACCTCGCCGTTCTCGCCGATGATGTCGTCGAGCGTCGCGCCCACGACCGACACCATCGCCCGATCGCCCTCGACGTCCATGTCGATGTCGCCGTCGTAGTCGGCGATATCCAGCAGGCCCTCGATGTAGTCGGCGGCGACGTCGCCTTCACGCTCCAGCGCCGCGACATCCACGGCCGTCTCGTCGTCCTTCTCCGGTGCCTCCGCCACGGCGACGCCGCCGCCGTCCGCCCCGTCCTCGCTACCGTTGCTCACAGCCAACCGTCTCCTAACGTCTGAGCGGGGCCCCCGCGGCGGCGCGCCTCTAGGGCGTTGCGTGCCTGCGCGCCGTGTACGGAGATCACCCGATAGCCCTACTAACCCTTGCGCTGATTGCCGCCGCGCTTGGCCCGCGGCTGCTTCCTCGGCTGCCTACGCTCGATCTTAGGCTCTTCGACCGGCTCTGGCGCGCTCTCTTTGCGCTTGCCGAGCAGACCCTTGGCGGATCCGTTCGGGGAGGCCGCCGCGTCTCCGGTGTCGGCCGACGAGGCAGTGGCGGGCTTGCGGTAGATGAAGTGCTGCTGGCCCATGGTCCACAGGTTGTTCGTGACCCAGTAGATCAGCACACCGACGGGCATCCCCAGACCGAAGAGGCCGAAGGCCGGCGCCAGGTACATCATGATCTTCTGCGACTGCGCCATGGGGTTGTCGGGCATCTGCACGGTGCTGCGCCTCATGCTCTGGCGCATCGTCAGGAAGGTCGTCCCGCCCATGATGATGCAGGCCAGCACGATCACCGCTTTGGCGATGAGCGGCTCGGCGCCGTAGCTCTCCAGCTCCTCGTTGCTCATCAGGAACTGGGCCGCGAGCGGGGCGTGGAAGATCGCCGCGTTCTGCGCGCTCTCGACCAGGCCCGGGGTGAAGCCGTAGTTGGCGTGCCCCTGGGCGACGTTGCGCAGTACGTTGAACAGTGCGAAGAAGACCGGCATCTGCAGCAGCAGCGGGAGGCAGCCCATCAAGGGGTTGGTGCCGCTCTCCTGGTAGAGCTTCATCTGCTCTTGCTGCAGGCGCTGCTTGTCGTTCTTGTAGCGCTCACGGATCTTCGTCAGCTGCGGCTGCATGTCCTGGATCTTGCGCTGCGTCTGCATCTGCTTGACGAACAGCGGCACCATGATCAGCCGCATCAGAATCGTCAGTGTGACGATGGACAGGCCCCACGCCCAGCCGCTGTCGGGGTTGAACCCGACGGTCGCCAGAGCAGAGTGGATGTGGATCAGCACCCAGCCGACGATGTTGTAAAGCCAGTCCAGCACCGGCCAACTCCCTCTTCCTTCGGTTCGGCTACTGCCCCGGTGGTTCCGGCGCGGTGCCCGGTTCGACGATCGGCTCAGCCCCCTGCCCGGCGGCACCGCTGCGCGGCGGGACGGGATCGAGGCCGCCGGGATGGAATGGCTGGCAGCGGGCGAGCCGGCGCACGGTCAGCCAGAGCCCGCGAGGGGCGCCGTGGACGTGGAGCGCCTCGATCGCATAGTGGCTGCACGACGGATAGAAGCGGCAGACGGGGGGAAGGAGCTGACTGATGAAGCGCTGGTAGCCGCGGATCGGCAGCACCAGGGCTCTCGCCGCCCGACTCGGAGTCTCGTCGCTCATGAACCCGCCAGATCCCCGCCGCCGCGCGTCTCCTCCGGTGCGACCGGCCCCTTGCGACGGCGAGTCGCATTCTTGCGGGGCCGCATCGCCGAAGCGATGGCACCGTCGAGTTGCGCGGCCAGCGTGTCGTATCCCAGGGACGCGGACAGGGGTTTGGCCCGCACTACTAGCAGGCTACCCGCAGGCAGGTGCCCGACCCGCGCCCGCATGAGGTGGCGGAGGCGGCGCTGCACCCGCTTCCGGGTCACGGCGTTGCCGACGGGCTTTCCCACCGCGAAACCGACGCGCGGCTCGGCCGCGGCATCCCGCTCCCGGGCGGGGGGCGCCAGATAGGCGACACTGAGCGCCTCGCGGCCGGCGCGGCGACCGGACCGCAGGACGGAGGTGAACTCCGCGCTGCGGCGCATGCGGTTCTGGGGCGACAACATCGGATCGAATCCTCTGCGGACAGAGCGCACAACGAAGGCCGGCTGCCGCAGGGACAGCCGGCCCGCAGGTCGATCGGTCGACCGTGGCCGTTAGTGGCTCACGGTCAGCCGCGCGCGCCCCTTCTTGCGGCGCGCTGCGATGACAGCGCGTCCGGCACGGGTCCGCATGCGCAGCCGGAAACCATGAACCTTGGCGCGGCGCCGGTTGTTCGGCTGAAACGTACGCTTGCTCACTGCAGGCTCCAGGGGCGTGTAATCGAAGTACTACGGCTGCCCCACGGCAGCGGGGCACGGTGTCTGCGCTCTCCGGCGCCGAAGGGCGTTGCGAACGATCCGCACGGGGCCCTTCAGCGAGGGCGGGCCGACGGCGCCGCAGGCCGCCGTGACGGTGCGCTGCGGCATCGCCGCAAGCGCAGACCGATGACGGCCCAAGCATACCGAACATACGGCCAGGTTCCGTACCGGTCAAATCCACCACCGCGGCCACCAGCGACGATGTGCAGACGACGCCCGCGACGGCAGGTCTCCCGGACGGTTTTCCCGAGCCTGTGGACAACTTCGCACCATGTTCTCCACAGGCTGTGCATCAGCGTCGGGCACCCCTAAGCTGTGGAAAACACGCGGTCGTCGGCCGACTGTGGCCGCACCCCTCCACGGAGCGCTGTCCACAGCCTGTGCGCATGCATCGCAACCACGATGATCTGCGAATTGTGGATAACTCACCGTCCGCGGACCACGTCTGGGAAGCTGTGCAAAAGCACGTGGACAACGTGTGGATCACGCCTCGCAGTTGTGGAAACACGTCATGTCGAGGGTGATCTCCCTCCTGCCGCCCCGCATTCCTCCGTACACAGGTGATCCACAGAACACCGCAGGTTACCCACAAGACGCCGGGTTGTGGACCGACGGCGCGGCCCGGTCCCGCACCCGTACACACAACCGCGACAATGGAATGTCGAGCTCCGGAGCCCGGACCGTCGACGACGAACCGAACCTCCCTACGGTGCATCGAGGAGACCAGTGAGAAGGGGACGAACCATGGCAGGTCACCGTGTCTGAGGCACAGGTCAACCTCGCAATGGTGTGGTCGAGCGTGCTCAACAGCCTCGACAACAGCACTCTCCCCCCGCAGCAGCGCGCGTGGCTTCCCCAGACCCGACCGCTCGGGCTGATCGAGGACACCGCCCTGCTGGCCGCACCCAACGAGTTCGCCAAGGAAGTGCTGGAGACCCGCCTGCGACCGGCGATCAGCGAGGCGCTCTCCAGCGAGCTCGGCCGGGAGATCCGGGTGGCGGTCACCGTCGACCCCGCAGCGGTCCAGCCGCCCCCGTCCGCCGCGCCGACCGCCGCCGGCGGCTACACACCGCCCTCCCCCGACCCCGCAGCGGGGTCCCCCGCGCCGGGCGCCGGTTCGGGGCCGCGGCAGCAGCCGGCCATAGCGCCCGAGGACCTGCCGGGCTCGCCCGCGGCGACCGAAGAGGTCCCCGACGGCCAATTCGGGCAGCCGGGACACGACGAACCGGGGCGACACCAGTACGGGCAGCCGGGACACCACGAACAGCAGTCCCAGGGACAGCAGGCGGCGCAGAGCCGGGCGGAACAGCTGCCCAGCTCCTATGCGGCTCCCGAGCCTCCGCGTTCCGATTCCCGCGGGTCCGGCGCCGACCCCGACGACGGCTATCCGGAAGGCGCCTACCCGGGCGGCGACGATCTGCTCGCGCCGCGCCGCGACCCCGGCGCACACGAGTACCGGTCCGCACCGCCCCGCCCCGAGCCGGAGCCCGCCCCCCGACCCCAGCAGCAGCCGGACCCCCGATACCGGCAGCAGCCCCACCAGCCCCCTGAGCCCCAGTCCCGGGGAGACCACCTCCGCCCGGACCAACCCGCCGCCGCCGAATGGGACGGACCGAACCGCTGGGAGACGCCCGCCGGGGAGACCGGAGGACCGGGGCCGGGGCGCCAGGCCGCCGACGGCCCCTCGGACCAGGGCGACCAGCACCGCCGCGAGCCCGGCTCCGCCGCATCCGAGCCCGCGGACCGGCCGCCGGCCGACGCCCCGGGTGAGGGCGGCGGCGCCGAGGCGGTGCAGGGGGCCGCTCCCCCGCCGCCGACGCCCGCGGCGCCCGACACGTCGGGGGGCAACCAGCCCCACACCTCGGCCGAGCCCGCGCGGCTGAACCCCAAGTACACCTTCGACACCTTCGTCATCGGCTCCAGCAACCGGTTCGCCCATGCGGCGGCGGTCGCCGTGGCCGAAGCGCCGGCCAAGGCATACAACCCGCTGTTCATCTACGGCGGCTCGGGCTTGGGCAAGACGCATCTGCTGCACGCCATCGGCCACTACTCCCAGCGGCTCTACGACGGCGCCCGTGTGCGCTATGTCAGCTCGGAGGAGTTCACCAACGAGTTCATCAACTCCATCCGCGACGGCAAGGCCGACGGTTTCCGGCGGCGCTACCGCGACATCGACGTCCTCCTGGTCGACGACATCCAGTTCCTGGAGAACAAGGAGCAGACGCAGGAGGAGTTCTTCCACACCTTCAACACGCTGCACAACTCCAACAAGCAGATCGTAATCTCCAGCGACCGCCCGCCCAAGCAGCTGGTCACGCTGGAGGACCGGCTGCGCAACCGGTTCGAGTGGGGCCTGATCACCGACGTCCAGCCGCCCGAGCTGGAGACCCGGATCGCGATCCTGCGCAAGAAGGCCGCACAGGAAGGGCTGGCGGCGCCGCCCGAGGTGCTGGAGTTCATCGCCAGCAAGATCGCCACGAACATCCGGGAGCTGGAGGGCGCGCTGATCCGCGTCACCGCCTTCGCCAGCCTCAACCGGCAGTCGGTGGACCTGCATCTGACCGGGATCGTCCTCAAGGACCTGATCCCCGACGACGAGGGGCCCGAGATCACCGCCTCGGCCATCATGGCCCAGACGGCGTCCTACTTCGGGCTCAGCGCGGACGATCTGTGCGGTACGTCTCGCTCGCGTGTGCTGGTCACCGCGCGGCAGATCGCCATGTACCTGTGCCGCGAACTCACCGATCTGTCGCTGCCCAAGATCGGCCAGCAGTTCGGCCGCGACCACACCACGGTGATGCACGCCGACCGCAAGATCCGCTCGCTGATGGCCGAGCGCCGGTCCATCTACAACCAGGTCACCGAGTTGACGAACCGGATCAAGCAGAAGTCGCGAAACGGCTGACCTCCCGTCCGCCCCGCTGCGGCCGGATCGGACCGGCCGCGGGCCGCGGAATTTTCTCGCGCCGATTTCGCGCCGATCTGACCGAAGTTGTCCCCAAGGCGGGCGGGTTGTCTGTGGAAAACTCGTGGATAACCCTGCGGATAACCGGCCGATTCCCGTGGACAACTTGGGGACGGGCTGTGGGGCGCGTCCACTGCCCGTCCCGCCCGGTCCCCCGGCACTTGTGGGTAACCCGTGGACAACCTGTGGAACGGCCGTGGACAACCTGTGGATCGATTGTGCAGGCCCGTCGGCCGTCCACAGCGAGCCGAGTTCTCCCCAAGCTCCGCCCACAGGGGCGGTGGACAAAAATCGCGGGGATGACCTGCGAATACAATGGTTGTCCACACTATCCACAACCCCTACTACTACGACGCCACCCCTTATCCCTCAGTGCCTTGGTAAAACAGCTCAGCCCCTCATCTGTGGACAGCCCGGCCCTGACCCCCGCCTCGGCACCAGGCGGGTCGGCGATCGAGTGTTGACGGGCAGCAGCGGCGGGCGAATCCGGGTACCGTGTGAAACCGTCCCCGTGAAGCGACCGGTGCCACCGCCGCGACAGCGCCCCCAGCACTCACAGGGACCACCTGGTTTCGAGGAAAGTGAGTCGGATAGTGAAGTTCCGGGTCGAACGTGACGTACTGGCCGACGCCGTCGCCTGGACCGCCCGCAGCCTGCCGTCCCGGCCGTCGGTTCCGGTCCTGGCCGGCATGCTGCTGGACGCCACAGCGGACGACGGCGGCAGGCTGCGGCTCTCCAGCTTCGACTACGAGGTCTCCGCTCAGGTATCGGTGGACATCGACGCCGAGGAAGCGGGAACCACGCTGGTCTCCGGCCGCCTGCTCGCCGAGATCACGCGGAACCTCCCTCCCCAGACCGTGGAGATCAGCACCGACGGAGCCAAGGTCGTGGTCTCCTGCGGCAGCGCGAAGTTCACACTGCTGACCCTGCCTGTGGAGGACTACCCCTCGCTTCCGGCCATGCCCGAGCAGACCGGCTCGATCGGCAGCGACGCCTTCGCCGCCGCCGTCGGCCAGGTCGCCGTAGCGGCCGGACGCGACGACACGCTGCCGATGCTCACCGGCGTGCGCATCGAGATCGAGGGCGACACCGTCACGCTCGCCTCGACCGACCGCTACCGCCTGGCGGTGCGCGAAATCCCCTGGAAACCGGAGAACCCCGACGTCTCCGCCGTCGCGCTGGTCCCGGCCAAGACCCTCGCCGACACCGCCAAGTCCCTGACCAGCGGCGCCGAAGTCTCCATCGCGCTGGCCAACGCCGAAAGCGGCGAGGGCATGATCGGGTTCGAGGGCGGCGGCCGCCGCACCACCACGCGCCTGCTCGACGGCGAGTTCCCGAAGTACCGCGCGCTGCTGCCCGACTCGTTCAACTCGGTGGCCGAGATCCAGCGCACCGAATTCATCGAAGCCGTCAAGCGCGTCTCGCTGGTCGCCGAGCGCAACACTCCGCTGCGGCTGGCCTTCAGCGAGGGCCGGCTCGTACTTGAAGCCGGAACCGGCGACGAGGCACAGGCTGTGGAGGCCTTGGACGCCTCTCTGGACGGCGACGAGGTCCAGATCGCCTTCAACTCCGCGTTCCTGCTCGACGGCCTCTCTGCGATCGACTCCGACGTCGCACGGCTGCAGTTCACCACCTCGACCAAGCCTGCGATCATCACGGGCAAGCCCGCCGACGACGAGGCGAGTGCCGACTACCGCTACCTGATCATGCCCGTCCGGTTGTCGGGCTGACACCGTCGGCGAGAGCACACCGACCCGGCTCCTATAGGGGGATGAGACGCATGCAGCTAGGGATGGTCGGACTGGGCAAGATGGGCGGCAACATGGCCGGCCGCTTGCGCGACAAGGGCCATGAGGTCGTCGGCTTCGATTTCGACCCCGAGTTGCGCGACGTAGCCGATCTGGCCGAGCTCGTCCAGCGGCTCGCGGCCCCGCGCACCATCTGGCTCATGGTCCCCGCGGGCGCCCCCACCCGCGAGACCGTCGACCGGCTCGCGGAACTGCTGGAGGCCGGCGACCTCGTCGTCGAGGGCGGCAACTCCCACTACGCCGACGACCGGCGCTGCGCCGAGCACCTGCGCGAGCGCGGGATCGGCTACGTCGACGCGGGCGTGAGCGGCGGCGTGTGGGGCCGCCAGGAGGGCTACGGGATCATGGTCGGCGGTGATCCCGAGGACGTCGCGCGCGGCGAGCCGGTCTTCACCGAACTGACTCCCGACGAGGGCGGCTACGTGAAAGCCGGCGGCGTCGGCGCCGGCCACTTCGTCAAGATGGTGCACAACGGCATCGAGTACGGCATGATGCAGGCCTTCGCCGAGGGCTACGAGCTGATGGCCGCCTCCGACATCGTCGACGACGTCCCCGGGACCTTCGAAAGCTGGCGCGAGGGGACGGTCGTGCGCTCCTGGCTGCTGGACCTGCTCGTGTGCGCTCTGCGCGAGGACCCCGGGCTCGACGCCATCCGGGGCTATGCCGAGGATTCCGGCGAGGGCCGGTGGACGGTGCAGGCGGCGGTGGACCACGCCGTGCCCGCTCCGGTGATCACCGCGGCGCTGTTCGCGCGCTTCGCCTCGCGCCAGGACGACAGCCCCGCGATGAAGGTGGTCGCGGCGCTGCGCAACCAGTTCGGCGGACACGAGGTCACCGCCTCCGGCGACGACGCCGCCGAGAATTCGCCCGGGAGCTGACCGCTCCCCCGCCGCCCGGCGGTCGGGCGCCCCGCCGCCGACCGTCCAGGGCGGGCGCACCCCGGCCGCGTGTCGGCGGTGCGCGGTTGACGTGACTGCGGAGCCCGGTCGCCGCGCCGACGCGACCGGCCGTGCCTACCGGGTTTCACGTGAAACCCGGCGAACCTGCGCACCTCGCCACCGGCGTTCCCGGGTATCAGGAGAGGTCGGATGTACGTTTCACACCTCCAACTGGCCGACTATCGGTCCTACGAGTCGGTCCATCTGGAGCTCGGTCCCGGGATCAGTACGTTCGTCGGACCCAACGGCCAGGGCAAGACCAACCTCGTCGAGGCGATCGGCTACGTCGCCACTCTGGGCAGCCACCGTGTGGCCACCGACGCGCCGCTGGTCCGCAAGGGCGCCGAGCGCGCCATCGTGCGCGCCGCCATCGTCAAGGACGAGCGCCAAGCCGTCGTCGATCTGGAGATCAACCCCGGAAAGGCGAACCGCGCCCGGCTCAACCGGGCACCCGCCACCCGCCCCCGCGAGGTGCTGGGCGTGCTGCGGACCGTGCTGTTCGCCCCCGAGGACCTCGCACTGGTCAAGGGCGACCCCGGGGAGCGGCGGCGTTTCCTCGACGAGCTCCTCGTCGCCCGGGCTCCCCGGATCGCGGGGGTGCGCTCCGACTACGAACGCGTCCTCAAGCAGCGCAACGCGCTGCTCAAGTCCGCCTCGGCCCAGTTCTTCAAGCGCGGCGAACCCGACCTGTCGACCCTCGACGTGTGGAACGAGCACCTCGCCGTCGCCGGGGCCGAGCTGCTGGCCGCGCGTCTGGCCCTGGTGGCCGAACTCCAGCCGCTGGTGGGCAAGGCCTACAGCGAGCTGACCACCGTCGGCGGACCGCCGGTGCTGCAGTACCGCTCCTCGGCCGCGGCCTCCGACGAGGAGCCGCCCGCCGACCGCGAGCAGCTCGCGCAGCTGCTGCGGGAGGCTCTGGCCGAGGCACGCGTGCAGGAGCTGCAGCGCGGCGTCAGTCTCATCGGTCCGCACCGCGACGACCTGCACCTGCGCCTGGACGAGCTTCCGGCCAAGGGATACGCCAGCCAGGGCGAGTCCTGGTCCTACGCGCTGGCGCTGCGGCTGGCGGGCTTCGAGCTGCTGCGCGCCGACGGCGACGATCCCGTGCTGCTGCTCGACGACGTCTTCGCCGAACTCGACTCCGAGCGCCGCAGCCGCTTGGCCGAGCACGTCCGCCATGCCGAGCAGGTGTTCGTCAGCGCCGCCGTCGCCGAGGACATCCCGCCGGAGCTGCAGGGCGACCGGTTCCGCGTCGTCGAAGGGGGGATCGAACATGAGTGAGGACACCCCGGACCCCTCCCCCGCCGAAGAGCAGCCGGCGCCCAGCGGTGCCGACCTCGCCCGCCAGGCGCTGGCCCAGGCCAAGGCCGCTGCACGCGAGCGGGGCGCATCGCCCGAGCAGCGCCCCCGCCCGGTGCGCCGCAGGTCGGGGCGCTCGCGCAACGAACCGCAGCTGTTCGGCGACGCGGTGCGCGCATGGCTGGTCGAGCACGGCTTGCAGGAGCAGGTGGCGGTCGGCGGCGTCTTCGGCCGGTGGAACGAGATCGTGGGCGACTACAACGCCCAGCACCTGCGTCCGGTCTCCTACGAGGGCGGCGAGCTGGTCGTGGCCGCGGACTCGGCGACCATGGCGGCCCACGCCCGCGCCATGGTGCGCGATCTGCTGCGCAGGCTGAACGAGGAGCTCGGGCACGGCACGGTGACATCCATCAAGGTCCAGGCTCCCGGCCGCGGGCGCGGGCGCGGTCCCGGGCCGCGGCGGGTGCGCTGATCGTTCGGTGATCGCGGCCTCACCCGGGGTTGACCGGGGATTGAATAGGCGGATGCCGCTGAACGGCGCTGAACGGCGCGGGGAATTGTTGACGGGGTCGCTCGCGTGTAGGGAGTCCGGTCCCGGTCTGTTCACTCGTTCTCGTGCGGCACAGCGCCGCGGATGCCACTTTCCGGTCGTTCGCGAGGTATCATGTACGTAGTTCTTCGGACGCTTCCGCCGGTATAGCCCGCCCCAAAGAGGAGAGGGCGGTGGGAAACGGGGCGGTAGGCGATGACCAGGCGCAGGATGTACCGGCGGTGCAGATGCGTGCTGCGTGGCAGACGGCCCGGTTGACCTCCCCATGTCCTGGGGGCACCGGACGGGACGCGTCCCCAGCAGGAGGGTGTTTCCACTTGGCCTACGACGCTTCAGCGATCACGATTCTTGAAGGGCTCGAGGCGGTACGCAAACGCCCCGGCATGTACATCGGATCGACCGGTGAGCGCGGACTCCACCACCTCGTCTACGAGGTCGTGGACAACTCGGTCGACGAGGCGCTCGGGGGGTACGCCAGCGCCATCGAGGTGACCCTGCAGGCCGACGGCGGTGTGCGCGTGGCCGACAACGGCCGCGGTATGCCCGTCGACACCCACCCGGTCGAGAATCGTCCCGCGGTGGAGGTCATCCACACCACGCTGCATGCGGGCGGCAAGTTCGACGGCAAGTCCTACGCGGTCTCCGGCGGGCTTCACGGGGTCGGCGTCACCGTCGTAAACGCGCTCTCGTCCCGTCTGGAGATCGAGATCTGCCGGGACGGCAGCGTGTGGCGGCAGAGCTACGACACGGCCCGCCCCGTCGCCCCTCTCGCGCGCGGGGAGGAAACCGCCGACACCGGCACCCAGACGACCTTCTGGGCCGACGAGACGATCTTCGAGAGCACGACGTACAGTTTCGAGACCCTCGCGCGGCGCATGCAGGAGATGGCGTTCCTGAACAGGGGACTGTCGATCACCATCCGCGACGAGCGACCGGAGTTCGTCGGCGATACCCCGCTGGTGCACACCTACCACTACGAAAACGGCATCTCGGACTTCGTCGCGCATATCAACACGACGAAGGAGCCCGCCCACGCCACGATCATCGGGTTCGAGGAAGAGGGCGAGGGGATCTCCACCGAGATCTCCATGCAGTGGAACCAGTCGTTCACCTCCTCGGTGCACACCTTCGCCAACACCATCAACACCGCTGAGGGCGGCACGCACGAGGAAGGCTTCCGCACCGCGCTGACCTCCGTGGTCAACCGCTACGCGCGCGAGCAGAAGCTGCTGCGGGAGAAGGACGACAACCTCACCGGCGACGACATCCGCGAGGGCCTGACCGCCATCATCTCGGTCAAACTGGCCGACCCCCAGTTCGAGGGCCAGACCAAGACCAAGCTGGGCAACACCGAAGCCAAGTCGTTCGTCCAGCGCGTCACCCACGAGCACCTGCGCGACTGGTTCGAACGCAACCCCGGCGAAGCCAAGGACGTCGTCACCAAGGCCAGCCAGGCGGCCCGCGCCCGCATCGCCGCGCGCCAGGCGCGCGACCTGACCCGGCGCAAGACGCTGCTGGAGTCCACGTCCCTGCCGGGCAAGCTCTCGGACTGCCAGTCCACCGAGCCGGAGAAGTCCGAGGTCTACATCGTCGAGGGCGACTCCGCCGGCGGCTCCGCCAAGGGCGGCCGCGACCCGCACTACCAGGCGATCCTGCCCATCCGCGGCAAGATCCTCAACGTCGAGAAGTCGCGCATCGACCGGATCCTCAAGAACAACGAGGTCCAGGCGATCATCACCGCCCTGGGCACCGGCATCCACGACGACTTCGACGCCTCGAAGGTGCGGTACCACAAGATCATCCTGATGGCCGACGCCGACATCGACGGCCAGCACATCCGCACGCTCCTGCTCACGCTGCTGTTCCGGTTCATGAAGCCCCTGATCGAGGCGGGCTACGTCTACCTCGCGCAGCCGCCGCTCTACAAGATCAAGTGGGATCAGCGCGGCGGCGACTCCGACTACGCCTACTCCGACCGCGAGCGCGACGAACAGGTCGCCGCCGGCATCGCGGCCGGCAAGCGCGACCCCCGGCCGCGCGACCTCGTGCAGCGCTTCAAGGGCCTCGGCGAGATGAACGCCAAGGAGCTCTGGGAGACCACGATGGATCCCGACGGCCGCGTCCTGCTCCAGGTGAACCTCGACGACGCCGCCCAGGCCGACGAGATGTTCAGCGTGCTCATGGGCGAGGACGTCGAGTCCCGGCGCTCCTTCATCCAGCGCAACGCCCGGGACGTCCGCTTCCTCGACATCTGATACCGGCACATCCCGACGGCAGCGAACGACTCAGCAGAAAAGGATCGACATCCAGTGACGGATGCGAACACACCGGAAGCTCCGGAAGAGGCCGAAGGACCGCGCCAGCGTGTCGAGCCGGTCGACATCCAGGTCGAGATGCAGCGCAGCTACCTCGACTACGCGATGTCGGTCATCGTCGGCCGTGCGCTGCCCGACGTCCGCGACGGCCTCAAGCCCGTGCACCAGCGCGTGCTCTACGCGATGTACGACGGCGGCTACCGGCCCGACCGCGGCTACTTCAAGTGCGCCCGCGTCGTCGGCGACGTGATGGGCAACTACCACCCGCACGGCGACAGCGCCATCTACGACACCCTGGTGCGCCTCGCCCAGTCGTGGTCCATGCGGATGCCGCTGGTCGACGGAAACGGCAACTTCGGCTCCGCCGGCAACGACCCCGCCGCGGCCATGCGCTACACCGAGTGCAAGCTGGCTCCGCTGGCCATGGAGATGCTGCGGGATATCGACAAGGAGACCGTCGACTTCCGGCCCAACTACGACGGCCGCTCCCAGGAGCCCGTCGTACTGCCGTCCCGCATCCCCAACCTGCTGGTGAACGGCTCCGCCGGCATCGCGGTGGGCATGGCCACCAACATCCCGCCGCACAACCTGCGCGAGGTCGCCGACGGCGTCCAGTGGTTCCTGGCCAACCCCGAAGCCACCGACGAGGCCCTGCTGGACGAGCTGATCGCCCGCATCAAGGGGCCCGACTTCCCCACCAACGGGCTCATCGTGGGCCGCCGCGGCATCGAGGAGGCCTACCGCACCGGTCGCGGCTCCATCACGATGCGCGCGGTCGTGGAGGTCGAAGAGGACTCGCGGGGCCGCCAGACACTGGTCGTCACCGAGCTTCCCTACCAGGTCAACCCGGACAACCTCGCGCTGAAGATCGCCGAACTGGTCAAGGACGGCAAGGTCTCCGGCATCGCCGACGTCAAGGACGAGAGCAGCGGCCGCACCGGCCAGCGCCTGGTCATCGTGCTCAAGCGCGACGCCGTCGCCAAGGTCGTCCTCAACAACCTGTACAAGCACACCCAGCTGCAGGAGACCTTCGGCGCGAACATGCTCGCGCTGGTCGACGGCGTGCCGCGCACGCTGCGGCTGGACCAGCTCATCCGGTTCTGGGTCGAGCACCAGATCGACGTCATCGTCCGCCGCACCCGCTACCTGCTGCGCAAGGCCGAGGAACGGGCCCACATCCTGCGGGCGCTGCTGCGCGCTATCGACCGCATCGACGAGGTCATCGCGCTCATCCGCGGTAGCGCCTCGGCCGACGAGGCCAAATCGGGACTGATGGGGCTCCTGGAGATCGACGACATCCAGGCGCGGGCGATCCTGGACATGCAGCTGCGCAAGCTCGCCGCTCTGGAGCGCCGGGCGCTCACCAACGAGTACGACGAGCTGATGGCCCAGATCGACGACTACAACGACATCCTGGCCTCGCCGGAGCGGCAGCGCCGGATCGTCGGCGACGAGCTCAGTGAGATCGTCGAGAAGTACGGCGACGACCGCCGCACGCACATCATCCCGTTCGAAGGGGATATGCGTATGGAGGACTTCATCGCCGAGGACGACGTGGTCGTCACCATCACCCGCGGCGGTTACGCCAAGCGCACCCGGCTCGACGGCTACCGTGCCCAGAAGCGCGGCGGCAAGGGAGTACGCGGGGCGCAACTGCGCCAGGACGACATCGTCCAGCACTTCTTCGTCACCACCACGCACAACTGGATCCTCTTCTTCACGAACAAGGGGCGCGTCTACCGCATCAAGGCCTATGAGCTGCCCGAGGCGGCCCGCGACGCCCGCGGCCAGCACGTCGCCAATCTGATGGAGTTCCAGCCCGACGAAGAGATCACCCAGGTGATGGCGCTGCGCGGGTACGACGACGCGCCGTATCTGGTGCTGGCGACCCGCCAGGGGCTGGTGAAGAAGTCGCGGCTGGAGGACTTCGACTCCTCCCGGTCGGCCGGGATCATCGCCATCAACCTGCGCGACGACGACGAGCTGATCTCGGCGCGGTTGGTGTTCCCCACCGACGACCTGCTGCTGATCAGCGGTGACGCCCAGGCGATCCGCTTCCCCGCCTCCGACGACTCCCTGCGACCGATGGGGCGCGCCACCAGCGGTGTCATCGGGATGCGGTTCCAGGACGGCGAGTACCTGCTGAGCATGGACGTCGTCCGGGAATCCGACGGGCCGGCCGACGTGCTGGTGGCCACCGAAGGCGGCTACGCGAAGCGGACGCCGGCCGACCAGTACCCGGTGCAGAACCGCGGCGGCAAGGGCGTGCTGACGGCCAAGGTCGTCGAGACGCGCGGCAGGCTCGTGGGCGCGCTGATGGTCTCCCCGGACCAGGACGAGGTCTTCGCGATCACGTCTTCGGGCGGGGTGATCCGCACCCACTGCTCGGAGGTGAAGCAGTCGGGCCGGGCGACCATGGGCGTGCGGCTGATGAATCTGGACGAGGGCAATCACGTCGTGGCCGTCGCCCGCAACGCTGAAGCCGACGAGGACCAGGTCGGGGAGGGCGCCGAGACCGGCGCCGGCACGGAGACCGGCGCCGGTGTCGAGACGGCATCCGGAGACGAGGACGCATCCGGTGGGCAGGAGACCGAGATCGCCGGAACCGAAAGCGGTATCGGAGGATCGGACGGGGTGGAGTCCTGACCGAGTGCCGGAACCGCGCTGAGATCAGCGCGTAGCCGGACGCCCGTAGACTCCTCGGCACGACCGGAACGCACCGCGGAGGGCGGTATCGGCCGCCCTCCGTGTGCTGTTTCGGCTAACCGACGAATCGGGCATAGAGTTTGCCCCCGTGGCAGTGTCGTCCGCCGGTGCGGAGTCGGCCTCGGATCGATCCCCCTTGACCCTGTTTCACCGTCACAAGGAAAGTCCAGCGGTAACGTGGCTATGTCTGACAACACGCAACGGCAGTCCACCGCTCACGAGAAGTCCGCGGCGGACGGCGTGAGCACGGAATCGACGACCGCAGAATCGGATCAGGCCGCCACAGCCCGGGAGCAGAACGGGGACGATACCGCCGCCTCCGACGGATCCGCCGACGCGCCGAGCGACGACACGGCGGCCGACGGGTCCGACCCTTCCGAGGGCACCGCCGAGTCCTCCGCAGCGGTCCGAGACGGGGACGCCACGAAGGGCGGGGCGGCGAAGAAGGGCGCCTCGAAGCCCGAGTCGGGATCCGGGAGCGGTTCGGCAGCGGCGGGCCGGAAGCCAGCGAGCGCGAAGCCCGACGCTTCGAGCCCGGCATCCGCGTCCGCGGGCACGGCCGGGAGCACGGCGAAGACCGGGAAGGGCTCCGGGGCCGAGGACACCCCGAGCGCAGAGACCGCGAAGACCGCCTCCCCGACGCAGGCCGCCGCGGAAACCGACGGTTCCACCGACAGCGCGGACACGAAGCCGGAGCCGGCGAAGCCGACGGATTCCGCGAAGTCCGGAACCGAGTCCGCTGACTCGTCGACGTCCGCGGGCACCGGGGGCGCGAAGGACACGAAGAGCGCGAAGGACGGCGTCGCCGATCAGGCGTCGGGTCCCGGACCCGCCGGCAGCGCCGGAGCCGGGGGCGCCGGCGGCAAGGGCGACACGTCGACAAAGAAGCCTGGCGACATCTCGTCCGGCACCGCCTCGACGGACTCGGCGAAGAAGACCGGTAAGGGGTCGGCGGCGGCCGCATCGCCGTCGTCCGGATCGTCGTCGGCGAAACCGTCCTCGCCGTCTTCGCTGTCGGCGGGTTCGTCCGCTGCCGGCGCCGGCGCCGGCGCCGGCAGCGGCAGCGCGTCGGCAGGCACGGGCGCGGGCTCGGCGGGTTCCGGCCGCCCTACGGGCGGCGAGGCGTCGGCCAAGTCCGCGTCCGCCACCGGGGCCGCGAGCGGCACGCCTTCCGCGGCTTCCGGGGCCACCGCGCGATCCTCCTCCGGCACGGGATCGGGCACCGGTGCGGCGAAGCCCGCCGCCTCCGCGTCTTCCGCGGCCGGTTCGGCCAGCTCAACGGCGAGCAAAACGGGTAAGAGCCCTCAGGGGGCTTCGACCACGTCGGGTGCATCCCGCGGATCGGGCGGTTCCGCCGGTGCGGCTTCGGGGAGCGAGCCGGCCGGCGGCAGCGGATCAGCGGCGAGTACGTCCCCCGCGGAGGCGAAGGCCGAGCAAAGGGGAGTGTCGATGATGGCGCCGAACGGGCCCGCGACCACGGTCAAGGCCGGAAAATCCACGCGCAAGGCGCACTTGGCGGTGAGTCGCGTCGAGCCGTGGTCGGTGATGCGCTTCAGCTTCGTCATCTCGCTGGTGTGCTTCATCATCCTGTTCGTCGCGGTGTTGGTGCTCTACGGGATCCTCTCGGGCCTGGGCGTCTTCGACGCGATCACGGACCTGATCACCTCCCTCACCGAAGGAGGCGAGGGCGACGAGCTGAACCTCCAGCCCGCGTCGTGGTTCTCGCCCGGCCGCGTCCTCGGCTACACCGGCCTGATCGGCGCCTTGAACATCATCCTGATCACGTCGCTGTCCACGATCGGTGCGATGCTTTACAACCTGGCGGCCGACCTCGTCGGCGGCATCGACGTGACGCTGTCCGAGACCGAGTAGAGGACCGACCGACCCGGCGATCGCCCCGTTCCGCAGTCGCGAGCATCCCTCGCAAGGCAGTAGAGTGGATCCGCGGGCAGGCGGCCTCCCCCACGGGTGACCGCGGACCCGACCACCGCCTCGACCTGGTTCGCCCTGAATCGACGAGTGCGGTAAAGTTCCACCTGGAACGCGGGCGTATAGCTCAGTCGGTTAGAGCGCATCCCTGATAAGGATGAGGCCCCAGGTTCAAGTCCTGGTACGCCCACTCGTTTATGCAGATCAGAGCCTGGTTCCCGCTGTGCGGGAGCCGGGCTCTTGTTCGTTTGACCGTCGCTTGACCGTGAGGACGACCCGGTAGCGCCTGTCAGGACCCAGCTGCGTGTGGCAGCGAGCGGTAGGAACGGGATCGGCGGCCGAGGACGTATTCGGCGAATGGTCACTGTGACTCCGTAGTCGTATCGGGCAGCTCGACCGGTAGTGGAACGTCGAGCAGACGCAGTATTTGCGCTGTCGGGATGCGGTAGGAGTCCCCGTAGCGCGTCACTGTACAAGGGAACTCTCCGCTCCTGGCTAGCTCGTAGGCAGTCGTTCGTCCCATGTTCAAGGCTCTCGCCGCTGTCATGAGGTCGACGGCGGCGGGTAGCGAGTACAGCTCGGAGATCGTCAAGGGCGTCCTGGGCACTCCGGCATCTGCTCCTTCGGTCGCACACTGGGCATCCGGTAGCAGTAAGCGGAGGCGGGGGCGCGATCTGTGACCGGCGCTCGCTGAGCGTTGGTGTACGTTCGTGCTCAGGTTCCGGCGATGAGAACCGGACTGGTGCGCATCACCCTCCTCTGTGTCGAAAGCCGAGGTCATGTCGCGAGCAGGAGTGCCCTCGTGGGATCCCCGGGCGCTGTACTCGGCGCGTACGAATGCGCGGTTGGACCAGGGCGTCCTCGCTGAACGCGTGGGCATCTCGCGCGCCAGTGTGGCCAACTACGAGCGGACGGACGGCCACGCTCCCTCGCCCGCTGTGCTGGTGTCCCTGGCCCGGGCTCTGGACGCTCCTCCGCGTGAGCTGCTGGCGCCGGACGCGCGAGGGTTGGCGGTCCTGCGAGCCGTTGCGGGACTCTCCCAGTCGGAACTGGTGGAGCGGCTTCCCACCCGGGATCTCAGCGTCCCGGCCTATAAAGCCATCGAGACCGGGCGCACCCGGCGCCTCCGCGAGTCGGACGCCGAGGCGATCGCGGCGGTACTGGGCACCGACCGCGACACCCTGATGCGCGAGCACGCCTACGACGTCGACGCCTTCACCGCTCGGGCGGGCGAGGGATCTGCTGCCGAGTGAGCTCATCCGTCCGCGCTTGGGCGAAGAGGGAGTTGCTCGTGCGGGGGACGGGATCGGCGGGGCGTGGGCGTGCCCGACAGTGTGAAGACGGCGTCGACCAGCTCGGGATTGATCATGGAGTCGTCGCCGTGCAGGGCGGCGCAGACCTCGGTGAGCGCCGTTCCGGGGCCGATTCCCGAGCGCAGTACGCCGTAGCGGGCGGCGACGGCGGGGGTGCGGCTGCGCCCGGCGGCGCAGTGCAGGAGAACACGCTTGCCCTCCGCGCGCAACTCGGCCACGGCACGGGCGGCCTGGTCGAGTACATAGGGCGTGTGGGCGTTGGCGCCGGGTGTGTCGACCAGCCAGACCTGCATGTGATCGCCGCCGGGAAGGCCGGTGAAGTCCTCGACGCCCGTGCGGCACAGCGATACCACGGCGTCGACCTCCGGTTTCGCGTCGGCCAGTGCGAGGTTTCCCAGGATCAGGCCCGGGTCGCGGGGATGGGCGGTGTGGACGGGAATCGCGGCGTCCTCGGGTCGCGGCTGGTGGTGGGCGGCGGGCCACCCGGTGGAGTCGGTTCCGAAGGCGATGCCGATGCCCTGGGCCGCCAGGTCGCGGACGGTGTAGCCGGGCCAGCCGTGGACGATGCGCTGCCATTCGAGGGGAATGGCCGAGACGCCCCAACGGGCACCGAGAAGCCCTCCGGCGATAGCGGCGACGGTGTCGGTGTCGTGGCCGGCGCGGACGGCGGCCTCCAGCGCGTGGCGGAAGTGGTCTGCCCGGAAGGAGCCTTCGGCGGGCCGGTGCGCGGGGATCAGCGTGCGGATGATCGCTGACCAGGCTGCCTGGAGAGCGTGCACGACCCAGCCGTTGCTGCAGAAGCTCGCAGGCGGATGGCTTGCGGCTTCGTCGAAGCGGTCGCGCCACACCTGCCTGCGGTGGTCGGGAAGCAGGGTGACGGCGTCGCGTAGGCCGTCGAACTCTCCGTGCACCACCGCATGGCGGATCGCTTCGCACCAGAGGATGCAGGCTTCGGCCGCTTCCGGGTCGCTATGCGTGAGGCGGCTGAAGCGGTCGGCCGCGGCCGCCAGGCCTTCCCGGTCGGTGAGGTAGGCGAGTGCCAGTGGCGCGGTGCGCATCAGGGAGCCGTTGCCCGCGCTGGGGACGCCGGATGTGTAACGCTTCCAGGCGGCTGCTGTCATCCGGTCGGATACGAAGGGGGCCCCCGCGTGCTGTTGGGCGGCGTGGAGAACGCTCGACGTCTGGATCCCGATGTCGGTGGCGCCTTCGCGTCGCCAGTGCAGCCAGGCCTCGGCCGTGTGGTCGCGGCCCTGTGGCGAGTCCACGTCGGCCCCGTAGAGCAGAGCGGCCTCGGCCAGGCAGACGGCCATCTGGGTGTCGTCGCTGTATTCGCCGGGTGCGTAGGGGCCCAAGCCCCCTCCGGCCATCGTCGGTGTCCGGTCGTCGCTGAGGCGAGGTTGGAACTCGTAGGGCACGCCGAGGGCGTCGCCGCATGCGGTACCGGTCAGTACGCCGGCGGCCCGGTCGCGGATTCGGGGATCACGGGTGAGGTCGATGTGCATGGAGCCTCCGTTTTTTCGGTTGAAGGGAGTCACGGGTCGGACTGTTGGCGGTTTTGCGTTGACGACGGGTTGCCGAGAGAAAGGGGCATTATGGATTCCGAGCAGACGTCGCCGGTCGTGACCGTCACGCAGGCGGGCGGACGGCAGTTGATCGGGGTGTCGCTGCGGTCGGGGCCTGAGGAGTCCTCCACACCGCTGCGTGCGGCCTGCTACCGCTACGACGGTGATGACGACGGCGCCGAAGCACCGATCCTGTCTCTGGACCAGGGCACAGTGCACGCACAGCTCAGCTGCGCCGATCGCGGGGCGGTGTGTGAAGCCGATGTCCGCACGGCTCGCCTGATCGCCGAAGCGGCTCTGGGCTACTTCGAGGCCATGCTGAGGGCACGCGCGAATCAGACCGCAATCGACTGACGGTTGGGCTCCGGGGCGGGCCCTGACGAAGGGTTCCGCCCCGCGAAGCCATATATATCTTAAGCAAACATTCAACATCAACGCAAGTCCGGTCATGCGGCTTATGATTGACACTATAGTTTGCTTAAGTTATTACTTGTCCCATGCAATCAACACGAACCCAAGTGACAGCCGTAGCCGAGGCGGCCTGCTCCGCATGGCAGAGTGCCTTCGCCGGCCCGGACAGCCGCGTCCCGCTCAGCGTGGTGGCGGCCCTGAGCCTGGTCGATCACGGAGATCCCGCCGACGTCATAGGTGCCGATGACGCGGAAGTAGCGCAGCTCATCGGTCACCTGTGGAGCTCCTTCTGCCGCCTGCGCCCGGACCTGGCCTACCGCGTTATGTCCTTATTGGAGTGGAGTCCCGGAAGGCGGGTCGGGGCCGATGAACACCGCGGCGCCGCCGCCGTGGCTCGCGCCGCGGTCGATGCCGGGATCCTGGACATGGGAGCTTCGGGCGCCCTGCAGGAAGAGGACGTGCTCGGACCGTTGGTATCGATGCTGCGCCCGCCCTCGGCGCTGCAACGCACCGGGACCTTCTTCACCCCCGCAGACGTCGCCGACCTGATGGCGGCCACGACCCTGGGTGAGGGGCGGATTCCTGCCGGCAGCAGCATCGCCGACGAAGCCGCCGGAACCGGCGGACTCCTGCTCGCAGCCGCGCGACACCTGCGTCGCCGCGGCATCGAACCGGCCACGATGCGATGGGCCGCGGCCGACATCGATCCGCTGATCGCCGCCTGCCTGGCCGTCAACGTCCACCGCTGGGGGCTGGGCCCTCGGGTCCTGATCGGCTGCGCCGACACCCTCGCTCACGACTGGGTGGAGCAGGCCAGCCACGAACGGGATCTGGGCCTGGGCATCGCCCGCAACACCGGGATCCTGGCTGCCCTGCGCGGATTCGGCGCAGCCGCCTGACAGGCCCCATACCACTGCACCGATATTCATCCGATGGTCGGGTGACCTGGGAGCCGCTTTCGAACGTTCTGCGGTCCCGGACGGCATCCCCTGTTGTCCGCATCGCCCGACCACGTTCACCCCGTTTTCGACCGGCCAGGGAGGCCCGTATGTCTCAAACCCCGTTCCCCATGCCCGAGACGGTCCGTGCTCTGCACCGGACCCCCGAAGGAGTGCCCATCCCGTGGAACACCGAATGGGACAGCTCCGAGAACCGCCGCATCGTCCAGCGCCTCACGCCCGCTCCTCGCCTGGACTGCGACTGCATCATCGGCCGCGGTGAGCCCCGCATGGGCGGGCAGTGCCCGAGCCGACAGCGCATGGCGGTGACGGGGCGGCTGTGCGGGGTGTGCGGCACCCCCGTCGACGCCCGCACGTCCGTGGCATGGATCAGCGCCACCCCGGGCGCCTCGCTCGTCGAGCCGGGGGCGCACCCGGCGTGCCTGGCCTACGCGATGTGCGCCTGCCCCCACCTGCAGCACCTGCTGCACCGTTCCCGCGTCATCGAGTGCCAGGAGTACGCCGTGGCCGAGAGCCACATCGTGCTGCGCGAAGGCGCCGCCCTTGAGCGTGTGCCGGCTCCGCTCGACAGCACGAGGCCGGGGCTCCTGGACTTCTACGTTTCCCTGCCGCACGAGTCGCGTACGACCTACGCCCGCCGCTGGCTCGACGAGCAGACCGCGCGCAATTAGCCCGACGCACACGCTCACCCCGGGAAGCGAAAGGAGCGACATGAGATCTCACCAAGCGACACCGACCACGACAAGCGCCACGACCTTCGGACACGAGCCGGATATCGCGCATTGCGGCTGCGGTCTCGGCGGCCGCCGAGACGCCAAGGCGGCGACATGAGCGACACGACAGCGACACACCGCCGCAGCGGCAGCCGACGCGGGCGGTTCGCCTGGGGCCAGCTCGCGACGCTCGGCGGCAGCTTGGCCATCGCCATCGGTCTGGCGCTGGTCTCCTACGGCCACATCCACTCCTTCGCCCGCGACGCGGGCGCGTCGGTATGGGAAGCCGCCATTGTCGCGGCCACGGTCGACGGACTGATCGTCGTCGCCATCGGAGCCATCGGACATGCGCGGCGAACGGGAGCGACACCCCCGAGGATGGTCAAGATGGCCCTGGTCATCGGAATCATCGCCACCACCGGCGCCAACGTGCACGACGGTCTCCCCCACGGCTGGCGGGGTGTGGTGCTCGCGCTGTGGGTGCCCATCGCCGCCGAGGTGGCCTATCAGCTGGCGATGTGGGTCGGGCGTACTCCGGTGCCGCAGGAGGAACCCCCCGAACTGGTCGTGTGCGGCGCCTTCAGCAGCGTCGAGTCTCTGTCGGCGTCGCTGGACGGTCGCCGGCCGCTGGGGCTGGGCGAGCATGTCGCGGACGACACCGGCGAAAGCCGCCCCGGCGGGGTCGGCGTCGCCACCGACGCCCTGCCCAGGATCGACGACCTGCCCGCCAAGAAGCGCGACGCCCTGGTCGTATTGCTGAACGAACCGGCGATCTCCGGGGCCGAACTCGGCCAGCGGCTCGGGCTGACGCCCCGCACCGGGCAGCGCTACCGCGAGCAGCTCACCCCGATGGTGCGACTGCACGGCGGTCGCCCCGCACCCGAAACCGTCACCCGCGACACAGCGGCCCCACTGGGCGACACCGCCCCGATGCCGCCTGTCGGCGACGACATCGCAGCGACAGCGCCGTGCGACACCGGCGAACGCGCCCTGGTCGCCTGACACACCGACGACTGACCCCATAACCAGCAGCAGCGGCCACCCTGTCGAGTTTGCTTAAAACAGTTCGTGTCTTAAGTGAATGGAGTGGACGCCAACAGGAGGAAGACATGGAACCCCTCACCCCAACGATCACCCGCATCGCCGACCGCGTCGCCGACGCCTGGACCTACCACTGCGGCCCCAGCCGTGTGGAGATACCCGCCGGCGTGTGCGTCGCCATCGCGCTCACTCGCGACCTGCCCGCCCGCGGTCACGGCCTGACCGACCTGCCCAACCTGCCTGCGCTCTCGCCCACCGAGGTGCGCCGCGAGATGTGGATGCGCTGGAACCACCTCAATCGGCTCCACCTCTGGGCGCGCCCCCGTTGGCTGTGCCTCTACGGCGACCTCGCCCCCACCCCCTGGGTCTGGAACCTCGAGGCCGGCGTTCAGGCCGTGGCCGCCGTATGCGTGGAGGAAGGCCTCGCCCAGCTGCTCGCAGACGACGAAACCCGCCTGGGAGCCGACGTACTCGGCCACATCCGCCACCGCCTGGTCGGCCTGCTGTGGTCGCAAGATCCCTCGCCGTTGGAAGACGACCGTCGGCTGTCGGGTCCCACACGTTCCCTACTGGCCTCGGCCGCGGACGGCTCGGCCCTGTGCATCGACGGGAACGCCGCCTCGGTCTTTCCGCGCATCGTCGGCGAACTGCGGCGCATCGGCCGCTCCCCGGCCGCCCTGCGCTGGCACCTGCGCGAGATCCATGAGCTCTCCGCGGCCGTCCTCACCGCCAGCTGCGTGCTGTGGGAGGTCGGCGAACCGCTGATCGGCATCGCCGAGCACGGCGAGTGGGTCGCCGAAGCCCTCGAAGAACGCGAAGAGCTCGGCTTCTAGGAGAAACCGACTGCTCGTTCTGAAACGAACTGAGGCCGTCCGGTGGTGGATCACCGGACGGCCTCTGACCACCGTCCTGACCTGACCAGGAGGCGGCCATGCCCGATCATAACCCCCGCTCATCCCCCGCTCCCGGCCTCGACGACACCGAACGTCCCCGCAAGCGCCCCATGGGAGCCATGCGCGGACTCGGATTCATCCCCAGCCTGTGGATCACCACTGCTCTGAAGCGAGGCTTGATCCCCTCCTCGCGTGCCCACACCGTGCTGGCGATCCTGGCCGACGCCGTCGACGCCGATGGGCGCTGGTGCTGGCTGCGTATCACGACCATCGCCGCCCGATCAGGTGGCACGCTGAGCACATCCACCGTCAAGCGGGCGCTGGCCGATCTGGAGCAGGCCCGCCTCATCCGCCGGCTTCCCAAGTCCGCGGTGCATGCCTTTTTCGCCGACGACCTCGCCGCGGGGCGGCGCACCGGCGACCGCCTACCGGACGTCATCGAGCTTCTCATTCCTGCGTCGGCGTTCCCGACGCAGACGGTGGAAGAGATCAACGCGGTGCGCGCTGAACTCGGCGAGTGCCCACTGACTCCCACCACCCGGCCCGATCACGCGAGCACCAACATGGGCCACGCGGCGGAGCATCCTGGTCGCGACGCCGGGTCAGATCGGTCCCCAGACCTGTGCCCTGAAGACCCTCACCCTCAGACCACTTCTCCGACCGGCCCGCCCAGCTCCACCGGGACCATCCCTGAGCGCTCAGCGCGTATCCCCGAGCCCCGTCTACCGGACCCGCCGGCCCGCGGGACCAGCGCGGATCCGGCGCCGTCCGAGGCCGCGCTGCACGCTCTGCGGCTGGTCCCCGACGCCGCCCTGGCCTTCCCGAACGCCGACCGCCGTCGCTTGGCGCTGCGGTTGGACTCGCTGGCGGCACAAGGCGTGTCGTGGGACGACCTCAAGGCGACTGTCGCCGCCGCCGACACCGCCACCCGCCCCTACGCCGCCCTCATGGCCAGGCTTGCCGGTCCGGCGTCTGCGCACGCCTGGCTTGCCCGAGCGCCCAAGAGGGCCGAGAAACCGACCGGAGAGCCCGACTCACCCGCGCCGGAGCGGGAGATCTCGGCCGTCTGCCCCTCGCACCCGAGCATCCGCCCGCTGGCGAGCGGATGCCCGCTCTGCGCGGCAGCTGCTCCGGGCCGTTCCACGGCTCATCCGGCTCCTGGGAGCGCCGGAAGTGTCCGCCATACGGGTACTGAGGACGCGCACCAGGCAGCAGGGCCGCATGGGCTCGACGCGCCGAATCGGCGACGTGTCGGGCTGTCACCAGGAGCCCGCGCCGCCGCGGATTCCGCCCGTGCCCACTTGGCAGAGCTCAAGGCAGCAGTTTGATCTGCAGAGCCGTACCGGAGATGGAGCAGATGACCGAGTCCTTTCATCTCACCCTTCGACGTGGACGACTCTGTCAGAGCCGTGGACACGTCTCCCTTGCGGAGATCGTGATCCCGTCGCGGCGCCTTCAACGTGGACGGCTCCTTCAGAGCCGTGGACACCTCGGGCTGACGCCGCTGTACTACCAGGCCGAGTTCCTTCAACGTGGACGGTTCCTTCAGAGCCGTGGACACCCTGCTTCACCAGTGGAAATGCGGTTCTTTGGGGCATCTCGGGAGCCCGGGAGGGCGATGTTTGTGACCATGTGTCGGATTTTCGGATTGGGAACCTATCGGGGATTTCATGGGCACTGACGGTTCGCCAGGAGTCGCGTCTGTGTTCGACTGAATATAGCTATGCCCTATGTCTACCCGAGTGTGCCGCATCGTCGGATTCCCATCTCGGCCGGTTCCGGACTTCCGCCTCCATTGTCGTCCCCCGCCTATACGGTGCCGATCGCACGTAAGCGCCGAACGGCCCGCAGCGGCCGATCGCCCGTCGACGCCGTAGAGGGGACCCATGTCCGAGGGACTCGTGCAGACACTGCTGGACGCAGTGGACGAAAAACGCACGGTGGCAGGAATCGCGACCCAGGCCCGGTATCGCCCCCCGGAAGGGGAGAAGGTGTTCCCGCCGACCTTCCCCATCGACGGGACCAATGCGCCGGCGCCCGCCCTGGTGGGCCGGCGCCTTACCGATGAGCAGGGACGCCAGTTCATGGTGGTGCGCGAGCAGAGCGCGCACGAAACCGGCCGCAGCCCGGATGACAAGGTGCAGTACCTGATCGAGCCGCGGCGCATCGACGATGAGATGCGGGAGATCGTGGTGCTGGACCAGGTACCCAGCCAGGCCAACAGGATGGAAGCGGCACTCCTGGCGGCTCGCGACGCCGGACGGATCCGGATTCCGCTGTTCGAGCTGACCATGACCGCCTCCGACGAACTCTCGGTGCGGTTGACATCCCTGGAGTTCCCGCACCGCTTTGCCGACGCTTACCTACGCGACAGCCTGCTGGACGGCGTGGTCTTCGACCGGACGCCGGTGGGCCAGCGGCTGCGCTCGGCCACCTCTCACGACGTACGCCCGCTCTTCGAGTACTCGCCGGAATCGCTGATCTTCGGGGCGTGGGACTCCCATCGCAAGGGCCGCGGGGTGAAAATCGCCCGCTCCTACTCCTCCTCCATGATCGGGATGGACCCCCAACTCGGGAAGCGCCGATCGGGCCGGACGGATCCCAACAACCTGACCGGTGCGGTCAAGCCCGGCCACAACGGCGCCGACTGGACCTTCACCTCCTCCGGGGAGAAGAAGAAGGGAGAGCGGCTCAGCGAGGTCGGCCACGGCAACATCGCGCCCGGCTTCGACCACGGCGGAGTGGTGATCAGCAGCGCCCAGCGCAGCGGGTGGCTGTCGCTGGCCGGTCTGGCCCAGCTGCGCTTCGGCGACGCCACCTCGGAGGCCGCCCACCTCGCCCGCGCCACATTGGCGGCGCTGGCGCTGGCAGCCGACCGGTTGGCCTTCGACACGGTTTCGCTGCGGCTGCGCTCGGGCTGCGACCTGGTGCGCACCGAGGACCAGGTGGCGCTGGATGCCGGCAACCACCGCGAACCCCTGGACGTCGATACAGCCTCGGCGATCGCGGCCTTCCACGAGCTGGCCGAGCGCGCCGGGCAGGCCGGCATCCCGATAGCCACCGAAACCGTGTCCCTCACCCCGCATACCGCGTTGGCGCAGGCCATCGACTATGCCCTGACACGGGCCGAGACCAGCGAGGCGGAGTAGTCCGGCATGGCAGTCGCAATCGAAGCCCGGCTGCTTTCGGGCCGCTATGAAGCCGCGACCCAGCGCGGCGATCGGGTCGAGTGGCCGCCGCATCCGGCGCGGGTGTTCTGCGCGCTGGTGGGCGCCGCCCGCTCCCACGCCGAGCGAGAAGCCCTGGAGTGGTTGGAAGCCCAGCCGCCCCCGCAGGTGTGGGCGCCCGAGTTGGAGGGCGACTCGGCGGTGACGACCTATGTGGTCACCAACAAGAAGAGCCCGAAGGGCGGCCATCAGAACTGGCCGGGCCGCACCGCCACCGAACGCACCCGGGTGACCGGCATCCCCACCGACGACACTTTCGCGCTGGTGTGGGGTGAAGCCGAACCTCCCGAGGGGGTCGTGGCAGCGCTGGGCGAGGCGGCATGGCGGGTGCCCTACCTGGGGCGGGCCTCCAACCCGGCGGCGCTGCGCGTGCACACCGCCCCCACCCGCCGGGACGGGTGGGCCATCTACCGGCCAACCAGGTTGGACGCGGTCAACGCGATCGCGCTGCGGGTGTGCTATCCGGGCTATCTGCAGGCATTGGACGCGGCCTTCGACGAAGGGCGGCGCGCGTGGGAGGAGTCGCGCACCCTGCCCTACACGCGCGAGAGCGACGACGACCCCGCCCCTGAGGCGCCGACGGCAGCAGGACCCTTTGCCCGGATCCTGGCCTTCTCCCTACCGGGCGGCACCGTGCGCCCCGAGGGCATCGACCTGCTGCGCGCCACGAACACACTGCGCGCGACCGTCCTCAGCCGCATCGGCGACGCCGCAGCCGGCCAGATCACCGGCCACACCGATCCGGGCCGCGGCCACGTGGGCTACATCGGCCTGGTCGACGTGGGCCACGCAAATGCCCGCGGCCACCTGCTCGGGATGGGCGTGCTCCTGCCCGAGGACCTGGACACCGATGCGGCGGTCCAGTTGCGCCACGCGCTCACCGGCGAGGAGGGAGTGCGGGTGAAGATGGGACGGGCCGGCCACCTCGACCTCACCTACGAGCCCTGGCCTTCAACCCCGCGCCGGCTCACCCCCGGCTACTGGTCGGCCGGCGCGGGCGGGGCCTGCTGCTGGTCCAGCGCCACCCCGCTGATGCTGGACCGCTACATCCGCCCCAGCACCGACCGGGCGGCCGAGGTCGCCCGGTGCCTGGTCACCGCGGGCTACCCGGAACCGGTCCGGGTAGAGGTCGGCGACGCGCCCCTGCTGGCCGGGGCGCCGCACCGCATGAACCCCAAGACGTTCCCGCAGAACCGGCCGCGCCGCAAGATGCTGCACGCCCGCATCACCTTCCCCCACCCTGTTCGCGGTCCGGTAGCTGCCGGGTCGCTGCGCTACCTCGGCTTGGGCCTGTTCGCCCCGGCCCCCGCCCACCACCACACCCACGACGACGAAGATGCACAACTGCGGGAGGCTGCGCATGACGTGGGACGCTGAGGGCTTCGCCCGCTTCTTCGCCGACGTGCACGGCTTCGCGCCGCTGCCCTGGCAACACGCCCTGGCCGATCATGTGCTGCAGGGCGAGGACTGGCCGCAGGAGATCGACGTGCCCACCGGGCTGGGCAAGACCGCGCTGATCGACATCGCCCTGTTCGCCTCCGCCGCCGGAGCGCCGGCGGCCCGGCGGCGGGTGTTCTTCGTCGTCGACCGGCGCCTGGTGGTCGACCAGGCCCACACCCACGCCCGCACCATCGCCGACGCTCTCGCCGCGCCCGGGAGCGAGGCCGTGGCGGCCGTCGCCCGAGCGCTGCGCCCCGCCGAGGGAGAGGACGGGCCGGTGGTGGAGGTCGGGCGGATGCGCGGCGGCACCACCTGGTCCTGGCGGTGGGTGGAGCGGCCCGATGCCCACGCCGTCATCGCCGGCACCGTCGACCAGATCGGCTCCCGGCTGCTGATGCGCGGCTACGGACTCAGCGCCAACCTGGCGCCGATCGACGCGGCCCTGGTGGGCACCGACAGCCTCATCGTCTGCGACGAGGCCCACCTGGCCGAACCGTTCCTCACCACCCTGCAGGCCGCCTCCGAGTTCGCCGGCGGGCCGGGGCGGCTGCACCGCCCCACGGTGGTGGCCATGTCGGCCACGACCAACGGCATGGAGCGCACTCGCCACACCATCACCGCCGCCGACGAGAACCACCCGGTGGCGGCGGCCCGGCTGCACGCGCCCCGCCGACTCCACCTCATCCACCCCAAAGCCACCCCGGCCCAAGCCCCGCGGGCCGTCGTGGCCCAAATGGCCGCCTGGGCCCGGCACCTGGCCGACGAGCCCGACAGCGGCCGGGTGGTACTGAGCGTGTGCAACACCGTGGCCCGCTCCCGCGCCGTCTTCGACGCCCTGGCCACCGCCGGTGTACCCGCCGAACAGCGGATCCTATTGACCGGGCGGACGCGCCCGCTGGACCGCGACCACCTGCTCGCCCGCACCGCCGACAAGTTCTTGCTGGGTCAACGAAGCTATGCGTCGGCCCCGCCATTTCACATTGTCAGCACGCAGACGATCGAGGTCGGAGCTAACCTCGACGCCGACCACCTGGTGACCGAGTCGACCTCGATATCGGCGCTGATCCAGCGGTTGGGCCGCATCGGCCGCGCCCCCGACCAGCGGCCCAACGGGGGAGCAACGGCTTCGGTGTTTCGCGCGGTGGTGGTGCATGACCCCGCCACCACCGACGACGACCCCGTCTACGGGCCCGCCCGCCCAGCCGCCTGGGAAGTGCTCTGCCGCTACGCCACCCCGGCCCGCCCCACCCCCAAAACCAGCCCCAGCGCCGACCTGATGGGCGACCACATCGTCGCCTCCCCCGTCGCGCTGCAACGCATGCTGGCCGACCTCAGCCCTGAGGCACGAGCGCGCCTGGCGCCGCCCGCCCCGCTCGTACCTCGCGTGTGGGAGACCACCCTGCAGGCGTGGTCCAACACCGGACCGCGCCCGCACCCCGACCCGCCGGTTGCGCCCTACCTCCACGGGCTCGAGACCCGCGAGCCGGACGTACAGATCCTCTGGCGCGCCGACCTCACCCCCGCGCACCTGCGCCAGGCCCGCACCGACGGCAGCCGCGTCGCCCCCGCTCCCGAGACGGTACAGCAGCGGCTGCAGGCCCTCCCACCGGCCGCCGAGGAGATGCTCAGCCTGCCCGCCCCGGCCCTGCGCCGCTGGGCCAACGGCAACCCGCCCGCCGACGTGGCCGACGTCGACACCGCCCACGACCCCGCCGAGCCCGACACCCAGAACGCGACGATGCGAGTGGTGCGCTACCGCGGACGCGAGGACATCGCGGTCATCCCCGCCTCGGCAATCCGCCCCGGCGACACCGTCGTCCTGCCCACATCCGCGGGCGGATGCGACGCCTACGGGTGGAACCCCGACTCCCGCGCCCCCGTGATCGACATCGGCGACCTGGCCCTGCGCCGCCATCGCCCCCACCTGCGCATCCACCCGGCCCTGCCCACCGTGCTGCAACCGGCACCCGGAGAACCGGCCACAGACCCCGGCCCCCCGGAGGCCGACGCGCTTGAGCGCATCCGTCCCCTGCTGGAGATCCTGCAGGAGCGCGACCCCGACGCCGCCGTGCGCGGGGCCGACTTCGCCCACGCCCTCACACCGCCCCCCGCTGTGGACGCCGAACCGCTGTTCGCCACCCGCGCCCGGCGCCTGCTGCAGGTGCTGACCGACCTCGCCGCTGCCGGCCCCCGCCGCCTCAACGCCGCCCTCCTTCCCGAATCTGAGGGTGCAGCCGGGGCGGTGGTGCTCTCGACAGCCGGGGCCGGCGCCGGCGACGACGACACCTCCTCGGCCTCCACCGCCCCGGCCCCCGTCGAGCTCGACGAACACCAGCACGCGGTGGCCGACCAGGCCGCCGCCTTCGCCCGCGCCCTCGGCCTCGACGACCACACGGTCCACGCCCTCTGGCTGGCCGGGCGCCACCATGACGAGGGAAAGCGCGACCCCCGGTTCCAAGCCATGCTGCGCGGGCTGCCCGCCGACGCCCTGGACGGGCTGCCCGCATTGGCCAAGTCCGGCTTCAACCCCGCCGACCGCACCGCCTACCGCCAGGCGCTGGCCCGTTCGGGCTACCCGCCCGGGCTGCGCCATGAGGCCCTGTCGGCGCGCATCGCCGCCGCCCTGCTCGACCAACACGGCTACGACGTCGACCGCGACCTCGTGCTGCACCTGATCGCCACCCACCACGGCCGCGCCCGCCCGCTGATCACCCCCGTGCTCGACCCCGAACCGCCCGCGATCCCGCTGCCTACCGGGCTGGAGGCCATCACCGCGGCCAACGGGCTCGACCGGAACCAGCCGGACCGCTTCGCCCGGCTCCAGCAGCGCTACGGGCCCTGGCACCTGTGCCTACTGGAAGCGGTGGTGCGCATGGCCGACATCTGGTGCTCGGCCGGACACACCCTCACCACCCAAACCGCCCCCACCATCCCCCGAAGCCGGCCCCCCGCGCCCGCCCGGCCGCAGCCGGAACACACCGTGACCCTGCCCGCCCTGGACGGACGCGACCCCCTCGGGTTCCTCGCTGCCCTGGGGCTGCTGCGCCTGCTCACCGACCACACCGACCAAACGGCCGCGCTCGCCTTCGACCCCGCCACCGCCACCGCGCACCTCACCAGCCCGCTGCCGAGCCTGGAGGCCATTGCCCAGCAACTGCACACCCTCGTCACCGAGCTCGGCGTGGACCGGCTGCTGCCCGACGCCCCGCCCCACTGGCCACCCCAGCAGGCTTCAGACAGTGCCGCCGACCCCCTGCGGGTGCCTCACGATCGTGTGCCAGCCTTCATCGAAGACGCACTGGCAATGGCTGACGCGACCGTCGAGCAGGCGGCAGTGCGGCGATGGCTGCCGACCATCCTCACCGAGCTAGCCTCCGACACCCACAGGCCGCCTCGCGCCGCCCTAACTCCCTACATGGCGCCTGCAGGAAAGCAGACCGTTGTCACGTTCTTCAAAGCACCGCTCCTCGAGGTTCGCAACCGTCCCCGTCTGCTTGAGGAAGCGCTGCGGGCGTGGCGGCGTGTGGAGGGCACCACGGGGGAGTACCTCGACCACCGCGCCATTCGCATGGCCGGCGATACGCCCCTCGGCAAGGCGGCCCATGCCTCGGTGCCCGGCGCAACCTGGCTGGCCACCCACGCTCTACCCCTGCTGCGTCTGACCGGCGACGCGCGCGGCGCCTCCGCCACCTTGTGGCACCGCATCCGCCGTCGGCGCATCATGGCGTGGCCGATCTGGGAGCCGTCGCTCGATGCCCATGCCGTCCAGGCACTACTGGCCCACCCCCATCTGCGCCCCGACCTCGACCTGACCGGCACCGAACCTGTAGTGACCGCCAATCGCCACCGCATCGCGCCACTGGAGGTCATCACGCTAGGTGCGGCACAGCGTCGTCCAATCGGCGTCAAGAATGCCGGTGTCCTGGCCCCGATTCCGGTGCAACTGCGATGATCCGCGCCGCCAGACGATTGCCAGCGGCCACCGCGGCCGCGAACCGCAAGTGCCCACCAAATCCCCGGGAGGTTCCTAAGCAAAAATCGCCACAAATCACCCATCGAGACGGGCTCTCATACTCGCTCGCAACACCCGAATCCGTATCGGTCCAGGTCGAGTGCTGTGTCCACGTCTCCAGAGGGGACGTCCACGTTGAAGGAGCGCCTGGACGTCGTTGTTGGTGGCGGCGATCATCGTGTCCGCGGCCCCACCGGCGTCGTTCACGTTGAAGGGAGCCCGACCGGATCGGCGAGTGATGGCGCGATGTAACGTCCACGGCCCCAGAGGGGGCGTCCACGTTGAAGGACCCCCGGCTCCCCTGCCAAACAGCTCACCGACCAAGTGTCCACGGCCGCAGAGCGCCGTCCGCCCACGTCGAAGGTCGTGTACCCCGTTTGGCTCCGCGGCTTCCTGGAGCCCCCACAGCTCCCGAAGGGCTGTCCACATTGAAGACGCCAGATGCTGGGCGGCCGCGACGGCGTGTCCACGGCCCGAGAGGGGGGTCCCCGTTGAAGGTATGGCGATGAGCACCGGGACCAGCTCGATAGCTTCGTGTCCACCTCCCCAGAGAGGCCGTCCACGTTGAAGGGAGCCCTGCAACTGTCCCCGCAGCGCCGCCAACGAGCATCCATGGCCCCAGAGGGGCTGTCCACGTTGAAGGCGCCGCGACGGGGCCACAATCTTCGTCAGGGAGACGTATCCACGGCCCCAAAGGGGGCCGTGGACGTTGAAGGTATCGCCAGGTGGGTGAGGGGTTGCGGCGATGTCGCCATTGGTATGAACGTGCAGGTGTACCTTCGACTCCGAAGGAGCCGTCCTCGTTGAAGGTGGGTCGGGGGCGATACTGGGCTCAAGCAGACGATGTCGCCACAGCTCCAGAGAGGCCGTCCACGTTGAAGGTGCGTGACCTGCCTGTCGAAATCGACGATGTCCAGGGTGTCTACGGCCTCAGAGGGGGCATCCACGTTGAAGGTACTGCGAGGTTTGCGATACCCGATACAGGCCGGAGCCGACGGCCCCAGAAGGGGCCGTCCACGTTGAAGGGGCTGCTGGTACGTGGGGCACCTGATCGCTGACTAGTGTCCACGGCCCCGGCGAGGCCGTCCACATTGACGACAGACTGCATCGGAAGCCGGGCAGCACGCTTCAGGCGTCGCCTTCGGGCGGAGGCGGGCCGGCGCTCAGGAGGCCGAGCACCGTGTCCAGGTCGGCAGTGGGATCGTCCTTGAGCGGCGTCCACAGGCGCAGGATGTCGGCGATGTCGTCCAGGGCTTCGCCTGGCAGGCCGGCGTCGGTGAGGGCCCGCGCGGTGTCGTCCAGTTCGGGGTGCCAGCGCCATGCGCGCGCCGCGACGCCGGGGAGCTGTTCCGGGTTCGCGGCCGGGTGCGGCGCGGCGGCGGCGAGCGACGTCAGATGGTCGTCCACACCGTGCTGGGTGGCCATGGCGTGCGCCAGTGCCCCCAGCGTGCGTGTCGCCTTCTGCGCGACGGTGTGCGACAGCTTCAGCGCCGACGCCCGTCCCGGCACATCGTCGAGCTCGGTGATCTCCACGGCGGTGCCGAGGAGCTCGGCCGCCCTGTGGCGGGAGTCCGGTGGACCGGAGAGGAACATGCGTGTGCGAGCGCCGTCGCGGGGCGGAGGGCCGACGATGCAGGCGTCGATCATGTCGGCACCGACCTTGCCCACGTCGTCGGCCAGGGTCTGTGCCCGGTCGGGGCGTATCGCATTGGCGTCGATGTAGAGCCCGTCCCGGAAACCCGCTGTCATAAGCGCGGCGGCGACGTCCTCGGCGGCGGCCGGGTCGACGACGGACAGGATGACGTCGCATTCGGCCAGATCAGTGATCGACGCCGAGTGCAACCCGGCCTGATCGGCGCGTTCGCGGGTGCCGGCGCTGCGCCCGTCGGGGCACCACAGCACCTCGGTGTCGAGGCGGGTGGCGATGGCCGCTCCCATCTGGCCGGGGTGGAGTAGTCCGACGCGGGAACGCATCACTGCTCCACCGCCGCTGCAGCCGCCGGAAAGGAGACCAGCGTCTCGTGAACCTGCTCGTGTACAGCGCGTACCGGTGGTTGAGTGCTCAATCGGGGGCGCTCCAATAGCGTTTCGAACAGTGGAGAGCTTCTTCCGTTTCCCGGGTGCGGCCCATCACGGCCAGACGGCGGGCTTTGATCTTGGCAGCACGGATGCGTCCTATGCTGCTTCCTGTTACGGGATACTCATCGCTGGCAGTCACGGCGCGAGCGCAGACGCCCGGCCAGGTTGGTGGCGCGGTTCCCCATCTCCGCGCCAGCGTCGGCTGGTGTCAGCGGCAAGTACGGTGAACGCCGAGGGGACTGATAGAACCCTTTCGGGGATATCCGAGGAGCTGTTCTCACGCTCTCCGCCCTAAGCGGGGGTGCTGGGCCAGTTGCCCGCCCGGTTGCCGCTTAGTCCGATCGTCCCTTATCCACTGCTGGAAGTCGCATGATTCGTTCCGTCGTCTTCGACGTGGGAGAGACCCTTCTCGACGACACCGCCGAGTGGGGGCGGTGGGCCGATTGGATCGGCGTACCCCGCCATACCTTCTCCTCCGTTCTGGGGGCGGTAACCGCGGCCGGCAGGAACAACGCGGAGACCTTCGAGTACTTCCGCCCCGACTTCGACCTGGCCCGCGAACGTGAACGCCGAGAGCAGGCCGGACTGGGTGAGCACATCACCGAGTCTGACCTGTACGACGACGTCCGTCCCGCGCTCAAGGCACTGCGCGGTTGCGGCCTGTGGGTGGGGATCGCCGGCAACCAGACGGCACACGCAGCAGAGCTGCTGCGAGCCCTGGAGCTTCCCGCCGATGCCATCGCCACGTCAGGGCAATGGGGCATCGCCAAGCCCGACCCCGGTTTCTTCGCCAAGGTCCAGGAGTTCGCGCCCGGGGCCGCACACGAGATCCTCTATGTCGGTGACCACCGCGACAACGACCTTCGTCCCGCTCGGGAAGCCGGGTTGCAGGCCGCGCTGATTCGACGCGGGCCCTGGGGATACCTCTGGGGCCGCGAGCCGGACGTCCAGGCGGAGGCGACCTGGGTGATCGACTCGCTGCAGGAGCTTCCCGGCCTCGCCTCGACTGCTGGCTAGCCGGCCGGATCGATCAGTGCCGCATCCGCGAAGTCCTGTGCGGCGACCGCGGCCGGCCCGCCCTCCCGGGCAATCGTTCTGACCACCTGCCGAACGTGAGGATGCACCCGGATGTGTTCAGGTGCGATCTTCAGCGCTGTCCCCAACGAGTCGACGGCCAACTCCGAGCGGCCGCACTGAAACTGCGCACGAGCGATGTCCACGTACAAGTGGGAACGACGCTCCGCAGGAAGATCGGGCGGAGGAGTCCACCCCGCTGCAGCGGCCAAGGCGTCGTCCGGCTCCTCCATGTCCAGTGCCAACGTGACCCGATGGATACGCAGAGAGGCAGGCCCGAATGCGGTGCCGTCATAGACGCCTTCATGGACCCGCTGCGCGTGGGTTCTCGCTTCGGCGAGGTGTTCCGAGGCGCGGTCGCGATGCTTGGCGCGGGCCGACATGACCGCTGCGCGCATGTGCAACGCGCCGAATGCCGCTGCCGCTCGGAGGGACGTCGACGGGTTCACCTGCGTCGCGGCCTTCTCCAGCATGCGTCGTCCCGCCTCGAAGTGCTGACGTTCATTGACCGCGAAGAAGGTCTCGGCTCGTACATAGTCGGCGGCAGCGGACGTCGCCTCGTCGTGGGATTGGTCGGCGGCCCAGCGCAAGACTTGGATGAGGCGCCCTGAGAGGTCGTACATGCCGTACTTCGCGGCGATCGCGTCAGCAGAGCGGTAGGTCTGCGCCAGCATCCGCGCCGCTTCAGTGCGCTGCCGGCCACTCGACATGAGGAGCGCCCGTGTGAGTTCGGGAATCAGGGCAGGAAGTTCATCGAGAAGACGGGCGTATTGCGAATCGAGCCGCCACGTCACAACAGCGGACGCCGCGCTGCGAAGCTCGGCCATCGGTCGCACAGGTCCGTCCTCCGGCGTGTCGTAGACATCGACGAGCTTGCGGACCGGCGCGATCACTGATGGCGACAGGTACGGCGTGGCCGGACGGTCTTCCGCGTGCGCTTTGATCCCGTCGAGGACGATTCGTTTTTTATCAGGCCTGGTCAGCTGGCGATACCCCGAGACGACTTGGGAGACCATCGGCTGGGAAAGGCCGGTGATGCGCCCGATCTCCTCCTGTCGGAGTTCGGTGTGGCGAGCAAGCAGGATGACCAGCGCGCGTGCATCTTCCAGGTGCAGTGCGCGTGTGACCTCGGGATGTGACCAGAAGTCCTGGGGGATGCAATGGCAGGCGCGCACTGACACGTCGCGACCACAGTTTGCGCAGGTCACAGGCGCATTCTCCTTGGCCGATGAGTATTACGGGATATTGCAGATCCTATTGCGCGGTGCAATGGCTCGTGCGCCCTCGACTCTCGAAACTAGTGGGCATGACCTTGAGTTACTCCTTCCCACTGAGTTCAGTGACCAGCACGGAGCGGCACGCCCAATCGGGGTGCCCGGATTGTCAGGTTCGGACGAAGCACGAAGCTCATCAGCTTCGCCCTGATTGATCAATCGCGCATCGAGACGTGCGCATTACAGGTTTGTGCTTCCCAACCGGCCTGAGAGATGCGGATATGAACGCCGACGTACCCGAAGCCCTAGTGCGCTTGCGCGCGCGGTATCCGCAGTGGGACATCCGCTATCACCCCGCCGCCTGCGTCCCCGAGGAAGGCGTGTTCGTCGCCTGCCGCGTGCCCGCCCCGGACACCGCCCTGGGCCTGCTGGCTGTGGCCGCCACCGACGAGCGCGACATGTGCCGCCGCCTGGCGATCCACGACCGGCTCGCGCGCCGAATGGCCGACGTGGCGCCCGCCAGGTATCGGGCGGAGTTCACCGATCCGGAGGATGCCGTCGTCCGGATCCGCCGCCAACATCCCCGGTGGCGGATCCGCTACGAGAGTGCCCCCGGCGGCGGCCGGTTCGTGGCCACCCGGTCCCTTCCCCCTTGGCAGGTGGCCCTGGGGCTGCTGGAGACCGTGACCGCCGACAACGCCACCGATCTGGCCCACCGCCTGGCCTACCAGGACGCCCTCGCCGCCGGCGCGGACGCGGTGATCCAGGGCATCGACATCGATCCCGACGCCCTGGACGAGGACGCCGCCGACCTGGTCGCCGGCTGCGAAGACCTGCTGCGCCAGGCCGCCGAGAACTCCTGACCCCGGTCGGACCCTCTCCCCCCGTTTCCTGCGTGAAAGCAACCCCCCATGCCGCTGCCCCCTGACCCCCCGCCGCCGCTGTTGCGGCTGGACGATCCCGCCCTGGACCTGCCCACCGCCCTCGACACCCTGCCTGAGGAGCACTTCCAGCGCGGACTCATCCCCGTCGAGCTGGAAAAAGGCGTGCCCGCCTGGCTCATGATCACCCTGGACTGCCTCCAGCGCGTCCTCAAAGACGAACAGCGCTACGCCCGCGACCCCCGCGCCTGGCACGACCTCTGGAACGGCACCATCCCCGCCACCAGCCCGCTGCAGGCGCTGTATCCGCCCCGCAAAAACGCCCTGTCGGTCGACGGCACCGAACACACCCGGCTACGCGAGGCCGTGACCGGAGCACTGGAGGACGTCGCGCTGTCCCGCGTCCCCCACCAGGTCAGCGAGACCGCCGATGTCGTCATCGACGGGTTCTGTACCCGCGGCGAGGCCGACGTGGTCTCCGAATACGCCTCCGTGCTGCCGCTGCTGGTGCTGTGCCGCCTGTTCGGCATGGACCAGTCCGCGGGGCTGCGGGTGGGCATGGCCATGCAGCGCCTCTGGGACGGCCAAGCCGACGCCGGCCACGCCCACCACCAGCTCCAGGACCTCCTGATCGGCCACGCCGCCCACCGCCGCGCCCACCCGGGCCGCGACATCACCACCGGCATGATCACCCGCGGCCTCGACGACGAAGAGATCCGCGACCAGCTCGCGCTGATCATGGCCGCCGCCCACGACCCCATCGCCCACACCGTCACCAACACCCTCGCCGACCTGCTCCAGACGTCGCGGCTGCACATGGTCGGCTCCACCTGGCTGATCAGCGAAACCCTCAACCACGGGATCTGGCACCACCCGCCCCTGGAGACCCTCGTCGGCCGGTTCCCCACCGTCGACGGCCTCGAACTGGGCGGCTACCGGCTGCGCCGGGGCGACTGCCTGGTCATGGGCTTCGGCGCCGCCCAGCGCCACCAGCTGCGCACCACACCGCCCGGACCCTCCAACCGGGCCTACCCGGTGTTCGGCATGGGCCCGCACGGCTGCCCCCGGCTGGGCCGCGACATCGCCCTGTCCACCGCCCAGACCGGGGTCGAGCGCCTCCAGCAGCGCCTGCCCGACCTGCGCCTGAGCCAAGAACCCGCACAACGGCGCGCCTCCACGGTCATCGCCGGACGCCGCGCCCTACCCGTCACCTTCACCCCCGCCCGCCCCCTCACCGCACCCGCCGCTACACACCAGGAGAACCCGTGGAATCCCTCCCCCGCCCCACGTCGCGCATCCGCCTCGAACTCGACGACCCCGCCACCAACACGCAGCGTCTTCGCGAAGCTGGCCCGGTGGCTGCGGTCGAGCTAGCCGGCCTGCACCTGTGGGCCGCCAGCGGCGACGAGGCCCTGCGCACCGTCCAAGGCGACACCAGCGGCACGTTCCTGCGCGGCGCCGAGAACTGGCCCGCCCTCCAGCGTGGCGAGGTGGATCCCGCGCACCCGCTGGTGGCCCTGGTAGGCGACCTGCGCAGCCTCCTCGCCCTCAACGGCACCGACCACGAACGGATCCGCCGACTCCTGCGCCCGGCCTTCACCCCGGCCGCCGTGAAACACCGCCGGGGCCGGATCGAGGCCGTCACCGACCGCCTCCTGGACGGGATGGCCCAGGCCGGGCCGCGGGTGGACCTGCTGGACTTCGCCTGGCAACTGACCGTGGAGGTGTTCCTCGACCTGTTCGGACTCGGCCCCGAGCACGCCGAACGCTTGAGCGACATCACCACCCGCGCCTTCGCCCTGAGCGACCCCGGCGTGCACGCGGAGGCCCGCGCCTACATCGCCGACCTGCTCGACCACACGCCGCCCGAGGCCGCCGGCGGCGACCTGCTCTCCCTGCTCGCCACGTCCCACCGGGCGGGCGACGTGTCCCGGGCCGACGCCGTCGACACCTGCTACCTGCTGATCGTCGCCGGCTTCGACACCACCCTGGGCGCCCTACTCAACGCCGCCCAGGCCCTGGCCACCCACCCCGACCAGCGCGACCTCGTCCTGACCGGGCAGGTGGGCTGGTCGCCGGCGATCGAGGAGTGCCTGCGCCGCTACAGCTCCGTGGCCACCCTCCCGATCGTCTTCACCACCCGCGAGGTCGAGCTGTGCGGCACCGCACTGCCCGCCGGGGCCGGGGTGCTGCTGGGCATCGCCGCCGCCGGACTCGACCCCCACCGGTGGCACGACCCCGAGGCCTTCGACGTGACCCGCAACCCCAAGGGGCATCTGGCCTTCGGGCACGGCATCCACTACTGCCTGGGCGCCCACCTCGCCCGCATCGAACTCGAAACGGCCCTGTCGGGCCTCTTCGCCCGCTTCCCCCACCTCGCAGTGGCCGGCGAGGTGCCGCCGCTGCCCAGCTTCATGATCCGCCGACCCGCCAGCCTGCCCATAAACCTGAACCCCGACGCCACCCGCGCCGCCTAAGGCCCCTCCTGATTCAGGCCCGGCCGCCTCCTCAGCCCCGAAGCGAGACGTCATGGACACCAACTCCGGCCCTCCTCACCAGGGGTTCGGCCCGCCTACCGTGGCCAGCCCCGCCCGTTTGTACGACTACTACCTCGGTGGCAAGAACAATTACGCCGTCGACCGCGACTTGGCCGCGCAGATCGAGGCCAAGGTGCCCGAGATCAAACCGATGGCGCAGACGAACCGGCGGTTCCTCGCCCGCGCGGTGGACCACATGGCCGCCCGGGGCATCGACCAGTTCCTCGACATCGGCTCCGGGCTTCCCGCCCAGAACCCGGTGCACGAGGTCGCCCGCCGCCACCACCCCGGCGCCCGGGTCCTCTACGTCGACCACGATCCCGTTGTCCGCCTGCACGCCCAAGCACTGCTGGCTGATGCCCCCGACATCACCGGGGTTGTCGAAGCCGACATGCGTGAGCCCGAGACCATCTTCGCCCACTCCGAGCTGGGCGACCGCCTGGATCTCTCCCGCCCTGTCGGGTTGCTCCTGGTGGCGATGTTGCACTTCCTGTGCGACGACGAGGCCCCCGCCGGGCTGCTGCACCGCTACCTTGCGCATTTGCCAGCCGGCTCCTACGTCGCCATTAGCCACGTCGAGTCCGACACCGCCCCAGATCGCGCGGCCGCTCTGGAGCGGTTCTACGAATCCTCCACTTCGGCCCTGCGCGCCCGCTCCTCCCCCGAGATCGCCCGCTTCCTCGACGGCTTGGAACTGGTCGACCCGCCGGGCCTTGCCCCCATCGGCCACTGGCGCAGTCCCCTCGCCCCCATGTCCGACGACGAGCCCCCGATCCCTCCCGAGGAGGCGTGGGGGCTGGGCGGTCTCGCCCGTCTGCCCTGAGATTGACCACCCCCGCGCACCTGTTGCGCGGCCTGCCAGGTGTCCGCGCCGCCGCACTGATGCCCTTGTGCTCGGGCTCCTCTGCGCTGGGCGGCGGTGACGATGCTGCCGATCGCCACCACCGCGGCATGGACGGGGAGGTGGCCACGGTCACCCTCCATCGAGCATTGCCTCAGTTCGCTGCCGGGGTGCGGGTCGAGGCCGCACCGGCGGATCAGCCGAGATAGGGATGAACCCCGGCGAGGTAGCCGGGCCCCACCGCCTGCGGCCGGGCGGTGGGGCCGACGCATGACGACGCATCGCCGCTGCGCTACTCAGCTGCTCTCGGCCCGCGTCGCCAGTCCTCCAAATCTTCCTCGAATCGGGGGACGACGTCTCCGGCTGCCAGAGTGGGGTAGTCGAGTTCACGCAGGAGTGGGAAGTACTTGAGTTGCAACTCCAGAGGAAGCCTCACCAGCCCCTGCGGAGCGGTCGGCCACGGCTGGAACTCCTCGTCTACGCGCCTCATATCGATTATCTACCCGCGAAACTGCAGGTCACAACGCCTGGAACACTGGCAGCCCTCGCCTGCTTGCCCTCAAGTGGCGGGAGTCCACGGCCATGGCCGTGGACCACTGCGACCGCGGAGGCAGTCGAGGCGGAGACGGGCCTCGGTGTGCATGTTCGGATCAGTGGGGGCGTGCTGGGCGAAGTACAGGCACATCCGGAGTTCGCGTATGTCGCGCATGGTCGCGAACCCGGACCAGGTGGTGACGTCATGCCCGTAGACCTCGACGAAGTGGCGGTAGTCCTCGGCCGAGACCCATCCGAAGGACGTGTGTTTGATCGCGGTGGAAACGAGGTCCCATTCGGGCCGTCCGATCGAGCAGCGCTCCAGGTCAATCAGCCGAGCCGCGCCGTCCTCCGTGCGGGCGATGTTGCCGACCCACGCATCGCCGTGCACGACGCACTCCGGTAGGCCCTCAGGGAGTGCCTTCCACGATGCGCGGAGGTCGTCGAGGTGGCGGCGTAGCCAGTCCCGGTCGTCCGCTGGCAAGCTGGTGGCTTGCTCGATGCGCTGGTCGAGCCGGACGAACGGATCCAGCCGGCCCAGTGGCAGGTGCTCCGACGGGGAAAGTGCATGGAGGGCGCGGATCAGATGCGCGACATCGGCGACGGTGCCCGGCCCATGCGGGGGCAGTTCTTCCCACCAGGTCACGGCGTGGTCCTCGACCAGAGAAGGTTGGTCGAGGTCGATCGGACGTACCGCGGCGATCCCTTGCTCGGTGAGCCAGCGGGATACCGCGACCTCCCGGGCCGCGGCGGCGTGTTGTCCAGGCCGCGTGATGCGGGCCACGACGCCGGGGCGGGCGCGCAGGACGGCGTTCTCTCCGAGGCGGATGACGCCGGGGTCCTCAGTGGTGATCTCGGCGCGGTGTGCGGCGGCGCTCAGGATCCGGGCGTAGGGGGCGGGAATACTCATGAGGTAGCCACCAGGGTCGTGATGCGTTCTCGGAGTTCGCCGACGTCCCGGACGGGAGCGACGTGCCCGGCGGTGTCGTGGAGTTCGCGCAGGTCGTCTTCGGCACGCCGCGAGCGCACCCGTCCGACGTCGTCCAAGGCCCGGTCTGCGGCACTGACTCCGTGCTCGACCTCGCGGACGTGCAGCAGCAGCGAGGCGAGTTTGACGCCGGAGATGGCGCGGGATCGGGCATAGACGTCGCCGTGTCCGTCAACCGCTGCGCTCAGGCGATCGACCGCCGGACGGGCGGGGTGGGCTCCAGCCACGGCGAGGTCCCATAGTGCATGGCCGGTATCGCCAGCGTGTTGGGCCGCGTCGTAGTAGCTCATCCATGCAGGAGCCGGGGTCGGCGCCTCCGATACGAAGGCATCGTCGGCATTGCCCACCGCGGTGAGGGCCGCTGGGCAACGGCCCATCTTGGCGTAGGCGCGCGCCCGGGCCGTGTGCAGCATCGCCTGTTCGAGTGCGGAGAGTCGTTCGGTGCGCACCAGGCCGAGTTCGGCGTAAGTCAGCCCTTCATCGGGTCGACCGCACCAGATGGACTGTCGGGCCCGATGGGAACAGATCTTGGCGCGCAGATGCCAGTCGCCGGCTTCCTCGGCGCACTCGGTAGCGAAGGCGAACGCCCGCCGAGCGTCGTCGTGGGCGTAGGCGTCGAAGGCCATGAAGCCACCGACCATGAACAGCTGCGCCACCGCAGCGAACGCCTGTTCGCGCAAACTGGGCGGGCACGGAGCTTCCAGGAGTCGGGCGGCCCAGTGCAACTGGCCGATGACGGCGCCGCGCGTCGCCGTCCCGCCGTAGTTGTGGTCCCAACCCGTGAAAACGTGTGCGGCCTCGCGGATCTGGTCGAGGTCGGAGGAGTGGATCTGCACGGGGCGGGAGAGGTCCGTCAGGGAGGCGCTCAAGGTGAACAGGGGAGACGCCGCCAGTCCTGTTCCGGCCGTCTTGAGAAAGCCCCGGCGATCCACGTCTTCCAGGATGCTGTGCGTCGGCGCGTCGCCGCTATGATCCGCTTCACTCTTGGGCGTATCGACGGGGTCGGTGGGTACCTTCCGGCGCCCTGGAACACGCCCTGTTCCCCGTCGGGTGGGGCGGAAGCCGAGGGCGGCGTCGTTGTCGACGCCGAGGACGGCGCGCAGCCCTGCGCGGTAGGGGGAGGTCGGCCAGAGGACCTTGCCGCGTTCGTAGCGGGCGATGGTGTGGGCATCCATCTGGTAGCGCTTGCCGGTGGTGCGCCATAGGTAGGCGGTGACCGTCTCGGCAAGTTCCGCCCGGCTCATCGCCTCCCCCGGAGCCGAGGGCGACGCGCACGCCTCCCGTGCCTGACGAAGCAGGTGATTGGGTTCCACTCGCACTCCCCGGCCCCGACTGCCCCTCAGCGTAACGGTCCGGCCCCGCTCCCTTACGGGGCGACGCCTGTGCTCCTATCTCGGACGGTCAGCCCTCGCCCAGCGCTGGCGACCGGTGGTCGTAGGTGAGCACGAACCGGCTGTGGGCCTTGTCGATAACGGGGCCGGTGAGTTCGCTGGCCGGGGTGCCGGCGGGATAGACGCGGAGTGTGGGGGTGTCCTGCTCTCGCCCGGGCGCCCAGGCTCGGACCTGTTGGCACAGGTACTCGGTCAGCTCCGGGGCGGCGGGACCGTGGCCGATCGCGCCCAGTTCTGCGTGCACCTCGCCGCCGGAGTCGACTCGGCGGACGGTGAGGTAGGCCAGCGTGTCGCTGTCGGCCAGCGCCAGACGCCACCACCCGGGAACCGGGTCACACACCTCGGGGGGAACGTCGGGTAGGACTTTGAGCCGGCACACCCGCGTATCCGTAGTGGTCAGGCGAAGCCAGATCCCGTCGTGGGACTCGTTGCGGGCAAGGGTGACTCCGGACCAGGCGGTGACGCGCGGCTGGTCCAGGAGGCCGCGCAGAGCGGCGATGTCGATGTCCTGGTCGCGGTCTGAGTGCAGCGTGACCCGCTCGTCGTCGGTGATGGGGCCGGCGAGTTCACCGTCGTCCTCGCCGAGGAGGTAGACGAAGCCGCACAGGTGCAGAGAGTCGGAGACCAGCACGCCGTCACGGTCGGTCAAGGCGGCGCTGCGGCCTTGGCCGCGCCACCGCAGCGGGGCGACCAGCCGCCCGCCGGGGGCGAGCTGCTTCCGCCACGCGGGTGGGATGTCCCAGGGAGAGACGGTGACGATGATGCGGTCGTAGGGCGCGTGGTCGGGGTAGCCGAGGGCGCCGTCGCCGGTGATCACGTGCACGCCGCCGTAACCGGTGGCGCTCAGCGCCTCTGCGGCGTGGCGCGTCACGTCGGTGTCGATGTCGACCGTGGTCACCAGGTCTGCCCGACCGGTCAATTGAGCGAGGAGGCATGCGTTGTAGCCGGTGCCCGCGCCGATCTCCAGGATGCGCTGTCCCGGGCGGACGTCGAGCTGGTCCAGCATGGCCGCGACCAGCCATGGAGCTGAGGCGCACGACAGCGACCGACCGTCCTCGAACCGGTGGGTGACCACCGCCTGGTACGGGTCGTAGGCGTCAGCCGGCCCGGCGTTGGGCACGAACGCGTGGCGCGGGGTGTCGAGCAGAACCTGCTCGACCTCGTCCCGGTAGGCGTGTCCGGTCGCACGGATGCGTGCCACCATCTCCGCGCGCAGCGCTTCAGGCGACGCCGTGGCGGTGTGGGTGCTCATTGATTCCTTCCGGTCGTTCCCTCGGTGCTTCGGTCCCGGTGTCCGGGGCCACGCCTTGGCCGGTGGATGCGTCGGTGCGGGAAGATGGATTGAGTGCGTTCTTCAGCGCCTTTTCGCTGGTCCGGACGGATTCCATGAGGTCACGACGGGCTTCGGCGGGCAGGGTGCCTTGTCCCAGCCCTGAGGCGTCAATGCGTTCCTGAAGCGTCGCCGCCGTTGAGGGGGCGAGCCGGGCTCGGCAGGTGCGGTGGGTGAGGACGTCGTGGGCGAGGGAAGCGTCCTCAGCCTCCAGGGCGTCGTGCACTACGGCCTCGGTGATGTGGTGGGTGCCGGGAAGCCCCATGGCGAGGTCGATGACGCACAGGCCCTGGCGGACCCGGAAGGCGGAGTGCTCGCGGACGGTTTTCTCGGCCTGGGGGTAGCGCTCCACTATTTCCTCGATGTCCGGCGGCCGATCTCGGCCGGCGCGGGATCGGCAGAGCACGCGCAGCGTGGCGGCGACGGTGTGCTCCCACGGGGACTCGGTGTGGGAACTGTCGAGGAGTTGGAGCGCGTAGTCAGGGTCGCCGCATGCGCTGTGGGCGAGTACGGCGGTCTGCCGTCCGTCGAGCAGGCGGCGACCGATCGCGTTGTGGCGCTGGATGTGCTGGAGTGCCTGAGACCAGCGACCTGTCTGCGTCAGCGCGCGGGTGCCGTCGCTGAGCAGGATCGACCAGAGCCACTGGACGATCGTGCGGTGGTCTTCTTGCGTGGCGGTGAGCTCGGAAAAGCTGATCGGGATGCCGGCGATCACGGTGTCGGTGCGCGATTTCGCCGCGGTGAACAGGCGCTCGAAGTGGTGGTGGCCGGATTCGTCGCCGTCGCGGATCAACAGTCGGCCGAGGTTGATGAGCGGCTGGAGTGCGAGCTTCGCGGTGGCGGCGTCGTCGCCTCCGGCCCGGAGGAGTATGGCGGCTTGGCCTGCGCACAGGTCGCGCGCGAGTTGTGCCATCCCGCAGTCGCTGGCAGTCAGTGCGGCGAGATTGTGGGCCTGCGCGGCGCTCAACAGCGGCTGGTCGCTGCCCTGGGTGGCGTTGCGGGCGCGGGTGCGGATCTGGTCCAGGCGCTTGTCCAAGGGCGGGCAGGGAGGCTTGCCGCGCGGTAGGAGCGGATGGCGCCGGGCGACCTGCTCGCACACGTCGGGTGCCGCAGCACCGGCCGTACTGTGGGAGTCCGAGCTGTCCATAGTCTGCCTCCGATCCACCTACCCGACTCCTCCAGCACCGGAGATTCCGAACCTCACCAGGCGATGGTCACCGTGGTATCCGGCCGGGCGATGCGTGCTGCTTCTCGGGGCTGATCCTGAGGCGTGCCCGTCGGGCGGGCGGTGACGGCTGGCTGGGTGGGGTGTTCTTTGCGCCAGCGGCGCAGCAGCTCGACCGTGCTCGCGGTGAAGGCGGCGCTGTCAGGCCCGTGGGCGACGAGACCGATTTCGTCGGTGGTTTCGGTGACCGGGCGAAGAGTCAGGTAGGCGAGCGTGCCCGCGCCGTCGTGCAGCGTGGCGCCGCCCCAGCGCAGCGTGGGTGTCACCGTGGCGCTCTGGCGTGCCTGGGGCCCGACGGCGAGGCGGGCGAAGTGAGCCGCGGTGGTGGCCAGCCAGAGGTCGAGGTGTTCGACCTGCTCGGTGTCGTCGATAGTGATGCCGGTCCACTCCGCCTGCGCCGGGTAGCTCAGCGCCTGACCCACGGCGTGCGGGTCGTGGCCGTCGCCGGGGGCGACGTTGAGGGTGACGTCCTCGGCCAGCGCGACGGAGCCTCCGGAGGATTCCGCGGTGCCGCGCAGGGGGACGAAGCCGCACACCATGGCCGAGGCACTGACCATGTGATCGGGTGCGGTGCGGTCGAAGGCGATGCAGCGGGTCAGGCCGCTGTCGTGCAGACACAGAGGCACGACCACGTGTCCGGTCGGGGTGAGCTGGTGCCACCAAGCAGCGGGTATGTCCCAGGCTCCGGCGGTGACGATGATCCGGTCATAGGGAGCGCTGTCGGAGTGGCCGGCGGCACCGTCGGCGCAGGTCACCTGGACGTCGGGATAGCCGGCCGCCTGCAGCGCGGCACGGGCGCCGTCGGCGAGGTCCTCATCGATCTCGACGCTGGTGACACGGCCCTCCTCGCCCACGAGTTCGCGCAGCAAGGCGGCGTTGATGCCCGTGGCCGTCCCGACCTCAAGCACGCGGTGCCCAGGGCGTACGTCGAGCTGTTCCAGCATGGCGGCGACCATGTTCGGGTGCGAGGCCGAGGACAGCGCGCTGCCGTCCTCGGCGTACTTGGTCACCACGACCTGGGGGGCATAGGCGGTTTCGGGGGCCACGTCGGGAAGGAACACATGCCGTGGCACTCGGGCGAAGGCGTCTTCCACAGCCGGTGTTTGGAAGGTTCCGCGGTTGCGGATGGCGGCGACCAGTTCGGAACGGAGCCGCTGGGTCGTAGTGGTGTCGTGGGAGGTGCTCACTGCGCTCACCTTAGCGGGGTCGTGTTGGCCTGACGTGCTGATTCGCGCGAACGCCGTTGCGGAGGTCTTCGATGGAAGACGGCATCGGCGCCAGCCTGGGCCATAAGTGCTTGGCGATCGGCGGGGATCCCGGCCCGGTTCCAGGCGAACAGGACGTGGTGGGTCAGGGTGGCGCGCAGGCCACGGATCAGATCGCCTTCGTGGGCCAGTGCGGCTAAGGCGGCGCCCGCTTCCTGAAAGGCGACGGTCCAGGTTGAGGTGCCTTCGAGAGCAGGGCGGGCGGTGGCAAGCTGGTGGACGCGGGAGATCTCGGTGTCGGTGGGAGCCCTGGAGGCCTGACGGTGGGCCGCCACACGGGCCCAAACATCGCCGCGTTCGTAGAAGTCCTGGTCTGCGCCGCGCAGCAGCGCGCCTGCCACCAGGAGGCTCAGCTCGGTGCGATGACGGTCTCCGTTGTGGGCCAGGTGGTCGAGAAGGTGGCGGCTGTCGGCATGGAACAGGGTGTGGGCCACCCTCATGCCGCTCGGCCCGCCGAAGGCGTGGGTCTCAGGCTCGTAGAGGGTCCAGGCCCAGCGGCCCATGGCGCCCCGAGCGGCCAGGTCACCGAACAGCTCATCGAGATGGCCACGGGCTGTACCGCACAGGGGGCGGTAGCGCAGGTGCCAGCAGAGGTCCTTGCGGGTGAACCACCATCCGGTGATCAACCCTTCGGCTTCGGCTTGTCCAAGCGCGGGGCCGATGTGGGCGATGGCCGTCTGTTCGGCGACGTCCCAGGAGTCGAACCACAGGTTCGCCTGATGCCAGTCGTGTCCCGCGGGGGACGGTGTCGTCGTGGTGGTCATGCGTGGCTCGGCCCTTCTCCGGCGATGAGCAGGCAGGTCTCCCAGCCTCCTGCTCCGGTGGTCAGGCAGTGCAAGGTTGCGGCTATGCCGGCTCTGCCTTCGATCAGTCCGGGCCCGAGGGGCGCGGCGCCGTGGGTGGCCTCGTGCAGGAGCGTGTCCTGTAGGCGCGGCAGATGGTCGGCGAGGGGGGCGAAGCGGGCGTCGGCAGCGGCGTGCCAGGTGGTGGCCAGCACTCCGGCCCAGCCGTGGCACACCGCCGGATCGACCAGTTGCGCTCTCTGGGCAGGGTCGCTCAGGCAGCGGTGGAAGGCGGTCTCAGCTTGTTCCTGACGGACTCGGTCGCCGAGGGCGAGTCCGGCGAGCTGAAGGGCGCGGGCGATGCCGGGCGTGCCATAGCACCATGAGGGCCGCCGGGGGCCGGCTTGGTCCACGACGTCGGTCTGCAGTTCCCCGAAGGTGAGGTGTTCGGGCCACCAGGGCCCGGCGGGTCCGGTCCGGCGCCAGCGCTCCAGCCAGGCGGCGATCGTGTCGATCGCCTCCGCCTGGCCGTGAACGGTGACTCCGGCGCGCATGGTGTGCGAGAGCAGCGCCAGCGGGCCGGTGACTCCGTGGGCCATGCCGAGGTCGGCGTGTCCGTCCTCAACGCCGTTCGCGCGGTGCCCGGAGAGGGATTCACGGATCCACCAACCAGGAAGGGCGACTTCCGCCGACTCGGGTGCGGGCAGCGGGGCGGTCAGACGGACCAGGTAGCGCAAAACCGCGCGGAGTTCCGGGCTCTGGGGAGCGCGATGCAGCAGATACGCGCCCACGCCGGTCGCGCCGCGAACCAGGTCGAATTCGCTCGACGACGGGGGAAGCCCCGAATGCAGGCGCGCACGCGCCCCTTCAAGTCGGCTGGCCAGGAGCTGTTCCACAGCACGGTGGAGCCGCGTCTGGTGACGCGGATAGCGCTCCGGGGCGGCGTGGCTGAGGCTGAAGGCCAGGGCCGGAGCGCCATACCAGAGCCCCGCTCCCCCTGCGGCGGCCACGGGTTCGCGGCTGGCGGCTACCAGCCAGTCATGCACCCGGTCGGCAGAGGTGAGCCCGGCCTGGGCGCGTAGGCCGTGCAGCACGGCGACCCCGGCGGCGCCTTTGGACAAGGACTGGGCGTGCCAGCGCGGGCTCGTCGGGCCGCGGTCGCCACCGGAATCCGCCGGCGGAGGGGTGTCCAGGGTCTCGGCCAGCTGGCGGGAGACCGCCGCGGCGCGGGACGGCACCGTAGGCACCCTTGCCGCTGTTCTCGGGGTCATGGCCGCTCCTCCCTTGGGGCTGTCCTACGGGCCCTCCAGGCCAGGGCGACGGCGCGGGCGATGTGCTCGGTCTCCCGCTCGGAGTCGGGATCGATTCCCAGCGTGCGGACGTGGTGGAGGTGCAGCAGCGACCCCAGCACCCCCGCCGGAGCCGGCGCGGTGGGGTCCTGCTGCAGTCGGCGGCAGTAGGCCATCGCGGCCCGGCGTCGCTTCTCCCAGCTGTCGGCGATGTCCTCGCCGCCCGGCAGGGCGCGCAGCGCCGCATACTCCTGCGACGGGTCGAACAGCTCGACGGCCTGACGCACCTCCTCGCGCAGCGAAGCACCCCGGGACGGGACCGGGCGGCGCTCCAGCAGCCAGTGCATCGCCTCGGCCCGTTCCCCGGCCATGGCCGTGGCGAGATCGACCATGCTGGCGGCGGTCACGACCCGGGGGTGGAGATGGCGGGCGCTGATCTGGGCGCGGGCGGCGGTGGAGTCGGCCGCGAAGACCGATTCGGCGGCCTCCAACGCCGCCCCGGTGCCGTACCGGATGGTCTCAGGACGGTACGTCGTCACTGCCAGCTCCCCCAGCAGTCCGCGGCTACGGAGATCGTGAGCCCAATCGCCGAGAGCTTGCACCGTCGCTCCGTAACCCTCCGGGGAGGGGTGGAGACGGAGGCGCAGATGGGGGCTCGGGTGGCGGTAGCGCAGGAACCACCACATCGGCTGCGCTCGCCGGCAGCCCAGTTCCTCCAGCAGCCGCGGCAGGTAGTGGATCAAGATCGTGTCCGCATGGCCGGGATGGCCGTAGAGCTCGGCAGACACCACACGTTGGCCGGGCAGGGCCCCGTGGTCGCGGCCGATGCGGTGCGAGGCGTCCAGACGCAGCGCCGGCGCAGAAGCGGGCGGGGTGGTCGTGGCGAGGGGAACGACGATCTCGTGAGCACGCTCGCCCGTCCAGCCGAGATCCGTCGGGGTGGGTGCTTCGGAGACCGTCGCGGTTTCGCCCCGCTCGGCGACCTGGTCCAGGTGGGTGCGCAGCAGCGTGCGATCCATGGGTTGGTCGAGATTCAGCCGCAGCAGTCGGTCGGATTCGCCGACGCTGATCCAGTCCGGCAGATCCAGTTGCTCCCGCAAAGTTGCCAGCGCATACTCCCAGGCCTCCTGGGATGCGTCTCGGCCGGGAAGCGCTCCCGACGGCAGGCGCCACCGGGCCGGGCAGAGGATACTGCGTCGGTAGCGCAGGCGCGGCAGGTAGGGCAGGCAGGAGGCCGCGCCCCAGGCGAACGGTGAGACCGCAGCGGTCGTTGAGCGGGCGATCTCGGTGAGCAGCCGTGCCAGTGAGGGCCAGGCGTGGCGCGCGAGCGCATTGGCCACCACCGGTTCCACCACGCCTCCGTGGGAGCGTGAGACCACATACAGCCGCTGAGCGTCGGCGGCGACCGCCAGGTCATCGGCGAGCAGCTGCCCACGCTCCGCCTCGGTGTGCTCGCCCAAGGGCAGAACGCGGGGAAGGACGCGTGGAGCATGGGAGACGTTGGCTGAGCGCGGGTGGCCCGGGGTGAAGGACAACTGCGCTGCCACAGCGCCGTCGACCGCGGTCGGCAATTCGCGGTAGCGCTCGACCAGGCGTTCGCGCTCGGCTAGGGGAAGCAGGTCGATGAACCGTCCGGACAGGGCAAGCCCGCTGCGGCTGGTGCCGCGCACGGCCAAGGTGAAGTCGCCGCCGGCCACGGCTGCAGAGCTGGGGGCGTGGACTTCGGCACACAGCTCCGCATGGGGAGCCGGCCGCAACGGGCCCTGGGCCTCGGCAGCGAGGCCATCCAAGAAGCCCTCGTCCAGCTCGACCTCGCGTGCCCCGTCCAGCGCCGCCTGCTGTGCCAGCGCCAGCAATCGTTCTCCGCGCGAATCGACGCGCGGATCCGGAGCCGGATACGGCTGATCCGCCCCATAGTGCGGCGGGAATCCCAGGCCCGTCGTGGGATCGGTCAGCTCATCGAGCCCCACCCACGCGCCCACCCCGTAATGGCCGATGAACCGGGCGTGGAACTCCTGCATCGCGGGATCACCCGCCGGATGCGGGGTGGCCCGCACCAGCGCACTCGCCGCCGCAGCAGCTTCCTCAGCGATCTGCACAGGCAACTCCGCTGTGACATCGAATCGGCAGTCGCCCGTGATGGGTTGTTCCACCACGGCGGCCATTGCTCGCATACGGCGGCGAAGACTCTGCACGTCCCAAACATCGATCACGCCCAACCCGGCGTGCAGCTCATGCAGTTCCGCGACCAGCGACGCCACGTCGTCAATGCTCTCGGCGTCGATATCCCGCAAACAGGCATACACATGCGCAAGCCCGTCACCGGTCGTGGAAGGCGGACGCAGCCTGGTGACCAGCAGCCCGCAGCGCACCAGCTCGGCCAGCAGGTTCTCCAACCCCGCGGTAGAAAGGTGGGGCATGTCGGCGGCGAGCTTGGCGACGAGGTCGCCGCCGGGGATCGGCGACCGCGCGGCCGCCAGCACCCCTGCCACCACCCGGCTATGCCGCAGCGACACCTGCCCCGGCGCGCCCGTGGGCGAACGCGGGGCGCCCGACACCACCACCCGTTCGCCACGGACAGCGGCCAAGTCGTTGACCATGACAGGCACTCTCCGAAGAACCTCGGTACTCGCCTCCAGACGGGCGATCACCGTCGATAGCCACGCCGCGTCCGCGCGGGTGCGCACCAGAGGCTCCCCTGCACCGGCGGCGGTGACCTCAGCACCGAACCGCAAAGGAGCGATCCCGGCGAAGAGCCCGAACGGGGTGGACCGGCGTTGCATCCGCACCACGTAGCGGGCCACGGACAGCACCATCCGCCGCACCTGCGCCGGACGCGGCCGATGGCCGCCGCAGAGCGCCTCCAGCCGTTGCGCCAGCACCGGGCTGGCCAAACGCACGGCTTCGGCGACCGGCGGCCGCGCCCACACCTCGGTAAGCCAGCCGCACCACTGCTCAACCTGCGCCTCATCGCTCAGATCGGGCCAGGAAGGCAGGGCCATACCGTCCGTAGGAACGCTCGCCCGCATCAGGCCCATATCGAGCGCGCGATAGAAACGCGCGCCGGCCAGTGTTCGCATGACCCGTCCCGTCGCTCCGCGGTCGGTCGTTTCGCCAGGATCGATGTCTGAGGTGCGGTCCCGGCCCCGAGCCGCGGCCGGGACGGCACCGGGCTTCAGCAGTCGCCGTTCTTGCGGGTGTCGCACCCGTTGTCGGTGCTGCACAGCAGTGCCTCTACCGCCTCGCCTTCTTCGACGAGGGTGATGTCCAGATTCAGCTCGTCTTCGGTCGTCGGGTCAGCGACAGCATCCATTTCGGGGCTCCTTCTCACCTGGGGGGTTGCGAACCGGAGTCGCGGGGGTCCCGGGAGGCAGTCCGGCCCATGCCTCGGGCGCCTTAAGGCACCTGAGGTTCCGTGGCCGAGCGGCACTCTCGCCGGCGACGTCCACGACCCGGTCGTTCGCAGACACACAAGCCACCGTCGCAGCGCCATCCAGGGGCACGGCAGGGCATGTTGCGGGGCATCGAAGGGCAATCTGGATCGGTGCTCCTGTGTGCCCCGCTCTGTTGTCGCAGGCCTCGCTTGACACCATCGCCGCCCAGTCGCCTGTTCGGACCTTGGCTCACGGCACGCTGGCAAGCTCGCCATCGAGGCCACCGACGTCCGCGTCCGTGGCGGCGACGAGAGGGCGGTCCACCCGCGCAAGGATCCAGAACCCGCGACCAGAGTTCGCTGCAGATTCGTGAGGAGCAGAAACCGACATGGCTCGTGACGCACAATTGATCCGAGATAGACCGGTTCGCTCGCCGGGGGCGACCTCGCACTTGCCAGCTTACGTGTCCCTGCTTTCCGCGCATCCGGGAGCCGTGCAACGGGGGACGCTTCGACGCCCCGGCTTGTGATCCTCCCAGAGCCGCTCCATATCCAACTCTGTCATCGTCGTCCGCATGCGCTTCAACGCGTTGTCCAAACAACGCAGGTGCTCCTGGGTGCCCAGCCGGAAGGTGTAGACGTAATCGGGATCTTCATCGATGCCGAGATGTCGCCGTAGGGTCACGCATTGGGGCGAGTGAGTCCGAGCTTCCTAGACAGTCTCGTTTTCGGTCCCCGTGATTGGGCTTTAAGATGCTCCGTGGGGAGTTTTCATGCATTTCTATTATGGTAGCGCTGGCTACTCTACCTGTCTTCTGAATTTCCTTATTTCCTCTACTACATCCTTCAGTGTTCCAAGGTCGCGAGCTGCACTATCAAGTAATGGGCTTATATCTATTTCATATTTCAGTTCGTCTAGAGCTCCGTGGGGACCTTCGCCGTTGACCTTTATGAGATATCTCCATGGGAGATCCGATCGTTCGTTCAGGGAGAAGCTGCGATCGAGATAGTGGATGATGCGCCCACCGGGCGGAAGGGCAGATATTGGCTCATTGAATAGCCTTTTCTCTCCAACTTTTTTAAACGTTGCGGACTGGGGAAGTGGGTCGAACTCGACGCGGACGTTCCTGGCGACTGTGCGCCCTGTGTTCTCGACTACGATAACGAGCAATACAGCATAGCGTTCATCTGGCCGGATGTCTGCATATACATATGGTTGGGAAGAGTCGTGCCAGATTCGCCGCTCAAGCTCGAGAGATTCCTGCGCAGCTTCGGCTTGACGTTCTGCTGCATCTGCGTCCCGTTTTGCCTCGATAGCTTGCAAGCGAGATGATTCGGCTTGATTTTTTGCAGCTTGCACCTGTTTACTGGCTTCTGTTGCGCTGCGCCGTGCCTGAGTAGTCTGACGCCACCCCACGATGCCAATCACAATCGCAGTGATAATTGCAATACACGCTGACCCGACTGCTATCCAGTCATCGGGTTGGAATGTATCCATTTAATTCCCATCTCACTGACATTTGTATAGCGGTTTTTCTCTGGAATTCGGTGATGGCCTTTACTTGGGCTGTCACAGTCTTTCAGTGGCCTCCCGGTTTGTGTCAATAAACCCGATACGGCTGTCGATTCCGAATTTGTGTTACGTAACGTTCCATACGTGGTCGGTGTCGGAGACGGTGTTGTCGACGAATGCCTTACTACGGTTTCCGGTCTTCTGCGGGGTGCTGTACTTGGGCATACGATCACGGCTCCGCCCCCGGTGTTGGCCTGTGAGTGAAGTTCCATGTGAGGCAACTGCGGCGATGTCGTCGGGAGCCTGCATCTGACGTCATCCGCGCTGAACCCTCCTATCGAACCTTGGTTCGAATGCTCAGAATAAACGCGGAAAACCCTCGACGTGGACAGCAGCCGGTACGGCTTTGCTCGCGACTGTCTTGGAGCGCGACTCCGGAGTTCTTGTTCTATTGCTCCGTCACGGCTTATCGGTCTCGGACCTTCCTTACCTCAGGAAGGGGGAGTATGGGTGCCAAGAGCCTGGACAAGAACGGCGGGCGGCTTCGCGCCGACCGGCTGATCAGGGAATCAACGAAGCTCGTTGTGTGCGGTGTGTCGGCCGTGGCCGCGGTCGTGTCCTACCGGCACGCTTACGCGGTCGTCACCCAGTACGGCGAGAGCGGCCTCACGGCGTGGATGATCCCGTTGACGATCGACGGTCTGGTCTATGCGAGTTCGATGGTCATCCTGGATGCCGCGCGGCACAATCTCAGGGCTCCGGTCCTGGCCTGGTGTCTGCTGTGGGTGGGAATCCTGGCCACCCTGGCGGCCAATGTCGCCCACGGCATCCAGAACGGCGTGGTCGGCGCGGTGGTGGCGGCCTGGCCGGCGATCGCGCTCGTGGGGTGCTACGAGATGATGATGTGGCTGGTCAGAGCCCGAAGTGAAGGCAGCCCGGAGGCTCAAGCCAGTCTCGACGTCGACGAGCGTGCCGCTGAGGTGTATCGCACCAGCCTCGCGGATGGGCAACGCCTGTCGGAGCGGCGGCTCGCCGAGATGTTCTCGACGCCGCAGACGCCTCGGTCGCGGCGCTGGGCGCGCAAGATCATCAAGGAGGTAGACGCCGAGGATGGGGAGTAGGGGCGGTCCGGCTTCCCTGCCGCGTGGGGTACCCGGCGAACGGCAGAGGCGCCGGAAGGCCCGTTGCCGGCAGTCCAATCCCGGTGCGGCCCGGTCCGCGTTGATCAGCGCAGTTGGCATGAAGCCGCCTGCTCCGGTCACTGAATGCCGTGCTGCCGCAGGAGCTTCGTGGTTTCCTCCGTCATCTCGGCGTCGATGCGTTCCAGGGCGATCAGCAGGCGCTGGGTCCCACGGGTGATCGCCTCCGGGTTGTCGGCTGCGTGCTCTACGCGAACCAGGTCGCGGAAGAGCAGTTCGGCGGTGGGTTCGAACTCGAGGGCGTGGGTGAGCGCTTCGCGGGCGCGGTCGAGGTCGCCGTAGGGCTGGTCGAGGTGGCGCATCGCGATGGTGTGGGAGGTGTCGATAATCGCAGCGAGCATGGTGGGGCGCAGCGGTTCGGCCCAGGCGTAGCGGTCCAGCGGCGTTCCGCTCAGTGGTTCGCCGCGGACCAGGTCCAGAGCGGCATGCAGCGTGGCTGTGGCTTCCGCCGTCTCGGCGGCCAAGCCGCGGCGGGCGAAGTCCTGGAAGAGCTGCCAGTCGCTGCCCACACTCGGGTGCAGCTGGTACCGGCCCTGGCTGAGCGTCGGAAGGTGCAGTGCTCCGGAGGAGGAGCGGCCCAGCCAGGTGCGCAGCTTCGACAGGTTCGTCGAGCGGGTCTTGGAACTCCATGGTCCGCGCGGTCCACCCATGCTCCGTGCGAGGTCTTCCGGGGTCTGGGTGGGGCGCAGATGCAGGAGACAGGCCAGCTCCGTGAGGAGGTTCCGCTTGCCGGACTCCAGTGTTGCCGCGTCGGGCCCGATGATCTCCACCGTGCCGAGTAGGCGCAGGTAGACCTCGTGATCCTCCAGCCGCGGCAGGGAAGCGGTGGTCTGCTCGACGACGCTGGAGAAGTCCGTGGCCAGCGTGGGCAGCTCTTCGGTTCCGCCGCGCTGCGCCGCTGCAGGGGTTGATGCGCGGGTGCGCGGGCGGACCGGTTCGGGGGGCACTTGCTCCCATCCCGGCGCCGGCACGCTCACCGTGGCCTCCGAGGTGCGCAGCAGGCGGGCCCACTGGGCATAGTCCTCGGCGCTGATGCGCTGCAGACGTACGTGTTCCCCCAGTAGCGGAAGCTCTTGTTCGACGCCGTCGGCAGCATCCAGCTGCCAGGGACCGGGCAGGGGTTGGTCTTCTTCGGCGGCGGCGATGACGGCGATAGGGGGAGCCGCGGCGTGGCCGCTGATGGTGCGCAGCCGGCCCAGGTGCTCAGTGGTCAGCGGGTCCGCTGAGATCAGGATTTCGGGCGGGATGTCCTCGGGCGCCGTTTCCCCTGAGGCGTATTCCAGGGTCAGTAGCTCGAGCTCCCGCAGGCATTCGTGAGCGGTGCTGATCGACCGGACGTGGCCGGTCTTGGCGAGGTCGGCCAGGTCGGAGGCGATGCCCAGCCCGATGGCACTCACATTGACATGGGAGTTGAGCGCGCCGGTCGCCACCTCGGTGGCCATGGCCGACAGCACCTCGTCGCGCTCCCCCGGTCGGCCGGCGACTCCGACCATGCCGACCGACGGAAGGTCCAGCAGAACCTGGCTGTCCTTTTCGATACCGATGGTGGCCAGCCCCGGGTAGGGCGCGGCGATCTCGGCCGCCTGCTCGGACGACAGCAGTGCCGGCGAGTCGGCGTTCAGCACCCACCGACCGCCTTCGTCGGCACGGAACGGCGAGATGGCGACCTTGGCCCGCTTGCCCAGAATGAGCTCGCACGATTCGGGGGTGACCCGGGCACCCAGCAGTGCGGGCAGCGGGGTCTCGGACAACGCGGCCTTGGCGGCCATCGAGCGCAGCCCGCGATCCAGCAATTCCACGTCCACGGCGGCCGCCGTATGGTGCCCCCGTTCTTCGGCGGCGAGATCGCGTTCGTCCGTGGGCTGCACGATCTGATGCCCCGGCCGTCGACGGCGTAGTTGCGCCCTTCGGCGCGCCTTGAGTATCCCCAGCAGTCCCAGCGCGGCCGCCGCACCGTACCCCGCCAATGCCGCCGGGGATGATTCCTCCGCATCGTCCTTATCGCCGGCCAGCTCGACGTCGTCCAATTCGGGAGTGTCCTCTGCCGGCTGGGCGATGCCCAGGTCGTCCGCACCTGTCATGGGCGAATCGCTGGGCGTCCCGTCGTCGGCCGATGGCTCAGGAGAGGGAGCTGCCTCGTCGGTGTCGTCGGCTTGGGCGGTGGGTGACGGCGATGCGTCGGCGGAATCGGAACCCTCTTCTGCGGGTGCATCGGGCGCCGTCTCACCAGGCTGATCGGCCTGATCGGAGCCGTCCGATTCCGCATCAGGGATGACGATTCGCCAGCCCACATCGATGGCGTCGGGGTCGGCCGCAAGTCGCGGATTGGCTTTCACAATCTGTGGATAGTCGGCGGCTTCCCCCAGATGGTCCGCGGCGATGGTTGAGAGCGTCTCCCCGCGGGCGACGGTGTGGACCTCTCCCTCATCGGCCCCCGCGGAATCCTGCGCATCCTCATCTGTCGGTAGATGGAGTTCCCACCCGGTGGAGAGGAACTCGTCTCCGGACAGCACCGTGCCGTCGGGCATCTCGCGACCGATGTTGAGGGCGACGATCTCGGTGAAGCGCTCCGGATCGCCCAGGCGTTCGTCGGCGATGCTCCAGTAGGAATCGCCGGGTCGAACCGTGTAGGAGGTCGGGGCCTCGGAACCGGATCCGTTGTCACCCTGTTGCGCAGGCACGCTTTCGGTGCCCGGGGCGGCTTCGTCGGCGACTTGCTCGCCGTGCTCGCCATGGTCGGTGGCGTCGGCTCCGGGGACCTGGTAAGCGACGACGGAGACCTCTGCTTCGGCGGATGTCATCGACAGTCCCAGGAACGTGGTGGAGACCAGGCCGGCGGCGGCGACCTGGGCCCACGCCGTGCCGGGAATGCGCACCGGCGGCATGTCTCGCAGCTGTGCAACGACCTCAAGGGCGACGAGGGCGGTGAACAGCAGCCATGCCGCCCATGCGACCCAGGTGAGCGCTCCGAGGAACAGTCGCCCGTCGTCCGGGCGCGTCAACGCCGCCACGACCGCTGACCAGGAGATTTCGTCGGGGAGCGGGAATCCGGCGAAGGCGAGAAGCACGACCGGGATGCCGATGACGATGGCCAGCAGCAGGGCCGCGGCGGCCAGGGAACGGCCGAGTGCGAACCTCGGCGGGCCAGAGGGCTGGAGCTGGTGAGTCATTGTGGTTCCTCGGTGGCAAGGCGTGCGGTCGCGCTTCCTGTCGCGGACAGGGAGTCGATACCGATCAGGGAGAGCAGGACGGTGTCCACGTGTTCGTGCACCTCGACGGTGACGGTGTTCGCCGACGCGGCGCGTGCGTTGCCGTCGGCACCGGCCGCGTCCAGGTAGGCGTTCGCAGCGGAGACGGCGTCGGCGGTGTCCATGTGCACTTCGCCGGTCTGCAGGAGCTGGGCGATGTCGACCGCTTGGTTGCCTGCGCGGGCGGCTTCCTCGGCGGCGGAGGTGGCGCGCTGGGCTGCGCGCAGCTGGGCGCCGCCGTCGATGATCAGACCGCCCATCAGGAGCAGGGCGATCACAGCGACGGCGACGAAGACCGTGGTCTGCCCGTCGTCCTGAGGAAGGCGGCGGATCATCCTCACTCCCGGTATGTGTCGACAGGGCTGGTGAACGTGCGTTCGACGAGGCGCTGCCCGGGGATGCCGGGCAGCGCAGTCTGGGAAAGCGACAAGGAGCAGCGCACAGTCGCCGTAAGGTGGGCCGTCTCGCCCGGGGCTTTCGCCAGTGCGGAGGTATCCACAGCGACGTCCATACCGTCGCACTGCAAGCTCTGAGCGCTGAGTGTCTGCACCGCCGCCCCATGGGCCTGCTGTTGGGCCGCTTCGGCGGTGCGAGCGATGGAGGCCTGGCGAGCTGCGGACCGGGCGGCGTCCTCGACCGCGTGGCTGGCGATCTGGAATCGCCCAAGTGCTACCACCACGCTGACGACCGTGAGCAGACCGAGACTCAGCACGGCCAGCTCCAGCGTCGCGCTCCCGCCGTCCGACGGCCGTGGCCTCATCGGGCGCCGCCGGGGCCGGTCACACGCTCGACGGCACCCGAAGAGGTCTGCGAAACCCGGATCGGGAGTCCGGGGACGAGCGAGAGGACACGGCCGCTCACCGTCACCCGGACCTGATCGGCGCCCGACCCTGCTGTGGAGACCTCCGGATCGCGCAGGTGGCCACGGCTCTGGGCTGCGGCGAAGGCGTCGGCCGCCCGGACCGCGGCTTCCAACGACGCCCCTTCGGCACGGCCCGCGCGCACCCCTTCCTGCGCGGCACTCAACGCGACCGACCGGGCGTGATACCACAGCCCACCCTGGACGACTCCGACGATGATCAGCAGCAGGGCGGGAAAGAGAACCGTCATCTCCAACCCCGCGCTGCCCCGATCGTTGCGCCTGCGGACTGGGGTCACTGGATGCCTTCGAGCCGGCTCTCGACAGCCGCCGTGATCGCAGCGACCACCGCAGTGGCCGCCAGCAGCAGCCCCAGCGCGATGACGGCGATCTCCAGGGTCGACATGCCCGCGTCGTCACCGCGGTTCTCGCGCAGACGCTGCCGCACCACGTCGACGCGTGCCTTGACGTAGTTCCGGACAGCCGAGATGAGCATCAGTCCTCCTAAACAGTGGTGGTGAGTCGCATGACGACCGGGAAAAGCAGCAGTGCCACGAAGCACAGGCCGAGTACCGCGACGGGGACGACGAGGCGTTCGCTGACCTCGTTGGCCGCGCGCCGCTGGGCGTTGAGGGTCTCCACACGGAGAGACTTCGCTCGGGCGAGCAGGTTGTCGGCCACAGCGGTGCCTTCGGCGCTGGTGGCGATGATGTCGGCGCAGTCGGCGAGCTCCGGGACTCCCACATCTCGGGAGAGGTCGCGTAGGCCTTCCCAGGTCGGACGGCGCTGCAGCATGGCGTGGTCCAGCGCGTTCCGGATCCGTCGCCAGACCCAGGAGTCGGCGACTTCGGCGGCCTCCATGAGCGCTTGGTGCGGGCCGGCGCCTGCTCGACGCTCCAGCGCCACAAGCGTGAGGTAGGCGATCATCCCCTGGGTGAACTCGTCCTGGGCGCGCTGGGCGCGCGTGCGCACCGACGCATCGGGGAGGAGGAACCCGACGCCGGCCGCGACCAGCGACAAGCCGGCGGGCAACGCCAGTGGCAGCGGGGCGCCGACTACGGCTGCTGTGCCGGTCACCAGGATGGGCGCACAGGCGCCCGCGGCCGCCCCGAGCAGCTTGTGCGCGGTGAATCGCTCTCGGCTGAGCTCCAGCATTCGCAACGACTGCCCGGGGATTCGGACCAGGGACGACTCCGACAAGCTCCGCAGCGTGTTCCTGGCCCACACATGCCGGCGTCCGAAACGCTCCGACGTGAGGTCGTCGGCGTCGTCGTTGGCGAGGGTGAAGGCGGCACGCAAGGAAGGCGTTGTGGCCATGGTGCCGGCGATGATGAAGGTGAATCCTAGTCCGGCGGCGGCTCCGACCAGGATGTAGACGGCGATACTCATCGGCTCGCCTCCGTCGTCGACGGTCCCGTGAGGAATCGCGGTCCCGGCCGTGTGGCGGTCATGCGACGCATCCACAGCACGGCACCGGCGAATACGGTCCCCAGGAGTGCGAGGAACGCTTGGCCGGCCGGGCTGGCATAGGGCTCCATGAAGTCCCCGGACAGAGTCAAGCCCGCGGCCGCAACCACAGCGATGATCGTGACCAGGCGCGCGGTAAGGCGCGGTCGGGCGCGTTCGGCGTCGACCTGGCGGTGCATCGCCACTTCTTCGGCGACGAGCTCCGCCAGCAGCGTCAATGATTGCGAGACACCGGACCCGCGGCGGGTTGCAGCCAGGGTCAGTTCAGAGGTGACCAGGTCCCCCACGGGAGAGTCCAAGTCCTCGGCAAGCCCGTTCAGGGCGGTGGCGGTGCGCCATCCTTGTTGAAGGCGCGAGCCGAGCCGGGCCACATCCTGTCGGATGGCTGTCGGCGCCGTCTGCGCGCTTGAGACCAGGGCTTGCTCGACTACGATCCCGGCGCTCAGCCGTGAGGCGAGCTGCCTCACCCATTCCTCGACGGCCTCCAGCCGCTCGATCGCCCGAGCTGCTTCCTTCTCGCCGCCGACCAGGTGTGGCAGCCCCAGGACGGCCAGGGGAGCGAGAACGATGGCGACCACCCAGCCCGTGATCAGCCACAGCAGGGCGCCGGTGAGAAGTGCTGCGGCAAGCCGGATTCCCTGGCGTCGCGAGAGCGACTTCAACCTGCGGCGTCCCGGTTTCGGCGCCTCGGGCCCGACCGGGGCGAACCCGAGGACGGCGAAGAGGCAGCCGGCAGCGACGCCGGCACCGGCGATAGCGGCGATGACGTCGTACATCAGGCCCACGCCCTTTCGGCCCGGGCGAGCTCATGGTGGGGCGCTGCGACTGCGCTGTGCAGCCACCGGGGATCGAACCCTACGCGCTGCAGGTCAGGCATGCAGGTGGGCGGAACACCGCTCGGTTGGGCTCTGCCATCGGCGCCGGGGCGGTACACGTCGGTGATCGCCGGCCGACCGTTCTCCCCTACACCGGCGACTTCCACGACCCCGCCGACAATGCGCCCACGTGTACCTCCCCGCCAGGTGTCGTCCACGAGGTCGACATGTACGACCAGGTCCACCGCTCCGGCGATGACGCGGTATGCGATATCGGGATTGATGCCGTAGCGCCCGCACAGCACCACCAGGCGCTCCACGGCGTCGGTCGCCGATCGCGCGTGCAGGGTGCACAGCGAACCGCCGTCCCCGGTGGTCATCGCATCGAGCATCGGTACGACCTCCGGGCCGCGGACCTCCCCGACGACGATGCGCGAGAGGTTCATCCGGAGCGCGTCGCGGACGATGTCGACCAGCGCCACTTCACCGGCCGGGCGTCCGTCCGGGCCGTACTCCGAGCCGCCTTCGCGAGCCTGCATCGCCACGATGTGGGGATGGCGGTCGAGTCGGTCCAGGTGGAGCTCGTACTCCTGCTCCGCCGTCGCGAAACGCTCCGTTGCCGGGATTTCCGCCGCCAGCGCCCGGACCAGCGTCGTCTTCCCGGCGTTCTGCGCACCCGTGACGATGATGTTCCGGCGCGCGCGCACCGCACACACCAGGAAGGCGTGCAATGAGTCGGACAAGGTTCCGGACCGGGCGAGCTCGGACAGCGTGATGTCCTGTACGAGGTGTCGGCGGATCACCGCATGGGGGCGGCGGGTCGTCTCGATCACCGCCGCCAAGCGCGAACCGTCGGGCAGTTCCATGTGCAGGCGGGGGTGCGCGGTAGAAAGGCTGCGTCCCGCCTGGGAGGCGATGTAGCGCAACTCCTCGACGAGTTCCTGATCGGAGTCGGCGACCGGCTCGCCCCGAAGCAGATCACCGCCACGCGTGCGTAGCCAGACCTGGTCCGCACCGTTGATTTCGATGTTCTCCACCTCGGGCTGTTCCAGCAGCTGTTGGAGCCGGCCCATGCCGAAGACGGCGTCGAAGACGCGCTTCTGCAGGCGTCCTTCGAGCTCGGCATCGGGCGGGTGGCCGGCGAGCACTCGTTTGTGTGCCCAGGCGCGGACTTCCTCCTGGATCAGAGCCCGACCGCGCTCGCGGCGGTGCTCAGGGCGGACACCCGAGGAAAGCCGCTCGACGACGATGTCGCGGAGCACGCGCACGTCCGCCCAGCCGCCGGGATCGTCGGCGGGGACGGGTTCATAGCTCACGAGGTCCCCCCATCGGCGGAGTGAGGCCGCTGCATCCCACGGACGCGGCGGATTTCGGATGCCCCGTTCCGGGCGGCACGCAGAAGGGCAGAGCGGGCGACGCGTCGCGGCCTCTGCCCGCTGTTCAGACCGGACACGGCGGTCGCGTCGAAGGGCAGGCGCAGGGCGATGCGCGCCTCAAGCAGATCGCCCACTTCGGCTGCGGAATACGGTCCATTCTCGACAAGCGCTACCGCGATCTCAGACCCTTGTCCGTGAGGTGCGAGGGCTTGGCGGAGATGCGGAAGGCGCGCGGCGGCGGCCATGATCGAAGGCAATGTCGAGCGCACCGTGAGCAGGACCAGGTCGGCGGCCCGCATGAGCGGCCATGGCGCGTGTGGGTGGTCCAAGCGGCCGCAATCGGCGATCACGTCGACGTGGCCGTGCGGTCCGATCCGCGCGTCGCCGGCGACGGACGCGAGCGGTTCCCAGAGTCCGCCGAGCGCCGCGGCGGTCATGGGGTCGGCCAGGCCGGGTAGCGCGAACCGGGCGTGGTCGGTGCCGGGCTCATGCAGGGCATAGAGCTGTCCGGAAACGTCTTCGGCGCTGATGGCGCCGTTGCGTTGAGCCATCGCGAGGTTGGCGATGGTCCGACCTTGCCCGATCCCCGTCAGAAGTCCTGTGCGCAGATCCCCGCCGGCGGGGTCGCACTCGGCCAGAAGGGAATCCGCCGGCCACGCGGTCGCCAGAGCCAGCGCAGTGACCGAAGCGCCGGGTGCGCCCTTCGCGTTCGCAAGGCAGACGAGCATCAGTCGCCTCCTGGCGTGTTCACGACGACGGCGATGCGGCCCGTCGCCACGCGGGCAGCCAAGGTGGGGGCGTCGGTGGATTCGACCTCGACATCGACCACGGTGAGTCCGTCGGCGTCGGGCTTTCCGACCCGAACTACTTCCGTGGCGATACTCGGCGGGACCTCGCCGGTGGCTTCGCCGTTTTGACCGGGAGTGGAAACGACCTGGATGAGATCGCCCCGATGCAGACCACTGGTCGGCACCTGGCTCGGCTTGAGCGGGATTGCGGTCAGCGCCTTGCCCGTACCGGGGGTCCGGTCCGACGCCAGGGCGGAGGGTGAGAGAACGTCGCCGGCGGTCAGATCTCGGCCGGCGATCTGGCCGATCGCCTGACCGCGTTCGGCCGCCGGCACCGTTTCTACCGCAGGGTCGGGATTGAGCCGGGCTGTGGTCAGGTCTTCCGCAGCGATCCGCTGCCCGTACGACACGTCCTGAGCCACGGCCAGTACCTCGTCCCGGTCTTCGGCAGCCGAGAGCAAGCCCGCCCCGGCGACACCGCTGGAAGCCACCAGGGCGATCCCCAGCACGACCAGCCAAGGTCGTCGGCGCCCGCGCGGAGATCGCAAGGTGGGAGCGGGAATCGGGCGGTCGCTGGACTCGCGTGGGCCCACGGAGGGCGCGCTTGTAGAGGGCATGGGAAAGGATCCCTTTCCAAGGGCACGGTGGAGGTGAATCCGGACTACTGGACGAGCGCTTGGCCTTCGCCGATCCGCAAGGTGTCGGAGCTCGTGCGTGTCAGGGAATCGGTTCCCGACGCCCCGCCGCCTTGCCATTCGATCGACCAATGGACCGTGGCCGTGATCTCGTATTCCCCAGGGGCGGAGTAGCTGTGGCCGCAGTCGGGAGATGCCGAAGCGTCGGCGTCGCGCGTGTAGGGAGTTCCCGGGCCTGAGCAGGCGACGCTTGCTCCGTCGCCCATGTGCCAGGTCACCGACGTCGGCGTGGCGGTCGCCGTCACCGATACCGAGCCCGCCGTCGCGGTTCTGCTCACCGGAGACCAGCCGTCGTCCTCGACCCACATCCACACCGGTGCACCGACGAGGCCCGTACCGGTCGGGGGAGCGAGCCCGACTTGGGGTAACGGCAGGTCCAGCTCCTCTATCGCTTGCCGAGCCACTTCGTCGGGAGACGGCTGGTCGCCCCCCGTGCTTGGCAGCCCGTCCGTAAAGAGGCAGTCCTCCGCCGGCGCTCCAGCGGTCTCCCGCTCGCATTCCGAGACAACCTCGGTGGTCCCGGATTCGTCGGCGGCCTGCTCAGAGTTCGGTGAATCGCCGGACTCCCCCGGATCGTCTGCAAGGATCCGGCACTCCCCCGTGATCTGCGAGCAGACGACTTCGGCGCTGGCGGGCGACGATGCCAGTGCAAGGACGAGTGTCGCCGTCGCACTCGTTGCCAGGACAGATCGCACCGTCAGCATGTGCGGTCCTCCTGGGGCCGCCACTCCACGAGTATCCACTCCGACTGCTCGCGTTCCGCCCGGATCTTGACCACGCGACGCGGGGACTTGTCAGCTCGGGGGACTTCTTCACCTGTTCCAGCGTCGACGAGCGTCCATCCCGTGTCGTCCCAGCAGTCCTCGATCACTGCAGACGGAGGGGTCGCCTCCTCGGAAAGTGCGACGACGGTCGGATCGCTCCCCGGCTCGCCGTGGTAGACGAGACCGTCGAACGCATCCAGGTCAGCCAGCAGAGCCTCTTGCGCCTGACCGGCTGTCAGACGCTTGATCTCGGGCCGCACGTCCTCCGGATCGCGTTCACCGGTCATCGCATCGACCCAGAGGGTTCTGACTTCTCCGTAGAGCTCTTCGATCTCGGTGGCCTTAACCGGGTCGATCTGCTCACGTGCGGCTTCGCCTGATTCGTCGCCCTGTTCGCCACTCATGCAGCCGCTGAGAAGCAACGCCGGGACGATCACAAGCCCAGCCGTGCGGGTGAAGCCGCGCAGCACAGGACCTCCACGGTGTCGGGGCGGCCGGAGGGGCAGCCCATCGTGATGCGTTAGGGGCAGGCAGTGAGCATTCTAGAGATCGGACCTCAGGATCAAAACTGCCCAATCAGGTGAATAAGCCCACGAAAGCACTGTTATGCCAGGTGATCCGCTCATCCTGGGCTTGGATTCCATCTTTTGTAACGTTTCGGTCTCCGTGGCGATGGTGCGGTACTGACCAGCGAAAACGTTGCTGAATGATCTTCGGTCGGGATGCAGGCACCGACGGCGGAAGGCTCGGTTTCGTGATCTAAGCGTGATGCCCGGCAGGCGAGTAGGGCTGTACCGCCTTCCGACGGTGGCTCGTGTCGCCGTTCCGGAAGGAGCCCCAATGGGTGCCGCCCCGATGTCTTCCACCGTTTTCACGCAGATCAACACCGAGTGGAGCCGCATGGTCGCTGATCCACGGATCGAGCGGACGGTCAGCGCTTGGGCCGATGCCGATGCGCGACTCCAACAGGCGCACGGCCTCAGCCAGATCGAAGAGTTCAGCCGCCGCACGATCGACGAGCGCACCGACGCTCTCTTTCGGGCCATTCTCGACATCGCCAACGGCGGGAGCGACGACGGCGAACTTGCCGGCCGCATCATCCTGCAACTGATGCTCGGCAGGGTGGTGGTCAACGCGACAGCACTACGCGGATGGGTCGGCGATCCCGACGAGCAGGCGCAGGCCGCCGTGGCTGCCATGTGGCAGACCATTCGCGAAACCCCTGCCGACCGGGACCGCTACATCACCCCCTACCTCGCCTGGACCTCGCACAAGAAGGGCAAGGAGCTCGCGCAGAGCGGGGCGCGAGAGATTCCGGTCGCCGACGTCGGAGATCACGAAAGCCTTTCCGGGCAGCAACCCCCGCTGAACCCTTCCGAGGAGTTGCTCAAGCTCGTGAGCTGGTCGGTAGCCGAGAAGATCCTCAGCGCCCCCGAGGCGGAACTCCTCTTGGAACGGTACGGAGCGCCGTCGCCTGGCCGCGCTACCTGGGTGAGCGTCGGCGACCCGGAGCCCATCGCCCAGCGACGAGGGATTTCGCCTGAGGCCATGCGCCAGCGCTGCAGCCGAACCGCCCGCAAGCTCAGCCAGGCTGCGGCCCGCTATATCGCGACGAACACCTTTTGAGGTGTCACAGATCCGCTCGTGATCGTCCATCCCTTCGGTGCCCATCAACGACGCCTGAGGAGCGTGTTCATGTATGACGACCGCAAACCCGAACCACAATGCGGTGCCCCCGAGCTCACGCCCGATGAACGCATCGTCGGAGCCGCCTACGCCCGCATGATTCCGCTGATCGAGGGTCTGCAACGAAATCCGATCAGCCGACACCTCTACGCGGAGGTGGCGAACTACCTCGACTGCGAAGCGTGGGAGGCCGCTGACGCCTTCGAGCGCCTGCTCGACCTCGGCCCGCACCACCTCGCTGCCCGTCTGGACCAACTCGGACCGGACTTGCTGACCGGCGAGGAGGACATGCCGTGAAGGCCCGGGACGCGAAGCCGTCGGCCGAGGCGAACTCCCCGTCGCCGGTCCAAGGATGGACCACGGTGAGCCACAGGGCTGTAGCGGCCAAGGCGGCACATGCGCTGTTGCTCGCAGCTTTGGCGTGCGGGCCTGCAGCCCTGCTGACGATGCTGTTCACCCCGGACCACGCGGACCAACCGTCGAAGACGGCGCCTCACACGGTCGGTGCAGCGGCTCTGGGACCCGCTGGATGGGCGGAGCGGGCGGTTGCGGCCTATATCGACGGTGACGTCGAAGCCGTGCGCGCAGCGTTTCCCACGGTGGCCGACGCGGAACTCCCCGCGCCGGCGGACGAAGCCGTCCCAATGCGGGTCAGCACCGTGGCGACAGACCCAAGCGCCGGAGATTACTGGGCCGTGACCGTGGCGGTCAGCGGACCGAGGGAAGGGCCGCAGACTCCGGCGACCCGCTACTACTCCCTGGGAGTCGCCGCCAGCGGAGCCGGATGGGTGGCGACGGATTTCCCCAGTGAAGTGGCCGCTCCCGCAACTGGGCGGCCTCCGGAGCTGCCCTACGCCAGCCGCCCTCTGGCCGACGGCCATCCGGTGGCGCAGACCGTCCAGCAGTGGGCCGGCGCCTACTTGGCCGCTGACGGGGAACTGGCCCGCTATCTCGCGCCGGGCTTCGATCAGACACCTGTTTCCCCCACGCCGTACAGCGCCGTGGACGAGGTGAAGGTCTTTCCCCTCGATGACGCAGGCGGACCCGACGGCGTGGGAAACGGAGGTGCGGCTGAAGTCCTCGCCCGTGTCCAGGCGGCCGGCAAGGACGACGGGCGCACGCACTCCGTCGTCTATGCCCTCGAGATCACCGAACGCGGCGACCGATGGGAGGTGAGCGCTCTGCACCCGGCTCCCCGGGTGGACCCCGGTTCCGACTCGACCACCGATTCGTGAAACCCGATGTGAGCGAAGGAGGACCCATGCTCGGAGCGAGCGTGCTGGGCTGGTACGACCAGAAGCTGAGCCAGGTCACCGACCTGGTCACGCCCACACTGTGGCTGGTCGGCGCCTTTGTGGTGCTGATGGCCTACATCGCTTACCGGTCCTGGAAGAAGGCCGCGATCGCCGCGCTGGGGATGGCGATCGTGATCGCCATCGTCGACAACGTCACGTCGCTGTCGTCGATGGTCGAAGGCGAGATCGCCGCTTCCACCGGGGCGGTTTCCTCTGAAAGCGCGGACGGTCGGCCCGCGTGAGCGAACAGCACCCGTCCGACCGCCCTGCGGGGGCGGTCGGACGGTCCTACACCCGGGCTCGCCGCCATCCGTGGGTGATCGGCAAGATCCAAGGCTGGTCGATCCCGCTCGGACCGTTCACAGCAACCCAGCTCGGTGTCCTGGTCGTGGGGCTTTACACCCTGGCCCACACCTTTCCGCTGTGGAGCAGGCTGGGCCCGCTTTCCGTAGTCGTGGTGGCGGCGCCGTTCGCCGCCACCTGGGCAGTGCGCCACGCCACCGTCGAAGGACGTGCCCCGCTGCGTGCCCTGGGCGGGTATATAGCCGCGCTCAGCGCTCCCCGACGCGGCTGGATGCACGGTCGACCGGTCTCCGAGCCGCGCCCCGAGCGGTTGCGAGGGGCGATCACCATCGCTCCGCCGTCGGCCAGGCCCAACCCGCGTCGACACCCCCGCGCGGTCGCCCATGCTCCGCGCTCCCACGCACTCCACAACCTGCTTTCCGATCTCGAACTCCCCTCTCCCGGATCCGAACCGAAGGAGTGACGTGCAGGTCCCGATCCGCCACCTCACCGGCCACCTGGCCTGGACCGTCCACGGACACGTCTGGGCTATCTGGCGGGTGCACCCGGTCTCGTACCTCCACTCCAGCCCTCAGGCCAAGAGCGAACTGCACTCCGCGACGACCACGCTGCTCAAGCAGCTCAGCGGCGAGCCGATGCTGCTGAGCCTGTGTGCGAGCAGCGGCGCCGCCGACATCGTCGAGGCGATGATCGACGGCGTCGACCTCGATACACACCCGGAATGGGCGGAAGTAGCCGAGGCCTGCCTGGACTGGCTGTGCGAACTGGACCTGACCGAGCGCACCCACTGGCTGCTGATGCCCCTGCCCGCTGAGAAACCGACTTTGGAACTCAAAGCCATCGCCGCCGCGGCGGCCGCGTCGCTGAGCAGGCTGCTCGGCTTCACTCCTCCAGTCCCCCATGAGCACGAAGTGCAGGGCTACCAGGCCAAGGCCGACCGCGTGGAGTCCCAGATGACGGGAGGTCCGGCCGTGCGGCCTGCCACGCCCGCGGAAGTGCTGTGGATGCTCGGCCACAGCGTCCATCGAGGTGTCGCCGGCCCGTTGCTGGCCGATGCGGAACAGGCGGATCCCGCGGTGGGCGCCTCCCGGGTGCGCGGCGGCCGGCTGCGCGGTCCAGCGCTGACCGGGCTCGGCCAGGTCCGGATCGTCGAGGGCGGCCTGCCCGACGGCAACAACGAGCAGTCGGGACGGAGTTCGCCGCTGCGTCGGCGGTGGTTGCAGGTGGAGTCCCCTGACGGGGTTTCCTACCAGGCGTTCCTCGCTCTGGCGGAGATGCCGTCCGTCTTCGCGTTCCCCGGGTCGGAGTGGTTGGCCGCCGTGGACGCGCTGCCGGTTCCGGTGGACTGGTGCAGTCGGCTGAGGATCGTCTCCAACACCGCGGCCGAGGCCGCCAGCCGCCGCAAGGCACGCGAGCTCAGCGCGCAGGTCGACGAGTACGACGGTGAGACGGCCGGCGTCCCCCAGGCACTGGTCGATGCCGCAGCCGATCTCGACGACGAACGCGGGCGTCTGCAGGCCAGTCGCACAGAGGTAGAGGTGCAGTCCAGCACTGTGCTCTGCGTGTGGGGCGAGGATCCGCAGGAAGTCGAGCAGCGTGCTGAGGTCGTGCGTACCTCCATCGCAGCCGCCGAATACCAGGTGGTCCGCCCAACTGGAGGACAGCGCCAGCTGTTCGAGGCGATGCTGCCCGGATCGCCGCTCCCCCACCTGCTGAAGGAGTTCACGCAATATCAACTGGCCGCCGACTACGCGATGGCGATGCCCTGGGCCTCCACCGCGCTGGGGGATGCGAACGGGGCTCTGCTGGGGATGAACCTGGACGGCGGCACCGCCCGACCGGTGCTGCTCGATCTGGCCGGCGCTCCCCGCCAGGACGCGAGCGCCTCTATCGGAGCCGTGGGCGAACTCGGTGCAGGAAAGAGCGTCCTGCTGAAGGCGATCATCATCTCCCTGATCGACCGCGGCGGGCGCGTCATCGCCGTCGACCGCACGGCCATGGGCGAGTGGGGCCGCTTCGCCGCGGCCGCCGCGCCCGATCGGCACCAGCTCATCCGCGCCGACGGTGGAGGCGACGACCTGTGCCTGGATCCGCTCCGGGTCTTCGCGCCCGAAATCGGGGCACGCTATGCCAAGTCGTATCTGACGCTGCAGCTCGGTGTACCGGCCATGTCCCCCGAAGGCCTGGCCATCGCCCAAGCCGTCGATCGCACCGCCGCCGCGGATCGGCCCCACATGAGCCGGGTGATCGACGAACTCAAGCTGATCGCCGCCGAATACGCCGGAGACCGGGCCGATCAGATCAGCGAGACCGCCGACCTGCTCCGGGCGGTCGAGGCCGACGAGCTCGGCCGCATGGTCTTCGGCGACGGCCCGCCGCTGAACCTGGGCAGCGACTTCGCCGTATTCCAGACGGCCGGGCTGTCGCTGCCCAAAGCGGAGATCTTCGATTCGGCTTATCACATGGCCCGCCAGCCGCTGGAGACCCTCATCGGGCGTGCTGTGCTCTACCTTGTGGCCGCCGTCGCTCGTGAAGTCGCATTCTCCGATCCCGGTCAGTTCACCGCGGTCGCCCTGGACGAATGCCACTGGCTCACGAGCTCTACCGAGGGGCAGGACCTGGCCCTCGAACTGGTGCGCGACGGTCGCAAGCACGGTGCCGGCGCCCTGTTGGGCTCCCACGACCCCGCCGACTTCGGCAGCGACGTCATCCGCGGCCTCCTGGCCAATCGCTTCCTGCTGCGCCATCGCGACGCATCGCTCGCTGCGCACGGGCTGGAGTTCCTCGGCTTGGACCCCGCCGACCGCGGGCTCCTCGACCTGGTGACTACCGACCTCTCCCCGGTCAGCGACCAGGCCCGCAAGGGTGAGGCGATCATGCTCGACACCCGCCGGCGCATCGGCCGCCTGAGCGTCACCGTTCCGCCGGTTCCGCGTATCACCGAGTCGATCTTCACCACCCCTGGACACCCGGCCACCCCTCCGCAGGAGTAGATCCATGCCGCGCTGGAGACGCGGTCTGATCATGGCGGCACTGGCCGCCGTGCTGATCGCACTCGTTCCGGGTGTTGCCCATGCCGAGCCGGCGGCTGGGGAGGAACCGGATGGGCTCCTCGCCCCATTCACCCCGGACGACACCGACGGTGTACCTCTGGACCACTACGACATCACCGGCGACAGCGGCGGGATGACCGACTGGGACAGCAAGCTGCTGCTCTTCTTGTCCGACGCGGCGTTCGCCGCCACCCGCCTGGTGGTGGGCGCCTGCACATGGCTGCTCGAATGGGCTTTCGAGTTCGGCCCCGCCCAAGCGTTGGTCGAGCCCGCTCGCAAGCTCGCGGGCACCTATCAGAACGACATCATCGACCGTCTGGGCCTGCCCTTCGTCACTATGACGTTGGGAGCGACCTGGTGCGGCCTCCTGATCATGCGCGGACGCGTCTCCCAAGGAGCAGGAGAACTCGCAGTCACCCTGCTGATCTCGGCGCTGGCGGTGACCGTGCTCGCCCGCCCCGCTGACCTGCTACTAGGCGAAGACGGGTTGCTGCTGCACACGCGCGACACCGCCATGGTGCTGACCTCGCTCGCAGTCTCCCAGGGCGAGTCGGCTTCGCCCGAGCCCGAGCAGGCGGCGGCCCCGCTAAGCGACGCATTGGTCGACACCTTCGTGGTCCAGCCCCACCAAGCCCTCAACTACGGCAAAGTCGTCGAACAGGGGGACCCCTGCCGACCCGTCTACGAGGAACTCGTGGCCGAGGGCCCCTGGGGCGACGAGGACGAGCCGCGTGAACGGCTCACCGACGCCGGATGTCAGGCCATGGCCCAGTACAACGAGACCCCGACCGTCGACCGGCTCATGGGGGCCTACCTCCTGTTCGGCGCCGCGTTCATCGTCGCTCTCCTGGTGATGCTGCTGGTCTGTACCCTGCTCAGTTGCGTCATGGCCATGGCCGTCTACGTCGTCCTGTGCCCGTTCGCGCTGGTGGCAGCACTCTTGCCCGGCGGAGGACGCCAAGTGCTGTGGCGCTGGCTGGGCGCCGTGGTCAAAGTACTGCTCTCCATCATCGCCGTATGCGTCTTCATCGCGATCTTCACCGTCGGAATCCGCGCGATGCTCACCGCCAGCGGCGAGCTTCCGCTCGTCGGGCGATTCACTCTGGTCGACATTGCCGCATTGGGCGGCCTGGTGTTCCACCGCAAGCTGATCAAGATCAGCGAAACCGCCGGCCGGGGGCTGTCGCGGAAACTGGAGAGAGCCCGCTGGGGCGGCACCCGAGGCCGGGGATGGATGGGCTTCGGAAGCGCACCCACGGTCGGCTCGATGGCCGGTGACGCGCGCCGGGAGGTACGCCGCGTGACGACGCCGGTCCGCAAAGCCGGGCGTACCGCGGGCAAGGCATGGGCCGGATCGCCGCAAGCAAGAGCGAAGGCCGGAAGGAAACTCGGCCCCGATGCCGGACGTCTGCAGCGGCGACTCTCGCAGTCGCGCGGTGGGCGGGTCACTATGGGCACCGCGAAAGTGGCCGGTACGGCGGCCAAGGTCGCCTTCGGCGCGACCGTGGGCGCACCGGTCGCGCTGCCCAAGGCGGCGGTCACAGCCAAGACCGCGGCCAAGGCCCGCTCGGCTATGACCAAGGCCAAGCTCGCCACGCACACCGCTAGTGCCGTGAGCAGCGGAAAGACCCTCGTGGACGCGTGGGCCTCGGCTCCGCCGGCAAGGACGATCCGCAGCGCCCGCGCCGCCGATTCCGACGCGACGCGTACCCGCGACATCCTCTCCCAACGCCGCCCCGCACCGCGGATCAGCACCGCGACCCCCGCAGCCGAAACCGTCGATGCGCCTTCGGGAGCGGAGACGGATACGTCGGCACACGCTTCGGATGCGGGTGGCCAGGAGTCCGGTGCACAAGAGCAGGCAGCTGTCTCGGCCGAGCGCCTGCGCGACCACATACGCAAGCGCCAGCGGTCCCGGCGGCCCGGTGGAAGGTAGGTGAGCGGCGTTGGGCAAGTGGTGGATCGCGGCTCTGATCTGCCTGCTCGTACCGGTCTCCTGCGGGGCGCCGGCCTTGATCCTCATCGCCCAGACCACCGGGGCCGACGTCGCATCAGGCGAGGATGCTCCGGCCCGGGTGGACGGTATCCCCGAACGTGTCCTCGATGCCTACCGCAATGCGGCGCAGCAGGCACCCGAGGCGTATCCGCGCTGTACAGGGGTCACCTGGGCGGTGTTGGCGGGGATCGGTCGGGTCGAGTCCGACCACCTCGCCTCCGAGGACTACGGCATCGACGCCAACGGCGACGTGCGTCCTTCCTTCCTCGGGCCTCGGTTGGACGGCTCGGGCGTCGGTGGGAACACCGACCCTGTCTACGACACCGACGGCGGGCGGCTGGACGGTGACGAGAAGTACGACCGTGCGGTCGGCCTGATGCAGTTCATCCCGAGCTCCTGGGAGGCCTACAAGGCCGACGGCAACGGTGACGGGCGGACGGATCCCGACAACGTCGACGATGCGGCGCTCGCGGCGGCCGGACACCTGTGCGGGCAAGGGGAGCGCGACCTCTCCGATCCGGATCAGTTGCGCGATGCCCTATGGAGCTACAACCACTCCGCTGACTACGGCCGCAAGGTCGCCGACCACATCGAGACCTACTCCGGCATGGGCGACCCGTCCGTCGACCGCGCGAACACCGGAAGTGACGCGATCGTGCGGGCCGGCGAAAAGTGGCTCGGCACCCCGTACCTCTACGGCGGCCAGTGCAACACCCTGGGCGAGGACCGGTGCGACTGCTCCAGCCTCGCCCGCTACGCCTACCGCCACGGCGCCGGCGTCGAGCTTCCCCGCACCACATACGACCAGGTCATGCTCCCCGATACCGACGAACGCTTCGTGCGTGTCCCGCCGGACCGCATCGACGATCTGCGGCCGGGCGACATGCTCTTCTTCGGCACCCATGCCCCTGGAGGGATCGGACACGTCGGCATCTACATCGACGACCAGACCATGCTCGAAGCTCCCCGAACCGGCCTCGACGTGCGGCTATATGACGGTTGGCAGAGGCGGCCCCACTACTACGGAGCGGTCGGGATTCGGTGACCGCGGACGGCCACGAAAAAACGGACGTCGCTGGAGTCCGCTGCAGCCTTTCGTGGTTCCATCGCTGATTCTTTCGATCATGCGATCAGCGGTTCCATCAGCGGTACGAAGGGCGGTACCAGCAACAGTTCCCGGGGGACAGCGGAGTCGCAACCGGCAGACAGGCGATGAGCAGGGGCTGCGTCAGCCGATGGAATCGCCGACAACTCTCTCACACGAGTAGAGACATGCTGTCTGCGACCAACGGATAGGTGTGCAACCTGTGTGGATAACAGGTGCGCTGAAAGCGCTCGATTTTATAAGGGAGCAAACAGGTGTTTCTTGTGATCGCGGTAGGAACTGGCGCGGCGGTAGTGGCGATCGCGGTCGTGGCATGCAGGCGGATACTCATTACGAAGGACCTGTCTTCCCGCGTGTACTACGACCTGATCCCGTCCATGGGATTCGAGCCGAAGTTTGAGGACATCCATCGGTTCGCCCTCCAGCTCACCCGGACGCGTCCGGCGGGCTCCGGGCTGCGCCCCCGGCGCTCGGCAAGCGTGCGGGTCAGGATCGGAACCGACGAAGCCGGCGTCCTGGCCTACGGCATCTCCGGTCCGCGTCGCGCAGGGTCGATTCTCCGGCATCCGACATACGGGCGCGTGGAGATTCGGGAGCTTTCGGATGAGCGGGTTGCTGAATAGCGGAAACCTGTAGGCGCCGCTTGCACCGGTCTTGTAGTGCAAGCGACACCTATTAATGTTATACTATTAGTAAGCCCCAGGGGGAGAGTTCCCCTGGGGGAGTAACAACCATGAGGAGTGCACATGATCGTTTGGACTATGGATGGACCCACCGTCTGTGTAGAGGCGGTAATTACCGGAAGCACTTCCCAGGGCTGGACTGGACGGCTCTTCGGCGTCGAGCCGCCCGAAGCATTCGGAAACGACGTCCAGGCCGTGCGAACGGCCCTGGCTGCACAGGTATGGGCAATGGTCCAGGACGGAGTTGTCTCCGTCCCGAGCGCCACCGTCGATTCAGTGCGGATCTTCGCGACTACGGTCTACGAATACTCGCGCACCGGAGAGCACTCCGGCGCGGCCGTTTCCGTGCCCTGCGTGGCCGACCGCTTCCCGAAAGGGTGGAAAGCCGCCGCCGCGACGCCCCACGAGGGTTTGCAGCTCACTGCCGTCGGCCCCACGTTCGGGGAGGCGCGGGACGCCCTTGCGACGCAACTGCTCATGGCCCTTGAAGTGGGAGTAGAGACCGTGCCGTCGGACTGGGGCGGTTTGTCCCTCATGATGCGGACGCGTAAGACCTACCAGGCGACCGCCCTGTGACCCTGCCCGGCGCCGCGCGACGAACCCGACAATGGGACACGGGGGGCGCGGGGATCATCCGCCCCCTCGATGCGGTGACGAAGCAGGGCCGGTATGGGCCGTCGGCGATACCCACCGGTGCGGCCGGCGCTTGGAGGCCCGTACCGGCCCTGGCCGACTACCCTGTCAGAGCTGACCCCGGGGGAGAACCGCCCCTCAAGTCACCGAATCTCATTGCTCTGCAGGAGGAAACCCGCCGTGGCCAAGACGCCGCTCTCCATCCCACTCGATGACGGGGACGCACTCCTCAACGCGTCGGCGGCCGCCGAACACCTGGGGATCTCGGAGGGCACGCTGTCCGCGCATCTGAGCCAGCGGGAGACCGCAGCCCGCCCGTTGCCCGAGCCCGTCGCGGACCCGGTCGGGATTCTCGTCGCCGACGAAGAAGCCGCCGAGCGCGTCCGAACCCTGATGTCCATGACGGGCAACCGCCGCGCCGGAGGCATCCCGCAGGTGTGGCTCCGAAGCGGCCTCGATCGATGGGATCGCGAGCGCCTGCGCCGCCGCTCGGAGTAGGAGGACGCTCGGCAGCGTCGCAGCGAAGCCCAACGGCGCGCCACGTCACGCTCGGCGTCACTCATATCCCGTTGGGACAGGAACAGCGGACACGTCCCAGGCGCCTTCGGCCGGAACCACGGCGCGCCTGGTGGCCGCGATCGGCCAGGATCGGTGACATACCGTTGCCACCGCTTTACCGTTGCCGTATGGCTACCGGCCCCGACGACTTGGCCCACCTCGTTCATGACTGGAGCGAGGAGTCGCGGGCCGCCCTCCGCGAGCACTTCATCCCGGAGGCTGCCTGGGCCAGCCCTCTGGACTCCGATCCCGGCTACTGGATCGATCGCACTGCCGACCCCGACCGGTGGCGGAGCGCGGTCTACTCCGACACGACGATCCTGACGCAGGTCGACGACGGTGGCACCGCTCTCACCGAGGAGACGGCTACTGCCGGTTCGACCCCGTCGTCCTCAAGCACCGCTCCGAGTCTCGTGGCCGCGTTCTTGCGGATGCTCGACCCGTACCCGGGGGATCGGGTGCTGGAGGTCGGCACCGGCACCGGATGGACGGCGGCGCTGCTGTCGGCCCGGCTCGGTGTCGACGGCGTGGTGTCGGTGGAGGTCGACGATCAGGTGGCAAAGCATGCCGCGGTGAACCTGGAGCGGGCCGGGTTCGCTCCGCACCTGGTGGTGGGCGACGGCGCCGACGGGTGGCCCGAAAGGGCACCGTATGACCGGGTGCATGTCACCTGCGGTGTCGCGACCGTCCCCTACGCGTGGGTGGCCCAGACCCGGCCCGGCGGGGTACTCGCCGTGCCGTGGGCGCCCAACCACGTCTCCGGTCACCGGTTGGCCTTGACCTCGACCGGGAACGCCGCGGTCGGCCGGATTCGCGGCGACACGTCCTTCATGATGCTGCGGTCCCAGCGATTGGCGTACCCGCCGCCGGCCGACGGGCGCCGCGAATCCGCCGCGCGGGTTGATCCACGGCGGATCGGTCGGGCGGGGCGCGGGATGGAGGTCGCGTTGGCGGGGTTTTTGCCGGGTGTGCTCCTCAACGCCGGCCTGGACGGGGCGGATCAGGTCGGGGTGCGCGATCCCGGTACCCGCTCGTATGCGATCGCCACCGGATCCGACGGCGGCTGGGAGGTCGTGCAGATCGGGCCGAGGAGTCTGTGGGAAGAGCTGGAGACCGCCTACCTCGCCTGGGTCGAGTGGGGTTGCCCGGACCGGGGCCGATTCGGAGTGACGGTAGACGCGGCCGGTCAGCACGTGTGGCTGGATCGACCGGACAACCGGCTAGCGCCGCTGGAGGTCAGGGCTGATGGGTAAACACGGGAAAGAAGTGAACTGCCCCGGGTGCGGCGGCAGGAAGGAAGTGCAGGAGTCCCAGGACGGCAAGATCGTGCGGGTGCCGTGCAAGCTGTGCAACGGGACCGGTAAGCAACCGCAGTGATGCGGGGCCACTGCGGTGGGCGACGTGACGTGTACGTTCGCCGATCCCCTGGTTCTGGTCACGACCTCAGGCGCGCGACGGCTTCTTCCTCCCGAGAAGCGTGCCGAGGAGGTCCTGATGGAGACGACCGAGCCCCGAGTGCACGTCGCGCGCGCCGAGCTCGTACTGGCCGCCGGCGACAGTGCCTACCTACGAAGCCTGCCACTGAGCCCTGATCCTCTGCACCAGCTGGCCGCGGCGGTCATCGATGTCCGCCCCGAGCTGGGCGAGCGGGCGGACGTCTGCTTCGATCTCGTGCCGCTCACTCCGGCACGCAACGCGCATCTTCGCCGGAAGGCCATGCGGGCGGCCCAGGAGGAAGGGGAGGGCCTGTTCGCGGAGCTCGGGCGAGAGCTCGTCGGCTTCGGGCGTGAGCTGGTCGGCGAGCTCGTACCTGGCGGAGGCAGGGGCGATACCGCCCAGCCCGCAGCCCGGGATCGCGGCGCCGACCGGCCGACGCAGACGAAGTTCGACACGGCCGAACCCGCCTTCGAGGTCCAACTGCTCCTACGCGCCGAATCCGAGATCCCCGGGCGCGCTGAAGCGCACCTGCACCAGCTGCAGGCGGCCTTCGACGCCTGGCGGGGCGACAACTACTGGCGTGCAGCCGGACTCAACCTCGGCTTCGCGCACATCGGAGCGGACTACTGGCCGTGGCGGCGCCGGTTCGAGCGTCGATGGACGACCGGGCTGTTCCGTCCGCGCAAACGCAACATCGTGACCGCCTCCGAGGTCAGTGGACTGCTCAAGCCCCCCACCAAGCACTGCGAATCGCTCAACGTACGCCGATCCGGGGGCGTCGTGCCCCGGCTGCCACGGGAGCTGCCGGTCTACAACGGACAGCGCGACGTGCTGCCGATCGGCTACGCCACCGGTCCCGACGCTGTCGAACGGCTCTACGGGATGCCCTTGGACGATCTGTTCTTCAGCTTCCGGATCGGCAAGAGCCGCTACGGAAAAACCGAGACGGCACTGGTCCAAGCGGTCAGCCTGGCCCTGGCGGGGCATGGAGTGTGGTTCCTCGACCCGCACGCCGACGGCTGGAAGCGCGCGGCTCCGCTACTCACCGACCCTGAGGTCCTGGCGCGGTTGTGGGAGATCGATCTGACCGTGCGCGGCGACGACGCGATGATCGCCGGATACAATCCCTTGTCGATGGCCGGTCTGACCACCGAGCACATCGAGGACAAGGTCGACTCCGTCGTCACCGCGGTCGCCTCCGCTCTGTCCTGGCCCGACCAGGCATCCCGCGCCCGCACGATCCTCACCAAGGCCGCCGAGACACTGTGCCATCTCGCGCTGAAACTGCCCCCCGAAGTGGCACCCACGCTCTTCCAGATCCCCACACTGCTGCACGACGAGGAGTGGCGACAGGCGGTCATCCAGCTCCTGCCGGCCCATGTCCGGAGTTATTGGTCCGAGGTCTACACCAAGTACCCGGCGGAGGCCGCGCCCGCAGTCAGCAACATCATCGACCGCCTGCGGTCGAGCCGCACCATGTCGGCCTTCCTCGGATCCAGCGCCACGACGTATGACGTGCGCACAGCCATGGACCTGGGAAAGGTGGTCTTCTTGTGCACGCCCGGCGGAGATATCGGCCGCCTGGCATCCTGCTTCCTCACCTACGACCTGTTCCGCGCCGGCCGCTCGCGCATCGACGTGGCGCCGGAGGGGAGAACTCGCTTCGACGCCTTCGTCGACGAGGTAACCGCGGTCGACAGCGCCTCCAAAGGCCATCTTGCAGCGATTCTGGAGCAACTCGGCAAGTACGGCGTCCGCCTGCACGCCATGACGCAGATGGCCCAGCGGCTGTCGACGTCCACCCGCGACGCCCTGCTGCAGAACCAGAGCCTGCTGTCGTCCACCGCCGGAGAGGTCGACGCGGTACGCGTCGTCACCCGGCAGTGGCAGCGCCACGTGCACCCCGACACCGTGGTCGACCTCCCCCGTTACCACCACATCGTCTCCGCCACGGTCGCCGGCGAGACGACCACCCCCTTCCGGGTGCGCGGAGCGACCGTCGACCTCTTCGCCGGGCAGCACCAGCCCGACCGGCTGCACCTGCAGCGCAAGGCGATCGACGCCAACCTCGGGCGTCAGCGGATCGGCGACGCGCTCACACAGCTCGAAAGCCTCGACGCCCGAATCCTCGCCGCCGTCACCTCCGAGCGTCGCTCGGCCGGACCGGCCCCGGGTCTCGGTTCGGAACCGGACGAGCCTGTCGCGGATGGTGGCCGCGGGAGCGGGCGGATCACGGAGATGCACGAGGGCGCCGATGCGGACCGCTCCAGCACCGGTTGACTCCGTCGACCCGATCGCCACTCGTCCGCTCCTGGAACAGGGAAGGAACGTCCGTGCTGAGCCCCTCCGCAGCCCACATCCTGCACCTCCTGCACCACCATCGCCTGCTGACTACCGCGCAGGTCCACACGATGGCGACTCCCAACGCGACGACCTCGCGCTTCGCCCTGCGCATGCTGCACACCCTGCGCGAGGAAGCACTGGTGGAATCTGTCGGTCGCCGCGGCACACGTACGCCGGCCTTGTGGTTCGCTACCCCCGACGGGGCCTACGTCGTCGAGGCGGGCCTTACCGTTCCAGGTCGGCCCTATCGGATGGACGCACGGAAGGCCACCGGACCGCTCATGCCGCACACCCTCGCCGTCGTCGACACCGGCCTGGCCTTCCTGCGCCATGCGCGGCAGCGCGGCGACGAGTTCGATGTGTGCGACTGGTCGCCCGAGATCGCCCACCGCTACCGCAGCGGAGGCGGATTCGACGACAGCCACGTCATCGCCGACGCCCTGCTCAACTACCTGCTGGTGGAGGGCCGGCGCCGGGCGCAGATGCAGTTCTTCATCGAAGTGGACCGGGCGACGATGTCGTTGCCCCGACTTGCGGCCAAGCTGGTCAACTACGCCCGCTACTACGACTACGTGCCGGAGTCGCCTCCCGCTCCGGGCGGACGCCGCATCGGACGGCGACAGCCCGCCTGGAAGTCCCGCTACAACCGGTTCCCCCGATTGCTGGTCGTGTTCACGGGAGCCAACCCGACACGGTTGGAGAACCGGATGCTGGATCTGGCCGCCCGCCTGCAAGAAGCGCCCTACCTGGCCGCTGAGCGTGCCCAGTTCCAAGTGGGAGGGGTGCTGTTGGATCAACTGGTCGAGCACGGCCCTACCGCGCCGATCTTCCGGTCGCTGCTCGCCCCGCAGGAAGGACTGGCCGACTTCACGCTGCGGACCGTCGCCACCGCGAATCAGTCTGGGACGATATAGCTACTAAACGTCACTACTGCGGCTCGCGTACCCGGCATGAATACACCCTTCTGCAGTGCGACCACTGGTCGCGGGGACCGTTCTTCTCAGCCCGGGAACTAGACGCGCCGCACTCGTCTCATCGGGCCCCTGACCCTCGTTGGTTCAGGGGCTCTCGTCCGTACACGGGCCCTGTCAGAGTGGTGCGGTCCAGACGGCACGACGCGCCCCACCCTCGTCACAGCACGCCCCGAGCCGCGGCTTTCTTCGGGTATGACGCAATCAGAAGACGAGGGGCTGGCCGCGCTATTGCAGTCTCCCCGCCTGCGGCAGCGGCGGTTCGACACCATCCCGCTGCGTGGGCCCGGGGCCGCCTCCACCGACGTCCAAGGCCGTCAGCCCGGCGACTCCACCACTCCCACCGAGCTGTCGGACCTCATCAGCTCGATCGGCACCGTCGGTGTGCTGCAACCTGTCCTCGCCGAGGAGATCCAGCAGAACGACAGTGCCCCTCCTCGGTTGCTGCTGGTCACTGGTGAGCGGCGCTTGCGCGCGTGCCGGTGGGGAGCTTCCCACCTGCCCGACAATCCGCATTTCGCGTCGCTGCCCGCCATCGTCTGTCCCGGGCCGCTCAGCACCGAAGAGCGGCGCACGTGGCAGATCGTGGAGAACCTCGCCCGCGAGCCCCTGCGTCCGGGGGAACAGGCAGCCGCGCTCCTGCTGCACCGCTGCGCCATCCTGACCGGCAAGCTCCTCCGATCCGGAAAGCCCATCCCTCCAGACGCCGCAGCGATCGAGGATCCTGTCGAGCGCTGGGAAGCACTGGAGCGCATCCGCGCCGGCGACCCGGCGTGTGCGGCACCGTGGCCGGAGGTGCTGCGCCGACTCGGCCTGCAACTGTCCGAGCGCAAGGCCCGCCAGCTCGTCTCGGCATTCCGCGCCCTGCCGCGCCACGTCTCCGAAGAGATGGATGAGGCGCAGGTCCGCCTGCACACCCGCATCCGGATGGGGCGGCTCATGGCAGGCCGGGCGGAGGCCGCCGAGGGCATCTGGGCCGCGGTGGCCGCACGCGGGCAGACGCGGCTCCTGCCGGCGGCGGTGCAGGCCGCCATCGACGATCCCGACTCCTCCGCCGATGAGGCGTTGCAGCACGCCGAGCAGCAGCGGGACGAGGCCGACGCCGCCCGTGCCGAGGCCTTGTCCAAGGACGATTCCGGGCTCGCCCCCGAAGTAGCCGATGCGCTGCACTCTCCACAACCGGAGCCCCCGACCGATGAAAAAGAGCGTGGCTCCGAAGAGGCGAGCGACGACCACGGCGACGACGCTCCTCACTCCCCCGCCGCTAGAGAAAGCGACGAGGACGATCCTCCACAGGCCGAACGCCAGGAGGACTCGGCCGCGGCGCGCTGCCTGGCCGGGCTGCGGCACCTGGTGTCCGACCTCCGTGTCGGGCGGCGGCCCGACCGTTACACAGCCGGCTCCCTGCGCCTGCTCATCGACGAGATCCGCCCCCTGCTCGACACCGAGGGAACCGAATGAGCCCCACTGACCTGCCGATTCCCACTGTCGGAGTTCCCCGGCCGGGACGCGCATGCGACTGCACGAGGTGCGCCTTCTGGAGCGGCCCGGACGGCACCGGGGGTCCCGCCACCGTCGAACCGCTGTGCTCCGGGTCGAACTCGGACTGCTCCTACTGCGGGTGCGCTCGCTCGGAAGCCGGCGCCCCGTCGGGGGCGTGCGGCACCTGCCCGGTGCGCTGCGGCTCTCGCGACAACATCGGCGACTGGATGGCCGACGTCGGCGGCACGCTGGCCTTCGACGACGTCGACATCGCCTGCGAACTCCCCCGCGGGCTGCCCAGCTACATTCCCCAGACCGACGGCACCGGCATCCCCGATCTGGACGACCACCTGGACTGGCCCGCCTACGCCGTCGGACTACGCCGCGTCTTCTCCCCGCGCACGTTCGAACTCTTTCCCCGCTGGCGCGACGCGTCGGCCCACGACCTCCTCGGCCTCAAGCCGGGCCAGCTCGCGGTGCTCAGCGGCTACGGCGAAGACCCGCTGGTGGAAGCGTTCTGGACCCGCCGGCGCCGTGACGCCCTAGTTGAACGCATCGCCGCCCAAGGCTGGGACCTGGTGTTGGCCTGCAACTACTCCGTCTACGGCAACTGGCCGCGGGCCGAGCACCTGATCAACATGCGCCGCTCACTCCTGCTGGCCCAGGAGTTCGCCGAAGCCGGAATCGCCGTCGTCCCCAACCTCTACTGGTTTCGCCTAGAGGACCTTCTGCGGTGGGGCGAGTGGATCGAGCAAGCCGAACCGCCGGCGATCGCGATCAACGCTCAGACCATGCGCACCGCCGCCGACTGGGACAGCTGGCTGCTTCCCGGACTGCACTGGCTCGCCGCCACCATTCCCACGGACCTTCCGGTGTTCATGACCGGTTTGTCGCGGCCGGATCGCATCGGCGTCGCCACGGATCTGTTCGGCCCGCGCCTGGTCCTGCTCAACACCACTGCCCAGTCCTACGCCCTGCACGGCGAGGTCATGGGGGCGCAGGGGCGGCGCCGGGTCCACGCCAAGACCGCTGACGCTTTCCGCTCCACCGTCGGCTACTACGCCTCCCTGCTCGTCTCCGGGAGTCTTCATGACCGCTGATCCTCTGTCCTGCCGCCGCCTGTTCGTCATGCTCACCTGGTCACCGGAGGCGGGATCAGCAGTAGACCCGGTCGGCGTGCTCGCTGTCGACCAGGGCGGTCCGGAAATGCTTCGCGCGGTGTCCTGGGTGCCGCTGACCTACGGCGCAGCCGCGGCCTGGCGCCGCCGCGTCCGCGACGCGCGGCTCACGGAAGAGGTGCTCCAAGCCTGGCTGGAAGCCGGCGGTGCCGAACAGCTCGCCGAGGTGCTTCAGTTCCCCTTCCCCGATGCATCGCTGACCGACTTCACAGAGGCGGCGATGGATCGCCTGCTGACGGGACAGATCTGGGAGGAGGAGTAGTTGGGCTCGGGCGGCAAGACGACACACGCCACCTACGACACCGCCCCCACTGCGGGAGAGCTCGACGACTCTCTCGACCCGCTGACGGAACCGTCGGAAGCGGTGGACTACCCGCCCGAACTCCAGCAGCAGTTGGGTGCCCTCCAGTCGCTGTCCGAAGCGGGGATGTCCCCGGTGGGTGACACGACCACCACCTCGCCGCAGGACTGGCACGCCGACTTGGAGGCCGCAGCCGCGCAAGCGTCGGAGGGCGTGCAGGAATTGCCCGCCGCGCAGCAGCCGGCCGCCGCGGCCGAGGTCGACACGGCGGTCCACGCGGCCTTGGCGGCTCTAACACCGGAGCAACTCAAGGAACTGGCAAAGGAGCAGGGGTTCTCCCATCCCGAGCTCGTGGGCGCTTCCGGCGGCCAGCCGCACCCGCTTGCCGTATGGCTCTCTCCGACGACGCCGGAGATGACCAAGCTCCGTATCCAGACTAAGGCCGACGAGCGCTTCGCCGCGCTGTGCGCGGGCGAATCCGTGGCCGGGCTGACCTACGCCGATATCGAACCTCCCACACCGGCCGACGGCACGTGGACGGCAACCCCCGAGCAACTCAGCGAACTCGCCGCTCAGGTGCACAGCCACGTAGGCCAGGCCACGGCGTCCACCGGCCCCGCCGCGGCCGACGCGCTGGCCGCGGCAGTGGCCGCCGAGCAGCAGCTGGCTACGGCTTACTGCCCTGCTGCCGATGCGGCGCAGGTCCATGCGGCCCAAGCACCGGCGACCGCCGCCATCGACGAACTCGCCGAGAGCATGCCGTCGACGTCGCAGAGCTTCGGTCCCGTGCTGGAGCAGGCCAAGGCCGAAGGCCACCTCACGCCGGAGCAGTGGTCGGTCCTGTCGCAGCCCGAGAGCCTTCGACTGGCTCGGGCCGCGACCCCGGAGGCGGAGAAGACCGCGCTGAGGGCCACCGCCGAGCAACGCCACGAACAGCTGGTTGCCCTCGAAAAGAGCGCTGACTGGCTCGCCGACCACGCCACCTCGGCGGACGGCGGCTGGCAGCTGCATGTTCCCGAGTCATTGTCCACGTCGCCTGATCCGGCGGCTTCGCCCGTGGTGGATCTCGCCAAGAGCGCGGAGCAGTACTTCGACGCCTACAACCAGGTGCAACCGTGGGTGAGCAACGCGCCGGCGCAGTGGACTGAGGAAGGGGAACTGTCTGCGGAGGTGCCGGCCCCGAAGCCGGCGCCGCCTCCCTGGGGGATGACCACCGCTTTCAACGAGTGGATCGCCCACCCCGGTGTGGACAATGCCGCGGTGAAGCAGGCGGCGGTCAGCCTCGGCATGCCGGAGCACGGCAGCAACGTCTACGACGCCAAGAAGTGGATCGCCTCCCACTGGGATCCCATGCTCGACCAGGGGGCGATCGCGCAGCACATCGAGAAGAAAGCCGCAAAGCAGGCAGCGAAGAGCAGCAAATCGGCGGTTGATCCGCCGAAGGCAGAGGCTGCGGCGGCTGCGTCGCCGGGGTGGGCGACCCAGCACGGTCAGCTCGTGGCCGCGCTCAAACAGCACGGGGGCGCGTGGGCCGACGTCCCCAAGCCTGTCGAACCGGCCGTTGTGGCGGGCCACGACTTCGGCGCAGGCGCCTCCGGCGGTGGGCTCGGCGGGGTGCATACGAAGTCGGTCCACACCGGCCCGGACGGCGGCAAGTGGATGTTCAAGCCGGACAAGTCCACCGGCGGTGCCCGTGCCGAAGCCGAAGCGGTGGTATCCCGGATCGCGGAGGCCGCCGGCGTTCCTTCGGTGCCCGCTTACAAGGCCGAGGTCTCCGGCAAGTCGGGAGTAGTCCAGCCGCTCGTGCCTTCCGCCACGCCGCTGTCGTCCGAACCCTCATCGTGGACCCAGAGCGATGTGGACTCCCTGGTCCGCTCGCACGTCCTGGCGTGGACGGTCGGCGACCACGACGCCAACCCCTCGAACGTCCTGCGGACGGCCTCAGGCGGACTGGTCGGCATCGATCGCGGCCAGGCGTTCAAGCACTACGGCGAGGACAAGCTGTCGCTCGACTACCATCCCAACGCCGCATTCGGGACACCCCAAGCAGCCCACCACCAGGCGTACAAGGCGTTCAAGGGTGGCGATCTTGCTACAGGCGTGCAGGTCAACCCTGCGGCCGCTCACCCCGTGATCGCGAAGCTGGAAAGCATCCCGGACAGCCAGTGGCGCGCAACACTGCACACCACCGCACATGAAGGGGCCAAGCATTCGGAGACCATCGCGTGGGGACCGACCATGCGCAAACGGGCTGCGGCCACGCACGGCATCAGCGAAAGCTCAGTGAGCCCCCAGCACATCGCCGAAGCCTTCCTCGATTACGCGTGTGAGCGCAAGAACTCCTTGCGCTCCGACTTCGCCGCCTTCTTCTCCAGTGAACTCGGACTCAACGGCCAGGCTCTCAAGCACGCCGGCGGGGAGGCCGGCTGATGGGAAGCGGAGGGTCCAAGAACCACGAGACCTACAACACGGCACCGACAGCGGCCCCCGCTCACGATCAGTCGGATCCCTCCCAGGAGGAGTCTCCGCCCGTCAGCGACGAGGCGCTTCCTCTCCTGGACCAAGAGTCGGCGGCCGACGACCCGGGTGGCGCAGCGGGGGAAGAAGCCGGGGCTGAGGAGGAGCATCCGGCTCCAGAAGAGAACCCGCAGGAAGAGAATTCTCAGGAGACTCCGTCGGACGAACCACTCGCGGAGTCGGCCAGTGACGCGCTGACTCCGATCCCCGACGCACCGGCGGAAGGAGCGCCAGCCGGGACCCCCGTGCTGGCCGGCGGCGCCGATCTGGTGGACAGCACGGCCACGCTCATCTCCTATTCCGACCCTGAAGGCGGGCCACCGCGCGAGGTGCTGCTGGCCTCCGTCGACGAGCAGGCCGAAGCCAAGCTCATGGAGGCCCTGGAGCTGCAGAAAACAGAACCGATCCACGTGGAGGAGGAAGTCTCCGGGCGCCTTCCGCTGGACGAGGAGAAGCAGCTCTATGAACTCACCGCGAAGGCCGCCAAGAGCGTCAACCACAAGCTGAAGACCGGCACCGCAGTCCCCGAACACACGAAGGAGTACCTCGCCCAGGCCCAGGCCGCGGTACAGGAGGTACTCGACTCGCCCTTTGCCACGGCCGACGAACTGGAGATGGCCGGTTACTACAAGAACTGGCTCGGCAAGGTCGAGCACACCATCGACACAGCTGGAGCGGGAAGCAAGCCCTATGCCGACGTCAAGATCCCGACGGTGCAGGCGTACGAGCAGCAGGGAACGGCGACAGTAACCGCGATGGTGCCTGCAGAACCCGAGGGGACCGGCCTGCCGACGGAGTCCCGGACCGCCGGCCGAATCCAGGCCGCCGTCGACGCCGAAAGCGGCACCACGTCGTGGAACGGGTCCGACCGCGTCTCGGCCGAGGGCACCGAGTACGCCGTCGACCTCGGCGACGGCTGGAGCGCGGTGTATCGCCCTTACCAGGCCAACGACCCCGCGAAGACGGAGTACTCCCTGCGCGGGCAACTGGAGGTGCATGCTCCCCAGGGCGCCGGCCACGGAAAGAAGCTGGTCAGCCGCCTCGGCGACCTGAACCTCGTCAACCGCGCGCTCACCGCCAAAGAAGGCGAATGGACCTACCTGATGAACAACCTCACCGCCCAGGGCCTGCAGTCCGAACCGCAGGTGAAGACCGCGCTGGGTCAGGCGGAGGAATTGGAGGAGATGCAGCTCCAAGAGATCTTCCACAGCCAAGCCCACAAGGCGGCCGGCCTCGACGAGCACGGGCTGGCGAAGCTCGCCAAGAGCTGGCAGGTGGAGGCGGCCGCGTCCTGCCTACCGAGGAAGGTCGCCCTGGTACGTGACGCCGCCGCGAAGGCGGCCGGCTTCGCCGACGGAGGCGAACTCGCCGCGAGCCCCGGCTATGACCCCGTCCCGCGCTCCTCAGGCGGCTGGCTCACGTGGTCGCGCTGGGACGTCGGAAACAGCGCCGCGATGGAAACGGCATGGAGCGGGAAAAGCCTCACGCACTCCATCGGCGCGGGAAGCATGAGCGACCTGCTCGCGACCGGGGTACTGGCCTCCACCGAGCGCCGCAGCGTCATGGGTGTCTCCAGCGACATCGGGATGAGCGAGAACGCGGACAAGAAGAGCGGCGGCGCCAACTCCGTGTTCACCCGCGTCACGTCCCAGGCCGCGGTCACGCAGTACGGACTCGGCAAAGGCGCCCACCTGGTCTGGGACGACCCGCCTCGCCTCCTCGACAACACCAGCGTGTACGGCTACCCGAGCGACCACTTCGGCGCGGTGAACCCCAAGGGCAACCACTCCATGCACGCCATGACCAAGGACCCGAAGAAGATGGCGGAGTTCACGGCTCACAACAACGAGGTCATGTTCCGCCACGGTCTCGACCTACTCGGAGCGGAAGCGCCCTCCCGCATCGTCTGCAGCGGGGAGCAGGAGAAGAAGAACGTGGTAGCACTGCTGAACAAGCGGGGCATCACCCACCTCGCCGGTAAACCCATCGACCAGGTCGTTCAGGCCTAGGCAGGAGCCACCATGCAATGGGAGCGACACCTCGCCGACCTCCTCGCCGGCCGCCACACCATGACGGACGACCCGCTCGACGCCGGCGCACAGATGGTCGTCACCGAACCCGGGGCGGGCGGAGACGAGGCCTTCCGCGCGCCGCTGGCGCGGCATCACCGCGTCGAGAACGACGACCCGCACCTCATCTGGATCCGTCCGATTATCCCCGGCCGCCGTGATCCGAAGACCGGCGAGATGACCTTCAACTTGAACATCTGCCGCCGCCGCGGCCTGCAATGGGAACAAGCCGAACCGGTCGACGGCGGAATCGAACTCGTGCTGACCTCCGGCCAGCGGGCACGCATCGAACCCGCCGCCGGCCCGGAACTGGAGGTCCTCTACGCCTGGGACACCTTCACCCTCGGGGCGCTCACCGCTGAAGAGGAAAGCGCCCTGGACGCGCTGCGCGAGGACAGCTGGACGGGACGGTTCGCTTGAGGGGATGAGCGCGTGCCGCCGTCGGCCTTGATTTTGCCGTCTGCTCACTCACGGCGTATGTCGGCACGATGGCGGTGTGCACTACGCGGTGGGTAGATGCAGCGCCCCCCGACGGCGATGCGCAACTGGACGCGTTGCGACGGCCCCGTGAAGAGTCGGATATCCTCCCGGCGTCTGTGCTGAAGGGGGACAAGGCATCCAAGCGCCGTCGTTTCGGAACAGGTGAGGCTATATGGGTGGTTTGTCGGATTCTCGGCGAGTGAATGAAAACGGCCTCTGGCGCTGGTAAACGCGCAGGTCATTCAGTGTGCTCCCCGCGCACGCGGGGATGGTCCCCCTAGGGTGAAAAGCATGTCAAGGAGGGCAGCGTGCTCCCCGCGCACGCGGGGATGGTCCCGTCCCGATACCGGCGTCGAGGTGGCGGTGCCCGTGCTCCCCGCGCACGCGGGGATGGTCCCCGAAACCGGCGAAGCGATCGCATTGATGAACGGTGCTCCCCGCGCACGCGGGGATGGTCCCCGGTCTCCCGCCCGCCAGGGCGTCGGCCTGGCGTGCTCCCCGCGCACGCGGGGATGGTCCCGAAGGCGGCACGCCCGGCAGCGTCCCAGGCGTGTGCTCCCGCGCACGCGGGGATGGTCCCGGCTGGTCAGACGTCGGATATAACATCCTCGTATGCTCCCTGCGCACGCGGGGATGAATCGGACTACTGCCTCCGCCACGCCGGCGTGGCGCGCCGAGCCTCGCGGACGTGGGGATGAACGGCCTGCACGATCAGCGTCCCCACATCATCCGGATCCGGCGCAGGCTCCACCCACGCCCGCACGTCGACGAACCCGTGTCGCTTCAGGATCTCCGCCCACATCTCGGGTTCGTACGCCCATCGGTATACCCACACCTGTCGGCCCCTGAATCCGTTGGCGTACATGCCCTGTATGCCGTAGGCGCCGGGAACGGCGGGCGCCTGCGCGAACACCAACCGACCGCCCGGAACGAGGCGCTCGCGGACGAGCGGCAGGAGGACGTCGGGGTCGGTGAACCAGACCGCGCCCCAGATCGAGAACGCCGCCTCCCACCGGTGCCGGGTGTCTGAGAGGTAATCGATCACGTCGGCGTGCGTGAACCGGGCGTTGGCGAGGTCGCCCCACCATTCGTGTGCGGCGCGCACGTGCTCGACAGACAGGTCCACTCCGGTCGCGTCGATGCCCTTGGTCGCCAGCGCGGCCACCGCATCACCCCGCCCGCACCCCAGCTCCAGGGCCGTGACCGGATCCCCGAGAAGCTCCGCGCCGGGGCCGTGGTCGGGGTACTGGCACCACCGCAGCGCCTCCTTGAGCGCGTCTTCGCGGGGCGGAGCGGGAAGCTGGCCGGCGTAGCGGTCCCAGTAGGTGGTCAGGTCGGTGACTGCGGACATGGTGTGGCCCCTGTGGCGGGAGAACAGGACCCGTCACACGGTAGCCACCGCGAGACCAAGGCGGCAGGAGAACACACGGATGCCCCGGCACCGGGTGGATGCCGGGGGCGTGGGCGCGGGCGGTCAGTGGCAGTCGGAGCCGTGGTAGCACGGGGTGCACGTGGCGCCGTCGCGCTCCCACAGCGGCCAGTCGATGCGGAACCCGCTGCCCTCGATGATCTGGGCGGTCTTCATAACCGACCCGTCGTACTTGAATTCGATCTCGGGGACGTGTTCCAGGAAGCCGCCGAAGTGGCGCCGGCAGAACTCGCGGTAGTTGACGGTGTCGAGGATGAAGCCGTGCACGGCGATGTCGATCAGCGGCCCGCAGCCCAGTCCGAGGTGCCGGCCGTGCTTCTCCATCGCGGTGATCCAGCAAAAGCGCCAAGCCGAACATGCAGAAAACCAGCGGCTGACCGCAAGGGGTAAACAGGAGGCAGAGCCTCCACCTGAGCCACGGCCTCGCCGGTCGCCCCGTCGCGCACAAGAGACGCGGTCCGCCGGCTGCCCAGTGGTGACCCACCGATTCAGCACACGGTCGCAGGCCGACCGCTCCCGAACAAGGATTCCCGCCCGGGCATGACAGCCCCCGCAGCCAGCCAGCCGCAGGGTTCGCAGTCGCAGGGGGGGGGGAGCGTGTGGTGGGCTACAGCTCCGCCGACTTCACCGCGCGCATAAACGCCGCCCACTCGGCAGAGGGCAACTCAAGGTGTCCCCCGTCGCGGTCCTTGGTGTCACGCACAGCCGCACCGTTATCAGCTGTGTCGGCCACCTCCACGCAGTCACCACCCTTTGAGTTGCTATAGCTACTCTTGCGCCAGGTGTCAGGGTTGACGCTCACTGTAGATCTCCTCGTGCCTTTCTGATGAGGTCCGCCGACTCCTGGGGAGCGAGGGCGAGCGCCCGCAAGTCCTCAAAGACCTGTGTGTACTCGTTCACATGGTCGGCATCGTCGTCTGCATCCGCCGAGACACGCGACTCCAGCGCTAGGAAGGTCTCCCGACGCGGCAGCCGCAGCAGCTGAAACGTTCCGTCCAGCCCTGGATGCGGCCCGGCGTTCATGGGGAGCACCTGCACCGTGATATGAGCATGTCCAGCGGCTGACAGAAGTTGATCAAGCTGTCGGGTCATGATGTCACGGCCCCCGATCGGTCGACACAGCACACCTTCCTCTAGTACCACGAACAGCAGCGGCGGGTTTTCTCCCCACAGTAGTTCTTGGCGCTTGAGGCGGGCGTTGACGGCTTGCTGAAGGCCTGTGGTCGACAAGGACAGGTCGCCCGCACGTAGGGCTAGACGTGCGTAGTCCTCCGTCTGAAGGAGTCCAGGGAGCCAGCCGAGCTGGAACTGGCGGATCTCCGCAGCTTGGTGCTGCAACCGCTCCACATCCAGGAACCATGTCGGTGTCCCGGGGTCAGCGTTCGCCTTTCCGACCAGACGCAGTACACGGCCACCTGTCTGAAGCGCCGTGTCGAGCTCTTCGGCGAATTCCGGCTTGCATCCTCGTATGCCCCGCTCGATCGAACTCAGCATAGCGGGGGACAAGGTCATGAGCTGGGATAACTGGTCCTGGGACATCCGGTTTGCGCTCCGAAGGCGGCGGATCTCTTGCCCCACCTTGAGCCATTCCGGTTTCGGTTTGATTTGCATAGGTCGACACTCCAACACACTTGCTCGACACCTGTCTACACAAGCCGACGGATATCGTCAGTTCCGTGTAACGCCTAGAAACGCGCCACCGGCAAAGGGATCGTAGACAGCGCTCGCCGCCGACATGCGGAGTGCACAAAAAACGGCCCTGCCGGTGCGCAGAACACCAGGCAGAGCCTTGATCCCCGACCTGAAGAAGCCAGGTGGAGACCCGTGCTCAACTCTAGCGGTCCGGACCCGGACCACAGGCCTCATGTGCGCCCATACGATCCCGGCAATAGGGCCGCCGCAGGTGCACCGCATCAGCGCCGCCGCGCTCGCCGCCCGCGCGGCGCACGCCCGTACCTGGCGATGCAACCGGAAGCCGAAACCGTCGTACTCCCCGCGGTCACCGACGGCACCGCCCCGCCCGCATCCCGATCCCGTACCGAGGAACACCGCGTTGTCGGCCCCTGGCTACAGCGCCACGAGCAGCCCGCCCCCGCCGACGACATGGCCGACTTGCGGGCAGCGACCCGGCGACTGATCGCCCACCGCCCCGACCTGGCCCACCCGGACCACCCGGCCCCCACCACGGCGGGAGTGCACCGATGACGACCACCACACCCGGAATCCTGGTCGCCCGCACCTTCCCCGGCACCCCGGACCAGGTCGGCACCGCCCGCCGCTGGCTGGAGGACACCCTCACCCGCACCCCCGGGCGCATCCCCGACGCGACCACCGCCACAGCCGCACTGCTGCTGTCGGAAACCGCCACCAACACCCTGCGCCACACGCCCACCGGCGCCCCCGGCGGGACCTTCACCGTCCACGTCCACGCCGATCGGCACACCCTGGCCGTGACGGTCCAGGACGCGGGCAGTGCCACCACACGGCCCGAGCGCGTGCCGACCTCCGTCGAGGACGACCACGGGCGCGGCCTGGCTCTGGTCGACGCCTTCGCCGACACGTGGGAACCACTGCCCGCCGGCAACGGGATGGTCTTCACGCTCAGCCTCGCCCCGGCGCCGACCGGCACGGCCGATCGTGCCGGCGCCCGCGCGGTAGAGGAGCGTCTCCGGTGACCGGCTTCCCCTACACCGACCTCGGACCCGACGGCTACGCCCCCACGGATGCCTCAACCACCGCTTCGGCGCCACCTGGCACATCACGTGCGAACCCACCCCCGGCGGGTGGCACTGGACTGCCACCCGCCGCCGCAGCGCACCCGCCACAGCCGCCCGCCACGGGGTACGCGACCACCACATGGGCGGGATGAGCGCGGCCGAACTGTGGCGGTGGCTGAAGGACCAGGAATCCGCCTGGCAGCGCTGGAACACCGGACAACCGCCTCCCACCGGCTGAGACCGCCCGCACCCGCCGACGCGGCCGGGAAGCGCAGCCTCCCCGGGCCAATGACACCCGGCCGCACCCGTGACCGACACCGGAGCGCCGCATGAGACGCACCGACGACCGCACCGATGATCCGCCTGAGCTCGCCGAGCACCTCACCGCCGCAGAGACGGCCGACTTGTTGGCCGCGCACCGAACGACTATCGCCCGATGGGCACGCGAGGGACACATCCGCTACATTCACACACCGGACGGGTACCGCCGCTACCTACGCGCCGACATCGAGGCGATCATCAACGGCCGACCGACCCCCGCAGCCGATCCCGCCGAGACGGAGGAGCGCGCCACGGCTTAGGTCGCGGTGAGAACTTTCTTTACACGATCAAGCCCGATGCCACACGCGCGAAGCGCTTCGCCACCTGCGCCGGCCGGCCCCGCACCCTCCGCCGATCCGGCCCGTGCATGGCCCGCGAAGGATGAGCGACGCCGCCAACCGGCGCTTACGCGTGCGACACGATCACCACGCGGTGATCATGCCGTGCGCGTCCGAGCAGGTCAGCGGCACCGGTCATGACATGAGAAGGGGCAGCACCCCGATAGGATGCCGCCCCGAATCCGGTCCCCTCTCACGCGGGGATGGTCCCTCGTCGTTGACCGTGGTTTCGAGCTGGTCGGGGTGCTCCCCGCGCACGCTGGGATGGTCCCGAACCGGAGCTGTTCGACGAGACCCAGGACGGGTGCTCCCCGCGCACGCGGGGATGGTCCCCACGAGTCGCGCCCCGGCGGGCGGGGCGTGTGGTTCTCCCCGCGCACGCCGGGATGGCCGGAGCTGGGGGTGAGGTAGACGCGTAGCTGAGCGTGTCTCTCGTGGCCCAGGTGACTTCATACGGTCTACGCGCCTGGTGGGTGATACTGCGCTGCCCAAGGCAAAGCGTGCCGCGTGGGCTGGTGCAGGCCGGAAGTCCATGCTGGTGATCTCCGGCCAGCGCGATGTGAGCTCCTACTGGGACCAGGGCAGCAAGCGATCGAGGACGCGCCACGCCGCATCCCGACGATCGGCCTTGCTCGACCAGACCGCAGGCACAACGATGCCGACGAAAAGCAGCAGCGCCACCCCAGCGAGCACCCATCCGGCTCCTGGCACGTGACGTAGCAGCGGCTCAGCTAGGGACACCAGGGGCGGGGCGCCCGCCATGTCCAGGACCTCGTTCGGCGTGTCGCTCCTGACATGTTCAAGCCCAGGTGGAGCGTCTACGATAGGCATTATCGACTTCCTTTCTTGTTAACGGGCGGAAGTTGTTTGCGAGCGGCCTCCCGGTGCAACGGGGGGCCGCTGTTGTTTGCGGTGGAGGCCCAGTCGCCCCACCAGCGCAAGCGGCGTAGGCCGCTCGCTGGCCACGTAGGCCAGGGCGCAGGGCGGACTGAGACAGGGTGACGATAGCACGCATGGTACTGCTGTGTGGGCCTCTCGGTCGGTTACATGAGAGGTGCGTAGTGAGTGAATCTAGACCGTTCAGCGGGTTGGTGAGAGAAGCGTAAGAGAGAGAAGCAAGACCGTTGCCCGAGTTTGAGTTTTCTCGGGTATGGTGATCACTGCGAACGAAGTTCTCGCTCCCTTCGCATGGAGGGATGACCCCGGTCTAGCGTCGCTCTCGACGCAACTCTTGCAGTGCTCCCCGCGCCTGCGGGGATCGATCGCGGGTGGACGGTTCGGAGGGCGGCGGTTTGGCCTGTCTGCCCTCCGGCCCGCATCCACCGAGTTATCGGAGCACTAAATTTCCCGTTCTGCCTGCCATGGGAGGTCTCATGCGATTGACTTCTCCCATGGACTCCGAGGGCTCCCCCCTGCCTTGGCCCGACAGGCTGTCCGCAGCCGCGCGCGCCGTGTGGGCCAAGCACGATCACGACTTCGACGGCTGGCTTCCGCTGTGGCGGCACATGGCCGACAGTGCCGCCGTTGCGGGGCGGCTGTGGGACGAATGGGTGCCCGACCAGGTCCGTCGGCTGGTGTCGGCCGAGCTGCCCGGCGGCGCCGACGACGCGCGCCGACTGGCGGTGTGGCTGGCCGCGGTCCACGACATCGGCAAGGCGACGCCGGCCTTCGCTTGCCAGGTCGAAGGCCTCGCCGACCGGATGCGCAGCGAAGGTCTGGAAATGCGGCTGCAGAAGCAGATCCCCGACCGCAACCTCGCCCCGCACGGACTGGCCGGCCAGCTGCTGCTGCAGGAATGGCTCATCGAGCGACACGGCTGGCCCAAACCGGCCACGCTCCAGCTGTCGGTGGTCGTCGGCGGCCACCACGGCATTCCGCCGACCCAGGCGCAGATCCACGAGCTGATACGGCACCGGTCGCTGCTGCGGACCCGCGGCAGCGAGGACGCCTGGCGCAGCGTCCAGCACGAACTCCTCGACGCCGCCGCGCAGACCTGCGCCGTTCACGATCGCCTGCCCCTCTGGCGGGAGGTGAAGCTGCCGCAACCGGTGCAGGCGCTGCTGACCGCCGTGGTGATCATGGCCGACTGGATCGCCAGCAACCCGGAATTGTTCCCGTACTTCCCCGGAGAACGCGGCAGCGACCCCGAACGCGTCGACGCGGCCTGGCAGGGCCTGAACCTGCCGCGCCCCTGGGCCGCGGACGAGCCCGAGGCCGAGCCCGGCGCCCACGTCGCCGCGCGCTTCGACCTGCCGGCCGGCGCCCGGATCCGCCCGGTGCAGGAAGCCGCGGTGGCCGCAGCCCGCGACATGGCCGCACCGGGCCTGATGGTGATCGAGGCGCCGATGGGAGAGGGCAAGACCGAGGCCGCCCTGGCCGTCGCGGAGGTCTTCGCGGCCCGTTCCGGCGCCGGCGGCTGCTTCATCGCGCTGCCCACGATGGCCACCGGCAACGCCATGTTCCCCCGCCTGCTCGACTGGCTCGACCACCTGCCCGACACCCGTGAGGGAACCGGTGCGCACTCCGTGTTCCTCGCCCACTCCAAGGCCGCGCTCAACGAGGACTTCGCCGAGCTGATGCGCGCCGGACGCCGCTCCCTGGCCGGCATCGACCGCGACGGCGGCGCCGACACGTGGCAGCCCCGCACCGACGCCCAGGCCGCCTCAGCCGAGCTGGTCGCCCACCACTGGCTGCGCGGCCGCAAGAAGGGGATGCTGTCCTCCTTCGCCGTCGGCACCATCGATCAGCTGCTCTTCGCCGGGCTCAAGAGCCGCCATCTGGCGCTGCGCCACCTCGCCCTGGCGGGCAAAGTCGTGGTGATCGACGAGGCCCACGCCTACGACACCTACATGAACGCTTATCTCGACCGGGTCCTGTCCTGGCTGGGCGCCTACCGGGTGCCGGTCGTGGTGCTCTCGGCCACGCTGCCGTCGCGCAGGCGCCGTGAGCTCGCCCATGCCTATGCCGGAGCCCAAGCCACCGACACCGGCTTCGCCGGCGTTCAGGCGGCACAGGCCTATCCCCTCATCACCGCCGTCGCCCCGGGCGGCCTTCCCCGGGTGTCGGCCCCCGAGGCCTCCGGCCGCGGCACCGCGGTGCACGTGGAGCGTCTCGACGACGACTTCGACCACCTGACCGACCGGTTGGAAACCGAACTCGAGGACGGCGGGTGCGTCCTGGTGGTGCGCAACACCGTGCGCCGCGTCGTGGAGACCGCGGCGCATCTGCGCACACGCTTCGGCGATGAGCAGGTCACCGTCGCCCACGCCCGCTTCCTTGATCCGGATCGCGCCGACAACGACGCCGGGCTGCTCGCCGAATTCGGCTCCCCCGACTACGTCGCGAAACACGGCGGCGCCCGCCCCGAGCGGCGGATCGTGGTCGCCAGCCAGGTGGCCGAGCAGTCCCTGGACGTCGACTTCGACCTGCTGGTCAGCGACCTGGCCCCGATCGACCTGCTGCTGCAGCGCATGGGCCGCCTGCACCGCCACCGGCGCGGCGCGGACCAGAGCGAGCGCCCGCCGCGGCTGCGCAGGGCCCGCTGCCTGATCACCGGAGCCGACTGGGACGCGCCTGTGCCCGAGCCCGACCCTGGCTCCCGCCGCGTCTACCGCACCTATCCCCTCCTGCGGTCGGCGGCCGCCCTCGAGCCCTACCTCGCCCGGACGGACGGGACCGGGAACGCGCTGCGCCTGCCCGAGGACATCAGCCCCCTCGTGCAGCGCGCCTACGGCGACGAGGAGATCGGCCCTGCGGAGTGGGGCGAAGCCATGGGCAAGGCGCGCGCCGACCACGAAAAACACCAGGCCGAGCAGCACGCCAAGGCCGACGCGTTCCTGCTCAACCCGCAGGCGCGCCCCGGCCGGGCCCTGGTGGGCTGGGTCGATGCCGGCGTCGGCGACGCCGACGACACCCGCCGCGGCAAAGCCCAAGTCCGCGACACCGAGGAGACCCTCGAAGTCCTGGTCGTGCAGCGGCGCCCCGACGGCGCCCTGGCCACGGTGCCCTGGCTGAGCCCCGACCGCCACGGCCGCGCCCGCGGCGGCCTGGAACTGCCCACCGACACCGCCCCCGATCACCGGCGCGCACGCATCGTGGCCGCCTGCGGGCTCCGCCTGCCGCCCGAGTTCTCCAACGCCCGCACCCTGGATCGGGCCATCGCCGAACTCGAGGAGCAGTGCGTGCCCGGCTGGCAGAGCAAGGAGGCCTATTGGCTCGCCGGCGAGCTGGTCCTCGTCCTGGACGAGGAATGTCATAGCAGCCTGGCAGGCTACGAACTCCGCTACACCCGGTCCGACGGTCTCGAGGTCCACCGTGCCGAATGACGCCCCCCGACCCTCCTTCGATCTGACCACGCGACCGTGGATCCCCGTGCAGCGGCTCGACGGCACCGAGCAAGAACTGTCGCTGCACGACCTCCTCCAGCACACCGCGTCACTGCGCCGGATCGTCGGCGACGTCCCCACCCAGGAGTTCGCCCTGGTGCGGCTCGTTCTGGCGATCGTCCACGACGCCGTCGACGGGCCGACGGACACAGACGAATGGTCTCAGTACCGGGAGGACGGACTGCCCGCCGAGGTGTTGTCGGCCTACCTGGACGAACACCGCGACCGCTTCGACCTGCTGCACCCGCAGACGCCCTTCTTCCAGGTCGCCGACCTGCGCACGGCCAAAGACGAGGTCTTCTCCCTCGACCGGATCGTGGCCGACGTGCCCAACGGCGACCCGTTCTTCACCATGCGGGCCCGCGGCGTCGACCGGCTCGGCTTCGCCGAGGCCGCCCGCTGGGTCGTCCATGCCCACGCCTTCGACCCCTCCGGCATCAAATCCGGCGCGGTGGGCGACCCCCGCGTCAAAGGCGGCAAGGGCTACCCCCAGGGCGTGGGGTGGGCCGGCAACCTCGGCGGGGTCCTGGCCGAGGGCGCCACACTGCAGGAGACACTGCTGCTCAACCTGGTCGCCGCCGATGTCGACAACCTGCGCATCGACGCCGACGACCGCCCCGCCTGGCGCCGCGACCCCGCCGGCGCCGCCCCCGCCGAGGACACGGAGCTGGCCGCGCGCCCCACCGGGGTCCGCGACCTCTACACCTGGCAGAGCCGCCGCCTGCGGCTCCAGTACGACGCCGACGGCGTCTACGGAGCGCTGCTGGCCTACGGCGACCCGCTGCCGGCACGCAACATGCACAACCGCGAACCCATGACCGCCTGGCGGCGCAGCCCCGCCCAGGAGAAGAAGCACAGCCTGGCCCAGGTGTACCTGCCGCGCGAGCACGACCCCGCCCGCAGCGCCTGGCGCGGCTTGGCGGCCCTGGTCACCGGCCGGGTCACCGGCGGTGAACAACGCCAAGAGGCCGCGGCCCTTGTACGGCCGCGCATCCTCGACTGGGTCGCGCGGCTGGCCAACGAAGGATTCCTGGAAGCCGACCACCCCATCCGACCCCGCCTGTTCGGCGCCGTCTACGGCACCCAGCAGTCGGTCATCGACGAGATCGTCGACGACGGCGTCGCCATGGCCGTGGTCCTCCTGCACGAGCGCGACGACGGACTCGGGCAGACCGCGGTCGATGCGGTCAACGACGCCGAGAAGGCCGTGACCGTCCTGGGCGATCTCGCCCAGCGCCTGGCTCAAGCGGCCGGAGCCGAATCCGACGGCCCGCGCGCGACGGCCCGCGACCTCGGCTTCGCCGAACTCGACGGCCCCTTCCGCGACTGGCTGGCCGCGATCGCGCCCGGCGACGAGCCCGAAGACAAGCACACCGAGTGGCAGCACCGCGCCCGCCGACACATCCGCGACCTCGGCAAGCAGTTGGTCGACCAGGCAGGCGACGCGGCCTGGACCGGACGCCTCATCGAAACCAAGCAGAACACCTTCTGGCTCACGGCGGGCGGCGCCGACCTGCGTTTCCGCGCCGACCTGAACAAGGCGCTGCCCATGACCGCCCCGGCAGACAAGGAATCAGCGTGACTACGACGGCCCCCAAGCACGTACCGGATCTGCAGTGGGTCGGCGCCTTCGTCGACGAGCGCGTCCGCGAGATCCAATACGGCTACCTGCAGGACCGCTCCGATGCTGTGGCCACCCTCGCGCAGCTGCGGCGCGGCGCCGGGAAGACCGTCGCCGAGGTCCCCGAGCTGTGGGGGCTGACGCTGGACGACCGGTTCTACACCCGGGCACCCCGTGTTCCCGACGCGGACACCGGGGGCGACCCGGCCGAGGAAGCCGCCCACGTCGCGCTGACGCTCTATGGCGTGCACCAGCAGTCGCGCCGCGAGGACCGCATGCACCAGCGCGGACGCGACCTCGGTGGTGCCGTGCGACGGCTGATGCCGCCCGGCGACATCGACGAACCGGTGCGCCGCCGGTTCGTCCAGGCCGGTACCGCCCACGACCTCCCCAGCCTCGCCTACCGGCTGCGCGAGATCGTCGTGCTGCTGCGCCGCGAGGCCGTGGCTCTGGACTACGGCCTGCTGGCCGACCGGATCCACCGGTTCCAGCAGCCCGGTGGCCGCACCACGGTCCGCGCGGCATGGGGTCGGGCCTTCCACGCCGCCTCCGCCGCGGCCGTCCCCGCCGACGCCTCCGCACCCCCTGATGACACCACTCCCGAGACCGACGAGGACCACGCATGAGCCGCACCATCCTGGACCTGCACGTGCTCCAGACCGTGCCGCCCAGCAACATCAACCGCGACGACACCGGCGCCCCTAAAACCGCGGTCTACGGCGGTGCGCGCCGGTCCCGCGTCTCCAGCCAGGCCTGGAAGCGCGCCACCCGCATGGCCTTCGACGACCTGCTCGACGCCGGCGAACTGGGTGTGCGCACCAAACGGGTCGCCGAACTGCTGACCGTGCGCATCCAGAACATCGACACCGCGATCGAGGAGCGTGAAGCCTGGACCCTGGCCGCCGAGACCGTCCAGGCCGCCACCGGCTCCAAGATCGACGTCCCCAAACGCAAGGCGGAGGCGGCCAAGAAGAACGGCCAACCGGAGCCGGCTCCCGAGTCCGCCTACCTGATGTTCCTCAGCGCCCGCCAGCTCGACGCCCTCGCCGAGCTCGCCGTCGAAGGCCGCGCCGACATCAAGGCCTTCCTCAAGGACAACAAGAAGCGCGCCAAGGAGCTCGCCGACACCCGCCACTCCGTCGACATCGCCCTGTTCGGCCGCATGGTCGCCGACGGCGCCGACGTCAACGTCGACGCCGCCGCCCAGGTCGCCCACGCCATCAGCGTGCACCCGGTGGAGAACGAATCCGACTACTACACCGCCGTCGACGACGAGAACCCTGACGAGGAGACCGGCGCGGGCATGATCGGCACGGTGGAGTTCAACTCCGCCACCCTGTACCGCTACGCCGCCCTGGACGCCGACCTGCTGCGCCGCAACCTGGGGGAGGGGCTGCGCGAGGACGAGCCGGTCACCCAGCCGCTGCGCCGCGCCGTGGAGGCCTTCGTGCGCGGGTTCGTCGAATCCCTTCCCACCGGCAAGGTCAACACCTTCGGCAACCACACGCTGCCTGAGGCGGTGATCGTGAAGCTGCGCCGCACGCGTCCGGTTAGCTTCGTCGGCGCCTTCGAGGAACCGGTCGCGCCGGGCGACGGCCACGTGCGCAAAGCCAGCGAGCGCCTGGCCGACTACGTCGGCCAGGTCGAGGCGGCCTACGGCCTCGCCGACGATACCGAGACCTGGGTGCTGCGGGTGGGGCCCAGCACGGCCGACCTCGCCGATCTGGGCACCGAGCTGCCTCTGGCCGAGTTGGTCACCGCCGTCGGTACCGCCACGGCCGAGCGGTCGGCGCCCACCGCATGAGTGCCCTGATGCTCCAGCTGGCCGGTCCCCTGCAAGCGTGGGGATCGGCGGCCCGCTTCGCCCGGCGCACCACCGAGAACGCCCCCACCAAGAGCGGGGTGATCGGACTGCTGGCCGCAGCCCAGGGCCGCGATCGCACCCAGGACCTGTCGGATCTGACCGCGCTGGATTTCGGGGTGCGTATCGACCAGCCCGGCACCCGCGTGCGCGATTACCAGACCGCCCACCACCTCGACACGGACCGGTCCATGCCCGTCTCCGAGCGGTTCTACCTGGCCGACGCCGTGTTCGTCGCCGCGGTGGCAGGCGACGACGCGCTCATCGACCGGCTCCATGAGGCGGTGCGGGCACCGGTCTACCTGCCGTATCTGGGGCGGCGCTCGTGCCCGCCGGCACGGCCCGTCGACCTGGGCCTGCGCAGCGGAACCGGTGTGCACGAGGCGCTCGAATCCGAGGAATGGCGGGCCTCGACCTGGTACCAGCGCCGTCTGCGGCGGGAGGCCGCGGTATCCCTGCCGCTCCTGGTCGACGCCGTTGCCGGCGACACCCGCGCCGACAGCCGGCGCGACACCCCGCTGAGCTTCGATCCGCTCCACCGCCGCTACGCCCTGCGCGGCGTGCGCACCCACACGGTCGAGGTCGCCAACCCGTGGGCCCGAGGACCCGCGGCCCCCGAACACGATCCGACCAGCCTGCTGGGAGGCGACTGATGCACCTCACCCGGTTCCGCCTCAACACCGCACGCAGCGGAGCGCGCCGGCTGCTGTCGTCACCGCGCACCATGCACGCCGCGGTGATGAACGCGTTCCCCGACGTACTGCCCACCGACACCGACACCCCCCGTGTGCTGTGGCGGGTGGACCGCAACGCCAAAGCCGAAGTGTTCCTCTACATCGTCAGCCCCGCCAAGCCCGACCTGACGCACGTGGTGGAACAGGCCGGTTGGAAGGAGCGGCCCAACTGGCAGACCTACGACTACGGCCCGTTCCTGGAGCGGCTGGCCGAGGGCCACACGTGGGCGTTTCGCCTCACCGCCAACCCCGTGCACAGCATCCGCCGCAAAGACGGCGAACCCACCAAGGTCACCGCCCACGTCACCCCGCGCCACCAGGCGCAATGGCTGCTGCAGCGCCAAGAGGCGGCCGGCTTCCGCGTGCTGGAGAAACCGGAGGATCAGCGCCTGCTGCCCGAGGGCGACGAGCACGAGCTCCTCGTGCACGACCGCCGCAGCAACGCGTTCGACAAGCCCGAGCACCAGCCGGCAGCCACGGCGAACGGGAAGAGGAAGAACCGGGTCTCCCTGGTCACCGCGACCTTCGACGGGCGGCTGGAGGTCGTCGATCCCGAGGCGCTGCGCCGCACCCTCACCCGAGGACTCGGGCGGGCCAAGGCCTACGGGTGCGGACTGATGACCCTCGCCCCGGCGGAATGAGAGGGACCCCATGGCCACGGCCGGCAGGCGCAGCGCCTCCACACCCCGCGAGCTGACCCGCGTCGCAGACCGACTCTCCTTCGTCTACCTGGAGCGGTGCACGGTACACCGCGACGCCAACGCCATCACCGCCGAGGACGGCGACGGCATCACCCACATCCCCTCGGCCACCATCGGCACCCTGCTGCTGGGCCCCGGAACGCGGGTCACCCACCAGGCCATGAGCGTGCTCGGCGAGTGCGGCGCCGGCGTGGTGTGGGTAGGCGAGCGGGGCGTGCGCTTCTACGCGGGCGGCCGGTCGCTGACCCGCTCCGCCGCGCTGGTCGAAGCCCAAGCGCGGGCCTGGGCGAACCGGGTGACGCGCCTGGAGGTGGCGCGCGCCATGTACCGGATGCGCTTTCCCGACGAGGACACGGCCGGGCTGACCCGCCAGCAGCTCCTGGGGCGGGAAGGCAAGCGGGTCAAAGAGTTCTACCGCAAAGACGCCGCACGCGTGGGCATGCGCTGGACGGGGCGGCACTACGTCCCCGGCGATTTCGACGCCGGGGACCCGCTCAACCAAGGCGTGACCGCGGCCGCCCAATGCCTCTACGGCGTCTGCCACGCGGTGGTGGCCGCCCTGGGATGCGCCCCCGGGCTCGGCTTCGTCCACTCCGGCCACGAACTCGCCTTCGTGCTGGACGTGGCCGACCTGTACAAGACCGAGATCGGGATCCCGGTCGCCTTCGACACCGCGGCCCAAAGCCCCGAGGACGTCGGCCCACGCACCCGCCGCGCCCTGCGGGACCGCATCAACGACACCGGGTTTCTGGACCGCTGCGTGGGCGACGTGCAGGGCCTGCTCCTACCGGACGGCGCGGAGGGCGATGCGGCCGATGCCACGGTCGACCACGTCGGCCTGCAGACCGACCGCGGCGGCGAAGTGGAATCCGGACGCAACTACGCCGACGGAGTCATCTGGTGACGGTCATCGTCCTCACCAACTGCCCGGCCGGTCTCCGCGGGTTCCTCACCCGCTGGCTGCTGGAGATATCGCCCGGCGTCTTCATCGGCGGCCCCTCCGCGCGCATCCGCGACATCCTGTGGGCCGAAGTGCGCGAGTACGCCGGCAACGGTCGCGCGCTACTCGCCTACAGCACCGACAACGAACAGGGCTACACGTTCGAGACCTTCGACCACAAGTGGCACCCGATCGACCACGAAGGCCTGACCCTGATCCGGCGCCCCAGCGAGGAAGCGGCTATCCCGCCGGCGTCCGCGCCCAAGGGGTGGAGCAAGGCGTCCAAGCGCCGCCGTTTCGGGAACCGGTGAGGCCGCATGGGTGGAATGGGTGGTTTGTCGGATTTTCGCGGAGTGAATGAAAACGGCCTCTGGCGCTGGTAAACGCGCAGGTCATTCAGTGTGCTCCCCGCGCACGCGGGGATGGTCCCGGATCATGGTCAATCTCCCAGGTGAAATCGGTGTGCTCCCCGCGCACGCGGGGATGGTCCCCTGCTCGCGTTCCGCGGCGTGGAGGCGATCCGGTGCTCCCCGCGCACGCGGGGATGGTCCCAACGAGACCGACGCATGGTCGCGCGAGCACACGTGCTCCCCGCGCACGCGGGGATGGTCCCTGCCGGGCCTGTTCGTCCCCTTGGACGTCAAGGTGCTCCCCGCGCACGCGGGGATGGTCCCTGCGGCCGACGGATCGAGCTTGCCGAGTTCACGTGCTCCCCGCGCACGCGGGGATGGTCCCGTCTCCGACGCCTCCGCCTGCGTGTCGTCCTCGTGCTCCCCGCGCACGCGGGGATGGTCCCTGCCGGGCAACGCCTCGGCCGAGGAGCTGCAGGTGCTCCCCGCGCACGCGGGGATGGTCCCGCCTGGCTACGCAGAGCAGCCGGGCGCCAGTAGGTGCTCCCCGCGCACGCGGGGATGGTCCCGGCGCTTGCCGCAGGTCGACGTGCGGCGGCGCGTGCTCCCCGCGCACGCGGGGATGGTCCCGAGGCCGCGCTCAACTCGCTGGCCACCGTGGTGTGCTCCCCGCGCACGCGGGGATGGTCCCGGCGCGTCTCGGTCGTATCGGACGGTGACGTGGTGCTCCCCGCGCACGCGGGGATGGTCCCGACTACGAGGATGTGAAGGTCAACGAGTGGCGGTGCTCCCCGCGCACGCGGGGATGGTCCCCGCTCCAGCCTGGCGAGGGTGTTGGGGGCGGCGTGCTCCCCGCGCACGCGGGGATGGTCCCATGACCAACCGCACCAGCGCGCCCCGCCGCGAGTGCTCCCCGCGCACGCGGGGATGGTCCCCGGCCGGACACGTGCCAGAACACGCCCCCGGCGTGCTCCCCGCGCACGCGGGGATGGTCCCCCCGACGGCCCCGCCCACTGGCTGCGTAAGAGGTGCTCCCCGCGCACGCGGGGATGGTCCCGCGTCCTCGGGAGTGCGGCAGCTCATGCCGCCGGTGCTCCCCGCGCACGCGGGGATGGTCCCACATACCGGTAGACCGGCACGCGCGACCCCCTGTGCTCCCCGCGCACGCGGGGATGGTCCCGTGCAGACCGTCCTGGGCAGCGGGAGGCGCCGGTGCTCCCCGCGCACGCGGGGATGGTCCCCAGGAGTATCCGACGTCGTCCCACCCGCGGTCGTGCTCCCCGCGCACGCGGGGATGGTCCCTGGAGCCAGCGGATCGGCTGCCGGGTCTGCCGGTGCTCCCCGCGCACGCGGGGATGGTCCCGACGACCCCGAGATCCCGGTGCGCACGACGGTGTGCTCCCCGCGCACGCGGGGATGGTCCTCACCCCGCCATCGTGCGGGGTTTTCGCATGTCGTGCTCCCCGCGCACGCGGGGATGGTCCCCGGGCGACTTCAACGAGTTCGTGGCTCCCGCCGTGCTCCCCGCGCACGCGGGGATGGTCCCAGCGCTGGCGGCTGCGCACCGCCCTGTACCGCGTGCTCCCCGCGCACGCGGGGATGGTCCCATGGGCGCGCTCGTGATCATGGACTTTCCCGAGTGCTCCCCGCGCACGCGGGGATGGTCCCGGCCGGACCATCGACCTGATCAGCATCGGCATGTGCTCCCCGCGCACGCGGGGATGGTCCCCACTGAACCGCCCCGCTCGTCGGCCCCCGGCGGTGCTCCCCGCGCACGCGGGGATGGTCCAACCTTGCCCGCCTGCCGGGTGGTGGCCGCGGCGTGACTCCCCGCGCACGCGGGGATGGTCCCGAGGAGGTGGACCAGCCGTGCTGACTCTGGCCGTGCTCCCCGCGCACGCGGGGATGGTCCCCCCTTGCGTTCCCACGTTCGGGTCAACTTCCCGTGCTCCCCGCGCACGCGGGGATGGTCCCCCCGCATACCCGCTGATGGCGCCGTGGTTCGGGTGCTCCCCGCGCACGCGGGGATGGTCCCACGTCGTCCCGGCTCGAATTCGAGGGGACGTTGTGCTCCCCGCGCACGCGGGATGGTCCATGACCAAATTGCATGTGAAAATCTATGGCAGAAAAGTGCTCCCCGCGCACGCGGGGATGGTCCGATTCTCCCGGTCACCGTCGTAGTTGGTTGTTGCGCCGCCCTTCGCTTGTTTGGAAGGGCCGACTGCTTGCGCCTGCCGAAATCGGAGCGGACCCTGCCGACCATCTAGTAGCACTTGTCAAGGACGTCCACGTTGACCGAGAACCCGATCCGCACCCGTTTCGCGCCGTCGCCGACCGGCATGTTCCATGTCGGCAGTGCCCGTTCTGCCTTGTTCAACTGGGCGCTGGCCCGGCAGCAGGACGAGGGCAGGTTCGTGCTGCGCATCGAGGACACCGATGCCGCGCGCAACAAGCCGGAATGGACCGAGGGGATCCTGCAGGCGCTGACCTGGCTGGGCATCGGCGACGCCGATCCGCACTTCGAAGGCCCCTACTTCCAGTCGGACTACGCCGGAAAGCACCGCGAGACCGCCGAGCGGCTCTATCAGGAGGGGCGCGCCTACTACTGCGACTGCACCCGCGAGCAGGTGCAGCAGCGGCGCGACAATCCCAACCTGGGCTACGACGGCTTCTGCCGCGACCGCGCTCTGGAGCCCGGCCCGGGCCGGGCGCTGCGGTTCCGGGTGCCCGAGGGCGGTCCGACCGTGGTCGCCGATGCGATCCGCGGCCGGGTGGAGTTCGACCACGCCTCCATCGAGGACTTCGTCGTCGCCCGCGCCGACGGCTCCCCGCTCTTCGCGCTGGCCAACGTCGTCGACGACGTCGAGATGCGCATCACCCACGTGGTGCGCGGCGAGGAGCACCTGTCCAACACCCCCAAGCAGCAGTTGCTGTGGCAGGCGCTGGGCCAGGCCCCGCCGGGGTGGGCGCACCTGCCGGTGATCGTGAACGAGAAGCGCCAGAAGCTGTCCAAGCGCCGCGACAAGGTGGCCCTGGAGACCTACCGGGACGAGGGCTTTCTGCCCGAGGCGATGGTGAACTACCTGATGCTGCTGGGCTGGTCGCCGGGCGAGGACCGCGAGATCATGCCGTGGTCCGAGATGGAGCCGCTGTTCGCGGTCTCCGACGTCAACAGCGCGAGCGCCTTCTTCGACGAGAAGAAGCTGCGCGCTTTCAACGGCGAGTACATCCGCGCGCTGGAGGTCGACGACTTCGTCGACCGCTGCCGGCCGTGGCTGGACCCCGAGGCGGCGCCGTGGCCGCAGGAAAACTACGACGAGGACGCCTTCCGCGCCATCGCCCCGCTGGCCCAGAGCCGGGTGGCCGTGCTCGGCGAGATCGTGGCCAACGTCGACTTCCTGTTCCTGGATGAACCGGTTTTCGACGAGCAGTCGTGGACCAAGGCGATGAAACCGGGGGTGGGCGCGGAGATGCTCGCGGCCGCGCTGAAGCGCTTCGCCGATCCTGAACTTCCCTGGCAGGCCGAGGAGTTGAAGGCCGCTCTGGAGGAGGCCGGGCAAGATCACGGGTTGAAGCTGGGCAAGGCCCAAGCGCCGGTGCGGGTGGCGGTCACCGGCCGTACGGTGGGTCTTCCGCTGTTCGAGTCGTTGGAACTGCTGGGGCGCGAGTGCACGCGTCAGCGCATCGAGGCGGCGCTGGCTCGTCTCAACGCCTGACGGGCCGCGGTGAGTCTGGCTCGCACGAGGCCGGCGGGCAACCGCTCCACGCCCGGTCCCAGCCCGGGAAGGTCGGTCTCGCCGGTCAGGACCCAGGCCAGGGCCGGTGGCGCCGGGGCCTCGGCGCCACCGCGGAGGTGCCGCTCCAGCCACGCGACGGCCTCGGCCGCGCGCTGCGGCGGTTCTCCGTACGCGGGCTTGTACTCGAGTAGGGCACAGAGCCGCGACTGCTGGGGCAACGGCCGCCGGTAGTGGGCGGCGACCCAGGCGAGCAGCTCAGGCTCCGCGGTCGCTCCCGCTCGGATGAGTTCATCGCAGGCGACGGAGCTGGGGAGCGCTCCGGAGAGTTTGCGGTCCAGCGCCGCCAGGCGCCGCTGGTCGAAGCGGGCGTCGGCCCGTAGCCGCACATCGGCGCGCAGCCGGGTGACCAGATCGGCGAACGACTGCGGTCCAGGACCCGAGGCAGGCGCGAGGAAGGGTTCCGCCAGGTACCACCGCAGGGCCGAAGGCCGGACGCCTCCGTCCAGCAGGGCGGCGGTGCGGGTGCCGTCGCGGTCGGTCTCCAGGAGCCGGGGGACGAAAAGGAAGGCCGGCGGCGCGGGTGCGCCCAGCAGGAGGAAGAGCCGCACCTGGATGGCGGTGGCGTTGATCTTGTCGGAGCCGCGCACGATCAGCGTCGTGTGCCGGTGGATGTCGTCGACGACGCTGGCCAGATGCCACAGGGCGCGCCCGTCGGACCGGAACAGACGCACCCGGGCCTCGACCGGTTCGCGTTGGACCCGCGTATTGACCGCCGCCTCCGCTGTAGCCGCCTCCGGCTCCTGGCCTCGGCGTCGCAGAAGACGGTCGGCGGCGGCGATATCCAGACACGCGGCGCCGTCCTGATCGCGGATGACGCCGAGTTCCTGCAGTCGCCCGAGCGCCCGGAGGTAACGCTGTGCGCCGTCGCTCTGGCGCAGTCCGGCGTCGCTGACGGGGATCTGGGCCACGTTGCGGAGCTCGTCGAGCAGACGCGGCTCATGGCATCGGCGGGCGCGTGAGGGGTCGGTGTCGTCCCACCGCACGTGGACGTGGGCGGAGGCACCGGTGCGTTCGGCGACAGCGTAGGCGAACAGCGCCGTGAGCAGGTGGGTGCGCAGGACACCGGCGCGCAACGACGGGTGGTTGGGTGAGATACCCAGGCGTGTGCGCACGAGCCCGGACCCCGGCCCTACGAGCGCGGGGTGGTCGAGTCGGGGTGGCGCCCCCATCGGCCGTCGCCGCCTTTCACCGCTCGAGCAGGCCGCACCACAGCGGGACTGTGGTCACGGTGGGGTGGGGGTGGCCGTGCCCGTAGCGTCCGTCCTCGCCGAACTCGTCGCCGTGGTCGCCGCAGACGACGACCAGGGGGCGCCGGTGGGCGAGCTGAACGAAGAGCCGGCCCAGTCGGGCGTCGGCCCATTCCAAACAGCGTCGCTGCATGTTCTGCAGCGTGGCCGCCTCCGCAGCGTCGAGTGGCCGAGGTGCGGCGGCGGAAGGGCCGGCGTCGTGGAGGCGGTACAGGCGCTCCAGAAGTACAGCGGTCGCCTCACTCAGCACGGCTGCCGGGCTGGTGTAGGGGATATGGGTGCACGGGCAGTTGATGAAGCAGAAGAACCGTTCGGCCTGCAGACACGTCTGGGCCAGTTCGTCCACATGGGCCAGCGTCAACGACGTGTCGCGATCCACCACGCGCGCGGCGGCATCGGCCGGGGAGGCTGCCACCCGGCCGAAGTAGCGGAACTCCGGGAACCGGGTGGGCAAGCTGTTGCAGGGGTGGGTGGGGTCGAAGAAGGTGACGCCGCCCGCTCCCAGGACGCGATAGCCCTGGTCGGCGTAGTGATCCATCAGGGTCGGCGCGCGGAACGAGATGCCTCCGTCGCCGGGGCGCCCTCGGGCGGCGGCCGATCGCCAGATACTGCCCAGACGTTTCCCGGCGACCTCGACGCAGCCCTCGGTCGGTCGGGGAAGGAATCCGGTGAACATGGCGGCGTGGGCGGGCAGGGTGAAGGTCCCCGGGCTCTCCGCCCGCTGCAGCGGCCCCAGCGAGGACAGTGCGGGCAGGTCGGCGGTGCGGGCGGTGTCGTAGCGGCAGGAGTCCAGGGTCACCAGCACCACATCGCGCGTGGCGAGTTCGGCGTCCACGCTCACGCCTCCAGCAGCAGACCCGGGTGACGGAACCGGTCGAGAACCGGGGTAGTCAGAAGCCACTTGGACAACTGGGAAAGCGCGGCCATCTCACCTTCGACGACGTCGGCGATATGGCGCTGTTCTGCGGAGCCGGCCTTCTCGCGGGTGCGCACACCGACGAAGGAGGGGGAGTCGAGCCGGTCGCCGTTGCGGGCGACCAGGACGGTGTGGTTGGGCATGCCGATGCGGTGGGCGATCCGTTCGGCAGCAAGTGTGTAGAGCTTGCCGGCGTGGTGCAGCGGGTTCTTGCCCGCGATCGCCTCCCCGCTGTCGCCGCGGTCGGCGGCGATGATCCCGTTGGCCCGGTTGCCGCGCCCGACCAAACCGCAGTCGCCTTTGCCCAGCGAGGTTCCCCACGGCGCGAGGTAGGCCCCGCCTTGCCGGTCTTTGGTGTTCACGGCGACGTTCAGCCGCCAGTCCGTGTCCAGTTTCGCCGTGTGGGCTGCGGCGTGAGCGTCCATGCGCCGTCGGGCCTCGGAAACGACCTCCGCGTATTCGCGGCGATACGCGACTTGCTCCGGGTGGATGGGGAGACAAACGGTGATCTCGACGGAGGTTCCGGTGCGCACGAGCATGACCTTGACATCGCGCCCCGTCGGCAGGTCGGCGCCGAGCTCGGGGCCGGCTGCGAAATTCTCCAGGCTGATGGCCAGGCGTTGCAGTGCCGTGGCGGGGGCGTAGGCGGAGCAGAAGACGGTGTCGTTGGCGCGCAGATCGTGGGTATCCGCCAGGTCGCCACCCTGTGCCGGGCGGTAGAAGGTGGCGGGATGGTCGGCGGCGATTCCCGCGGTGTTCTCTACTGACGACTCGACGTGGGATGCGATCGAGGACGCGTCGGTGGCAGCGGGGAGAAGGTCGCGGATCGCGCCGCGGAAGATCTCGTCGACGGGGATGTGTTGATCACCGACGGCTCTTGTGATCTTGCCGAAGAGATGGGCCTGCACCGGACTTTCGATCGAGTACCCGCCGAAATCCACCCGGGAGCGTGCCCCGACGAGCGTGGTCTTGTCGACCCAGTGATTGGGAACCTCACCGAAGATCTCCAGGCCGTACAGGGCGTACCTCTGGGAAAAAGCCTCGGCGAGCAGATCGGCAAGCGAGTCGGGATGACCGATGCCTTTGCGTTCGATGACCTCGACTCCGTCGGCAGGTGCAACCTGTGGCAAACCAGCGCTGACCTGGATGTGCACGAAGGCTCCTGGTGCTTATAGCCGACTGAGGCGGTGCGCGCGGTGAGCGGGGAGACACGAAGGGGGACAGAAGCAATCAAGCAAGTAGAAATATATGCGAACGACACATGATGTGTCTATCGATCGCTCCATCCCTATGATCGGGTAAGGGACGAAACGATCAAGAAAATCGCCTGGTGACTGCCGTATCGCGGTCCCTCGTGATCTTTTTGGAGGCTTCAAGGGGGTTGCGTCTTGAGATATATGGGCCGCCGTTTACAGACGTGAACGTTTACGCCGCGGAGCGCTCCCCGCGCACGCGGGGATGGTCCCTGGTGGCGGTTGTCAAGCAGGTCGGCGTAGTCGTGCTCCCCGCGCACGCGGGGATCGTCCACGGGAGGCGTCGGCGGGCGGCCAAGTTGGCTCCTTCGCCGTTCGTCGGAGCTTCACAGGAGTGCCAGCCATCGCGGTTCGGCATCCAGGTGCCGGAACGCAGGGGCTCGCAGTGGTTTCCACTGCGGGCCCCTGCGTCGGCAAAATCGATTCCTGGTCAGCTGACGCTTCGCGCGGAGTCTCTACCGTTGCGGCCGCGGATGTTGCCCAAGGCTTCGAGGGCGCTGTCGTCGGCGTCGGGGAGGGTGTGCAGGTAGCGCTCGGTGGTGGTGATGGACGCGTGTCCGAGGCGTTCCTTCACCACCATGAGGTCGGCCCCGCCGGCCAAGAGCCAGGAGGCGTGGGCGTGCCGCAGCTTGTGCGGCGTGATGCCCTTCGGCAGGTCCGCGGTCTCTCGGGCCGGGTTCCAGATGTGCTTGCGGAACCAGTCGGCGGGGATATGGCCGTCGGTGTTGACCGTGCGACGTCTGCGGGGCTGGTCCTTGCCTTCGGCCCGGCGAACCGCTCGGTAGTTGGCGAAGGCCGCTCGACAGTATTCGCAGCGGCATTTGCCGTTGGTGTAGGCGGTCGTGGTCCCGTGTCTGTAGCGTCGGCCTGTGGCGTTGGGAGCGGTGAGCCCGAGATCGGTGTCGTGGGGGACGCCCGGGATGGGAGCCTCGGTGTCCTGCTCGGGGAAGGCGAAGAGGAGGTCGTCGTCGCGGATGCCGGAGGCCATGGCGAAGGCGCCGATCCTGGTGACCAGGCCGCGCCGGAGCTTGAGGCGTCGGAACTTGCCGTCCTTGGGGTAGTCCTTGACCAGGAATCTCTCCCCGGTGGGGTGGAACTTCGGTGAGAGTTCGACGACGACGCGGCTGACGGTGAGGATGCCGGTCGACCTGTCGAGGTCCTTCGGGCGCAGTTCGCTGAGCTCGCCCCACCGCAGCCCGGACTCGATCGCGACTTCGACGAGCAGTTTGAAGACGTCGCCGTCGATGTGCGAGTAGAAGTCGTCGAACTCTTCGGGCGTGATGATGGTCAGCGGCTGGCGGCCGACCCGGGGTAGGACGATCCCCTTGCACGGGTGGGTGAAGATGATCTGGTTCAGCAGTGCTGCGGAGAAGATCGCGCTCAGCACCGTGACGGACCGTCGGATGCTGCTCGCTGCGAGCCCTTTGTCCTGGCAGTTGCGCACGAACTCCTGGACGTGGCCGGGCAGGATCTCGTTCATGCGCATCTTGCCGAACTCGGGGATCAGGTGCTTGTGCACGCAGTAGGTGTTGTTCTGTTCCGTGGTGGCCTCGACGATGTGGTTGGGAAGCCAGGTCTCCAGCACGTAGTCGGCGAATCGCTGCCGGCCGTGCTTGGTGCTGGTGACGCGCCCCTCGGCGACCTTCGCCTCGGCGTGTTGCCATGCTCGGTCGGCTTCTTTGCGGGTGGTGAAGGTGCCAGCCGACCGCTCCTCTCCCTTGATGTCGATGTAGTACGCGGTGAAGCGTGTGCCGCTCTTGGTGCTGACGCGAGCGCGTGCGTATCCCATGTGGACAGACCCCGTTCTTGACCGTGATTTGACCGTGTGACCGTGCGGTGAAGCACGGCATCCGGCGTCACGTCGCGAACGGCCAAAGGCCGCTCAACAGGGAGAAATCCGGTTCGGCGAGCCTTGTGACAGGTCCCCGGAGCACGCGGATTATCGCTGATAAGGATGAGGCCCCAGGTTCAAGTCCTGGTACGCCCACTCGTTTATGCAGATCAGAGCCTGGTCTCCGCCACCGGAGGCCAGGCTCTGTTTCTTGTGTCCGTCAGCCGTCCGTGTGGAGCTCACGGCACCCGCGGACAGCTCGCGGCAGGATGCGACATCCGGCGTCATCGCGGGGACGGGTGGTGCTGCTGGTGTCCTGCGCCCGAAATCCGTTGTAGATAGCGGGCGAGGGAGTCGAGCTTCCTGCCCGTGTTCGCCCCCGCCCCTGCGGGTTCTCAGTCCTGCGGGTCGGTGCCCCGCATCTGCTCGTTGATCCGCTGGGCCTCCTCCAGCTGGTCCTGCAGAATCACGATCGTGCACGCCGCCTCGATCGGCGTGCCCTCGTCGACCAACTCCCGGGCCCGGACCGCGATACGCAATTGGTAGCGGGAGAAGCGCCGGTGCCCGCCCGCCGAGCGCAGCGGCTCGATCAGCCCGGCCTCGCCCAGAGAGCGCAGGAACGCCGGCGTCGTGCCGACCAGTTCCGCGGCCCGGCCCATGGTGTAGGCGGGAAAGTCGTCGTCATCAAGCCGGTCATCGGCGTCGGAACCGGTCACAGCACCTCGTCAACGTCTCCGTGAGCACGTCGAGGGCCCCGGCGCCATTGCGGCGCCGGGGCCCGAGAGTTCAACACCATCTACGTACCGGCCCAAGCGGGGCCGATCTACCGATTCCCGTAGAACCTGCTGCGACGGGAAAGCGGGGATCGCGGTTGTCTGACCGTGGACCACCTTCTTCCGAACCAGGGTCCTGCGGTACCCGCGCGGCGACGTTCCTCACGCGGGCGATCCTGATGGCATCTGCTCCTCTCGTCCTCACAACCTGCAACTGCCTCTACTGCTCTACTGCTGCACTGCTATGTACCGCGTACTGCTGTACTACCGGCCCCCGGCGCCTTACCGCACGTGCGCGCCGGTCGAGCCGACCTGCTCTCTTCCTGCTGCGGCCTCCCCCGCGAGGGCGGGACGCCGGTGGTGCACTTGCACTTCTTCGTTCCACCTGCGGTGGTCCTGCCAGGCGGCCTCCGGACGCGTTCTCACACCCTCATCCAGCGCCGGGACGCCCTTATTCGCTGCTGCTTCCCCCGTGGTGGCGGGAAGCCTCCTGCGGTACTGCAACTGCGTGTACTGCGTACTGCTGTACTACCGGCCCCCGGCGCTCTGCTGCCTGCACCGGTCAGGCCGACCTGCTCCGCCGGTGCTTCCCCGGCGGTCATCCGCAGCCCGTCTGCTCGGCTACGACAGAAAATCTAGCAGCAACCCCGGTGCATGTCTACTCCGGCCACGATAGTTTTTCGCGTGTACCGCAACCATGAATCCTCCCCTCCCCAGGCCGGCGGCCCAGCCGGCGCGGATCGGTCCCAAGGCGGAGCAAGTCCTCTGCGACGTCTGCTCTGGCCGCGCCGGTGAACGCGTAGTGCCTCAGGAAGCTGATGCGGTCGCAGCCGACGAGCGAGAGCGGGACGCGGGGACGCTTTCGGCACGCGGCCGCCCCGAAGGGGCGCATCGGGGCGCCGCGCCTGGCCGCTCGGCCCTGGCGAGGCCGGTGAGCACACGCGCGGAATCCGCATCGGCTCCTCGCCCACCCCGGATGCCGGGGAAACAGGGGACGCTCCAGAGGGCCGAGACCGGGGGGTGGCGCAGATCCGCTTGTCCTGTCGTCGCCGTGCGCGGCAGTCTCGCCCGGGCTCACCCGTCGGGTCGGGAGCGGGCGATCCGGGCGTTCAGCTCGGCGCCGAGCAGCACCGCCAGCGCGGTCACATACAGGAACAGCAGGGCCGCGGCAGGCGCCGCCAGTACGCCGTAAGCGGCGTTGCCCGCGATCGCCAGCGACAGGAACAACCGCAGCGCCATGCTGCCGCCCAGCCACAGCAGCATCGCGAGCACCGCGCCGGGCATGTCGCGCCGCCAGCGGCCGCGTACCGGGGTCGCCGCACGGTAGAGGACGACTAGCAGCCCGGTGCAGAGCACGATGAGAACGGGCCAGTAGCCCACGCTGACCAGCGGCCCGACGACCGGGCGGGCGTCTGCGGGTGTGGCGGCGAGGATCCAGTCGGGAGTCGCGACCAGCAGCGGCAGCACGAGGGCTCCGGCGCCCAGCGCTCCCAGGTAGAGGGCGAAGGCCAGCGCCCGGGCTCGAAGCGCCGGGCGAAGTTCGTTCATCCCGTAGGCGATGGTGATGGCGTTGACGTAGGTGTTCATCGCCGCCGAACCGCTCCACAACGCGAGCAGGAAGCCGACCGAGACGATCTCGCCGCGTCCGTGGTGCAGCACATCGGCCAGGACCGGGTCGATGACCCCCTCGACTGCGGAGGGCGCCAGGACATGCCCGGCCACCGTCAGGATCCAGGCTTCGACCTCGCTTACCGTACCGGCGCCGAACAACGGGGGCAGGTACCCGATGGCGGCCACTAGGACCAGCAGCAAGGGCGTCAGGGAAAGCAGCGCCCAGAATCCGGCCTCGGCCGCCAGCCCCAGAACCCGGTCCGCCCAGGCCCGGCCGATGGTCCGGGCAACCAGCTGCCGTGCCCGCCGCGCCCCCGCGCCGACCCGTCGAGCTCCCCCGCGCCGGGAGCGCGTTCCGGCGGCCGCCGCACGGGCGGCGGCCGGATCCGCCACCGGTGATGCGGCGGTTCGAGAGGGCCGCCGAGTCCGTAGGAGCCCGGTGCGCCGTGCGTGCAGGAATCCTCGGAGGCGGGTCGTCACGGTCGGGACGCGAGAGGTCGTCGCCTGCCGCGAACGCGGTGCCGGAGGCGGGTGAAGTGGGTGGCGGCAAGGATCAGCGTGATCACGCTTCCGGCGACCATCGCGATGAGCAGCGCGATCGCCAGGGGCGGCTCGCCGCGGAAACCCGGGAAGCCGGCTCCGGCCTGAGCGGTGCCGCTTAGGGGGAACACGAGGAGGACGACGGCGAGCAGCACGACGGCCCCCATCGCGGCCCGCACCGCGCCGGTGCGTGCCGGTTCAGCGGGCTCTTGGCGCTGCTCCGGTGCCACTCCCGCATCCGGATCCGGTTGCGCAGGGGAAGTCGTCCGGGATGTGGCCGTGCCGGGTCTGTCGCTGTCACGTGCGCGGTGTCGGTTGAATCTGCGGCGGTTCGGCATGGCGCATACCCTCTGGCGGAAACCGGCGTGGCGGGCACCTCGGGTCGGGAGTGTCGTCGATACCGGGTACCTCCGATTCTACGCCGCGGCGATCTCCCCAGCATGGCCGTGATCCGCAGCGCCGTTCCCCGCCGGAACAGCGGTCGGCGGGGGCGTTCCCGGCTCAGCAGCCGCACGGTACGCAGCCCCGACCGTGCGGAACGGTCGGGGCAGCACGCTTCAGGTGTCGTCTTCGCCGCCGTCCCGGTGCCCACCCTCGGCAACCCCTCCGCTGTCTGGGGCCTGCCGGGCGGACGGCTCCACCGTCCCGTGGATGTCATCGGCTGGAAGGACCTTTCAGAGCCCCTCTCCCAGCACGCAGCCCTGCCAGCGGCCAGGTAGAGCCTGCGCCAAGGCGAGGACTGTTCCGACAGAGCCGCCGCGTGTAGGACACGAGCCGTGGAACTGCTCCGATGCCATCGACGCCCGAGAAGCGTGCCGAGGAGGCCCTGATGGAGGCTCACTCCGGCACGCGACGCACACCTCCGCCGGAAGGCCACGCGGGCCGCCCAGGACGCAGGGGAGGACATGTTCGCGGAGCTCGGACGAGAACTCGTCGGCTTCGGACGTGAGCCGGTCAGCGATCTCGCCCCTGCGCGGCGAAGGATGAGGTCCGGATTTTCCCCGCCACTTTTACTTTATACCAGATTCGTGCGCCTCATGAAGCGGCGAAAACTACTCCATACTTGCTGCCGTGCGAAGTGAATCGACGAACGGCGGGGCAATGGAATCGCGTTATGTGATGGGGTTCGAGCAGGTCGGAGCGGCGAATACCGCAGACGTCGGCGGGAAAGGGGCGCTTCTGGGCGAGCTGTCGCGGATCGCCGGTATCGGCGTTCCATCCGGCTTCTGCATTACGGCGGACGCGTTTCGGCGGATCGTTGCCGAGACACCGTCGATCGGTACCCGGTTGGACGCGCTGGCGCGCGCGGAACCCGACGACCGCGCGGCGATCCGCACCCTGAGCGCCGATGTACGCAGCAGCATCGCAGGCGTCGCGGTGCCCGACGCCCTTGCGGCGGAGATCGGCGGGGCGCTCACCCGGCTCGGGGAGCACGCCTCCTACGCGGTGCGGTCCAGCGCGACCGCCGAGGACCTGCCGTCCGCATCCTTCGCGGGCCAGATGGACTCCTACCTGAACGTCACGGGTCCGGCGGCGATCCTTCGGCACGTCCGGCGGTGCTGGGCTTCGCTGTTCACCGAGCGGGCGGTGGCCTACCGACTTCGCAACGGCTTCGACCACCGCACGATCGGTATGGCCGTGGTCGTACAGCGAATGGTGTTCCCGGACGCGGCCGGGACCCTGTTCACCGCCGACCCGGTGACCTCGGATCGCGCGACCGCCACCGTGGAAGCCGGCTGGGGGCTCGGCGATGCGCTCGTTTCCGGGCTGGTCGCCGGTGACGTCTACACGGTGCGCGACGACGAGGTCGCATCCGCCGCGATCGCCGCCAAGACCCGGATCACGCAGGTGTCGCCGGAAGGCGGCACCCATGACGCGCCGATCGAGCCGCAGCGGCAGACGCAGCCCGCTCTGACGGAAGCACAGGTCGTGCGCCTGGTGCGGTTGGGCAGACGCATCGAAGCGCACGCCGGCCGGCCCCAGGACATCGAATGGTGCCGGGTCGGCGACGACTTCCACATCGTCCAGAGCCGTCCCATCACCACCCTGTTCCCGACCCCCGCGACCGGCGACGGAGAGAACCGCGTCTACGTCTCCGTCGGTCACCAGCAGATGATGACCGACGCGATGAAGCCGCTGGGACTGTCCCTGTGGCAGTTGACGACTCCCCGACCGATGCACGAGGCGGGCGGCCGGTTGTTCGTCGACGTCGCCCCCGCCCTGGCGACGCCCGCGGGCCGCGCGAGTCTCATGGCGACCCTGGGAAGCTCCGACCCGCTGATCGGGGACGCGCTGCGGACCGTCCTCGACCGCGGCGACACCCTCCCCGCGCCTCCGGACGAGGATTCCACTGCGGCGCCCGCCGGTGACGGCCCCGCCCCGATCGCAACCGATCCCGACATCGTCAGCGAGCTGATCCGACGGAATGAGGACTCCGTCGCCGCCTTGCGGTGCGGGATCCGGGATCTGTCCGGTCCGGCCCTGCTCGACTTCGTCCGGGCCGACATCGCCGAGCTGCAGCGCCTCCTCTTCGATCCGCAGAGTCTTCAGGTGGTCACGGCGGCGCTGGAGGCGAGCCAGTGGATCAACGATCATGTGCAAGCGTCGTTGGGCGAGAAGAACGCGGCCGATGCGCTCGCCCGATCCGTGCCGCGCAACGTCACCTCGGAGATGGGGATGGCGCTTCTCGACGTGGCGGACACGATCCGGCCGCACTCCGACGTCGTGGCGTTCCTGCAGCGTGTGGTGGACGAAGGCCGGGAGGACGACGGTTTCTTGGCCGAGATGGCCGGACTCGCCGGTGGACCGGAGGCACGTGATGCGATCCGGAGCTACCTCGACACCTACGGAATGCGGTGCGTGGGAGAGATCGACGTCACCAGACCACGCTGGAGTGAGCGGCCCGCCGCACTCGTGCCCGCCCTGCTCGGCTTCATCGGGAACTTCGAGCCGGGCGAAAGCGAGCGACGCTTCGAACAGGGGCGCCGGGAGTCGCACCGGAAAGAACAGGAGATTCTGTCGCGCTTGGGCGCCCTTCCCGACGGTGAAGGCACGACCGGGGAGACCAAGCGGATGATCGACCGTATCCGCACCTTCGCCGGATACCGGGAGTACCCCAAATACGGGATGGTCACCCGCTACTTCGTCTATAAGCAGGCGCTGCTGCGGGAAGCCGACCGCCTCGTCCGCTCGGGCGGCCTGCGCGAGAGGGAGGACATCTTCTTCCTCCGCTTCGAGGAGCTGGAGGAGGCCGTGCGGACCGGTTTCGCGGACGCCCGACTCATCCGGGAGCGGCGGGAGGCGTTCCGGTCGCACGAGGCGCTCACCCCGCCCCGGGTCCTGACGTCGGACGGCGAAGCCGTAACCGGCCGGTATCGGCGCGGCGACGCCCCGGCCGGCGCGTTGATCGGCCTTCCCGTCTCGGCCGGGGTCGTCGAGGGCCGTGCCCGTGTCGTCACGGATATGGCACAGGCCGACCTTGAGGCGGGCGACATCCTGGTCACCGCCTACACCGACCCCAGCTGGACCCCGGCGTTCGTCACCGTCGCCGGCCTGGTGACGGAGGTAGGCGGACTGATGACGCATGGGGCGGTGATCGCGCGCGAGTACGGCCTGCCGGCCGTCGTGGGTGTGGAGCAGGCCACCCGCGGAATCCGCGACGGGCAGCGGATCCGCGTCCACGGGACCGACGGTTACGTCCGGATCCTCGACTGAATCGCCGGATCGAATCGGGGCCGGCCGGGCCGCACTGCACCGCATCGACCCGGCCGCCCCGCCTCTCGTGCCGGCGCCGGCGGCATCCGCAGTGATACCCGGCGTGTTTCCGCTGATCGCACGGCTGTGCGCGCTGCGGATGCACAGTGGTGTCGGCTTTGTCTATCCTTGACCGACAGGATCCGGCCGAGAGCGGACGTCCAGGTGTCCAGGCCGGCGGATCCACTGCTGCGGGGCTACCCCGATCGCTGACTGAGGTGGGTATTCGATGACAGACGGCTTCTTCTCGCCCGTTCCCGCCGGAACCGAGCCCGCGCCGGAGCTGGATACCTCCGTACCGCACTCGTCCCGGATCTGGAACTACTGGATGGGCGGTAAGGACAATTTCGCGATCGACCGCGAAGTGGGCGACCAGGTGTACGCGTCCTTCCCGGAGATCGCCGACCTGGCCCGCACCAGCCGGGAGTTCCTGAGCCGCGTCGTGACCTACCTGGCCGGTACGGCGGGCATCCGCCAGTTCCTCGATATCGGTACCGGAATGCCCACGGTCAACAACACCCACGAGGTCGCCCAGGCCGTCGCTCCGGAAAGCCGGGTGGTCTACGTGGACAACGACCCGCTCGTGCTGGTCCACGCGCGCGCCCTGCTCGTCGGGTCTCCCGAGGGCGTCACCGACTACATCGACGCCGACCTGCGCGATCCGGACGCGATTCTGGAGCGGGCCGCCGACGTTTTGGACTTCGACCAGCCCGTCGCACTCATGCTGCTGGGGATCCTCGGCCACATGCCCGACGACGAGGTGCAGCCGATCATCCGGCGGCTCATGGACGCGCTGCCGTCCGGTAGCTACCTGGCGATGTACGACGGCACCAATACCAGCGAGGCGTACAACGAAGCCATGGAGCGCGGAAACCAGCAGGGCGGGGTCCCGTATCTGCTGCGCAGCCCCGAGGCGATCGAAAGCCGCTTCAACGGCATGGAACTGGTGGATCCGGGTGTGGTCCCGTGCCCGATGTGGCGCCCCGAACCCGTCGAGGTCGGCACGCGGCGCGGCATGGACCAGTACGGCGGGGTGGCGCGCAAGCCCTGACTCCGGCCTCCGGCGCCGGCAGCGAGGTACTCGCAGGGGGGCGGGCCGCCATGCGGCCCCGCCGCCGGACCGCAGTACCGCTGGGCGCGCCGGTTCGCCGGAGGGGACGCCGCCGCGTCTCCGCCGGCCCCGATTTCGTCGTCTGCTCACGCACGGGCGCATGTGTCGGCATCATGGCGGTGTGCATTATGCGGTGAGAGTGGATACAGCGATCCCCGACGGCGGCGCGCAACTGGACTCCTTGCAGCGTGAGGGCGCTCTCCGGGTGTTCGGGCAGGCGCTGGAAGGCGTCGAGCCCATCAAGGGCCCCGATGGTATGGAAGTCGACCTGTTCGACTGTGCCATCGCTGTGCACGCGGAGGGGGTGCTCCTGACGCTGATGCTGGACGCGCCGGCGCTCGAGTTCGCCGAGGCCGCCGGCCGGGCCCTGATCGAAGAACTGCTGGAGGCGGTCGAGCTCTTGTCCGGCTGGACCGTGCAGCACTCGGGCGTCGAGCTGCACCCCGACTCGCTTGCGGAGAGTCTCGCCGCTGCCGACGGCCCCGACGCGCCTCCCGACGACCTCGGGGCGCGGCGCAGTCGGTACCTGGCGCCGCAAGCGCCGCCGAGCGGTCCGAGCCCGGAAGAGGCGGCTGCGCGGCGGGCCTGCTTGCAGGCGCTCGCCCCGCGCCTGAAGGCGTTCTCTCCCGTTTCCTTCGGGGGCGGCGACCCCGGCGAGGAGGATGGCGCCGCGGGGTTCGGCGTCGATCAGGGGGCCGCCGATCTGGCCGCCGGCGCTCTGTTCGAGGCCTCGGTCGCGGTGCTCGACGAACTCTTCATGGATGTGCACGAACTGTGGACCGAAGATACGGCGGTTGCCGGGTGCGACGGCCCGCTGATGCGCCTGGAAGACTTGCCGGAGCGGTTCGCCGAGCACTACACCGCCGGATTCGCACGCCGCTTCCTGGTCACCGCAGTCGCGCTGACCACGCGTTTCACCGACGGAACCTTTCGGAGCCTCGGGTCCGTCGCCGAGGAACTCGCCCTGCGGCTTCTGCTGGGTCAGGCCCGAACCATCCTCGATATTCACGGTCTTCTCGACGAAGGCGGCCCAGCGTTGGACACCTTCGCCGAGTCGGTCCATGAGGGTAGGGACCGCGCGTGGCTCTACAGCGACGTCCCCGCCGAAGACGGGGCCGCGGCTGTCACGGCCTGGTTCCTGCCGTTCGACGACACCGACCGCTACGTCCATCCTTTCGCGGTCGGAAACGTCTGAAGCGCACGGAGTGACGATCGGGAAGCTCCGGGCCGGTTCGGTCAGCGATGCCGGCAGCCGCCGGAACAGGCCGGTGTCGCCCTCGGTCCGCAGCCCGTCGAGCCCGCCGGCGGAGATCGCCTGGAGGAGCTGGGGCACGGTGGGGCCGACCGACAGGCCGGCGGGTGCTCCGCTGCCGGGGACCGACCGGGTCACCAGGACCCCGTTGGCGAGGGGCGTGCGACGGCTCTCGCCCAGGTCGGTGAACGTCCAGTCGATGCTCAGCCGCTCGTCCCAGCAGCCGGGGCCGTCCACCCGCACCGCCAGCGAGTCGAATACCTGGTCCACGGTCAGCGCAGCGACCATATCGGCGCCGCCCATGAACTCCACGTAGCGCTTCGCCGACTCCACCGGCGGGTGCTCCCACAGGTGCGCGGGACTGCCGTCGAACCAGCCTATGCAGTGTCGGCAGATCGCCTTGACGTTGTGGCTGACCGAACCGTAGTAGCCCTGCGCGTGCCACGCGCTCTCCAGCGCCGGCGGCAGCCCATGGTCTCGGTGATCTCGATTCCGGTCAGATCGCTGTTGACGCCGCGCAGGGGCTGGTCGTGCTTTCGGGGCACTCACCGTCGAGGAAGCCGTAGGCGCCGCCGTCCCGGACCGTGGTGCCGTCCGCAGCGGTGATCACCGCCGAATCGAGGGAGGTGACGAAACCGCGACCAGCGTCGTCGAAGTCGGAGCGATCGCTGAAAGAAGGAAGTGCCATCCCCTGATCGTCGAGACCGGACCGTCGCCGAGGGGATCTGACCTGGTACGTCGCGCAAAAAGCGAGGCCGGTCCCCCGCACGCCGCCGAGGGCGCGGCACGCCGCGACCGCGACGGCCGGGAGCGGTCGCAGCGCATCCGCCGGTTCCGGATTCCGCTGAGCGGCGTCATCCGCCCCCGCGCTCAGACGGAGCGCCCGCGCCCGCCACGCTGGTCAACAGGTCCGTATCCAGGGGGCGGCCGTCCGCGTTCTCAAGCAGCACCGACACATCACCGGTGGTTTCCAGAACCGCGGCTGAGACGTGCTCCACGCTCGTCACTCCGGCCAGCCGCAGTTTCGAGCGCAGGTCGTTTTCGGTCATCCGCGCCTTTCGCAGATTCTTCGGCAGCATCCGGGAATCGCGCATCAGCAGGAGCGGGCGGTTCTCCAGCAGCAGCTGCAACCGGAAGCGGAACCGCGCCTGTGCTACGGCCGCCTGAACCGTGAACAGTACCGCGAGGGCGACCCCGCCCTGCAGCAGGGAAACCTCGGGGTTCACGATCGTGGTGGCGAGCATCGAACCGAACGCCACGGTCGCGGCCAAGTCGAAGTTGGTCATCTCGGAGAACGAACGCAGCCCGGCGAGCTTCGAGAACGTGATCAACCCCAGGTACGCGACCGGCGCGGTCACCGCTACCAGTCCGATCACGTCCCAGGAGGTCGCCAACCGTTCGAGGAGTATCATCGGTCTCCTTCCGCGTCGCGTACGCGCCAGAATCGCACAGGCGCAATGGGAGCGGACTGCACACGGAGCCGTCGGCGTGGTTGCGGACAGGTTCGCGGCGCGGCGCGGCCGGGCCCGCGCTACACGGGCGGTGCCGCGGGCCCCGCCGCTCGTCGAAGCGGCAGGCCCAGCGCCACACCTCCTGGGTGACCTCCTCCGACTGGGCGGGGGCGCGCAGGATGCGCCGGACGAGGCCGTACACCGACGGGCTCATCCGGTCGTAGGCCTGCTCGAAGGCGCGTTCGTCACCGCGGGCGACGCGGCGCAGGAGGTCGCCGAGCCCTTCCGGGGGCGGCGCCTCGGCCCGGGAGGCACCGGACAGACGCGGCACCGAATCGTCGTCCATCGTCCTCGTTCCTGTCCCGGTCCGCTACCCCGGACGGGCCGTGTCCACCGCCGACCCGCCCGGGAGCTCGAATTCAGGGCGCCGGCGCCCTCAGCTCTGCGGCATCAGGACGCCGTCGACCGTGTAGTCCTCGCCGGAACCGGAGGTCTCGACCGTTTCGCCCTGCAACGAGGTGAAGGATCCGTTCTCCAGCTCACCGGGGGCGTGCTTGCCCTCGACGACGTGGCAGGTCAGCACCTCGGTGAGCCGCTCCCGGTCCTCCAGCAGCGCGTTCAGGTCCGCTTCGGGGATCGTGTCGAAAGCGGGCAGGCGGTTTTTTCGGCGGCGGGATGGGCGGTGCCCGGCTCACCTGAGCGGGCACCGTGCAGCCGGGGGGCGGGACCGTGTGCGAGCGGGAATCGCCCGGGGCGTGTCCCGTCGCCGCGAACCGCGCTCGGTGGCCTCAACCGGTGCAGTGATCGACCGAACGCGCCGTCGCGTACGGCCTCACGGCGGGCCGCGGTCGGCTGCTGCGGCGGGCCGCCGGTCGGTGCGGCGGCGCCTCGCTCCCCTGCCGTCGCGGGCGGTAGGAGCGGTGGAGACCGCGGCGACGAGTGCCAGGGCCGCGGTCGCCGAGGCACCGGCCCACACCGTGCCGAGTAGCGCCACCGGCCCTGCGGGCAGGGAGTGGACGGTCAGGCCGCCGTTTTCGGGGAGTGCGGAGAGCAGCAGGAGGGCGCCGAGGAGGCCGAGACCGTAGCCGGCCAGCGCGGGGATCAGGAGCCGGAACCGGCGCACGCCGGTGCGCCGGGCGCGACGGGATACCGCGTACGCCATCAGCAGGCCGGGCAGCACCGGAAGCAGCACCGCTACCGCCGTCCACGGCGCGTACGGCACCTGTGCGGCCAGTGAGAACGCGACCGGCCCGGCGGGGCCGGGCACCGGGGCGGGAGCCGGCTCCCAGACCACGGGGGTGCCGGTCGCGGCGCCGAACACGAGCAGAGCGGCGTCGCGGAAATCCCCGCGCAGAGGGGGCATGGGGCACGCTTCCGCCGCTGCGGAGCATCCGCCGCCGCCGAGAACGAGCCGGGCCAGCACGACCGCGGCCGCGGACAGCAGCGCAGCCGAGACCAGCGCCGGCCCGACCGTGGCGACCATGTGGCCGGCAGCGGTCCCCGGACTCCGTGTCGTCAGCGTCTTCGGCAACGCCGGGCAGGATCGCACGACGGGGAGGTCGGCGCCAGGGGCCGCGGAGCCGGGCTCCGGGGCGAGGCGTGCCCGCGTGCGTTTTCGCTCCCCGCCGTCTGGGCGCCGGAAGCGGACAAGCCGTTTCGCCGACGTGTCGACATGGCGGTTCGTGTCCCGGTCGGCGCCGGTGGCGGCGTCACTGCGGTGGGTCGGGCGCCGCACGCGTCGGCGTCGTCTGCGCGAGAGCGATCCGCCAGGATCCGCTGTCCGTGCGCAGCACGTAGGTGAGCGCGCCGTGCGACGGCACGGCGGTGTGGGCGTCGCCGCCACCGCGGCCGTCGTGGACCGTTTTGATGCAGCTGACGACGGCTGCACCGGGGGCTGTGCGGCGGATGTCGACGACCTCCACGCATGTGCGGACGTCGCCGAGAGGGGAGGCGAGGGCGGCGGCCATCGCCTCCCCGAACGCCGCGCGCCCCAGGACGCGCCGCCCGCGATGTTCACGATCACGGTGTCCGGTGTGTGCAGCGCGAGCAGCGCGTCCGGATCGTTCTGCGCTTCCTGCGCCTGTGCCACGAGCTCTCGGATCGCCTGCGCGTCTTCGGCCGCGACGGTCGGGTTCTCATCGGAGTCCATACGCGGGAACATATTTCCTGAACTTTGGTTCAGGTCAGGTCGATGGAGGGAGCCCGGGCGGACGCACTACGATGATCGCGTCCACGACGCCCGACCGACGGAGGCCCCCGATGGACGACTCCCCCGAGTGGATGCGCGCCACGGCCGACGATCCCCCTGTGCCCCCGGGGATCGACACCAGCCTGGCCCACCCCGCCCGGATCTACGACTACTGGCTGGGCGGCAAGGACAACTTCGCGGCCGATCGTGCCGTCGGCGACCGGATCATCGCCGCCACACCCCCGATCGTCGAGGGCGCCCGCGCCAACCGGGCGTTCCTCCAGCGGACGGTCCGCTATCTCGCGGGCGAAGCCGGCATTCGCCAGTTCCTCGACATCGGCACCGGGATCCCCACGGCGGGCAACACGCACACGGTCGCGCAGTCGGTCGCCCCGGACAGCCGCATCGTCTACGTGGACAACGACCCCGTCGTCCTCGCCCACGCCCGCGCTCTGCTCGTCGGCGCGCCGGAAGGCGCCACAGACTACATCGACGCCGACCTGCGCGACCCGGACACCATCGTCGACAGCGCCGTGAAGACACTGGACCGGAACCGGCCGACCGCCGTCATGCTGCTGGGCATCCTGGAGTTCGTCACCGACGACGCGCAGGCCCAGGACCTCGTCCAGCGGCTGATGCGCTCTTTCCCGAGCGGGAGCCACCTGGTGGTCTCCCATTCGACCAACGTGGTCGACCCCGAGGGCATGGACGAAGCCGCCCGCCTGTGGAACGAAGGCGGATCGACTCCGCTGACCCTGCGGTCACCGGAACAGGTCGCCGAGCTCTTCTCGGGGCTGGAACTCGTGGAACCCGGGGTGGTCTCCTGCCCGCTGTGGCGCCCGGACGAGTCCGACGTCGGCGCTGTGCGCCCGACCGACGGCTACGGCGCCGTGGGCCGCCGCCCCTGATACGCGCACGGCGACGGGCCGGCGGCTCCCGGCGCTGGGGAGCCGCCGGCCTGCGGCGCTTTGTCGACAGGTGGACATAGGGCTACGGCGACCGGCGCATCCCGGCGGGCGCGGGGGCCGTCATCCGCCGCTTCCCCCGCTCCCTCCGCAGCCGAGGCAATCGGTGCTGAACACCGTCTCGCCTGCCACCTTGCCGGTGAAATCGCCGTCGACGCCGTCGGTGAAGTCGGTGTCGCCGGGGTCGAACGAGCCGTCGAAGGAGACGTCGGCACCTTGCTGAGTGGCCCCACTGCAGTCCGCCGTGACCTGGGAGCCGTCGCTTTCCCCGACCTCGCAGTCCAACTGGCCCTCGATGGGGAACCCGGCCGACGCGAACGCCTCCTCGGCCGCCACACGCAGGCCTTCGGCCGCGATGCCGCCGAAGAGGTTCTCCCGCTGCTCGGCCGTACACCCGCTGACCGCTGCGACCGCCAGGGCCACCGCAGCGGTCGCCGCCGTCCAGTGCCGTCTGCGTCCGTCGCCCGCGATCGTCATGGGCCACAGCGTATGCGCGTTTCCTGTATCCGCCAGCGCTCCAGGTCACTCCGGGGATCGGTCCACGACGAAGCGTGCGCGCTCGGGCACGGACGACCGGGGAAGTTCGACCAGGTCGTAGCCGTAGTCGGTGCAGGCGGACACCATCGCCGCGTAGATGCGCTCGGCCTGGGCGAACGTCTGTGCGCGCTCGGTGCCGGTGCGGTAGATCGCCGACCACGGCGGGGCGATGAACACCGTGCGGTCGTAGCGGAAGCGGAGAGCGGCGCTGTGGACGTGCTGGGGCACACGGCGGCCCTCCACACGCAGGTAGCCGGCGACATCGACGACGCCCCGGTCGAAGAACACCGTCGCGCCGCTCGCGGCGGCGCGGCCGTGGGCGCGTATCTCCCGTGCCGGCATCGCATCGGCGAACAGGTCGCGGTCGCGTCCGCGGCGGCGGAATCCGGATCGGTGCGCGGACGCCGAGCGGTGTCCGCGTGTCGACGTGTCGCCATGTCTGCGGTGCTCGCCGGGTCGAGCCTGCCGGGACGCCCGGGGCGTCGGCGGGGCGGATGCGCGGCCGAAGGCGGGGAGGGCGGGGACGCGCCCCGGCTGTGCCGTCGGTAGGCCGGTACCGGCCGCGCACTCCTGTGGCCGCGGCAGTACGGATGCGCCAGGATCGGGGGTGACCGTGTCGCCCCGGATCGGAGGCCTCTGCGCTCCTCGGACTGCGCACGACCGCATACCCGGCGTCCGATCCGGCCGCGCTGACGCGGTGGTACACGGGCGTTCTGGGATACGGCCCCTGCTTCAGCGAGGACTACTGCGTCGGCTTCGACGCCGGCGGCTACGAACTCGCGCTGCACCCCGTCGAACTGCCCGGCCGGCGTCCCGTTACCTATCGGGGTGTCGCCGACATCGATGCCGCGCTCGCCGGGATCCGGGCGCATGGAGCGGTGCCGAAGAGCGGAGTGCGGGAGGTAGGCGGGGGAATCCGTGTGGCGACCGTGCTGGATCCCGAGGGCAGCGTCCTGGGGCTGATCGAGAACCCGCACGTCCGGGCGCACGGGGAACGCTAAGGTGTGTCCTTCGAAGGGCGCGGACGCCGAGGTGCGGACCGGCTCCCGAGGCCCTCTCCGAGGACGCCCGTTGTGGCGGGTTCGCCGAAGACGAGCGCGGGGTTTCACCCGTGCCCGCGCTCAGCTCTCCGGCTGCTCCTTGGCCACCAGGGTGAGCACGTCGTAGGTGGCCACCGGCTGCCCCTCGGCGTTCTCGACGACCGCGTCCCAGCGGACCTCGCCGTAGTCGGCGTTGATGCGCGGGGTGATCCGCTTGGCGGTGAGCGTGACGGCGATGGCGTCTCCCGCCTTCACCGGCGTCGCAAAGCGCAGGTCGTCGACGCCGAAGTTCGCCAGTACCGGCCCCGGCGCGGGGTCGACGAACAGCCCGGCGGCCAGGGAGACCACCAGGTAGCCGTGGGCGACGATGCCGCCGAACAGGGGGTTGGCGGCGGCGGCCTCCTCGTCGGTGTGGGCGTAGAAGGTGTCGCCGGTGAGGTCGGCGAAGCGGTCGATGTCCTCGCGCGTCACCGTGTGCGGCCCGGAGGCGACGGTGTCGCCGATGCGCAGCTCGGCCAGGCTCTTGCGGAACGGGTGGACGCCGTCGTCGCGGCGCCGTGCGCCGGTGGTCCAGCGGCCGGTGATCGCGGTCGCCATATCCGGGGAGGCCTGCACGGCGGTGCGCTGCATGTGGTGCCGGACGGCGCGCATACCGCCGAGCTCCTCGCCGCCTCCGGCGCGCCCGGGGCCGCCGTGCACGAGCACGGGAAGCGGGGATCCGTGTCCGGTGGACTCTTCGGCGTCGTCGCGGTCGAGCACGAGCATCCTGCCGTGCCAGGGTGCCAGTCCCAGCACCATCTCGCGTGCGGTGCCGGGGTCGTTGGTGACGACGGAGCCCACCAGGCTGCCGCGTCCGCGTGCGGCCAGCTCGACGGCCTCCCGTACGCCGCGGTATCCGATGACGGTGCTGACCGGGCCGAACGCTTCGACCTCGTGGGGCTCGGCCGCGTCCTTGCCGGCGCGCAGCAGGACCGGTGCGACGAAGGCGCCGCGCTGCGGATCGGCGCCGGCCGGCGTGCAGCGCTCCGGGTCGCCGAGGACGGCCTCCGCCGATCCGCGCAGCGCGGCGACCGCCTTGAGCACCTCGGTGCGCTGGTCCGCGCCGACCAGCGGGCCCATGGTGGTTCCGGGGTCGGCGGGGTCGCCGACCACGACCTGTTCCAGGCGCCGGCCGACGGCGTCGACCACGGCGTCGGCGAGGTGCTCGGGTACGAGCGCACGCCGGATGGCCGTGCACTTCTGTCCGGTCTTGACCGTCATCTCGGTGACGAGCTGGTCGGCGAAGAGCGCGAACTCGGGGTCGTCGGGCGCGACGTCGGGTCCCAGTACCGAGCAGTTGAGCGAGTCGGCCTCGATCCCCAGCCGGACTCCGTTGTGCACGACCGCCGGGTGCGCGCGCAGCTTGGCGCCGGTTTCGGCGGATCCGGTGAAGGCGACCGCGTCCTGCGGACCGAGGCGGTCGAGCAGTCCGGCGGGCCCGCCGGCGAGCAGCTGCAGCGAGCCCTCGGGCAGCAGCCCGGACTCGACGATGCGTCGCACCACCAGCTCGGTGAGGTAGGCGGTCTGGCTCGCGGGTTTGACGATGCTGGGCACGCCGGCGAGGAAGGCCGGGGCGAGCTTCTCCAGCATGCCCCACACCGGGAAGTTGAAGGCGTTGATCTGCACGGCTACGCCCGGGCGGGAGGTGTAGACGTGCTGGCCGACGAAGGTGCCGCCGCGGCCGAGGCGTTCGGCGGGGCCGTCGGGCAGCACCGTGTCGTCGGGAAGTTCGCGTGCGCCCTTGCTCGCGTAGCTGAAGAGGGTGCCGATGCCGCCGTCGACGTCGACGGCGTTGTCGCGGCGGGTGGCGCCGGTGCGGTGCGAGAGCGCGTGGAATTCGGCGGCGCTCCCGGTCAGGTGCTTGGCCAGGCTCTTCAGGATCGCCGCGCGCTGGTGGAAGGTGAGTGAGCGCAGCGCGGGGCCGCCCACGCGGCGGCCGTAGTCGATCATTCCGGGCACGTCCAGCCCGGTGGCGGACAGGCGGGCGACGGTTTCACCGGTGGCCGCGTCCGCCAGCGGCATGCCCTCGTCGGACGCCCGGTACCAGGCGTCCTGCGCGTAGCTCTCCAGTAGTGCGGTCACGGCGGGGTCCCTCCATTGCGCCCTCGGCCAGCGTGGTGGCAGACTATTACAGACCGAACGGTCAGTAAATGGACCGGTTGCAGCGGCTGGTTGGAGCGACCATGGCGGCACCCGCAGCAGCGGACGAAGAACGGCTCAGCGCGGAGTTCGACGCGGTCATCGCACGCCAGGAGCGCATCGAACCGCGCGACTGGATGCCCGAGGGCTACCGCACGACCCTCATCCGCCAGATCGCCCAGCACGCCCACTCCGAGATCATCGGCATGCAGCCTGAAGGCGCCTGGATCTCGCGCGCCCCGTCGCTGCGCCGCAAGGCCGTCCTGCTCGCCAAGGTGCAGGACGAGGCCGGCCACGGCCTGTACCTGTACTCCGCGGCCGAAACGCTGGGCGTCGACCGCGCCGAACTGACCCGCCGCCTGCTGACCGGGGCGCAGAAGTACTCCTCGATCTTCAACTACCCCGCGCTCTCCTACACCGACGTGGGCACCATCGGCTGGCTCGTGGACGGCGCCGCCATCTGCAACCAGGTGCCGCTGTGCCGCAGCTCCTACGGGCCCTACAGCCGGGCGATGATCCGCATCTGCAAGGAGGAGTCCTTCCACCAGCGCCAGGGCTACGAGCTGCTGGCGACCATGATGCGCGGCACCGACGAGCAGCGCGCCCTGGTCCAGGAATCGGTGGACCGCTGGTGGTGGCCCTCCCTGATGATGTTCGGCCCGCCCGACGCCGACTCCCCCAACACCGCGCAGTCCATGCACTGGGGCATCAAGCGCCACACCAACGACGAACTGCGGCAGCGCTTCGTCGACATGTCGGTTCCCCAGGCCGACGCGCTGGGCGTGCGTCTGCCCGACCCGGAGCTGACCTGGAACCCCGACCGCGGCCACTACGACTTCGGCGAACCCGACTGGGCCGAATTCACCCGCGTCGTCAAAGGCGACGGCCCCTGCAACGCCGAACGGATCGCCCACCGCCGCCGCGCGCACGAGGACGGCGCCTGGGTGCGCGAAGCCGCGGCGGCCTTCGCCGCGCGCGGAGCGCAGCAGCAGGCCCCGGCCGGCAGCGGCGCAGCACACGGAGGCCACTGATGGACACCGAGACCACCGCACCCGACTGGCCGCTGTACGAGGTCTTCGTGCGCAGCAAGCGCGGGCTCAACCACGTGCACGTGGGCTCGCTGCACGCCGCCGACGACACCATGGCGCTGCGCAACGCCCGCGACGTCTACACCCGCCGCAACGAGGGCGTGAGCGTGTGGGTGGTGCGCTCCGCGCTCATCACCGCCTCCAGTCCCGACGAGAAGGACCCGATGTTCGCCCCCAGCGGCGACAAGGTCTACCGCCACCCCACCTTCTACACCGTCCCCGACGACGTCCCCCGTATGTGAGGCCGCTATGACGCACTCCCCCGCCGCCGAACCGAACGAGGAGTCGGTCTATGCGGGTCTGGTCGACGTCGGCGGCGACGCCGCGCAGTGGGCTTTCGGGGCCGGCTTCGACGATCCGCTGGCCGGCGTGGACACCACGGTGCCCGCAGGCGTCGACCGCGCCGACCTCGCCGCCTACTGCCTGATGCTCGGCGACGACGCGCTCGTGCTCGCCCAGCGCCTCGCCGAGTGGTGCAGCAACGCTCCCGAGCTGGAGGAGGACGTCGCACTCTCCAACATCTCCCTCGACCTGCTGGGCCAGGGGCGGCTGCTGCTGGCGCGCGCCGCCGCGGCCGACCCCGATTCGGTTCCCCCGCTGCCGTCCGACTCCCCTGTGCCCGCCGAGGACGCGCTCGCGTTCTTCCGCGACCCCGGCGGCTTCCGCAACGTCGCACTCGCCGAGATCCCCAACGGGGACTTCGCGCAGTCCACGCTGCGGCTGCTGCTGTTCTCCGCGTGGCGCCTGGCGCTGCTGGAGGAGCTGCGCGGCTCGGTCGACCCGGTGCTCGCCGCGGTCGCCGCCAAGGGTGTCGCCGAGGTCGCCTACCACCGCGACCACGCCGCACGGTGGACGGTGGCCCTGGCGCAGGGCACCGCGCGATCGCGCCGGCGTATCGATGCCGCCGCCGCGGCCGTCTGGCCGCACGCCGCCGGACTGTTCGCGGTGCACCCCGTGGAGCGCCGCATGGCCGAAGCGGGTGCGGGCGTCGCGCCGGACGCGGTCCGCGCGGCGTGCACGGCGGTCCTGGACGACGTCCTCCGAGCCGCCGACCTGCACCGTCCCGCCCTCGATGCCGCCGCCGTGCGCGGGCGCGCCGGCGAGCACACCCCGGCGCTGTCCGAGCTGCTGGGCGACATGCAGTCGCTGGCCCGGGAACACCCCAGGGGCACCTGGTGAGCGCCCAGCGCGCGGGAGCCCCCGCACAGGCCGCTCGGGCCGAATCCGACCGGGTGCGGGCCCGGCAGGCGGCAGCGGCGGTCACCGATCCCGAGCTGCCCATGCTCACCCTGGCCGACCTGGGCATCCTGCGCGCGGTCGACGCCGACGGCGACGGCGGTGCCGTCGTGTGGATCACCCCCACCTACTCGGGATGCCCGGCCATCGGCGTCATCCGCGCCGATGTGGACCGGGCGCTGCGTGGTGCCGGGTTCGACAGCGTGGAGGTGCGCACGGTGCTCGACCCGCCGTGGAGCACCGACCGGATCACCGAACGCGGCAGGCGGCTGCTCGCCGAGCACGGCGTCTCACCGCCCGGCGCTGCGCCGCACCGCGGCGGCCCGGTGCCGCTGTCGCTGACCCCGCGCCGCCGCGCCCTGCACTGTCCCCGGTGCGGTTCCGGAGCCGCCGAGCTGACCTCCGAATTCGGTTCCACGGCCTGCAAGGCGCTGTACCGCTGCACGGCGTGCGCCGAACCCTTCGAGCACATCAAGGAGATCTGAGTGACCGCCACCTCCAGCGAGCCGCGGCGGCGCACGGCCCCGGTTTTCCACACCCTGTGCGTGTCCTCCGTCGAGCGGCTGTGCCCCGACGCTGCGGCGGTGACGTTCGAGGTCCCCCCGGAATCGGCCGCCGACTTCGCGTTCCGGCCCGGCCAGTCGCTGACGCTGCGCCGCTGGATCGACGGCGGCGAACACCGGCGCACCTACTCGATCTGCTCCCCCGACGGCGGGCCGCTGCGCATCGGCGTCCGCGAGGTCCCCGGCGGCCTGTTCTCCGCATGGCTGGTGAACGAGATCGCCCCCGGCACAGAGGTCGAGGTGGCCACGCCCTCCGGCTCGTTCTGCGCCGACTCCGCCCAGGGCGGGCGGCACCTGCTCGTCGCCGCGGGCTCGGGCATCACCCCGGTGCTGTCGATCGCGGCGTCGCTGCTGCACGGCCACCCCGGAGCCGAGGCCACGCTGATCTACGGCAACCGCACCGCGCGCACGGCCATGTTCGCCGAGGAGCTCGCCGACCTGAAGAACCGCTTCCCCGACCGGCTCCACCTCCTCCACGTGCTCTCCCGCGAACCCCGCGACGCCGAACTGCTGTCGGGGCGGCTGGAGCCCGACCGGCTCCGCCGGGTGCTGGAGGCGCTCGTTCCGCTGCGGGGCACCGCCCACGTGTGGCTGTGCGGGCCCTACGCCATGACCGAGGGCGCGCGCGGCGTCCTCGCCGATCTGGGCGTGCCCGCCGAGCGGGTGCACCGCGAGCTGTTCCACGTGGACGCCCCACCGCCCCCGCCGCGCCGCGTCGAGGCCGCCGGGCCCCAGACCGGAGGAAGCCTCACCGTCGTGCTCGACGGGCGCACCGGTACCGCGCCGATACCCGCCGGATCCACCGTCCTCGACTCCGCCCAGGCCGCGCGTGCGGATATGCCCTTCGCCTGCCGCGGCGGAGTATGCGGCACCTGCCGCGCCAAGGTCACCGCCGGCGAGGTGGACATGCGCCGCAATTTCGCGCTGGAAGACGCCGAGGTCGCCGAGGGCTTCGTGCTGACCTGCCAGTCCTATCCCGTCACCGCCGAAGTGACGGTGGACTACGACGCGTGACGCGGTCCCGGTAGCGCGGCCGGGATGCGCACCCGGCGGCCGCACTACGCCGCTGCGGCAGCCCCGGCCATTGACGCGTCTGAGAAAGGCTGTTTACAGTATGTTCACTTTGTGCGATGGGCTGATCACGGAAAGGGGAGGCGCCCTTCGACGCACGACCGCCGGGGTGGGGCCGCTGGGGTTTCGAAGCGCCGCACGGCGCAGAATCAGGAGGTCGACCAATGGCAGGTCCCCGCGCGGCCACCGCGCGCAGATCCCGTCCGCTCCTCTCCGCTTGCTCGGCGACCGCAGGTGCCCTACTGCTGCCGTTCATGGTGGCGGCAGCCCCGACCGCCGCCGCGGCACCCCGCTGCGACTCCACCGAGGACTGCCTCGCGCAGATGACCCTTGAGGAGAAAGCGGGCCAGATGACGCAGGTGAACCACACCGACGTCATGGACGACACGGATGCCGTCGCCGAGTACGGCCTCGGTTCCCTGCTCTCCGGCGGCGGCGCCGGTCCGGACGGCGACGCCGGCGGAACAGCCGCCGAGTGGGCCGACATGTACGACGACTACCAGCGCGCCGCCATGCAGAGCCGGCTGGGCATCCCGCTGATCTACGGCGTCGACGCGGTGCACGGCCACAACAACGTCGAAGGCGCCACCGTCTTCCCCCACAACATCGGCCTGGGCGCTACGCGCAACCCCGAGCTGGTGCGGCGCGCCCAGAACGTCACGCGCCACGAGGTGCTGGGCACCGGTATCGACTGGAACTTCGCGCCTGCGGTGAGCGTGCCCCGCGACGACCGGTGGGGCCGCACCTACGAGGGATTCGGCGAAGTCCCCCGGCTCGCGCGCACGATGGGATCCGCCTCGATCACGGGCTTGCAGGGCCACGACCTCGACTCCGAGAGCGTCGCGGCGACCGCCAAGCACTACGTCGCCGACGGCGGCACCGCCTGGGGCACCGGCGAGGGCGATTACGCGATCGACCAGGGCGACGCGCGGATGAGCGAGCGCGAACTGCGCCGCATCCACCTGCGCCCCTACCGCGCTGCCGTGCGGGCCGACGTGGCCTCGGTGATGGTGTCCTTCAGCAGCTGGGACGGGCTGAAGATACACCAGCACGAGTACCTCGTCGACGACGTACTCAAGGGCGAGCTCGGCTACGACGGCGTGGTGATCTCCGACTGGGCCGGCGTGCGCCAGGTCGAGGGCGGCTCCTACGCGGAGAAACTCCGCGCGTCGATCAACGCCGGGCTGGACATGATCATGGTCCCCGACGATTACGAGCAGAACATCGACGCCATCGTCGGCGAGGTCCGCGCCGGCCGCATCAGTGAGGAGCGCATCGACGACGCGGTCCGGCGCATCCTGGACCTGAAGTTCGACCAGGAGCTGTTCGACAAGCCCTTCACCGACCGGAGCTACACCGGCGACGTGGGTTCCGCCGAGCACCGCGCGGTGGCACGCGAGGCGGTCGCCCAGTCGCAGGTGCTGCTGAAGAACGACGATGTGCTGCCGCTGTCGCCCGACTCCGGGAAGGACATCGTCGTGGGCGGCAAGACCGCCGACGACCTCGGCTACCAGATGGGCGGCTGGTCCATCAGCTGGCAGGGCAGCGGCGGCGACACCACCGAAGGCACCACGCTCTGGGAAGCCGTCCAGCGGGAGACCGACGGCACCGACACAGAGGCGCGGTTCGTCGGCACCGACACCGGACAGGACTTCTCCGGCGACGTCGGCATCTGGGTCGGCGGCGAAACGCCCTACGCCGAGGGCATCGGCGACGACGGCGACCTGGCGCTCAGCGAGGCCGACAGCGAGCAGCTCGGCGACATCTGCGCCAAAACCGACGTGTGCATCGCCATGCTGGTTTCGGGGCGCCCGATGATCATCAATGAGGAGCTTGAGACCGCCGACGCGTTCGTCGCCTCCTGGCTGCCGGGCACCGAGGGCGCGGGCATGACCGACGTCCTCTTCGGCCACGAACGCTTCCACGGACGCCTCCCGGTGACCTGGCCGTCCTCGGTCGACCAGGAACCCATCAACCGCGGCGACGGCCAGAACCCCCTCTTCCGCCTGGGCTACGGATTGCGCCACTGATCGGTAGCGGCCCCGCCTGAGGGCGCCACCCGGATAGCGCGGCCGCGCCGGACCTGCCCACCGGCGCGGCCGTTTCACGTGGAACGAGCCGCCGCGGGAGCGCCCGGTGCGTCTCTGTATCCGTTCTCGGCGCCGGCCGCGGCCCCAGAGGCACGCTCGACGGACGCAGGCCGCCGGAAAATCCGTTGCTGCGCGCGCAGAGCCGCTGCGACGCTGGTCGTGGCGGGTGCCGCAGCGCCCGCAGCGGATGATCGCCAAAACACGGAGGTGGCCCTTTCCGATGCGAATGACCAACCGAACCGCGACTGCTCTGCTGGTTCCGTCGGCGCATCGCCGGGAGGCATCCCTTGTCCCACTCCATCGTCTGCTCCGAACTCGCCTTCGAATGGCCTGACGGCACCGCCGTCTTCTCCGGGCTCGACGCCGCCTTCGACAGCGGGCGCACCGGGCTGATCGGGCTGAACGGCTCGGGCAAGTCCACCCTGCTCAAGGTCATCACCGGGGAGCTCGCCCCGGCCTCGGGCAGCGTCCGGGTGGACGGCGGCATCGGCTACCTCGACCAGGGCCTGCCCCTGGACACCGGGCGGACCGTCGCCGAACTGCTCGGCATCGCCCGCACCCGCGCCGCCCTGCGTGCCATCGAGGCCGGCGACGCCTCCGAAGCCAACTTCTCCGCCGTCGGCGACGACTGGGACATCGAGGAGCGCGCGACCGCCGAACTGGAGCGGTTCGGCATCGCGCTCGACGGCCCCGAGCCGCTGGACCGCACCGTCGCCTCGCTTTCCGGCGGCGAAGCGATTCTCGCCGCGCTGGCCGGACTCATCCTGCGCCGGCCGCCCGTCACCCTGCTCGACGAGCCGACCAACAACCTCGACGCCAGAGCCCGCGCTCTGCTGTACGAGGCCGTCGACGCCTGGCGCGGCGTGCTCGTCGTCGTCAGCCACGACCGCGAACTGCTGGAGCGGGTCGACCGCATCGCCGAACTGCACGGCGGCGGCATACGCGTCTGGGGCGGCAACTACTCCGCCTACGCCGAGCAGTCGGCAACGGAGCAGGAGGCGGCCCGACGCGCGGTCAGAACCGCCGAAACCGAGGTCCGCAAGGAGAAGCGCCAGCTCATCGAGGCGCGAACCAAGCTCGACCGCCGGGCGCGCTACGGCCGCACGATGAACGAGTCGAAGCGCGAGCCGAAGGTCGTCATGAACCAGCGCAAGCGCGACGCCCAGGTCTCGGCGGCCAAGCACCGCATCATGCAGGCGGGAAAGCTGGAAGACGCCGAGCAGGCGCTGGCCGAGTCCGAATCGGCGGTGCGCGACGACGAGCGGATCCGCATCCGGCTTCCCGACACCGCGGTTCCGGCCGGCCGCACCGTGCTGGAGCTGGACGGCCCGCAGGACCGCATCCACGTGCGCGGCCCCGAACGGATCGCGCTGACCGGAGACAACGGAGCGGGCAAGACCACGCTGCTGCGGGCGGTCGCCGACGCCGCATCGGCACCCCATCCCGCCCTCTCGGTGGTCCGCGCCGCCGATCGCGTGGGCTACCTGCCCCAGCGTCTGGACATCCTCGACGACGCGGCCAGCGTGCTGGACAACGTGCGCGCGGCCGCGCCCGAGGCGACGCCCCACGAGGTGCGCGCCGACCTGGCGCGCTTCCTCATCCGCGGCGACCGCGTCGAGGACCCGGCCGGGGTGCTCTCGGGGGGCGAGCGGTTCCGCGTCTCGCTGGCCCGCCTGCTGCTGGCCGACCCGCCTCCGCACCTGCTGCTGCTGGACGAGCCGACCACCAACCTCGATCTGCACAGCGCCGCCCGGCTGACCGAGGCGCTGGCGGCCTACCGCGGCGCGCTGATCGTGGCCGGGCACGACACGGCCTTCCTCACCGAGATCGGCATCACCCGGTGGTGGCGGGTGGAGCGGGGAGGCGCCCCGGTCGAGTCCGACCCACCGCCGGAAGCGGAAGCGTAACCGAGCCGAGGAGCCGGCGGATCCCGGTGGAGGGGTCGGCGAAGCGACATACCGAGGAGTCGACGAGTCGGCAGGGCGCGGAGCCGTCCTATCGGCGCAGACGTGGATCCGCTGATGTGCAGGCGGATCCGCGGTGCGCTCCGGACGTCGGCGCGGGGGCGGGACCGCCGCCGAGGAATCTTACTTAGGCAGTTGAGTTAACTAAGTCACATCGCTTATAGTTGCGAACGCGCAACAGGGGGAAGCCGTCCGGCCGGCCGGTACGTCCACACGTTCCGGGTCCATGACCCGTGGCGACGCCCACCTTGAGGAGTTCACATGCGAACACGCCTCGCCTTAGCCGCCTCAGCGGCCGCCACCCTCCTCCTATCCCTCGCCCTCGTCGTCCAGCCGGCCAACGCCGACACCGGGTTCCACATCGAGAACGGACGCCTGGTCGACGCCAACGGCGACGACTTCGTCATGCGCGGGGTCAACCACCCGCACTCCTGGTTCACCGACGAGACCGAGTCCTTCGCCGAGATCAGCTCGCTCGGCGCCAACGCGGTCCGCGTCGTGCTGAGCAACGGCGTCCAGTACAACCGCAACGGCGCCGACGACGTCGCCGACGTCATCAGCGAGTGCAAGGCCAACCAGCTCATCTGCGTACTGGAGGTGCACGACACCACCGGATACGGCGAAGAGAGCGCGGCCTCCTCCCTGGACGAGGCAGTCGACTACTGGATCGACATCCAGAGCGCGCTCGAAGGCGAAGAGGCCTACACCATCCTCAACATCGGCAACGAGCCCTACGGCAACGAGGGATACGAGCCCTGGGCCGCCGACACCTCCGACGCGGTCGACCGGCTGCGCGACGCCGGCTACGAACACACGATCATGGTCGACGCTCCCAACTGGGGCCAGGACTGGACCAACACCATGCGCGACAACGCCGCGCAGGTATTCGAGAGCGACCCCGACCGCAACGTCCTCTTCGACATCCACATGTACGGGGTCTACGAGGACGCCGCCACGATCCGGGACTACCTCGGATACTTCGTGGACAACGGGCTGCCCATCGCGGTCGGCGAGTTCGGACACGACCACAGTGACGGCGATCCCGACGAGGACGCCATCCTGGCCACTGCCGAGGAGTACGGCCTGGGCTATCTGGGCTGGTCCTACAGCGGCAACAGCGGCGGCGTCGACTACCTCGACCTGACGAACGACTTCAACCCCGACAGCCTGACCCCGTGGGGAGAGCGCCTGTTCGAGGGGGAGAACGGGATCGCCGCAACGGCCGAGACGGCGAGCGTCTACGACGGGTCGGGCGATCCCGATCCCACACCCGATCCGACCCCCACCCCCACGGACGAGCCCACCGAGGAACCGTCGGGAGCCTGCACGGCCGACTACACGGTGCAGAACGAGTGGGACAGCGGCTTCGTCGCCGAGGTGACCGTCACCGCGCAGGAAGCTGTCAGCGGCTGGGAGGTCTCCTGGACCTACGACGACGGCCAGAGTGTCACCAGCGCGTGGAACGCCGAAGTCAGCTCCAGCGGGTCGCAGGTGGCCGCGAACGACGTGTCCTACAACGGCGGCCTGGACGCCGGGCAGAGCACGGCGTTCGGTTTCCAGGGCACCCACAGCGGCGGCAACCCCGTCCCGGAGCTGACCTGCTCCGCGCCCTGACCGGGGCCCACCGGACCGGCTAGAAGCCCGGTCCGCTGAGACGTCCGGCGGCGGCCTTCCGGCCGGGAGCGCTCCCAACCTCCAGTGCCGGAGAGCCGTCGCCGGGCCCGGGCGCCGCATCCGTCCACCAAGCCGGGTGCGGCGCCGCCGACGGCGCCGCACGCCGACGTCAGCGAACGGCCCGTCCCCGTGCGCTTCCTCCGCCGTCCCGGGCGCGCCGGTACAGAGCCGACGTGTCGCTGTGTCGACGTGTCGACGTGCCGCCGTGTCCGCTTGCGGACCTGGTGCCGGCGACAGTGGCGGATCTAGCCTGGCGGGCTATGGAGATACGACGGATCCGTGCTTTCGCCGCCGGTGTGCTCATCGCCAACAGTGCACCGCACATCGCTACCGCGGCCGGCGGGCGACGGCACATGACTCCGTTGGCCGGCCGGGGGTCCGGCCCTGTGGCCAACGGCGTGTGGGCCGGGCTCAACCTCGCCGCCGGCGCGCTACTGCTGAGCCGGAAGCGGACCCGCGGATCCGCAGAGCGCTGGGACGGTGACCTGGTGGCCTTCGACGCCGGCTGCCTCGCTTTCGCGCTGTGGATGACCGGAGCGGAGGCGAAACTGCGGATGAACTGGGACCCGTCCGCCGGTCGTGCGCGCGCCGGTCCGCGGCCGCGCACACGAGAAGAGGGGGCCGCACGAGCGGCCCCCTCCGGGTGCGAACGCGGATCGCCGCGCGCGGCTTCGCGCCTCAGGCGGCCGTCTTACCGGCCTTGAGGTCGGCGGCTACGCGGACCACGCGCCGGGACTGGACCTGCGCTGCGGTGCGCGTCACGTCGTCGACGGGGCTGTTGCCCTGGGCGTCCACGTGCGACGTGCCGTAGGGGTTGCCGTCGGCGAACTTGCTCGCGTCGGTGTAGCCGGGGGCCACGATGATGCCGCCGAAGTGGTAGAAGGTGTTCGACAGCGCCAGCAGCGTCGACTCCTGGCCGCCGTGCAGCGTGGCCGAAGAGGTGAAGCCGCTGTAGACCTTGTCGGCGAGCAGGCCCTGCTGCCACTGCGGGCCGAGCTGGTCGATGAACTGCTTCAGCTGCGAGGCGATGTTGCCGTAGCGGGTGGGCGAGCCGAAGATGACGGCGTCCGCCGAGACGACGTCGTCCGGAACCGCCTCGGCGACGTCCGCGGTGGCCTCGACGTTGGCCTGCCACGCCGGGTTGGCGGCGATCGCTTCGGCGGGAGCCAGCTCGGGCACCTTGCGCAGGCGGACGTCGGCGCCGTCCTTCTGCGCGGCCTCCTCGATCTCGCGGGCGATGGCATAGCCCGTTCCAGTGGAGGAGTAGTAGATGATGCTCAGCTTCACAGGCTCGCTCATGGGGTCCCTCCGGGGACGGAGTGATGGAATTACTTTCCTAGCAAGATAATGCTTCTGTATCGAACATGCGACTCCTGGCCGCCCCGTGTGGTGAGAGCCACTCGGCCGGGTGCAGGCGGGG